>NZ_VAHC01000009.1:0-46576 GCF_006386525.1 Flavobacterium sp. GSA192 | reverse complement strand
AAAAGTACTCGTTTTTTTTCAAAATTCAGGTGTTATTATTTGATAATAAAAATACGAAAAATAGTATTAAAAAACAATTAAAAACACTTGCTAATTCAGCAAAAAACTCTTAACTTAATGACATTGTGCTCGCGCTAGCTGGGGGAATAGCTTTTTCATTGCTTGTTAAAGGTTGTTTTGAAAATCTTTGCGGGCACAGAATATAATTCTGCGCTAACTATTGTGGTAAATCAGCGCAGTAGGGTTTCTACTTTTCAAAATTTTCTAATAAAGAAAGATAGTGTTTTCGTTGTCCTTCAGTAATTCCTAACCAACCTCCATTTCTCCAAAGTGTCACTAAGTCACTTGTACTCCTAATAGTCTCAAAATTCGGTATTACTTTTTCTCCAATAATTTCAGCAATTTCATTTGCTGCTTTTATAGCTGAATCAATACTTTCCACGGTCCACCACTTGTCTTGTTTATCATCAAGGTAAAAACCAATTCTTCGATTATAATGACGTTGATGTTCTATCGGTAAACTTGTATCGTCAAGTTTTGAAATAGATACACTGGCGATTTCAGTATTTACTGTCAATTTAAGAATGCTAGCTGTCGAGCTTTGACTACTTTGTACTCCAATGAAATAGGTCAAGTCCCCATTTGAAAAGCTAAATAAATTTCCCTTTTTCTTAAAATGTTGTTCTTTAAGTTCTCTTGTCAGTTTATCTAAGATTACTTTTTTATAGTCTTTTGACATCATTTGGCCCATCTTTACAGTTGCAGGTAACTAGTTTATAAACATATAACTCCATCCTATTTTCTTCAAATCATATATAATATCCGTAAATTTTCAACTTACATTATTACATATTTTTTTTAATACATAAACACAAATTTAAAAATATTTCTTACATACAAAGTATTATTTATTTTTAAAGCAAAACAAAAAAAGAGCTACCCTCCTTATCGAAGAATAGCTCTTTTTCCTATTGATTTTTGAAATTGTTATTGCTATTGCAATTTAATTAATCAAACAACTTTTTAGTATTGAAACCGGATGCTGGGCTTTTCGGCTGGTACCATCATAAATTTGATGACGGCAAGAAGTTCCTGCTGCGGCAATAGACACATTTTCATCGGTAGCCCTGATTTTTGGGAACAAGGTATCTTCACCCATTTGCATGCTTATTTCGTAGTGCTCTTCTTCATAACCAAAAGAACCCGCCATTCCACAACAACCGGAGTTGTAAATAGTAACCGAATTGTTTTTAGGCACATTCAACATCGCAAAAGTAGCTTCGACAGCACTCAATGATTTTTGGTGGCAATGTCCGTGAATTTTAATCTGCTTTTCGCTGGTCGAAAATTGTCCTGAATGAATTTTCCCTGCTCCAATTTCTTTCTTGAAAAACTCTTCGATAGTCAAAACGTTTTTAGCTAATTTTTCGGCAGCAGTTTTATCTTCTGCCAATCTTAAATATTCATCCCTGAAAGTCAATATTGCCGAAGGTTCAATTCCTATTAACTGACAATCATCTGAAATAATAGGTGCAAAAGTAGCAACGTTTTTTATCGCAATCATTTTAGCTTCTTCCAGAAATCCTTTCGAAATATAAGCTCTTCCACTTTCTTCATGCTCCACAACTACCACTTCGTAGCCTAATTTTGTCAACAATTCGAAAGCATCAATCCCTACATTTACATCATAATAATTAGTGAATTCATCGCAAAACAACACCACTTTACCATTTGGATATTCCTTATTGCTATTGACATTGTTATTGCTAAGCCATTTTCTAAAAGTCTGTTTGGCCAATAGCGGAACTTCACGTTTCTGTGCCACTCCCATTCCTTTTTTTACAATGGAAAGATTGGAAACAAAATTAGTCAGGGCAGGAAAAAGACTTCCCATCTTATTCATCTTGGCATTATTAGCAAAGATTTTATTTCGAAACGAAAAACCATTTGCTTTTTGGTATTGGTATAAAAATTCCGCTTTTAAAGTCGCCACATCCACATTAGACGGGCATTCGCTGGCACAGGCTTTACAACTCACACACAATTCAAAAACTTCGTATAATTCCTTGTGATCAAATTTATTGTCTTTTTCAGAATGCGTTAAATATTCGCGTAAAGCGTTGGCACGGGCACGAGTTGTGTCTTTTTCATTGCGGGTAGCGCGATAACTTGGGCATAAAGTCCCTCCCGCCGAAGGCAATTTTCTACAATCGCCCGAACCATTGCATTTTTCGGCAGCTCTCAAAATCCCCATACTGTCTGAGAAATCCTGAATGGTTTGAATATCCGGTTCTACCCTATCGGTTTCAAAACGGAAATTCTCATCCATTTTTAAGGCATTAACAATTTTGCCCATATTCAAAACCGAATTCGGGTCGAATGCTAATTTGATGCGTTTCAATAATTCGTAATTCTTTTCACCAATCATAAAAGGTAAAAATTCACCTCTTACAATTCCGTCTCCGTGTTCTCCACTTAAGGAACCTCTATATTTTTTAACCAAAATAGCGACTTCGGTAGCGATATTTCTAAATTGGTAAACACCTTCCTTAGTCTTTAAATTCAACACCGGACGCAGGTGCAATTCGCCCGCACCGGCATGAGCATAATAAATGGCTTCCTGTCCGTGACGTTTCATCATAGCCGAAAAATCAGCAATATAATTAGGCAAATCGCTCAATTCCACCGCAGTATCTTCAATAGAATCGGCTGCTTTATCATCGCCCACAATGCTTCCTAAAAGTCCAAGACCCGCTTTGCGGAGTTCGTTTACTTTTTCAATATCGGCACCGTATAATTTTACCGAAGCATAACCAAAATTATTGTCTTCTAATTCTTTAATCAGGACATCGGCCTGCTTTTCGGCTTCTTCCATGCTGATGTACGAACCTACCTCAAACATCATAATCGCTTTGGGTTCGCCCTGAATAAAAAAGCGGTTTTTACTTTGTTCTTTATTGTGTTTCGTACAATCTAAGATAGTATCGTCAATCATTTCGCAGGTGTACAAATGATGCTTCATGGCAATCATTACCGCCTCTAAACTTTCCTGAATACTGGTAAAATGAGTCACCACCATGATGTTATTCGTTGGCGGTAAATCGTCTAATTGCAAAGTAACTTCAGTTGTAAAAGCCAAAGTTCCTTCGCTACCACAAAGTAGTTTACCTACATTTATTGTTGGTTCAGTACCTCCAAACAAATCCGATTTCAACAACACATCAACCGCATAACCGGTATTTCGTCTGTGGATTTCCGGTTTTGGAAATTCGTTTTTTATCTCTTGCTGGTTGGCTTCATTAGACAATTCTTCATAAAGCTTTCTGTAAATGGCACTTTCTAAAGAATCTCCTTTGGTTTTTTCTACAAATTCAGCCGAAGTAATTGTATTAAAAATAGCTATAGAACCATCGGCCAGCACTGTTTTGATTTCAACAATCTTATCACGGGTAACTCCGTAACGAATAGAAGTAGTCCCAGAAGAGTTATTCCCCACCATTCCTCCTATCATACAACGATTAGAAGTAGAGGTATTAGGTCCAAAAAATACCCCGTGTGGTTTTAAATACAAATTTAATTCATCTCTAATAACACCCGGTTGTACCGTAACGGTCTTTTTCTCGGCATCGAAAGCGACAATTTTTGTAAAATGTTTCGATACATCTACCACAATTCCGTCACCAATAGTTTGTCCTGCCAAAGACGTTCCGGCAGTTCTTGGGATTAATGTCGTTTTATTTTCAATGGCATAACGCACTAATTTTACAATATCCTCAGTACTTTTTGGCAAAGCTACTGCCAAAGGAACAATTCGGTACGCCGAAGCATCAGTGGCATATAAAGTTTTATGAAGATCATCATATAAAAGGCTTCCTTCTAAAGAATCGGACAATTGCTTTAACGAGTGTGAATGAGACATAAATAGAATATCTTTTGTGTATTTAATACAGTTCTAAAAATTATTTGACAAATATAATATACCTGTTGGTTGAAAGTGTTTTTTAATTATTTTTTTTCTTTTTTGCTTGATCAAAAAAGAAACAAAAAAATATTCATGCGTTCTTATTGTTTTTTGGTATTCATGAATCTTCGATTTCAAGTCTTACGCTTCCTCGTCGGTCAAATTAGTTTTCGAATGCTAAAAGAAAAGAACTCGCTAACGCTCAAACAGCTTTTCTTTTTAAGCATTCTTCAAACATTTGATACTCGACTGCGGAAGCTAAGGACAGTGAAATCTCGAAAACACCAAGTTTTTTTGTTTTGGCAAAAAAATTGTATGACTAAAAAACATAAGGAAAATTAATCCTAAATTATCTGATAAACTTCGCTAAAAAAACTATTTTTGGTAACTGTTAAAACATCGCATTCAATGAATCATAAAAACCAAATCTGCTTATTTATCTCCGTTTTGTTGCTGTCTTTTGGCTACAGCCAGGCACAAAATAAAACCGCTAATCCCAAAAACGAATTCAGAGCCGTGTGGATTGCAACGGTTGCCAATATTGACTGGCCTGTAAAAAATACCGATTCGGTAGCCAAACAAAAAGCCGATTTTATTGAGATTCTAGATACTTATAAAAAACTGAATTACAATGTAGTTATAGTACAAATACGCAGCGCCGGTGATGCTATGTATCCAACAAATTTAGCGCCTTGGTCAAAATACCTGACTGGAAAACAAGGGTTAGCACCTTATCCTTTTTACGATCCCTTAGATTGGATGATTACTGAAGCGCACAATCGTGGATTTGAATTTCATGCCTGGCTCAATCCTTACAGAGCGACTATGGATTTGAACACATCCGAATTAAGCAGAAGTCATGATGTAATCAAACACCCTGAATGGATGATTAAATATGGCGGAAAATATTATTACAATCCGGCATTACCTGAAGTTCAGGCACATTTAATTAATGTAGTTAACGAAGTAGTTACTAAATATGATGTGGATGCCATTCATTTTGATGATTATTTTTATCCGTACAGAATACAAGGAGAAGCATTTAACGATACCGCTTCCTATAGAAAATACGGAAAAGGCATGAGTGTGGAAGATTGGCGCAGAGACAATGTGAACAATTATCTAAAAAACACTTATGATGCTATCAAAAAACTAAAACCTTGGGTGCAATTTGGCATCAGTCCTTTTGGGGTCTGGAGAAACAAATCAGTTGATCCAAAAGGTTCTGACACACAGGCCGGACAAACGAATTATGACGATTTGTATGCCGACCCAATGGCCTGGATGGAAGGTAATTACATTGATTACCTTTTACCTCAGTTGTACTGGAGCATTGAGCACAAAACTGCTTCATATGCTAAATTATTAAAATGGTGGTCTGAAAACACTAATACAAACACTGCTCTTTACATTGGAAACGGAACATACAAAATCAATAATGATTCGGATAAAAAATGGTTCAATCCTAACGAAATTCCAAACCAAATTGATTTGACCCGCAGCTACCCTAACGTTAACGGAAATGCTTTTTTTAGTGCCAAATGGTTTGTGAACAAAAACAAAGCTGTAACCCAATTACTGCAAGACAATCAATACCAATATCCTGCCTTGCCTTATGTAGTTCCTAATTCGAGACAAGAAGTTAAAGATGTGCCAAATGTAATGAACATCAACCATCAAAGCGATAATACTGTAATTAGCCTGAGTTTTCCAACCCAAAGTAAGATACGTTATGTTGTGGTTTATGGAGTTACCAATAAAAACCTGATTAATGTTAATGATCCAAGTCAGATTATTGACAAAATAGCTTTTAAAGAAACTAATGACAGCATCAGCATCAAAATACCAAAATTATATCTGGAAAAACACAATAACTGCGCATTGACCTTTATCGATTATTTTGGAAATGAAAGTCAGGCCACTTTATTAAAAGCAAACAATAAAAACCTAAAAACAAATGAAGACAGATAATAACCCTTGGTATTGGATTCCATTATTAAATTTTGCTTCAGGTTTTCCGTATGTAATAATCATTTCCGTTTCGGTATTAATGTACAAGAACCTCGGAATCAGCAATGAAGACATTGGATTATACACCAGTTTATTATACTTACCATGGGTAATTAAACCCTTATGGAGTCCGTTTATTGACTTGCATGGTACCAAACGAAAATGGTTTTTAGCCATGCAATTATTCATTTCGATTGCCTTCTTGCTTGTGGGATTTATTATTCCAACAACTCAGTTTTTCATGATGAGTTTGGCTATTTTTTGGGTAGCCGCCTTTGCTTCTGCTTCCAATGATGTAGCCAGTGACGGATTTTATTTATTAGCGTTAACCAAAGACCAACAATCCTTCTTTTTAGGAATCCGAAGCACTTTTTACAGAGCATCAATGCTAACAGGAAATGGATTAATTATTTTATTAGCCGGTTATTTGGAACATTTGTATGGTGACAATCAAAAAGCCTGGTCGTACACCATGATTTTCGTTGGATTGGTAATGACTTTTTTAACTATCTACAACTATTTTGCTACTCCAAAAGCAGAATTGCCAATTAAAGCAGGAGAAACCGAAGAGAAAAATTTTGCCACTGTTTTTGCAAGTTTTTTCAAAAAGAAACAAATTAGATTAATCCTTGCTTTCATCCTTTTATTCCGTTTAGGAGAATCACAATTACTCAAGATGCTGACTCCTTTTTTAGTCGATAAAACAGATGTAGGAGGAATGGGATTAGCAACCGAAGATGTTGGATTAATATATGGAACATTCGGATTAATAGCACTTACTGTTGGAGGAATATTAGGCGGAATCGCAATTTCTAAACAAGGGTTAGGAAAATGGATGTTGCCTATGATTTTAATTATGCACTTGCCTATTATTGGATTTGTATTGCTAGCACATTTTCATCCCGCTTCGGTTTATTATATCTATGTGGTAGTTATTTTGGAGCAATTTGGTTACGGCTTTGGTTTTGCCGCTTTTATGATGTACTTAATTTATGTTGCCGAAGGCGAATCAAAAACATCCCACTACGCTATTGCTACTGGTTTTATGGCATTAGGCATGATGCTTCCGGGAATGCTTAGCGGATACATTCAGGAATATTTAGGTTATGGAAATTTCTTTATCTGGGTTTTCTTAGCTACAATTCCTGGAATCATTTTATCCCGATTTTTAGTTTTTCCGAAGGATTTTGGGAAGAAAACCGAAGAAGCAATCAACCAATAGCACACGGATTTCACGGATTCGCAAAGCGAAAACACAGATACTAACGGATTTTAAAAAATCTGTTTTCATCCGCGTCTTTACGAAGTAAATCCGTTTTATCCGTATACCAAAAAAGCATAAAATTCTCAATAATGACACAAGCACAAAAAATAGGACAATTCTTTTTTCCGGCTGTTTTTATCAATGACAGCGAAGAAAACATCCAGGCAACCGAAGAATTAATCAGAAAATACAATATTGGCGGATTGACTTTTTTTCACAGTCGTGCCAGTGCTGCGACGAATTATGAATCGAAGAAAAAAATTGAATTCAACGATGACAGCTACCTTCGATTAAAAGAATTAATTGTCCGTTATCAAAAATGTGCTTCCACTCCACTTTTGATGAGTATTGATGCTGAATGGGGTTTAGCGATGCGTGTCGAAAAAACACCTCAATATCCTTATGCGATTACTTTAGGAGCCTTACCGGAAGAGCAAAAAGACTTGGTGTACGAAGTTGGGAAACAAATTGCATTGGACTTAAAATCAGCGGGGATTCATTATAATTTGGCTCCTTTGGCTGATATCAATAATAATCCAAATAATCCGGTAATTGGTTATCGTTCTTTTGGAGAAGACAAAAATAAAGTTGCCAATTTTGCTCTAGAATATTTACGAGGAATGAGTGACGCTGGTGTTTTAGGCTGTTTGAAACATTTTCCTGGACATGGAAACACCAATGTTGATTCACATTTAGGGTTGCCTGTTTTAGAAGAAAACCTGGAACAATTATTGGCAAACGAATTGTATCCGTTTATCAAAGGAATCGAGAATGATGTCGATTCAATTATGATTGGACATTTGGCTGTTCCGGCTTTGAATGAAGGAAAAAACACTTCGGCAACCTTGTCTAAAAATATTATCCAAACACTTTTAAGAGAGCAATTGGGTTATGATGGTTTAGTAATTTCTGATGCCTTGAATATGCACAGTGTTTCGAAATTATACGATATTAAAGGGCAACTCGAATGGGAAGCTTTTAATGCCGGAAATGATGTATTGTGTTTTGCCGAAAATGTTCCCGAAGGAATCCAAGCCATTTTAGAAAATGCCTCTGAAGAGCGCATTGAGGAAAGCTATAATCGAATTCTAAAATGCAAGGAAAAAGTAGGTATTATTACTGCTAACCAACCAAAAGGAAATTTAGATTTTGAAAAAGCCGCAGCGTTAAATGCTGAAATTGCTCAATTCAGCATTACAAAAATCATTGATACTATTGATTTTGAAAGCATTCAAAAAGCGAATAGCGAGAAAAAAACAGCACAATTGTCAATTTATAAAAATGCGGAAAATAAATTTTCAAAAACCATTAATTCCAAATTACATTGTCCTCAATTTGCAATTGAGTCTATTGTAGATTTTGATTTTGAAGCTTTCGAAAAAATAGCAGCATCATTTAATTACCTCATTATTTCGTTGTTTGTTCCCAAAGCAAAACCTTTAAATCAATTTGAAATTGACGATGCTATTTTTAAATTATTAGAAAAATTATTGACCACAAAAAAATGCCTGATTTACGTTTTCGGAAATCCTTATGTCTTGTCTTTAATTCCTAATTTAAGCAAGGCTTCCAGACTTATTCAGGTATATCAGGATTTTGAAGAATTCCAAATTAACGCAGCAGAACAATTTTTATCTGATTCGAAATGCACAGGAAAACTTCCGGTTTTTATTGATATTCAATAATTTAAAACCAAAAACAACCTTAACATAACTAAAACTTATTATTAAATAAACATTAATAATCAACTACTATTACTACAAACCTTTTTTATAACTTATTTTTGCACCAACAAATAATAACTTTAAAAATAAATAATATGTCTTTAGTAGGAAAAAAATTCCCAAGCATTACAGTTGACGCCATTTCTGAAATGGGTGATAATTTAAAAATCAACATCTTTGAAGAAGCAGTAAACAACAACAAAAAAGTACTTTTGTTTTGGTATCCAAAAGATTTTACTTTTGTTTGCCCAACTGAATTACACGCTTTTCAAGCTGCTTTACCGGAATTTGAAAAAAGAAATACTATTGTAATTGGTGCTTCTTGTGATACTAACGAAGTACACTTTGCCTGGTTAAACACTGCAAAAAACAATGGTGGAATTGAAGGTGTAACTTACCCACTTTTGGCTGATACTACAAGAAATTTATCTGCTGCTTTAGGAATCTTAGATGCTGAAGCTGGTGCTTACAACGAAGATGCTGATACTTATTTAGTAGAAGGTTCAAACGTAACTTACAGAGCTACTTATTTAGTGGACGAAACTGGAAAAATTTTCCACGAAAGTGTAAACGATATGCCATTAGGTCGTAACGTAAACGAATATTTACGTTTAGTAGATGCTTACACGCACGTACAAACTAAAGGTGAAGTTTGTCCAGCTAACTGGGAAGAAGGTAAAGAAGCAATGTCTGCTGACAGAATCAGTACTGCTGCTTACTTAAGCGCTAACTAATTTTTTAAAATTGCTAAGATTCTGAGTTACAAAGTCTCTAAGATTTATACCAGAATAAATAAAAACTTTTAAATTAAATATTTAATAACAAGTCATAAGGTTCTAAGAATCAAAACTTAGAACCTTAGCGACTTAGAACCTCTAAAAAAATGTTAATAGAATTAAACGAAGATACATTAGCCAATTTAGTTAATGAAAACGAAAAAGTAGTAGTTCAGTTTTCGGCATCATGGTGTGGTAATTGCCGTATTATGAAACCAAAATTCAAAAAACTGGCTACCGAAAATGAATCGATCACTTTTGCTCTAGTTGACGCTGAAAATTTTCCGGAATCCAGAAAATTAGCGAATGTGAGCAATTTACCAACCTTTGCTACTTTTGTAAATGGAAAATTGGTAAACGAAACCCAAACGAACAAACAAGAAGTCTTAATCGAATTGGTTAACGAAATCGTATAAAAATAGCGACAAAACACTTCTGACTTCCAACCTCTAATTTCTAACTTTATGAAACTACCCGTAATAAAACAACTGACTCAGTTTATCGAAGAAAACGACCAGGATTACATCATTGAAACTATAGAAGTTCTGGAAGCAATGACTGAGATTTCTTCACTTAAAGATGAAGAATTAGATGTTATTGGCGAATTAATTTCGAATATGTATGGTGCTCTCGAAGTTCATAAACTAATCAAAAACGGAACCGATAAAAAAGAAGCATTGAATACTTTTATGAAAAGAGTATTAGGCTCTATCGACAAATAAAACTTTGATTTTATAAAAATAAAATGCACCTTTTAAAGTTGCATTTTTTTTGCATTTACGGCTATTCCTCAAATAGACATTATGTTAAAAAATGATTCCGCAAAGATTTAAAATCTTAAATCAGAAATCCTAAATCTTAAATAATTTTCATACTTTTGAAGCTCATTAAAAAAATCAATTATGGCTTCAATTACATTAGGAGGAAATCCAATAAACACTGCGGGAGAATTACCAAAAGTAGGTTCAAAACTTGCCGATTTTAAATTAGTAAAAAACGATCTTTCGGTTGCTTCTTTAAGCGATTTTAACGGAAAGAAATTAGTTTTAAATATTTTTCCAAGTATCGATACCGGAACTTGTGCTACATCAGTTAGAAAATTCAATGAGGCTGCTGCCAAATTAGAAAACACAACTGTTTTATGTATCTCAAGAGATTTACCATTTGCTCAAAAACGTTTTTGTGGAGCTGAAGGAATCGAAAATGTAGTTAATTTATCAGACTTTCAGGAAGGAAGCTTTGGAAAAACAAACGGATTAGAAATTATTGATGGTCCTTTAGCAGGATTACACTCCAGAGTTTTAATTGTCACTGATGCTGACGGAACCATTTTGCACACAGAACAAGTGGCTGAAATTGCAAACGAACCAAATTACGAAGCTGCTTTAGCAGTGCTTTAATATGGCTTTTCAAAAAGACAATTCTTTTTTAAGCGGACGATTAAAAAGTGTTAACTACGCCTTAAAAGGTGCTGTTAAACTTATCACTACTGAACATAGCATAATGGTTCAGTTCTCCATTGGGATACTATTAAGTATAGCTGGTTTTTTTATAGGAATAACAGCCACTGAATGGCTTTTCCAAACTTTTGCTATCGGTTTAGTATTAAGCATCGAAGGACTCAATACCGCTATTGAAAAAGTAGCCGATTTTATTCATCCGGATTACCACGAAAGAATTGGTTTTATAAAAGATATTGCTGCCGGATCTGTGTTTTTTGCAGCAATTACGGCAATAATTATTGGTTTAATCATATACGTACCTCATTTTATTTAGAGGTTTAGCTACATTATAGAATGGCAAAAACAACAAAAAAAGAACCTTTAGACCCGAAAAATAATTCTAACCCTAAAGTCTTAAAATCATGGGAAATATCAAAGCAGCATAAAACCATTTTAGGCTGTCTTTTAATATTATTTTCTGTTGCTTTATTAGTTGCTTTTGTTTCTTTCTATGTATATGGACAAGAAGATCAAAGTGCTGTTTTAGAATTAGCTGACAGAACAGAAACTGTAAAAAATTGGCTGGGAAAGTTTGGTGCTTTCCTGGCTGATTTAATTGTTTATCAAGGTTTCGGATTGGCTTCTTTCCTATTTGTTCGATTATTTTTCTTAACAGGAATCTTTTTAATACTTGGTCTTTCCAGCCGAAAACTCAAAAACATTTGGTTTTGGGATTTATTTGCCATGATTAATTTATCAGTATTATTTGGATTTTTTGCCACTTCACTACCTGAATTAGGCGGAACAATAGGCTACGAATTAAATTTATTTCTACAGGATTACATCGGAAAAACAGGTGCCTTATTGTTGCTTATCTTTGGGATTCTAATTTATGTTATTTTCAAACTAAGATTATCTACTGAAAAAGTACAGTCCTTTTTTGAAAACAGCAAAAAAGAAAACATCTCAGACACCAACGCTACTTTTGCCCCAAAAACCGATAGTGCTTATAACTTAGAGGAATTTGCAGTAACTGAAGAAGAGCCTGAAACTGAAAAAATCCCTGAATTTAAACCTTCTCAATTCGAAATCAATAAAGAAGCTTTAAAACCAACAATTAATAATCCATCCGAAATCAATTTAGATCCTATTTCGAAGCCACTTGCTGTTGAAAAAACTGCAGCAGTAGCAATGGCTGTTGCTAATGATGATTTTGTAATCGAAGCTTCCCCTGAAGAGGAAGTAATCGAAGAAAATCTGGCTGCCCGCTTAGTTGCTGATTTTGGATTATTTGACCCAACACTGGATTTATCTAATTATAAATTCCCAACCCTTGATTTACTAAAAGAATATTCAACAGGAGGAATTACCATTAATCAGGAAGAATTAGAGGAAAACAAAAATAAAATTGTTGATACACTTCGCAATTATAAAATTGAAATTGCCCAAATTAAAGCGACCGTAGGTCCATCAGTAACCTTATACGAAATAGTTCCGGAAGCCGGAATCAGAATATCAAAAATTAAAAGCTTAGAAGACGATATTGCCTTATCACTTTCGGCACTTGGAATCCGTATCATCGCTCCTATTCCGGGAAAAGGAACCATTGGTATTGAAGTTCCAAACAAGAATCCTACTATGGTTTCAATGAAAAGTGTTATTGGTTCTACCAAATTTCAAGAAGCTGAAATGGAATTGCCAATTGCTCTTGGAAAAACCATTTCAAACGAAACTTTTGTTGTTGATTTAGCCAAAATGCCTCACTTATTAATGGCAGGTGCTACCGGACAAGGAAAATCGGTTGGATTAAATGCTGTTTTAACTTCGCTTTTGTACAAAAAACACCCGGCCGAAGTAAAATTTGTTTTGGTTGACCCTAAAAAAGTAGAATTGACTCTTTTTAATAAAATTGAGAGACATTATCTGGCAAAACTACCTGATGTTGAAGATGCTATCATTACTGATAATGCCAAGGTTGTGAATACTCTGAATTCACTTTGTGTGGAAATGGACAACCGTTATTCTTTGTTAAAAGATGCCATGGTACGTAACATCAAAGAATACAATGAAAAATTTAAATCCCGAAAATTAAATCCTGAAAACGGACACCGCTTTTTACCCTATATCGTATTAGTAGTCGATGAATTTGCCGACTTAATTATGACTGCAGGAAAAGAAGTAGAAGTTCCTATTGCGCGTTTGGCTCAATTAGCTCGTGCTATTGGTATTCATTTGATTATTGCAACCCAAAGACCTTCGGTAAATGTAATTACAGGTTTGATTAAGGCTAATTTCCCTGCAAGAATTGCTTTTAGGGTAACATCTAAAATTGATTCCAGAACGATTTTAGACACTCAGGGAGCTGACCAATTAATTGGACGAGGAGATTTATTATATACAAACGGAAATGATGTAGTGCGTGTACAATGTGCTTTTATCGATACTCCTGAAGTAGAAAAAATTACTGATTTTGTTGGTTCACAAAAAGCCTACGCAACTGCATACTTACTACCTGAATACACCGGTGGAGAAGAAAATGGCATCAATCTTGATATGGATATTTCCGAAAGAGACAGCCTGTTTAGAGAAGCTGCTGAAATTATTGTTAACGCACAACAAGGTTCGGCATCCTTATTACAACGAAAACTAAAACTAGGTTATAACAGAGCCGGACGATTAATTGATCAATTAGAGGCCGCAGGAATTGTAGGTCCTTTTGAAGGCAGTAAAGCCCGTAGCGTAAACATTCTGGACATGCACGCTCTCGATCAATTTTTTAATAATGAAGAAAATAATTAATTACAATGAAAAAGTTTATCCAAATTGCATTTATCTTACTAATTTGTTTTTCTGCAGAGGCACAAGACAAAAAAGCAAAAACCCTTTTAGACCAAGTTACAGCTAAAGTAAAAAGCTACAATAACATTGTAATCGATTTTAAATACTCCCTTAACAACAGTAAAGAAAATATCAATCAGGATAGTAAAGGCAATGTTACCTTAAAAGGTAATCAGTATGTTTTGAATTTCATGGGAATGACTAAAATATTTGACGGAAAAAAAACTTATACCATTGTTCCTGAAGATGAAGAAATAAACATTTCGACAGTTAACGAAAAAGATGACAGTGCTGTTACACCATCAAAAATGCTAACTTTTTTCAATAGTGGTTACAAATATTCGATGGATATTTTACAAAATGTAAGAGGTCGAAAAATACAGTATGTAAAATTAATTCCAACAAACCCTAAGGATCAAAGAAAAGAAATCCTGTTAGGAATTGATGTGCAAACCAAACACATTTACAACTTGATTGAAACCGGTAAAAAAGGAACAAAAACAACTTTAACCGTTAATTCTTTTAAAACCAATCAGCCTTTGTCAAAAAATCAATTTACCTTTGTAGCTAGCAAATATCCAAATTACTACATCAATAAATTAGATTAATCCATTTCGTGAAAATCCTTGACAAATACTTGTTAAAAACATTCCTGATTACATTTACTACGGTATTTGTAATCTTGTTTTTTATATTCATACTCCAAACTATCTGGCTTTTTATAGCTGAACTGGCAGGAAAAGATTTAGACTTTGGGTTAATTATCAAATTCTTACTCTTTTCAATGCCGCGTATCATACCATTGGTATTGCCATTATCCATCTTGTTAGCATCGATTATGACTTTTGGTAATTTGGCTGAAAACTATGAATTTGCCGCCATGAAATCCTCAGGAATCTCTTTGCAAAGAGCCATGAGAAGCCTTACCTTATTCATTCTGTTATTGAGTATTGTAGCTTTCTTTTTTGCCAATAACGTAATTCCGTTTGCCGAATACAAATTCATTAATTTCAGAAAAAGTATTGCCCAATTAAAACCTGCAATGGCTATAACTGAGGGACAATTTAGCGATGTAGGATACTATAACATCAAAGTCAATAAAAAGTCGGGAGAAAATGGTAATAAACTAACCGGAATTACCATTCACAAAAAATCAATGAACGCCGACGGTAGCAAAACAGTCATAAAAGCTAAAAAAGGAGAACTAATAAGTAGCGAAAGTTCAAGTGTTCTTCAAATGATTTTAAATGACGGAAATTACTATGAAGATATTACTCCTAAAAAATTCTCTGACCGAAACAAAATTCCTTTTGCCAAAAGTTCCTTTAAAAAATATACTATTAACATTGACTTATCACAACTAAACGAAGTTGATGTAGATAAAGAAAAAGTAGCCAATACAAATACCATGTTAACGGTAAACGAATTAAATTATACCTTAGATTCTTTAAACAAAAACTTCAAAACTGAAGTCGCCTCTTATTCTGAAAACATTAATTTAAGAACTGTTATTGAAAACAAAACTTTCAATGATATAGCTAACAAAGAAATGGTCAAAAAGAGAAAACCACTTCCTTCGGACATACTTTCTTTGTATGACAACAAGAAAAAATCGGAAATTTTGCGAACAGCCAGCAGCAATCTGAGCAGTATCGGATACAGCATTGACGGTAGCAAAATCAATTTGCAGGCGAAACAAAAAAACATCAATAATCACCTATTGGCATTTTATGATAAATTTGTAATCGCTTTTGCTTGTATTATGATGTTTTTTATAGGAGCACCACTGGGAGCAATTATTAGAAAAGGAGGACTTGGACTACCAATTATTTTTGCTGTACTAATATTTATTAGCTTCCATTTTATCAATACTTTTGGAAAAAGATTTGCGCAAGAAAACGGAATAAGTCCATTCTTAGGAGCCTGGATGTCTTCATTTATCCTATCCCCTCTTGCTATATTATTAACCTATAGAGCTACAAATGATATTGGTTTAATCAATATGGATGTTATACTGGCTCCATTTCAAAAAACACTACAAAAAATAGCACAAAAATTTACCACTAACAAAAAAACAACAACCTAAAATGGTCACAGATAAAATACAACTCCACACAATTGAAGAAGCAATCGAGGATATTCGTCAGGGAAAAATAATCTTAGTTGTTGATGATGAAGACCGAGAAAACGAAGGGGATTTTTTAGCTGCGGCTGAAAAAGTAACACCTGAAATGATCAACTTTATGGCAACACATGGTCGTGGATTAATTTGTACTCCACTGACCGAAAAACGTTGTAAAGAATTAGACTTAAAACCAATGGTCACAAATAATACTGACCACATGGAAACAGCTTTCACCGTATCAGTCGATTTAAAAGGAAACGGAGTTACCACAGGTATTTCTGCTGCAGATAGAGCAAGAACCGTACTTTCTTTAATTGATTCTAAAACAAAACCACAGGATTTAGCCCGACCTGGACATATCTTCCCTTTAATTGCTAAAGAAGGTGGTGTTTTAAGAAGAACGGGGCATACTGAAGCTGCGATAGATTTTGCCAGATTAGCAGGCTTTAAACCGGCAGGAGTTATTGTCGAAGTAATGAACGAAGACGGTACTATGGCTCGTTTACCTCAATTGGTGAAAATTGCAAAAAAATTCGATATCAAAGTAGTTTCTATCGAAGCGCTTGTTGCTTACAGAATGCAACACGATAGTATCATTGTCAAAAAAGAAGATTTTGATATCAATACCCGCTTTGGAACTTTCCGCCTAAGAGCTTACGAGCAAATTACTAATAAACAAATTCATATTGCTTTAACAAAAGGAACCTGGAATACCGGAGAACCTATTTTGACACGTATTCACTCCTCTCAGGTAAATAATGATTTATTAGGTACTTTAACCAATAACGTTGACCAGCAATTAGACGATATGTTTAAAATAATCAACGAAAACGGGCGTGGTGCAGTAATTTTTATCAATCAGGATATGTCGGCAGTAAATCTCCTTAATCGTATTACAGAATTAAAAACACTTCAGGCCGAAGGAACAATGAAAGCTCCTAAAGTAGTCATTGACATTAAAGATTACGGAATTGGAGCCCAAATATTACACGATATCGATATTTCAAAAATACGATTGGTATCTAATAGTACACAAACCAAACGTGTCGGAATGATTGGTTATGGTTTAGAAATCACAGAATATGTACACTACTAAAGAATTATTTCAAAAAACTAAAAAATTAACTCCCACAGAATAAAACAGTTAAATCAGCTATAAAAAATAGCTGATTTTTTTGTTCAAATATATTTTTTTATCAATAAAAACCTCCTATATTTGCACTCGCAATCACAAAATGATAGCAACATACTGGAGAAATGGCAGAGCGGTCGAATGCGGCAGTCTTGAAAACTGTTGACTGTAACAGGTCCGGGGGTTCGAATCCCTCTTTCTCCGCGGAATCAAACCCTAACAACTACAAATCAGTTGGTTAGGGTTTTTTATTTACAATATATCCTCACATTATCCCCACAATTTTCATGAAAAATAATTACTAATTTTACATTAAAACAGTAATTATGAAAACTCAAGTATCCGTAAAACATATAGTTATTGATTTCATTTACCTTAAAAATCAATTAAAAGACTTGTTTAAAGACAAGAAAGAATACCAACCTATCATTGATTTTCTTTACGATAAAGATTATTTAGACGATGAATTAGACTTTCCTTTTCCAAAACTAAAAGATATATATCTAACAAGCTACTGGACTTAAATCTACCCTATCGAAGGTGGTTTTTACGCAAGTCTTATTAATATTGGAAAAGCCGTACCAAAGCTCATTAAAAAACTTGTATTCTTTTTTATAAATTTAATAACTCACGATCTCTTATAATAATGATTAGACATTTATTTGATTTCAATTAAACTTATTTTACCATTTACTACCTCCCAAAATCATCCTGTAAACGAACGATATCCTCTTCATCGGAAGGATTTTCTCGATCGGTGTGCTGCCAGATTTCAGCAACAACTCCCCATGAATCTAAACCAATTAGACGATGGCGTTCTCCTTTATTCATTTGAATAAAATCTCCGGGGGTAAGCTGTTGAATTTCTCCTTCTTCATCTGTTGAACTTGTTTTTACACCCACAATACCGGCTACAATTTTCCAGATTTCAGCCCTGCGAAAATGATATTGCCATGACAATCGCTTATCTGGAGCAACAACTAATATTTTAGGGCTTAGCTTATTTGTTATCTTTATTTTATCCATTTCAAGATGAGGAAAAAATTTTGCGGCAAAAACAGCTGCCTGATTTTCATCAATTACGAAAAAACCGCCCCAGAGTCTTGTTGCATCTTGTTGAACAATAGTAAAATTCTGCTTCTTTAATTCTGCTGCAATCTGTTCGAAAATTACTTTTTTATCAATAGTATTAGATATATTCAAATTCATTTTTAATTTCTTTAAAACAACTATTATTCGTTAGAGGGTTTTCCAATAGTCGCCAAAATTCCTCCATCTACATAAATTACCTGACCGTTCACAAAATTGCTGGCTTCAGATGCTAAGAAAACTGCTGTTCCGGCTAAATCTTCCGGATTTCCCCAACGTCCTGCTGGTGTCCTGCTAATGATAAAATCGTTAAACGGATGACCATCCACGCGAATTGGCGCTGTTTGTGACGTAGCAAAATAGCCTGGTCCAATAGCATTTACCTGAATATTATGTTTTGCCCATTCAGTAGCTAAATTTCTGGTTAGCATTTTTAATCCTCCTTTGGCCGAAGCATAAGCACTCACATTATCACGACCTAATTCACTCATCATTGAACAGATATTGATTATCTTACCCGACTGACGCGCAATCATTCCTTTGGCAACCAATTTAGACATGATAAATGGTCCCACTAAATCTACGTCAATTACTTTACGGAAATCAGAAACCGGCATATCGATAGCTAAAACACGTAAAATAATTCCGGCATTGTTAACCAAAATATCAATTTTACCATGATTGGCTACCATGGCAGCCACTTGCTTTTCGGCTTCTACCTCATCAGTTACATCAAAAACATAGCCTGTAGCTGTAAAACCTGATTTTCTATAGTGCTCAATAGCCACATCCAAAGTTTCCTGAACATTATTGGTAATGATTAATTCTGCTCCGGCTTTGGCTAATCCTTCAGCCATTGCCATTCCTAATCCGTGAATTCCTCCTGTTATTAACGCTGTTTTACCTTCAAGGTTAAATAAATTCATTTTGTTCTACTTTAAAATTATTTTGATTACGATTTAATTCACTTTGTGTCGAAAGACTTTCTGATAATTCTTCCAGGGTTCTTCCTCTGGTTTCCGGCATTTTAAAGAAAACCCAAAGCAATTGCCAAACCATCATCAGACAAAAAATACTAAAAACGGTTGTTGCTCCAATTTCTTTAAACAAAAACGGAATAAAAGAAGGAATCAAGGCTGCCAAAACCCAATGAACGGATGTTCCAAAAGAAGTTCCTGCTGCTCTGAGTTTGTTAGGAAATAATTCGGAAATAAATACCCAAATTACTGACCCCTGACCTACAGCATGTGATGCTATGAATAAAAAGAAAAATAACGGTACAGCCATCCCTTTCCATTCAAAATAAAAAGCCATAGTTACTAATCCTAAAGAAATCACATATCCAACAGAACCTAAATACATCAGGGTCTTTCTTCCATATTTGTCAATCAATGAAATTCCAATCAGCGTAAAAATTAGGTTTACTACGCCAATTCCGATGCTACTGAAAAAAGAAGCCGATTTTTCAAGACCCGCCAATTCAAAAATACGCGGCGCATAGTATAAGAAAGCATTAATTCCTGAAAACTGATTGAATAAGGCAATAAAGAAAGCTAATAACAATGGCTTTCTATATTTTTTCATAAAAATAGACTCATCGAGTACTTCATGCTGTTTTTCATTTTCCATTGCTGCAATTTCTGATGCTACTTCTTCATCTGAATTGACTTGTTTTAAAATAGCAATCGCTTTTTCACGGTCTTTTTTATACTCAAAAATCCAACGCGGACTTTCCGGAATTCCGAAAACCAATAAAGTATATATTAAAGCCGGAGCAGATTGTACTCCTAACATCCATCGCCAGGAATTTTCGCCAATATCCTGTAATAAATAATTCGATAGAAAAGCTATCAAAATACCAAATACGATATTGAACTGATACAATGCAACTAATTTCCCTCTGTCTTTTGCCGGAGCAATCTCAGAAACATAAGTTGGTGCTGCAATAGTTGAAGCTCCAATTCCAAGTCCTCCTAAAAATCGGAAAATTGAAAAAACAACAGCATCATTTGCAAAAGCAGTTCCTACAGCCGAAAGAAAGAACAAAACACCTATTAATACTAATGTTTTCTTTCTTCCTAAAATATTGGTAGGAATAGCTCCAAAAATAGCTCCAATTACTGTTCCCCAAAGTGCCGAAGACATAACCACCAATCCATGGTACAAATCTGAAGATCCCCATAATTGCTGCAATTGTTTGTCGGCTCCCGAAATTACTACGGTATCAAAACCGAATAAAAATCCGGCCAATGCTACAACAATAGACCAGTATATTATTTTTTTGTTTTTCATTTTAATTTTTATTTGGTTAATTTTTATTCTTTCTAATTGAATTTATAAGTCAATAATGGTTTCTCACCTGCTTTCAGTTTTTTATACCTTAACAAAGCTTCTACATAATAGTAATCGCCATAAATGATG
This sequence comes from Flavobacterium sp. GSA192, assembly GCF_006386525.1. NCBI lineage: Bacteria > Pseudomonadati > Bacteroidota > Flavobacteriia > Flavobacteriales > Flavobacteriaceae > Flavobacterium > Flavobacterium sp. GSA192. The sequence goes on along the minus strand of NZ_VAHC01000009.1, from coordinate 25,794 downwards.
GAAGCATCAATTTCTGAACCGGCAGGTTTGTGTCCTGTTGAATGTAGTAAAAGTGCGGTATTCGTATTTCTACTTTGGTAATTATCCGAAAGCTCTTTTAGCATTCCTTCGGCCTTATCCAAATATTCTTTGGCCAACACGCTATCCTGGGTATAAGTTGACAATTCCAAAAGAGCCGAAGCTACAACTGCAGCTGCCGAAGCATCTCTTGGCGCATTTGGAATCGTTGGATCATCAAAATCCCAATACGGAATCAAATCCTTTGGCAATCGGTCTAAATAAACACGGCTAACCTTATGCGCAAAATCTAAAAATTTAGGATCTTTTGTTTCTCTGTAAACCATCGTATAACCGTATATAGCCCAGGATTGACCGCGAGCCCACATACTGCTATCACTATAGCCCTGATGTGTTACCCCCTTTATTTTTTTGCCTGTTTCTTTATCATAAACTACTACATGGTAGGAAGTATAATCAGGCCTGAAATGATTCTTCATCGTAACTGTAGCATGACTAACGGCCATATCATACAATGATTTACTACCTCCATTTTTAGATGCCCAAAACAATAGTTCCAGATTAATCATGTTGTCCATGATCGTATTATGTTGTGGCCATTCCATATTAGGGACTTCACGAGGCCAGGACAAGATTGTACCCACTTTTGGATTGAAAAGTGTAGCCAGAGTATCGGCTGTTTTTAAAATCACTTTTTTGTATTCCGGATTTTTTGTCAAACGATAACCATTCCCATAACTATTGAAAACCTGAAAACCTAAATCGTGATCTAATGCAGGAGTGACAGCAAGTGGTGCTAAATAATTGGTGAATTTATCTGCAGCGGTTTCCCATTTATGGTCCGCCGTAGATTCATATAAATACCAAAGTTGACCCGGCCAAAAACCACTTGTCCAATCCTTATAATCTACAAATTTCCATTGTTTACTTTCAGATGGAATACTCCTTGGAATCGAACCATCATTGGGTATTAATTTTAAGGCATTCGACGATTGTTTCACACAATAAGCTAATTGTGCATCCACATCCAATTTATCATCCAATTTAGTATTAGTAATAGTACTTCCACAGCCCACCAGCATTAAAGTTGCAACAATGGAACCTAAAATTTGTTGTTTAATATTCATAGTAAATTATATATAAATCCTTATTTATTTAAATTCCAATAAACGATGTACCTTTCACGGTGTATATCATAAATTGGTTTCAAAGTATTCGCTGTTCCTTTTATTTTAAACTTTAGAGTATTGTCATTTTCTTTAATGATGCTTTTTTCTAATTTTTTTCCATCCAGATTCAACTGATTAGAAACACTTCCAGGAACATGGTAATCATAGGTATAATAATCATTATATAGCTTTGGATTACTATAAGGTGCTGGTTCAAGCATGCCTTCTGTTCCCATTGCACCAGCCAACACTATAGGTCCATAGGTTACAGCCGCAACTTTGGGATTATCGGATGTTGGATTGACTTTGATTTGCATATCAAATGAAACTTCAATGGCATCTCCATTATCCCATTTACGGTCTAATACCATATAATTCCCCGGCTTAGCTTTAATGGTTTGCTTTTTTCCGTTTATTTTCACTTCAGCATTAGCTGCCCATGATGGATATCTAATACTAATTGGCATACTAACCGGATTAGCAGTACTAAGAGTGAGTTGGGTATTGCCTAAATTTGGAAAATTGGTTTGCTGTTTTACGACAATTCCTTTTTCTTTCCAGTTCAATTCTGACGGAATAAAAAGATTTACATACAAACCTTTGTTATCATGGTAATAGATAAATTCCCCATATTTTGCCTGATTTTCAAAACCACTTCCCACACAACACCAAAATGAATTTTCGGGCGTACTGTAAACTTTATGTGCACCGGGTTTCATAGGCAGGAAATAAGCAATCATTCCCGTTTTAGGATCCTGTTGCCCTAAGATGTGATTGTAAAGTGCTTTTTCATAATAATCCACATATTTTATTTGTGGGTTATAGCCATATAAATGGCGGGTAAGTTTTAACATATTATACACATTACAAGACTCTCCCGTATAACCGCTTAGATGTTCAGAAAGATGATCCGGTTCAAAAAATTTCTCCTTATCACTATTGCTACCCGTAATAAATGAGTGATGATTAACAACCGTATTCCAGAAGAATTCAGGAATCTCACGATTTTTGTCACCCCCTTCTAGTTCATAATTACGGGAAAGCCCTATCAATTTAGGAATGTAAGTATTGGCGTGTTTTTTATTGAGATTGTCTACTTTACTCAAAAGCGGATCCAGTGCCTCTTCATGATAAAAAAATTCAGCAAGAAATTTATATTTGTTGTCACCCGTAATTTCATATAGAGTATAAAAAGAGTCATTCATTCCTCCAAACTCATTTTTAAGCATTCTTTTACGCTCTTCATCAGTCAAGGGCTTCAGCTTTTCATAAGCCCAATCAGCCATTCCTTTAACGATTTCCAATGCTGGTTTACTATCACAATAAAGATATTGATCCATTAAACCCGAAAAAAGTTTGTGCTGGGTGTACCATGGCGCCCAAACACTTTTTCCTGCAATAGCTCGATCTATTAAGTTTTGAGGAAACGCACTTAAATAACCTTTTTGATTCAGCACTTTTTGTACCTCAACTAATCCTGTAACTAAGCTGTCACTCTTAATTTTATACTTGTTCTCTCCCGTAGCAGCATATAATAAAGCCAGACCGGAAAGGATATGCCCGGTACTATGCCCCCTAAGATCACAATCCAAAGATTCCCAACCGCCTAATTTATCAACCTTAAAATAACCTCCTTCCAAATCACTAAATACACCTGCATTGGTTTTAAAACTGTGTAACAATCGCCTGGCATCGATACTCAAAATCCATTTACTTTCGCACAGCATATTATCCTTAAATGGACTGTCCAGTAATTTTACATCTTGGAGGTTAAATCCCAAAACCTTTGCATTTTTGGTATCATCCAGTTTTAATTTCCCCTCGTGTTGTCCGGGATAGTGCGATTGCCCATTCATATTTATTGACAATCCAACAACAAGAACTAAACATTTAATTGTACCGTATTTCATATATTTTTTTAAATTATTTTAGTTCTAATTTTAAGCTCTAAATAGTAACATTTATTAATTTTTGTTTCGAAATTTTCTCCCTCTAAAATTCATTCAGCCGAATGATTTTCTCCCTTGATTTATACGCTGTTTTATTAGCATCATAAAAACATTCAATGTTAGTCAGAATTAAAAACTTAATAGATAAATTATGATGCAAACACTATAAATTATAGTTCTTATGAGACAAAAAACTAAGGAATGCTACTCTTAACAGATTTTTTATCTTTTGGCTATCAAATACATGAGTAAAAACAACTATTTTCTGTCTTATTTTATGAGTTATTCTATTCTGAAAAAACAGCATCAAAATTTTAAATGAAAAGTTCCATTTAAAATGAACTCATAATACCGTTAATTGACTTTTAAAACAGAAAGAATATTGTCCCTAAAAACAAAAAAGCAGCTAATCTGACTAAGATTAACTGCTCCTTTAAATCATTTCGGATTCGGTTATTTTACAATAAAAAAGCTTTGTTCGACTGGCTGAGCTGACTGTAATGTTCCTGCTACTCCATATTGCCAAGCCACGATAGAAACTTTTACCGGGAATTTTGACCTTGGCGGAATTTTAGTAAAATGCAGTTTATTGTCTTTCACATAAGCAGGTCCTTCTTTTACATAATAACTTACTTTAGCTCCGGCACTCGATTTGGCATTCAACACAATTGTCCTTACGTCTGCTTTTACATTAACTATTGGAGAAAAATCAATCGTTTGTGGTTTTCCTTCTTTGTTAACGATAGGAAATCGCAAATGCAGTTGTTGGACAGCACTTTTATAAATGACATCGCCATTATTGTGAGTCAAAAGCCAAATATCATTACTGCGTTTTGTATTATTGAAACCCAGTTTATCAAATCTAATTTGAAAAGTGGTATCGTTTATTTTTTTCACCGGACCACAAATCCGATCAATCAGAAGTTTAGTTTGGGCAAAATCACTAACTGGTTTTAATCTTAAACTATCCGAGAAAAAAGGGACTACTACAAAACTTATTCCGTCATTTAAAGGTTTGAAATTCAGCTGAAAATTAGCATGCGTTTTTTCGGGCGTTACTATTTTCTCATTTTGTTTAAAGCCAATATACTGCTTTTTCTTTCCACGGGCCTGAGCATAAAAAACTTCGGTTGCATTTGCTATTTTTTCATCAAAAACCCAGGAAGCTGTATTTCTATCACCAACAAATTGGTTAAAAGGGGCAGGCTTGAATTTTGGAACCGAATCCTTTCTCCATTTATCCATTAACCAACCCGAATCCGGTTTTACTTTTTTAAGATTTGGATAATTTGCCAAAGGCATTTTAGCAGGAAGTCGCCTTTTAGCAGCTTCACGAATGTAATCTGCAACATATTTAACCATTCCATCCGAATAATCAAAATGACCATGTCCTGCATCGGCAAATAGGGTAATTACACTCTCAGGATGTTTTGCAATATAAGCATAAGCAGGCTGTATCCTTTTCTCCCACCATTCGTACTCTCCCATTACAAACAACGACGGAATTCCGTCAATATTTCGATTGCCCCAATCAGGATTGGGTTTACCACTTCCTGTCAAATTACTTTGGGGTGCATCTCCGTGTACAGAAACCAAGGCAAGGGTTCTATCCGGATTAAAAGCCGCAAAATTCCAGGGAAAACTCGCCATTGCCGAATGCCCAATAGGAACAACCGGTGCGTAAGCCAACTCCTGATAACCCGAAACCTCAGCCAATGATTTGAACATTGCATCAATGATCTTTTCTTCATTTTTGCTGGTATCATAAGTCCAACTAACTACAGGAGTTACCCAAACCTCAGCAAAACCAAGTTCAGTCATTACTTTTCTGAAATAGGAATTTTCTAGCATCCCTTCTTCTATCATGTTGTGTTGTCCAAACACTACCCCTTTAATTTGCTTACAATTTTCTGGCACCCACAAAAAAGCTTGCGGATTATCATTGGTTTCCGGAGAAATCGTATTATTCAACTTTACGCTCCATTGCCAAACCTGAGCATAACTGCTGAGACAAAAAAAACTAAAACAAAGAAGTATATAATTTATCTTTTTCATCTTAAACTAAGCTAGTTTTTAGGAACTTCAGAAATGATTAATGCTATACCACCACTGGCTTTTAAATCAAAAGTCAATACTTGTCCTCCTTTTATTTTTTGCTCTGAAACCGCTACCTTAGTACGGGTTTGAATCGCATTATTATCTTGAAAAGACTTCACAATATATTTCTTCCCTTTTACAAGAAAAGCGGTTGGAATACTTACTTTTCGGGCTTGCTTATTGGTAATCGCTCCCACAAACCAATCGGCACCACTTCTACGCGCTACAGTTGCATATTCTCCCACTTCTCCATTAAGTACTTTTGTTTCATCCCAAACTGTTTTAACCTTATCAAAAAATTCGATTTCCGGTTCTCCCTGATAAGCTGACGGTTGGTCGTACCAATACAAAAACTGAATTGGACTATAATAAACCACCGACAAAGCCAATTGATGCGCATGCGTATTTTGAATACGATTATTATAATAAGCAATGGTATAATCGGCAGCTCCGGCCAAAAAACGCGTAAAAGGTAAAATAGCATTATGATCGGCATCAGGCATTTCTTCGTTGCCACGAATTCCTTCCTGCGTCATCAAATTAGGGTAAGTTCTGCTAAAACCTGTTGGGCGATACTCATCATGAATATCCACCATCAAATTATATTCTGCACATTTTTTAACCGCCTCATGCAACCAGGTCGACCAGCGTTGATTTCCTACCTGCACAAAACCAAATTTAATTCCTTTAATCCCCCATTTTTTATACAAAGGCAAAATGGAATCCAATTGTTGTATCAAAGCACGTTGGTTTACATACACCCAAAGCCCAATGCCTTTTGAAGCCGCATAAGCCGATAGTTCAGCTATATTGATATCTTTTGTTTCTGAAACCTTAGTAGCATCAGAACTCATTTTCATTTCAGGTCCATACCAGCCCGCATCGAGATGAATGTATTGCAAACCGCGTTCAGTAGCAAAATCAACACATTTTTTGGCATCTGCCTGCGTCAATTTGGCCACTCGAATTACTTTTCCCGGCTTAATCCATGACACATCCTTCAATTGATTTTCGGGATTCAAATTCAGAATAATATCTTTATTTAGGATTAAATCAGTTCCTTTATCAGCAGCCATAATGACACGCCAAGGCGTAAAATAAGCAGGAATTACATCTACACTACCGTAAAGCGTTGCCTGAAGTGTATTGGGTTTTACAGCATTGAGACTGAATTTCATACGGGCATAGTCGGTCATCTGTGCTTCGGCAATGGCTACAGTTAAACCATTGGTTAATTTCATTGTAAGCGGACGTTCGCTCTGCCCTTTCCAATCTTTTAAAGGAAGTAATGAAATTGGTCCCTGTGCCCAAGGTTCATAATAAGCCAAAGTCCCTTCGGGCATGGTAAACTGCGTTTGTTCTCCTATAATATGAAGAAACAAACCATTCGTTGGTTCCGGAAAATGGTATCGAACAGCAACTCCTTCATTGTAAGAACGAACAATCACGTTCATAAAATAACTTTTATTCTTATCGTAACCATCTGTTGAAACTTGCTTTACAGTTTCTCCTTTTCGAAACGAGATGGTCATCTCATTGTAATTATTTCGAATAGTCGAATTTTCACCATAAACCGGCCTCCAGCTTTCATTAGTAGTATTTCGTTTAGCATCGATAAAATTCAAATTCTCTCCCCAAACCTTACAGCTATCATTGGGTATTGCAAGAGCTGATTCGAAAGTCTGATTTTCTATCAAAACACCCAATTCTGATTCCAATACAACCGATTTTCCTTTGTAAGAAAGCGTATAGTACATTTGTTTATCATTGGAATGATTCTTTTTTTGATAAAAAGTAAACTCGTAAGCCCCATCCGGTGACTTCAATTTTTGAACAGTTTCCTCAAGAATAAATTGCGCCTGAGTAGCTAACGTACAAAGGAATAATCCCAGTAAGTGATAAAATTTGTTTGTCTTCATTTTTGTTTTTTATTTCGTTATTCTAAACCAGTCAAAATCAGCATAACCTCCCATTCTAACATTGGGCTCACTGATGGCAAAAATTCCTATTTTGGCCGAAATCCATAAATCTTTTTCAGCTTTAGCTTCTTCTCCTATTTCAAAAAAATCAGTCCCATTTTCACTGTAACTGAATCGGCAACCAGCATTAGGAGCTGTAATTTTCATACGCAGCTGCACTTCGTTTGAAACCAAAGCTTTTTCGGCTATTATTTTTTCTGCTGTTCCTTTATTCGCATTGGTACAACTTATTTGTTGCACCCAATATTGGTTATCATGAAAAGCAATTGCCAAATAAGTATAGGTTTTTCCCATTAACAACAAGCCTGCTTTCTTGCCTGAAGTTTGCCATTCGGTTGTCAATTTTACTTTAGTTGTAGCAGTAAAATTTGGTGCCGGTAATTTTTGTAATAATAAATTAGGCACGTTCCACAAATTAGGTTCTTCTTTCTGACTGATGGCAAAAAGTCTCAAATAATCTGTTCCCGGGATTTGGGCACTCCATTTTACAGAAGAATTAGCATACCATTGCCATTGTAAACCCGGTTTTCCGTTTGTAAATTCGTCACTTTCCACCGGATGTATTATCGGTAAATTTTTCCCTATTACGGGTTTTGCACCAGAAAGTATTGGCTCACCTACTCCATTACCGTCTAAATCTTTCCCTATTAGAGGCCAATTATCTTTCCACTGCACAGGCTGCAAATGCAATACACGGCCGTAAATTCCCTGATCCTGAAAATGAATAAACCATGAATTATCATCCGGAGTGGTTACCCAGGCTCCCTGATGCGGACCATTGATAGCAGTACTGCCTTGTTCCAAAACAATTTTGTCTTCATAAGGGCCGTATATATTTTTGGAACGCATAACTACCTGCCATCCTGTTTCCACTCCGCCAGCAGGAGCAAAAATGTAATAATAGCCCTCTTTTTTATACAATTTAGGCCCTTCCATGGTATGATGTTTATCGTGTGCATTAAATACATTTTGCCCTTCATCCAACACAGCTGTCCCTTCGTGATTCATTTTATTAATAGTAAGCACGCTGTTAATCCCTGCCCGACTTCCAGCCCAGGCATGAACCAAGTAGGCATTCTCTCCCTCCCAAAACGGACAGGGATCAATGATTCCCTTTCCGGCCATTACCAATACTGGTTTTGACCATTTTCCATAAATATCTTTGGTTTTAATCATGTAAACCCCAAAATCAGGATCGCCCCAATAAATATAAAATTCGCCTTTGTGAAAACGTATCGCCGGTGCCCAAACTCCTTTACTGTGTTGAGGAATATCAAACACTGCTTCAGGAATTTGTTTGTCCAAAGCATAATTGATAATCTGCCAATTCACTAAATCTTTAGAATGCAAAATGGGTAAACCCGGAGTACAATTGAAACTACTGGCAGTCATGTAATAGTCATTCCCTACCCGAATCACATCGGGATCGGAATAATCGGTATACAAAATGGGATTAGTATAAGTTCCATCACCTCGGTCTGATTGCCAAACTTTGGAAATATAATAGCCTTTTTTATTTTGATAAATGTCAAGTCTATTCTTCTTATCAATAGAACTACATCCACTAATAATTAAAATACCAACGCTAAAAAAAAATTTTTTATCAATCATCTATATTTTTATTCTATTTAAACATCATTAAAAGCCTACTGAATGTCATATCTTTTTTTCCATTGCGTAATTTAATTTCACTGGCCCCAAAAGTCCTGATTCTAATAAAGGCTCTGTTCTTTCAAAATTTTTCCAGACCGAAAAAGCTTTTCGGTCTCCCGGTTTCTTACCATTATGAACATACCAATCTGGTAATTTCTCTATGAATTTATGTTTGCTAAACTTATTTTCAGCTGGCAACCATTCATCACCGATTAATCGATTGCTCCATAAGTTGGTTACCTCAATTCTTATCTCGTTTTCTCCCGATTTCACAAATGCGGTAATGTCAGCCCAATAAGGCTCTTTCCATAATAAAGACACTTCTTTCCCATTCACAAAAAGTTTGGCAATTACCTCTACTCTACCTAAATCCAATAGCAATTTTCTTCCTTCGATAAAATCGGCTTTTTTCAAGTGTATCGAATTAAAATAGGTCGCCGTTCCCGAGAAATGCTTCACTTCAAAATCATCATGAAAGCGCAATGATTTTAATTTATCCAACTCAATAGGATTCGGGATTCCCGCTTTTCCTGAAAATTGAACCTGCCATTTAGTTTCAATGGGTTGTTGTTTACAATCCTTAATTACAATTTTTGCTGTCTTTTTTCCTGAAAATTCATATTCCCCATTTTGAGTAAATAAGAACGTATTGGATTTATTGGTAAAAATCAACGGCGAGATTAAATCCAAATCGGGCAATCCTTTTTGATATTCTGATTGTATTTTATTTTCAACATTACTTAGATGCAAAACCGGTTTGGTGCCATTTCCTTCAAAATAACTGCTAAATTGGTTCGGATTCGGAATGGACTCAATGCCTGGATGTACTTTATACAGTGAAGCTGTTCCTTCTTTATCAAAAATTCCATTGATATACAACTGTGGTTTTCCATTTTTATAAGCCAATGCAAAATGTGTCCATCCTGCAATAGGCATTAGTGATTCTAAAACCAATGTTGATTTACCCGAAGCACATTCATATACTTTCACTCCATTTTGGCCAAGACTAATTCCGCAAGTGGCATGTCCTTTACCAAATACTTTTTCTCCTTCCAAAGGATGAAAAAACATACTCTTTCCATTGTGGGCATAGGTATCCGGTTTGGCCCAGAAGCTGATGGCAAAATCGTTAATTACCTCTTTATATTTGCCCGCTTGTGGTTTTTCGAAAGCTTTAGTAGATAATAAAAGCTGGCCATCTTTTGCAATAGCATCAAATCCTGATGCAGTTATTTTCTTTCTGAAAACCACAAAATAAGCTCCGGCTGGTTCAAACTCTAAAGTTAAATGGGTTCGTCCATCCTTTATCTCATACAATGGCGCTTGAATAATATCTCCTGTTTCACTGTCCCAAAGTTCCGGAGCAAATCCTGAAATCCTAAAAGAGCAGGATACTACTTCTTTTCTTCGTTTATGATTAGACACAAAGAAAAACTCCTTGTCCTCCAATTTTTTATGCGTATAATGAATCGTAGCATCTTGTTGTGCTGCGGTATAATAAAAATCCTGTTCTATATTTAATTCCTGGAACACTTCGTTAAGCGGAATTCCCCAGAACAATTTCCCTTTGCCAAAAGTGCTTCTTTTCACAGCAACACCATCAAGTGTACCGTACAATTCATTTATGGTATTTTGTACTACTAAATCCCCTTTCAAAAGTCCCAAAGACTTTTCAGGTTTATTCTGTACGATCAATACCATTCCCTGAGCGACCAACTCCTTTATTCTTTGGGCTGTTTCAGGCATTAAGCCTTTAACACTAGCGAGTATGCAAACTTTATATTGCATGCCATCAGGCAGTACTATTTTGCCGTTGTCAATCATAAATCGGGTCAACAAAGCATCTCTTCCAATTACATCCCCTCGATACCCTGCCGGTAAATAACCATTGGCATACAAATCAGGAATTCCTGAAACAGCTTCATCACCCTTAAAATAGCACACATCTACAACGGACAGTCCTTGTTGCAATAAATACTGTGCTCTTCTCACATGGTTAATCCAGCCATAAGCCTGTTCTGTCCAGGTATTATTTCGGTCGAAATGGGTTCCGAAAGGTCCCATGGTCATCCCCGGAAATCCAGTGGTATAGGGTTGATGCACAAAAACATGAAAAACCAATCGGTTAATTCCCAACGTATAGAAAAAATCCCCTTCCGCTTTAAGCGAATACGGATATTCTGTCCATTTACTAGTCAACGGCATTCCTGTGAAAGCCTCGGCAGCAACAACTTTTTTGCCATAAGCATGTCCGATAGAAGCAGCCTGTTTAGAAGTCATTTCACTTCCGTAAATATATCGCGTCCAAAACTCTGCCATGGGAACATCCAAATACTGTCCCGCCTGCAAACTGTCTAAATTTCCGTCCCCATAAGATTCCGCATGGTACTGTAGATTATGCTGATGACATAGCTTTTGCATGTGACCATAATAATTTTCAGAAAGCAGTTCTGCCTGTGTTTTATTCATATCCCAAAGGAAACGTTCACTTTCTTCAACAGAACCTACAATTCTTCCTGTCATCGTCAATAGCCAAGCTCCTATTTCATAGCCGCGTTTTTTGTGGAACTCTTCCGGCAATTGTAACGACCAGTTTTGTTTCCCTGCCTCCCATGAATCAGTGGTAAAACCTTGAAAAGCCTTTCCTGTATAAGGGTCTAATTTTTTAATAATTTTGGACAGAAATTTTTCATAATGAAAATTCACCGCGTCTATACTAAATTTATCCACTTCCAATCCGGCAGCTGAATCCGGATGAGCCGCAGGCATTTCCCCCGTTGTGGTGTGTCCGATTCTGACAAGAGTCCAATTGGTCTTTTTTGGTGCATTCCAATGCAAACGCCCTTCTTTCGTCAGAAAAGAGGTTACATCAATTACCTGTTCGGGATGAATCAGTAATCCCTGCTCAACTTCAGGTTGATTGGCTACTGGACTTCCATGTGTCCAATTGGCTTTACCCGGCCACCCGGCTAATCTTGGCCCTGAACTCAATTCAATTGAGGACAACCAAGTAGCTTCTTTAGTCAACAATCTGAAATATTTTGCCTTTACTGCCTCAAAATTCTGCATAGCAGGCGTATCCATTTCCCTTAATTCAGGTGTATTAAAAGTACAAACTTCAGTATACAAAATCCCATCCACAGAAGCTTCCAAAATAAATTTCGGAGGATAATCCCTAGGTCCATCAAATAAATCTTTGGGTTCTTCCGGTTTACGGGTAATCGTTATCGATCTGGCTTCAAACGGACTCTTAAATTCCAACAGTAAAACAGCTGATTCCTGTTTAGTAGGCTCCATTCTAATTTTAGAATTCGAATCCTGATCTAATAAAATAGTTTTATCTATTTGTTTTCCATCCAAAAACATTTTGTTCAATTGCTCCCGCATGGTACCATTTTCAACAGATAATGATGGATAAGCTAAAACATAGGCATCACAATAATACCCTTCTTTGGCCTGAGGTTGCAAAAGATCAACCGCTATATTTTTACTGTCTTTAACTTGTTTTTCTGTCCAGACCAATTGTTGCATGCTCATTTCTGGAGTTATCCAAGGACCTCCTGAACCGGAATATCCTGCTCCATTGTGAAGCATCAACAACATTCCTAATCGTTGGCATTCGGCTGTAGCATAATGCACCATTTCTAACCATTCTTCGCTGGCATAATCTACAGCTCCACGAGGAATTCCTACTGCATTATTGAAACACAAAGCACCACCAATTCCCATACGCTGCATGGCCTCCAAATCGAGCGTAATACCTTCTTTGGAAATGTTTCCGTTCATCCATTGCCAAAAAACCCATGGTTTAGAAGAATTAGGTGGATTTTTAAAGAACATATCAAATTCAGCCAATTCAGCTGAATCTAATGGCTTAGTAGAGGCAAAAGAAAATCCAGAAGGAAGCAACATCATTGCTGCTCCTCCTAAACTAATTTGTTCTATAAATGCTCTTCTTTTCATTATTTAATTATAACTGATAAAGGATTAGCAATAATTTTTGCCTGCTTGGCAAGCATTTCGTCCCATTGGGTAACATCTGAAACCTGTCCGCTTCCTGTCCATGCAAAACCGGCATAATAAGTCAGTTTAGCTGCAGGATTAGTGACTATTAACAAATTACTTTGGTCCGGCGTTTTAGAATCATTAGCAAAAGCTGTGTTTACCACTTCAGGATTAACAACGATACCTTCGCCTACAAAAGAACTATCTATGGGTTCCCAATGACGAAACCATCCGTTAATTTTGTTGATATTGACTTCGCCTTTCTTCTCATGCAGCGTAATTCCCAGTGTATAATTTGGTATCTTTTTATCTGAACGAAGGCTAATTTCAAATTTTGAAAAATTGGAATCCAAATCCAATGAAATCCTTTTGGTTTCCTGAACTCCATAACTACTCCAGGGTGCATAAGTCAATTCAAAAACCGTACGTAGTGGTCCTGTTGCAATTGTTTTATAACTGATATAATTTTTAGCTACCTGTAAACTGTCATTTTCCCAAATTCCTGCTCCACCGTTACCCCGGCTGGCTCCTACATGATAGGGATCATAGCCCTCACCGTGTTCGATGTGGTAATATCCCGGACTTTCTACATTTTTTTTGTACCAGCTATCAATAATAGAATAATCTACTTTTTTAAGCCAAAGATCAATACCACTGGAAAGTGTACCACCTTCTTTGTGTTGCTCTACCAATTGCTGTGCTGTAGGTCCATAAGCCCTAAAAGCTACTTTGTTGTTCTCCCAGGCATAATCATCAATACGCTCCGGAACAAAACGGGAATAAGTTCTTACCTTACTTTCAGGAACTTTCGCAGTATCGGAAACTATCGAATAATTTGCTACACTATTGGCTTTAACATCCACTTCAAAAAGCAATTCATCTCCTACGCCATCATTATTATAATCAATCCATTGGGTTCTTAAATAATCTTTAGCTCCCTGAATTTTAATACGAACATTTTTCTCTGAAGTATTTTTTAATAAACCCGCTAATTTACCGCTTGGAATACCTACAATTTCCTTACGGTTGAAATCCAGATTATTTTTCACCTCAATATTAATTCCCTTGAATTTGTTTTTTACTGAACATCCGGAGGCATATCCCAGAACAAAAAAACTGCCTAGAATAACACTTAATTTGGAACGTATTTTCATTATCTTATTTATTTAATTTTAAAAGAAACGCCCTCTACATGTTCTCCGACAAAGAATCGAGCCATGTCTGCCGTTTTATACCATTTGGGTTTTCCATTCATTTCATCATATATCAAAACGCCATTTATCATCAGGTTTTCAAAGCTTACATTCTTAATTTTCCTTTGTTCATTATAGCCTGCTATTATAGATAAGTTGGCATTTTTACCATTGTACTTTACATTACGAAAAACCACGTCTTCGATACCTAAACCCGGTGCAGTACAATATTTAGTATTATAATATACTCTCAAGTTAAGCAATTGCCCTTCCCTGAAATCTTCTACCCTTATATTTTCAAAGAGTACATTTTTAGCCAGATTATTATCTCCCACATTAATGCCCAGACAGCCCTGATAATCCACCTGCATCTCTTTTTGATCTAAAATATCAATGTTAGTATATTTCAAATTTTCAAGAACATCCGGTTTTTCACTATTTCCATGTGTACCTATCAAAATAGGATGGCCGACATCTGCCCAAAGTGTTGAATTTTGCATTGCAATATTCCTACACCCACCTAAAAATCCTTTTCGAGTCCCATACACCGTGGTACAGTCATCAGAAGAGCGGATAAAAACACTATCATAAAAAACATTGTTACTTGCCATTACGTTCATGCCATCTCCCCAGCCAAAAAAACTAATGGTTTTAACATTGTTGATTTTTACGCCGTCAGATCCGCCGGCTAAACACTGTGAAGCAAAAACGCCTTCAACATTCACATTTTTAGAATTGGCTATATGTATTCCAAGTCTGATTTCCTGATCCACCATTCCTCTGCCTAATATATTTACATTGGAAACACTATCTAATGCAATTTGTCCTTTCAAAACAGCTCCACCAGCCAAATAGATGGTTTTATTAGAAGCTACTTTTAATTTTTGATTGGGTATTTCATGAATTCCGGGGCCAAAATAAATCACATTGCGATCTTTTGGCTTAGGAGCATTTTTTTCAATTGGGTTTGCAAATAAATGGAGGTTATGAAAAATATCATCGTTGATTTCTACTGATAAATTTGCAGGATTGGATAACGAAAAACTCAAGGTGTTCCCATTTATTTGTGGTTCTATCCCATAAGACAAGGGTCTTATTCTGGCTTTGTTTATTGCCCCTTTATTCGAAGTCACCGAAACTTCCACAGTTCCTGAAAAATCAAAAGAAGCCATCGAAGCTTTTTGTACCGAATGTCCAGTTCCTAATACCTGATCCACTTTTACACCATACTCAAATAAGTCTTTCCATTCTCCACCCGGCTTTCTTACTTTTACTGAAAAATCATCATTGTGCATGCTTTTTAAAATATCCTCAGTTGTTTTATAAACCACTAATTCCTGAGCTAACATTTTAAATGTTCCACAAAATACAAATAGTAGCATTGTAATTAGTGACCAAAATTTTTCTTTAAATACCATTGTTTCTTTTATTTGTTTTTTAAAAATTCTATAACCAATCGATTAAAATCAACCGGATTTTCAAGATTACTAACATGCCCCGCATTTGGAACCAAAACTTGTACAGCAGTTGGGACACAAGCCAATAATTGATTGACACGATTTTTATCGGCTTCAGCTGTTAGAACCATTACCGGAACGGTTATTTTTTGTTTCTTTAAAATGGAAACTGCATCATTACCTAAAACCAGACGAGGCTCTGCATGAAGTGGTTGCCATTGATCCCATTTGTAAATCATATCCCAAACAGCTCTTCTTATTCCTTCTAAATTAGTTCCTCCGTTACGCATCAAAGCATTTAACCAATCCCATTTTTGATTCATCGTTCCTTTTTGCTTCACTTTTTCTATTTCTGCTCTTCGAACAGCCAATTGTTCTTTTGTCCAAGGTTCAGATGGTCCGGAAACCGGAAAAATATCACCACTAGCTGCTGTTACTGATAAAAGTCGGTTTTGATGTAAAGCCAGAAAATCTGTAGCGATAAAACCTCCCATCGACAGTCCGACCAAATGTGCTTTTTTAATTTTAAGCTTGTTCATTAACTTTAAAAGATCCTCTGCATGCAAAAAGGCTAAATCTTCTTTGGGTTTATCCGAATAACCATATCCTCTACAATCATATCGGATAACCCTGTACTTTTTTGCAAATTCAAAAAACTGAGGATCCCATTCACTATGATCGAAAGAATGACCATGAATAAAAATTAGGGGCTCTCCTTTTCCCAATTCCTCATAATACAATTTTGCACCTCCAACATTTATAAAGCCAGTCTTTACCTCCTTAGGCAAAGCCTTATTTTTATACACATCCCGAACCATTATCGGCAAAACTGGACTGTTATAGAAAGATGAAAAACCGGCTTTATTAGCCTTTTCTACATTTACATGAGTCAAAAAAAAGCCATAGGTATTGGTTGTTTTATCAATCCAGGGATAAGCACCCGCCCAACTTGGACTACTAATTAATACTGCATTGCCTATTGCGTCCAATTCTTCTCTCCATTCACCGAGTCCATAAACACCATTATGGTTTTCGACTCGCACCTTTTTTACATATTCAGGATCAACAATTTTGGCATTTCCCACTTGGTCTGTTTGCATTGCTGCTACTGACTCTTTTTTTAAAATTTGTTTCCATTTGTAATTTCCATCATGACTAATCATTTCCAAAAAATGAGCATAATCATAAAGTGTACTTTTAGCACCACCTCCAAGCATGGGACTATGCCCGCCACTATCATCCACTGGCACAAAATGGGTGTTTTTCATCCCCAAAGGCATAGCAATATTCTCCTGAAAAATAGTTTCAAAATCTTTCCCAGTTGCCAATTCAGCCATTCTTCCGGCTAGCTGCATTGCTAATCCTCCATAATGAAAAGAAGTTCCTGGTTGTGCATCGGCCGGTAAATTAACGATGTGTTTTACCGATTCTTCCAATGTTTGATAATTATCTGTAACCGAATCTTTAGGTTGATAATCCGGAAAACCGGAAGTATGCGAAAAAAGCTGTCTTAAAGTGGCTTCTCCTTTTACATCCTTAAATTCCGGAAGCCATTTTTTCACCTTATCATCCCATGAAAGACTTGTTTTTTCAACAACTGAGGCTATCGTAGCTGCAGCTAACCATTTGCCAGCTGAGGCAATAAACACCTGGGTATCTTTATTATAATTTCCAAAAATATTTTCATAAACAACAGTATCATTTTTCACAATTATAATTGATGCCCCAGAATAATAACTGCTGTCCATCCAAGTTTGAATCTTATGCTCAACAACTGAAAAATCATATCCGCTATTATTTTTGCGTTGTTGGGTTTGTTTGGATAAATTACTGCACCCCATTGTCAACCCACACAATATCAGAATTACATAAAATCTGAAATATGTATTAACAAACACCTTCATTATTTCACGGCTATTTTAATCGTTTGATAGCTCATTGCCGGCAATTTAAAACTTAGCGTTTTTTCTTTCTTGTTGTAATTCCCTTTGTATATAACTCCTGCTGCATCGGTCAAAGTAACGTTCTTGATTCTTTCTTCTACTGAAACTGTCAGCGTTGATGGTGTATCAGCACTGAAAGAGATTGTTCCATTTTCGCTTTTTAATACTGATGAAGCAATTTCGTTTCCTAAATCAACGGTATAATTTCCATTTGAAATATTTTTTCCATTACCTAAGAAGAGTGTGAAATCAGCCGCTTTTTTACTGATGACAGCATAAGTTCCCGTTACCGAAAATTGTTGTTCTGTTAATTTTGTATCAGCATTAGTATTCGAAAAAATAAAATCTTCTTTGCCAGATTTATTGGTCACATGAATCCCCACAAACTCATTTTTTCCAAAATAATCCACCGATTGAATATTCGTTGCATTATTCAAAGCAGGCTCATAAACAGCCACAAATGGTCGATTCCATGCTTCTCCATTTTGCCTTACAACCAATGTTGGTATTGGACTATTATTAATATCATCCGGTAACAAACCATGACTCAAAGCAGTTGATTTTGGTGAAAGAACCGAGAATATTTCTCTATCTGCCTGACCCTGCATCCACAGGTTCATGTTTACTGTTTTGTCTTTTAAGGCTAGATTAAATTTCCCTTTAAAATCCTGACTGGTTTCGATTGATTTTTTATCCCACATATAATCATAAGCCATCAAATCGCCATCACCAAAGGCTAATTTTGTAGTAGGTTTTAAATCTAATGGAGTTTCATCTGATGTTGTCAATTCTAAATTTTGCCCCAGATTGTGATAGAAATATTCATTTTTTACATTATCTCCTTTATTTTGCGTAGAACGAAAAATGTCTATATAATAGCCTTCTTCAGTACCATTCTTTACTATTCCCATTATTCTCCGTTGATTGCTATTGGTTTCCGGCTCCAAAAAAGAAACATCCGAAAAAGTGATTCCAGAAACAAATCCTTCATTCGCTCCACTTTTAGGATAAGCCGCATTTACTTCAAAAGCATGATTGCTTTTCATCTCCGGATATTTGGATTTCCCATTTACAATCACAGTATTATGGGCTGGAAATTGCGTGTAATATTCGGCATACTCTATCGAGAAATAACTGGAACCGTGTCCCATTTCCGGAGCTAATGGTAATCCCTTACCATACAATTCCATTGCAATTCCGTTAGAGTGCATGTGATTTCCCAATGAACCAATCTGACTAATCATTAAAGCAGAATCTCCTTCGCCCTGACGCTGTACCAACCAACTGTTATGAGGTACATAAAACAACGGATTCGTATAATCTGTTAATTTTCCGGCAACACAATTTTTGTCAAATGTCAATGCTTTCTCTGCAAAAAGATCCTGAATATTTTTACCTATAAATTTCCCTTCGGTTGCACTATCATCATAAATGGTTTTATACATTCGGGTAAAATACTCCTCGTCTTCTTTTTTGCCATATTTTTGAGCATTTTCAATCATGTAAAGAATGGGTTCGCTACGCAATTTTTTATAATGTCCATCACCAAAAGAAACCATGTATTTATTAGGATAAAGGTATTGTACACTTGACTTTACCGCTTGTTTCAATATTGGCATTTCTTTTAACAAATCGATATCAAAATTGCGGTCATAAAACTCAGCGAAAGAGATAAAATCAGCGAGAACGTTCATTGAATATCCCGGACTTTCATTCCAGACTCCCGTTTTTTTATCATAACCATAATCAATTAATTTATTCATCGACCATTGTCTGGTAGAAGTTTGATTCATGATTTGATCTAAATAATATTGGGCTCCTTTAGCGTTTTTATAAACCGAATTATTTTCTAAAACCAATGCAATGTGGGAAATGTGAGCTGCCTCGAGTAAATTCCAATTATTGAAACTCACTCCGTTCTTGATGATTAAATCGGCCCATTTTTGCAAAGTTTGAGCATACAAATCCAATCTTTCAGGGTGCTGTTTTTCGATATACCCATAAAGAAAATCGTACCCCTGACTAATTTCATTCAAAATATGCTCTTGAATAACTTCAAAACCTGCATAACCTACCAAGGTTTGATGGTGACCACGACTCAAATCGATTGGTTCTTTACGATAATAAATTCCTTCTAAATAAGTATCCAAAACGGAATAGGCCAAATCACCATACACTTGTTCGCCAGTAAACCAATACATAAATGCAGCATCTCTGGCAATACTCATAATCTCTCTGTTAATAGCCCCTAAAATTCCACTTGTAGCAGGTATTGGTGCCCATTCCCATACATTTGTCGATTTGTTTTGGAGATACAATCCTCTTGGATCGTCCATATAGGGTTTAACATCCACTAATTTAGGATGTTTATAATTTGTAGGTGTTCCTCGTCCTCCTATAAATTTAACAGTAGGTACTGGTGCTTCCCCGTCAGCATGATCATAAATTCCTCCTTTTATATAAACCTGAGTTGCTTTAGTTTTCCAATACATCTGAAGTCGGGAAACTAACCAGCTTTTATCTGTTTTGTAATGAGTAATATAAGGTGCTAAATTATTTTTGGTTTTTGTAATAATAGCTGCAGCCCAATCTTCTTTTTGCACCAATTGTTTCACCTGGTTCAAAGACATCTCTTTCCCAAAAACACGCGGATGCTGTGTCCCAACATTTTGAGGTACAGGCAGATTTTGAGATTTCACATTACTTATTGAAAGCAATAGAAAAAGAAGTACCAGAATTTTATTTTGCATATTAATTTCTTTTTATTTTATCAAGTTACAGAAAATTTGATTAGCAGTTGCCAAAGTAATTTTTGGCAACTATACTACAGTAATCAAACTAATTACAAACTAACCAAAATTTGTATTGTTTCATCCCTATTTTTGAAACGTTTAAATTCGTTCTAAAAATACAAGAATCATTTATCTAAGTTTCAATTTGTGTTCTTATTTAATTCTAAAAAACAGTTACTGAGTAACCAATTCAGCAACTGTTTTTGACATCATAAACACACTAATTACAAGTCAACCAAACCTGTATTTCTATTATAAATTCACTCTGCATACACCGTCTTTAGAATAGGATAAAACAGCTTGAACCGTTTTTCAATATTACTAAGAATCTCTGTTTTTAAAGATAAATTATGGTTCATTTTCTATAAATTATAAACCATAAACAATCGAAAACCCTCTGTTTTGTTGCCTTTTTATATTAAATACATAATCTTAACAAAATTCAACAAATCATTATTTTAAAAAATCAATTTCTATAAATAATAAAGCCGGCTACTCTGTAAAAAAGTAGCCGGCTTATAACTTAATAAATAACGTTATTCTTTAATAATTTTCTTCACGGTAATTTCAGTTCCATTTGTAATATACAATGAATAAATTCCCGTAGCTAATCCTTCCAAAGGCATTACTTCCAAAGTATTTATCAAAGCTTGAGAACGAAGCTTAATTCCTAAGGCATTGAACAACTCTAATTTTGCAGCAGTATGCACTTCGTTTACTTTTATATTCAAATCACTACTAACAGGATTAGGGTAAACTACAACAGCTTCTGTTATATCTTCATCAGTAATTAAATTTTTACTGGTTTGTTTACCGGCAACTGTGCATGAACCTAACTTATCTCCGTGATTCAAATGTGCCTGAACTGAGCTTGAACTCACACAAATTGCTTGGTTATTATGGCAAACCATCACTTTGTCACCCGAATTGCCACATTGTACATTGAGTGTTTTAATAACAATAGAAGCTGTTGTCTGACAATCTTTAGCATCAGTTATTACCACAGTATAGGTTCCCGCTGCTGACACTGAAACACTTTGCTTGTTTTGGTTTGTACTTACATTCCATTGATATGTATAAGGTGCTGTACCTCCGGATGGAGTTGCAGCAATAGTAAGCGACGGGGTTCCATAACCAATATAAATAGTATTCTTCTCATCTACCGCCGAATTAAGCGCATACACATCAGGAATCGTTGCGGTCAATTGAACCGGATTAGTGTCATCACAGTCATTATTGTTTTCTACACCGCAAGCAGTTGGAAATCCAGCTCCGAGTCCGTCACCATCATCATCAGCATACAATATTTTAGTATCATCACAATCAGTATTATTAATTGCATATCCTTCAGGTGCTATTGATGAACATAACATTACCGTTGTAGTTGAACCAAATCCATCCTTATCAGCATCTACATAATATTGAATTGGCTGATGAACAGTCGCATCGTTATCATTACAGTCGGTATTGTTAGTAGCATATCCTTCAGGAGCATCATTAACAGCAAGCAAAGCAGTTATAGTTGATCCAAAACCATCCTTATCTGCATCTACATAAAATGTCTTATTTACAGTTAGCGGTTGTGTAACTGAAATTGCAGCATTGTAGATTTCATTTCCTGTCTGTGAAGCTGTAATTGTTGCTGTTCCAACTCCAACAAGATGTATTTTTCCATCAACAATAGTTGCTACAGCCGGATTAGAACTGGTATAATTCAATAATAATCCTGAACTTGCAATAGCACCACCATCAAAATCTGCATCCCCTATTGTTTTTGCAGATAAGCTATTAAACGTAATATTCTGATCGTTTTTAACCACAACAAGATTTCGTTTCACTACATCGGCAGCATAATAATTAGCATCTCCGGCTTGGGTAGCTGAGATCTCGGAAGTTCCCGATCCTACAATATGTATTTTTCCATTTACTATAGTTGCTACAGCTGAATTAGAACTTAACAAAGTTACTGGTAGTCCTGAGCTGGATACAGCTGAGCCAAAATCGGCCATTCCCACTTTCATAACGTCTATAGCAGCAAAAGTTATTGTTTGATAAGCCGGAGCAACCAAAGCCTGCAACTCTGCCACAGTTTTCACGGATTTAACCCAATCCACCTGATAATCCGTTTCGCCTGATGTAATATCAGCTATTTTAAATTGAAAAGTTGTTAAAGCGGTTGGAGTAGTTAATATACCACTTGAACCAAAACCCGTTTTAGAAAGATCAAAGTAATAAATATCATTCCCCACTTTGCCTGTCCATTTGTTACTACCATTACCGAAAGAACCTAAATTAGAATCTAAAATAATATTGGCAACTATTGGCTTTTTCAATTTAATGGCTACAATAGGATAATTGGCAGGATACAATGTTGCACCAGCGGTACGTTTGATATCTCCACGATAAGATCCATTGGTTTGTTTGACAAGACCTACTCGTAAATGGCCGTTATCGGCAAAGGAATTAGCACCACTGGTAGCAACGTTCCATCCATCTGTTGTTGTCGAAAAATTATCATTAATCAGACCAGTTGTAGGATCAAAGGCTGTAAGCTCTGCTACTGTTTTAACCGTTTTAACCCAATCCACAGTATAGCTTGTTTCACCAGAGGCAATATCGGCTACTTTAAATTGAAAAGTTGAAAATGTTGTAGCAGCAGTAGCTGACAACATAGTAGGCGTTGCACCAAAACCTGTTTTAGAAATATCATAATAATAAATCTCATCTCCTACTTTCCCTGTCCATTTGTTAGCAGCATTACCATAACTACCTAAATTAGTATCAAAAGTAAAATTGCAACTAACAGGTTTCTTCATCTTGATGGCTAAAATTGGATAATTACCAGAATGAACCGTTGTAATGTTATTCTGCATATCTCCCCTTCCTTTTCCATTCGATTGAATTACTGTAGTAATCTTTAATTGCCCGTCTTCAGCAGTAGCAACTGATCCTGTCGTTACCGCTTTCCACGTTCCTGTTGAAGTGGTAAAATTATCATCAATTAATCCCTGATTTACAAATGGATAATCATTGGACGAATTCAAATAAAACAATAAAGATCCATAACCCGGGTTATCCGCTCCAACAGGTGCTCCTTCAGCTCCCATTCTTCCTAATACAGCCATTGTTTGAGGCATAGTCAAACCTTTTCGATACACATAATGATTATAAGCAATTTCAAACACAGGTCTTAACTGACCACGACCATTTGCAGAAATAGCGGTTGGAGTATAGTCCTGGTAATTTTTTTCGCAATAATCATAACTGGTTTGATAAGGAACATCCTGTCCTAAATTATATTGAGAAGTGTATTCGTAACCTCTCATAATGGCATTATTATTAGCAGAGTATAAATCCACACCTTGTTTTAAGGCCATTTCTGCCAATTCAGCAAGAGAACCTAAAGCCAGCATCGTATGAGGCTGATCTCGATTACTTTCCTGTAATTGACCTGTATCGGTAAGTACATAGTTTTTAATACTTCCATTACCTTCTCCGTAATAATAGTAGTTTACCGTTTTATTGAACATAGCAACATCTTCGGTAAAAATGGCAATTCCCATTAAGGCTTTCATACAAATGATGTCCCAATTACCATGAGCACAAGGCTTAAAATTCCCTATTACAGGATAAAAAACAGACTTCAGCATATTTTGACACTGCAAAACTTTGGCTGCCGGCCATGATGGATAAACAGAACGCATGATCTCAGCCGCATTAACAAACATAAATCCGTACAAGCCATTCAGCTCAGCATCACCACCAACGATTGATGTTGTGGTAGCAGAATAAGCATCTAATATCTGAATGGCTTTTAAAGCATGTGCCTCATTACCATTAATTTTATACATTAATGCATTGTAATAGGCCGCCAGAAAATCGCTTTCTACATTATTTTTAACTGTTCCTCCCACTACCCCACCAACTGTGATAGAAGGGTCTCTTGTAAGCGCAGTATAAGGACCTTTCACAACATAAGTAGCAGAGGCTTTACCCGAAGCAACCAAAGCCTGAAAACTCTGGTACGGACGACCCGCCTGCTGAGCTACTAAATCCTTAATCCTGTTAAGGTCAGCCGCATTATGAAGCAAACCGGGATGAACAAAAGTACCGCTGAATTCAAATTGAGGATTAGTCGTTCCGGAAGGATTTAAAAAAGCACGGAGTGCATCTACCGAAGCAAAACTCTTGACCCAGTCCACCTGATAATTAGTTTTATTTGCAGCAATTTCTTCATCTGTTAAGACAATATCCGCAATTTTAAGTTGAAATGAAGACAAGGTAGTTGGCTGCGAAGTTGAAATCGTGGTGTTACCCAATTTACCGGTTGAAAGATCCCAATAAAAAACGTTACCGGTTTCAGTAATAATCTTAGTCCCATTGTTATTAACACCATTATAAGATCCTAAATTAGTATCAAAGAAATAATTACAACGCGGTGGTTTATTAATCTTAATGGCAATAATAGGGTAACTTCCGGCATGAAAAGTTATACCTCCATTTTTTTTGAAGTCTGCACGGTATTTTCCTCCTGCTGGTGCCGGAAAGTTCACATTATATTTTCCATTTACAATTTGCCCGGTAGATCCTGCTGTGGCTGCAACCCAGTTGTAGGTAGCTCCGGTGGAAAAATCATCATTTATCAATCCTGTTTGGGCCTCAGCTTTTATAAAAGGAAAAAACAGTAACAGAATAACGACTATAGCATTGAACAAATTATATATTTTTTCATTCGCTGTTTCATCTGTAGCGACAATCTCAACAGGCAGGGGTAAAGTAAAGTTTTTGTCAATATTTATTAGATTAGAATTTTTCATTGGTTGGTTTTTAAATATAAATTCATAATTTATTTTTTTGTGGTTTCGGTTATTTTCCAAATCATTGTGATTGAATTGAATTTGTTTTTAATCATCCCATTTTGATATGCAATCAATAGGAATTACATATCACTTAATCTTTTTTTGTTTCCCCATAGGCTTTTAATTTGATTAATAGAATTCAATTCTCTTTATTTATCTACAATCAAAAATACCTACATGAATTCTCCCTGAATACTAATTATCAACCATTCTGCATAAACTATCACCCATTTTTAAATTTATTTCATTAAAAACACAGTTAAATTTTACAATTTATTTTTCCACTGTAAAACACTTAATTAAAACCATTTACAACAGAAATAAACTCACCAATAATTATAAAAAACAAAGCCAAGATTGCGCTTAAGAAAACGCAATCTTGGCTTATAAAAATTGGTAATGGTTTAGATAAATTTTACTCTTACCTTATTTAAGGTTAATATTTTGGACAAAATATTTTATAATATAATTATGGTCTTTGTCCTTTTGAATAACTTCTCCTTTAATTTTGAAATTCTCAATTTCAACATTCTGTATCAGGACAAGACAGTATAAAACAAAAAACCCTATCTGATTAGGATAGGGTTTTCAAAGAAAGGCGACGACATACTCTCCCACAAAACTGCAGTACCATCTGCGCAGGCGGGCTTAACTACTCTGTTCGGGATGGGAAGAGGTGA
>NZ_VAHC01000008.1:0-93453 GCF_006386525.1 Flavobacterium sp. GSA192 | reverse complement strand
GTTGGTTCCGTGATTGTTACATCAATAGTTGTAGTACAACCTTTAGCATCCGTTACCGTGAAAGTATGTAAACCAGCAGCAAGCCCTGTTTGAGCAGGAGTGATTGTGTATCCGGCAGTTCCACCAGCAGGTGTAATAACAACCGAACCATCATTACCTCCTTTACAAGACACATTTACTTGGTTAGAAGCAGAAGCAGATAAAGCGTTAGTTGGTTCCGTGATTGTTACATCAATAGTTGTAGTACAACCTTTAGCATCCGTTACCGTGAAAGTATGTAAACCAGCAGCAAGCCCTGTTTGAGCAGGAGTGATTGTGTATCCGGCAGTTCCACCAGCAGGTGTAATAACTACCGAACCATCATTACCTCCTTTACAAGACACATTTACTTGGTTAGAAGCAGAAGCAGATAAAGCGTTAGTTGGTTCCGTGATTGTTACATCAATAGTTGTAGTACAACCTTTAGCATCTTTCACCGTAATGTTATAATTACCAGCAGCAAGACTAGCAAAAGTTCCGTTTGCTCCGAAAGTTGTACCGTCAATAGCATAAGTATAAGGAGCAGTACCATTAGCACCTGCTACCGTTACACTAGCTGTTGCATCTCCAAAACAATTCACATCAGTTTGAGAGGTAATAGCAGCAGTTGGTCCAGTTGAAACAACAATAGAAGTTGAACTACTAATAGTACAGCCATTACCGTCTTTAGCAGTGATTGTATATGAGCCATTTGCCAAACTATTAAAAGTAGCACTTGTTTGGTAATTTGCACTATTATTGATACTGTAAGTATAACTACCATTACCACCTGTAACTCCGCTAGCTGTTATGCTTCCTGGTGAACCATTACAAGAAGTAGGTGAAGGTGTTAAAGTTAAACCAGCTAATTGAGGATATATAGTAACTGTATGAGTTTTGACACTACTGGCTGGAGTTGGCGTAGCTGTATCTGTGGTCGTTAGGGTAATTGTATAATTAATAGGGTTTGCAGTATTGTTTACTGGAAAGGAATGTGATGAAAAAATGTAATCATCAAATTCTTGATTTACATCATCATATAAATCAGGAGAAACGGTAAAATCTCCTGTGCCATCACCATAATTAATTTTAAGTGTGTAAGGTGATTGAATTGCTGTCAAACCACCAGTTTGATATAATTTTCCTCCAGCGATATCTGTTGTAACAATAACATTATTACAGTTACGAGTATATGTAAAATCAGTTTTTAGTGGAGCATCTACGGTAATGTTAGGTAATTGACCATTACACTGGGAATAATTATTGTCAGGAGGACAGTTGGAAATGTTATCACTGCTGGTATCCCATGAAACCAAAATATTTTTTAATTCGAGTTCGTCACCACAAACCCAACCAGGAACTTCAATTGTTTTATATAAACTTGTTGATACCTGTCCATAATATTTAATTGTGTATAATGTACTAGCAGATCCATTAACAGATAATTCAAATTGAACTAACATGTCATGCTTGACTCCATTTCTAGAAACATCAACAAAGATGTAATAAGGACCTGTTTGATTACAATTTGTGATTGCTGTCCCATTTGATTGACCAATATAAGCTCTGTTAATCTCAATGGAGTTCGCTGTACAACCTCCAGAAGGGCATAAAGATCCACCTGTTGTAATGTTGTTTGGTTGTATTATTTGAGAAAAACCAATCGTTGTAGAAAACAACAATATTAGAAAAGTTAAAAATCGGATGGGAATGATTTTTCTCTTACGATTCTGTAAATAACTGTTTACTGTCGAGAATAGCAGAGCCGTAATAGTCAGTAAAAAAAGTAGAGTTGTTTTCATACAATTAATTTTTAATTTATGATTTGGGTAATTTTAAATCTATAATTGTCAGATTATATATTGATTTATTGTTGATGTTTGTTAATTATCATAAAGTTTATAAAAACCTTAATTTTTTATTTTGCCGAAATTACAGACAAATAAATTATTTGGTATTTTTTCTCTATCAATAACCTAAAAACTCGTTAAATAGCTTTTTTTTCGATTATCTGCGCTATATTGACCTTTGATTTTGTAATAAAATCTACGTGTTTTTATATTTTGATCCGCTGTCTTGTTGCAGTTGATTGTTTTTTATATCTTAAAAATTAACATAAAACCATGTTAAAATTTTAATCAAACTTAGATTGTTTTTTTCTATCCACCAAACAAAACATCGATAAAGTGTAAAAAAACATCGGTAAAATACATTTTTATAGGTTTTTACTTTCTTTTTTGTGTTTGTAGAAATATTCTTGTTAGTCTTAAGGCTTATAATTTTATATAAAATTGTTTATGGTTTATTTAGAAAGAGATAACTGTAGTTTATAAAAAGCAAAAAATAAAATGGGAATCTTTCGCTTTTCTTTTGTAAATTGTAAGTTCGATTTCTGTTTTAGAATTAATTACAATTAAATTCGTTATCTATGAAAAATTTAGTATTAATCAGACATGCAAAATCAAATTGGGACATGCCATTAAAAGATATTGACAGACCTCTGGATCAGCGTGGTTTACAGGATGCTCATTTAGTTTCTTCAAAAATTCAAAAATATGTTCCCAAAAAGTATATCATTTGGAGTAGTCCAGCTAAAAGAGCCTCAGATACTGCTATAATATTTGCGCAAAATGTATTATACCCAATAGAAAATATCGTTTATAAAGACGATTTATACACTTTTGACGAAAAACAATTGGAGCATGTCATTAAATCTTGCGCTAATAAATTTGATAGTGTAATTCTTTTTGGTCATAATGCTGCAATTACAAATTTTGTTAATAAATTTGGAGATATATTTATAGATAATGTTCCTACAAGTGGATTTGTTTCTTTAGAATTTGAAACAGATAATTGGAGTGAAATAAATAAAGGTAAAACCAAAAAAATAATAATTCCAAAAGATTTTAAATAAAAAATGTTTGATCAAAAGTATATTGATAGAGAAAAAAGTTGGTTAGCATTTAACGCCAGAGTACTACAAGAAGCAGCCGATGATTCGGTACCATTATTAGATAGATTACGATTTTTAGGAATTTTTTCCAATAATTTAGATGAGTTTTTCAGAGTTCGGTTTGCGGCTGTCCGCAGGTTGAGTTTATCCGGAAAAACTGGAGAAAAAATATTAGGAGGGATTTCTGCTCAGCAATTAGTCAAAGATATAACTGAAATTGTAATTCAGCATCAGGCAGAAAGTTTGGCAATTCTTAAAGATATTGAATCTAAACTGGAGACTCAGAATATCTTTATCATTAACGAAAATGAAATTTCGACTGAACAGGAAATTTTCCTGAAAGATTTTTTTATTCAGACATTAAGTCCCGAATTAGTTACCATTATCCTGAATGATTTGGCCGAATTTCCTTTGTTGAAAGACAATATAGGTTATTTGGCCGTGAAATTAGTCATGAAAAAAAATGCGGCTGTTCATTATGCAATTATCGAAATTCCCAAAACAATCAATCGTTTTGTTGTTTTGCCGTCAAATGATCATAAGCAATATGTGATTCTTATTGATGATGTAATCCGACATAATTTAAAAAGTATTTTCAATATTTTTGATTGTGAAAGTATTGCTGCTCACATGATTAAAATTAGCAGAGATGCTCAATTGGATATCGATAGTGATATGAGCAAAAGTATGCTCGAAAAAATTTCTACCAGTGTTAAAGATAGAAGAATAGGGGAGCCGGTGCGTTTTATCTACGATCAGTTGATTGAAGAAGATACCTTGCAGTTTTTTCTGGATAAGATGAAAATTGTTTCTACTGATAGTATCATTCCGGGTGGACGCTACCATAACAGAAGAGATTATATGGAGTTTCCAAACTTAGGAAGATATGATTTACTTTATAAAAAAAATATAGCGTTACCTATTCCGGAACTCAATTTGGAAGGCAGTATTTTAGAAAAAATCAGTAAAAAAGACTATCTTTTGCATGCTCCTTATCAGTCGTTTTCTTATTTAACTAAGTTTTTAAGAGAAGCTGCTTTGGATCCAAAGGTAACTTCGATAAAAATAACATTATACCGATTAGCTAAAAATTCCCAAATTATCAGTTCCTTAATTAATGCGGCTAAAAACGGAAAACAAGTTACAGTTCAGATAGAATTGCAAGCTCGTTTTGACGAAGCTTCAAATATTTCCTATGCTGAGCAAATGCAAACTGAAGGTATTGATCTTATTTTTGGTATCAAAGGATTGAAAGTACATAGCAAAATATGTGTAGTTGAAAGAAATGAAAACGGAAAAACAAAACGTTACGGCTTTATTTCGACAGGAAATTTCAACGAAGCTACTGCTAAAATATACACTGATGTCACTCTTTTTACAGCACATCAGCAAATTCTAAAAGACATTTCAAAAATTTTCGATTTTTTTAATATCAATTATAGAGTACATCGTTACAAGCATTTGATTGTTTCCCCTCATTATACCCGTTATCGATTTTATAAATTAATTGATAGGGAAATTTCGCATGCACTTGCGGGTCGTGTGGCTTATATGAAGTTGAAAATGAATAGTTTGTCTGATTTTGCCATGATTGATAAGTTGTATGAAGCCAGTAATGCCGGAGTTAAAATTCAGTTAGAAGTAAGAGGAATTTGTTCATTAATTCCGGGAATAAAAGGAATGAGCGAAAATATAGAAGCTATAAGTATTGTAGATAATTATTTGGAACATTCCCGTATTTATATTTTTGGAAATGGAGGTCAAACAGAAGTTTTTATTTCCTCAGCTGATTTCATGACCCGAAATTTAGATGGAAGAGTCGAAGTTACCTGTCCTATTTATGATCAGGATATTAAAAACGAATTGATTGAAAACTTTGATATAGGCTGGAAAGGAAATGTAAAAGCACGTTTTCATTCGTATAAATTAGATAATAAATACCGTAGTAATGATGGCGTAAATGTATTTAGAGCACAAATTGAAACGTATAAATACTATCAAAGAAAAGTAGGTTTATTAGAAGAAATTATTCTTTAGTGGTATTAAAACAGAAAAACTAATGATTAAAATTAAAAAATACGCAGCTATCGATATTGGTTCTAATGCCATGCGATTATTAGTTGTCAATATTGTGGAGCAAGAAGGGAAAGAGACTCAATTTAATAAAAGTTCCCTTGTACGTGTGCCAATTCGTTTGGGGCAGGATGCTTTTACAGTGGGAGAAATTTCTGCTGAAAATTCAGACCGAATGGTTGACGCCATGAAAGCATTTAATCTTTTAATGAAGGTGCATAAAGTTGAATCTTACAAAGCTTTTGCTACTTCGGCTATGCGTGAAGCCTATAATGGTAAAGAAGTTGTGGCACTTATCAAGAAAAAGGCCGATATAAAAATCGAAATTATCGATGGAAAAAAAGAAGCGGCTATTATTGCATCGACCGATTTGCACCATTTGTTGAAAACAGATAAGACCTACTTATTTGTTGATGTAGGTGGTGGTAGCACCGAATTCACCTTGTTTTCGGACGGTAAAATTGTTACTTCAAGGTCGTTTAAGGTAGGTACTGTGCGTTTGCTGAACGAAATGGTTCACGATGTGGTATGGGAAGAAATTGAAAAATGGATTAAAACCAATACAGCCGAATTTGATGAAGTTTCTCTGATAGGATCGGGAGGTAATATCAATAAATTATTCAAAATGTCTGGAAAAATGCAAGATAAGCCCCTGTCTTATTTGTACATCAATTCGCAATACGCCTTTTTAAATTCGTTAACCTACAATCAGAGAATTTCCGAATTAGGTTTGAATCCTGATCGTGCCGACGTAATTATTCCTGCTGTTCGTATTTATCTCAATGCGATGAAATGGAGTGGGGCCAGAAACATCTATGTTCCTAAAATTGGACTTTCGGATGGTATTGTTAAAGCCATGTATTTTGGTAAAATATAAATTATGATATGAATAAAACGAGATTAGAAGCCTTTAGTGATGGTGTTTTAGCTATCATCATTACCATAATGGTCCTGGAGTTAAAAGTTCCCGAAGGAGAACATTTTACCGATTTACTGACTCTTTTTCCTGTGTTTATTAGTTATGTGTTGAGTTTTATCTATGTTGGAATCTATTGGAATAATCATCATCATTTATTGCATAGTGCTAGCAAAGTTAATGGAAGAATTCTATGGGCTAATTTACATTTGCTTTTTTGGTTGTCATTAATTCCTGCTTCTACTGCCTGGATGGGTGAACATGATTTTGCAAAAGCTACTGTGACAGTTTACGGAATTGTACTTTTTATGTCGGCAATTGCTTTTGTTGTTTTGCAAAATACAATTATTTGTGCCGATGGTAAAGAATCCTTTTTAGCTAAAGCGGTAGGTAAGGATAGTAAAGGAAAGTTATCCCAGGCTTTGTATCTGTTAGCAATTGTGATTTCCTTTTTCAATGAGTGGATTTCTTTGGCGATTTATTTAACAGTTGCCTTAATGTGGTTAATTCCTGATACCCGAATAGAAAGCAAGATTTTAAACAGGGAGAAAAACTAAAATTTAAACATTTAAATCTAATCCAAATGTTGTTCTTAACAAATCAATATTTGGATTTATTTCATGTAAACGATTGTATCTGTCCTGATCGTTTAATGCTTTTTTGACAGCTACATTTTCATTCACGATTACTTCTATGGTAATGTTGTGATTGTGAAGATGACCTCTGAGATGTCCTAAAAGTCCATTCATTTCTTTTTCGAAATCCAATTTCGAACCTTCATTTGGTAATTCAATACTAATGGTCGTTCCGTTTAAAACAGGATCATTAATAAGTAATAAAGATTCCATGATTTTGAAACCTTTGTCTCCCAAACGTTTGGCGTAATTAGTCCATTGCAATAACATATCAGTTTCCGAAAAAGCTTCGGTAGGTAAGTCAACAGTTTCTCTTACCACTACTTTTTTGTTTTCTTCTAATGCTTTTTTAGCACGAATACTCGATAATGATAATGCCGAAAATTGTGGTCCTGTTGGTTCAGTTTTTTTAGGAATTTCAGCAGCTGGAGTTTCAGTTGCAACTTCTTTTTGAGGAATTTCAGGGGCAGAAACTGCTTTTCCAATAGGCTTAGATTGCTCTACTATTGAGTAATCATTTCTTCTAAAATAAGTAGGCGGAATTATAAAGGACTCAGCTTTTTTTTTTCTCCATCAAAAGTGATAGAGGCTAATTGCATCAGGCAAAGTTCAACAAGCAAACGCTGATTTTGACTTAATTTGTATTTTAAATCACATTCGTTGGCAATTGCAATTCCCTGTAAAAGAAATTCCTGAGAACATTTTTGAGCCTGAGTTCCATACATTTTTTGAGCCTGTTCACCTGCTTCTAATAAGCTTAAGGTTGAAGGTGTTTTGCTTACCAATAAATCTCTAAAGTGCGAAGCTAATCCGGCAACAAAATGATGCGCATCAAATCCTTTTGAAAGGATATCATTGAAAGCCATCAATAAATCAGGGATTTTATTCTCTAAGATCAAGTCGGTTACACTAATGTAAGTTTCGTAATCCAGAACATTCAGGTTTTCGGTAACGGCCTGACGGGTCAAATTGCTTCCACAATAAGAAACTACTCTGTCAAAAATAGACAAAGCATCACGCATAGCACCATCGGCTTTTTGAGCAATAATGTGCAAAGCATCATCTTCAAAAACAATTCCTTGACTTTGTGCAACTTCGGCAAGATGTTCTTTAGCGTCTTTTACGGTAATTCTTTTGAAATCAAATATTTGACAACGCGACAAAATCGTTGGAATGATTTTGTGTTTTTCGGTTGTAGCCAAAATGAAAATTGCATGCTTTGGTGGTTCTTCTAATGTTTTCAAAAAAGCATTAAAAGCCGCCGATGATAACATGTGCACCTCATCAATAATATAGACTTTGTATTTTCCGGTTTGTGGTGGGATACGAACCTGATCAATCAAATTACGAATATCATCCACTGAGTTGTTTGATGCCGCATCCAATTCGAAAACATTAAAAGCAAAGTCTTCGTTAGGATTATCATAACCAGGTTGATTGATTTTTCGAGCCAGAATTCTGGCACAAGTCGTTTTTCCAACACCTCTGGGGCCAGTAAATAAAAGGGCAGAGGCCAAATGATTGTTTTCTATGGCATTCAATAAAGTATTGGTAATCGCCTTTTGTCCCACAACATCATTAAATGTTTGCGGACGGTATTTACGGGCTGATACTATAAATTGTTCCATAGAAATTTTATTCGAAAGCAAATATAGGATTTGAAAAACCAAAAAGCAAATGCCAAATTCTAAATTAAAAAATAGTTTAATTTTTGTGTTTTCTATTCTTCAACAAAAGGAAAATTAAAGATAAAAAAAGTATCCCGTTAATGATTAATGAGATAAAAAAGAGTTGATTATTAAAATCATTTGTATTTTCATCGTTACTACTACTTTGTGATAATTTGTAAGCCCTTAATTGTTCCAATTGATAGAACCAATTCGACATTGTTTCGTTCCTGATTTTTAAATTATCAATTTCATTGCTTAATGAATCTATTTTTGTAGTTTTTCTTTCAGAGCTTGTAAATAATGGAATTGGAGGTAGGAATCCTGGTGGAATTTCTATTGTTTGAGTCGGTAGGCAATAATCTAACTTTATTGTTTTGTCATTATTGAAGTTAGCATATACAATCCATAAATCTTTTTTAAACGGGAATATTTCACAATTTGAATTTATAGATTTTCCTTTAATGATGGATGATTTATAATTTCCTTTGTAAAGTTCAATAATTCTAAAAGAATAAGTCTTTTTTATTGTATCAATCGTTATTAATTCTCCGTAAAAAACAATATTTGAATGTTTAAGTCCTTTCGAAACCATTGTCTCTCTTAAATGAGGAGGACAATTGCAACAATATGTAGTATTAAACCATAGGCATAGTATTAATATGAAGATGTTTTTCATTTTTTTAATTTATACAATAATAACGATTTTTGAAATTAATACTAAATTGATTTAATACTATTTTTTTATTTTGTTCTTCTTGATTTTATGCTAATGTCTAGTAGAATTTGCCCAGCTTCGGTAATAGAATTGGCAGCAAAACCGGATACATAAACCCCTTTTTTTCCAGTTTTACATTGTATGCCATATACTATTGCTTCGTCATCAGGATTTGATTCTCCTTCATAGCGATAGATGTGTTTGATTTCGTAATGATTTGGATTCTTTAAAATTTCATCTTCATGTTGATTGAAGTCATAATTGAATCCATTTTCGTTCAATTCGTCCAAAGCTTTTGAAACGGAATCGTAGTGGTATATATTTTTCATAATGTTAAAAAATTAAGTTGAAACCAATATTAAATATAACTAATTTATTTTTAAACTGTTATGTAATGCTTGTTAAAAGTAGCTTTGTTAGGCTTGTTGGCCTAATTTAATTATTGTAATTTTGCAGGACAGACCGCCTTATCGCCGTTTTGTTCCCGATAGCTATCGGGACAAGAAGGAGGAAAGTCCGGACACCACAGAGAAGCATAGCGGGTAACACCCGTCATTCGCCGCGGCGAATAGGACAAGTGCAACAGAAAGTATGTACAGGTAATGCTGTAGTGAAACCAGGTAAACTCTATGCGGTGAAATACCAAGTATATCAGCACTTAAGGATTTCTCGTCCGTTGTTGAAGGGTAGGTAGCTTGATCTTGTTGGTAACAACAAGGCTAGATAAATGATAAGGCTCCGATTTATCGGAGACAGAATCCGGCTTATAGGTCTGTTTTTTTTTATTTAAAACAAAAATAAAACCATTAAGGAATTCAAATTTGTTAATGGTTTTCTTATGTTGTGTTGGTTAAAATTATTCTTTTTCGTCATCTTCAAAAGAATCGTCTTCAAATTCTTCATCCGATTCAAATTCGAAAAAACTAAAAATAGAACCACCATAACTTTTCTGAAAAGAGAAATTAGGCAAGTGGTCTAACTTAGTATATTTAGAATGTTCAATAACCATCATTCCATCCTGGTTAAGAATGTTTCTTTCTAAAACAAGTAAAACTACTTTTTCAAAAGTGGCTTGGTCTAATCCATAAGGCGGATCGGCAAAAACAATATCAAACGAAGCATTGCATTTTTCCAGAAACTTAAAAACATCACTTTTGGTTGCAGCAATTGGAAAATCATATTCGGCAGCCGTTTGTTTGATGAATTTTACACAACCAAAATCGCCATCAACAGATGTTATTGGTGAACTTCCGCGAGAAGCAAATTCGTAACTGATATTTCCAGTTCCGGCAAATAAGTCCAACACTTTTAAACTATCAAAACTAAAATGATTGTTTAAAACATTGAATAAAGCTTCTTTGGACATATCGGTTGTAGGGCGAACAGGTAAACCTTTTGGTGGGCTAATGCGTCTTCCTTTGTATTTTCCTGAAATGATTCTCATGAGTTGAAAAGTATAAAATGATTTCTGTTTTCGGCCTCAGAAAAATAATTGTTCCATCTTAAATCTTCCACGTCAATAAGTGAAACATTGCGGATGTATTTGTAAGCTATTTTAAAAAACGGACTTTCGGTAGTGATGTTCCCAATTAATTCCAAAGGAAAATTTTCAGGATTCATATTTAGTTGTTCGGCAGTGAACAAAATGTAATAAATAAAATCTTCGGGAGTTTGGTATTCAAAAGAATTAAACAACAACAACTTTTGATTTTGAATCACCACAATTTCAAAATGAGTCGAATTAAAATGAACCATCATTTTTTTAGTGTCTACATTTTTAGAAGCATCTAATAATTTAGTAACTAAAATACTGTTGGCATGTTTGTATTCGAAAGAGCCAAATTTGTCTATAAAAAAATTATTCATATTCACATACGGAATATAAACGGCATTGATTTCGTAATTGCTGATTTCGTCAAAAGCAAAAAAATCAGTTTCAAAAACTTTAGTATTGTATTGCAAATAGCTTCCCAGATAATTTTCATCAAAAAGTGGAGCCGGAACAAAAGTCGATAGATTGTTGTTGTGAATTACAAGTACGTCATCATATTGTTCATTCAGTTCAGGATGTTCTGCAAAAGCATTCGCAAACAAATCTTCTATTTTTAAATTTTTGTCAAAATGGTCAAAATGGATTTCTTTGAAAGAAGAAACGGTATTGTTAAGTGTGTCAAAACAGCAAAAAGAAAGTCCCGTCAAGGAAACCTGAATGGAGAGTTTTTTATATTTCTTTTCGGTAATGTCCATTAATGAAGATTTTTTCTGCTTGGCAAACTTACAAATTTAAATAGCAATAACAATGTCAAAAGTCAATTTCAATACAATGCAGTTGCTGAAAGTTTTACCACAAAGAGTCACAAAGTAAAAGGAAAGATTCACTAAGTTTTTTATAACTACAAATTTCAAAAACTTATATTCACTTTATGCATTTAACTTTTCTATTTGTACTATTTTAAAAACTTAAATGACTTATATGGTTTAAAAAGTATTTTCAGTTTAGAAACATTTATCTGTAAAAACCTGCTAAATCTGCGTGCTAAAAAAACTATCTTTGAAGTTAAAATACAATACATGATTTCCTCCCAGTTTTATAGTCTTTTAAAAAAGAAATTCCCGTTTTCTCCCACTTATAATCAGGATATTTTTTTTCAGAAGATTGCCATCTTTTTGACAGAAACAACTAATGATAGCATTTTTGTTCTCAAAGGATACGCTGGAACGGGGAAAACTACGGTTATTTCGACTATTGTAAATAACCTTTTAGAGATTAATAAAAAATATGTTTTGTTGGCTCCAACAGGTCGCGCCGCTAAGGTAATTGCTAATTATTCGAACAAACCTGCTTTTACCATTCACAAGAAAATTTATTTTCCTAAGAAAAATTCGGGTGGTGGCTTGTCTTTTACTTTGCAACAAAACAAACATAAAAATACCATTTTTATAGTTGATGAAGCTTCGATGATTTCAGATGTGGATTCCGATTCAAAGATGTATGCCAATGGTTCCTTGCTTGATGATTTGATTTCGTATGTCTATTCAGGAACCAATTGCAAAATGATTCTTTTGGGAGATACTGCCCAGTTGCCTCCTGTAAATTTAGATATCAGTCCCGCATTAGACATTCGTACTTTGAGTATGAACTATAATAAGGAAGTCGATTATATCGAACTCGACGAAGTCATGCGTCAGGAAGAGAGTTCCGGGATTTTGCATAATGCGACCGAACTTCGGGAATTATTGAAAGATTCCTTCATTACCGATTTTCAGTTTAATGTTCGAAAATTCAAAGATATTGTTCGTTTGGTAGATGGATATGATATTCAGGATGCGATCAATTCGGCTTACAGTAATTATAGTATTGAAGATACCGCCTTTATTGTTCGTTCGAATAAAAGAGCGAATCAATACAATGAGCAAATTAGAACCAAAATTCTGGATAAAGAAAGTGAATTGTCTACCGGAGATTTTTTGATGGTGGTTAAGAACAACTATTTTTGGCTGAAAGAATCAGACGAAGCCGGTTTTATTGCCAATGGTGATATTATCGAAATTTTGGAGATTTTTAATATCAAAGAATTGTACGGATTTAAGTTTGCCAAAGTAAAAATCCGAATGGTCGATTATCCGAATCAGATTCCGTTTGAAACGGTTTTATTATTGGACACTATAAAAAGCGAATCGCCATCGTTGACTTACGAAGAATCAAACCGATTATATCAGGAAGTCTTAAAAGACTACGAAGGCGAAACCAAATTCAAGCAATTCCAAAAAGTAAAAGCCAATGAATATTTCAACGGACTTCAGGTGAAATTTTCTTATGCCATTACTTGTCATAAATCGCAAGGAGGGCAGTGGAACACGGTTTTTATAGAACAACCGTATTTGCCTAACGGAATTGACCGGGATTACATTCGCTGGTTGTACACCGCCATGACTCGTGCCAAAAACAAATTATACCTAATAGGATTTAAAGACGAGAGCTTTGTAGATTAATTTTTAGAAATTAATATCGTCAAGAACAGAAGCATACCGATCATGAAAACCCTTCCGATAATTAGTATAAAAATGAAAAACCAGTATTATTAAGGTATTAGTTAAATTGTGGTCGCAAGCGAACAAATGTCGAACCATTTTATAGAGGATTTGGAGTGAATCAATTCTTTAATTTGTAATACTATCTGATAATGTTAAATTTATTTTTAACATTTTTAGCGTAAACGAAAATACAAGTTTGGAAAAAGAATTGAATGAATTAGAATTATTAGAGTACCATACAAGGACTATAACTACAGAGAGAAAGGAATTATTGAACTTGAATGACAAATTCATTTTTTTAATAGATTATAAATTTGTCCAAACTTTTGGTTTTAGATTATGATGGCTAATGTTTTATTGAACCCTGTTAGAGTTCAAAACTTTGACAGGGTTAATGATTTATTGAGATTGCTTCGTTTCAATAACTATCGGAACGAAGCAATGACTAATACTTAAACTTCTTCTGTTTCACTTTGATTCCTGAAAACCAATTGACCGTCAAAAGCGTCCAAAAGGATAATGCTATCGGTAGTGATTTTTCCAGCCAGAATTTCTTTAGACAGCTGGTTCAAAACCTCTCTTTGAATCACACGTTTTACTGGTCGGGCACCAAACTGCGGGTCAAATCCTTTTTCGGATAAATAATCGATAGCTTGCGGAGTGGCGTCCATAGTGATGCCTTGTTGTGCCAGCATTTTAGTAACCGATTTCAGTTGTAAACCTACAATTTGCGCAATATTAGCATTGCTCAACGGCGTAAACATCACGATTTCGTCAATACGGTTGATGAATTCGGGGCGAACGGTTTGTTTCAATAAGCCTAAAACTTCTACTTTGGCAGCTTCGGTTGCGGCTTCAAGACCACCTTTTAGATTTTCAAATTTCTCCTGAATAATCTGGCTTCCCATATTAGAAGTCATAATGATAATCGAGTTTTTAAAATCGGCCAAACGTCCTTTGTTGTCTGTCAAACGTCCTTCGTCCAACACTTGTAATAAGATGTTGAAGGTATCGGGATGTGCTTTTTCAATTTCATCCAACAGAATAACAGAATAGGGTTTTCTACGAACCGCTTCGGTTAATTGTCCGCCTTCGTCATAGCCTACATATCCCGGAGGCGCACCTACTAATCGGCTTACGGCATGGCGTTCTTGGTACTCACTCATATCAATACGTGTCATGGCATTTTCATCGTCAAATAAATATTCTGCCAGAGCTTTGGCCAATTCCGTTTTACCTACACCAGTTGTACCCAGGAACAAAAAGGTACCCACAGGTTTTTTCATGTCCTGCAATCCGGCACGGCTTCGGCGTACAGCATCACTCACAGCTTCAATGGCTTCTTCCTGACCTACCACACGACGGTGTAATTCTTCTTCCAGATGCAGGAGTTTTTCTCTTTCTCCCTGAAGCATTTTCACAATCGGAATTCCGGTCCATTTGGCCACCACTTCGGCAATGTCTTCCCGGGTAACTTCTTCTTTTATCAAAGAACTTCCACCGGATTGGTTTTCTTGTAATTCTTTACCAAAAGTTTCCAGACGCTCTTGAGCTTCTTTGATTTTTCCGTATCTTATTTCGGCTACTTTTCCGTAATCACCGTCACGTTCGGCACGTTCGGCTTCGTATTTAAAATCTTCAATTTCTTTTTTAACCGCCTGTATGTTTTCTACAATATCTTTTTCTGATTTCCATTTGGCAAAAATCTTGTTGCGCTCTTCTTTTAGGTTGGCTAATTCCATTCCTAAAATTTTGAGTTTGCTTTCATCGTTCTCCCGTTTGATGGCTTCAATTTCGATTTCTAATTGCATTACTTTTCGATCCAAAACATCCAGTTCTTCAGGTTTTGAATTGATTTCCATTCGGATTTTAGAAGCTGCCTCGTCCATTAAGTCGATGGCTTTATCTGGTAAAAAACGGTTGGTAATATAACGTTGCGATAATTCCACAGCCGCAATAATTGCCTCGTCTTTAATTTGTACCTGATGATGGGTTTCATATTTTTCTTTAATACCACGCAGAATCGAAATGGCACTTTCGGTATCGGGTTCTTCAATCATTACTTTTTGAAAACGTCTTTCTAAGGCTTTGTCTTTTTCAAAATATTTTTGGTATTCGTCCAAGGTGGTTGCCCCAATAGCACGCAGTTCTCCACGTGCTAAAGCAGGTTTCAGGATATTAGCCGCATCCATCGCACCTTCACCACCTCCGGCACCAACGAGCGTGTGGATTTCGTCAATGAAAAGTACAATATCTCCTTCGGCAGAAGTTACTTCTTTCACCACTGATTTCAAGCGTTCTTCAAATTCTCCTTTGTATTTAGCACCCGCAATCAAAGCTCCCATGTCAAGCGAATACACAATTTTTTCCTTTAGGTTTTCAGGAACATCACCATCAACAATTCGGTGTGCTAATCCTTCGGCAATGGCGGTTTTACCCACACCAGGTTCTCCCACCAGCATTGGGTTGTTTTTTGTGCGTCGGGTTAAAATTTGTAATACACGTCGAATTTCTTCATCACGGCCAATAACGGGATCCAGTTTACCGCTACGGGCTAATTCGTTGAGGTTTTTAGCGTATTTGTTCAAGGAATTATAGGTTTCTTCGGCTGATGCTGAGGTTACTCTTTCGCCTTTACGCAATTCTTCGATTGTTGCTTTCAATCCTTTTTCGGTAACGCCCTGATCTTTTAGAATCTGTGCTACTTTAGATTTGGAAGCAAAAATAGCTAAGATTAAATGTTCGATAGAAACGTATTCATCGTTCATTTTTTGCGCAATTATTTCGGCTTCGTTCAACGTTTTATTGGCTTCTCTGGAAAGCATGATGTCTCCACCCGAAACTTTAGGAAAACTTTGAATGGTGCTATCCAAAATTTGCAAAAATAAAGGCACATTGACATTGAGTTTTTTCAAAATAAAAGGTGCTACATTTTCATCTACTTCAAAAATAGCTTTGAAAATGTGTTCGTTTTCTATTTGTTGTTGACCATTGCTTTGAGCCAACTGTTGCGAAAGCTGAATGGCTTCCTGCGATTTAATTGTAAATTTATTGATGTTCATTTTGTTTTATAGATTTGGTTAAAACTAATTACTTAACTTTGCAGGAGTTGGGACAAATTATATTCCATAGTAAAATTACGGACAAAAAGACACAAAAAGAATGATTTTTATCAGTTTTAAATGTCAAAAAGTCAGAAAATAAGTCAAAATATGAGTTTTTTAAAAAATTTCTTTGGGAGTGAGGAAACTCCAAAACAACAGGAAAGCAAAATAAATTGGGAATTGCTAACAGATGTGGATCAGTTAGGTGAAATTATTTTTAATTCGAATGAGAAACCGGCGGTGATTTTTAAACACAGCACCCGTTGCAGTGTCAGCAGAATGGCGTTAAAACAGTTTGAAAACGAGTTTGACTTGCAGGATAAGATTACACCGTACTTTTTAGATTTAATTACGTATCGCGAAATTTCGAATGAAATAGCTAATCGTTTTAATGTGTATCACGAGTCACCACAAATTCTTTTGATTAAGGATGGAAAATCAGTTTATGATGCTTCACATTCGGATATTGATGCAGGAGATTTGAGTGATAAGTTGTAACAATATAATTAAATTAAAAGCCACGAATTCACGAATTATAATGTGTTAATTCGTGAATTCGTGGCTTTTTTATTTGAATAAATCTCTCTTTTAATAAGCCAGATTCATTTTTTCTTTAATCTCATTCAAGCAAAGATTATTGATACTTCCTTCGTGTGAATGTTTTGTTGCTTTTGGTGATTTGTAATTTCCGGCTTCAATTTGCAAAGCTACTTCTTTGTAGGCATCTCTAAATGGGATTCCAGCCGAAACCATTTCGTTCAAAGTATCTACAGTAAATAGATAATCGTATTTTTTATCCTCTAAAATATTTTCTTTTACTTTAATATCCGGAATGGAGAAAATAGCAATATCCAAACAGGCTTTTAAGTTTTGAATCGCAGGGAAAACACCTTCTTTTAAAAGTTGTAAATCTCTGTGGTAACCACTTGGTAGGTTATTGGTAATTAAGGTTAATTCATATGGTAATGACTGAATCTTGTTGCATTTTCCACGAATTAACTCAAATACATCAGGATTTTTTTTATGAGGCATAATGCTGGATCCTGTAGTCAGATTTGCCGGTAAACCAATAAAATCAAAATTCTGGCTCATATATAAACAAACGTCATAAGCAAATTTTGAAAGCGTACCCGCTACACTTGCCATTGCAAAAGAAACTGTTTTCTCAG
Source organism: Flavobacterium sp. GSA192 (assembly GCF_006386525.1). Taxonomy (NCBI): domain Bacteria; kingdom Pseudomonadati; phylum Bacteroidota; class Flavobacteriia; order Flavobacteriales; family Flavobacteriaceae; genus Flavobacterium; species Flavobacterium sp. GSA192. The sequence goes on along the minus strand of NZ_VAHC01000008.1, from coordinate 76,165 downwards.
ATTTTCCACGACTCATTTGTGCCGCAACCGAATTGTATTTTAAAGTGCTAAAACCCATTTCCTGAGTGGTAAAAGTTCTGTCAATAGGGAAGGAGCTACCATATCCTGCAGCAGAACCCAACGGGTTTTGATCTACTACTTTTAAAGCAGCATTAAGCATACTCATATCGTCTATTAAACTTTCAGCATAAGCAGAAAACCACATTCCAAATGAACTTGGCATTGCAATTTGTAAATGCGTATAGCCTGGTAATAACACGTTTTGGTATTTTTCGGCAGAAGCCATTAATAAATCAAAAAGTGATTTTACTTGTTGTTTTAATTGTAGCACTTCTTCTTTTAAGTACAGGTTCATATCAACTAAAACCTGATCATTACGAGAACGGGCAGTATGGATTTTTTTTCCGGCATCGCCTACTTTTTGGGTAAGTAAATATTCAACTTTTGAATGTACGTCTTCAAATGAATCTTCGATAGTAAAATTTCCTGCTTTGATGTCTTCCTGGATTTCTGCCAATGCACCCAATAAATCTTCACATTCCTGATTGGTAATCAAGCCTATTTTAGCAAGCATTTTTGCCTGAGCTATATTTCCTGTAACATCATGTTTGGCTAAAATCAAATCTAATTCACGATCGTTTCCAACAGTAAAAAAGTCGATTTGTTTATCTGTTGGTATTCCTTTTTCCCAAAGTTTCATAATTCAGTTTTTTTTGTTTTGCAGAGATACACTGAGAACACTCAGAGATTCGCAAAGTTTTTATTTTTTAGCCCCGATAGCAGCGAAAATCCTTTTATTTTTTTCTTTAAAAAATAAAAGATTGTAGCGAATAGCGGGATTAGCTACTTAATATTATTAAAAAAATCACTTAGTATTTTGATATACAATTCGATTCCTTCTTCTATTTCGTTTACATATATAAATTCGTCAGCCGAGTGTGAGCGTAAGCTTTCTCCTGGCCCCAGTTTTAAAGATTTGCAATATAAAACCGATTGATCCGAAAGGGTAGGCGAGCCATAAGTGGTTCTTCCCAAAGCGATACCTGCTTGTACCAATCCGTGTGAAACAGGAATTGATGAAGCGTTCAAGTGCATCGAACGAGGTGTTACTTCGGCAGCTACGTTTGCTCTTACTGTGTCTAAAATTTCGGTATTGTTGTAGCAATCATTCACACGAATATCGACAACCAAATGACATTCAGCAGGAACAACATTGTGTTGCTTTCCGGCGGTAACCTGGGTTACAGTCATTTTTACAGGTCCTAAAACCTCAGATATTTTCTCAAATTGATAGCTTTTAAACCATTCAATTACCGGCATGGCATTGTAAATAGGATTGTCAGGATTGTTGTGTGCAGCGTGACTTGCCGTCCCTTTAACAACCACATCTAATACCAATAATCCTTTTTCGGCTACGGCTAATTGCATTAAGGTTGGTTCACCAACAATGGCACATTCCAGTTCCGGTAAATGTTTTAGAATACTATTCAAACCATTTTTTCCGCTGCTTTCTTCCTCTGCGGTAGCTGCAACTACAATATTGTAAGGCAGGTTTTCATTGGCATAAAAATGAGTAAATGTGGCAATTAGCGAAACTAAACATCCTCCGGCATCGTTACTTCCCAGACCAAATAATTTTCCGTCTTCTACTTTTGCTTCAAATGGATCGTTAGTATAACCCTGGTTTGGTCTCACAGTATCGTGGTGCGAATTGAGTAAAAGTGTCGGTTTGGATTTATCAAAATGTTTATTGTAAGCCCAAACATTATTGTTTTCTCTTTCGAAAGGAATGTTATTCTGAGTAAACCAATTTTCGATTAAAAGTGCTGTTTGCTCTTCTTCACTCGAAAATGAAGGCGTCTGAATCAGTGATTTTAATAACGCAATGGCTTCTTGTATAAGAGTTTCTATGTTTTTCATATTTTATTTTTTTGCTACGAAGAGACAAAGTCGCAAAGTTTTAAATTATTTCTTTGTGTCTTGGCGTCTTTGTGGCAAATTAATTATAATTCTATACTCGTACAAATTGCCTCTGAGTTTTTCAACATTCTGTGATGGCCAATTTTAATTTTTTGAACTCCTTTAGACAAACTATTGAAACAGTTATCCAATTTAGGAATCATTCCCGAATGAATGGCTCCTTCTTCTTTTAATTGCGAATAAAGAGCAGAATTGATTTGGCGAATAACCGAATTTTCATCTTCAACATCGGTTAAAACTCCCGCTTTTTCGAAACAATAGTTCAAGGTTACTTCAAAAACTTCCGATGCTGCTATGGCTAATTCGCTCGCAATTGTATCGGCATTAGTGTTTAATAATTGTCCGTTTTTATCGTGTGTAATAGCACAGAAAACAGGAACAATTCCGCTATTGATTAAGGTTTCCAATAAAGGAGTATTCACTTTTTGAACATCGCCTACAAAACCGTAATCAATCGTTGGATGGTCTCTTTTAGTAGATTGAATTAAATTCCCGTCAGCTCCTGAAAATCCCATTGCATTGGTGTTATGAGCCTGTAATTGAGCAACAACATTTTTGTTGATTTCTCCGGCATAAATCATCACCACTACGTCAAGCATAGGTTTATCGGTAATTCTTCGTCCGTCAATCATCTGAGGAACTAAACCAATACTTTGCGCCATTTTAGTAGCCGATTTTCCGCCACCGTGAACCAAAATTTTATTTCCTTCAATCTTAGAAAAATCTGCTAAAAAATGAGCTAATTCCGTTGGATTATCTATGATGTTTCCACCAATTTTTATGATGGATAAGGATTGCTTACTTTTTTCCATTTTCCAATATTTTTTGCAAAACTAATTGAGCAGAATAGGTTCTGTTATTTGCTTGTTCGATGACAACAGAATTTTCGCTGTCAATTACTTCGTCAGTAACAATTACATTTCTTCTAACAGGCAAACAGTGCATGAATTTAGCATTATTAGTTAAAGCCATTTTCTCAGCAGTAACGGTCCAATTTGGGTCAGAATTAGTAATTTTTCCGTATTCTTTATAATTACTCCAGTTTTTAGCATAGATAAAATCAGCATTTTCGAAAGCCTTATTTTGATCGTATTCGATTTTGGAATCTTTGGTGATTTCCGGATTCAATTCGTAGCCTTCAGGATGCGTAATTACAAAATCCATATTTTCCTGCTTTTGCATCATTTCTACAAAAGAGTTTGGAACAGCCTGAGGCAAAGCTCTAGGATGTGGAGCCCAGGTTAAAACTACTTTTGCTCTGTGTTTGGTTTTGTGTTCTGCCATTGTAATTGCGTCGGCAAGGGATTGCATTGGGTGTCCCGTAGCACTTTCCATGTTTACAACCGGTACAGAAGCATATTTTAAGAAACCGGAAATTACGGTTTCGGCATTGTCTTTTTCTTTATCAACCAATCCTGCAAAAGCTCTAATCGCGATGATATCGCAATATTGAGAAACAACTGCTGCGGCTTCCTTGATGTGTTCCGATGAACCTTGATCCATAACAACTCCATCCTGGAATTCCAAAGTCCAGCCTTCGCTGTTAAAATTCATTACAATCACGTTCATTCCCAAATTCATAGCCGCTTTTTGCGTACTCAAACGGGTTCTCAAACTAGAGTTGAAAAACAACATCCCTAAGGTTTTGTTTTTTCCCAGTTTTTTATTCTTAAGCGGATTTTTTTTGATTTTTAACGCTTGTTTCACCCATTTGTCAAGTGAATCGATGTTTTGTATGGATATAAAGTTCATTGTTCTTTATTTATATGTTTTTTGTAAGCTGATTAAACGGATTCACGATAGCGAATCCGCATTATATGTGTTCCTATCTAAACAATCTTTGTAAATGCAATTTCATTCTTCAAGGCATTCAAGATAAAATTATCTTTCAAACCATTGATAATCCAGGTTTCAATATTAGCTTCTTTTGCGATGGCTACGGCTTCTATTTTTGATTGCATTCCGCCAGTTCCGTGTGACGATTTAGAATCTCCAATTTCTTTTTCCAAGTCCTTCAACTCTTTTACTGAAAGTATGGTTTCAGGAGTTCCTTTATCCATCGATTCTTTGGTGTAAAAACCGTCGGTATTGGTGGCAATAATCAAAATATCTACTTTTAATAAAACAGCGGCCAAAGCGGCTAATTTATCGTTGTCGCCAAATTTAATTTCATCCGTGGCTACCGTATCGTTTTCGTTGATAATTGGGATGTAATTGTTTTTAACTAATACGTTGATGGTATTTACGATGTTTTTTCTGGTTTGTTCTTTTTCGAAATCAGAATAAGAAAGCAAACACTGAGAAGTATTTAAGCCTAAATCCTTGAAGTTTTCATTGTAAATCCGCATCAAGTGTGGCTGACCTATAGAAGCCAAAGCTTGTTTTACAAAAACATCTTTGTCGTTATTGTCTAACTTAACAAATTGTTTCGCTGCAGCAATAGCACCTGAACTCACAATGATAAATTCGTATTCATCGTTTAAGGCGGCTATTTGCATACCAATGTCTTCAATCTTTCCTCTCGAAATATGATTGGTTTCTTTGGTTAGCGTATTGCTTCCTAATTTTAATAAAATTCTTTTTTTTGCCATGTTTTTTTAACCGCAAAGGGCTTTTTTTAACCACAAACCTGTCTGCCGACAGGCAGGGGACACTAAGTAATCGCAAAGTGCACAAAGTTTTTTATTCTTTTACTTTGTGAAAAAGTTCACAAAGTCATGTTTATATTTTTTACAGTTTGGGTTTTAAATCTGTAATCAAAAATCTTAAATCATTTTTGTTCTCGACTTCGCTCGAACTGACAACGGATTACTGCAAACTGAAATCTGCCTTCTGCTATCTAACTTGTCCGTCTCCGTAAATATACCATTTATTGGTTACCAAATGCTGTAAACCAATTGGTCCACGTTGGTGCAATTTATCGGTACTGATGGCTAATTCCCCACCTAAACCGAATTGTCCTCCATCAGTAAAACGGGTAGAAGCGTTTTGATATACTGCTGCCGAATCAATATTGTCCATAAATTGCTGAGCAACGGCATTATTTTGTGTAATTATTGAAGCAGAATGTCCACCACAATATTTGTTGATTTTTGCAATCGCTTCTTCGTCTGAATTTACGACTCCAACTACAATTTTATAATTCAAAAACTCTTCGTACCAAATTTCTTCATTTTCAATTGCAGGTATCTGAGTCGCATTTGCGAAAGCGGTATCACCTAAAATTTCAACGTTATATTTTTTTAATTCTTCAACCAATTGTTTACCAAAAGTTTCCCAATTAGGTAATTTAGTATCAATCAAAACTTTGTCTAAAGCATTGCAGACACCAATGTTTGTTGTTTTTCCGTTGATGATGATATCAAGGGCTTTTTTCAAATTGGCTTCTTTGTTGATGTAAAGAAAGTTGTTGCCGCGACCACTTACAATTACCGGACAAGTAGCGTATTTTTTAGTAAACTCAATTAGTTTTTCACCACCACGTGGTACAATTAAATCCACTCTTTGTGTTGGTTTTTCTAAGAAAGCCTGAGTTTGAACACGATCATAATTTAAATATTCCACCCAGTCCGTGCTTACTCCGTTTTCTTCCAGTGCCTGATGCCAAAGACTTACAATCTTTTGATTAGAAAGTAAAGATTCTTTACCACCTTTTAATAAAATTTTGTTTCCTGATTTAAAGGCAATTCCACCCGCTTCCACAGTTACGTCCGGACGCGATTCGTAAATAATCAAAATCGTTCCAAAAGCAGCCGTTTTGTTGCTGATTCTCATTCCGTTGTCATGAGTAAACTCATAACGAACCTGTCCCACAGGATCTTCCTGACCGGCTAATTGTTTTACCGAAAGAATCATTCCGTCTACCTTAGCATCATCTACAAGCAAACGTTTTTCCATAGCTAAATCTTCACCGTTATAATTGGTTAAATCCTGCTGGTTGATGGCTTTTAAAGCTTCTCTTTCTTGTTCTAAAAGAGCCGCCATTTTTGTCAATACAGCGTTTCTTTTTTCTATGGATAATAATGTACTCATTTTTATGATTTAATTATTTTAAACAAAATATAAATTAAAAAATTCAACCATATAAGACATATAAGCTCATTTAAGCTAATTGGAACAAGAACTTATCTGTTCTTATATGTTTTATATGGTAAAAAAATCTATATTCTAAATGTTTTAATTATTATTTTAATTCAGCTAATGATTCCTGTAAAGCTTTGATAAATGTGTCAATAGCATCCGTTGTAATCGTTAGCGGAGGAAGGATTCTCAATAAGTTTTTATTGTTAGATCCACCTGTGAAAATATATTTTTCAATAATCATTTTCTTTCTCAAAGCACTCACGTCAAAGTCAAATTCAACTCCTAACATCAATCCTCTTCCTTTTACTTTTTTGATTTCAGGAATTACTTTAATCGCTTCCATAAAGTATGCTGATACTTTGTTGGTGTTTTCGATTAAGTTTTTGTCTGCCATCACATCTAATACTGCAATTCCTGCTGCACAAGCTAAATGACTTCCACCAAAAGTAGTTCCTAGCAATCCGTAGCTTGCCTGGAATTTAGGCGAAATCAAAACCCCTCCAATTGGGAAACCGTTCCCCATACCTTTTGCAGTAGTTACGATATCCGGATGGATTCCGTGGTGTTGGAAAGCAAAGAATTTTCCGCTTCTTCCGTAACCTGATTGTACTTCGTCCAAAATCAAAATCACTTCATTAGCCTGACAAGCTTTTTCTAAAGCCTGGAAGAATTCTGTTGTTCCCTGATCTAAACCACCAACCCCTTGAATTGGCTCGATAATCACCGCACATACATCTCCTTTTTGTAATTCCGCTTCAACCAATTCAATTTGGTTCAAAGGCAGGAAAGTAACTGCTTGTTGCGCATTCAAAGGAGCAACAATTTTCTTGTTGTCAGTTACAGCAACAGCAGCCGAAGTTCTTCCGTGGAAAGAATTATCAAAAGCAATTACTCTTGATTTTTCAGTATGGAAAGAAGCTAATTTCAATGCATTTTCATTTGCTTCAGCTCCTGAACTGCATAAGAACAAGCTAAAATCAGTTAAGCCGGAAGCTTTTCCTAATTTTTCAGCCAATTCTACTTGTAAAGGATTTTGAATCGCATTCGAGTAAAAACTCAAATTATCCAATTGTTCTTTTACTTTAGCCACATAATCCGGTTGGGTGTGACCAATTGAAATTACTCCGTGTCCAGAGTATAAATCTAAATATTCTGTTCCTTTTTCGTCGTAAATAGTGCAATCAACTGCTTTAACAGGCGTAATAGGATATAATGGGTAAACGTCAAATAAGTTCATTTTTTTTTTGTTGTTTAATTTTTTATTTGTTGATTTGGTTATTCGATTAAACAAATAACCGATTTACCAAATCAACTTTTTTTAGAATCCACATGGTTTAAGGTGTAATCCTGTAGTTTCTTCCAATCCAAACATTAAATTCATGTTTTGAACGGCCTGACCAGAGGCACCTTTTAATAAATTATCAATAGTTGATGTTATTAAAACCCGGTTTCCTTTTTTCATTAAACTAATGATACATTTGTTGGTTTGGACTACTTGTTTCATATTGATGTTAGTAGTTGTCACCGTTACAAATGGCTGATCAGCGTAGAAAGCTTCGTATTTAGCAACTAAATTCTCTAAACTCTCTTCTGATTTTGTGTATAAGGTTGCAAAAATTCCTCTTGGGAAATCTCCTCTGTTTGGAATGAAAATCAATTCATCATTAAAAGAAGCTTGCAATTGTTTAATACTTTGATTAATCTCACCTAAATGTTGGTGTTCAAATGCTTTGTAGTGAGAAAAGTTGTTGTTTCTCCAGCTAAAATGAGAAGTAGCAGCCAATCCTACACCGGCACCAGTACTTCCTGTTGTAGCATTGATGTGAACATCTTCAGTTAATGCTCCTTCAGCAGCCAATGGTAATAAAGCCAATTGAATAGCGGTTGCAAAACAACCCGGGTTAGCAATATAATCGGCAGATTTAATGTCGTTTTTGTTTAATTCAGGTAAGCCATAAACGAATGATTTTCCGTTGAAATCTTTGTCTTTTGTTAAACGGAAATCATTTCCTAAGTCGATGATTTTTGTGCTATCAGAGAACTTATTGTTTTCTAAAAACGCAATTGATTTTCCGTGTCCTAAACACAAGAAAACAACATCCACATCAGGATTGATAGTGTCAGTAAAATTCATTTCAATATCACCCAAAATATCCTGGTGAGCGATTGATAATGGTTTTCCTGCATTGGTGGTACTGTAAACAAAATCTAATTTGGCATTCGGGTGAAACATCAGGATTCTGATTAATTCTCCTGCTGTATATCCTGATCCACCAATTATTCCAACTTTAATCATAGTTTTTTATTTTTTTAGACTTTATTGTTTGAACAATTCAGTCTGAATTAAATGAACCATTAAGAAATTAAGTTTCATTAAGATTTTTAACTAAATGTTCCTTGATTTCTTAATGGTTGAAATTTTGTTTTAGCGTTTCTTATTAAAGAAAAGCTTATTCGTAAGTCTCTTTATTTACTGAAGAGAAAATGTTTTGAGCGTTACCTAAGATTTTGATAAATCCTTTAGCATCTTCTGATGTCCAAGCATTGTTCATTTCCCCGTATTGACCAAAACCAGTATTCATCAAGTCGTTTTCAGATTCGATACCATCTAATGAGAAGTGGTACGGTTTCAATGAAACAAATACTTTTCCGTTTACTGTTTTTTGAGTGTCTTCTAAGAAAGTCTCAATGTTTCTCATTACAGGATCTAAAAATTGCCCTTCGTGGAATAACATTCCGTACCAGTTTCCTAATTGTTCTTTCCAGTATTGTTGCCATTTACCTAAGGTGTGTTTCTCTAATAAATGGTGTGCTTTGATGATAATAAGTGGAGCAGCAGCTTCAAAACCAACTCTTCCTTTGATTCCGATGATAGTGTCACCTACGTGAATATCTCTACCAATGGCATAAGCGTTAGCTAATTTTTCTAAAGCTACAATATTGTTTGAAGGTTTGTCAGCAACTCCGTTGATAGCAACTAATTCTCCTTTTTTGAATTCCAATGTTACTTTTTCTTCACCTTCTTTTTCTAATTGAGAAGGGTAAGCTTCACTTGGAAGCGGCTCTTTAGAAGTTAAAGTTTCTTTTCCTCCAACACTTGTTCCCCAAAGTCCTTTGTTGATAGAATATTGTGCTTTTTCCCAAGAATAGTGTACTCCGTTTTTAATCAAATAATCCACCTCTTCCTGTCTTGATAATTTCAAGTCACGGATAGGAGTGATGATTTCAATTTCGGGAGCGATGGTTTGGAAAATTAAATCAAAACGAATCTGGTCATTTCCTGCACCTGTACTTCCGTGAGCGATAGCTGTAGCACCAACAGATTTAGCATATTTTATAGCTTCGATTGCCTGAAAAACACGTTCAGCACTTACTGATAATGGGTAGGTATTGTTTTTTAAAACATTACCGTAAATTAAATACTTAATGGCTTTGTCATAATATTTATCTAAGATAGTAAGGTTAGCATGCTTAGCACTTCCTAACTCATAAGCTCTGTCTTCGATAGCTTTTAATTCGGCATCATCAAAACCTCCTGTATTAATTAATACGGTGTGAACTTCATATCCTTGTTCATTTTTTAAATATTTAAGGCAATATGAGGTGTCTAAACCTCCACTATAAGCTAATACAACTTTTTTCATTTTTCTTGATCTATGGGCTATTTACTATTCTTTTAGAAGTTTCGTATTTAGCTGATTATATATAATTTAGTTTATTCGTTTTACTTATTCTAAAAACAATGCTTGCTTGATTTTTTTTAATCTGTTCCAAATCCTAACATTGAATGGATGTTTAGGCGGATCTTTTGGTTTCTCAGCCGGATCATATAACATTCCCGTGCACAAACACATTTTATAATCTTTGCTTTTTAGTATTTCAAAATTAGTACAGGTTTTACAACCGGACCAAAATGTAGGATCGCTGGTTAATTCAGAAAAAGGAACTGGTTTATATCCTAAATCAGAATTGATTTTCATTACAGCCAAACCGGTTGTGATACCAAAAACTTTGGCACCAGGGTATTTTTTCAAAGAATAATTAAACACAAAGGTTTTAATTTTCTTGGCCAGACCTAGATTTCTAAAATCAGGATGTACAATCAATCCAGAATGGGCAACAAACTTACCGTGTTGCCAACTTTCGATATAGCAGAAACCTGCAAAATCACCGTTTTTATCCAATGCGATAACGGCATCCCTGTTTTCCATTTTTTTCTGGACATATTCGGGAGTTCTTTTTGCTATTCCGGTTCCTCTCAATAGGGCAGACGTTTCTATAGTATCACAAATAATTTGTGCATACTTAAAATGTTCTTCCTGAGCTATAACAATAGAGATATTCATTTCAAAAGATGAATTTTGGGTTAAAAAATGTGAAATAATTATATTTTAATACGGAACCTTTTTTGAAATTGACTGCAAAATTAACATAATAAAACCAACAAGAAAAAATGTAGGAATATAAAATGTGTAAAATTTTGTTTTTAGGATATGTAAATCCAACAAATAATGGCTGTAATTTCAATTTTGGTACTGATAAAAAATAATGAATTGATTTAGACAAAGAAGTATTTAGATACTATACAAGTATCCGTACTTCGGGCGAAGTAACAGGCCTGTCTATCCGTGACAATGAGGTAATATGTACACTTTTGTAATTCATTGATGCAAAAGTACACATATTTTTCAAACTGAACATGGTTTTATAATTTATTTTAACATTTGAGTTTTTGTATCCAAATATTTGTAAATCAAATAGTTGTGTTTTATTTGATTGAAAAAGTTCTGAGGGTTTTAAATTTTGTTTTTTACCAGAATCCCTCTCAGTTTAGATTTCAAATCTTCACCAGTGTTGTAGATCATTTGTTCATTACTTGGAAACGGAACTAATTTTCGATTAAAATAAGAATAATAAGATTCTTCAGTAGCTCTTTTATCGCCTTTGTAAGTGGCATAATCATTCTTAAAAACAGATTCAGAAGTCAGTGGAAAAGATTGTAAAAGCTGTTTATTTTTAAAATCGATATAATCCACATTAGCAGTAATTTGAGAGGCTTTAAACTGATTGAATTCCCTAATTCGAATCACAATAGTTTTTAAATTATCTACTTTAATTACTTTTCCAAGGCTGTCTTTTACCGGTTTTCCGTTTTTGTCTAAAAGATCTTTCAGGCCGTCTTTGATTATTTTTTCTTTTACAAATTCTTTCTCTTTGATTTGCTCAGGTGTGATGTTGATGTCCTTGAAATTAACAACTATCTGGTAATCATATTTAATTTGTTTTTGAATGCTGTTGTGATAAACCGTCCATTTATCATTCATTCCAAGGGTGTTGAAATCCAGTAAATCGTTTTGTAAATCCACCGGAATTACCATATTAGTTTGATTGCGCAAGGCTACGGTAACGTAGTATCTTCCTTTGTTCAAGGCTTCTTCCTGTAGTTGTAAGGTGTTTTGGTAGTTAGGATTAATTTGGTTTAAATATTCCAAATCGTCATAAGCTTTTCTAATGTCCATTTTGTTAGTTGATTTTAGTAAAGCTTTGCTAGAATCATATAAATATTTAGACAAGGCATTTTTGCTTTCAACGATTTGTTTGTTGTAATTATCAAAAGAAAATTTAGCATTCTTTCCTTCTTTAAGAAGTTGTAAAGGAAGCAAAGGTTTTATTATTTCTTGACGACGGTCTAATTGAATATAGGTATTGTAAATTTTTTCCAGATTAGATGGATTTTTGTCTTGCTCGAGTAAGTTCAAACTGTTTAAATCTCTTTCTTTGGCTTTAAAAAAAGCTTCTTCAAGAAGATATACATAATCCTGATTTCCTTTTTTGTCTTTATTCGAACGCAAATTATTTACGGCGTTATCAATGGCTTCGTCATAATTTCCTGAAGTTAACATATTGCGGGTTTGTTTTACGCCACAGGCAGTTATGAAAATTAAAGTGATAAGTAAGGGTAGGTGTTTTTTCATGGTCAAAATTTTGAACAAATATATTTTTTTAAAATCAATTTTTTAGTATTATTAAGTGGCTCCTTAAAATTTATTAAAAAAAAGAAATTTTCCTTTCCCTAGTGCCTAAACGGAGAAAAATTTCTTTAAAATTCATTGAAATTACACCCTTTAGGGTTTTGGGGAATTAATTTTGATGAATTTTATGCCAAATAAAAAGCCATCAAAAATGAATTTGATGGCTTTCGGAAATATAAAAAGGTTTGTGTGTTAGTGAGCACCGCCTTCGGTTTCCACATGGGAAACTCCTTGTTTTTTGAGGATTTTAGGGCAATAAAAACCATAAAAGGCTAAATAACCAAATCCTAAAAGAGGTATGATGTAGGAGAAATGTGTCCAGGAAATCCCAAAAATTCCCTCAGGGTTACTTAGGTCAAAATCGCAAATTCTTCCCTGAACCAGCGGAATTACCCCGCCTCCTAAGATCATCATAATCAGGAATGAAGAAGCTTTTCCGGTATTTTTTCCTAAACCTGCAATGGCTAAGTCAAAAATTGAAGGCCACATTATAGATAAGAATAATCCTCCTGAGATAAAAAAGAATTTCGCAATTTCTCTATCCGGATAAATTAATCCCATTAACATCATTACTAATCCTGAAATACCAAAAAGCATTAATGTTTTTCCGGCATTTTTTCCACCAATGAAACTAATCAGGATAAAAATTAAAATCCAAATAGGATAGATATAGAAAGCATCGACTTCGTGTTCGGCAAAAATATTGGTAGCTATAATAACTCCAAAAGCAAGGGCAGGAACAATAAATTTAAGTGCCATCGTGGTTAGTTTGGAAGTATTAAATACGTTTACCCCTCCATTCCAGCGGCCTATCATTAAACTTCCCCAGTACAAAGCAATAAACGGAGGGATGGATTCTTCTAAGATATTTCCAAATTCGGCAGTTTTTAATAAGGCGGGAAGATTACTGATGATGCTCACTTCGGTTCCTACATAAATAAAAATAGCAATCATTCCTAAATACAATTGAGGATAATCGCTAATAGCAAATTTTTTATTACCCGCTTCTATTTTTATTTCTTCTTCTTTTGCAGGATCTTCAATTTTAGAAAAAAGCATAAAAAGTGCTACCAGAATAAATGCGCAACCTAGGATGATAAAAGGAAGTTTGATGTCTTCTAATGAAAGTGCTGTTTCTTTGCTGCTTCCCATTCCAAATAATGCAATTCCTAACAAAATAGCTCCAATAGTGGTTCCGAATGAGTTGACACCACCAGCTAATGTTAAACGATGCGCTCCGGTTGCGGGGCTTCCCATTTTAATAGCCAATGGATTGGCTACAATTTGTTGAATCGAAAATCCCAATCCTACGGTGAATAAAGCGGTTAGAAAGAAAGGAAAACTTTCCATTGTGGCGGCAGGAACAAATAAAAATGAACCAAAAGCAGAAAGAGTTAAACCGGCTGCCAGTGTTTTTTTGTATCCAAATTTTTGTAACACATCTGATTTTAGAGAAACCAGAAAAAAGATAATAGAACCCACAAAATAAGCTGCATAAAACGCCCAAGCTACTAATTGGGATTGTACCTGCGACAGCGTAAAAACCTTTTTAAATACCGGTATCAAAATATCATTGGCTGAACCAACAAATCCCCAGAAAAAAAATACGGTAACAAGGGAAATAAATTGCCCCCATTTGGTTTGTAAATTTTCAGAATTCATAATTTTTTAGTTGATTTTTTTAGTTTAGTGTTTTTTTTATTAGTGATGTTTTGCGTAAATGTATTTTTATTTTTTTTCAGTTCAAAAAGTTTAATTTTCTTTTTTGGAGTAAAATGTCGGTTTTTCGACGAAAGGCATAAATATTACATGTTTTCGACTGAATTGTACATGTTTTTGTTTTTATCGAGTGTAAGTTTTTTATTTCTTTTAAATAAAAGATGCTAGTTGGGATTTGATAAACAGTTAATGCTTATGCTGTGGAACTGGCTGTGTATAATGGTTTGGGGGAGTTGTTGAATAAGTAGTAAAATAGAATGATTTTTGTGATTTGAGTTTTTAAGAGCTTTTACCGCAAACTTGTTATCCTGACAGGGAAGGATCTTAGCAAGTTGTTCTGTGTGTGTTTTGTACTGTTATAGTTAATCAAGATACCACACGAAAGGATTGGTGCGGCAGCGTGGGGTTCATTGTTGCGGACACGGAAAATATTTCCGCGCTTTCAGTTTATATTTTTTTTCGATAATAATATTTTTCAAATCCTTTTGGGAAGTCAGTTTCGGTTCCAATCTTTTTAAATCCTAGTTTTTCATAAAATCCGGGTGCCTGAAATGAAAAAGTGTCTAAACTTATAAATCTGCAATTCCGATTTTTAGCTTCTTTTTCTGCTTCAATAATTAATTTTCGTCCAATTCCTTGATTTCTGTTTTCAGGTTTCACAACAAAAGTTTTTACTTCTAAAGTTCCCCAAATTGAACGTCCATAAAGTCCGCCAATAATTTCATTCCGTTCATCTCTGGCAATTATTTCAATTGGCTTGTTAATCTCATTTCTGAATTCTTCTGTTTTACTTAAATTATATTCAATGAGCAATTTGATAATTCTGTCGTGAGATTCTTGGTGAATTTCGTCGGTTACTTTTATTTTCATTTTGAAAAATGGTTGGAGGTTAGATATTGCTCACTGTTGCGGGCACGGATTATAAATCCGCGCTGTCTAGTTATATTTAGTTTTTCAAGTTTATGTCGAACTGTGTGCAGAGTCTGTCTATAAATGGTAAGTCATTCCAAAAATCATAGAACTCAATTACTTCTTCCATTACAATTTTTCCTGTGTCATCATAGCGTCCACGACTTATAGGCCTCGGTTTTGAAACCTCAGAATATTTATCTTTAAGTAATTCTTTAGCAGTTGCCTTGTCGCCACAATATAATAAATAGGCAACTAAGCCATGATAGAATCTGTTCTTGGCAGTTTCAAATTCATTTTGATTTTGATTTGATGGATAAATATTGTCTACTGAGTCAAATTTGAAGTTTTTTGAAAATGAAGATTTAATGTCGCTAAGAGATTTATTGTTGTCAAAAATGGGGGTTAGAGTCCGATTTAGCTCGGCTAAAAAATGCTTTGTCAATTCGTCAACTGTTTCTTTAGTGCTTTCTTGGTCAATGTCATAAAATGTTGTACCGGAATATAGGCCAAGGTCGTAGGATAGAAAACAATTGTCGATTTTTGATATGTGTAATTTAGTTTTGTCTGGCCAGATTATTTGTGCTATGCTTTCGTTGTGAAAACCAATTTGTGGCTGAATTACCATGCTTCTAAAACCTGTTTTTCTTTTTTTAAGAAGCTTATCAAAGAAAAAAACTTGAGTCAGGTCACTTGTTGATTTTGTGAACTTATTGCCTGATTTTTTAAACCCTTTAGGTTTAAAGTATAGGTTATAGATTGTCTGAACAAAATTTCCGAAACTATTTTCTATCTCTTCATAAGTCATTGGCTAGCCGTATTTAAGTGTTTGCAGGTAACTATTTATATTTGTGACAAAATAACATATAATCACCTATAAATTGGTGTATATGTTTGATAACTATCACACATTATTTGTTTTCAAATATATCAAAATATCTTTACAAAACATCTTCTGGAAACAAAACGAAGTAAATAGCCCTGATAGTCCCGAAACTTCGGGAGGTATCCTCTTGTCTTGTCTTTTGGGACGAGACAAGAGATAGAGTGTACAGCAGGAGGGAAGTACTTATGAAAATCAGTGAGTTGTGCTTCTAAAAAAGAAAAAAGTCAATAAAAGCAGTGTTGTTTGGGTTAAGTAGTGATTATCAGTGTGATTTGTTTTGTAGTTAAGAAAAAAAGAATTAATTTTGCGCACCTTTTGGTGAATAAGAGTTTCCTTTAGGTATCAACTAATTATATCAACAACTTCTGTTGTTTTCTATCACATTAAGAAACTCGAGAGAATACAGAATACAAATTTTTTATCAGCATGTCTGAACAAATTAAATCACAAGAAGAGTTTTTAGCAAATTTTAACTGGCACAACTTTGAAGAAGGTATTGATGCAGTAGATGAAAAAAACTTATTAGAGTTTGAAGAACTAGTATCTAAAACTTTCATCTCTACTGACCAAGAAGAAGTAGTTGAAGGAGTTGTAGTTAGAATTACAGATAGAGACGTTATCGTTGATATCAATGCTAAATCTGAAGGTGTTATTTCTTTAAATGAATTCCGTTACAATCCAAACTTAAAAGTAGGTGACAAAGTTGAGGTATTAATTGACATCCGTGAGGATAAAACAGGTCAATTAGTATTATCTCACCGTAAAGCACGTACTATTAAATCTTGGGATAGAGTTATTGCAGCTAATGAAACTGGAGAAATCGTTAATGGTTTCGTTAAATGCAGAACTAAAGGTGGTATGATCGTTGACGTTTTCGGAATTGAAGCGTTCTTACCAGGATCTCAAATTGATGTTAAGCCAATTAGAGACTACGATGTTTATGTAAATAAAACTATGGAATTCAAAGTGGTAAAAATCAACCACGAATTCAAAAATGTTGTTGTATCTCACAAAGCTCTTATCGAAGCTGATATTGAAGTACAGAAAAAAGAAATCATCGGTCAATTACAAAAAGGACAAGTATTAGAAGGTGTTGTTAAAAACATTACTTCTTACGGTGTATTTATTGACTTAGGTGGTGTTGATGGATTAATCCACATTACTGACCTTTCTTGGTCAAGAATCAACCACCCATCTGAAGTTCTTGAATTAGACCAAAAATTGAACGTTGTAATCCTTGATTTTGATGATGAGAAAACAAGAATTCAATTAGGATTGAAACAATTAAACGCTCACCCATGGGATGCATTAGATGCTAACTTAACTATTGGTGATAAAGTTTCTGGTAAAGTAGTTGTAATCGCTGATTACGGTGCATTTATCGAAGTTGCTGAAGGTGTTGAAGGTTTAATCCACGTTTCTGAAATGTCATGGTCTACTCATTTACGTTCTGCTCAGGATTTCGTAAAAGTAGGTGATGTTGTTGAAGCAGTTATCTTGACTTTAGATAGAGACGATCGTAAGATGTCATTAGGTATCAAACAATTGACTCAAGATCCATGGACTGATATTACTTCTAAATACCCTGTAGGTTCTAAACATTCAGGTATCGTTAGAAACTTTACAAACTTTGGTATTTTCGTAGAATTAGAAGAAGGAATTGATGGATTAATCTACATCTCTGACTTATCTTGGACTAAGAAAATCAAACACCCATCTGAATTTGTAAATGTTGGTGAGAAATTAGATGTAGTTGTATTAGAATTAGATGTTGACGGACGTAAATTATCTTTAGGTCACAAACAAACTACTGCTAATCCTTGGGATCAATACGAAGATTCTTTCGCTGTAGGAACTATCCACAACGGAGAGATTTCTGAAATTGTTGACAAAGGAGCTACTGTAGAATTCGGAGATGATATCGTTGCTTTCATTCCTACTCGTCACCTTGAAAAAGAAGACGGAAAGAAATTGAAAAAAGGTGATTCAGCTGATTTCAAAGTAATCGAATTCAATAAAGAATTCAAAAGAGTAGTTGCTTCTCACACTGCTATCTTCCGTGAAGAAGAAGAGAAAAATGTGAAAGCTGCAACTGAAAATACTTCATCTGCATCTACTACTAATGCACCAGCTGCAACTTTAGGAGATAACAATGATGTATTAGCTGCATTGAAAGCTAAAATGGAAAAATCAGAGAAAAAATAATTTCTTAGATTTTCTAAATATTGAAAGTCCCGATAAAATCGGGACTTTTTTTATGCTCATTTTTTTAAGTTTTTTAGGAGAAAAGAGTTTTATGTAATTTTAGTAAGGATGCTGCGTAATTATAAGGTTTAATGGCTTTGATTTTGAGTTTATTAAAAGTATAATTTCTTAAAAATATTGATTTCAACCGTTTTTTGATGCATTTTGTCGAATTTTTTGGATATTCTTGATGCTTTATTTCTTACATTAGCATTGTGTTACCCCAATAATCTAATCTAAAAAGTACAGTATGGCAATAAATCTACTTTCTTTTATTAAAAATAATCTTCTAAAATTCTCTGTTTTTCTTCTATTTGTTTTATCTTCAAATAGTTATTCGCAATGTGCCGGAGAAGATAGCAGCGTTACTATTTGTAATATTCAGGATCCTGCTAACAGCAATATTAATCTTTATAACCTTTTAGGAGGTAGTCCGGCAGCGGGCGGAACTTGGATTGATAACTCAAAACCTCTGGAAGAAAGTATTTTTAATGGATTTTTAAATGCCCAGGCATTACGAAGCAGTGGTATTTATACCTATACCTATGTTCAGGATCCATCAAGTTGTGCTGATAACGAAGCTACGGTTACTTTAAGAATTGGCCCTTATGCGGGTGTTCCCAGTCCTAACGTTTCTACTTGTAATGATGTAGAGTCTTTTAATTTATTTCTTGCTTTTGATGGTACAAAATTAGCTCCACAGCAAAATGGAACATGGAGAAACAGTGTTACTAATGCACTTTTACCAGGAAATACAATTAATCCAAAAGCTTTAGGGGAAGGAAATTATTCCTATACTTATACCATCCCGGCTTTAGACAGCTGTCCTGAACAGTCAGCTACGGTTTTTGTAACCGTTTTTAGAAAACCATTATCCGGAACTCCTTCCAATTTACTATTGTGTAGCAATAATGATTTAACGTTGTATAGAAATGTAAACTTGAATGATCTTTTATCAGCAGAGGATGCGGGTGGGAGATGGACAGATGTTTCTGGAACAAATCAGATAACAAGTCTAGCAGATAATAGAATAGATGTTGAGAGTATTTATAATACTTTTGGAGCGGGAACTTATAATTTTACTTATACCGTTTTATCCTCAAATCCTATTTGTACTAATTCACAATCAACCGTTCAGATTGTTATTGAAGATCCATTGGATTTTACAGGAAGCACCCTGGTTGTAAATTCAGATATTTGTGAAAACCTTATTCCTACAGCAACTTACAATGGTATTTTGACCAAGGGGCCGCAAGCTATTCCTAATGGTAATTATGATGTTAGTTATAGTATTTCGAATGGAACTACTACAAATTTCATAACTGTTAATGGTAATTTTGTCAATGGCAATTTTGTTTTTGATATAGATGAGGATAAAGAGTATCTTCTAGCCGTAGGCAATTATACTTTTACAATAACAAATATTGTCAACACAGCCAGTCGTCGTGCTTGTACTAATATTTTAGGAACTATTTCGGATATTTTAAATATTAATCCTTTGCCAAGAATTAATAATGCTACCGTAACCATTGAACCAATATGTAAAGGACTGGATGCTCTGGTTGAAATTTCAGGAAATACTAATTTAACAAATGGAAATTACAGAATTTCATATAATCTTTCCGGGGATAATGTCGCTGCAAGTCAGCAAACGGATTTTACGGTTACAAATGGAGTGGCACAATTTTCAATTCCGGCTACTCTGATTCCGAATGTTGGGGTGAATTCAGTTTTGAATTTTACTAATATTATGAATTTAACCAGCGGTTGTTCAAATCCTGTGGCTTTATCAAAAGCTTTTACTGTTAAGTCATTGCCAAATGTTGCTGCAGTTGCTTTAAATGCAAATAATATTTGTTTGGGTCAGGATGTCAGTGTTCAGCTTTCCGGATTAGGAACTTTGACCAATATTACCGTTGATTATTCTTTAACAGATGCTAATACTCTGGCTAATCAAAATATTATCCTTACAGTTAGCGCAGGGAATGCCAGTTTTACAATTCCTGCTTCAGCTCTTGTAAATACAGGAAATACAACAATTACGCTCAATTCTATTTTAGATAATTCAAATGGTTGTAGTTCAGTTGTTTTGAATAAAACCAAAACATTTGTTGTAAACAGTATTCCTAATAATCCTGCTGCTAATAGTTTTAGTTTTTGTAAAAATGATGTAAGAACAATAGCTAATTTGACACCAAGCGGAGCGCAATACCAATGGTTTGATTCGGTTTCATCTACCACAGTGCTAAGTGCTTCGACAGTATTGGTTACAGGAACTTATTATGTAAAAGAAGTAAATTCAACTACTACATGTGAATCGGGGAGAACAGCAATTTCAGTAACTATTAACGAATTAGATGCAGTTGTATTGGATACTGATGGTCAAAACTTTTGCGGTTTAGATAATCCTACAATTCAAAACTTAAGTGACAGGGTTTCGGCTAATGAAGAATTAGTTTGGTTTGATGCTCTTGAAAATGGAAATCAATTGAGTGCCAATACAGCTTTAGTTGAAGGAAAAACCTATTATGCTTACAATTTTTCAAGTACAACTAATTGCTATTCGGACGCACTAGAAGTTACAGTTTCACTTTCAAACTGTGACGTTCCTGATGATTTCTTTATTCCCGACGGTTTTTCGCCAAACGGAGATCAAAAAAATGATGTTTTCAGAATTAAAGACATTGAATTTATCTATCCTGACTTTACTTTAGAAATTTATAATCGTTATGGGAATTTAATGTTCAAAGGAAATCGTACTAAAACCGAATGGGATGGTCGTAATTCAGATTACAAAATAGGGGTTGACGGAATAGCGCCTAATGGTGTTTACTTTTATGTTCTTCATTTTAATAAAGGAAATAAAAAACCAACTCAGGGAAGACTTTACCTAAACCGATAGCTGATTTTGTTACATTAAAACTAAACTTCGAATGAAAAAAATAATATTAAGTATCAGTTTTTTACTGTTGGTAATAAAAGTAGCTGCACAGCAAGACCCCGAATATACGCACTATATGTACAATATGAATGTTGTGAATCCGGCTTATGCCACCGGAACACAAGCCATGTTAGATTTGGGAGTTTTGTATCGATCGCAATGGGCAGGAGCCATAGGAGCCCCTAAAACGTTTAACTTTTTTGGGCATATCCCTTTGAATAAAAAAGTCGAAATGGGTGCTTCCATAATTTCTGATGACATAGGCGACGGAGCTTTAAAAGAAGATAATTTCTATGCTGATTTTGCTTATGTACTTGATGTGAGTACTAAGGCAAAGCTGTCTTTAGGATTAAAAGCCGGTTTTACTTCGTTTAAAACTAATTTTAATGGCTTTGTGTTAGAAACAGGCGATTCTTCTACCGATGAGGCATTCTCGGAGAATAGGAGTACTGTTTTTCCAAACATTGGTGTTGGAGCCTATTATTTTACCGATAATTATTATTTAGGATTGTCGGCACCTAATTTATTTTCGTCTAAGCATATTGAAGAACGCTCAGGAATTAATGCTTTTGGTTCTGAGAAAATTCATTTGTTTTTTACAGGAGGATATGTTTTTAATTTGTCGGATACCTTTAAGTTGAAACCGGCATTTATGACTAGGATGGTTCAGGGTTCGGCAGTTTCATTAGATCTTTCGGCTAATGTTTTGTTCAATGAAAAATTCGAATTAGGAGCTGCTTATCGATTTGATGATGCGGTAAGTGCCTTAATGAGTGTTAAGGTATCGCCAAGTATTAGTGTAGGTTATGCTTATGATTATACTACTTCTAATTTTGGACAGTTTAACTCGGGAACGCATGAAGTTTTTGTTTTGTTTAATATCGATTTGTTAGGCAAAGGATTTGATAAATCACCAAGATTCTTTTAATATGATAGCAATGAAAAGAATATATCTTATTTTAATTGTATTGACTTTACAATTTACTCAGGCGCAAACACAAGATTTACAAAGAGCCAAACGCTTATTTGAACGAACGTATTACAGCGAAGCAATTACGCTGTATGAGTCTATCATGATTAGCAATCGTTCTTTTGAAGTGGTTAAAAACCTGGCTGATTCCTATTATTATACCAATGATTATGCAAATGCGCAAAGGAACTATCGCTTTTTGATAGCTAGATTTGCTGAAAATCTTGATGCTGAATATTATTTTAGATATTCTCAAACCTTAAAAGCTTCAGGCAATTATGATGAGGCTAATAAAGTAATGCGTGATTATTTTTTGAAAGCCAACAATCAAAAAGCTATTGAAAATCTTGAAAAAGAGAATCTGATTCTGGAGAATATTTCGGCTTTAGGCAATCGTTTTGATATAAAAAATATGCCAATCAATACATCAAATTCTGAGTTTGGAGCAGTAAAATATGGCGACAAATTGGTTTTTTCGGCAGTAATAAGAAAGCCTTATACTTTTGAAAAAGTATATAAATGGAATAACGAAAGTTATCTCGATTTAATGTCGGTTTCGCTTAAAAATCCTAAAGCCGATTCAATTCGAAAATTTGCTGTCGAATTGGCTACACCTTTACATGAATCCAATGCGGTTTTTACTAAAAACGGAAACACCGTTTACTTTACCCGCAACAATTCTAATGATGGTGTAAGAGCTAAAAACGAAAATAAGGTTTCGACTCTAAAAATTTACAAAGCAGAATTAGTTGATGGAAAATGGCGAAATATAACGGCTTTACCGTTTAACAGCGATAATTATTCGGTAGAACATCCTGCTTTGAGTAATGACGAGAAAACCTTGTATTTTGCATCGGATATGCCGGGTTCTTTGGGGTCATTTGATATTTACAGTGTTGCTATTTTAGGTTCTGATTACGGAACACCAAAAAATTTAGGAGCAACTATTAATACCGATAAAAAGGAGCAATTTCCGTTTATTTCAAAACATAACAAACTGTATTTTTCGTCTAATGGTCATGCAGGTTATGGTTTTATGGATGTTTTTGTTTCTGAGATTAAAAATAACGATTTTGCGAAGCCGGTGAATATTGGTTTGCCGGTGAATTCAGGATATGACGACTTTTCGTTTGTAATAGATTCCGATACCCAGCACGGTTATTTTGCATCGAACAGAAAAGGCGGAAAAGGCGGAGATGATATTTATGAAATTAATGAAATTCAGCCTTTAGTGGTTGAAAATTGTATGCAGTACATTTCGGGAATTATTACTGATATTGACAGTAAACTTCCTTTAGCAAATACCAAAGTAGTTCTTCAGGACGCTAAAAATAAGGAAATAGAAAGCAGTATCACTTCAGCCGATGGACGTTTTTCTTTTACAGTAGATTGTGAAAAAAGTTATTCGGTTCAGGCTTCTAAAGAAATGTACACGAATGCTTCCAAATTCTTGAAATTGTACAAAGAAAGAAAAAAAGTGAATGATGCTTCGATGGCTTTAAAATCATTAGAAGTTATTAAAAAAGAAGAATTAGCGGTTATAGAACAAAAGAAAAATGAAGCTAAACTTCTGGCTGAAAAACAGAAAAAAGAGGCAGCAATTATTGCCGAAAAGGCAAAAGTTGAAAAAGAAGCTGCGGTTAAAAAAGCTATTGTAGAAGCCGAAATCAAGAAGAAAGAAAAAATAGCAGCTATTGTCGCTGCTGAGAAAGACGTAGTAAAAGACAAAGAAAGATTGTTGATTAAAACCGATCCTATTTACTTTGATTACGATTTATGGTACATTCGAAAAGAATCTAAACCTATTTTAAATCGAGTAATTGAATTGATGAAAAAATATCCGGATATGGTAGTCGAAATAGGTTCGCATACTGATAATCGTGGAAATGGGAAATACAATTTGGACCTTTCTTCTAAAAGAGCTAATTCTACAAGAGAGTATTTTATTAGCCAGGGAATTCCAGAAAAAAGAATTTTTGCCAAAGGTTATGGTGAATCAGTTCAAATAGTAAAATGTGAACCAAGTGAATCTTGCAGCGAAGAACAACACGAATTGAATAGAAGGAGTGAGTTTGTGATTAAGAATTTGTAAAAGTAATGTAGTTTGTATTTATATCTATATAGTATCTATACAATTATTCTAACACAATACTAATGAATATACAATCAAATTAAATATTTGATTAATGTTCAAAAGGTATCAAAGAAATATTGTTTTTCATTGATACCTTTTCTTTTTTTCGTCCCTTCTTGACGATATTTATTTAGGAGATTTAAAAAAACTTCTATTAAAAGTTAATTAATAATATCATAATTCTGAAAACTGCCAGTAATCAAAATTAAAGAGTTCATGAGGTTTTCCACCGTGAAATATAAAATATATATCATGTATGCCGATAACGGGTTTTACATCAACGGAATGTTTTTTCCAATTTCCCCATTCACCTGTGTAGGAGGTATTTAAAATCCCTAGTAATTCTCCGTCACGAGAATCTATTCTTATTTCTATCAGGCCACCTTGATACCTACTGGAAGTAGTGGCTAAAAATTTATTAGGTCCTTTTTTTCCAAAATCAACATTTCTTACCTTTATGTAATCATTATCATTGATGGAGGTGATAAAGTTTCCAATCTTTTTATCACTTTCAGAAGTAATACCTTCGGACCAAGCTATGGTTTCGGCTTCATTTTTTTTATATGGGTTTAATGTGGCAACCGCTTCTTGTATGCCATTTGTCATTTTCATTTCAGGTATAGTACCATCTTTATTGTACTTAAATTTTTCAATACATACTGAACGACAATAGCTATGCCCTCCTGGAAGTCCATCATTGTGATAGAAAAAATAAGAATTCCCTTTATAGTCGATAATTCCTGGGTGGTTTGTGTTGCTGCCTTTTTCCAATGGCATAACGACTCCTTTGTATGTCCATGGACCTGTTATGCTTTTACTAGTTGAATAATGAATATCTTCTGGAAAGCCCGAAGCATAAGTCAAGTAATACAGTTTGTTGCGTTTATGTATCCACGGAGCCTCAGTAAAACCTTTTCCAAATATCGATTGATCATTTTTATTATAAGCAGTAATCGGACCATTAATTGAAACCATATCGTCGTTTAATTTCGCCCAATAACATACACCATTTCCCCAATATAAATAAGCTTGACCATTGTCATCTATAAAAACCGTTGGGTCAAGATCATCATAAGAGTGTTTGGCATCTGTGGTCATGTTGTTTGTTATGAGAGCTTTTCCTAAGGCATCTTTATATGGCCCATAAGGGCTGTCTGCTACGGCAACTCCAATAGAAACTCCCCTGACATTTTTGTTCATGGTAGAAATGTAGAAGTAGAATTTCCCATTTCGTTCGATACATTGTCCAGCACTGGCATCGCCAACTGACCATGAAAAATCACTTGTTTTTAATGGTGCGCCGTGATCTGTCCAGTTAACCATATCGGTGGTTGTGTACAAGCGATACTCTCGCATAAGGTATCTATTGGATGGAGCATCTTTTTCATCACATCCGACAAAAAGAAATACGGTATCTTTATATACCATTGGTGCAGGATCGGCTGTGTATTTAGTTTGTATTATTGGGTTTTGGGCTATCGTAATTTGATAAGCCATTAAAAATAGTCCAAGTAAAATAATTTTTATAGCACTAAAAAATTTCATAATAAATATTGTTAATTTAAAATAATAATAATAGTTCAAGGTTTTCTCAATTCTACAAACGTAGGTTTATTTCTATCGGCTCTAATTCAAATCTATATTTCAATTTAAACCCAACAACCTGAATAGAAGAACGGCCTTGTTCAAAACCGTTCTTTTTTATATCCGTCCCAACTTTCCCTGGGTGTGGAAATAATATAAATAAGCAAGTTTGTTATTGATGATAAGATTACCTAATTAAGGTTACTTGTAAAGTTGTAAAATCCAGAACCAATCTCGTATACAGCTTTTCCACTTTCCATTCTCAAAAATTTGACTCCATCCGACTGAGTAGTTCTTTTACCTTTTTTGATAACTTTTTTTTCTTTTAAAGCTGGTACATAAACTGTTGCTGTGGTGTTTGCCGGAATAGTAATATTGAGCGTAAATTTACCATTGTCTCGTTTCCAGTCGACGGAAATAAGTCCGCTAACAGTCTCATAAGAACCTTTAACCCACTTAAGGTCGCCTACAGGGTTAGGGTTAATAATTGATTTTCGAAAACCGGCACCGTCTTCTTCAACTCCTATCCCTAATAAATCGTGGAAAAACCATTCGTTAATTTGACCAGACATGAAATGATTTTGCGAGCCAAAGCTACCCACGCCGGCATCCCATTTTTCGGTTAGGGAAGTGGCCCCTTTCTTAATTTGATAGCCATATCCGGGCTTTTCGGTCTGATTATTCATATCGTATATGACGTCTGAATATCCTTCCTTTGCCAATGCACCCAATAAAAATCGATAGCCAACTTCCCCAGAAGTAAAGGAGTTGCCCTGGCTGCGAATGTCAGAAACTAGTGAGGTAATAAGCTTATTGCGGTTTTGAGGATCTGTAATATTCAAAAATAAAGGCATTGCAAGTGTAGTGTTTGATCCTGTTGCATAAATACCTTTGTCGGATTTATAGAATTCTTTGTTGAATGATTGACGAATGTCTTCAGTGCGTTGTTGATAAAACTTAGCATCGTCGACCTTTCCTAGAATTGTGGCTATTTGTGCCATAATTTGATTATCGTAAAAGAAAATTGCAGTTCCGGTGAATGATATCGGAGTTAATTGAGAACCCCATGCCGGTTTGGGACCAATGTCGTACCAATCGCCCAATCCAGCGGTTATGATGTTGTTTTTGGCGGATGAATCAAGAAAAGCGACGTACTGTTTCATTTTATCGTAATAGCGGTTGAGCAGTGATATATCGCCGGAGAAAAGGTATTGTTGCCACGGGACAATAATGAACGAGCTGCCCCATTCTACCGAGTTGCGAAATCCATTGTTGATGTCTTTTACCGCATAAAAATACTCGGGTGCAATGTTTGGTATTAATCCATTATCCAATTGAGAATCGGCCATGTCGTTCATTCCTTTTCGGAAAGTGGGCAGTAAATCAAAATTATATCGAAGCGAAGGCCCATTTAGGTGGTATTGCTCCAACCAGCTTTGTTTTTCACGGTGAGGACAATCGGTCATTATCGACATCATATTGCTGCGTTGGGCCCAACGAACTAAACTATAAATGCTGTTAAAAAGATTATTGGAACAGGAAAACTTTCCTATTGGTTCTGCAGAAGAATGCACTACCACTCCATTAAGCTTTTCGATAGTTGGCAAAATGCTTTCATTTTGGGCTGGAAATAATTCCACTTGCAGATAGCGTCCGCCTTGATAGAAAAACTTTGGGAACCATTTTTCGGTTTGGCGTGACGAAATGGTGTATTGCCACCATGCCGGACGCACACCGCCCTGAGTCGCAGAAGTTCTGTCCACAGTGCCATCTGGTTTTAGAAGCTCTGAAGGAATAATGCGTACATAAGCACCTGGATTTCCTTTTATGCTGATTTCGGGCATAATCGAAGCATTCTGACCAAGGTCGTACACCCAGAGATTGGGCTTTATCTTATTTATTTTAACCGGGTTTAATGGTTCAATGGCTTTAACTGGAGAAGATGAACAGGACAAACCTTTGAGTTTTCCTCCTGTTCCTTCGCGTTCAATTGCCTGATTCCAATGTTGGTCTGCTTTAAATGACGGCTGATCCCATCCCTGAGGTTCAAGCCGTGCATCGTAATCTTCGCCTCCAAAAAAGTTTGAATAGGTTATAGGGCCTGTACTTACCTGCCATGTTTTATCAGAGCAAACCGTTTGAACAGTTCCGTTTTCGTATTCGAGACGTAATTGGACAATTGCTTTTAAAGGTCCATAGGAATTTAGAAATTTTACATATCGTACTGCGTCAGGTTGAATGTTATACATGCCATTTCCAAGAATAAGACCGATAGCATTCGAACCTGTTTTGATTTGTTGGGTAACATCGTATGTATCATAAAGGACCGTTTTGGGATAATAGGACCAACCGGGAGCCATAATATAATTGCCGACTTTGCTTCCATTAATAATCATTTCGTATTGACCTAGACCGCTAACATGCACAACTGCCCTTTTAAGGCCAGATTGGGATGCAAACTCTTTACGAATAAGCATAGAGGAAAAATTGGGGTCTTCAGGTTTGGGATTAAAAGCGGTAAACTCGGCGAAGTCAAGTTTTAAATTAAAATCCGTTTTTGCAGACTTGTATAAATGGGCATACTTTTCTGCACCAACAGCCGAAATCCATTTAGCTTTCCAGTCTTCATCATTAATTATTCCCATGGTCCATTGCGATGGCTCGCTCCATTTGGATTCAATTCCTTTTTCATCCCAAACCTTCACTTTCCACCAATATTGTTGACTTGATTTTAAAGGTTTTCCGACGTATGTGATTTGTCCCATCTGGGAAGATTGTATTTTACCGGAATTCCATAAGTCACCCTCATCCTTTTTAAGATTTTCGAGCGACGAAGCTACTAATACAGTATAAGTCGTTTGGCGCATAGCACGTTGCTTCACATTGGTTTTTATAGTCCAGCTTAAAACAGGATTAGAGATATCAATACCTTGTGGATTTGTCCAAAAATCGCAACGGAGATTAATAGGGGTAGATGAAGCAAAAATACTTAATGTAAAAAAATGCAATATCAATATTATAAGCTTGTTAAGTCGATTCATAAATATTTTATTTACTTATTATTAACTCAGAAAAGTTATCTGAAGCCAAAAATTAATTTAGCTGAAATTCCTTTTTTTTAATTATATCAAACACGTGGGGTGTAATTCTGTTTAAATAAAAACGAAACACATAGACACATAAAACTTAATAGCAAATCGTTAAAGAACTAATAAAAGTGGCACTATTTTTCATATAGATTGACTATGTCAATAGTAAAACGTCTATCAAGTTCTTTTAAAAACTATAAATTCTATGTCTCTATGCGTTAAAAAATATTTGCACCCGATGCGTTATACCAATTAGAAATATATAAAATAGTTTTTTAGCTAACCTCACCTCAACCCTTTCCACACGAGCTACAGCGTACTGACTCAGCAAAAGAGTGGGAGTAAAGATGATATTATATATTTCTAAACGATATTAGTTCTCAGGTTAATTTTTGAAATTGGATTTTTATTCCGGATTATCAAGTTGAATTAAAGTCGGAATATTACGGTTTGCCACTATCCATCCATCTTTCAGCTTTAACTCAACAACCTGAATAGAAGAACGACGTTGTTCAAAACCGTCCTTTTTGGTATCCTCGCCAACTTGTCCAGGGTGTGTGAAATAATAAAAATAAGCATGGTCATTACTAATGACCACATCCCCATGACGTGCCGTTGCTATATCGTCTCTTCCTGAGCCCGAACCTTCAGGCATCAACGGACCTCCGGGTTGTTTATCCCATTTTTCTGCATCAACTGATCGTAAAGTGGTGAAACCCTTGCCGTCACAGAGTATCATCCAATAATAGTTTTTCCATTTAAACACGGCAGGCCCTTCACCTTTAATGGACATGACTAGTTTAGGCTCAGACCAATCTTTTAAATTACGGCTTTCTAAGTAGTAAAATGTTGAAGAATGGTTGTTAGGGTCTTTGTAATACATACGCCATACACCATCCGGCATTTTAATAACGTCGGCATCATAACTTCCAACAGGTAATTTAAATCGGCTTTGATAATTCCAATCACGGAGATTATAACTGCTTAGATGGTCAATAGATCCGGGAACTACACCCCATCGTTCGGCAATTCCAGCTTGAATACTCAGAAACATGTGCCATTTTCCATCGTCACCATAAATCACATCAGGTACCCACAATGTAGCGTTTTCACCACCAGCTTCAGCAGGAAGATTTGGAAAATTAGCATTGCCAACATAGCTCCAGTTAGCACCATCTTCCGATTCGGCAATGCCAATTGGGGTCTTAAACACCCAGCTTACTCCCGGCAATTGGGTTTCGGTAGCTCGGCGATTTGTATAAAGCATCCACCATTTTTTCTCAATAGAGTTCTATATTACAACAGGGTCAGCTGCTCCATCATAAACCGGATCACGAAAAACCGGTTTTGGAGCTAAAACACCTTCAGTATAAATGAAGTTGTTAAATTTTACCGTTTCATTCCCTGTAGCTACCAGACCTGCACGTAAGGCATAAAATCCACGGTAGTTATTATGATGTAAACCAGATACGTCAAAGTGTTCTTTTATAGTTTCCCATTTCAAACCATCTTTGCTTATTTGTAGTGTACATTGGTTTTTTTGGTTAATGATTTTCAGGAATAGGTGTTTTCCGTATTTGTTAGGCAATGTTGAGACTTCTTTTGCTTCATTATAAATTGTTATGTTTTTTTCGTTAGCTGTAAAACTGGCAAATGCATTTTCGCGATAATATAAAATAAGCCCACCAGTTCCGCCGTTTTCAAGAGTAACTTCGGTTTGTATTTGGTAATTTTTGCCTGGAACTGTTATTAATAAATTACGGCCATTTGCTGGAGAATCACTTTTGCCTTTTAAATAAAGGCTGTTGTTTTTTAGTACAATATCCTCCTGAGTATATCCTCCCCAGCTTGTCCATTGAATCCCCAGTTTTTTTGAAGAAAAATCATCAGATAAATTCATTCCTGCGAAAGTAGGGTTCGCTTTTAGAGGTTCGCGGGTTTCGTCCAATTGAAACCATCCGTCTTTTGTCCATTTAATGGGATCTATAAGTGTATGTCTACCCAGTGTATAAGCTTCTTTATCGTAAGCATGATATACGATCCACCAATTTCCCTGCGGATCATCAACAAGAGTACCGTGACCTTTTGACCACCAATCTTCGCTTGCTGAATAAGTATGAACAATTGGGTTATTTGGTGAGTTTTCCCATGGTCCTTTTGGGCTTTTGGAACGGGCGGAAACTACCATGTGACTTGTAGCGGGACCAGCAGTGCCTCCCTGTGCACTTGTAAGATAGAAATAACCATCTTTAAAGGTGAGTTTGGGAGATTCAAGACAAAAACATTCTGTTTTCCATTCTTTTGGATATTTCCATCCCTCATAAACATTGAATAGTTCCCCCACAGTAGCTAATCCGTCATCAGTTAGTTCAATCATAGACCCTTTACTTAAATGGAGATATCGCTTTCCGTTCGTATCAACTACATGTCCTGGGTCGATATTTTTAACTTTTAAATCAATAGGATCACTCCAAGGGCCCGCAATGTTATCAGCCCATATTACCCAGTTGGTTCCAGCGGAAGGATAATAAATATAATATTTGTTTTTGTATTTAACCAGGTCAGGTGCATAAGCAGAACCTTTTACTTTAGTCATGGTTCTGGTAAGTGGTTTCCAATCGATAAGATTGGTTGAATGCCAAATCAAAAATCCAGGGGAATATACAAAAGCAGAATGTGTCATGTAGTAGTCATTGCCGTCTCTAAGAATAGTAGGGTCGGCATAGTCTCCTTTTAAAATTACCTGCGGGTATTTTTGGGCAAAAACACTAAATGAGAAAAGGATTAAGCAGCAGCCAATAATCCAATTTTTAGCTAAATTCATTTTATTTGTATTTTAAATTAAAATTTCATTTTTAAATTCCATTTCGAAGCTAGTTTTTCAGCTTCAGCTTTAGTAATTTGAATTACTGTAGGATGTTTTGGTATAGAGAAGTTGACAGCTTTCATAACTCCTTCGTTAAAATGGCCTAAGTAGGTGAAGCTTTTGAAATCGGAAGTTTCACTAAATCCGAAATTATGTGGATTGACACGATACACATCGTAAATAAGTACCCATTTATTTTCTCCAATACGTTTAAAAACCGTTGGTGCTTCGCAACCTACTTTTTCACCATCACTACGTCCTGGAATAAGTTGATAGCCTTTATTAATCGAGTCAGAAACAGCTTGCTCTATATGAGCACCTCCATCGTGTAAAACAAAAAACATGTGGTATTTGTTGCCAATTTTTGTGATATCCGAATCGATGTATTCCACATTATTTGGGTATTCAAAAATAGGTTTGGGCAGGGTTTCCATTTGGGTAAACTCTTTGTTCATATAGGTGTAATATACTTTTGCCTTGTCGTTGCCAAAACGCATGGTAAAGTACATCATAATTTTTCCTTTGTCTTGGTCAAAAATCAATTCGGGTGCCCAAGCACAACCAATGTTTGTCAATTCAGGGAAAGCTGTATCGACTCTAAGTGTTGTATGAGACCAATGGATCAAATCAGGAGATTTCATTAGAACTAAACTACGGTTGTTTCCCCAGCCATAATCTTTAACATCTCTTTCCCACTGCTCTTTACGATATCCCGCTTTTTGCCCGTAGACATGCAAATCAGTCAGCGCCATGTAAAACATATTATCAGGTCCGCGCATTATATGAGGATCTCTAATTCCTTTTTGGATAGCAATAGTGTCTCCCAAAATAACAGGATTCCCATTGTTTAC
This sequence comes from Flavobacterium sp. GSA192, assembly GCF_006386525.1. Lineage (NCBI taxonomy): Bacteria > Pseudomonadati > Bacteroidota > Flavobacteriia > Flavobacteriales > Flavobacteriaceae > Flavobacterium > Flavobacterium sp. GSA192. Next base: position 43,877 of record NZ_VAHC01000008.1, on the reverse strand, counting down.
ATCTGTAAAAGAATAACTATCGGGACTAAGTGCCATGTGGATACTATGGTCACTATCTTTAAAGTAAACCATTAAATAAGCCTTCATGTCTTTTTCTGAAGGGATTTTTGAAGTTTTTGGTCGAAAACAGGAGGTAAGCAAGATAACAGCAAGTGCTGTGTACAAGAATTGGTTTTTCATCATTTTTAATGTTTTTTTCATGCTACGAAGTAACATTATTCACCAATGATTGGAGCGTAAAATGGTTGAAAAAAACAACAAAATGGTTGAAAATGACTGTTACTCTTTGTTTTTTTTCTTAAGTTTTGCTATGTATTCCGAAGGTTTTATCCCAAATTCGTCCCGGAAGCATTTGCTTAAATAACTTGCGGTACCAAATCCAACTCGATCTGCTGTTTCGGCCACCGTATAACCTTCCTCGAAATGTTTTATAGCTCTTTTCAAGCGGGTGGAACGAATAAAGTCTGTTGGTGTTTTTCCTATAATGTTAACCAGTTTTCTGTAGAGTCCTGTACGATCCATACCAAGGTCTTGACTAAGCTGTTCTACTGAATAGTTTGCGGAATCAATATTTTCTTCGACTAAACTTAATGCTTTTTGGATAAATTTTTCATCAAAAGAGGATAATAAGGGTTCTGCATTTTCTGTTTTTAAACCTGAATTTAGTTTTGTTTTTTGTTCTCTTTGTTGTTGCAGTAACTTTTTCATGTCTAAAAGCAATGCTTTCAGGTTTAAATCTTCTGAAGTTTGAGAGTTACTATTATCTCCGTAGAGTTGATTAACCAAGTCTTGTAAATCTATGGCACTGTTACGAATTTGTTCGTCAATTAATTTTCTTTTGTTCCATTTTAGATAATAATGAACGCTGATTAAAATAACTACTATTGCTAAAATTATATAAACAATTATTGCCCATATAGTTTCGTACCATGCCGGCAATCGGTCAATGGTGATTTCGGTGATTTTATTTGTCCAAAGACCATTTGCATCGGTGGCTTTGATTTCTAAAGTATGTAAACCTTTAGATAGTCCTGTTAGAAATACATTGTTGTGCCCTTCTGTCAGGTATTCCCATTTTTCGTTTTTGTTTTTATATCTAAATGCAAAACGTATTTTGTCGGCATTTAGATGGTCAAGTGTCGAGAAAAAAAGCTCTACATTAATTTCGTCGGCTTGTAATATTACTTTGTTTTTTTCGAAGTCAGACAATCGTGTTTCTCCTCCAACGGTAACAGAAGTAAGTTTTACAGGGATTTCTTCGGGTTTGTTTTTAAATGCTGTATAAGATGGGAAAGTACAAAATCCGCCCATTCCGCTTACATGTATGGTTCCTTTTTCATCTTTGCCTAAAGAAAGAAAATTATTCATGGCAATCGCAGGATCTGAATTGAATAGCACATTGCTGGATTGGTTCGCGGGATTATAGATTATTATCCGTTGATTTGTTAATATCCAAACGTTGCCTGAATTGTCTGTTTCTAATGAAAGAATGGCATCCCCATTTAATCCGGCTTTTTCGTTGACAGATACGATTTGATTGTTTTTAGAATCAAAATAATAGACATCGCCTTGCTCAGTTCCTGACCAAATGGTATTATTTTTACCAACAGCAATGGATGAAAAAATCTTATTCGTGCCAAAACTTTTGATTTTTCCTTCTTCGGTTACTTTACAAAGCCCTGATTTTTCTGTTGCTAAAAATATTTTTTTATCGTGAGTTACAATAATGTTGTTTACTGTGCCAATATGGTTGCAGACTGTAGTTGTTTTTTTTGATGTTAAATTATATTTATACAGTTTATCGTTTGTCCCAATCCATAAGTTAGAGAATTCGTCTTCATACAAAGCATGAATTCTTTGGTTTTTAGGAATTTGAACAATTGTTTCAGGTAGTTTTAATTTACCATCTAAGTGATTTAATAAAACTACTTTCGTATCGTTCAATACAGTATAGACACCGTTTGTGTGTTTTGCTTTTTCAATCAGTATCGATTTTTTTTCCCAATGAAGACCAGGAGCATCTGATAAATAAGTGAGTTTTTGTGTCTGATTATTGTATAGATATAGTCCTTTTTGTTTTTGCCAAAACCAATAATAGTCTTTATCATAGACAAATGTGTTGGGCGCAACGGGGAATCCTAATTCATTTTTGATTTCAGGTATCTTAATGTGGTTAACCCGTTTTTGATTGAAAGATAAAGTGAACGATTGTGGATAATCGGCAGCCACCCATAAATTGCCTTTTTTATCAGAAATAATCTGATTTAAAAACATTTTATCCAATGGTAAATTATTTTTTATTGCTACCGGAATTAATTCATTTTTGGCAGAATTAATATAGCTGTATAAATTATCTTTTGTAATAGTCCATATCTGGTTATGAACCGAATCTTGAGCCATTCCCAAAATATAATTTCTTGAAAAATCATTTTCTCTGAAAGTTGTATTTTGAACAGTGTAAATTTTGTTTAAATTTTTCGCATCTGGACTAAATTTTACAATTCCTTTTCCCCATGTTGCTATCCAATATTGTCTGGATTTTGAATCTTGTAAAATAGCTGTGGGACTCTCTTGAAATGGCCAATGGTAAGAGGTGAAATTATTTTTTTGAGCATCAAAATTCCATATTCCGCCTTTCCATTGAATGATCCATATTTTTTTGGAGTTGTCCTCATAAATTTGTGAGACACTTCGGGATTCTCCTTTCCATTTTACATTGTAAGTTCCTAGTTTTTGCCCATTTATATTGTAATGAATTATTAAATTGGCAGTTGAAACCCATATCGTGCCGTCTGAAGCTGCTTTAAGGGCATCTATGCTCCAGCTTTTAATGGTTTTGTCAGCTACCTCTGTAATCTGATAATTATATTTGTTTAAAATATATAAACCTCGTCTAGTGCCAAACCAAATTCTGTTTTTATTGTCTTCGGTAATGCAGCTTATCCAATTGCTTTCTAATAAATTAGGAGTAGTATAGTCTGATCTAAAAATTTTCACTGAATAGCCGTCATCTCGACAAAGACCTCCTCCCTGAGTACCATACCAAATATAGCCTTCAGAATCTTGAAAAATCCTGAATAACTGCGACATAGGAAGCTGTTGTTGGTTTCTTAAATTTGAAGAAACTATAGTTTGAGCCACTATAGAAGTCTTTAAGAATAGATTAAGAAGAGATATAATTATAATCCTTACAAGCATTATTTAAGTTTATTTATGACAAAAATAGGTTTTTCAGTCTCTAATTGTTTAGTAAAAAACATGAAAATATCCTTTTTGTAAGTACTAGTCTGCAAAATATAATTTTGTAAAAAGTTTATTTTTTTAAAACCAAAGCGAATCCATTGTCGTAAATGCTTTTATACAACTTAAAAAAGTACATTTATGAAAACTTCAAAATTATTATCAGTAGCCTTTTTTGCCCTGGCATTTGGAGTCGCTTCTTATGCTCAAAAAACAGTAATGGTGGGTGGAGCACCCATGTATCCTACTAAAAACATTGTTGAAAATGCTGTGAATTCTAAAGATCACACCACATTAGTAGCTGCGGTAAAAGCAGCCGGATTAGTTGAAACCTTACAAACATCCGGGCCGTTTACTGTTTTTGCACCTACCAATGCCGCTTTTGAAAAATTACCTGAAGGTACTGTCGAAAGTTTATTAAAACCGGAAAGTTTAAAAACCTTGCAAACCGTTTTGACCTATCATGTGGTTGCAGGAAAAATGAATGCTGCCGATGTTGCTAAAGCCATTAAAGCCGGAAATGGAAAAGCTACTCTAAAAACAGTGAGTGGTGGAACTTTGACAGCTTGGATGAAAGGAAAAAAAATATACATCACAGATGAAAACGGATCAATGTCCGAAGTTACAATTGCAGATGTAAATCAGTCTAACGGAGTAATTCACGTAGTTGATACTGTTTTATTGCCAAAACAATAGTTGTTTGTTAATTTAGATTGTTGAGAATGACAAGTTGGAGTTTATTCACTTGACTCATTCAAAATCAAAAAGCACAGTATTACACTGTGCTTTTTGCGTTTTAGATGTTGTTTATAGATTCGGCCGTTTTAGCAAACGGTCGAGTTTATAACAACATTTTATTTTTCAAAGTCAACTTTTACTTTGAATTCGTTTGATTTTAAAATATTTTCGATAGAACCAAAAGTGGCAATGGTTTTTTGGTATTCTTTTTCTTTTTTCAGGGCAATTTGTCTCAAGGCATTTTGAAAACGGCTCACTTCTTTCAGCGTGGTTAAAATTAAACCCGGAACGGCTGTGTTTTTTCCTTCTTTATCTTTGGCCACCATTGTAAAATAAGAAGAATTGCAATGTTTAATAACTCCGGTTTGAATGTTTTCGGCTTCTACACGGATACCAATAATCATCGAACTGTTTCCCACATAATTTACGCTGGCTTTCATGGTTAGCAGTTCGCCTACTTCAACAGGTTTCAGAAAGTTTACGGTATCAACAGAAGCTGTAACGCAATAATTTCCTGAAAATTTAGAACCACAGGCAAAGGCAATTTGGTCCATTAGCGATAAAATATAACCACCATGGATTTTTCCACTGAAATTAGTGTGCGAAGGCAACATTAATTCAGAGATTGTTATTTTTGAAGAATCGACAGTTTTATATTCGGTACTCATAAATGTTGTTTTTGGGTAATTTAGATTTTAAATATCTTGTTTTTCAGCTGTTAAAAGTACAAAATTAGATTTTGGAGATTCGCATAAAGAACAGCAATAATCAACAGGCAAATCATTGAAGAATACGCCTTTTTCAATTCCCTGAACAGCATCGCCATATTCTGAATTGTAAATAGTCAAACATTCTGAACATTGGTAAATATCATGTTCTTGTTTTTCTTTTTTAGTGGCTGCTGCCGCATTGTTTTCAACCGGAGTATTATTTCCTAATTCGTTAAAGTATTTTTTACTTAATTCGATAAGAATACTAGGCAATTCCAGTTTGTCAATATCTTGGGTATGAATGATGTATTCACGGGTGTTAGGATCGAAATGTTTGGCATACAAAACATTGTAAGTATCCCTGATCTTTATGGATTCCAAATCTTTTGGTAAATTATTCTTTTCGATAACAATAGAAGTGAAATAATGTCCCTCGCGGTTGTAATCAGAAATACCAAAGGTGAGTCCGTAAGTACTGATGTCAAATTGATCTAATGTTCTAACCAAAAAAGTTTTCAGATTCAGAGACCAGTCGGTAGCTACAGGAAGATGCCAGTTTAATTCTAAAAGCGAATGACGCACATTAATTCCTTTTTTTCCCAGGAATTTTTCCCAGTCTAATTTTCGATCTTTTGGAATTCCTTTTATAATGAAGGATTTCCAGGGCGTGATACATATTTTTCCGATTTTGCAATCAAAACATAAATCACACATTTCTTTTAGGAATTCTAAATCGTAAAGGTTGTTTCTCCAGTATAATCCAAGCCAGTATTGATCAATTCCCAAGCGGTTCATTCCTTCGTAATACGGAAAAGGATAAAACGGAACATTTAAGGCTTTGTCAATCGTTCGGTTATTGGTGTCTAAATTTTCACTCACAAGGTTGAAAATCATCTCGATACCTATTGTAGGTTCTTCGTTAACAATGCGTTCGATTTCATAATAAATTTTAGAAATATCCCAGCTGTAAATCAATACAGGATACACTTCCATGCGCTGCCAGTTAGGCAAACGAATGTATAAATACCAATAATCTTCATGTTCAGAAGCAATAAAGTTGATATGTCCTGTAAATAGAGGAACAAGCTGTTGTTTTGGGTCGGTTATGTTTACCTTTAAAACCGGCTGTTCTTTGAATTGTTCTAATACATACAGGAATTTATTACCTGTAAGCCAAGGTGTATTTCTGAAAATATCAGTAGAAACATAAGAAGAAACAATGTTGTTTCCGCTTTGTTCATTAGGATAAACAATATGTAATTTGCCATTATTTTCCGTTTCCGAATATTGAAATCCATCAGGAAAAATAATGTCTTGTCGGGAACCAAAAGAAATTGTTTTTAGCCCTTGTGCCATACTCATGTTTACAATATTTCGTAATTCTCCTGGCGAAATAACGCCTCCTTTTACTATTAATCGTGTTAATTCCATGTTCTTGTTTTTTTAGTCCTTAGTCCTTAGTTTTTAGTCCTTAGCTGTTTGAAAAACTAGGGACTAGGTACTAAGGACTTTTTAACTTATTTACACTTTGCTAAAATCTCTTTTACTTCGGTTTTACAGCTACCACAACCTAATCCGGCTCCGGTTGATTTGCACAATTCTGTGAAATTAGTTGTTCCTGCTTTGACAGCTTCTTCGATGTTTCCACTTCCTACCTGGCTGCAAGAGCAAACTAGTTTCCCCACAACAGGCTTGGCAGAAGCACTGCTGCCTCTCAACAACTGATTACGTTTGTCTGATAATTCGATTTTGCTTTCAATCATGGTTTTGAATTCGGCAAATTCATTTTTATCTCCCATTAAAATAGCTCCTATTAACAAATCGTCTTTAACGATACATTTTTTGTAATAACGCTTTTTCAAATCGGCAAAGACAATTTCCTCGTAACTATCGTCATTTTCAGGAATACTAACTTCTCCAATACTACAAAGGTTGATGTCTTCCAGTTTTAGAATATTCATTAATACCGAACCTTTATAGAAACTGCTAATATCTCCGGCTAAAAAGTTAGCCAAAATATCAGCCTGTTCTTCGGCAGCTGAAGTAATTCCGAATAGTTTACCATCAAATTCGGCAATTTCTCCAATGGCAAATACATCAGGATTAGAGGATTGTAAATACTGATTGACTTTTACTCCGCGTCCGCAAGCAATACCGGATTCTTTGGCTAGTTCTATATTTGGAATTGTTCCAATGGCATATACAATAGCATTAGCCGTTAAAATACGTCCACTTTTCAGCGCAATTTCCAGTTCGTTAGCATTATCAGTTTCGAAAACCGTACTTACCTCATTATCAAAATAGATTTGAATATCCCGAAGTTGTACTTCTTCAGCTAATAATTTGCAGGAAATACGATCTAACTGGCGCTCCATTAATCGGGAAGCTCTTTGAATTATGGTGATTTTTACTTTTTTATGTTTTAAGGCAGCTGCTAATTCCAAACCTAATAAACCACCTCCTACAATTACTACGTGTTGTTCTTCCGGTGCTAAATTAGTGCTGTCTAAATAGTCCTTCAATCGGTCAGCATCTTCTTTTTTACGCATTGTAAAACGTCCCGGCAAGTGCAATTGCGCATTTTCCGGAACAAAAGGACGGCTTCCTGTAGCAAGGATTAGGTTGTCAAAAGTATGGATTTCACCACGACTATCGGTTATTGTTTTAGCAGTAGTGTTTATATTCTCTATACCTACTGATGATTTTAAAGTAATATTGAGTTTACTTAAACCTTCCTGATCTTTTACTTTTAATAAGTTTTCCCAGGACAATTCATTGGTAACATATTCGGGTAATAATACACGATTGTAAAACGGATTGGCTTCATTAGAGAAAACAATAATTTCATCCTTAGCATTCAGTTCTCTGTAATTTTGGATGAATCTAAAAGCAGCCGCTCCGGCACCTACAATAGCAATTTTTTGAGAAGGTTTTTCATATTTTGCTACGGCTACCGCAGTATATTTAAAATCAGGTTCTTTAGAAACAGGGTCAATTAGTGTATTGGTCAGGTTATTGGTTCTGTTTAAATCGTTGTCTAATTGTTTCCCCCAGTGCATTGGTAAAAAGACAACTCCTTCCTTGATAGTGTCAGTTACGGTGGCTTTGACACGAACTTCTCCGTTTTTACTGCTCACCACTACAATATCTCCGTTTTCTATTTCGGCTTTAAAAGCATCGATAGGATTGATTTCTAAAAACGGATTCGGAATGTGTGATAGCAATCGGGATACTTTTCCTGTTTTGGTCATTGTATGCCATTGATCTCTAATGCGTCCTGTGGTAAGTATAAAGGGATATTTATCATTAGGTTGTTCTGAAGTATTTTCAATTGATACAGGCAAATTGAAAATAGCTTTTTGAGAAGGCGTATAAAACTTTTTATCAGTAAAAAGGCGAGTTGTTCCCGGGTGTCCATAATCAGGAACAGGCCATTGAAAAGTACCTTCGTGTTTTAAACGGTTGTAATTCAGAAAAGAAATATCAATATTGGTGTTTTTTGTCATTTGACAATATTCCTTATATACTTCTTCTGATGTGTTGAAATTGAATCCGTTGAAGCCCATTTTTTTAGCAAAACGGGTTAGGATTTCAAAGTCAGGCAGTGCCTCTCCGGGTGCGTTAATTCCTTTAGGTAAATAGGAAATACGTCTTTCTGAGTTGGTCATTGTTCCTTCTTTTTCTAACCATCCGGCTGCCGGTAATAATAAATCGGCAAATTTAGCCGTATCAGCATTATGAGATATTTCCTGAACCACTACAAATTTGGCATTTTGCAATGCTTTTTCCACTTTTCGGGAATCGGGTAAACTCACCATTGGATTAGTACAAATAATCCAAACAGCTTTCATTTTTCCGGATTCTAAGGCTTCAAACATTTCGGTAGCAGTCAATCCCGGTTTTTCCGAAATACTATCTACTCCCCAAAAATCAGCAACTTCCTGACGGTGTTCCGGGTTGTTTAATTCCCTGTGAACCGCTAATAAACTGGCCATTCCACCTACTTCTCTTCCGCCCATGGCGTTAGGTTGTCCTGTTAAAGAGAAAGGTCCTGAACCAGGTTTACCAATATGTCCGGTTAATAAAGAGAGGTTTAATAAGGCAGTATTTTTATCAACGCCCACAGCACTTTGATTTAGTCCCATTGCCCAAAGCGAAAGAAATCCTTGAGCTTTACCAATTAGATCAACAGCCAAATCAATTTCTTTGATTGAAATACCACACAGTTGTGATGCTTTTTCCAGTGAAGTAGAAAGTACTAACTTCATGTAGGCATCAAAATTTTCGGTATGTTGTTTGATAAAATTAGTATCCATATAGCCTTTTTCAATAATTCTTTTGGCTAAGGCATGGTATAGTATAATGTCGCTTCCCGGAAGGATTTGCAAATGTAAATCGGCAGTTAGGGCAGTATCGGTTTTTCTTGGATCGATAACAATAACCTTTACTTTTGGGTTTTTCTCGCGGTGTTGTTCTAAACGTCTGAATAGGATAGGGTGGCACCAGGCCGGATTAGCTCCCGTAATCAGGAAAGTATCAGCTAGTTCAATATCTTCATAAGCAATAGGCACGGCATCTTCTCCAAAGGTTTTTTTGTAACCCACCACAGCCGAACTCATACATAGACGAGAGTTGGTGTCAATATTATTTGTTTTCAAAAAACCTTTTACCAATTTGTTTACCAAATAATATTCTTCGGTAAGACATTGTCCGGAGATATAAAAACCTACAGAGTCAGGACCATATTTTTTTATCATTGAAGAAAACACAGCTGCGGCACGATCTAAACCATCGTCCCAGCTTACACGCTCCATAGGGTGCGATTTGCTCCAACGCATTTCAGGATAAAGAATTCTGTCAGAAGTATCGTTAGCTACATAATGTAGGTTCATTCCTTTTGAACAAAGCATTCCTCTGTTTACAGGATGGTCTTTGTCTCCTTTTACCGTTACTCCATTGCTGGGATCTTTGCTTACAATGATTCCGCATCCTACTCCACAATATGAACACGTAGTTTTGATTTCTGAATTTTGCATTATCATCGGTATTTTTTAATTGCGAAATCTTTTTAAATAGTAGATACTATTTTTAAAATGTAAAAATACGTATTTATTACGTATAAGTACGTAATTTTTTTAAAAAAAAATGCAAGTTTGCCAAATAGCTAAAAGAAGTCTAAAATAATGCTTTTTATCTTTTTTTTGGTTCAAAAAACAATTATTAATTCAAAAAACAAATGTTTAGTCTGCTGTCAATTTTTATTTATTCGAAAGTAAATTCATGATTGTATCGTTTGTGGTAAATCTAATTTTCGATTTATTTATTAGGTAGTTGCAAATAAAAAAGTGTTTTTGAGTATTTTGTTCTATTAGTTTGATAATGTGTGTTTTTTGTTCTGCTTTTGATTGGTTTTTGAGTTTTATATTTATTGTTAGAATAGCATTCTTATAGTTTATAGTAGTCTATATATAATAAGGTGTAATTTTCTAAAAGACGGTTTTTCGTTTTTAGCTTTGAAATTTAAGGATGCTCAATTTTGAATTTTGCCACTTAAAATATTTTATCAGCACACTGATTTTTCTTTATCTATATATTATAGCTAAGCCGTTTCTTTTTTTTGAATATAAATTTGACTGCAAACAGCTATTTCCAGCTGTTATTTTTAATTATACGTATTTTTCTTTTTGCGAATAACTAGTTATTTTTAGTTTTTCGGTGTGTACTTAATTTTTGTTTTTCCTTGTGTTTATTGGGTTTTGTTCTTGTTTCTTGCGTTTTAGCAAGGTTTTGAATGATTTTTAATATTGGATTTACTGTTTTAAAAAGTTGTTTTTGACTGGTTTTTAGATGGTTTTTAAGTATTAGTACTTACGTACATTTGCTTCATACAAAACATAAATCATTAAAATTGTAAAAATGGAAAAATCAACTCAAAAAACAGCAAAGTTCTTTTCAAGAGTCCTATTAGCGGCTATAGTAACAGTGTTTTCTTTATCTGCAATGAAAACAAATGCGCAGGCAGGTGAACCAATTAAATTAGGATTCATTCCTTTAACAGATTGTTCGCCTATAGTTATGGCTAAAGAATTAGGTTTATTTAAAAAATACGGTGTAAATGTAGTGGTAACAAAAGAGTCTTCATGGGCTAATGTTAGAGATAAAATCTTAACAGGAGAATTAGATGGGGCACACTGTTTGTATTCAATGCCTTTCTCAGTTTACACAGGAGTAGGTGGAAAGGCTGGTTCAGAAATGAAAATTGCCATGATGCTTAACTCAAACGGACAAGCTATTACCTTATCAAATGATTTTTGTGGAAAAGTAGGTTTTAAAGATATGGCTAAGGTAGCTCCGGTAGTAGCTGCTAAGCTAAAAGCCGAAAAAGAAGTAACTTTTGCGATGACTTTCCCTGGAGGAACGCATGATTTATGGCTTCGTAACTGGTTAGCTGCGGCTGGAGTAAATCAGAAAACATCTAAAATTATCACTATTCCGCCTCCGCAAATGGTGGCTAATATGAAAGTAGGTAACATGGATGGATACTGTGTTGGAGAGCCTTGGGGTGGTGTTGCAGCTATGCAGGGAATTGGTTTTACACAAATTGCTACTCAAGACATCTGGAAAGACCATCCTGAAAAAGCATTGGTAGTAAACAAAGATTTTAGTGCTAAAAGAAGAGAAGATCTTAAAAAAGTAATGAAAGCCATTTTAGAAGCTTGTATGTGGTTAGATGTTCCTGCAAATCGTAAAAAAACAGCAGATATTATTGGAAAAGCACCTTATGTAAACGCTAATAACGATGTTATCCAAGATCGTTTGAATGGAGAATACAACTTGGGTTGTAAACTAGGACAAAAAATATACAAAGGAGACCAAATGGTTTTCCATAAAGGCGGATTGGTTAATTTTCCTCGTAAATCTCACGCTATTTGGGCTATGGCACAATATGTAAGATTTGGATATTTGAAAGAAGCACCAAATTACAAAGCGATTGCAGATAAACTAATTCTACAGGATTTGTATAAAGAAGTTGCTGCAAGTATGAAAGTAAAAGTACCTGCTGATGATATGAAACCATTTTCACTTACTATGGACAAAACGGTTTTTAACCCAGCAAATCCAGCAGCTTATCTTAAAGTTGTAAAAAGATAATAAAATAAAATAACAAATAATCCCTCTCGAAGGGGAGGGATATTTGAAAAAGCATCCCCAGAATAAACAAAAACAATTAAAAATAAACATTACAAGGAAGTTAAACTAAAAAAGATTGAATCATGTCAGAAAGAGAAATAGTAGCAGTAGGAACTTATGAGGAGGTAAAAGCAGCTTCGGTAGCCACTTCTCAAAGTGAAGAAAACAAAAACGAAAGATTAAGTGCATTAGCTGATAAGCTGTTAGAAAAATCAAAATCATTGCTTTTTGCAGCATTAGGATTGTTCATCGTTGGTGGATTGTGGGAGTTATTGAGTAGTATTACAAAAGATGCTCTGCCGGGTCCAATAGCAACATTAACGGTTTTATACGAAATGATTAGTGATCCGTTTTACGATTATGGTCCTAACGACAAAGGAATCGGATTGCAATTGTTTAACTCTATAAAAACCGTATTATTAGGTTTCTTTTTAGGCTCATTAGTAGCTATTCCAATAGGGATATTGATGGGAGCAAGTACTGTTTGCAAACAAATTTTTTACCCTATCGTACAACTTTTAAAGCCGGTTTCGCCATTAGCATGGTTCCCAATTGGTTTAGTGGTATTCAAAGACACAGGTTTAGCAACTATTTTTATTGTATTTATTACGTCGTTATGGTCAACATTAATTAATACTTCTTTTGGTATTGCATCTTTGCCTCAAGATCATAAAAATGTAGCCAAAGCATTTGGATTTTCTAAAATGAGATATTTAACTAAAATTTTAATTCCATTTAGTTTACCTCACATCATTACAGGTTTACGTTTGAGTATCAGTGTAGCCTGGTTAGTAATTGTAGCTGGCGAAATGTTATCAGGAGGAGCCGGAATTGGATTTTTTGTATGGGACAGCTGGAATGCTTTAAGTCTTGAAAAAGTAATATCAGCCATTATCATCATTGGTGTAGTAGGATTACTTTTTGATAAATTATTTACTTACATAGAAAACAAAGTGGCTTACAAAGCGTAAAACAAAGTGACTAAGGTACTGAGTTGCTATGACTCTAAGTTTAAAAAAACTTATAACCTGAAATCTAAAATCAATAGTCTAATATCTAAAATTGAATATCATGAGTTATTTAGAAATCAAAGATTTGGAAATTTCATTTCCAACACCAAAAGGAAAATATACAGCCGTAAGAGATATTAATTTATCCATCCAAAAAGGCGAAATCATATCTATAATCGGACATTCAGGTTGTGGAAAATCAACTATCTTAAATGCTATTGCGGGAATGTTAACACCATCAGCAGGTTCAGTAGTACTAAACGATCAAAACATCAAAGGTCCGGGACCTGACAGAGGAATTGTTTTTCAAAACTATTCGCTTTTACCTTGGTTGACTGTTTATCAAAATATATTTCAGGTAGTAGATTCGGTAATGGAAGGTACTGCTACAGAAAAGCATGAAATTGTAGAGAAGAATCTAAAAATGGTAAATTTATTCGAACACAAAGATAAATTACCAGGACAATTATCAGGAGGAATGAAACAAAGAGTGGCTATTGCCCGTGCCTTTGCCATCAATCCGGGAGTTTTATTGATGGATGAACCTTTTGGAGCATTGGATGCTTTGACCAAAGGAACCATGCAATTAGAAGTATTAAAACTATGGAATTTGGATAATCGTGAAAAAACTATTGTGATGATTACGCATGATATTGAAGAAGCTTTATTCTTATCGGATCGAATTATAGTTTTGAATAATGGGCCATCTTCAACTATCAAAGAAATCGTTGAAGTGCATTTGCCAAGACCAAGAAACAAAATCGAAATTGTAAAAATGCCTGAATATATTGAGCTTAGAGATAAGTTGTTGCATTTATTAACAGATCATTTCTCTATTGAAGATATGGGAATGAAATATAAAAATTAGTTTAATTTGTTTTGTTTGTTTTTTAAATCCCTATTGTAATCCAGCAATAGGGATTTTTCAATACAATTAATTTGTTTCCAATGTATAACTTAACCCAAATTCAGCATTAAAGAATGCTAAATCGGGGTTTACCCCTTATGGAATCATTAGTTTGCTTTTGCAAAGCTTTTAATGGTTAATTCGGGTTTAAAATAATTTCAGATGAATAACACAATTTTTGACTTTGTTGGCGGAACAATAGGAGAATGGAAAGTAATAAAAATGGCAACCATAAAAGGAGACAATTTGCCTGAGATTCCCTATATTAATAAAATTTCAAGTTCTCTGATTAAAAATGATGAGGGAATTTGGACCTTAAAAGGAATTGTCAGTAACCTAAGATACACGGAGAAAGCCGAAAAAGAGCAATTAGTAGCTATTCAGGAAGATTTAGGCAGGCCATTGGCAACTCAGGCAGCATTTATTCCTTTGCGAAAATCGGCTGAATGGTGGAATCTCGCTCAGGATGAGAGAAGAAAAATCATGGAAGAGAGTTCTAAACACACTCAAACCGGACTAAAATATTTACCCGCCATAGCTCGAAAATTATTCCACAGTAGGGATATTGGTGAAGCTTTTGATTTTTTAACCTGGTTCGAATACGCTCCTGCTGACGAAGAAGCTTTCGAAGAATTATTATATGCACTAAGAAAAACGGAAGAATGGAATTATGTCGATAGGGAAGTAGATATCCGATTAATCAAAGTTTAAGTTCGAACTCCCATCTCCCATCTTACTTTGTTCTTACAGCTTTTGGAACTAATAATTCATATTCTCCGCCATTTCGAAGTACATCTCTTACTATGCTTGAACTAATGTAGGAAGTACTGGCTGCGGTTAGTAAAAATACCGTTTCTATTTTTGATAATTGTCTGTTGGTGTGCGCTATGGCTTTTTCAAATTCAAAGTCGGCAGGATTACGCAAGCCTCGAAGAATGAAATTAGCGTTGATTTTTTTACACAAATCAATAGTCAGACCTTCATAAGTTATTACAGAAACCTTTGGTTCGTCTTTGAAAGTTTCTTCAATAAAACGTTTTCTTTCTTCCAGAGGGAACATATATTTTTTCTCAGCATTCACCCCAATGGCAATAACAATTTCATCAAAAAGTGGAATTCCTCTTTTGATAATATCTTCATGACCTAAGGTAATTGGATCAAACGATCCCGGAAATATGGCTTTTCTCATTTGTGAGAGTTTAAGATTCTGAGCTGCTAAGTTACAAAGTTTTTTAGGAGTTAATTTAGGTTTTTATGACTTCAATGTTTTAGGATTTAAAAAAATACAGGAGAAAAGATTGTTTTTTGTTTATTTTCTATTGAGTAATCTCGAAATAAAGGTTTTATGAAAAGTCTTGATATTGATAAAAAAAGATAAAACTTTAATTGTGGTGTTTTTAATTACTAAAAACAGACTTTTTATTAAACTTTAGTTAATGTTGCTTCCCGATGTTGCAAACCCCATTCCAGCATTTTGTCCAATACATCACTCAATAATTTTCCTGATTCGGTCAACTCGTATTCAACCATAATTGGAGTCGTATCATAAACGGTGCGTTTGACCATTCCGTTTATTTCTAAATCTTTCAATTCTTTAGATAACATTCGTGGAGTAATTTTTGGAATATTACGTTGAATATCTGTAAAACGTCTTTTCTCAAATAATAAGGAACCTATAATAGGTAACTTCCATTTACCGCTAATCACATTTAAAGTATCATTAACGGCTAATACAAACTGAATCGGGCAGGCTTTGGCTTCTTTGAAACTGATTGTACTTTCCATAATCTGTTGATTTTGTTATTACTATACAAAAGTATATCGATATATTTTAGTACTTTAGTATATTTTGTATAGCAAATGTAGTTAACTTTGAATAAAAATTAATCATAAAATCTTAAAAATAATGAGTGCAAAAATTTTAGTTACTGGGGCTACGGGAAATTTCGGAAGATTAACAATCGATTTTTTATTGAATAAAGGAATTGCTGCAAATACTATTTCGGCTTTGGTTAGAGATGAAGCAAAAGCATTAGATTTAAAGCAAAAAGAAATCAACCTGAGAATAGGGGATTATGATAATTATGACTCTTTGTTAGCAGCATTTCAAGGAATCGATAAATTATTATTAGTTTCAGGAACTGATTTGGTAAACCGTGGTAAACAACAATTAAATGCGGTTAAAGCAGCAAAAGAAGCCGGAGTCAAACACATTTTATATACTAGTTTCGAACGTAAAAATGAGACTGAAACATCTCCGATTGCTTTTTTAGCCCAATCGCATATTGATACAGACAATGCAATTAAAGCAAGTGGAATCAGTTATACTATTTTTAGAAATAATTTATATTTGGATGTACTACCGATGTTTTTAGGAGAAAAAGTATTGGAACAGGGAATCTTTTTTCCTGCCGGAGAAGGTCAGGCCGCTTATGTTTCGAGAAATGATTTAGCCGAAGCAGCTGCCAATGTATTGATTTCTGGTAAACACGAAAATAAAGAATATGCTATGAATAATGTAGAAAATTATTCGATGAAAAACGTAGCGGATACTTTGAGTGAAATTACGAATTCAACGGTAAGCTATACAAGTCCAGGTGTTGAAGTGTATTCAGATGTTTTGACTAAAGCTGGTGTTCCCGGAGAATATGTTGGAATGTTTGTAGGTTTTGGGGAGGCCATCAAACAAGGAGAATTTCAGGCTGAATCCAGTGATTTAGAAAAACTATTAGGTAGAAAACCAGTAAGTCTAAGTGATTTTTTGAAACAGCTTTATGGTAAATAATATATTTAGACTAAAAAGTTTGTAGTCATTAATCAAACACAGATTACACAAATTGCACCAATTTAATTAGTGCTAATTTGTGTAATTTGTGTTTAAAATAAAATATATTTGTTTATGAACACACTCAACGACCTACATAAAATTTCAAGTACTTTTTCGAATACCGAAAAAATGCCCGTTTTGTTTCTGGGGCATGGAAGCCCGATGAATGCGATTGAAGAAAATCAATTTGTGGCGGGTTTTAGAAGTATGGCTAAAACGTTACCGCAGCCGAATGCTATTTTGTGTATTTCGGCACATTGGTTTACCAAAGGGACTAAAGTCACCGCAATGGAAATGCCAAGAACGATTCATGACTTTGGAGGTTTTCCTAAAGAATTGTTTGCCGTACAGTATCCTGCTAAAGGCAATCCTGATATAGCCATTGCTACTAAAGAATTATTATTACCAACAGAAGTCGAGCTCGATCACGAATGGGGATTAGACCACGGTGCCTGGAGTGTAATCAAACATTTGTATCCCGAAGCTAATGTTCCCGTAATTCAATTGAGTATTGATTATTCAAAATCGCCACAATACCATTTTGAGTTGGCACAAAAATTAAGTGCTTTGCGACATAAGGGCATCCTTATTATAGGTAGCGGAAATATTGTACACAATTTACGCTTGGTTGATTTCTATAATATGGACATAGATAATTATGGTTTTGATTGGGCCATAGAAGCAAGAGAAAAAGTGAATTCCTATTTATTAGACGGTAATTTTCAGGCTTTGATTGATTATGAAAAAAATGGACAAGCTTTGCAACTTGCCATTCCTACACCGGAACATTATTTGCCTTTGATTTATACTTTGGGATTAAAAGAAAAACAAGAAGAACTAAGTTTGTTTAATGATAAATTATTGGGAGGATCTTTAAGTATGACTTCGGTGAAGATTGTTTAAAAGAAAAGCTCCTTAGTAATAATATAAATTCCCATAATCAATACAAACCATCCAAAAACAGGTTTTAGTTTGCTGCCGTCTATTTTTTTAGAAAGAAGAATTCCAATAAACATTCCTATAAATGCCATGGCTGAAATCAGTAACAGGAAGCCATAATCGATAGGAGTGTTAAGGTATAAATCGCCGGCGAAACCGATGGCTGAATTGATGAAAATAATCAATAGTGAAGTTCCTACGGCTTGTTTCATAGGTAAGTTGGCAAAAAATAACAAAGCAGGAATAATTAAAAATCCGCCACCAGCTCCCAGAAATCCAGTTACAATTCCTACTAAGGCACCAATAATAGCCAGCTGACTGTAGTTGATTTTATGGTTTGTAATCTCAGTTTTGTTCTTTTTTATCATTGATATCGATGCTCCGATCATTAGAATGGCAAAGACAATCATAATCAATAAATCTTTGGAAACAGCATAAGAAGCAACCGTAAATAGTGTAGAAGCAATTTTTGGAAAGATTACTTCTCTAATTATCAATATCGAAATAACAGACGGAACTGCAAAATACAATGCCGTTTTTAATTTAAGATTACCTAATTTATAATGACTGTAACCGCCATAAAAAGCAGTTATTCCAACAATAAATAATGAATAACTTGTCGCTAACTCAGGATTGATTTTAAATAAGTAAACCAAAATAGGTATCGTGAGAATTGATCCTCCGCTGCCAATTAATCCTAATGAAAGTCCAATGATAATAGATGCAAAATAACCGAAATATTCCATGTTGTAATTTTTTTTACAAAGGTTGGAACTATTTAGGCTAGTCACAGTAACATTTGTCACATGGATTTTTTTACATCAATAATTCAATTTGGTTACGGTGTAAGTTGACTAATCCGCGCTGTTCCATTTTTTTTAATAAACGCGAAATGACTTCTCTGGACGTATTTAATTCAAGGGCAATTTCCTGATGCGATAAGTTGATTTCTTTACAACCACAAGCTTTTGCATGACGTTTTAGATAGAATTCCAATCGTTCGTCCATAGCTCGAAACGCAATGTTATCAATGACTTCCAGAACTTCTTCAAATCGGGTGCGGTAGGTGTAAATTACAAATTCGTACCAAGTGCGATGATTCATCATCCATTTATCCATTAAAGCAAGCGGAATACTGATGGCTTCGACATCTTCAACTACCTTAGCGGTAATTTGGCTCGTTTGATTTTTTGTCGAACAAATTAACGAAATTGCGCAGGCTTGCCCGGGTTGCAGGTAGTACATTAAAAACTCTTCGCCATCTTCGCCTTCACGATAAATTTTTAATTGTCCTTTAAGGATTAAAATGGTGTTTTTGATGTATTGTCCTGTTCGCATAATGACATCTCCGGCTTTAAAATATTGATAGCTGGAATTGGCTTCAATTTCCTGAATAAGTTCATTAGAGAAATTTGGAAAGGCTTTTTTTATTGTAATGGTTTCTTCTGACATGATGGTGAAATTTTAGGCTACATCTTATTAATATGATGGATTTTTGTGCAAAATTCTAAGACTTTGGTAAAAGTAATTAAAAAAACGTGACATTTATTAGTTGATATGCTAAGAATAGTTGGCTGAAATTTAAAATAGCAAATTGAAGATATTGCATTTCTAATGGGAATAACGCGTTGTTTTTTAACAAAATATTAAGTGATTGTAAAATTTGTTGATTATTGTAAGCTCACTAAAACGTTTTCTTTAAAATATTCTCTAAATCAAATTTGAGGAGTCATTTTTTTATAAAAACATCGTATTTTTACAAAAAACACAACATTATTATGAATTTAACACAAGAAGATTGGATTGCTCAACTCGAAGAAGATGAGAATGCAGTAATTTTAGATGTCAGAACAGAAGACGAATGTGACGAAGGAATTATTCCTAATGCTATCAATATTGATATTCATAAAGGTCAGGGTTTTATTTCTGAAATAGAGAAATTAGACAAAAGTAAAAATTACTATGTCTATTGTCGTTCTGGTGCCAGAAGCGCAAAAGCATGCGAAATCATGAATGAATTAGGATTTGAAAATGCCTATAACTTATTGGGAGGTATGTTAGATTGGGATGGAGAAGTAGTTGCTCCCTAATCACTAATACATTTTTTAACACTAACTAAAATATTAAAACTAGATGAATTCAATACCGGAAGAGTTTAAGATAAAAACATTATTACACCAGGATACTTATTTAGTTGATGGCGAGTTGAAAAAATGGACAGGAAAGACAACCGAGGTTTTTTCTACTATTTCTTCTACCGAAGAATATGCTCCTACTTTGTTAGGGACCATTCCGTTTATGGGTGAAGAAGAAGCGGCAGAAGTGGTGAATTCAGCTAAAAAAGCGTTTAATAACGGTCAGGGTTTATGGCCTACTATGAAAGTAGCTGATCGTATTAAGTGTATGGAAAATTTCGTTACACAAATGAAAACTACCCGTCAGGAAGTAGTAAAGTTGTTAATGTGGGAAATTGGAAAAACCTTAGGCGATTCTGAAAAAGAATTCGACAGAACGGTAGATTATATTTACGATACTATTGAACATTACAAACAATTAGACAGAAGTAATGCTCATTTTACAAAAAGCCAGGGGGTAAATGCGATGATTCGCCGTGGGCCTATTGGAGTGGTTTTGTGTTTAGGACCTTACAACTATCCTTTGAATGAAACTTTTTCATTACTGATTCCTGCTTTGATTATGGGAAATCCGGTAATTTTCAAGCCTGCTAAAAACGGAGTATTGTTAATTTCACCTTTATTAGAAGCTTTTAAAACCAGTTTTCCAAAAGGTGCTATAAATATCGTTTACGGTAGAGGTAGAGAGATTGCTTCTCCAATTATGAAATCAGGAGTGGTAGATATTTTGGCTTTAATTGGAAACAGTAAATCAGCGATTGCATTGCAAGATCAGCATCCAAATAAAAACAGATTGCGTTTGGTTTTAGGATTGGAAGCTAAAAATCCAGCTATTATTTTACCGGATGCCGATTTAGATTTGGCAATTTCTGAATGTATTACAGGAACTTTATCTTTCAACGGTCAGCGTTGTACAGCTTTGAAAGTGTTGTATGTTCACGAATCGATTGCTGAAGAGTTTAATAAGAGATTCTCTCAAAAAGTGGATGAACTTATTTTTGGAAATCCTTGGGACAAATCAGTTTCATTGACTCCGCTTCCGGAAACTGAAAAACCGGCTTACATTCAGGGATTAATTGATGATGCTACTGCAAAAGGAGCTAAAATTATCAACCAAAAAGGAGGAGAGCATTCTGAAAATTATATTTTTCCAGCAGTTTTATTCCCTGTGAACAAAGAAATGCGCGTATATCATGAAGAGCAATTTGGACCTGTTGTGCCAATTATGACTTTCAAAGATATTCAGGAGCCATTAAACGATATGGCTGAATCTAATTACGGTCAACAAGTAAGTTTATTTGGTAAAAATATCACAACTATTGCACCGCTTATTGATGCTTTAGTAAATTTAGTATGTAGAGTAAACCTGAACAGTTCTTGCCAACGTGGACCAGATGTGTATCCGTTTACAGGTCGTAAAGACTCTGCAGTAGGTACATTAAGTGTTTTTGATGCCTTACGTTCATTCTCTATTAGAACCTTTGTGGCTTCTAAAGACAATGCTTACAATAACGAAATATTACAAGAATTATTAAATAGTAAAGAATCAAACTTTATTAATACTGATTATATCTTGTAGTACTAACTAAAACTAACTAAAAACAAGAAAACCGTTTCGATTATTTTCGGAACGGTTTTTTTATGTTTTGGATTATAAGTTTAAAACAAAATGATTGAGTAATTTAGCGTCGTATTTTTCTTTGTCAAACATATAAAGATAAGAGCCTTTTCGGGACGATAACATGTCTTTTTCGTTGAGTTTTACCAGAATATCTAAAGAATTGATTTTGCTGATAAAATTACGTTTGTCTAATTCTTTGTCTAAAATGGCTTCGTACAATTCCAGTAATTGACGCATGGTAAATTTTTCAGGTAAAAGCTCGAATCCTACCGGTTTTGTTGAAGTTCTGTAACGCAATCTTCTTACTGCATGAGCAACCATATCATCGTGATCAAAAATTAATTTGGGCATTTTTGATATATTAAACCATTCGGCATGGTAATTCCTGATTAATTCAGTATTGTGATTTTCAATATTGATAAGTGCATAATAAGCTACTGAAATAGTTCTCTCTTCAGGATCCCGATCTACTTCGCTGTAAGCATAAAATTGTTCCATGTAGATGTTTTGTAATCCCGTATAATGATTCAAAACCCTTATAGCGGCATCATTTAAAGACTCACTTTTCTTTAAAAACCCTCCCATTAAAGACCATTTTCCTTTTTCGGGAGCAAAATCTCGTTTGATTAGCAGGATTTTTAATCCCTCTTTGTCAAAACCAAAAATGATACAATCAACTGATAATAAGACTTTGTCTTCGGTGCTATAATTATTTAACATCTTAGTTGTTTATTTTGGGGTAAATATACTTACTTCTAAAAAAGTATCATAATTAATATAGAATGAATACTTCCTGATTTTTTAAAGAAATCGTTGGATTTTACTAAAAACCATTTGAATTCAATATTAATTAGCATAAAAAATGCCTGAAAATTTCTATTTTTTAAAGATATAAAACTAAATCCTGATAACAATTATCCAAACATCAAAAACAAATAGATATTTGTGTTTTCTCCCAAAGAATTACGCAATATAGCATAGGCTTTTGTTATATGAGCTTCAACTGATTTGATAGAAAGGTTTTTATACTCGGCAATTTCTATATTAGTGAGTCCTTCTTCTTTACTTAATAAAAAGATTTCCTTACATTTAGGTGGGAGATTTTGAATTTCTCTTTTGACCAATTTGATGATTCGTTCAAGTGAATGTTCATCCTCATTTTCTACAATAGCATTAAGAGCATCAATATATTTTTTTTCCAGAGGATAAACCGCTTTTTGACTTCGATATTGATCAATAAACTCATTGTAAACGGATTTATACAGAAAACTGATAAGTACAAAATCTTCTTTTAGATTTTCGCGTTTGTTCCAGATACGCATGAATACATTTTGAACAATATCTTCAGACAGACTACGATCATGAGTAAAATTATAAGCATAGACGCATAGTTTATGGTGGTAAGTATTTACCAAATAAGTATATGCTTTTGGAACTCCCGTCTTTAAAGCATGAATAAGTTCAGTATTATCAGAATAAACCTCTTGCATTGGGGTAAATAGAAATAATTAGCTTAATTTTTATGCAATGTATAAAAAAAAATATAAAAAAGTTAGGGTAGTGTAAAAACCACACGTATTAATAAAAAATAGTATTGCGATGATAAGTAGTAAAATTGAAAATATAATAGCCAAATTTTTAACTAATCAGGCTTCAGCATCCGAGTTGGGCGAGCTAGAAGTATGGATAGAAGAGGCTAATAATCTTGAATTATTTAATCGGTATGTTAAAATTAATTATGCAATTGAATATAATATGAGAGAATTTGATTCGAACAAAGTAAAAAATAAATTGCAGGAAGCATTTGCCATAGAGAATAAAGTGAGAAAACTTAAAAAGTTACGCAAAACAATTTATTATTCGGCTGCGGCAGTTGTTTTAGGAATAGTAACTACTACTTTTTTATACAATTCCGGTTTGTTTGATAAACCTGTAGCTCCAGTGGCAATAGTAAAAAACACCATTGAAGCAGGAACAGACAAAGCCATATTAACTCTCGAAGACGGAACGGCTGTTGTATTAGAAAAAGACAAAACCTATCAAAAAAATAATGTAGTCAGTAATGGTAAAGAATTAGTTTATGATGACCAAAATAAGACCAAATCAGGAATTGCCTATAATTATTTAACGATACCAAGAGGAGGGCAGTTTCAAATAAAATTATCTGACGGAACAAAAGTCTGGCTGAATTCAGAATCGAAATTAAAATTTCCGGTAGCTTTTAAAGAAGGCAGCACACGTCAGGTAGAATTAATATACGGAGAAGCTTTTTTTGATGTATCACCAAGTTCAGAACATAATGGAGCAAAATTTAAAGTATTGAATAAAAGTCAGCAAGTAGAGGTTTTAGGAACAGAATTTAATATAAAAGCCTATGAAGATGAAGATAAAATTTATACTACTCTGGTAGAAGGAAAAGTAGCGGTAAGCAATTCGAATTCAAAAAAGCAATTAATTCCTAATCAACAATCGGTTATTAATCTTAAAGGAGGAGACATAGTTGTTAATCCAATTGATGCTTATAACGAAGTATTGTGGACCAAAGGAATTTTTAGTTTCAAAGGAAAAAAATTAAAAGAAATTATGAATGTAATGGCTCGTTGGTATGACTTTCAGGTGGTGTTTCAAAATCCGGAACTTGAGAAAGTGAAATTCAATGGAGTACTGAGTAAAAACGATAATATTAAAGAGATCCTGTCAATAATTAAGAAAACTAACTTTATAAATGAATATGAGATAAAAGACCAGAAAATTATAATAAAATAAGAAAAAAAGGGGAGTAAAGTAATACCTGGACAGTACCCTACTTTATCCCCTAATGCGATTATTAATTAACATTTAACCAATAAACACAAATATATGAAAATTGAATTTACTAACCATTTTTTCTTTTTTAAGAGAAAATTTTTACTAACCAGTATGAAAGCTTTTATATTGTTTTTTTGTACGACCGCTTTTAGTTTTTCTTCAACTAATGTTTTTACCCAAAACGTAAAAATAGTTGTAGATAAAGATAAAGTTGTAACTATTGATGAAGTTTTTGACCTTTTAAGGGAGCAAACCAATTTTACATTTATCTATCAGGAAGATATGTTTAAGAATGCACCTAAAGTAAAGCTTAAAAAAGGAACTATTAGTGCCAATAAGTTACTCACAGAAAGCCTTTCTAATGAAGGTTTCAATTATGAACTGACCGGAAAAAATAAAATTATAATAACCAAAGCCAAAGCAGAAGAAAAACCGCAACAGAAAAAAAAGGTCTTGGGAGTTATTAATAACGCTGAGGGTTTACCCATTCCGGGAGTAAATATTTTGATAAAAGGATCTGCAGTAGGTGTGCAGTCTGATTTTGACGGAAAATTTGCTATAGATGTAGAAGGACCTAATTCAGTATTGGTGATTTCTTATATAGGCTATGTAAATCAGGAAATTACAGTGGGTAATCAAACCAATATTACAGTTAAACTTTTAGAAGATTATGCTAAGTTAGAAGAAGTTGTTGTAGTAGGGTATGGGACTCAAAAGAAATCAGATTTAACAGGTTCTGTTTCTGTTGTAAATGTAGAAAGTGCCAAAAAAGCAGTTACTTATGATGTTGCAAAAATGCTGCAAGGTCAGGCACCGGGTGTTAGCGTACAATCATCAGGAGAGCCGGGCGGATTTGTAAATATTAAAATTAGAGGAGTGAATTCCTTTAGTAACAACAATCCATTATTTGTTATTGATGGAGTGATTGTAGATTCTCCATTTGATTTTGCACCTGGAGACATCGAGTCGATGCAAGTTTTAAAAGACGCTTCTTCAGCAGCTATTTATGGGGTTCGTGGTGCCAATGGAGTAGTAATTATTACTACCAAGAAAGGAAAAGTAGGCGCAATGGAGGTTAAATACAAATCGCTTTATGGTGTTCAAAATGTAGCAAAACAATGGTCAGTAACCGATAGAGTAAGTTATCAAAGAATTACCACAGCAGCTGAACAAAATGATGGTTTGGGAGTAGCTCCAGGTAATGATCCTACAAGCCCATTTTACATCAATAATGTAAATACCAATTGGCAAAAAGAAGCTTATGGCACGGGTACAGTTCAAAATCATTCACTTACATTCAATGGTGGAGCAGAATCTCTTGGGTACAATTTGAATGTTGATTATTTCAAAAACACTTCATATTTAGAGACTCCACAGGATTACGAAAGGTATTCTATGAATTTGAATTTGCATGGAAAAAAAGGAAAATTCAAATACGGTTCAAAAATAGCTTATACAGAATCAGACAAAGAATCATTTAATAGCTGGGTAGGAGAATCGGCTATTCAGGCTTTGGTAACTGCTATTCCTACAATGCCGGTCTATGATGATAATTGGATAGGTGGATATGGAGGAACTTATAGTGATACGCAAAAAGCAATTTCACTTAATGTTATAGGATATAATAATTTAATTTCAAACTCAGGAAAAAGAAACCATTTTATTGGTGACATCTGGGGAGAATTGGAAATAGTTAAAGGACTAAAATACAAACTGGATGTAAGTTATGATAAAGTACACTGGTTTGACAAACGATATACTCCGGAATTTGAACTGGGATGGTATTATAAAGTACCAAGTACCAGAGCAACTCTTAACATTGCTACCGGAAACCAAATCAAAACCTTTGTAAATAACATTCTTACTTATAATGTAAGTTTAGGAAAACATAATATTGATGCTTTAGTTGGTTCTATTGACGAAAGAAATGATCATTACAATCATTTTTCTTCCGGAGTAGGATATGAAGCTAATGATATTAAAAAATTACAATTTGCTGATAATACCAACACCAATGAATACGAATATACCATTACCGGAAAATCGTATATCAGCAGATTGAATTATGGTTTTGATGATCGTTATTTGCTTACAGCTAACTTTAGACAGGACAAAACCTCTTTGTTTAGTCAAAAATACAATTCGGCTAATTTCTACTCTTTTTCAGGTGCCTGGA
This sequence comes from Flavobacterium sp. GSA192, assembly GCF_006386525.1. NCBI lineage: Bacteria > Pseudomonadati > Bacteroidota > Flavobacteriia > Flavobacteriales > Flavobacteriaceae > Flavobacterium > Flavobacterium sp. GSA192. The sequence goes on along the minus strand of NZ_VAHC01000008.1, from coordinate 17,575 downwards.
AATTAAGTAATGAAAAATTCATTCATTTACCGGAATGGGTTAGCAATGTGAAGTTAAGAGGAGGATATGGAATTATTGGAAACAACACCATTCCACAATATTTCTTTGCCACTACAATGAACAGTTTTGCCAGCTATACTTTTAATAATGAATTGGCTCCCGGTGCAACAGTTGTGAGCGCCTTAGATCCAAATGTACATTGGGAAGAAACTAAAACAACCAATGTAGCTCTTGAATTAGGAATGTTTGACAATGATTTGCAGTTGACAGCAGAGTATTTTATTAAAAAATCAAATGATTTATTAATTAGAGTTCCGTTACCTTTTTCTTCAGGAGCTTTTCCATCAGATGTTACAACCAACGCAGGAGCAGTAGAAAACAGAGGGGTTGAATTCTCGTTGATTTATAATAACAACAAGAATGAGTTCAAATACAGTATTGCGGCTAATATTGGAACTTTAAAAAACAAAGTAACACAAATAGGTTTTTCTGAAAATGGAAATCCTATACCGGGTCTTGCCGCTATGACAGAAGTAGGAAGATCGATAGGCGAAATTTACGCATACGAAACAGATGGAATTTTCCAATCTCAGGAAGAAATTAATGCAGCACCTTCACAAACAAATGTTCAGGTAGGAGATATAAAATTCAAAGATCAATTAACAGTCGATACTGATGGTGATGGCGTTTTTGATGCTGCTGATGGAGTTATAACTGATAGAGACAGAGTGTTTCAGGGAGTTACTATACCTAAATACAATTATGGTATCAATTTGAGTGCTTCTTATAAAAACTGGAATGCTACTATGTTTTGGCAAGGAAGCGGCGGAAACAAAGTATTTAATGGTTTGTACCGTGACTTAATGGTTGGAAAATATGGAAACCATCATACAGATATGTTAGATTACTGGACTCCAACAAACACTGATACTAATGTGCCAAGACCATCAATACAGGATGCTAACGGAAACAGCCGAGATTCGAATCGTTTTATAGAAAGTGGAAACTATATAAAATTACAAACAGCTGAGATTAGTTATAACATTCCAGTTAGTAAAACGAGTTTTATTAAAAACGCAAGAGTATATGCTAATGGACAAAACTTATGGATTATATCTAAATACAGAGGCTATGACCCTGATTTCATTAGCGATGGATTGTTTTCAAGAGGATATGACGGAGGCTCTTTCCCTAATCCAAGAACCATCTCTTTAGGTATTGAAGTGAATTTTTAAAACCAAGAAATCAATTTAAAACAAATCAAAATGAAACATAAAATATATAATTATTTAGCTGGTTTCTTTTCGCTGGCAATAATAACAACAAGCTGTGTTAACGATGAAGATTTAATTCAGGTTGACCCTAATAATAATGCTGTTGACTCTTTTTGGAAAACCGATTCAGATGCTTTACAAGGTGTCAATGCTGCCTACGGAAGTTTACTTACTGACGGAACTTATATGCGTAGTACACCTTTATTATTAGATTTAAAAGGGGATGATTGCAGAAGTAACAGCCCTTGGCCGGCTATGGCAAATGTGGGGAAATTTAATTCTAATGTGAGTGATGCCGCAATTTACGGTTGGGCATTTGAAACTTATTATCAGGGAATTTTTAGAGCTAATCAGGTTTTGACCAATGTACCATCTATTGACTTTACAGATGCAGCACTTAAAAACAGAATTTTAGGTCAGGCTTATTTTTTAAGAGGATTGTATTTGTTTCACGCAGTTAATATGTTTAAAAATGTACCGGTTCCAACACAATTGGCTGCAATTTATCCTCAAAAAACAGAAGCAGAAGGCTGGGCTCAGGTTATTTCCGATTTTAAAATGGCAGCCGAACTGTTACCAAAGTCCTATACTGAGGTTTCAGGTTTGGATGCAGGAGAAAAAGGTCGCGCAACTAAAGGTGCTGCATTGGGATATTTAGGAAAAGCCTATTTGTTTACCAAAGATTTTACAAATGCCAGAGATACTTTTAAAGAAGTGATTGATTTAGGAGTTTATTCATTAGTTTCTAATTACCGTGATAATTTTACGGAAACCAATGAAAACAATTCCGAGTCTTTGTTTGAAGTACAATTCAGCAGAGAAGCTGGAGGTGTTGACTTAGGATGGGGAGGTGCTCCTGCTTCGGGATGGGGAAAAACTTCTGCCAGAGCAATTACTTATGGTCCTAGAGATTTTGGATTTACGGATGTTCAGCCAACCAGAGCTTTATTTGACGAATTTCATCAGGAATTAACTCTATCGGGAGCGATAGATCCACGTTTAGATGCAACCATGTTCTATAACAAGCCAGGCGGAATGCAATTGTATGGACAGGATTTTGCTACTAAATACGCTTCAAATTCGGGAGATTTAAATGATTTATTTTGCAGAAAATATCAAAATTCTGATGGACAAAAAGTAAATGAATTTGACTGGAGATCAGGAATCAACGAGCGCTTATTGCGTTATGCTGATATTTTGTTAATGTATGCGGAATGTCTAAACGAAACTGGAAATACAGCCGGTGCTTATACTTACATCCAAATGGTTAGAGACCGTGTGAATTTACCAGTTTTGAGTGTTGTGAAACCAAATATGACAAAGGAACAAATGCGTGAGCAAATAGGTCACGAAAGATTCTTAGAATTCCCATTGGAAGGACACCGATTTGATGATATCCGTCGTTGGGGATGGTTACAGGATCCTGTTAAATTGGTTTGGTTAAAAGCCAGAGATGCTGAATTTAACTCTTATGCTGCAGGAAGAGAATTTTTTCCGATTCCGCAATTAGAAAGAGATAATAATCCTGGAACGATTCAAAACGACAGTTATTAGTATTTGCTGAATCAGTTTTCTAATACAATTAAAATTCTAAATAATCATGTGGTAAATTTTAAGGAGTTTACCACTTGATTTTATATCTGAATAAAAATGAAAAATTCAAATTCCATTTTAAAAATAGCTTCTTATTTAGGGCTTTCCTTATTTGTGCTTGCTACAGTAAGTTGTTCTAAAGATGATCCTACAACTGATGAGACCGACCCTCCCATTGTTGTTCCACCAGTAGTAACACCTACATTTAATGGGCCTAAATATGCTGATAATTACACCTCGATTGCTTCCTGGAGTAGCAGATCACAATGGAATTTAGCTAATGTCCATGATCCTACTGTTGAAAAATCAGGAGAGTATTATTATATGTATCAAACCGATGCTTCTTATGGTAATGCGCATGATGGACATGGCCATTTTCCTTACAGACGTTCTAAAGATTTGATTACTTGGGAATTTATGGGAACAGCTATGGCACAGGCTCCGGCATGGGTAAAAGATTCTTTGAATAACAAAAGAGCCAGAATGATTCCTGCTTTGCCACCAATAACTAATCCCAGATACGGATATTGGGCTCCATTTGTGAAAAAGGTTGGTAATAAATATCGAATGTATTACAGTATTGTGGTCGATGAACCTATTACGGGAACTAGTTTTGACACTTCGTGGTCAGAAAGAGCTTTTATTGGATTGGCAGAATCCGATGATTTAGCATCGAATGTTTGGGTGGATAAAGGAATGGTAGTATGCTCTGAACCGGATGGAGTAAAACCTTATTCTTTTACTGGCGAAAGAAATTGGGAAAACGCTTATTTTAAATTCAATGCAATCGACCCCACTTTTACAATCACTCCGGAAGGCGAACATTATCTAATTTATGGTTCCTGGCATTCGGGAATTGCAGCCTTGAAATTGAATCCAACTACAGGAAAACCGGACCAACTCAAAACCTTAAGCGATTATGGAACCCGAATCGCTTCCCGTCATCCTACTAGCCGTTGGCAAGCTTCTGAAGGTCCTGAAATAATATACAATCCGGACACGCAATATTATTATTTGTTTTTGGCTTATGATGAACTTTCGGTGGCCTATAATACCCGTGTGGCACGTTCCAGAAGTATAACTGGACCATATTTAGGTATTAACGGTGCTAATATTACTAATGGAGCCGATTGTTGGCCAATGCTTACACATCCTTATGGGTTTAATAATCATACGGGTTGGGTAGGTTTTTCTCATTGTTCTGTATTTCAAAATCCAGATACTAAAGAATGGTTTTATGCTTCTCAGGCACGTTTGCCTGAAGGAGTTCCCGGCATCAATGCGTCTAATGCTGTTATGATGGGACATGTTCGAGCCATTCAATGGACAGAAGATGGCTGGCCTGTAGTGGATGCTGAGCGTTATGCCGGAGTACCTAAAACGACTATTACCGAAGCTTCGTTTATAGGTCAATGGGAACAGATTACTATGAATTACCAATATAAAACGATTCAAAAATCAGTGAACATTTTTTTGACTGCCGATAAAAAAGTAAGCGGAGCTCTTACAGGAACTTGGTCTTATGATAGTATAAACAAGACTTTAATTGTAAATGGTATTAAATGTAAAGTTAGTGATGCCTGGGATTGGGAAGCTTCAACAAGAAAAGTAACGCTGAGTTATTCCGGACTAACCGCTGATGGAAGACCTGTTTGGGGCAAAAAAAAATAAATTAAAATAAATGCCCCATTAATTTGGGCAAATGCATAAGTTTTATTTTTAACCACGACCCGAGCAATAGCGAATAGGCAAAGCAATTACACGAATTAGCACCAATTTTAAGGCTAAAAAAATATACTAATCAATAGATTCGTGTAATCAATGACATCTCAATTTGTGTTATTTCGTGTAATTCGTGGCTGTTTTTTTATTCCTGAAGCTGATGCGATTATCTTGCCCTTTCGATTTTAGAAAGGGTTTTTGTTAAAATATAAGTTGAGTTTATTTATAGCTTGCTTTTATCTTTTTATTTTACCTATATTTACAAATGTTAAACATACACTTATAACCAATAAAAAATGTAACTAGAATGAAAAAAAATCTGTTCTTATTGTTGGCTTTTACTTTTTGTAGTCAACTTGCTTTTTCACAAAAAGAAACCACAATTCTTAGTATTAAAAAAGCTGAGAAACCTACTGTTATTAATAAAAATATTTATGGTCACTTTGCAGAACATTTGGGGAGATGTATCTATGGAGGTTTTTTTGTAGGCGATACGTCTAAAATTCCTAACACAAACGGAGTTAGAAATGACATTATCGCAGCATTAAAAGAATTAAAAATACCAAATTTAAGATGGCCTGGAGGTTGTTTTGCGGATACTTATCATTGGAAAGATGGTATTGGTCCAAAAGAAAACCGACCAACAATTGTAAATCAATGGTGGGGAGGAACAACTGAGGACAACAGCTTTGGAACTCATGATTTTTTAAATTTATGCGAAGTATTAGGAGCTGAGCCTTATTTGGCGGGTAATATTGGAAGTGGAACAGTTCAGGAATTAGCTGACTGGGTTCAGTATGTGAACTTTGCAGGCAAAAGTCCAATGAGTGATTTACGCAAGAAAAACGGAAGAAATGAACCTTGGAAAGTGAAATTTTGGGGTGTTGGTAATGAAGCCTGGGGATGCGGAGGAAATATGACTGCTGAATATTATGCAGGAGAATATCGAAAATATGCCACATTTATGTCAGATTGGGAAAATACAGGTGGAATCACTCGTATCGCATCTGGATCAAATGGAGCTGATTACAACTGGACAGAAGTTTTGATGAAAAACATTCCTACCAATATGATAGGAGGTTTAGGAGTACATCATTATGCTGTTATTAATTGGAATAAAAAAGGAGATGCTGTAGATTTTAGCGAAGATCAATATTTTGAAACGATGAAATCGGCGTTGAAAATGGAAGAATTAGTTACTAAGCACGCTGCTATTATGGATAAATATGATCCTGCTAAAAAAGTAACTATGGCTGTAGATGAATGGGGTGGCTGGTATGAAGTACAAAAAGGAACTAATCCTGGGTTTTTGTACCAACAAAACACTATGCGTGATGCTATGATTGCAGGTACAACGCTGAATACTTTTAATAACCATGCCGATAGAGTGCGTATGGCTAACTTAGCACAATGTGTAAATGTATTGCAAGCGGTTATCCTGACTGATGAAGCAAAAATGATTTTGACACCAACATATCATGTTATGAAAATGTACCGTGTGCATCAGGATGCTGAGTTATTGCCTGTTAACTTTACTTCGCCAATGTACACTTTTGAAGGTAAAAGTTTGCCTGCTATTTCTGCTTCGGCATCAAAAGATAAAAGCGGTTTAGTACATATTTCATTAGTAAATGTTGATTCTAAGAAAGAAAATAAAATCGAAATCGATTTGGCTGAATTAGGTTTGAAAAATGTTACTGCAACCATTTTGACTTCTAAGAAATTACAGGATTATAATTCATTTGATAAACCAAATGCAATTGAACCTAAGGAATTCAAAGGCTTTAAAAATGCTAAAGGGAAATTAGAAATAACTATTCCTGCGTTTTCTGTTGTAGTATTTGAAGGGAAATAAATTTATGAAAATCACAACTCTATTATTTAGTGTGAGTCTTTTATCAGCAGTTGTTTCTTGTAAAACAACTGCTGTAAAAGAAACGACTACTACTGGAAATCAGCTTTCGCTGAAAATGAATAATCCTATTATTACCGATAAATATACTGCTGATCCAGCTGCCATTGTTTACAAAGACAAGGTGTATCTTTATGCAGGACATGATGTTCCGCCAAAAGATGTGAATTCGTATCGAATGAACGAATGGCTGGTTTATTCTTCTTCAGATATGGTCAATTGGCAGGAACATCCAGTGCCTTTAAAACCTACTGATTTTGCTTGGGCAAAAGGCGATGCCTGGGCAGGACAAGTGATTGAAAGAAACGGGAAATTCTATTGGTATGTAACCGTTTCTCACGGATCGATTCATGGAAAATCGATAGGAATTGCAGTTTCTGATAGTCCAACAGGGCCTTTTAAAGATGCTTTAGGAAAAGCATTAATTACTAATGATATGACTACCAAAACAAAAATCAGTTGGGATGATATTGATCCAACAGTGATTGTAGATGATGATGGTCAGGCTTATCTTTTTTGGGGAAATACCGTTTGTAATTATGTGAAACTTAAAGAAAACATGATTGAAATGGATGGACCAATACAAACTATAGATTTACCTAATTTTACCGAAGCACCTTGGATTCACAAACGAAAAGGATGGTATTATTTGTCTTATGCGTATCAGTTTCCTGAAAAAATTGCTTACGCTATGAGTAAATCAATTACCGGACCCTGGGAATATGAAGGAATTTTGAATGAAGTTGCTGGAAATTCGAATACCAATCATCAGGCAATCATCGATTTTAAAGGCAAGTCGTATTTTATTTACCATAATGGATCAATACCTACTGATGGAGGAAGTTTTAGAAGATCAGTATGTGTGGATCGTTTGTATTATAATCCAGATGGAACTATGAAACGTGTAGTGATGACATCAGAAGGAATTCAGCAATAAATTTAAATGAAATCAAGTAAAAAAATACAGAACCTATTTCTCTCTTTAGTAGTTTTGATTGGTTATTCGTCATTGGCTCAGGATATCAGTGTTCATGATCCAGTGATGATTAAACAAAAAGATACTTATTATTTGTATTGTACAGGACGCGGAATCAGTGTTTTTAGTTCAAAAGATCTGAAAAACTGGAATAAAGAGCCAGCAGTATTTAAAGAAAAACCTGTTTGGGCTGATTCTGTTGCGGCTGATTTTAAGAATCACATTTGGGCACCGGATATTTCCTTTCACAACAATACTTATTATTTGTATTATTCGGTTTCCGCTTTCGCAAAAAATACTTCCGCGATTGGGGTTACAACTAATACGACTTTGGATCCAAAAGATCCAGCTTATAAATGGGTCGATCACGGAATTGTGATTCAATCCGTTCCTAACAGAGATTTATGGAATGCGATAGACCCCAATTTGACTTTCGACGAAAATAACACGCCTTGGTTGGCTTTTGGTTCTTTTTGGGAAGGACTGAAAATGGTGAAATTGAATCCCGATTTATTGTCAATCGCGCAGCCGCAGGAGTGGCACACTATTGCAAAACGAAAGAGAACTTTCGAATTAGCCGATGCTAACCCAGGAGATGCAGCCTTAGAAGCTCCTTTTATATTTAAAAAGAACGGTTATTATTACCAGTTTCTTTCATGGGATTTTTGTTGTCAAGGAGAAAAAAGCACTTATAAAGTAGTAGTGGGGAGGTCTAATAAAGTTACCGGACCATATTTAGACAAAGATGGGAAATCTTTAAATGAAGGAGGTGGTACTATTTTGTTACAACCAAATGAAAATTGGTACGGAGCGGGTCACAATAGTGCTTATACTTTTGATGGGAAGGATTATATTATTTTTCATGCTTATGAAAAAAAGAATAATGGAAAACCAAAATTAGAAATCAAAGAGTTGAAATGGGATGCTGATTTCTGGCCAAGTCTATAAAGTATTCAATATTCACTTTACAAATTGATTATTAAAAAAGCTTATTTTTTTAAAATAGTTTGGTTTATTCCAATGTGCTATGGGAGGACAATATTGAGAATAGCTTGTGATAAACATATCAAAATCCATCTCTCAAATTAATTTAATTCAAGTATAACATGCAAACAAACAGATTGAAAAACCTCGTATTATCAGCCATTGTTTTGGTAAGCGTCGCTTCCTGTACAGATAAAAAAGTACAAAAAGATAAGTCTAAAGAAGAAGTTACAACAAGTACAAAAACAACTTTGTCTAACAAACCTATTGTGTTACAAAGAGCAGATCCGTTTATCTACAAACATACAGATGGGTATTACTATTTTACAGGGTCGGTACCAACTTATGACGCTATAGAGTTAAGACGTTCAAAATCTATTGATGAACTTCAAAATGCTGAAACTTTTAGGGTATGGGAAAAACATAAAAGCGGACCAATGAGTCGTCATGTTTGGGCTCCGGAAATTCATTATTTGGATGGAAAATGGTACGTTTATTTTGCAGCAAGCGAGGAAGAAGATATTTGGAAATTAAGACCTTATGTTTTGGAGTGTACAGGTCAGGATCCTTTACATGACAAGTGGATTGAGCTAGGACAAATGCAGGCAGCTGATGCAGATCCAAAAAGCTTTACTGATTTTTCTCTGGACGGAACCGTATTTGAGCATAAAAATAAACGCTATTTCTGTTGGGCAGAAAAAACGGGTGGGCAGTTCGCAGCTTCTAATTTGTATTTAGCCGAAATGGAATCACCTATAAAACTAAAAACAGTTCAATTTATGCTAACGACTCCAGATTATGATTGGGAACGCATTGGCTTTTGGGTGAATGAAGGTCCAGCAGTTATTAAAAACAAAGGGAAAATTTACATTACTTTTTCGGCAAGTGCTACAGGTGCATGTTACAGTATGGGTATGATGGAAGCAGACGAAAATGCAGATTTACTAGATAGAAATTCTTGGAAAAAATCCAGATATCCAGTATTAAAGACCAATGAAGCGAAAAAAATTTATGGTCCAGGACATAACTCCTTTACAGTTGATGAAAAGGGAGAACCTTTAGTAATATATCATGCAAGGGATTACGAAAAAGCTGTTGGTGATCCAAAAGTAGTGCCAGCGACTGATAAAAGACCGTTGAAAGAAATTATTGCAGATCCGTTATATGACCCGAATCGTCATGCGAGAATGATGAAATTAAAATTTGATGAGAACGGTACACCAATATTTGAATTTAATTAAAAGTGTAAAATAAAAACTTGTCAAAAGAACTTAATACAAAGGATTATTGATGTGGTCAACTGAAAATTTATTGGACACATTATTGACTGACAAATAAAAGAAAAATTAAAATATGAAATTAAACTTAATGACTAAAAGTACCGTTTGCGGTTTGTTACTTAGTAGTTTTTTGGCGATAGCCCAAAAAACAAAACTGGAAGTAGATTTAACAAAATCAATTACTAAAATCCAACCAACGATGTATGGTGTCTTTTTCGAAGATATCAATTTTGCTGCCGATGGAGGTTTGTATGCCGAAATGGTTAAGAACAGAACTTTTGGGTTTGATGCTCCGCTTATGGGATGGTTGCAGCCTAATAGTAATGTGCATTCATTTAATAAAGAATCAGGAATTGCGACTCCAATTCATGCTTCTGAAAATCCTAATAATCCTGATTTTTGTAGAATTAACATCAATAATGATAAAGGATACCAAATTTTAAATGAAGGTTTTAGAGGGATGGGGATTAAGAAAGATGCAAAATACAATCTTTCTTTAAAAGCAGCCAATCATAACAATGCCATTAAAAAGATAATTGTACAATTTGTTGATGCTGACAAAAAGGTTTTGGGAGAGACTTTTATTGTTCCAACATCTACTGGCTGGAAAGACTATTCAGCACAAATTGTAGCTACAGAAACTGAAGCAAAAGCACAATTAAAAATTACTTTTGAAGGTACAGGAACAATAGATTTAGATATGATTTCGTTATTTCCTGAAGAAACATGGATGAACCGAAAAAATGGTTTGCGTAAAGATATTGTTCAGTTGTTATACGATTTAAAACCTGGATTTATCAGATTCCCTGGTGGTTGTATCGTTGAAGGAAAAACATTGGAAAACAGATACCAATGGAAAAAAACCGTTGGTGCTGTTGAAAACAGAGAGACGATGATTAACAGATGGAATGTGGAGTTTAAAAATAAACAAGCACCTGATTATTTCCAGTCTTTTGGTTTAGGATTTTTCGAATATTTCCAACTAGCAGAAGATGTAGGAGCACAGCCATTACCAATTTTAAGTTGTGGAATCGCTTGTCAGTACAATTCGGGTGAATTAGTTCCAATGGAAGAATTAGACCCTTATGTTCAGGATGCTTTGGATTTGATCGAATTTGCTAATGGAGCCGTGACAACCAAATGGGGGAAATTAAGATCCGATATGGGACACCCAAAACCGTTTAATCTTAAATTTATTGGGGTAGGAAATGAGCAATGGGGACCTCAATATATTGAAAGATATAAGGTTTTTGCAGCAGCTATAAAAGCAAAATACCCTGCTATGACGATTGTTTCGGGTTCAGGACCTTCGCCTGACGGAGCAATGTTCGATTACGGATGGGATGAATTGAAAAAGTTAAATGCTGATGTTATTGACGAGCATTATTATAAAAACCCGGAATGGTTTAAAGAAAATGCTGCAAGATATGATAAGTACGACAGAAAAGGACCTAAGATTTTTGCTGGGGAATATGCGTCACATCCTAAAGGTGTAGAAGACGGATTGAAAGAGAATAACTGGTTGTCAGCGCTTACAGAATCGGCATTTATGACAGGTTTAGAGCGTAATGCCGATGTGGTTCATTTAACTTCTTATGCGCCTTTAATGGCTCATGTTGATGCTTTTCAATGGGCTCCGGATATGATTTGGTTTGATAATTTGAATTCTTATGGAACAGCGAATTATTATGTTCAGAAATTATATTCAAACAATAAAGGAACTGATGTTTTGTCAATAACTAAGGATGGAAAAGCCTTAACGGGACAAAATGAGTTGTATGCTACTGCGGCAAAAGATGTAGATAAAAAAGAGTTGATTTTGAAACTGGTAAATACATCTGACAAAGCTCAGGATCTTGAGGTTAATTTATCTGGTCAAAGTGTCGATTCTAAAGGAAAGATGATTGTGTTGAACCATGAAAATTTAGAGGATTACAATACATTGGCTGAGCCAACTAAGATTGTTCCTGTTGAAAAAGAATACAAATTAAGTGGAAAAAAAGCTTCAGTAAGCTTACCGGCTTATTCATTTGTGGTATTGAAATTAAAGATGAAATAAGTCTTATTTTTTCGAGAAACTTTAGTTGAGCAAATTTTTAACTTAATTGTTCAAAATTTAATAAAAAACATTAAGTGTGAGTGGTACACTTAATGTTTTTTTGTTATATATTTGTAGCCATATTTTAAATAATGAAGATGAAAAATTATGTAATAGGTCTAGATTACGGATCGGATTCAGTTCGTGCCGTATTAATTGATACCGAAAACGGGCAAGAATTAGCCTCAGATGTTTGCCATTACAAAAGATGGAAAAACAAACAGTATTGCAATCCGTCAATCAATCAATTCCGTCAACATCCTTTGGATCATATCGAAGGATTGGAATCAACAATTAAAAATATTGTATCAGCAAGCAAGGTAGATCCTTCGTTGATAAAAAGTATCTGTATTGATACAACAGGTTCTTCGCCTGTTCCTGTTACCGAAGACGGAACTCCGTTAGCTTTAACAGCTGAATTTGCTGAAAATCCAAATGCAATGATGGTTTTGTGGAAAGATCACACAGCTATCAACGAAGCCAATGAAATTAACGAACTTGCCGCTACTTGGGGAGGTGAAGATTTCACTAAATACGAAGGAGGAATTTATTCTTCTGAGTGGTTTTGGGCAAAAATATTACACATCGCTCGTGAAGATGAAGCAGTTAAAAATGCCGCTTATACCTGGTTAGAGCACTGTGATTTAATGACTTATTTGTTAATTGATGATAAGGATTTAAAAACATTCAAAAGAAGCCGTTGTGCAGCAGGACATAAAGCAATGTGGCACGAAGACTGGAATGGATTACCACCAGAAGAATTTTTAGGTAAATTACACCCATACTTGGCTCAGCTTAGAGGGAAATTATACGACGAAACTTACACTTCAGATCTAGTTGCCGGAACTTTAAACCAGGAATGGGCAACAAAATTAGGTTTGACTACTGACACTATTATTGCTGTTGGAACTTTTGATGCACATTCAGGAGCTGTTGGTGCTAAAATTGACGAGTACGCTTTAGTTCGTGTAATGGGAACTTCAACTTGTGATATTATTGTTTCTGCTAAAGAAAACGTAGGAAGCAAAACCGTTAAAGGTATTTGCGGACAAGTAGATGGTTCAGTTATTCCGGGGTATATTGGTCTTGAAGCGGGACAATCAGCTTTTGGAGATGTATTGGCTTGGTTTAAAGATACGCTTTCCTGGCCATTGGATAATTTGGTTTACAACTCAACTATTTTATCTGAAGAGCAAAAAGCGCAATTAAAAGAAGAAGTAGAATCTAATTTCATCAAGACTTTAACAGAACAAGCTGAGGCAATTCCGTTGTCAGAAAGTATTCCAACTGCTTTGGACTGGGTAAATGGTCGTAGAACTCCGGATGCTAATCAAGGACTGAAAAGTGCGATGACTAATTTATCATTAGGAACAAAAGCGCCACATATTTTCAAAGCTTTAATCAATTCAATCTGTTTTGGTTCTAAGAAAATTGTAGACCGTTTTGAAGAAGAAGGTGTTCGTATTGACAGCGTTATCGGAATTGGTGGTGTGGCGAGAAAATCACCATTTATTATGCAAACTTTGGCTAATGTATTAAACAAGCCAATTAAAGTTTGTGCTTCTGATCAGGCACCGGCTTTAGGAGCTGCTATCTATGCTGCTGTTGCTGCAGGAATTTATCCAAACGTGATTGAAGCCGCTAAGAAAATGGGAAGTGATTTTGAAAGCGAATATTTCCCTCAGGCTGATAAAATTGAAAAATACCAGGAATTGATGGATTCGTATTCTGTATTAAGTCAATTCGTAGAAAGTATAACAAAATAATTAAGTAAAATGAGTAAATACCAAGTATTAAAACAAGAATGTTACGAAGCTAATATGCAACTAAATGAATTGAATTTAGTAGTATATACTTTTGGAAATGTAAGTGCTGTAGATAGAGAAAATGGCGTTTTTGCGATAAAACCAAGTGGTGTGCCTTATGAAGAGTTAAAAGCTGAGGATATTGTAATTGTTGATTTTGATAATAATATTATCGAAGGTGACAAACGTCCTTCTTCTGATACTAAAACTCATGCTTATTTGTACAAACATTGGCCAAACATTGGTGGTGTTGCTCATACTCACGCTACTTATTCAGTAGCCTGGGCTCAGGCACAAAGAGATATTCCGATTTTTGGAACAACTCACGCCGATCATTTGACTTCAGATATTCCTTGTGCTGCGCCAATGGCTGATAACTTAATCGAAGGAAACTACGAGCACAATACAGGAATCCAAATTTTGGATTGTTTCAAAGAAAAAAATCTTTCTTATGAAGAAACGGAAATGGTTTTGTTAGGAAACCACGGTCCATTTGCCTGGGGTAAAAATGCAGCTAAAGCGGTTTATAACTCTAAAGTGTTAGAGGTTTGTGCTGAAATGGCTTATTTGACGTTACAAATTAATCCGGCTGCGCCAAGATTGAAAGATTCTTTGATTAAAAAACATTACGATCGTAAGCACGGAAAAGACGCTTATTACGGACAATAAATTAGGTTTGTAGTTTAGGGTTTTTGGTTTTAAACGATAAACGCTAAACAACAATCAATTAACAACAAATAATAAACAATAAACATTTAGATAAAATGATAGATATTTCTAAAAAAGAAATTTGGTTCGTAGTAGGAAGCCAAAACCTATATGGTGAAGAAACTTTAAGACAGGTTGCGTTGCATTCTCAGGAAATTGCAAAAGGAATTGATGCTTCTTCTCATGTTCCTGTAAAAGTAATTTACAAATCAGTGGCAAAATCACCTAGTGAAATCACTGATATTTGTTTGGAAGCCAATACGAACAAAAACTGTATTGGAATCATTGCCTGGATGCATACTTTTTCTCCGGCTAAAATGTGGATTAATGGTTTAAGTATTCTTAAAAAACCATTATGTCATTTACATACACAATACAATGCTGAAATTCCATGGGCTTCTATTGATATGGATTTCATGAACTTGAATCAATCAGCTCACGGAGACAGAGAGTTTGGTTATATTATGTCAAGAATGCGTAAAAAACGTAAAGTGGTTGTAGGTCACTGGGAAGACGTGCGTGTTCAACAAAAATTAGGAAACTGGTCTAGAGTAGCTTTAGGTTGGGATGAAATGCAAAACTTAAAAGTAGCGCGTTTTGGGGACAACATGCGTGAAGTTGCTGTTACTTGTGGAGATAAAGTAGAGGCTCAAATTCGTTTTGGTATGTCTGTAAACGGATACGACTCTTCAGATATCGTTAATAAAATGAAATTAGTTACTGATGCGCAAGTAGATGCTTTAGTAGCGGTTTATGAAGAATCATACAATTTAGCTCCAAAATTACAAGTAGGAGGAGAGCAAAGACAATCATTGTTAGATGCTGCTAAAATCGAATTAGGTTTAAGAGCTTTCTTAGAAGAAGGTGGTTTTGGTGCTTTCACAGATACTTTTGAAAACTTAGGAGAATTAAAACAATTACCAGGTATTGCAACTCAGCGTTTAATGGCTGATGGTTACGGTTTTGGTGGTGAAGGTGACTGGAAAACAGCTGCTATGGTTCGTGTTATGAAAGTAATGAACATCGGTCTTGAAGGAGGAACTTCTTTCATGGAAGATTATACTTATCACTTTACACCTGAGAAATCATACGTTTTAGGTTCTCACATGCTAGAAATTTGTCCTTCTATTACTGACGGAAAACCTTCTTGCGAAATTCATCCATTAGGAATTGGTGGAAAAGAAGATCCGGTTCGTTTGGTATTCAATTCACCTGCTGGAGATGCTATCAATGTTTCGTTGGTTGATATGGGGACTCGTTTCCGTTTAATCGTTAACGAAGTAACTGCGGTTAAGCCAATGGCTGATTTACCAAAATTACCAGTAGCTCGTGTGCTTTGGGATTGTAAACCTAACCTTGACATCGCTGCTACAGCTTGGATTCTTGCTGGTGGTGCTCACCATACAGTATATAGCCAGGCGGTAACTACTGAATTTATGGAAGATTTTGCTGATATTGCTGGAATCGAATTAGTGGTTATTGATAACGATACCAGAATCCGTAATTTCAAAGATACTTTGAATGCTAATGAAGCTTACTACCATTTATTTCAAACTGGATTATAATCTTTTTTAGAAACAAATTTACCAAGTCATAAAGTCAAAAGTTAGTATTACTTTTGGCTTTATGGCTTCTCTATTATCATTAACCTAATAAAATAAAATTATGAATCTATTAAAAAGTTGTGTCTTAGGATTGGCTGTTATTACTACAGCAGGACTTTCTGTTCAATGTAAAGGGGAAAAGAAAGAAAACCAGGAACAAAATGTTACTCAAAAAGACAGTGTTACTATTGAGAAATCAGAGTACGGAACTACTGCCAAAGGTGAAAAGATTGACAGCTATAAGTTGAAAAATCAAAAAGGAATGGAAGTGGATATTATGACTTATGGAGGAATTATTACTTCTTTAAAAGTGCCTAATAAAGCAGGAGTTTCTGAAGAAGTAGTGGTAGGTTTTGATAATTTCGAACAATATACTAAAGACAATCCTTATTTTGGAGCTTTAATCGGTCGTTACGGAAATCGTATTGCTAAAGGTAAATTTACTTTGGATGGTAAAGAATATAAATTGGCAACTAATAATGGTGAAAATGCTTTACACGGAGGGCCTGAAGGATTTCATAGAAGAATTTGGACTGTCGAAGAGGCTAAAGGTGGTAATGCTGCAGTCTTAAAGTTGAAGTACATCAGTAAAGACATGGAAGAGGGTTATCCTGGGAATTTAACGGTTTTTGTTACTTATACATTAAACAATGATAATTCTTTGGATGTTCTTTACGAGGCTACAACGGATAAGAAAACAGTGGTGAATTTAACACAACATTCTTATTTCAACTTATCAGGGGATTTTACTAAAACTATCTTGAATAATGAAATCACTATTGATGCGGATAAATTGGTACCTGTAGATGCTGATCTTATTCCAACAGGTAAATTAGATGATGTGACTAATACTCCTTTTGATTTCAGAAAACCAAAAGCGATTGGTAAAGATATCGAAGTAACAAATGACCAATTGAAAAAAGGATTGGGTTACGATCACTGTTGGGTGTTGAATAACCAGGACAAAGGATTCCGTTTTGCAGCTTCTGCTTATGATCCAACTAGCGGAAGATTGTTGGAAGTATACACTGATCAGCCTGGAATCCAATTGTACACAGGAAACTTCTTGGACGGAACTTTACCAACCAGAGACGGTAAAACTTACGCACATAGAACAGGACTTTGTTTGGAAACACAGCATTATCCGGATTCTCCAAATCAAAAAGATTTCCCAACTACGGTTTTGAATCCGGGAGAAAACTATAAAACAAAAACTTCTTTCAAGTTTTCTACTAAATAATATTAGGAAAAAGAATTTGTTTTAATTTATTGAACCCATCTCGTTCCAAACGGGATGGGTTTTTTTTGTGCTTTTGAGTAAAGTAGATTTTATACATATATATAAGAGAGATTTTTTGGTAGCTATTTCCCGCTATCCGCTATATCTCTTGTGTCCGCTGTCGCTACCACAAGAGGATGCCGCTGCTATCAGGGCTAGGGCTGTGTGCTAGAAATAGCGATATGTACTATATATAATAGTATAGTTTATTAGAAAACCTTAGCGAATCTCTGTGTTTTCTTTGAGTATCTCTGCGAAACAACTTCTGATAAACTCCAAAATCCTACAAAAGCTAAAAAATAAAAACCACGTTTTCAGTTGATTAAAAAATACTTTCAAA
>NZ_VAHC01000007.1:0-306334 GCF_006386525.1 Flavobacterium sp. GSA192 | reverse complement strand
ACCTTAAGGTGGTTATTGCGGCGGGGCTCACCTCTTCCCATCCCGAACAGAGTAGTTAAGCCCGCCTGCGCAGATGGTACTGCAGTTTT
Organism: Flavobacterium sp. GSA192; assembly: GCF_006386525.1. Lineage (NCBI taxonomy): Bacteria > Pseudomonadati > Bacteroidota > Flavobacteriia > Flavobacteriales > Flavobacteriaceae > Flavobacterium > Flavobacterium sp. GSA192. Next base: position 306,245 of record NZ_VAHC01000007.1, on the reverse strand, counting down.
GTGGGAGAGTATGTCGTCGCCTTTCTTTGAAAACCCTATCCTAATCAGATAGGGTTTTTTGTTTTTATAGCTCAAGTCTATCGGACTTACTCCTCTTAATATCAAATGTCGTATTTAGCTTCGTTCAGTTTAGACTAACGTCCTCGAGTCTTTGAAAACCCTATCCAACCGGATAGGATTTTTTGTTTTATAGTATTATCGATATTTGTTCAAGAGATAATAGGAAACGAATCAATTATAAAAAATGATTGATACCTAATTTATGTGCAAAATTAGTAATGCTATTTTATTCCAAAATATAATTGTTTTCTAATTATTTGACCAGACCAGTTTGTGTGGCTTAGATCATAGATTTGAGCTTGTTAGCTTGTGAGGTCTTATTTTATCAATATTCTTATTCATGGGATTTTATTTTATTTCTTTGTGTCTTTCATAATTGGTTTTAATGATACAGACCAGTACAGGACGGCGCAGGATACTAATAAAATGTTAAAGTTATAGTTTTGGAATAACCAACCTTAACTATTTATTTATGAAATTTAAAACTTTACTTTTTAAACAAGTCCCAAAAGCCTTAATGATTTGCGGACTTGTATTGAGTTCTGGGAATTTATGTTCCCAAACATTAGCCTTTCCAGAGGCTACAGGATTTGGAAGGTTTACCACTGGAGCAAGAGGTGCTGCTAATCCTCAAATTTATTTAGTTACCAATTTGAATGATAGCGGCCCAGGTTCGTTTCGTGATGCGGTAAGTCAAGAAGGTCGTTTTGTGATATTTAAAGTCGGTGGTATTGTTAACTTACAATCTCAGATTGTTGTGGCAAAGAACACCACCATTGCAGGACAAACAGCACCAGGAGAGGGAATTGTTTTTTTGGGACCAAGAGTCACATTTACAGGGGCCAGTAATACTATAGCCCGTTATCTTCGTATTCGCTATGGGGGAACTGCTCAAAATCAAGATGCATCCGGTTTAGCAAATGGAGCGAATATGATTTTCGACCACATGACTTTTACCTGGGGAACTGACGAAGTGTTTTCTATTAACTGGGATAGTAAAGGAACGAGTCCTGATAATATAACTATTCAGAATTCCATTATCGGTCAGGGATTGCACCGTCATAATCATTCTGCGGGCGGTTTAATTCAGCCTTCGGCAGGTGGTAAGATTAGTTTAATTGGAAATTTATACATCTGTAATAAGACTCGTAATAACAAAATAAAAGGAATTAATGAGTTTGTAAACAACGTTGTTTATAATTGGGGTAACTATGGAAATACTTATGGACATAGTGAATCTGGAGATGCTTATATTATGGGAGGAGATTCTGCAGGAAGTTCTGATGTGAATATTATCAATAATTATTTTATTGGAGGTCCTAATACAAGTACTTCTGTTTCTACACCTTTTAACAGAGGTAATGCTAATTTCTTTTTATATGGTGCCGGGAATTATTTTGACAATAATAGAAACGGAATATTAGATGGAACACTAGTTCCTCAAGATCTAACTGGTTATCCAACCGGGGATGCAGCAAGTATTTTGCCAAATCCTTATGATTATCCAATGAAGAATCCAAATCTTACAGCTCAAGGGGCTTTTGATAAAATAGTTTCAAGCGTGGGAGCTTCATATCCAAGACGTGATCAAGTTGATAATTTAATGATCTCCGATTTGTTGTCGAAAGGAACAACTGCAACTTATGTTTATGTTCAATCAGATTTAACTTCAAAGTTTGGTTTTGTAAATGATGGTGCAGGACATGTTTATGGCGCACCAGCTCCTTTAGATACTGATAATGATGGTATGCCGGATGCTTGGGAAGATGCAAATGGATTGAATAAAAATAGTGCTGATGCTTTGGCAGTAAGCACAACGCAGGCACCTTATTTGAATATTGAAGTTTATATTAATGGCTTAACAAATCAGACGCCTCCTGATTTTATAATTCCTCCAACAGCAATTACTTTTAATGCTAGTTCAGTTGAAACTCCTCCTTCGAGTACAGTTGTTTTAAATTGGAAAGACAATTCAGATAATGAAACTAATTTTGTGATTGAACGTTCAATCGATGGAACAAACTTTACGCAAATTGCACAAGTTGCTGCAAATACAATTACATATACTAATGCGGGTTTAGTTCCTAATACTAAATATTATTATCGTATAAAGGCTATTACTGCTACAGAATCTTCAAGTTATAGCGATGTGAATTCTGTTACAACTCCAGCGATTCCTTCGGCACCAGCTAAAACTGCTAATCCGAACCCTACAAACGAATTTAACTATGCTGAGCCAACTAATGGAAGTCTTATCTTAAAATGGACTGGAAGTAGTAATACTACAACTTATGCAGTCTATATTGGTACAGATCCTTCGAACCTTAACAAAGTAGCCGACGTAAATTATGTTGCTAGCCCTTCTTATTCAGTGTCTGGTTTAAATTCAGGAACTGAATATTATTGGAGAGTAGATGCAACAAATGTTAAAGGTACAGCAACTGGGAACGTATGGAGTTTTAGAACAATTTCTGAATTTCCTTTGAACATGGTGGGGCATTGGCCATTTAAAGAAGCTGCCGGAGAAGGTGATGAAATTGCCGACTTGTCAAATTATAGTAATAATGGAAAATTAGATTCAGATTTTGATAATTCGACAGTAAAAATTATAGGGAAAGCTAATAATGCTCTTAATTTTTCGACATCAAAGAGCAATAATTATATGGCAAGTATTCCAAATGAAGATCAGATTTATTTAAATAAGAATTCATTTTCTATTTCATTTTGGATGAATGCGGCACCTAGTTTGCTACCAACTGGTTCAACAGCTTCTGCTTATTTGTTGTGCAAAGGTTCTTTTACAAAAAACGCTACAACTGGAGCAACAGGTAAACGTTATAATATTGAATTCAAAAGTGGCGAACTTCGCTTTGCTATAGATGATGATGTTATTAAAAAAGAATTAAAAGGAGTAGGTTCAAGATTCTACACTGGAAACTGGGAACATGTTGTTGTAATGCGAGATGTTACTGCCCATAAATTGCGTTTGTATTTGAATGGCGTACTTCAGAGTGAACTTGACGAAACAGGAGTAACCGGTATTGGTGAACCAACTGATTTGATTCTTGGAAATATTGGTACACTTGAATTAGCTGTAGGAACAGCTCCTGCTCCTTACAAAGGAAAATTAGATGAGTTAAAGGTATTTAATTACGCTTTATCGGCTGCTGAAATTGCTGCAATATACAACACAACAGTTATCAACGCTCCATCTAATCTAACATTCGAAACGAACACTGTGGCAACTCCGCTAGCTTCAACTACAGCTATTTTAAATTGGAATGACAATTCAAATAATGAAGCTAATTTTGTATTAGAACGTTCATTGGATGGTATTGATTTTGATCAAATTGCAGAACTTGCTGCTAATACAACTACTTATACCGATACAAATGTAGTTCATAGTACTAAATACTACTATCGATTGAAAGCAATAAACAAAACGGATTCGTCTAATTACAGCGAAGTATTTGAGGTTGTTACCGAAGCTGCTCCGGCACCGGTAAAAGCGACTAATCCAACTCCGGAAAATGGATCTTACTTTTTAGAGTTGCCTGTAGCAAATTTCAATTTAGCCTGGAAAGGAAATATAGATGCAACAAAGTACACGGTATATTTTGGAACTGATCCGGAAAATCTAAGCCCACTGACTGATGTTTCTTATTCAGAGAATTTATTTTATCAATTGCCTTCGGATTTAACTTCCAGAGTGTATTATTACTGGAGAGTAGATGCTACAAATGATTACGGAACAACAACAGGTGATGTGTGGAGTTTTAGAATAACTACAAATGAAATTGTTGTACATCCAAATCCTGTAAAAGAACAAGTGAATATTAATATTCCGAATTATAATTCTCCAAATATTACAGCTACATTGATGGATAATAGTGGAAATAAAATTTTCGAAAAAACTTTAGAAAGCAATGGTAATAGTAAAGGCAATTTTAAAATACATTTTACCGATAGAAAAATGCCGGGAGTTTATATTCTAAATATTACAGGCGAAGATTTAAACAACAATGTGAAATTATTAATCAAATAATGAAATTGTAAAAAAGCCAAGCTAATTTTAACTGCCCCATTGAACAAATGGGGCTTTTTTATGCCTAAAAAGGGTATAAAAACTCCCCTATAGGGGCTATTAATGTCCTAAAAAGCCTTTTTTTAGTCCTGTATTGCCTTTTTTAGGTAGGCTGATAGATTCTTTTTAGGACTAAATAGTCCCCTTATAGATACCATAAGGGGACTTTTTAAGTACTAAAAGACCTTTTTTAAGTACGTTATAGGGTGTTTTTAAGTCCCTTTTTGTCTTTTTTAGGGTTTATGGTAGCTAAATAACATATTTGCTTATGTTACACAATCACATCCGGAAAATGCGAATCCAGCTCGAAACCTTAAGAGAAATTATACAGAAGTAGAAATTTTGTAAGATTTATTTATATATTAGCATAAAATAAAGCGAAATAAACCTTCGTATATACACCCAAAATTGGATAGATTGGCGAAGGTTTGTTTCGACTATATACAAGTTACCAGCAATTATACTATGAAAGACAAACTTATAATTTCAATAGGAATATTTTTTTTACTCATTGCGTGTAAAAAAGAATCCAAACCAAATCCATTACTTTATATAAATCGCGTTAACAAATTAGAGATTCTTACTGTTGATGATAAATGCGGAGAATGGGGCGGAAATGAAAAAATCCTTACGATTTATAGGGATGATTTAAAGGGGCAACTTTTAGTCGATTATATTGAAAAAACGAAAAATTGTAAAAACGGAAAAGAACCTCAAATAACAAAATCTATTAATCGAATTAAGCTAACTCAAGAAGAAAACGAATTGATTCTCGAAAGCATAAACGAACTCTGTCAAACAAAATTAAACAAAGAAGAATATCCAAGTCATAGTGGAATATTTAATCGAATTATGTTTCGTGATTCTTCGATTATAATTAGTGATTTTCCTTCTGTTGAATTAAAAAGCTTAAATAATCTAGTAACAAGATTGAAGAAAAAATAACTGCTGGTAACAGCTACAACGGATTTGGGGATTTGGCTTAATGGAAAAATTGGTTTGTATTTGGGATGATTCGCTTCGCCTGTTTGCTATTGCTCGAGTGGCAACCCGATTTATTACCAGAGTGTTAGCGGTAATGCGTGAGTAACGGATAAAGACAATGAAAAACAAGATGAAAGAAAAATAGATATTTATGATAGTACGTGCAGAATATGGAATAATTTGTAATAAAGAAGACGAAAAAGAGCTTGTTAAAAGAATAAACAAATTTCTTAAAAATGATTATGAATATAGAAAAGTATATAAAAGAAATGACACTTCAATTTCGGCGTTCAATTACGACTACTATTATTTTCAATTCATAAAAGAAAACCCACGTTGGTATTTTGACATTTATCCAAATGAAGACTTGGGCGGAAAACTAAAATTTGACAACCAAGAAACGCAATGGATTTTATATTTTGACAAGCAGAATTTATCAGAAAATACGGAAATTCAAAATCAAGAAGTCAATCTTTTTTTTGAGAAACTTATTAATGCAATTGGCTATGAAACTACTCTATTGCATACATACAAAGATGACGAAGAAGAAAGAATTGGGAATATTTTTGACGAAGATGAATAGAAGCTGAAAAGCACTACCATAAAAAGTTAGAGTTTCATTGTACTCAAAAGTAACAATGAACTCTAGCTAAACTAAATCGCTGAAATCCCATATTTCGAGTATTCTAAAAAAGTTTCTAAAAAGAAACAATTTACTGAATACTATCTTTGGTTTCTTCTAAATCTTCAGATTGTCGTCCTATTTTTATCTTCGGATTGTCTTTATTTCCTGTTATGGTTAATGGAATTCCAAGGATTCCAAGTGGTGGTAAACCGAGTCTCATTTTAAGATTTAATCTTCCATCCAGACTGGTAGTTCCTTCAATTCGGGGTCTGAATCCGGCAAATTTAAACTTGAATCGTTCTACAGTAATGATGTTGTTTTTAATAGAACTCTTAATATCTACTTGGTTCAGTTCAGGGTTTTTAATACTTTCTTTATTGGTCTTTTTAGCTACGCTACCAAACATTTTCATGCCGTACATTTTGACGTTTTTTACAGAGATAACTCCATTTCCTAACAATGATGGAAACACAGGTTCCATATTAGCATTCAATCGACCTTTTAAATTATAGTCTAAAGATATAATTCCTTGTGCTTTTTCGGCAGCACTGGCCATGTCTCTAAAGAGTTTGACTTCTTTATAAGCGCGTTTGATATCAAATTCGTTTGCTTTAATATGATACTCAAATCTTGCGTTTTTAGAATCGATACTTTTGTAAGTAGCGTTCATAGCAACAGTACAACCTATTAAATCAAAACCGGTATTTTGCATGCTAAGCAAGCCGTTTTTCATGTTCAAACTTCCCTTTGCATTTTTAAGTTCCAATCCGTTGAAATTCACTTTTTGCGCATTGGCTGTAAAATGCAAATCTAAATTTGGCGGAACAATAATAACTCCTGTTTCTGTTTTAGCAGCAGTTGGATTATTGCTTGTAGTTGTTTCGGTTGTATTTGTAGTGGTATTCGACATGAATTCATCGGCATTGATGTATTTAGAATTCATAGAAAAAGAACCGTGTAAAACTCCTTTTTTTGAAGCCATGAAATTGAATACATTTTGCAAATAACCATTCAATTGAAAATCAGATTGTCCATAAGAAGCCAAAAAAGTATTGAAACGCATCTTATCATTATTGAATTTAAAAATCCCTTCTTTTATAAGAAATGTTTTTGGTAAATACTCAGATGCTAATTTGATGTTTCTAATTTCAAGCGTTCCACTATTTTTAAGTTTCGAATAGTTTCCTTTTTCGGCATCGCTTTGTTTCCCTTTTAGGGCTAAATCGGCTTTGATGAAACCGTCAACATCGAGTCCTTTTTGAGAAAAAACCTGGTAGATTTTACCAATATCCAAAGTCCCTTTGGCAGTAACATCATACACAAGATTGTCAAAATTACTCAAATTGGCTTTTACAAAAACCGGATTCCCTTCAAAAGTAAATTGTGCGGGTTGTAAAACTACTTTCAAATCTTCGAAAGTACCTTTAGGATTCGAAATAGTAGAAACAATTCCAATATTCGTTATCGGATTTGGATAATATTTCGTTTTTAGAAAACCATTGTTTAAGTTGATAACGGCATTTGTTACAGGAAATAATCCGTTTTTTTTATCGAATTTTCCTTTGGAAGTTCCGTCAGCAACTAGCATTCCTTTTAATTCAACATCAGGAATTCCGATTGCTCGATTTAGTTTTTCCAGATCTATTTTGGCGTTAAGCGCAGCATTAATATCTAAAATATTGGTTCCTGTGCTGTATAATTTTGCTTTCAAAGATTCTTTATCAATGTTGAGCGATAGGTTTCTTAAATCTACAATAAGCGAATCAGGATTCAAAGAAGGCAATTGCGTATCAAAATCAACATCTAAGTTGGTTACAGTGGCCGGACTTTGATTGTAATTGATACTTCCGTCTTTGATTTTAAAATCCAATTCCAATTTTGGCGCAATATTTTTAGAGGCAATATAATTTCCTTTTAAGGATAATATACAGTCTGTTTTTCCGGTTAATTTCGTTTTTTCAAGCCAAGTGATGAATTTTGGAGGAAAAGCAGTAAAGAAATCATGTAAGTTACTGTTTGTGGTTTTTAGGATAAAATCCATATTGTAACCTTCTTTAAGGAAATCGAATTTTCCTTTAAAATCAACAACCAGATTGTTTATTTTTAGGTCATTTTGTTCAAAAATTAATGAAAGCGAGTTTACATTTACTTTGGTAATCAAATCGGCATTGACTTTTTTGTTCATCAAATAAGGCTCGTTATCATACAAAAGATTGAGTTTTTCAATTTGTGCTTTAGATGATAAATCAAATATAGCTTTGCTTAAATCGCCTTTTCCTATATAATTAAAACCAAAAATGTCAAAGTGGAGTTTAGTCGATAAATCGTCATAAACAATTTTACTGTTGGTTATTTCGATTTTCTCCAGTTTTAAGGAGCTGTCCTCTTCTTTTTTAGTTGTTTTAGTTTTGTCAGCTTTATAGACGTTGTAATTTGCAAATCCTTCTTTGTTGACTTTTACATTAATGTCAGCATTAGAAAGAAATATTTTGTCGATATTGACTGATTTTCCAAAAATTAGACTTGGTACATCGATACCAAAAGCAATTTCTTTAGCAGTAATTAGATTTTCATTCTGGTAAGGAGCCGAACCATTGAGTTTGAAATTATCTAGACTTACAGTTAGCGATGGGAAATGATTGAAAAAAGATACGTTAGATTCAGAGTAATCCAGTTTAGCATTTAGTTTTTGATTGGCTACTTTTTTTATTTCAGCATTAATTTTATCTGCAAAAATATAAGGAGCAATAAACATAAAAGCCAATAAACTGATTAGCGTGATTCCTATATATTTTAAGATTTTAAAAAATATAGCTTTTTTTTGAGACATGATACTGAAAGTTATATGAGAAATAAGGTTAGGAACGTTTTTTAGAATAAATTATTATCCGTGAATGGTTTCGTTCTTTCCGTAGTTTGTAATTATTGAAGTTTCATACTCAATCCACTCTTTCCAGCGTTTATCCACATCAACGTTGTCGGCATATTTTCGGGCAAAGCCTAAAAAAGTAGTATAGTGGTTTGCTTCGCTTATCATTAAATCACGATAGAATTTAGCTAATTCTGGATCTTTGATGTTTTCTGATAATACTTTGAAACGCTCGCAACTTCTGGCTTCAATCATAGCCGAAAAAAGCAAACGCTCGCACAAAGCATCATTACGGCTTCCGTCTTTTTTCATGAATTTGAATAGTTCATTAACGTAGCTGTCTTTGCGTTCACGTCCAAAAGTGAGTCCTCTTTCTTTGATAAGGTCATGAACCATTTTAAAATGTTCTATTTCTTCTTGGGCAATAAGCACTAATTCAGTGACCAATTCCTCTTTTTCAGAGTTTTGGGTAATAAGACTTATAGCGTTAGAAGCTGCTTTTTGTTCGCACCAGGCATGGTCGGTTAAAATTTCTTCGATATTAGATTCTACAATGTTGACCCATCTTGGATCTGTGGCTAACTTTAATCCTAACATATCATTATAATTTTATGCAAAATTAATGTTTATTTTAGTGATTTTTGTCTAAACGAGAGGATTAACGATAAATTTAGTATTATTTTGTGACAAAATTTTATGTTGATATGAATCAGATGCAATCGCTTTTAATAATTGGTTTTGTATGGCCTGAGCCTAATTCTTCTGCTGCAGGAGGAAGGATGATGCAGTTGATTTCTTTGTTTCAAAAGCAGGACTTTGAAATTACTTTTGCAAGTCCGGCTCAGGATAGTGATTTTATGATTGATTTGAGTGAATTTGGTGTTCAAAAAGAATCAATTGAATTGAATAATTCCAGTTTTGATATTTTTATAAAGGAGTTGAATCCTTCTGTAGTTTTATTTGATCGATTTATGATTGAGGAGCAATTTGGCTGGCGTGTTACCGAAAACTGTCCAAATGCTTTACGAATTCTAGATACTGAGGATTTGCATTGTTTGCGATTAGCTAGACAAAAAGCATTTAAGGAAAAACGAGAATTTCAAATCTCGGATTTATTAGTTGAAGAAGTTGCGAAGCGTGAAATCGCCAGTATTTTACGTTGTGATTTGTCGTTGATGATTTCCGAATATGAAATCGAATTATTGACAACTGTTTTTAAAATTGATCAAAGCTTATTGTGTTATTTGCCTCTTTTATTAGAATCGAATGCAATTCCTGATTTAGCGAAATTGCCTTCTTTTGAAGAACGAAAAGATTTTGTTTTTATAGGTAACTTTCTTCATGAGCCTAATTGGAATGCGGTTCAGTATTTGAAAGAAACGATTTGGCCACTAATTAAAAAACAATTGCCTGAAGCTATTTTAAATATTTATGGTGCTTATCCTTCTCAAAAAGTTTTGCAATTAAATAATGTTAAAGAAGGTTTCCTGATTCTTGGTCGTGCAGAAAATGCCAATGATGTAGTTAAAAAAGCAGCTGTTGTTTTGGCTCCTTTGCGTTTTGGCGCCGGGATAAAAGGAAAATTACTAGAAGCAATGCAATGCGGAACGCCAAGTGTTACAACTTCTATTGGTGCTGAATCGATGCAGGGCGATTTACCGTGGAATGGTTTTGTTGAAGATAATCCGCAACATTTTGCTGATAAAGCAGTGCAATTGTATCAGGATGCAGCTACCTGGATTCAAGCTCAAAAAAATGGAGTTGAAATAATGAACCAGCGTTATTTGAGGAATTCATTTGAAGAAGATTTTACTACGCAAATTGAGTTTTTAGTTACGAATATAAAGCAACATCGTTTGAATAATTTTATGGGAGAATTGCTGCAACATCATACTTTGAAAAGTACTAAGTATATGTCGAAATGGATCGAAGAGAAGAATAAATAGTTAATTGAAATTTTTTAAATGTAATTTATGGCAAAGAAAACATTAAATAGTGGAACAGTTATTCAAGTTACATTAAATCATAATCTGGGTTATACTTATGTAAAAGTGATTAATATGTGTGATCTTTCAGAATATGATTTATCTACTACATTTCACTTAATCATTTATTCATATAATTATATTGTTCAAAAAGAAGAAGATTATAAAGAAGAAGATTTTTTAAAGTCAGAACCATTAACAGGTCCTTTGTTTGTAGATGACATATTATGGGCGATACGCAAAAAAATCTACACAGTAAAAGGGGAAGTTTCATTACGTTAATATGAAAAAAGACTTCCTGCGTTTAGAGGATTTGGAGCAAGGGTTTTTAAAGTTCATTATTATGAAGATGAAGCAACTCATTGGGATTATTTTGAAAATGGTTCGCCTAGAAAAAGGTTTGAGGCAACGTACGATCAAGTAAGGCATTTAGAAGGAAATACAGCTCTTGATTATGAAGCCATAGAAATGCGTTTATCTATGGAATTTTTACACCGTTCGGGTAAGAATATCAAAGATTATTATAAATTGGAAGATTGGCAGGAATTGTCTTTATACAATAACATGATTTATAAAACCCCGTTTAACGAAGTTCCTGATAACTTAAAAGGTGTGGTAAAATAAATATTTTATTGTTATTGCAATAATTGCATGAGGGATGGAAGCGGCATCTCCCGAAATAGAAAAACAAGGTTTTTACCGTAGTTTTTCATATTCGGGAATATAGCGAACAGCCCGACCGCGCTGTAATGATAATGGAAGCGGGGACATGCCCAAATGAAATAAAAAACCCGTCAAGTTTTTATACAAGACGGGTTTTTGGTTTTATACAAAATCAGTAATTATGCAAGCATTGTCACTGGGTTTTCAATGTATTGTTTTAATGTTTGTAAGAACTGTGCTCCAGTTGCTCCATCGATAGTACGGTGGTCACAAGCAAGAGATAACATCATCGTGTTTCCAACAACAATCTGACCGTTTTTAACCACTGGTTTTTCAACGATAGCTCCTACTGAAAGGATTGCAGAGTTAGGTTGGTTGATGATAGAATTGAATTCAGTGATACCAAACATTCCAAGGTTAGAAATAGTAAACGTACTTCCTTCCATTTCTGATGGTAATAATTTTTTGCTTTTAGCTCTACCTGCCAAATCTCTTACACTTGCTCCAATTTGAGATAAACTCATGCCATCTGTAAATGGTAGTACAGGAACCACTAAACCGTCTTCAACAGCAACAGCAACACCAATATTTACATGATAGTTGATAGTGATAGCGTCAGCAGACCATTGTGAATTGATTTTTGGGTGCTTTTTCAAAGCTAATGCGGAAGCTTTAATTACCATATCATTGAAAGATACTTTGGTGTCCGGAACGCTATTGATAATTCCTCTTGATTTCATTGCTTCGTCCATTGTTACCTCAATTACTAAATTGTAATGTGGCGCAGTAAACAATGATTCAGATAAACGTTTCGCAATGATTTTACGCATTTGCGAATTTTTGATTTCTTCAGTTGCAATTTGCCCTGCTGGAACATAAGGTTTTGGGGCTGGTGCAGGAGCGGCTTCAGCTTTTGCAGGCGCAGCAGCTTGTGGGGCGGCAGCAGCAGGAGTGAAGTTCTCGATATCGCTTTTTACGATACGTCCGTTTTCTCCAGAACCTTTTACTTGATTTAATTGAATTCCTTTGTCGCTAGCAATTTTTTTAGCTAATGGTGAAGCTATAATTCTTCCTCCGTCAGCAGCAGCTTCCTGAGCAACTGGTGCAGCAGTTTCAGCAGCTGGCGCAGCTTTAGTTTCTTCGGCAGCAGGAGCAGCCTGAGTAGATCCTCCAGCAACATAGTTATCAGCAATTCCGCTGATGTCTGTTCCTGCAGGTCCAATGATAGCTAAAAGACTATCAACAGGAGCTGTATTTCCTTCCTGAATTCCGATATATAATAAGGTTCCTTCGTTGAAAGATTCGAATTCCATAGTTGCTTTATCGGTTTCGATTTCAGCAAGTATGTCACCTTCAGCAACAGCATCACCTACTTTTTTCAACCAGGTAGCTACTGTTCCTTCAGTCATTGTATCACTCAAACGAGGCATAGTCACAACTACAACACCAGCTGGTAAAGAAGCGGCTGGTTTAGCAGCAGCTGGAGCTGGAGCAGCAGTTTCTTCTTTTTTAGCTTCAGTAGCAGCCGGAGCGGCAGCAGCTGGTGCAGCATCTCCAGAAAGTAAAGCAGAAATGTCTTCACCTTCGTTTCCGATAATTGCTAATAATGAATCTACTGGGGCTGTTTCTCCTTCCGGAATTCCAATATGTAAAAGTGTTCCTTCGTTGAAAGATTCGAATTCCATCGTTGCTTTGTCAGTTTCAATTTCAGCAAGAATATCTCCTTCGCTAATTTTGTCTCCTACTTTTTTAAGCCAAGTTGCTACCGTTCCTTCCGTCATAGTATCACTCAAACGAGGCATTGTTACTTTTATCGCCATAATATTTTTATAGTTTATGAGGTGTAAATGGATAATCTTCTTGTGCGTAAACTACGTCGTATAATTGTTCAAGTTCTGGATATGGAGAAGATTCAGCAAAATCAACACATTCCTGAACTAAGTTTTTTACTCTTTCGTCGATAGCTTCGATTTCTGCATCGGTAGCGTATTTTTTATCTTTAATGATGTCCAATACCTGAGTAATAGGGTCGATTTTTTTGTACTCTTCTACTTCTTCTTTAGAACGGTATAATTGAGCATCAGACATTGAGTGTCCTCTATAACGGTACGTTTTCATTTCTAGGAAAGTTGGTCCGTCTCCACGACGAGCTCTTTCGATAGCTTCGTGCATTGCTTCGGCAACTTTTACAGGGTTCATTCCATCAACTGGTCCACAAGGCATTTCGTATCCTAAACCTAATTTCCAGATATCAGTATGGTTTGCTGTTCTTTCAACAGAAGTTCCCATAGCGTAACCATTGTTTTCAACAATAAAAACTACTGGAAGTTTCCATAACATAGCCATGTTGAAAGCTTCGTGTAAAGAACCTTGGCGAGCAGCACCATCACCAAAATAGGTCATTGTAACTCCTCCTGTATTGAAGTATTTGTCTCCAAAAGCTAAACCTGCACCAACTGGAATTTGACCTCCAACGATACCGTGTCCACCATAAAAACGGTGCTCTTTTGAGAAAATGTGCATGGATCCACCCATTCCTTTAGAAGTTCCTGTTGCTTTTCCAAGTAACTCAGCCATTACACGTCTAGGATCAACACCCATACCAATTGGCTGAACGTGGTTTCTGTAAGCAGTAATCATTTTGTCTTTGGTTAAATCCATTGCATGCAATGCTCCTGCAAGTACGGCTTCCTGACCATTATATAAATGTAGAAAACCTCTAACTTTTTGTTGTATGTATAATGCAGCTAGTTTATCCTCAAACTTTCTCCAAAGCAGCATGTCTTCATACCACTTTAAATATACTTCTTTTGTAACTTCTTTCATCTCAAGTGTTCTTTTACTAAAGTTTTTATTGTGTTGTCAATTAGTACTTTTTTTGCAAATTGATTTTATAAGGTCGAATTTGCGAAATGCAAAAATAGGACATTCCAATTAAGAACTAAAATTATAAAGCTAATTTTTAGGTTTATTAGAGCAGTTTTTTGTTAAATATTAAAGGAAGTAAGTTTTTTAAAGATTCCGATTTGTAAATCTTACCTATTTCTCCCATGAAATAAATTTCAATTGGACTGTCTTGCTTAATCTCGTATTCGGCTATAGATTGTCGGCACGCACCGCAGGGTGTAATTGGTGATGTAATTCCTGTTGCTTCGGGTGAGGCTGTAATGATTATTTTTGAAATTGTTGCCTCCGGAAAATTTGATGCAGCCTGATATAATGCGACTCTTTCTGCGCAAAGACCGGAAGGGTAAGCGGCATTTTCCTGATTGCTTCCTAAAATTATTTCTCCATTGTCTAAAGAAATGGCTGCCCCAACCCTGAATTTCGAATAAGGAGCGTAAGCGCTTTTTTGAGCTTGTATTGCTTTTTCGAAAAGGCTTTGAATTTCATTAGGTAACTCTTCTGTAGAATTGTAAGTGATGAATTTACTTGTAATGATAATTTCTTCCATTGTATATTGAGTAAAAAAAATCCAAATTTCTTTAAATGGAAATTTGGATTTTTGGTATGCTGTTTTTGTTGAAAATTAGTATTGTTCGTATTTGTCTCCAAAATTAAGTGTTAATGAAAAACGGAGTGTGTTTTCCAAAGGATTTGGGATTTTAGAGGCAGAGAATAAATAAGATAAATCGATTTTTAATGAAGTGTATTTAAAACCTGCTCCAAGAGAAAAATATCGTAATCCGCTTTTGTTAGTGTTCTCATGATGGTACCCCATACGCATAGCAAAGGCATCCTGATAAGAATACTCGGCACCTACGGAATAAATGACTTCTTTTAGTTCTTCGCTAAATCCGTCAGGAGCATCGCCTAAAGATTTAAAAACACCAGAAAACCATCCGGTTCTTCTGTATTCGTTATTGGATAAACTAAAGTCTGTATTGTCAACAACGCCATCACCATTCATGTCGGTACCTGTGTAAGTACCGCTGTTATTGTCGTATCCTACTTTTGGGGTAGGTACAAGTAGCTTGTTGAGTTCTACGTTTAATCCTAATTTGTTATAATCGTCTAAAATAAAGTCAAAACCCGTTCCTAGTTTTAAATTGGCTGGCAAAAAGTTAGAGCTAATTTCGTCATTATCATAGCTGATTTTTGGTCCCAGATTTTGAATGTTGAATCCGGCTCTCCATCTTCCGTTGAAGCTGTTGTATGCTATTTCTTCCGATTGGTAAAAACCGGCTATATCAATTGCAAAGGAACTCGCTGCGGTAGCGTCTCCATTGTCGGTTGCAACTTTTAAATTAGAATGAATGAATCTTGCGCCAACAGCCATAGAAAATTTTTCACTTAGTTTAAGTGAGTAAGATCCATCGATGGCAAATTCATTAGGAGCGACAGTTGCAAATGCTTCGTCAGGTTCTCCTGTTCTTCTTAATTCGATGTCTCCAAAGCCAAAATAGCGAAGGCTGGCTGCAAAAGCACTACGGTCAGAAATTTTGTTGTAATAAGTAAATTGTCCTAATGAAATATCGTTAGCAAGACCTGTTAGGTAGGGTGTGTAACTGCCGCTGACACCTTGTTTGTCAATGGCAAAAGCATATTTGGCAGGGTTCCATTGTTGCGAAAAAGCATCCGCAGAGGTGGCTACCCCTATGTCGGCCATACCCGCGGCTCTTGCGTCAGCAGTAACAGATAAAAAAGGAACTGCTACTGTGATGGGTCTTTGTTGGGCTTGGATCAGCGAAATAGAAAACAAAGAAAGGGTTAAAAGTATTGTTTTTTTCATTGGTTAGAGGGTAATTAGTAGAACAAATATAGTGTTTTATTAAAAAGTTGCAAGTTTTTAGTTTTTTAGTTTTTGCAACTTAATTTACTGTTTTTTAGTTTTTGACTCATAGATAATTATAACTGCTGTTTTTGGATAATATTGTGTTTGCTTGTGTTGTATGTTTAATAAAGAAATCAAAAGAGTAAAAAAAAAGCATTAAGTATGTGAATAAATAATAAATAGTATAAATTTGCGTTTATTTTGAGTAAAGAAGCGATTATAATTATTAAAATAACATTGCAGGTTAATCGTTAATTATTATATTGCGACGCATAAATATTACCACAGTAAAGAGTATGAAAGTAGATAAAATTACAGTTTTTCGCTTGATGTTGTCAGTGATAGTAGCTTTAGGTTTTGCTAGTTGTAGTAAAAAATCTAGCTCTAAAGGTGCTTCGAGGGCAACGGGTTGGAATGTAGATAATAAGACAGCAGCCAAAAAACAAGAGGCAGGTCCGGGTTTGGTTTTTGTTGAAGGTGGAACTTTTACAATGGGAAAAGTACAGGATGATGTAATGCACGATTGGAATAATACACCTACTCAGCAACACGTCCAGTCTTTTTATATGGATGAGACTGAGGTGACTAATTTTATGTATTTAGAATATTTGGATTGGGTTAAAAATGTTTTTTCTCCTGATGATGAAAATTATAAAGATGTATATAACGGCGTTGTTCCTGATACACTTGTGTGGAGAAATCGTTTGGGATACAATGAAACTATGACCAATAACTATTTGAGACATCCTGCTTATGCAGATTATCCTGTTGTTGGGGTAAACTGGATTCAGGCTGTTGATTTTGCTAATTGGAGAACTGAGCGTGTTAACGAAGCTATTTTGGAGAAAAATGGGTATTTGAAAAAAAATGCAAAAACAGATGATGTAAATGCGGATAACGCTTTTAGTACTGAGGCTTATTTAGCATCGCCGTCAACTGCACGAGGCGGAAGCGAAGAAATTGTTTTAAAAAGAGCAAAGGGAAGAGCGGTAAAATCGAAAGACGGAAGTGTTCAGGAACAAAAAAATGTGTATGCTCAACGTTCTTCAGGAATTATTATGCCGGAATACAGGCTTCCAACTGAGGCTGAGTGGGAATATGCTGCTGCTGCTGATGTAGGTCAAAGAGAATATAATATTTATAAAGGACAAAAGAAATATCCTTGGTCAGGTGAATATACACGTTCAGGAAAAAGACAAAGCAGAGGAGATCAATTGGCCAATTTCAAACAAGGAAATGGTGATTATGGTGGAATTGCAGGTTGGTCTGATGATGGTGCTGATATTACAAACGCTGTTAAATCATATCCGGCAAATGACTTTGGATTGTATGATATGGCGGGTAACGTTGCCGAATGGGTAGCCGATGTTTACAGACCGATTATCGATAATGAGGCTAACGATTTTAACTACTTTAGAGGTAATATGTACACTAAGAATAAAATTGGTGCTGATGGAAAAGTAGAGATTGTTACCAGAGAAAACATGAAATACGATACTTTAAGTACCGGAAAGTTAATGGCTAGAAATTTTCCTGGTCAAATTGCCAGGGTTCCTGTTGATGAGCAAGAAACTTATTTGAGACAAAATTTTGATAAGAGTAACAACATAGGTTATAGAGATGGTGATAAGCAATCTTCTAAGTATTATAATTTTGGATCTTCTGAATCAGATGGTGAAAAAGAAAAAAACATTGCTAAAATGTATAATTCGCCAGTACACAATGTTACTACCGATAGTTTAGGTTCAATGGTGAGAAAATACGATAGATCAAGTAAAAGAACTACTTTGATAAACGATAAAATTAGAGTTTACAAAGGGGGGTCATGGAGAGACAGAGCGTATTGGTTAGATCCGGCTCAAAGAAGATACTTTCCTCAGGATATGGCCACCGATTATATTGGGTTTAGATGTGCGATGTCCAGAGTAGGTTCTAAAGCTGATAAAAGAAAAACACCAAGAAATTAATTTCTAAAATAAAATAAATAAAAAGCCCTTTGATTAGGGCTTTTATTTTTTAAATCATTTTTATATGGATATCAATTACATTCATAGTTTATTTTTAAAATGTAGCGGAGTTTCGATAGATACCCGAAAAATTGAACCAAAATCATTGTTTGTTGCTATTAAAGGCGATCGATTTGATGCCAATACTTTTGCTGCAGAAGCATTAGAGAAAGGTGCTTCTTGTGTGATAATTGACAATGAAGCTTACTACATTGATGAGAGAACGGTTTTAGTAGAGGATAGTTTAGTTGCTTTGCAGGAATTGGCAAAGTTTCATAGGAATTATTTGAAATTGCCTATTGTTGCTCTTACAGGAAGTAATGGGAAAACCACTACTAAGGAGTTGATTAATGTGGTTTTGGCTAAAAAATACAAGACGAAAGCTACTGTTGGGAATTTGAATAACCATATTGGTGTTCCGTTGACCTTGTTGTCTTTTGATGCAAATACCGAAATTGGGATTGTTGAAATGGGTGCCAATCACAAAAAAGAAATCGAATTTCTTTGCGAAATTGCCCAACCTGATTATGGTTATATTACTAATTTTGGTAAAGCACACTTAGAGGGCTTTGGGGGTGTGGAAGGCGTTATTCAAGGAAAGAGCGAAATGTATCAATATCTTGCAAAGAATGATAAATTAGCTTTTATTAATCTTGAAGACCCTATTCAGCTTGAAAAATCCAAAGATTTAAAACACTATTCTTTTGGAATAAATAAGAAAAACGCAAATGTTGTGATTGCTGAAGTTAAAGCTAATCCTTTTGTAGAAGTTGGTTTTGATTCGCTTCAAATCAAAACGCATTTGATAGGTTTGTATAATGCCAATAATGTAAATGCGGCTCTGACTATTGGGAAGTTTTTTGAAGTTGAGGATGAAGCGATAAAAGCAGCATTAGAGAGTTATATTCCTGAGAATAATAGATCACAATTGTTGACTAAGGGAACTAACGAGATTATTCTGGATGCTTATAATGCCAATCCAAGCAGTATGGCTGTTGCGATTGCTAATTTTTTACAGCTTGAAAAATCAAATAAAATAATGATTTTAGGAGATATGTTCGAGCTGGGTGAGGAAAGTCATAAAGAGCATGAAGCTTTGGTGAATTCGTTAGTGAACGAAGCTAATGTAAGATGTTATTTTGTTGGGAAAGCTTTTTTTGAGTGCCAGCTAGCAAAAGATAATTTTTATTTTTATGACAGTTTTGATGCTTTTTCGGTTGGTTTAGAAGGAGTAAATTTCGAAAATAATACAATACTAATAAAAGGTTCTCGTGGTATGGCTTTAGAGCGTACTTTGGATTTTATAAAATAATTTATTCTTTTTTTAAATTCAAAAAAGAATAATCCAATAATAATGAATTAACTTTAGACTTGTGGTTGTAAAATACAACAGCAAGTTTAAAGTTATTTTTTTTTTTTTTGATGAATAGAGAAGAAAAGTTTAATCAACTTCGTGAAAATACCGAATTTGATATCGTTATAATTGGTGGAGGAGCTACTGGCCTCGGTTGTGCTGTTGATGCTGCCAGTCGTGGATATAAGACCTTGCTTTTGGAGAAGTATGATTTTGCCAAAGGAACTTCCGGCAGATCTACAAAATTAGTTCATGGCGGAGTAAGGTATTTGGCTCAGGGCAATATTCATTTGGTTCGGGAAGCTTTGCTGGAACGCGGTCGAATGCTTAGAAATGCACCGCATGTTTGTCATAAATTAGGATTTGTAGTACCGGTATATTCGTGGTGGGATAAATGGTATTATGGTTTTGGTTTGTGGATTTACGAGTTTTTGTCGGCTAAATTTAGTCTGGGAAAAACACGAATACTTTCAAAAGCAGCTACTTTAAAACATTTGCCTGATTTGGATTCGACCAACTTAAAAGGAGGCGTTTTGTATTATGATGGGCAATTTGATGATAGTCGATTGGCAATTAATTTAGCTCAAACCGCAATTGAATATGGAGCACTAGTGTTGAATTATTGCGCAGTTTCTGATTTTATAAAAAAGGACAATAAGATAATTGGTTTAATTGCAAAAGACGAATTATCAAATCAGGAATATAGTATTAAAGCGAAGGCAGTTGTTAATGCAACTGGTGTTTTTGCGGATGATTTACTGCAAAAGGCGGAAGGACATGCAGAAGTAACCATTGCGCCATCGCAAGGAATTCATCTGGTATTGAATAAGTCTTATTTTGAAGGTTCTTCGGCGATGTTGATTCCTAAAACGTCTGATGGCAGGGTTTTGTTTGTAATTCCCTGGCATGATAAAATAGTGTTAGGTACTACCGATACTCCTGTTAAAGAAGTAGCATTGGAGCCAAAACCATTGGAAGAGGAAATTCATTTTATCATCAATCATTTTAATAAATATTCGAAACATAAAATTGATTATGCTGATCTAAATAGTGTTTTTGTAGGTTTGCGTCCGTTGGTGAAAGTAGGTGCTGAGAAAAAAACAGCTTTGTTGTCAAGAGAGCATAGTATTAAAGTACTTTCTTCTGGATTGATTAATGTGACTGGAGGCAAGTGGACTACTTATAGAAGTATGGCCGAACAGACTATCAATAAAGCAATTCAGGCTTCGGGATTGAAATTTGTCAGATGTAAAACCAGACGTTTGCAAATACACGGATATTCAAAAGAAAAAACGAATTCCCATTTCGCAATTTATGGTTCTGATGCTCATTTGATACAACAAATAATTGCTGCTGATGTTTCTTTATCTGAAAAAATTCATCCAGACTATCCTTATACAAAAGCAGAAGTAGTTTGGGTAGTAAAAAACGAAATGGCTCTAACTGTTGAGGATGTTTTAGCAAGAAGGATCAGATTGCTTTTTCTTGATGCAAGAGCGGCAATCCAGGCTGCTCCTGTTGTTGCAGAAATAATGGCTTTTTTGTTAGGAAAAAATACTGAGTGGAAGGAGGAGCAAATTGTTTTGTTTCATGAATTAGCTGAAGGATATTTGGTAAAATAAAAAAAATAACTCCATTATTTCTAATGAAGTTATTGAATTAGCTTAGGGATATTTACTGACTCTGGATTAGTTTTATACAAGTTCCTAAAACTGCAGCAATTACAATGATATAAGGCTCCTGGATTTTTTTGTAATAAATTAAAACCAAAACAGTAGTTGCGGCTATAAGTAAGGTTGGGATGTCTGTAATGCTTCGTTTAGCTATAATAATAACTGAGCCAACTAAAGCTCCTACAACAGTAGCAGTAATACCTTCGACAAATGCAGATACAGATTTGTTATTTGCAATCTTGTTAAAATAAGGAGCTAAGATTATGGTAAACAAATAACAAGGTAAAAATGTAGCCAATGCCGCAACTAAGGCTCCCAGAAATCCGGCAACCAGATACCCAATAAAACCTACTGTTATTACAACCGGACCTGGAGTTATCATGGCGACAGCAACCGAATCCAGAAACTGTTGTTCTGTTAACCATTGGTTTTCAGTTACGACTCCCGAATGTAAAAAAGGTACGATTGCCAATCCGCTTCCAAAGACAAAAGCTCCGGCTTCGGCAAAGAAAACGGCTATTTTTAGAAGTATTGGGTTTTCGTAATCCCAAAAGGAAATTTGACAAAGAATTACCGAATTGACAATTGCAGTATTTCGTAATCGGGGAGGGTTTTTTATAAACATGTATAACAGTCCTGCGGCTATAAAGAATAATATTTGCTCTTGCTCGGTGATATAAGTAATCACTGTAGCCAGAGTAAAAAAGAACCACAATAACCATTTTGATTTAAACGATTCGGGATTCAATTTTCCAATAGATTTTAATGTCAGTTTATAAGAGCTCAAAGTGATTATCCCTACAACGGCAGCTCCAACTCCATAGAAAACAGCTTGTATCCATGATAAACCACCGTACAATTTATAGACAATTGCCAGTAATATTACCATTATAAAAGAGGGAAGGATGAAAGCAAATCCAACTAAAGTAGCGCCAAGTAAGCCGTAATGTACGTATCCTAAATAGATTCCTAACTGGGCTGCTAAAGGTCCCGGAGCTAATTGTGCTAATGCAATTCCTTGTTTGTATTCTTCTTCGGAAATCCATTTTCGATTTTCAACTAAATCTTTGTGCATGTATCCTACTAAGGCTACCGGGCCACCAAAGCCTGTAGTTCCTAGTCTTAAAAAATATAAGACGATATCTTTTAAGCTGTATTTTGGTTTTGTTATCATAATTTTAAAAAGCTATTCCAAATTGAAAACTTGCGGTAAAAGTTGTTGGGTGATCATTGCCAAAACGAACAGGAAATGGTATGGCTACAAAATAACTGCAGTTATTGTTTTTCATGATAGTTTTGTTAAAAACAGCTGTTATTCCGTATCTGCCATTAGATTCAAATGCTGCTCTTCCTGCAAAAGTATATCCTTTTCCTAAAGCGACTAAAACTCCCGGGTGAAATAATAAGTTGGTTACTTTGCTTGTTCCCTGATCGTCTTTGATATTTGGGACAACTTCAAAGGAGAACCCGATTTTTTCGTTTTTCCAGATGTTGATTCCTGTGGGAAAACCTACGGCATAATAATCTCTGAAGTTTACTGTAGTTTCCTCTTTACTGATCGAAACTATCGGATGCAGTATGCCAAAATAGCCTGTGATTTTTGGGTAAACAGTTTGCGAAAAACCGGCAATACTTGATAATAATAAGGTAATAAAAAGAGTGGGCTTAAGTGACATAGTTTTGGATTTGATAATAAAAGCAAAGCTATGAACAGGAATAGTGCTATAAATAGAATCCTATTTACCTTTTGTATCTGGATTACTTTTTTGTATTCTTTTTCGATAAGAAGACGGGTTTTTCCCTGTGTGCAATTTGAAAATTCGGGTAAAATGGCTTTGATCTGAAAAACCGGTCATATAAGCTATTTCGGTTAATGTGTAGGATGAATTTTCGATAAGATTAATTGCTTTTTCAATTCGAAGTTTTCTAACATAATCTCCAAAATTCAAGTCTTCAAAATACTTAGAAAACTCTCTGGATAAATAAGACGGATTCAAATTCAAATCATTTGAGATTTGTTTTAAATCAAAGGTGAATTGTGTGTCAATTTGATCCTGAATGATTTCTTTTAAGTCTTTAACCCAGGAAGGAGTTTTGCTTGAATGTTTTTTGTCTTTTAGGAATTTATTGTAAACTTCATGCAGTAAGTTTTCAAAAGGACTATTTTGTAAATGCTTTTGTTGGTACAAGTGAGTAGCCCAGCTGTATAATGCGTCATAAACAATCATGCCTGTTTCCAGTAATTTATAATCGTCTGTGATGTTGTATGAAAGTCCCGCTGAAATTGCCCAAAGTCCCGCCGATTCTTTTGCAATGTCATGTCTGTCAGTGTCAGCTCCTCGCACAATTTCGGCTATAATTGAAATAGCAGGATCGTTAATTTGATACTTTTTGATAATATAATCAAAGGTGCTTTCTTGGTTATAGTGTGTGAATTCTACGTTTGGAATGTCAAACGGAATTGCATTTAATTCTTTTGCCTTGCTTAAAACAATATTGAAGGGGACATAAATGAACTCGGCTTCAGTATCGACAAATTTTTTAATCAGCCAAGGGCATGCAATTCTATCTATTTTTGGTCTTTCTCTGGTAATCCATTTCATTCCAAATAATATTAAAGGAAAATTAATTTTTAAATGTGAAGCTAAGCTACATTTATTTTAGGATTAAAAAGCTAAGATACGGCATAAAAAAAACTCCTTAATTGCTTAAGGAGTTTTTTGGTGGGCGATGAGGGGTTCGAACCCCCGACCCCCTCGGTGTAAACGAGGTGCTCTGAACCAGCTGAGCTAATCGCCCTATTTTACTAGGTTGCTGTCGTTTGTGATTGCGAGTGCAAATATACAATGCTTTTTCGAGTTTGCAAGCAAAAAACGAAAAAAATTATAAAATTTCTGCAACTACAAAGGTACTTCCTCCCACATATATGAAATCGTTGGAATTAGCTGATTCTTTTGATTTTTTATAAGCTTCTGGAACAGAGTGTAGTATTGCTCCTTTTAAGCCGAATTGTGCTGCTTTTTCTTTTAATGCCAATGCTTCGAGTCCTCGTGGAATATTTGGTTTGCAAAAATAATAAATTGCATTTTTAGGGAACAAAGGCAAAACTTCGTCTAAATCTTTGTCGTTTACAACTCCTAAAACAATATGCAATTGCTCAAATTTTTCTTTTTTAATTTGGTTTAGTACAATCTCTAATCCGTTTTTGTTGTGTGCGGTGTCACAGATGATTTTAGGGGAGCTGCCTAATTGTTGCCATCTTCCCAAAAGTCCGGTGTTTTTCACTACATTTAATAAGCCTGATTCAATGTTATTTTGATTAATAGAAAAATCAGTTTTAGTATTTAAAATTTGGATGGTTTGTAAAACCGTTTTTTTATTGTGTATTTGATAATCGCCAATTAAATCCGAGGGAAGGTTTTCTGAAATCAAATCGGAGGCGAAGTAGATTTCGGAATTGGTTTCTTTTGCTTTCGCTTCGAAAACAGGTTTTGTTTCGTCGGTGTATTCTCCAATTACAACCGGAATTTCAGTTTTGATAATTCCGGCTTTTTCAAAAGCAATTGCTTCTAAGGTGTTTCCAAGAAACTGAAGGTGATCTAATCCAATATTTGTTATCACCGATACTAAGGGAGTGATGATATTAGTAGCATCGAGTCTTCCGCCCATTCCGACTTCAATAATAGCAATATCGACTTCTTCTTTGGCGAAATAAGCAAAGGCCAATCCAACGCTCATTTCGAAAAAACTAATGTCATTGGCTTCAAAAAAAGATTTGTTTGAATTGATAAAATCACAAACAAAATCTTCAGTAATTTCGAAACCGTTTATTTTAATGCGCTCTCTGTAATCTTTTAAATGAGGCGAGGTATAAAGTCCCACTTTGTAACCCGCTTCCTGAAGTATGGAAGCCAGCATATGAGAAGTAGAACCTTTTCCGTTTGTCCCGGCAACATGAATACATTTTAACTTGGTATGCGGATTATTGAGGTGATTTATCAGTAAATGCGTATTGGTTAAATCTTTTTTGTAAGCAGAAGCTCCTTGCAATTGGTACATCGGAAGTTGATTGAACATCCAGGCTGTAGTTTCTTGATAATTCATTTTTATTGTAAAATTCTTCAATATTATTCTCCCAGTTTGAAATTCACTGTGATGAATCCTATTTGAGTTTCGGGAGCATTTGAATCGGGTTGCCATTTGTATTTTCTGGCTGTAGCCAATGCAGGTTCTATTAAACAAGGATTGGTGTTGGTAGTACCTTTGGTATATTTGGCGGCAATAACATTCCCGTTTCTATTTACCGTGATTTGAACTACAACAGTACCAAATTCGTTACATTTTTGAACTTCTTTTCCTCGGCTACTAATTTTTCTTCCATTTAATCCCCAGCCACTTCCTGTCCCTGTTCCGCTTCCAGAACCGTAATAAGTATTAGCATAAGGATTTCCGTTTAAGCTTCCTTTGTCTCCAGCCTGATTGTCATTGCCTTCGCCGCCTTTGGCTGTTCCAGTAGATTTCGGGCCATTAATTAAACTAGACAAAGCATCAGTTGTGCTTTTGGAAGGTTTCGGATTTTCTTTGGGTTTTTGTTTTACTTCCTCTTTAGCTACTTCTTTTGTAGGTTTGATTTTTTTAGCTTCTTTCATTACAACAGCTTCTTCAATGTCTTGTGATAAAACATCGTCGTTGCTTGCTGCAGCTTGTTTTGCAGCTGTGGCTTTTGGTGCCGATTGAATGGCCTCAGTAGGTTGAATGTCTCCGTTTCCAAATTCGGTTGTACCAAAATTAATAGCAATTCCGTTTTCAGGTGGAGGATCTAAAGAAGTAAGTCCTAGATATAAGAACAAAACAAATAGTATCACAAAAATGATAGATGTGATAATAAATGATTTTTTTTCTTCTTCTGTTTCTAAATATTTCATGTAGAATAAATCTGTTTTTTGAAATTTAGTGCCAATTATTTAGGTCTTACGGCTAAAACCACTTTGATTTGGTTTCTGTTAGCAATGTCTAAAACGTTAACTGCTTTTTCAATTGGAACACCTTCTTCTGCTCTTAGAATAATAGCTTTGTTTCCATCAGCGGTAACTAGTGATAGTAATTTTGATTCCAATTCGGCTTCTAAAACAGGCTCTTTATCAATAAAAAACTCTAATTTTTTATTGATACTTACAGCAATATTTTTGTTGCTGTCTGTTTTTCCTTTTGCTTTTGGTAAAACTAAATCTAGTGCGTTAGTAGTTACCATAGTTGAGGTTAGCATGAAAAATATCAACAACAGAAAGACTATGTCTGTCATGGATGACATATTAAATTCAGCACTAACTTTATTTCGTCCTCTTAAATTCATAATTATGCGGGATCATTTAATAAGTCTAAAAAGTCAACGGCATTGGCTTCCATTTGGTGCACAACTTTATCGGTTTTTACTACTAAGTGGTTGTAGCCCACATAAGCAATAATCCCAATTACTAATCCAACAACGGTAGTTGTCATAGCAGTATAAATTCCTTCAGAAAGCGCGCCTACTTCAATTTGACCACCAGCAGTAGCCATTTTGTGGAAAGCCTGAATCATTCCTACAACAGTTCCTAAGAAACCAGTCATTGGACCAGCTCCCGAAATAGTAGCAAGCATACTTACATTTTTTTCTAATTTATTTATTTCTAGTTTTCCAGCATTCTCAATAGCAGTATTGATGTCGCTTAGTGGTTTTCCAATTCTGGAAATTCCTTTTTCTATTAATCGAGCTGCTGGCGATGAGGAATGTGCACAAGCTATTTTAGCATTGTCAATACGTCCGTTTTTGATATTATCTTTAACCAGACTCATGAAATTTGAGTCAATTTTTGATGCTGCATTAATGGCCATCAAACGTTCAAAATAAAGGTATAAGGCAACAAAAAGCATTAAAAATAATGCGACCATTATTGCTTGTCCTGCTAATCCTCCACTAGTTAGGAGTTCGATAATTGATAAGGTTTTTTCAACTGGAACCGCTTCGGCTAAATTTTCACCTGCAACAGATAAGGTATCTGCTTGTAACAATATACTCATAAATTTTTTCTTTGTTATTGAAACGCTAAGATATTATAAAAATTGCGATTCTATTGGATAAAATTCGAAACAAAAATAATGCCTCTTTTGTGTTTTAAGGATAGAGGCAGCCTGAACTATGGTCTTTTTTTGCTCCAGTTACTGAACTCAGTACGTTAATTTCATCTCTTAATTTTAATACGCCAAGTAAAGCAAAAATTAAGGCTTCTTTGAATTCCAGAATTTTGTTTTCGGGAATGATGAGTTTCATTTCGGGTAAATAATATTGGATTCTGAAAATCAGAAAATCATTGTAAGCACCGCCGCCAGTAATTAATAAATTTCCTTTTTTTGTTGGCAAAGCCAATGCCGTTTGCAAAGCAATATGTTCAGTAAAAGTGTGTAATTTATCTTCGATGCTAATCTCAAATTTTTCAATAAGTGGCAATACGGATTCTTTTACAAATTCGAATCCTAAGGATTTCGGGTGTTTTTTTTGATAAAAATCGAAAGCGTTTAATTCGTTTAATAATTCAATACTGATTTTTCCGGTTTTCGAAATTTGGCCTTTATCGTCATAATTTAATCCTAGTTGATTGGCATAAAAATTCAAAACGGTGTTTACTGGCGAAATATCAAAAGCAATTCGCTGATTGTTTTCTTCGAAAGAAACATTTGAAAAACCGCCCAGATTCATGCAATAATCGTATTCGCTAAATAAAATTCGGTCACCAATAGGAACCAAAGGAGCGCCTTGTCCGCCAAGTTGAACATCCTGAACTCTAAAGTCGCAGACTATTTTTTGTTGGGTCAAAGTCGCAATTTCTGGAAGATTCCCTATTTGAAGTGTGAATCCGTTTTGAGGTTGGTGTAAAATGGTGTGACCATGAGAACAAACGGCGTCCAAATTGATTATTTGGTGTTTTTCGATAAAATCTACTATTATTTTCGAAAGAAGCTGGGTGTAATTTCGATTTAAAATTTCGAGATTTTCTTTCGAAAAATCTACTGCTGATTTTAATTGGTTCACCCAATCAGTGCTATAAGGAACGGTTTCGCTTTCCAGAATTTTAAAAGTCCATTGGTTTTGTTTTATTTCGAATTGAATGTGAGCCAAATCAACTCCGTCAAGTGAAGTTCCTGACATAACGCCAATTACGTTGTAAAATTCTTTTTTCATATATTGGAAATGAGAAACGATTAAAATATTAAAAGAGAAGTTGCTTTTTTTAAATAAAAGTAAGTAAATTTAGAAAACACAAAAGCAATAAGCGAAGATTGTGTGTGGAATTTTGAAATATTTTTTGCGTTCCAAATGCCTTTTTCATTTGTATTTGAGGACTTAATTTATAAAAAGCATTATTATGGATTTCAATTTGACCGAAGAACAAAAAATGATTCAGCAAGCTGCTAGAGATTTTGCACAAAACGAATTGTTGCCGGGAGTTATAGAGCGGGATGAGTTTTCTAAATTTCCAACGGAACAAGTTAGAAAAATGGCCGAATTGGGTTTTCTGGGAATGATGGTCGATCCTAAATATGGAGGTTCGGGGATGGACAATGTTTCTTACGTTTTGGTGCTTAGCGAAATTGCAAAAGTCGATGCTTCATCAGCGGTGATTATGTCGGTGAACAATTCTTTGGTTTGTGCCGGCATGGAAAAATATTGTAATGAAGAACAAAAACAAAAATATTTAGTTCCACTTGCCAAAGGCGAAATTATTGGTGCTTTTTGTCTTTCAGAACCCAATGCAGGTTCTGATGCTACTTCGCAAAAAACTACAGCCATCGATATGGGAGATTATTATTTGCTAAATGGAACAAAAAATTGGATAACAAATGGTTCTACAGCTTCGACGTATATTGTAATGGCGCAAACCGATGCTGAAAAAGGACATAAGGGAATTAATGCTTTTATTGTCGAAAAAGACTGGGCTGGTTTTGAGATTGGTCCTAAAGAAAAAAAAATGGGGATTCGTGGTTCAGATACGCATTCATTACTATTTACCAATGTAAAAATCCCAAAGGAAAATAGGATAGGAGAAGATGGATTTGGGTTCAATTTTGCGATGACGGTTTTAAATGGCGGTCGAATAGGAATTGCTTCTCAGGCCTTAGGAATTGCAACTGGTGCTTATGAATTGGCACTAAAATATTCCCATGTCCGGGAATCTTTTGGAAAAGAAATTTTCAAACATCAGGCCATTGCTTTTAAGTTAGTGGATATGGCAACCCAAATTATGGCTGCTAAATTGCTGTGTTTAAAAGCGGCTTTTGAGAAAGATGCGGGAATGGATATTACCCAATCGGGTGCGATGGCTAAGTTGTTTGCTTCACAAACTGCAATGGATGTAACGATTGAAGCCGTTCAAATTCACGGTGGAAATGGCTATGTAGCCGAATATCATGTGGAGCGTATGATGCGAGATGCTAAAATTACCCAGATTTATGAAGGAACATCAGAGATTCAAAAAATAGTGATTTCAAGAACTTTGTAGTTGTAAAAATAAGCCCAATATTGTTTTGGGCAAGCCAATGACTATTTTGTAGCTTTTGTTTATTTTTGTGGCATGAAGAATATTATTATCACAGGGACAAGTAGAGGAATCGGATTTGAATTGGCTTTGAAGTTTGCCAATGCAGGACATCAGGTTTTGGCCATTTCGAGAAAAACATCTCAAGAGTTAATCGTTCATGAAAATATCAGTTGTCTTTCGGTTGATTTGTCGAACGAATCAGATTTAGAAAAAGTAGAAAATTTTCTTGCTGAAACATGGAAACAGGTCGATGCTGTGATTCATAATGCGGGAAGTTTAATTTGTAAACCTTTTGAAACCTTAACCCAAACAGATTTTGAAAATGTGTATAAGGTGAATGTTTTTGCTGTTGCAAATTTGACTCGTATTTGCATTCCGTTTTTACAAAAAGGAAGTCATGTAGTTACCATCAGTTCGATGGGAGGCGTTCAGGGCAGTTTGAAATTTGCCGGTCTTGCCGCTTACAGTTCCAGTAAAGGAGCTGTAATTACGCTTTCGGAATTATTAGCCGAAGAATACAAAGAACGTGGCATTGCGTTTAATGTTTTGGCTCTTGGTGCAGTTCAGACAGAAATGTTGCAGGAAGCTTTTCCGGGTTATCAGGCACCAATTTCGGCAGAAGGCATGGCAACCTATATTTTTGATTTTACATTGAACGGAAATAAATATTTCAACGGAAAAGTATTGCAGGTTTCAACTACTAATCCGTAAAATTTAAACCTCAAATTTTAAATTCCAAATCCCAATTGAGCGATACCTTAGCAAAATATCTTCCTGATCACGCAGTCAAACCTGTTTTTGAGTTGATTGTGGAGCATGGGGTGCATTTAAAAATCGTTAACGAGCGTGCGACTCGTCATGGTGATTATCGAAAAGCCATGAACGGAAAACACGAAATTACCGTAAACGGAAGTTTGAATAAATACCGCTTTTTAATTACGCTCATTCACGAAATTGCACATTTAGTAGCTTTCGAAAAATTTGGTCGCAACATCAAACCGCATGGCAACGAGTGGAAATATGTTTTTCAGCAATTGATGGTGCCTTATATTCGTCCAGAGATTTTTCCTAATCAATTGTTACCATTATTAGCCAGGCATTTTAGAAATCCTAGTGCCAGTAGCGATACCGATACTACTTTATCACTTGCTTTGAAACAATTTGACAAGCAAAACGATAAAAATTATGTTTTTGAAATTCCCTATGGTAGTGTTTTTAGAATTAAAAATGGTAAGATTTTTAAGAAAATAGCTGTTCGTACCAAGCGTTATGAATGTCTGGAAATTAGTTCCGGACGCTTGTATTTATTTAATCCTAACGCTGAGGTTGAATTGATGCCGCAGTATGTCAATAGTTGAAATTTTTCTTTACATCCTTTCTTTTATTGCTAATAATATTTAGTTTTTATTTTTTCTATCAGAAAAAACTTGTTTTTTTGTTTTAGATATAATAAAAAAGTATATTTTTGAATCTATAGATTAACTAAATTATTAAGTATTAAAAAAATGTAATGAGAAAAATTATTTTTTTACCAATTCTAATTTTTTTATTAGGCTGTTCAAATAACGACGATGAAAATAATGAATTTATTGTAGGAAAGTGGAAAGTAGTGAAGAGGTATGATTCAGGTATTGAGACGGATTTAAGTTCATGTGATCCATTTTATATTTATGATTTTGGTGCTGATTTTTCAGTTGAAACCTATGTAGTAAATAAAAATGAAGTTCCGCAAAATGTGTTATGTGGAGTTTATTTTTCTGGGATGTTTTCTTGGGTTAAAATTGATGAAAACACCTATCAAGAGATTCGTACTTCTGATCCTTCAGATGTTAATCATACTTATACAAGAGATGGTAAATTTTTAATTATTAATTATCCTGATAATCGTAGTGCTGTTTTAAAAAGAGATTAATTGCAAAGTTTTTTTAGTGCTTTTAATTGATTAATAGAATGAATCTATTGTTTGAAAAAAAAATCCAAATTCCAATTAAAATAAACTTGGAATTTGGGATTTTGATTATTTGGAATTTAAAAGAGTTATTCTTTCAAATGTGCTTCTCTTACTTTTTTGAACAGATTAGAAGAATATACAAAAGCTACTACAGCTTCATTATCGGTTCTGAAAATTTCTTCTTTAGTACCTTCCCAGGCTTTTACACCGTTTTTTAAGAATAGGATTTTCTCACCTATTTCCATCACTGAGTTCATATCGTGTGTATTGATTACTGTTGTGATATTGTATTCTTCGGTGATTTCTTTGATGAGGTTATCAATCAATATTGAGGTGTTAGGGTCTAATCCGGAGTTAGGCTCATCACAAAACAGGTATTTTGGGTTGTTCACGATAGCACGGGCAATAGCCACACGTTTTTGCATTCCTCCTGAAATTTCAGAAGGTAATTTTTTATGAGCGTCAATTAGATTCACTCTTTTTAAAACAAAATCTACCCTGTCTTCAATTTTTGCTTTGTCGTCTTTGGTAAACATTTTCAATGGGAAAGCCACATTTTCGGCAACGGTCATCGAATCGAATAAGGCACTTCCTTGAAAAACCATTCCAATTTCGGTACGTAATTCTCTTTTTTCATCGGGATCTAATTCAGAATAAATACGACCATCGAAAGAAATCGTTCCTACTTCGGGTTGGTGAATTCCAAGTAAACTTTTTAACAATACTGTTTTTCCGGAACCACTTTGTCCAATGATAAGATTGGTTTTTCCGGTTTCGAAAATAGTGCTGACTCCTTTAAGAATTTTACTGTCTCCAAATGATTTCTCTATGTTTTTTACTTCTATCATGATCCTAGTAACAACTGAGTTAGTATATAATTGAAAAGTATGATGGAAACCGATGTCCAAACAAAGGATACTGTACTTGCTTTACCTACTTCCAATGCGCCACCTTTCATATAATAACCGTGAAAAGATGGAATTGTAGCTAATAACATGGCAAAAATGATGGTTTTAATAAAAGCATAAGTAATATGAAATGGGATAAATTCCATCTGAGCTCCATTGATAAATTCGGCACTTGAGGTAAAGCCACCATAAACGCCGGCTATCCAGCCTCCTAGGATTCCTAAAAACATACTAATTCCAATAACAAATGGATACAATAATAAGGCGATGATTTTAGGAAAAACTAAGTAGTTTAATGAATTAACTCCCATTACTTCCAGAGCGTCAATTTGTTCAGTAACACGCATGGTTCCGATACTTGAGGTAATGAATGAACCCATTTTTCCGGCCATAATTACTGAAATAAAGGTTGGCGCAAATTCCAAAATCACCGATTGGCGGGTTGCAAAACCAATAAGGTATTTTGGGATTAATGGATTGGTTAAATTCAAAGCGGTCTGAATAGAAACTACTCCACCCACAAAGAATGAAATGAAGGCAACAATACCTAGTGAGCCAATGATTAAATCGTCTATTTCTTTAAATATGAGATTGCGCATCACAGACCATTTGGTTTGTTTGTTAAAAATCTCTTTGAGCATTAGGAAATATCTTCCTATTTGCGATAAATATCGAATGAGCATCATAGTTTTTTGAATATGGGCTAATTTACAAAATTAGTTATGAGTTATGGATTTTCATTAGAAAAGCTTCTCTTTCATCTTTTTCAAGCGATAATTACGAATGAATTTAGCTTGTTCAGCAGTTACCATCAATGGTTTTTTTTCTGATTTTGCTTTGAGAAATCCCTGGATGTAATCAAAAAACAACAAAGGTTTCTTTTTCATAAAAGACAACTTAGCTGAAGCAATTGAAGTAATCCAAAATCCGTAACCCAGAGTATAAAAAGCTTCCCCCTGTTTGTAACGAGCTGTTTTATTGTAATTGGCTCCCGTTGGTTTTAGGTGTTTTACTTTCAAAGAAGCATCGGTAACGACTTTCCAATTGTAGAATTTACAAAGTAATTCATCAACAGTATCCCAACCCATTTGTGGTCTTAAACCGCCAATTTGTTTGAAAGTTTCTTTTCTGTAGGCTTTAAGCGCACCACGGATGTGATCTTTGTCAGTTAAGTTTTCCAGAACCCATTCGTCGTTTTTTTCGATATAACAAAATCCTCCCACCATTCCAATTGTTGGGTCAGAGTTAAAGTGTTTTGTTATAGTTTCGAAATAATTGTTTGGAAAAATTAAGTCGGCATCCAATTTTACAATTACATCATAATTCTCATCTAAGGTTTCAAATCCTTTTTGAAAAGCCTGAATTACTTTGCTTCCCGGCAAATGAATGGCACTCGATTTTTTTTCTACCAATGTGATAAACGGATTGTCTTTGGCGAAAGCCTGAACAATTTCGGCAGTGCTGTCGGTAGAATTATCATTTACGATAATCACTTTTTTAGGTAAAAGTGTTTGCGAAACTAAAGATTCTAAGGTCAAAGAAATAAATTCTTCTTCGTTATGAGCAGGAATAACTATGTAGTAGTTCATTTAAAAAATTTTAGATTTTAGATCTCAGATTTTAGATTTGTTTTGGTGTCATCTAAAAATCAGAAATCAAAAATCGTTAATCAACAATCTTAAATCTTAACTTTTTCAGCAAATACAATATAATATCTTGGTGTGAAATAACGTAATAAAGGTCTGAAGCCTAATTTCTTTACAGGGTGGGTAAATTTTTCTCTTGCTGTAATTTTCCAGCCAGTTTTTTCCAATAGCCAGTCCAATTGCCAATCTTCAAATTCGTGGTAATGTCTGTCCCACATGTCGGTTTTGCTTCTGTAAGCTGGCGAAAACCAAAGGCGCAACGGAATTGAAATTAACAATTTGTCGCATTTTACATTTTCTAAAACCGTATAAGGATTCAATAAATGTTCGAAAATTTCGAAAGCAGTAAAGACAGTATAAGATTCGGTTTGTAAAGCCGTTTGGTCTTTGTCTAAATCTTCTCCTGTGGTGTTTTTTACCTGATATCCATTTTCTTCCATGATTTTAGAAAAAGGATTTGGAACTCCTAAGTCAAAAATAGTTTCAGAAGTTGAAATGTGTTTTTTTAAAAAATCTAAGGTGTGTTTGAATCTTTTATTAGGAAACGTTTTTTCGTACATAGTTATTGGGAAGAACGAAGCAATCTCTCGTTCAGTATTAGGTTATGTTTTGTTCAGAAATTTTGCTTGCAAATGTACAAAGATATATGTCTTGTTTTATAGAATTTGGTCTGGGATTATTTAGCTTAAATAGAAAAATCCGCAACTTAAAATAATTTTAGGTTGCGGATTTGTATTGGATTCTAAAAAGAATTAGTATCTGTAAACAAAAGCATTAATATTCATACCTGCTCCAACAGAAGCAAAAATAAGTATGTCACCTTTATTAATTTCATGATCTTCAATTTGTCCGTTTAAAATCAAATCAAAAAGAGTAGGAACGGTAGCCACACTGCTATTTCCTAAATCGTGAATACTCATTGGCATAATGTTAGCCGGAGCAGTTTTATCATATAGTTTGTAGAAACGATCTATGATAGCTTCGTCCATTTTTTCATTGGCTTGATGAATCAGGATTTTTTTGACATCATCTATCGCGATTCCGCTTTTGTCCAAACAGCTTTTCATGGCAGCAGGAACATTACTTAGAGCGAATTCGTAAATTTTTCTACCATACATTTTGATGTATTTGGTATTTTGATCCAAGCCCGGATGATACGATTTTCCGTAGAATAAAAATCCGGCTTCTTCTTCGGTGTAAGAGGCAGTTTCATAAGAAAGCATTCCGGTTTCGTTGTCAGAAGCTTCAATGATTGTTGCTCCGGCACCATCCGAATAAATCATCGAATCACGGTCGTGGTCATCCACCACTCTCGAAAGAGTTTCGGCACCAATAACCAAACAACGATTAGCCATTCCGGATTTGATAAAAGCATTGGCTTGTAATACACCTTCAACCCATCCCGGACAGCCAAAAATAAGGTCGTAAGCCACACATTTTGGGTTTTTAATTCCTAATTTGTGTTTTACACGACTGGCTAAACTCGGTATCATATCGGATTGAACCGTTCCGTGTTTTACATCACCAAAATTATGTGCAAAAATAATATAATCAATAGTTTCAGGATCAATTCCTGCATTTTCAATTGCTTTTTGAGAAGCTAAAAAAGCCAAGTCAGAAGTGTTGTATTGACTCTCTGCATAGCGTCTTTCTTCGATTCCGGTTATTGCTTTGAATTTTTTAATAATAACTTCATTTGACTGTTTGATTGGAGTACCATCTTCATTTAGAAATTGATGAAGTTCGAAATATTTATCGGAAATTATTCTTTCTGGAATGTAACTTCCTGTACCAGTTATTTTTATTTTCATTGGGCTTTTCTATTAAAAAAAGATAGCGAAAATTTAATATTTTCAAAACAAGGAGAAAAT
Source organism: Flavobacterium sp. GSA192 (assembly GCF_006386525.1). Classification (NCBI taxonomy): domain Bacteria; kingdom Pseudomonadati; phylum Bacteroidota; class Flavobacteriia; order Flavobacteriales; family Flavobacteriaceae; genus Flavobacterium; species Flavobacterium sp. GSA192. The sequence goes on along the minus strand of NZ_VAHC01000007.1, from coordinate 270,216 downwards.
ACTAAATGCTATACGTGGGGGCAAAATTACAGATATTTTTTTAAAGAATTTTTAAAATCAACTGCTTTTAATCCAAGGGATGTGTTGCTAGGGGAATTAAAAACTTTAGAACCGTAATTTTGTGTTAGTTATAATAAAAATGCCTCGATTATTTCGAGGCATTTTTATGGTGAAATGTATGTTTAACTTTCCATATAAGCTTCAATAGGAGCACAGCTACATACTAAATTTCTATCCCCAAAAGCATCATCGGCTCTGCGAACAGAAGGCCAGAATTTGTTTTCGGCGATGTAATCCAATGGGAAAGCTGCTTGTTCTCTACTGTATGGGAAATCCCAGTTTTCAGTAGTTAACATTGCTAATGTATGAGGCGAATTTTTCAAAACATTATTCGAATCTTCGATAGATGCAGCTTCAATTTCTTTTCTGATTGAAATCATCGCATCACAAAAACGGTCTAATTCTTCTAAGTTTTCACTTTCTGTTGGCTCAATCATTAAAGTTCCGGCTACCGGGAAAGAAACCGTAGGAGCGTGGAAACCATAATCCATTAAACGTTTTGCAATATCAGTTACTTCGATTCCTTTTTGTTTGAACGGACGACATTCTAAAATCATTTCGTGAGCCGCACGACCCATTTCTCCTGAATATAAAGTGTCGTAATGACCGCTTAATTTTTCTTTGATATAGTTAGCATTCAAAATAGCGTGTTCTGTAGCTGATTTTAAACCTTCGGCTCCAAGCATTTTGATGTATCCGTAAGAAATCAAACAAACTAAAGCTGAACCCCAAGGAGCAGCAGAAATAGCCGTAATTGCATTTTCTCCACCTGTAGGAACTACGGGATTTGTTGGTAAAAACGGAGCTAATTGTGGCGCAACACATATTGGTCCCACACCAGGTCCTCCACCACCGTGAGGAATAGCAAATGTTTTGTGTAAGTTCAAGTGACAAACATCAGCACCAATAGTTGCTGGATTGGTTAATCCAACCTGAGCATTCATGTTAGCACCGTCCATATAAACCTGACCACCATTATCGTGAACAATTTTAGTGATTTCTTTAATCGCGCTTTCGTAAACACCGTGAGTGGATGGATAGGTGATCATTACACAAGATAAATTGTCTTTGTGTAAAATAGCTTTTTCGCGTAAATCCTCTACGTCAATATTTCCGTTTTCTAGGGTTTTGGTAACAACCACTTTCATTCCTGCCATAGCAGCTGATGCCGGGTTGGTTCCGTGAGCCGAAGCCGGTATCAAAGCAATATTTCTGTGGTGATCTCCTCTTGATTCATGATACGCTTGAATCACCATTAATCCTGCATATTCTCCTTGTGCACCAGAATTCGGTTGCAAAGTGGTAGCTGCAAAACCTGTAATTTCATTTAGGTATTCTTCCAGTTTGGAAAGCATTTTTTGGTATCCTTTTGCCTGATCTAATGGAGCAAATGGGTGAATACTATTCCAGCTTGGAGAACTTAATGGCAACATTTCGGCGGCGGCATTTAGTTTCATCGTACAAGAACCTAGCGAAATCATTGAGTGATTTAAAGCTAAATCTTTACGCTCTAACATTTTGATGTAACGCATCAAAGCAGTTTCCGAATGGTATTTGTTGAAAACTTCGTGTTGTAAGAACGTTGAAGTTCTGATTAAACTTTCCGGGAAATGATTCGTTTCTGATAATTCGCTAATTGTAATTGTAGCTAATTCTTTTGCAGCAGCAAAAATTGAAACTACCTTATTCAAATCGGCAAAACCGATGGTTTCATTCAATGAAATAGAAACTGAAGTTTCGTTTGGATAAAAGAAATTCACTTCGTTTGCTTCGGCAATTTCTCTTATTTTTTTAGCATCTGCTTTTATAACAATAGTGTCAAAGAAAGCAGTATTGGTTTGTTCGAAACCTAACTTAGCTAAAGTATTTGCTAAAGTCACCGCCGAAGCGTGTACTTTGTTTGCAATATATTTTAATCCTCTTGGACCGTGATAAACAGCATACATACTAGCCATTACGGACAATAAAACCTGTGCAGTACAGATGTTAGAAGTTGCTTTATCACGTTTAATGTGTTGCTCACGTGTTTGCAATGCCATACGTAACGCACGGTTACCATTAGTATCAACAGTTACCCCGATGATTCTTCCCGGCATAGAGCGTTTGTATTCTTCTTTGGTAGCAAAATAAGCAGCGTGAGGACCACCGTAACCTAACGGAATTCCGAAACGTTGTGTAGTTCCAAGTACTACGGCAGCTCCCATTTCTCCCGGAGGAGTTAATTTAGCTAAACTTAAAATATCGGCAGCAACAGCTACTTTGATATTGTTTTCAGCAGCTTTTGCAATAAAAGGAGTATAGTCATTTACCTGACCGAATTTCCCAGGATATTGTAAAATAGCTCCGAAGAATTCATCAGAAAAGTCAAAATTTTCGTGATTTCCTATTACTAATTCTACTCCAATTGGTGTAGAACGGGTTTGTAAAACCGATAAGGTTTGTGGTAAGATTTCTTCAGAAACGAAGAATTTACAAACATTAGCTTTCTTTTGCTCTCTGGTTCTTACATCAAATAATAATGCCATAGCCTCAGCTGCAGCAGTACCTTCGTCAAGAAGTGAAGCATTGGCGATTTCCATTCCGGTTAATTCGATCACCATCGTTTGAAAATTCAAAATTGCTTCCAGACGACCTTGCGCAATTTCGGCCTGATAAGGCGTGTAAGCCGTGTACCAGCCTGGGTTTTCAAACACGTTTCTTTGAATAACCGCAGGAACGATGGCTTGGTTGTAACCTAAACCTATGTAGGTTTTGAACATTTTATTTTTACTTCCTAAAAGCGTAATATGTTTTAAATATTCATATTCCGTCATTTCAGGATCTAAATTTAGAGGTGCTTTTAGACGTATATCATCCGGAAGGGTCTCATAAATGAGTTGTTCTATCGAGTCAACTCCTATTGTTTTCAACATATGTTGTAAGTCTGATTCCTCTGGACCTATGTGTCTTAAAGCAAAAGCGTCTGTTTTCATTTGTAGATAATATCTGTTTTTAATCGGAAAATGGAATTCACATAGAACTTCATTTGTTTCTTGACCAAATTTATGGTCATGCTCATTTCATGTAGCTATAAAAAAGGTTCTATTTTTCGTGGCGCAAAAATAAACATAATTCCGCTTTAAATCATTGTTTTTTAGGATTGATTTTGTTTGTTCAAAAGGAATTTATAAATATTCTTTCTAAATGATTAATTTTGTTAGATGATTCGTATTCAAGCCCTTTTTGATTTTTATCTTAAATCCAGTATTCACGTAGCTTTATCGGTGTATGCTCTGGTACGAATGACCCAATTTATGTTCGAAATTCCCTATGATGAATCCATTGCGCTTTTTTCTTTTTTTGGAACCATTGTTGGCTATAACTTTGTAAAATACGATGCTTTGGCCAGAGCCAAAAAAAGAATGATGCGCAACGAGTTGAAAATGATTGCTATTTTGAGCTTTTTTTCTTTTCTGGCTGTTGGTTATTATTTCTTCCAGTTGGAGTTGGTTACCCAATTATTCTCGGTGGGAGTTTTGCTTCTCACGCTTTTATATACCTTGCCTTTTTTTCCTAATCGCAGAAATGCCCGCAACTGGGCCGGAGTTAAAATTTATATTGTTTCCTTGTGTTGGGTAGGAGTTACTTTGTTATTACCATTAGTCAATGCACATCAGGATTTAGGTCATGATTTTTTTATCAAAAGCATTCAGCGATTTATATTGATTTTTAATTTGGTCTTGGTGTTTGAAATTATCGATTTGGCTAATGATGATCCACATCTAAAAACTGTCCCACAGCAAATAGGAGTGAAGCGAACAAAAATATTAGGTTTGCTATTGCTTATTCCTTTTTATTTTTTAGAACTTTTAAAAAATAATTTTATCCAAAAACAATTGGTAGTCAATTTGATTCTGGTTGTGATGTTGTCACTTTTCTTAATTTTTTCGAATACAAATAGATCAAAATATTACACTTCTTTTTGGGTCGAAAGTATTCCTATTCTTTGGTGGTTAATGGTGGTTTTTTATTAAGTAAAGACTATTTGTCAATTATAAAGTTATGTTAATTGAGGCTTTGAAAGTTTATATTAAATAATGAGAAAGATATTTTTGTAAAAATCACTTTTTATGGAATTATATTATACTTTTTCAGTACTCATTGTATTGGCTTCTTTTTTCGCTTATCTCAATTTAAGATTTTTAAAACTCCCGGGAACTATTGGAATCATGATTATTGCCATGTTAGTTTCAGTAGGAATTCGTGTACTTGGGGATTCTTATTTTCCTCATACTACAAAAGAGTTTTTTCAGATGATAAAAGAATTCGATTTCAATGAGATATTGATGGGTGCTATGTTGAACTTTCTTTTGTTTGCAGGTGCACTTCATGTGAATATGTCTGATCTTAAAGAGCAAAAAGTTCCTATTATAATTTATTCTACGGTTAGTGTAGTATTGTCGGCATTAATTATCTCGATATTGCTTTATAATATTGCTCCAATTTTTGGAATCAATATTCCTTATATATTTTGTTTGGTTTTTGGAACGTTAATTTCGCCAACGGATCCTATTGTAGTACTGGGAGTTTTAAAGCAGGCTAAAGTTCCTAAACGAATAGAAACTAAAATCGTTGGTGAATCCTTATTTAACGATGGAGTAGCAGTAGTGATGTTTGCCGTTGTTTTAAAAATGGCAACTAATCCTACATTTGATATGAGTTTTGGTTCAATTGCATGGTTGTTTGCTAAAGAAGGAATCGGCGGACTTTTATTAGGAGCGCTTTTAGGATTTTCAGCATCGAATGTGATGAAGAAAATAGATGATTATAAAGTTTCTGTATTGATCACGCTTTCTATTGTAATGGGTGGATTTTTAATTGCACAAAGTTTACATGTTTCTAGTCCCTTAGCGATGGTAATAGCCGGATTAATCATTGGTAATTATGGCAAAAAAGTTGCCATGAGCGAAGAAACTAAAGATTATCTAGAAAAGTTTTGGGAACTTATTGATGAGATATTGAATGCTATTCTATTCTTGTTTATTGGTTTCGAATTATTGTTGTTACCTGATTTGAATAAGCAATTATTAACTGGTTTTGTGGCGATATTTATAGTGTTATTTTCAAGAATTGCTTCTATCGTTTTACCGTGGATGTTTTTTGATTTTTTTAAGTTTTTCGGAATCAAATCAGCTTATAATAAAGGTTCGTTAATGGTTTTAGTCTGGGGAGGAATTCGTGGAGGAGTGTCGATTGCATTAGTACTTTCGATGCCTGACGGAGAATATAAAAACCTGCTGCTTGAAGTAACTTATATTGTTGTGCTATTTTCAATTTTAGTACAGGGATTGACTGTTGGAAAACTGGCCAAGAAAGTTTTAGAGAAAGAATAAAATTAGTGCAAAATAGATATAAAAAAACCGAAGCATTGTTACTTCGGTTTCTATCTGTGTTTTAAAATTTGTATTCTGCAATCTTTAAATCAATCCTGCTCTTTTTAACAAAGCCTCAGGTTTTGGTTCCTGACCTCTAAAGCGTTTGTATAAAGTCATCGGGTTTTCGGTTCCACCTTTAGAAAGTACATTGTCTTTGAATTTGGTAGCTACTTCTTTGTTGAAAATGCCATTTTCTTTGAAATATTCGAAAGCGTCAGCATCCAAAACTTCAGCCCATTTATAACTGTAATATCCTGATGAATAACCGCCTTGGAAAATATGCGAAAAAGCGGTACTCATGGCATTTTCTTTTACATCCGGATACAATTGAGTATTAGCAAATTGCTCGGTTTCAAAAGCTTTTAAATCGGTAATATTAGTCGGGTCTTGTCCGTGCCAAGCCATGTCTAGTAATCCAAAACTCAACTGACGTAACGTAGCCAAGCCTTCCTGGAAACTCGCGCTTTCTTTGATTTTTTCTACATATTCCATCGGGATAACTTCACCAGTTTGGTAATGTGTGGCAAATAAAGCTAAGGCTTCCGGTTCGTAACACCAGTTTTCCATCACCTGACTTGGCAATTCCACAAAGTCCCAAAATACCGAAGTTCCGGATAAACTTGGATAAGTTGTGTTGGCTAACATTCCGTGTAAACCATGACCAAATTCGTGAAATAAAGTCGTTACCTCATTAAAAGTCAATAAGGATGGTTTGGTTTCGGTAGGTTTTGTAAAATTACAAACATTAGAAATATGTGGTCTTTCGTTCACACCGTCTTTAATATATTGTGATTTGAATGAAGTCATCCAGGCACCGTTTCGTTTTCCTTTTCTTGGGAAAAAGTCGGCGTAGAAGATAGAAACCAAGTTCTTGTTTTCGTCTCTAACTTCATACGTCATGACTTCATCGTGGTATTTGTCAATGTCAAATACTTCGGTAAAAGTGAGTCCGTATAATTTCCCGGCGATTACAAAAGCACCATTCAATACTTTTTCTAATTGGAAATAAGGTTTTAATTTTTCGTCGTCTAAATTAAAAAGCTGTTGTTTTAATTTCTCCGAATAGTAAGCGCCATCCCATTTCTCCAATTGTTCGATGCCGTCTAATTTTTTTGCAAACTCGGTTAGTTGGGCAAATTCTTTTTGTGCAGCAGGCTTGGCTTTCGCCAATAAGTCATTTTCAAAAGCCATTACTTTCTCAGGACTTTCGGCCATGCGTTCTTCCAGCACAAAATGGGCATGGGTTTGATACCCTAATAAATTGGCTCTTTGCTGGCGTAGTTTTACAATTTTTAAAACAATTTCCTGATTGTCATATTCGTTATTTTGAAAACCTTTTGCACCAAAAGCAATTGCCATTTTTTTACGCAATTCGCGATTATCGGCATACGTCATAAACGGAAGATAACTTGGATGATCTAAGGTGAAAATCCAGCCTTCTTTTTCTTCGCTTTTTGCCAAAGAACGAGCCGCTTCGATGGTGCCTTCCGGTAAACCGGCTAAGTCTTTTTCATCGGTTAGCTGTAGCTGAAAAGCATTGGTTTCAGCCAAGACATTTTCGCCAAACTGCAAACTTAACTTAGCTAATTCTTTATCGATTTCACGTAATTCACTTTTCTTTTCTTCAGATAAATTGGCTCCATTTCGAGAAAAACTCTTGTATTTTTTGTCTAAAAGCGTAGCCTGTTCTGTATTTAAATTCAACGTGTCTTTTTGCTCGTAAACTGCTTTTACACGCGCAAACAAATCGGCGTTTAGTGTAATATCATTTCCAAATTCAGACAACAAAGGCGAAACTTGTTGTGCAATTTTTTGCATTTCGTCACTGGTTTCAGCCGAATTTAAATTAAAGAAGATACTCGAAATTCTGTCAAGAATAGCTCCCGAATAATCCATTGCTTCGATAGTGTTGGCAAAAGTGGGGGCTTCAGGATTAGTTACAATCGCATCGATTTCGGCTTTCGCCAAAGCAATTCCTTCCTGAAAAGCAGGGAAGTAATCTTTATTTTTTATTTGCGAAAAAGGAGCTGTATTGTGTTTAGTATCGAAATGTTTTGTTAGAATGCTCATGTGGATCGTTTTGTTACGCAAAGATTCGCAAAGAGAACACACGAAGAGACGCTAAATGTTTTGCGAGTCTCTATGTTTTCTTTGCGAATCTCGGTGAAATTATTTTATTTCTTTAAGCTTTCAGAAGCTTTAATTACAGCTTCTTTTAAGTTTTCTTTATAGTCAATGATTTTGTTTAAAACTGCAGCATCAGCACTTCCGATGATTTGTGCCGCTAAGATTCCGGCATTTTTTGCTCCGTTTAAGGCAACAGTAGCTACAGGAACGCCACCCGGCATTTGTAAAATAGATAAAACAGAATCCCAGCCATCAATAGAATTGCTTGATTTTACAGGAACTCCAATTACAGGAAGTGGCGACATTGAAGCAACCATTCCTGGTAAATGTGCAGCTCCACCAGCACCGGCAATAATTACCGAAATCCCTCTTTGATGTGCATTATTACTAAAGTCGAATAATTTCTCTGGTGTTCTGTGTGCCGAAACAATATCTACTTCTGTTTCGATTCCAAATTCTTTTAATATGTTGATGGCTTCCTGCATGACTGGCATGTCAGAGATACTTCCCATGATTACGGCTACTTTGCTCATTTGTTTTTATGGTTTGTAGTTTATTGTTTTTAGTTCTGTTGAGACTGAAAACTGTTATTTTATTTTAGCTTGTAACTGTTTCTGCGAACTGCTTACTTCTTACTAATTACTCTAATCGTATTCTTTACATCCTCGGCAATTTTTCTTGCTTCGGTCATGTTTTCGTTTACAATGGTTACGTGTCCCATTTTTCTAAAAGGACGCGTTTCTTTTTTACCGTAGATGTGTGGCGTAACGCCGTACCATCCTAATATTTTCTCGATGTTTTTGTACACTACATTTCCGGAAAAACCTTCTTCGCCTACTAAATTTACCATAATCCCAGCCACTTTACTGTCGGTATTTCCAAGAGGTAAATCTAAAATAGCACGTAAATGGTTTTCGAATTGAGAGGTGTAACTTGCCTCGATAGAATAGTGTCCTGAATTGTGTGGGCGGGGAGCAACCTCGTTTACTATAATCTGGTCGTCGTGTGTTTGGAACATTTCGACAGCTAAAAGTCCAACATGATTGAAGTTTTGAGAAACATTCAACGCAATAGCTCTGGCTTTTTCGGCTACTTTTTCGTCAATACGGGCAGGACAAATTACATATTCCACTTGATTGGCTTCAGGATGAAATTCCATTTCGACAACAGGGTAAGTTTTGATTTCTCCAGAAGGATTACGACAAACAATGACTGCTAATTCGTTTTTGAAAGGAATCATTTCCTCAGCAATACATTCTACATTTGGTAAGCTGTCTAAATCAGAAACTTGACGAATGATTTTAACACCATTTCCATCGTAGCCAAATTCGGTACATTTCCAGACAAAAGGTAACTTGATTGTCGATTGTTGATTAACGATTTCTGATTTTAGACTTTCTAAATCGTTAAAGCGTTTATAAGGTGCTGTCGGGATATTATTTTGGGAATAAAAATCTTTTTGAGTTCCTTTATTTTGAATCTTTCTCAGTGTTTTAGGAGAAGGATATACTTTTAGACCTTCGTCTTCCAGTTTTTCTAAAGCTTCTAAATTAACCAATTCGATTTCGAAAGTAAGTACGTCGACCTTTTTACCAAATTGATAAACGGTGTCAAAATCCATTAAATCGCCTTTAAAAAATTGGTTGCAAGCCATTCGGCTAGGAGCCTCGTCGCTTGGATCCAAAACGTAAGTTTGTATATCGAATTTTCTGGTGTCGAATAAGAGCATTTTTCCCAATTGTCCGCCTCCTAGAATTCCTAATTTAAAATCAGAAGAAAAATAATTCATCTTGTAAAATAATTATAATATTGTTGTTTTAGTTAAAAATTCATCAGGTGTGAAAACCTTAATTTCCGAATTTTTAAAATCTTTTAAATCTCTTGTAACAATGCAGTCCATGTTGTGAATGGATTGCGCAGCGGTAATTTGAATGGCGTCTTCAAAATCTTTATGACTTGATTTTAGACTTTTTCTCAAAATAGTTTCTGTAATTGGAATTATAGAAATAGTGTCTAGTAAATCCTCAATAATAGACCGAAGTTCTTTTTCATCAACATTTTTTTTTGCTATGTAATGTAAGTTGGCAATTGAAATAGAAGTCGAATACATTTTGATTTTTTTTCTCTGACAATGATCGAAAATTTCGATTGCATCCTTAGAAAAAGGTTTTCTATTGGCGACAATATCTACTAAAATATTGGTATCTAAAAAAATCTGATTAAATACCATATTTCTCTTTATAGTAGTCATCCCTTGCTTTATTCTCATCAAAATCTTCTGGAAGAGTGATTCTTCCAATCAATTTTTTAACTTTCGGATGAATATCGTCTTCTTTTTCTGTTTTTTCAGTCAGATTTTTAAAATAACTTTCCACTAGTTCAGATAAACTTCTGCCCGTTTTTTTAGCATAGGATTTTGCTTGTTCTATGACTTCTTTTTCTAACGATAAAGTGAGCTTAGTGTTCATGATACGTATATTTTTTACAAATGTACGTAATAATTATTTTTGATGGTTTATTTTCTTCAAAATATGCTTAGAAACCGATTTGTAGGCCGCAGTATGCGTACTGAAATCCTTAGCTAAAATGGTTTGCAATTCGGGATGAATCCAATGGTATTCTTTTCCTAAAAGCAGCAAACTACGCATGGCATACACTTTTGAAGCGACTTTTGTATCGGTTATAAGCCAGTCAAAATTAATTTCGATGAGTTTTTGGCGTTGGGTTTCGGTAAAATGAATTTCATTTTTCGGAGTTTTGTAATGCGCTTCGATGAGTAGAAAAATGACTTTTGAAAGCGGTCGAATAGCACTTTCGTTAGAGAGTGTTTTGCTTTTGGAACAAATTAAAGGCAGGTAATTTTGAAAGGAATCCAGTTTTTCTAAGGCAATCAATTCCATGACCCAGCAGGCTTTGTAATGGTCAGGATTGGTGTTTTCGAAACAAATTTGCATAAAATCATCCATCAGTTCAGTGTGTTTCATGACGTAATTGGCAGCGGCTTGTCGGCTGTTTTTATATCCTGTTGTTTGTGCAATAATTGTGGCTAATTCACTCATGGTTTTGTAAGAATTGGCATTAAAAATACAAATTAAGAATCAATTGCAAAACTCAATTTCGAAATCCCTATCTTTGCGCATTATTTTAAAATAAAAAATAATGATTCAACTTCACGATAAACAATTTGTTCCGTTTATTTCTGCCGAAGAAATTGACTTTGTTATCCAGAAAATGGTAGCTCAGATTGAAGCTGATTTTGTTGATGAAATTCCGGTTTTTGTTGGTGTTTTGAACGGTTCTTTCATGGTGGTTTCCGACTTTGTAAAAAGTTATAAAAAACCATGCGAAGTGAGTTTTGTGAAAATGGCTTCTTATAACGGATTGTCGTCAACTGAAAAGGTGAAAGAATTAATCGGTCTGAATCAGGATTTAACGGGGCGTTCGGTTGTGGTGATTGAAGATATTATCGATACTGGTCACACTATTGTTGAGTTGAAAGCTTTGTTTAAGAAACAAAACTTGAAACATTTTAAAATAGCGACTCTTTTTTTTAAGCCTGAAGCTTATAAAAAAGAGGTTAAAATTGATTATATTGGAATTCAGATTCCAAATAAATTTATAGTAGGTTTTGGTTTGGACTATGATGGTTTAGGCAGGAATTTACCGGAAGTATATCAGTTAAAAGAATAAATCATTAAATAAAAATTAAAAAAGTTTATGACTAACATTGTTTTATTTGGGAAACCAGGAGCAGGAAAAGGAACTCAGGCAGAGTTTTTAAAAGGAAAATACAATTTGACTCATCTTTCAACAGGTGATATTTTTAGATTTAATATCAAAAATGAAACTGAACTGGGAAAACTAGCGCAAACCTATATCAATAACGGTGAATTAGTTCCTGATGAAGTGACAATTAAAATGTTGCAAAGTGAAGTGGAAGCTAATCCGGATTCTGCAGGTTTCTTATTTGATGGTTTTCCTAGAACAATTGCTCAGGCAGAAGCTTTGGATGCTTTTTTGACTACAAAAAATCAAAAAATTACAGCTACAATTGCATTAGAAGCTGATGATGAAATTCTTGTAGCCAGATTATTAGAAAGAGGTAAAACTTCTGGAAGAGCAGATGATCAGGATGAAGAAAAAATTCGTAACAGATATCAGGAATACAATGAGAAAACAGCACCTCTTATTGGATTTTATAAAGAGCAAAATAAATTTCATGCCGTAAACGGTATTGGAACTATTGCTGAAATTACAGAGCGTTTAAGTAACGTAATTGACAATTTGTAAATAAAAAATGTTTGATGTTTAAAGTTTAAAGTTGCTAGAGTTATTTAGCGACCTTAAACTTTAAATTTTTAAACTAGCAACATACTGAATGGAACTATTTATAATTCTTTTTTTGATTTTACTTAACGGACTTTTTTCGATGTCCGAAATTGCATTGATTTCGGCAAGGAAATCAAGACTGGAAAATTCTGCTAAAAAAGGAAATAATAGTGCACAAATAGCGCTGGATTTGGCTAATTCGCCAAATAAATTTCTGTCAACAGTTCAAATTGGGATTACACTAATAGGAATTTTGACCGGTATTTTTAGTGGTGATAAGATTACGACTGATGTAGAAGTTTTTGTTTCGGGTTTTGCAATTTTAAAACCTCAAGCGCATTCTATCGCAGTAGGAATTGTGGTGGTAGTATTGACTTTTTTCTCATTAGTATTAGGTGAATTATTGCCCAAAAGAATTGGCTTGAATTATCCTGAAGCGATTGCAAAAGGAGTTGCCATGCCAATGAAAATAGTTTCGATTGTTACCGCTCCATTTATTTGGATGTTGACCCATTCGACCGAGTTTTTATTGAATATTCTTCAAATAAGACCAACGGCAGATGGGAAAGTTACCGAAGAAGAAATTAAAGCCATTATCAAAGAAGGAACCGAGGTAGGGGAAGTTCAGGAGATTGAACAGGATATTGTGGAACGCGTTTTTCATATTGGTGACCGTAAAGTAAATTCGTTGATGACCCATAGAAATTCGGTGGTGATGTTACCATTAGATTCGAATAAAAGTCAGGTCAAAGAGTTTATGCTTCAGGAATTACATTCTTTTTATCCGGTGTATAAGGATAATTTTGATGAGATTGTAGGTGTGGTGAGTCTGAAAAATATTTTTGCTACCATTGAGAAAGAAAATTTCAAATTGGAAAGTATCATGACAGAGCCGCCTTATTTAATGGAGTACACAACGGCTTACAATGCATTGGAAAATTTTAAAAAGACAGGAATCCATTATGCTGTTATTGCTGACGAATACGGTGTTTTTCAAGGAATAATCACGTTGAATGACATTTTGGAAGCATTGGTGGGTAACGCATCTGATTTTTATAAAGAAGATTTTCAATTGATCGAAAGGGAAGATGGCAGTTGGTTAGTTGACGGACATTATTCGTTACATGATTTCTTAACTTATTTTGATTTGGACGAATTGTTAAGCGATTATGAAGTAACAACTGTAAGCGGATTAATCATGACCGAATTGTCACGTATTCCAAAACAAGGAGAAAAATTGATATGGCACAGATTTGAATTGGAGGTCATCGATATGGATGGTGTGAAGATTGATAAAGTAATGGTGAAAGCCCTAAAATAAAAGTATTCAGTGTTCCCGTTTTTAGTTGGCAGTTTTTGCGATTAAAAAAATGAACATTGAAAAATGAATTAAATTGTCGAAAGATTTAGTGTTAATTTGGAGCAATCTGAAACTGAATACTAAAAAACTGATGACTGAACACTTAAAAAAATGACAGAAGGAAATTTTGTAGATTACGTAAAAATATTTGTTTCATCCGGAAAAGGAGGAAAAGGTTCTACGCATTTACATAGAGAAAAGTTCATCCAGTATGGAGGACCAGATGGAGGTGATGGAGGTCGTGGAGGACACATTTATTTAGTCGGAAATAAAGGACTTTGGACTTTGTTTCACTTGAAATTTGCACGCCATATTAAAGCGGGTCACGGTGGAGACGGTGGAGGAGATAGAAGTACCGGAGCTGATGGAGAAGATAAAATTATCGAAGTGCCATTAGGAACTGTTGTGAAAGACAAAGAAACGGGTGAAGTTTTATTTGAAGTTACTGAACATGGAGAGAAAAGAATTCTTTGCCAGGGAGGTAAAGGAGGTTTAGGAAACTGGCATTTTAGAAGTTCTACAAATCAGACTCCAAGATATGCTCAGCCAGGGTTGCCGGGTACAGAAATGGACGTTATTCTGGAATTGAAAGTTTTGGCCGATGTAGGTTTAGTTGGGTTCCCAAATGCAGGAAAATCTACTTTATTATCGGTTTTGACTTCTGCTAAGCCAAAAATTGCTGATTATCCGTTTACGACTTTAAAACCAAATCTTGGAATTGTCGCCTATAGAGATTTTCAATCTTTTGTAATTGCCGACATTCCGGGGATTATTGAAGGAGCAGCCGAAGGAAAAGGTTTGGGACATTATTTCCTGCGTCATATTGAGCGTAACTCTACGTTGCTGTTTATGGTTCCTGTAGATACGCCGGACATTAAAGCGGAGTACGATATTTTGGTTAACGAATTGACCAAATACAACCCCGAGATGTTAGACAAAGAACGCCTTTTAATCATTACTAAATGCGATATGCTGGATGATGAATTGAGAGCTGAGCTAAAAGTAGAATTGGATGCTGCTTTCAAAGATGTTCCTTATTTGTTTATTTCTTCTGTTGCCCAACAAGGATTAACAGAATTGAAAGATAAACTTTGGAAAATGTTGAATGAGTAAATAACATTTTTACAATATATAAAAACCACTAAGGAATTGAATTCGTTAGTGGTTTTTTTGTTTTAAAAAAAATCAATATTTTTCTTATTCTCTATATGTATCAAACAAATATTGCAAAGTTTCAGGGATGTTATTGGCTTGCATTTTTGGATAAATAATATCCTGGTTGAGCCAATTTTCTATAATAGTTTCAAAGTTTTTCCCAACTTCATAAACAACAGGAACACCCATTTTTTTCAAAGCAGCGGCATTGCATTCTTGTTCGTAATGGTTCATGATAGGAATAGAAAGAATCTTTTTGCCTAAGTGTAAAGCTTCGGAAGGAGTTTCAAACCCCCCGCCCGTAATAATCCCTTCGCAGAAGATTAAACTTTCGTTGAATTTTTTTTGGTTTACCGGAAAATAAGTAATGTTTCCAATGGTGTGTTTGAACTCGACACCTTGTAAAAACCAGTGAAATTCTACGTCTTTTACTTTGTTAAACGCTTTTTCAAGACAGTCTTTGTCGAAAGATGGCAAATAAACCGTAATGTGTTTTAAGTTGGTGGGTTCAGCTTGAATAATCTCGTCTTTGATGATGGGAGGAAGGATAAAAGAATCGTATTTTTCGAAATGTAAGCCAATATTTTTAGTAGATGGCGCATAGTGTTTCAGAATCATTTCGCCCATTATGCTCTTTTTTTCGGGTCTGGGAGTATTGGCAGAAATAAAACTCGCCTGATGTCCTAACTGAACCGAATGTACTTTTTGCATTTTACAAGCAAGGGAAGTAATAGAATCAAAATCATTGATGATTACATCATAATTTTTTAACGGAAGCGCATCGGCATCTTTGTATATTTGGCGTGGTTTAATGTTTTTAAGAATGTCCCAATAATTTAATCCGCCACATTTGCTGTAGTGTAAACTACAACCTTTACTCTTGAATTTTATGGGTAATTTGATGTCTAAACTGGCATTGTTTCCACTTAAAAAAAAATCTACTTTACCAAATTTTTGTAGATAAGGATACAATTGTGTTGCTCTACTGATGTGCCCATTTCCTGTTGCCTGTATGGCATAGAATATTTTCATATTTCTGAATTTTCATCTTACGAAAGTAAATTAGAGATGTTATTAAAAGGTTGTTTTAAGATTTCTATTAGGTTACTATTTATTGTTTTTATAAGAGATAAAGTTTTTATAATCCTTTTAAATTTGCTTATTTTTGGAAAATGAAACACATTCTGCTGTTATTATTTTTATTTCCTATAGTGGTTTTTTCTCAGGCAAATTTTGAGAAAGCCCAGCAATTATTTGAAGAAGGAAAATTCGAACAGGCTAAGCCTATGTTTGAAGTTCTTTTGAAAAAAAATCCATCCAATATCAAAATCATGGAATGTTTAGGGGATATTGCAGGACGCAGTAAAGCCTGGGACGAAGCCTTGTTGTATTACGGAAAACTGAAGAAAGCCAAACCTTCTGAAGCCAATTTTTATTTTAAATACGGAGGTGTTTTAGGTATGAAAGCCTTAGAAGTGAATAAATTCAAGGCATTAGGAATGATTGATGAAGTGCGGACGAATTTTGAAAAAGCCATACAGTTAAACCCAAAACACATTGAAGCCAGATGGGCTTTGATAGAATTGAATCTTCAATTGCCGGGAATTTTGGGAGGAAGTGAGAAAAAAGCCATTCAGTATTCGAATGAACTGTTGCAAATATCCGCTGTTGACGGTCATTTATCCAGAGGGCATATCGATGAATATTTTAAAAGATACACAAAAGCCGAGCAACATTATAAAAAGGCCATAGCTGTGGGGAATTCGAAGAAAACCTATCAAAAATTGGCTAATTTGTATGCCAATAAAATGAAATCTCCTGATAAGGCTCAAGCGGTTTTAGAAGAGTATAAAAAGAAAAGCGACAATTAATTAAGGAAAATAAACTTACGCATAAGCGAATAATTAATATGAAAACACATTTTATAGCTATTGGCGGAAGTGCCATGCACAATCTGGCATTAGCATTACACAACAAAGGATATCAGGTTACAGGAAGTGACGATGCTATCTTTGAACCTTCGAAATCACGTTTAGAGAAAAAAGGAATTTTACCCGCTGAATTAGGTTGGTTTCCTGAAAAAATCACTGCTGATATTGATGCTGTTATTTTAGGAATGCATGCCAAAGCCGATAATCCTGAATTGTTGAAAGCTCAGGAATTGGGATTGAAAATCTACTCGTATCCTGAGTTTTTATACGAACAATCTAAGAATAAAACCCGTGTAGTTATTGGTGGTTCGCATGGAAAAACTACTATTACTTCAATGATTTTGCATGTCATGCATTACCACGATATTGAAGTGGATTATATGGTGGGTGCACAATTAGAAGGTTTTGATACGATGGTGCATCTTACCGAAGAAAATGATTTCATGGTTTTGGAAGGTGATGAATATTTGTCTTCGCCAATTGACAGACGACCAAAATTTCATTTGTACCAACCTAATATCGCTCTGATTTCAGGAATTGCCTGGGATCATATCAATGTGTTTCCAACGTATGAAAATTATGTGGAACAGTTTGAAATTTTTATTGATAAAATTACCAATGGCGGAATTTTAGTTTACAACGAAAATGATCCCGAAGTTAAACGAGTAGCAGAAGCAGCTACAAATCCAATTCGAAAAATACCTTATTCTACACCAAATTACAGAGTAGAAAACGGAACAACTTTATTAGAAACTCCGGAAGGTGATATGCCAATAGAGGTATTTGGAGCACACAATTTGAATAATTTGGCTGGAGCCAAATGGATTTGTCAAAATATGGGTGTGGATGAAGCCGATTTTTATGAAGCGATTGCGAGTTTTAAAGGAGCTTCGAAGCGTTTGGAAAAAATTGCTGAAAGCAAAACAAAAGTAGCTTACAAAGATTTTGCACATTCTCCATCTAAGGTTTCTGCAACTACAAAAGCCGTAAAGGAACAGTATCCGGATAGAACCGTCGTGGCTTGTTTAGAGCTGCATACTTACAGCAGTTTGAACGCCGAGTTCTTGAAAGAATACGAAGGGGCTTTAGCTAATGCCGATACAGCGGTTGTGTTTTATTCTCCCGATGCGGTAAAAATTAAGCAATTGGAAGAAGTAACTTATGAGCAAATTGCCAAAGCATTCAATCGTGAAGATTTGATTATTTATACTAATCCTGCTGAGTTTAAAGAATATCTTTTCAATTTAAAACTGGATAATTCTGCTTTATTATTGATGAGTTCTGGAAATTATGGTGGATTGAATTTTGATGAAGTAAAAGGTTTGATTGAATAAAAACTAACTTCAAAGTTTGTCTTTCCATAGGAATCTCAATTTAGAGGAGTTACGAGTTTGTGTTTAAAAGATTTAGTACTATATTTACTATATGTGAGTTGTTGTAAACTGAATCTTTTGCTATGGAAAACAATCATTTCCCTATTACCAATTGGTCTGAAGACGATAAGCCTAGAGAGAAATTGATGCTCAAAGGCAAAAGTGCTTTAAGTGATGCCGAGTTAATTGCTATTTTAATTGGTTCTGGAAGCAGGAACGAATCTGCGGTTGATTTAAGCAAAAGGATTTTGTCCAAAGTAGCTAATAATTTGAATAGCCTTGGCAAATTGTCTATGGCGCAATTGATGGAATTTAAGGGTATAGGTGAGGCAAAGGCGATTTCGATAATTGCCGCCATGGAACTGGGAAGACGAAGAAGAGTAGAGGAAGCTGTTGAATTAACTAAGGTTACTTCGAGTAAGACTGTTTTTGAAATCATGCAACCCATTATTGGCGAATTGCCACATGAGGAATTTTGGATTTTGTATCTGAATAATTCCAATAAGGTGATTTCGAAAGCACAAATTAGCGTAGGCGGTATTACAGGAACAATTGTAGATGTGCGTTTGGTTTTTAAAATGGCACTCGAAAAAGGCGCAACTGCTTTGATATTGTGTCATAATCATCCATCAGGGGCTTTAGTTGCAAGTGATGCCGATAAACAAATTACTAAGAAATTAAAACAAGCAGGAGATAGTCTAGATGTTAAAGTTTTGGATCATTTGATTGTGACTGAGACAAAATATTTTAGCTTTGTGGATGAAGGGATTTTTTAAAAAGTAAAAATGAGAATTGATAATATAAAAGATGTGTTTTTTGATTTGGATCATACCCTCTGGGATTTTGATAAAAATTCGAAAATAACCTTTGAGACTATTTTTGCTCAAAGTCATCCTGAAGTAAACATCGATTCATTTATATCTCATTATATTCCTATCAATCAAGAGTGTTGGAAATTGTATCAGTATGATAAAATCACACATCAGCAGTTGCGATACGATCGATTGAAATTATCCTTTGATGCGATTGGTTATGAGATTTCAGATGCCGAAATTGATGTTATTTCGCAAGAGTACATCGATTTGTTGACTGAGAACAATCATCTTTTTGAAGGGACTTTTGAAATTTTGGAATATCTGAACAAAAAGTACAAGTTGCACGTCATTACCAATGGTTTTGCTCATGTACAAGTTAAGAAGCTTACAAATGCTAATTTAAACACTTATTTTTCGACTGTTACCAATTCGGAAATGGCTGGAGTTAAAAAACCGAATCCTATTATTTTTGAATATGCTTTGGATTTGGCAAGAGCCAAAAAAGAAACCAGTATCATGATTGGCGATTCCATTGAAGCGGATGTTTTAGGAGCTTTAGAAGCGGGAATTGATGCTATTTATTTTAACGAAAGTAAACAACTTGTAGATAATAATATTAAACAAATCAATCATTTATTAGAACTTAAAAATTACCTGTAAATTATTTTTTATTGATAGTAATCTTTGAAGCAACTAATTGAATAAGACACAATCTATATACTATAAACTAACAACAATCAAAATTAACTTAATATGAAAAAACAATTCTTATTGCTTTTATTACTGGTTTCCAGCTTTGGATTTGCACAATCTTTAAACGATTATAAAACGGTAGTTGTACCTTTAAAATACGAATTTTTAAAATCAGAAAATCAATATCGTTTGGCAACTTTATCTAAGTTTAATTTGAATAAAGTGGGTTTTGATGTGTATTATTCGAACCAGGTTGTTCCAAATGACATTAACAGATGTGCTGTGTTGAATTATGATATAGTAAAAGAAAATGCCTTTTTAACAACAAAATTATACATTACATTTAAAGATTGCTATGGCAAAATTGTCTATCAATCAGAAGTAGGTATGAGTAGAGAAAAAGAATTTCAATTAGCTTATACGGATGCTTTAAATAAGGCTTTTACTTCGGTTTATGAACTAGAATACCAGTACAATGGCGGAACAAATGTTGCTGTAGAAGCAAAACCGGCAAGACAGGAAAAAGTAGAGAAGATTGAAAAAGTAGAGAAAGTGGAAACAGTAGCACAATCGGTAGCAGCTGTTGTTATTGATCCAAACGAATTGCTTTTTGCACAGCCACTTGCAGGAGGAAATTACCAGCTTATTGACAGCAAACCAAGTGTGGTGATTAAACTTTATAAAACCTCTGATGCTAATTCTTTCTTAGCTCAAAAAGGAAATCAGCAAGGTGTTTTGATTAAAAAAGAAAACCAATGGTTTTTTGAATATTATCAAAATGATCAATTAGTTTCCGAAAAGATAAACGTTAAGTTTTAGTTCAGATTTCAGTCCCGATAGCTATCGGGTTCAGATTTCAGATTAAGAATGTTAATCATCTAGTCTGAAATCTGTTTTTTTACTTCTAACCTCTGACTTCTAATTTCTAACTTTCTTAATAGCCGTATTTGTCTTTCCAGCGGTTTTTAAGAAATTCCCGGGTTGTTTTTTCCCTGGAATTATCACCGGGAACATATATAGGAGTGTTTTTAATTTCTTCGGGTAAATATTCCTGCTCTGCAAAATTATTAGCATATTCGTGCGAATATTTATATTCTTCGCCATATCCCAGTTCTTTCATTAATTTAGTTGGTGCGTTTCGCAAATGGATTGGAACAGATAAATCTCCGGTTTGTTTCACTATTTGTTGTGCGCTATTTATTGCCATATAGGAAGCATTGCTTTTAGGTGAGGTAGCCAAATAAATAGCGCATTGGCTCAGTAAAATACGGCTTTCGGGATAGCCAATAGTCGTAACCGCCTGAAATGTATTATTGGCCATAATTAAGGCTGTTGGGTTGGCATTTCCGATGTCTTCACTGGCTGAAATCAGCAATCTTCGGGCAATAAATTTTACATCTTCGCCGCCTTCAATCATACGGGCTAACCAATAAACAGCACCGTTGGGATCGCTTCCACGAATGGATTTGATAAAAGCCGAAATAATGTCATAATGTTGTTCACCACTTTTGTCATACAAAACTGTGTTTTGTTGAACCAATTCAAGAACACGATTGTTTGTGATGATAATTTCGTCTCCAGCCGAAGCATTTACGACCAATTCGAAAATATTTAATAGTTTGCGTCCATCTCCGCCTGAAAGTCGCAACAAAGCTTCGGTTTCTTTTAATCGGATGTTTTTGGTTTTTAAATAAACATCCGTTTTCATTGCACGTTCCAATAGGGATTCCAAATCAGCTTTGGTAAAGGCATTTAAGACATAAACCTGACAGCGCGAAAGCAAAGCGGGAATGACCTCAAAACTGGGGTTTTCGGTTGTGGCACCAACTAGTGTAATCCAACCTTTTTCTACTGCAGCCAGTAGAGAATCCTGCTGTGATTTGCTAAAACGATGAATCTCATCAATAAATAAAATTGGGTTTTTGGCAGTGAAAAGTCCGCCACTTTGTTTGGCTTTTTCTATTACATCACGAATGTCTTTTACTCCCGAATTGATGGCGCTTAAGATAAAAAACGGACGTTGAGATTCCTGTGCAATAATTTGTGCCAAGGTAGTTTTCCCCGTTCCCGGTGGTCCCCAAAATATTAATGACGGAATAATTCCTTTGGAAATTTGCTGTGTCAAAGAACCATTTGGCCCAACCAAATGGGATTGACTGATGTATTCGTCCAGTTTTTGCGGGCGTATGCGTTCTGCTAGTGGTGCTTCCATGCCGTAAAATTACTATTTTTATTTGAAGCTATTCCAGTTCTCCACTATATCTTTTATCTCGTTTGGTTAACGAGATAAAAGGATGCCGCTTCGATCTGGGCTAAAATACGTGCGTGTTAAGTGGTCTAATTTCTTTTTGAAATAAAATAAATTAATTCCTGACAAAATAGCATTATCTTGACTTTGGTTACATAATTGATTGAATTTTTCAAAAAGAAACAAATGGATAAACATTTCAAATTTACAAACGCGGTTGTGGGACTCCCACTTTTTTTTGTGTTGACGCTGTGGTTTGTGTATTGGCTCCAAATTCGTTTTGATTTTGACTTTGTAGAAAAAGGAATTTATCCGCGGACTTTCTCAGGATTGCAAGGCATTATTTTTAGCCCGTTTATCCATTCCGATTTGAATCATCTTTACAATAACTCCATTCCGCTTTTGGTTTTACTGGCAGCTTTGCAGTTTTTTTATTCAAAATTGTCTATTAAAGTCATTGGTTACGGTATTTTGTTTTCGGGTGTTTTAACCTGGTTAATTGGGAGAGAAAGTTATCATATTGGCGCCAGCGGATTGATTTATGTGTTGTTTGCTTTTATCTTTTTTAAAGGAATAATGACACAATATTATCGTTTGGTGGCTTTGTCTTTAGCAGTAATTATGATGTATGGTGGAATGATTTGGTACATTTTTCCTGAGGTGGATAATAGTATTTCCTGGGAAGGGCATTTGGCAGGATTGATTACAGGTTTTGTTTTAGCTGTTTTGTATCAAACGCCTGAGTTTAAAAAAGTGCCTAAATACGAATGGGAAATGCCTGATTATAATCCGTCTGAGGACAAGTTTATGCAGCGATTTGATGAAAATGGTAATTTTGTAAATCCTCCAAGAGAAGAAGTGGAGGAATTGGATGGTTTTCAGAATTACTATATTTCCAATCAGGAAGTGAATTATGAAATTGTCCCAAAAGAAAAAGACGAATCAAAACCTGAGTCTTAATTCGCCTTTTTTATATTATTTAAATCTATCCCGATAGCTCCCGATATTTATCGGGACGGGACTGAATTCTAAAATTTTTAACTTCTCTGTCTTACCACTTCGTATAAAAATGCACCACAGGCTACAGATACGTTCAAAGAACCAATCGTTCCAAACATAGGTAGTTTAGCTTTTTCGTCAACAATTTTTAATACTGATGGATTTACTCCACGATCTTCAGAACCCATGATGATAGCTACTGGTTCGTTCATGTTAACATTATAAATAGTATCGTCTGTTTTTTCAGTAGCGGCAACGGTTTTGATTCCGCTTCCTTGCAAAAGGAAAATAGCATCTTTAATGTGTTCTACTTTACAAATAGGAATATTGAAAACTGCACCAGCCGATGTTTTAACCGTGTCCCCGTTTACTGGAGCTGAACCTGATTTTTGGATGATTATTCCGTTTACTCCGGTACATTCGGCAGTTCTGATAATAGCACCAAAATTACGGGCATCAGATATTTGATCCAATATCAAAAATAATGGTTTCTTTCCATTTTCGATTACTGTTTCTATTAAAGTTTCTAAATCAAAAAAAGAAATAGGGGAGATAGAAGCAACAGCACCCTGATGGTTGTTAGGAGTCAGTTTGTTTAGTTTTTCAACAGGAACATAAGAGAAATTTACATTAGCGCGTTTCATGACTTTCATCAAGTCTTTCATCAATTCGCCAGAGGCTTCTTTTTGAATATATACTTTGTCTATTGTTGTTCCAGCCTGAATAGCTTCAATAATGGCTCTAATTCCGAATATTTGATGTTCTTTTTCCATGGCGCAAATATATAAAAAAAATCCATCCCGTTTTAGGATGGATTTTTTTATATAAATAGCTTGTTTTATAGGGTCAAATTAGGCCAATTAGTGTTGTCGGTTCTGGTTAAAGTGGTGTCTCCAAATTCTCCAAATGAGGTTTCCCAATGAAAAGTTAATTTGTTTCCGTTTACAACTAGATTGGACATAGTGAAAGTGTCGCCATATTGATTTGATCCTTGAAATGAAATTTGGTTACAAATGTCTTTTAGTTCCACACCAATTGCAGTCTCGTCATATAAGGCAGTGTAACCGCCAAAGGTTCCGTCAGAAATTATATAAACTCCCCCTCCTTGATCTTCAAATGTAACAGTTCCAGTAAAAACGTCAGATGTAAAATAAGAACCATCTCCTATATTAGTGGTGCTGTAGTTGTATGTGCCAGCTAAATAAGATGGACAAGAAACATTGTACGTTTGGAATACTTTGTACAAATTTGAAGTAGCAATGTTTGAGCTAAAATTATTAGTCCCATCATCATTTATTATTTTTAAAACAGTGCCATCTTTCAAAGTTATGTCAGCTGAAATGATTAATTGGTCTCCTGTGGCAAAATCTTCAGAACTGTTTAGATTTTCAAAGGCATCATATAAATCGTTGCGATTAAGATTAAATGAAACAGGAAAAGAAGTGATATTTGAAGCTAGAGTTGCTTTAATTATTGTTCCGTCAGATTTAATGTATAGACCAATTATATCCATTGAAGAAATTTTACCAATGGCTAAATCAACAGAGAAACCTAAATTGATTTCCTGATTATTTTGTACAGCAACTAGATCAATAAAACTATCAGTGTTTTCTAATTTTTGGATATTAGGCAGCGCTCCTTTTTGTGTGCTTATTTTAGAATCTCCTCCGTCGTTTTCACAACATGGGAGTAAAAATAATAAGCAGAGTATCGTGATTATGTGTTGAATTTTTTTCATGACTCTTTATTTTGATTAGTTTTCCCAAAAGATTTTGTAATTCCCGGGTGTTTTTTGAGCCGGAGCATTTTTGTTTACGTTTAATTCGCTCTGTGGCCAAAATAATGAACGTGGATAGGCTGTATTGAGTACCGTTTCGGAGTCAATTAATGGAAAATTATCTTCATTGTTTAACTGGTATTCACCTGATGTTGAGTTAGGATTTGCTAAAACAGGAAATCCGGTTCTTCGGTAATCCGTGTATTGATCCATTGGGTCTCCAAAAGTGGCTACCCATTTTTGAGTCATGATAATTTCAAGCTTTTTATTATCGTTTCCACTGTTGAATTCGGTAATTATATTGTCTATGAAATCTTCCACTTCTGTACTTCCTACTAATTTAGGTACAACTTGTGTGGTTCCGCTATTAACTACTACTTGATCCACTTTTGCAAAACTGGCTTCCATTGCTTCCTGTAGTTTTGTAGCTACGTTTCCGTTTAGTAAATCAGCTTGAATTAATTCGGCTTGAATGTATAAAAATTCATCGTAGGTTAATATTCTGTGAGGTGCTACACCTGTTGCAGTTGTTGCATCCATAGTTTCTCCTTCTCCATCATCATATCTTCCTCCGCATGGGAAAATTCCAGGGTAAGTATTTGAATTTTCTGCGCTAAAATCTCTCCAGGGACCCTGGCTACCAAAACGGATACTGAAAAAACCAGTATTAGCATCCCAATAATCCGCTTTTGGATCGCCTGTATCCTCGTCTGCTAATTCAGGTAATTCTCCGGCTTCAAGTTGGTTATAGAAATAATACTTAATTCGGGGGTCAGGATTTTCATGGTGAATATTTGGATTCATTCCCATAAGTATTTCATAGAACCATGGACTCATGTAGGTGCCAAATTGAGAGCTATTGTATGATTCCAGAAATAATTTGTTTCTTTCGTCTGTAGGTGATATGTTTTTAGTGTGTTTAAATTCAAAATCATCATCAATAGACTTGAAGAAGTTGTTTTCGGCAATTAAAGCATCAAGACCATCTTGATCAAAGTTTGTTGTTAAGCGGGTTTGATTGTATAGTTTTAATTTAAAAGTATTAGCAAAACGTACCCACTTTTCAGTATCTCCACCATAGAATAAATCATCCGCTTTTGGTTTAGAACCTTGGTTGCTTTTTAAATTTGTTTTAGCGGTTTCGATTAGTTCAAATACAGCGGCGTAGATTTCTTCCTGATTATCAAATTTAGGAGCTATAATGCCGTTTTTGAGTTGATTGGCTTCTGAAAAAGGAACGTCTCCCCATAGGTCTACTGCAACCGACATTAAATAAGCTTTTTGCATTTGTGCAATTCCTACATAGATTAAATCTTCTGATTCTTGAGCTTGTGAAATAAGAGTTTCGATATTTGTAAGGGTCAGGTAAAGATTTTGCCAGTCATTTTGAACTCCGGTATTGTTTACTTTGGCTCCATATTGATCTTGTTCCTCCCTTGCGGTCATTTGATGGGTGTAAACTTGCAAAACATTACCTGATTGATCTAAAAAGTTGGTGGTTTTGTTTAAATCTACTTGTGTTCCTGTAAGTAAGAAGCTTAAAGGAGCCGTTGTTGGATTGTCTTTGTCAGTGTTAACATCCATATAGTCATTACAACTTAAAAAGAGTATCGAACTCAATAACACCACAAATTTTGAGGTATTTTTTCTTGATTTTATTAGCAGTTTCATGATGTTCTTTTTAGAAGGTTAAGTTCAATTTTAATCCTAGTCTTTTGGCTGTTGGGGCTGATGTTACTTCAACTCCTTGTAATCTGTTAGATCCAAAACTAGTTACTTCAGGGTCAAAATTTGTATGTTTTGGTACGTTTGGAGCAAAATACCAAAGGTTGCTACCTAATATACTTAAGCTTGCTTTGTCTAAAAATGATTTTTTTAATAATTGAGAAGGAAAATCGTAGGTTAGACTAATTTCTCTTAATCTAAATACGGTTCCGTCATATACTGTTGCTTCATCAACACTGTTGATTGCAAATGTATTTCCGTTTGTTCCGGGAGAGAAATACAAATCATTCATTGTGATTTGAGTCGTATTAGGAATTTTTTGATCGTTGCTGTCTAGCATTGGAGTTCCGTCAGTGTTTCCTAAATACCCTGGAATGATATAAGTGTGTTCTCTGTCTTCTGTGTCTCTGGTAACTCCTCTTCCTAATAGGCTTTCTATGGTTGTTGAATGAATGTCGCCACCTTGTTTCCAGTCAAATTGAGTTCTTAAACTTATATTTTTATACTTGAAGGTATTGATAAAACTCATTTTGAAATCGGCATTTGGATCCCCAATAATACCTGTTTCAGTAGCTGCAAGAATACCTCCGCTTGATGGATCAATTAGATAATTTCCTTCGTTGTCTCTTGCAAATTTTGTTCCGTAAAAAGTACCAAAAGCTTCTCCCTGAATGATGTAGCCTACTTGATCAATATCTATTGGGCTTCTGTCCAGACCTTCGGCAATTTTAGTTACCTTGTTTTTGTTTTTGGTAAAAGTTGAGAAAAGAGTCCATTTGAAATCCTGTGATTTAATCGGGACTAGAGTAAGGCCTACTTCGATTCCTTTGTTTTCCATTTCTCCTACATTGGTGTTGTAAGATAAAAATCCACTAGAAACAGGAACGCTAACTTCGGTAATTAAGTCAGTTGTGCGTTTTTTGTATAAACTGAAATCCAGAGCAATGCGTCTGTTAAAGAATTCTAAATCAGCACCAATCTCATATTCCTGAGTGAATTCAGGTTTTATTTGTTGATCAGATAAATAATCATTGTTTCCAATAACCGGATTTTCATTGTAAGCATCTCCAATTAATAAGGTTGAGTTTAAAAATTCGGCAGCAGCATCATTACCTACTTTAGCATAGCCTCCACGAAGTTTAGCAAATGTCAGTACTTTGCTGTCTAGTTTTAGGGCGTCTGTTACAATAAGCGAACCACTAACAGACGGATAAAAGTAAGAATTGTTGTTAGCAGGCAGAGTAGAAGAAAAATCATTACGTCCTGTAGCGTTTATAAAGAAGTAATCTTTATAAGAGAAAGTAAGGTCGGCAAATATCCCGGCATTCCTTTTTATGTCTCCCTCATCATAAAGGCTGGAGATGTTTTTAGTGTTTCGCATATTAAATATGTCAGGAACGATAAATTCTTTTCCTAAATAACTGGTTCTGCTTGTTTTTGTTTGCAGAATGTTGTTTCCAAGTATGGCTGTTAGTCCAATGTCTTTGGATAATTGATAGTTGAAATTAATTAACAGGGTAGATTCGATATCTTCATTGTTAAAGTTTTCTGTTTTTAAAACACCAATTCCACCGTAAGCGAGAGAACCTTTGTCTCTAATTTCCTGACGATTTAAGTCGTATTTATTGTAACCCATACGGTAAGAAGCAGAGATGTGTTCGTTAAATTTGTAATTCATATTAACGCCAGCTACTGTTCTGGTGGTATTGGTGGTGATTTTGTCGTGTTTCCATGACCACAGAGGATGATCAAATTGATTGCCGTTTGGGGTTACTGATTTTCCTGTTGCAGGATTTTCGAAAGGTAGGTTTAAATCCCAGTTTCTGGCTATGAATAGTGTTCTTGCGAATGATGGAGCAACTGCTTCGTCAACAAAAGAATCGTCTCCAAAAAATCCTCCAATTTGTTTAGTGTCAGAAAAGCTCATGTTTCCACCAATGGTAAATTTGTCTGAAAGATTGAAATTTCCACCAATTGAAATAGAAGTTCTGTCGTAAGTATTGTAAGGGATGTATCCGTCCTGGTTTAAGTTGGAAATAGTAGTATTGAAACTGCCATCTTGCCCAGTGTAGTTAAAGCCTAGGGTGTTGTCTGCTACTAGACCTGTGCGAAACAAATCTTTTACGTTGTTTGGTTTGGCAACATAAGGAACGGTAGATCCTAATTCCGGAGCTACTTCAGCAACGGTTGCCCATGTTGGAATGGTGCCGTCATCATTTAAGTTGTAAACGACTCCTGCTTTTCCAAAAGCAGGTCCCCAAGAGCCATTAGAAGTTTCACTGTATTTAAAATTAGCGCCTGCTCCGTATTTGTTTTGGTAATCGGGAAGGTTAGCAATGTTTTCAAAATAAATACCAGAGCCAAAAGTTACGGTTGATTTATTTGTTTTTGCTGACTTAGCAGATCCTGACTTAGTGGTGATAACAATAACACCGTTTACAGCTCTCGAACCGTATAGCGCCGATGCCGCTGCACTTTTAAGAATATTTATGGATGCAATGTCGTTTGGATCCAAGGTAGATAATGCTGATTCGTATGCTCCGCCTCCTGTAGATTGGTTGGATGTGGTAACAGAGGTGTTGTTATAGGTTACACCATCAACAACGATAAGAGGTTGGGTGTTTCCAGTAAAGGTATTGACGCCTCTTATTGTAATTTGGTTGGCCGCTCCTGCTACTCCGCTGGAAATATTTACATTAACTCCCGCTACTTTGCCTGAGAGCGAACGTATTAAATCAGGTTCGGAGTTTTCGGTGATTTCTTCTGTTTTTATAGAGCTTACCGAGTAGCCTAAGTCTTTAGGATTTCTTTTTATTCCAAAAGCAGTAATGACAACTCCTTCAAGTTCAATAGAGTCGTCTAGGAGTTTTACTGAAATGCTTGTTGAATTAGCTGGTATTTCTTGGGTTTTCATACCAATGTAGCTAAAAACTAGAGTTTGTGTCGGAGCAACTTTGATGTTGAATTTACCGTCAAAATCAGACTGTGTACTGGATTGTGTTCCTTTGACTAAGATGCTTACACCAGGTAGTGGTATTCCGGTGTTGTCTGAAACGGTTCCAGTTACAAGTCTTTCCTGTGAATAAGAAAGCTGTGTTATTATTGCTGTAAATAGCAATAATATTACTTTGAGTTTTGGTTTCATTTTTGATAATTTGGGTTCTTATTAGCAAAAATCTTAAATTATTGTTAAATATCCTAATATTTATGCTTCTTTTTGTCTTGAAAAAGAAGTTTGTTGTGGTTTTGGGGTGGGTGTTTGTTTGTTGAAAAACGCAAAGAAGATAATCTGGTTGAAAATTAATGAATTAACATTTGTAGAGTAAAAAATAATTTATACATTTGCAACCCCGTAAAAAGCGGGATTTATATTTACATAATAATTTTTAGTATTAATTATGCCAACAATTCAACAATTAGTAAGAACAGGAAGAACTCAGATAACTAAGAAGAGTAAATCGGTTGCTTTAGATTCTTGCCCTCAACGAAGAGGAGTTTGTACGCGTGTTTACACTACTACACCAAAAAAACCAAACTCAGCGATGCGTAAAGTAGCGCGTGTACGTTTGACTAATGGTAATGAAGTGAATGCTTACATCCCTGGTGAAGGTCACAATCTACAAGAGCACTCGATAGTATTAGTTAGGGGTGGAAGGGTAAAAGATTTACCAGGAGTTAGATATCACATCGTTCGTGGTGCGCTTGATACATCAGGTGTTGCTGGAAGAACGCAAAGAAGATCTAAGTATGGTGCTAAACGCCCAAAAGAAGCAAAAAAGTAATTTAAAACGTTAAGAGTTAGAGGTTAGGAGTTAAGGGTTAGGGTTGAAGCGTAAGTGGAAATCTGTAACACATAACATTTAGCGGATAGCCCATAACTTTTTATTAAAAAAAAGACATGAGAAAAAGAGCGGCAAAAAAGAGACCACTTTTACCAGATCCAAGGTTTAATGACCAACTGGTAACGCGTTTTGTGAATAACTTAATGTGGGATGGTAAAAAATCTACAGCTTTTAAAGTTTTTTATGATGCAATTGATATCATTGAAACTAAAAAGCAAAATGACGAAAAAACTTCATTAGAAATCTGGAAAGATGCTTTAACAAACGTTATGCCTCACGTAGAAGTACGTAGCCGTAGAGTTGGTGGAGCTACATTCCAAATTCCAATGCAAATTCGCCCAGACAGAAAAATTTCTATGGCAATGAAATGGTTAATTCTTTATGCTAGAAGAAGAAATGAAAAGTCTATGGCTCAAAGATTAGCTTCAGAATGTTTAGCTGCGGCTAAAGAAGAAGGAGCGGCTGTTAAGAAAAGAATGGATACTCACAAAATGGCAGAAGCTAACAAAGCATTCTCTCACTTTAGATTTTAATTCGTAAGAAATGGCTAGAGACTTAAAATATACAAGAAATATCGGAATTGCTGCTCATATTGATGCTGGTAAAACAACAACTACTGAGCGTATTCTTTTTTACACGGGTAAATCTCATAAAATTGGTGAGGTGCACGATGGTGCTGCAACAATGGACTGGATGGCACAAGAGCAAGAAAGAGGTATTACTATTACTTCGGCTGCTACAACTTGTGAGTGGAATTTCCCAACTGAGCAAGGTAAATTGTTGCCGGAATCATTACCATACCACTTTAATATTATTGATACTCCTGGGCACGTTGACTTTACTGTAGAGGTAAACCGTTCTTTACGTGTACTTGATGGTTTGGTTTTCTTGTTTTCTGCTGTTGATGGTGTTGAGCCTCAATCAGAGACTAACTGGAGACTTGCTGATCAATATAGAGTTCCTCGTATGGGATTCGTAAACAAAATGGACCGTCAGGGTTCTAACTTCTTGGCGGTTTGTCAACAAGTTAAAGATATGTTGAAATCAAACGCTGTTGCTATTACTTTGCCAATTGGTGAAGAAAATGATTTCAAAGGGGTGGTTGACTTGGTGAAGAATCAGGCTATTGTATGGCATGATGCAACTCAGGGTGCTACTTTTGATATCGTTGATATTCCAGCTGATATGATTGATGATGTGAAGCATTATCGTTCTATCCTTATCGAAGAAATCGCTACTTATGACGAGAATCTTTTAGATAAGTATATGGAAGATGAAAACTCTATTACAGAGGAAGAAATCAACAATGCGTTAAGAGCTGCTACTATGGATATGGCTATCATTCCTATGATTGCTGGGTCTTCTTTCAAAAATAAAGGAGTTCAATTCATGTTAGATGCAGTTTGTAAATATTTGCCTTCTCCAATGGATAAAGAAGGTATCAAAGGAATTCATCCGGATGATGCTGAATTGTTAGAGGAGGATCAAACTCAAATCTTACGTAAACCAGATGTAAAAGAGCCATTCGCTGCTTTAGCGTTTAAAATTGCTACTGACCCATTCGTAGGGCGTTTAGCTTTCTTCCGTGCTTATTCTGGTCGTTTAGATGCTGGTTCTTATGTTTTGAACACTCGTTCAGGAAACAAAGAAAGAATTTCTCGTATCTACCAAATGCATGCTAACAAACAAAACCCAATCGAGTATATCGAGGCTGGAGATATTGGAGCTGCTGTTGGATTTAAAGATATCAAAACTGGAGATACATTGTGTGATGAAAAACACCCAATTATTCTTGAGTCTATGAAATTCCCTGCGCCGGTAATTGGTATTGCTATTGAGCCTAAAACTAAGGCTGACGTAGATAAAATGGGTATGGCTTTGGCTAAATTAGCTGAGGAAGATCCAACATTTACTGTTAGAACTGATGAGGCTTCAGGTCAAACAATTATCTCAGGTATGGGTGAGCTTCACTTAGATATCTTGGTAGATCGTATGAAACGTGAATTTAAAGTTGAGGTTAACCAAGGTGAGCCTCAGGTAGAGTATAAAGAAGCGTTTACAAAATCTGCTCAACATAGAGAGGTTTACAAAAAACAATCTGGAGGTCGTGGTAAATTCGGTGATATCGTATTTAGAGTTGAGCCTGCTGATGAGGTTGATGGTAAAGTTCCTGTAGGATTACAGTTTGTGAATGAAGTAAAAGGTGGTAACGTTCCTAAAGAATATATTCCTGCTGTTGAAAAAGGTTTCAGAGAGGCTATGAAAACTGGTCCTTTAGCTGGGTACCAAGTTGATAGTTTGAAAGTGACTTTGTTAGACGGATCTTTCCACCCTGTGGATTCTGATGCTCTTTCTTTTGAATTAGCAGCTAGAATGGGTTATAGAGAAGTGGCTAAGGCTGCTGGAGCTGTAATTCTTGAGCCAATCATGAAAATGGAGGTTATTACACCAGAAGAAAACATGGGAGATATCGTAGGTGATATTAACCGTCGTAGAGGTCAGGTTAATGACATGGGTGATAGAAATGGTGCGAAAACTATTAAAGCTGATGTGCCTTTATCAGAAATGTTTGGATATGTAACTACATTGAGAACATTGTCTTCTGGTAGAGCTACTTCTACAATGGAATTTTCTCACTATGCAGAAACGCCTTCTAATATTTCAGAAGCAGTAATCAAAAAAGCAAAAGGAAACGCTTAATCTTTAAGAAAATGAGTCAAAAAATCAGAATAAAATTAAAATCTTACGATCATATGTTGGTAGATAAGTCTGCTGAAAAGATTGTAAAAACGGTTAAGACTACCGGAGCAGTTGTAACAGGGCCAATTCCTTTGCCAACTCACAAAAAATTGTTTACTGTATTGCGTTCTCCGCACGTAAACAAAAAAGCTAGAGAGCAATTTGAAGTAATGTCATATAAGAGATTAATTGATATTTATTCATCTTCATCTAAAACTATCGATGCTTTAATGAAATTAGAATTACCTAGTGGAGTTGAAGTAGAAATCAAAGTTTAAGTTTTTTTCAAGAGTAAATTAGAGCACTTCGTTTAAGTGAAAAGTTTTTTTGGTTTGTGTGTAAATAAGTTATACTTTTGCACCACTTTAAAAACGGCTTCACTTAAACGATTGTGTTCTGTTTTTATATTTAATAATTAATAATTAATATTTATGTCTGGGTTAATTGGTAGAAAAATCGGCATGACTAGTCTTTTTGATGAGAACGGGAAGAATATTCCTTGTACTGTTATTGAGGCAGGTCCATGTGTTGTTACCCAAGTCAGAACCAAAGAGGTTGACGGGTATGAAGCGTTGCAACTTGGTTTCGATGACAAAAACGAGAAACATTCCACTAAAGCGGCTTTAGGTCACTTTAAAAAGGCAGGAACTGTTGCTAAGAAAAAAGTCGTTGAATTCAAAGAATTTGCAACTGAACAAAAATTAGGAGATCTTATTGATGTTTCTATTTTTGCTGAAGGAGAATTTGTAGATGTACAAGGTGTGTCTAAAGGTAAAGGTTTTCAAGGGGTTGTAAAACGTCACGGTTTTGGTGGTGTTGGTCAAGCAACTCATGGTCAACATAACCGTTTAAGAGCGCCAGGTTCTGTGGGAGCTTCTTCTTATCCATCTAGAGTATTCAAAGGAATGCGTATGGCTGGAAGAATGGGAGGAGAAAATGTAAAAGTTCAAAACCTTAGAGTTTTAAAAGTAGTGGCTGATAAGAACCTACTTGTTATTAAAGGATGTGTTCCTGGTCATAACAACTCTTATGTAATCATTCAGAAGTAATGGAAGTAAAAGTATTAGATTTCAACGGAAAAGATACTGGAAGAAAAGTTCAACTTTCTGATTCAGTATTCGCAATTGAACCAAATAATCACGCTGTATATCTTGATGTTAAGCAATATCTTGCTAATCAAAGACAAGGAACGCATAAAGCTAAAGAAAGAGCTGAAGTAGCGGGAAGTACGCGTAAGATTAAAAAACAAAAAGGTACAGGTACTGCTCGTGCAGGATCTGCTAAATCACCTGTTTTTAAAGGTGGAGGAACTATTTTCGGGCCTAGACCAAGAAGTTATTCATTCAAATTGAATAAAAGCTTGAAGCGTTTGGCAAGAAAATCGGCGTTCTCGATAAAAGCAAAAGAGTCAAATATTATTGTTCTTGAAGACTTTAATTTTGAAGCTCCAAACACTAAAAATTTCATTAACGTTTTGAAAGCTTTAGAGTTAGAAAATAAAAAATCTCTATTTGTATTGGGTAATACCAATAAAAATGTATATTTGTCGTCACGTAATTTAAAAGCGTCTAACGTTGTAAGTAGTTCGGAATTAAGTACTTACGATATTTTAAATGCTAATAATTTAGTGCTTTTGGAGAGTTCTTTGGAAGTAATTGAAGAAAATTTAAGTAAATAATAGGAGATGAGTATCATAATTAAGCCTATAGTAACGGAAAAAGTAACCAAAGAAAGTGAAGTTTTAAACCGTTTTGGGTTCGTTGTTAATAAAAAAGCAAACAAAGTTGAGATTAAGAAAGCTGTTGAAGCTGCTTATGGTGTAACTGTTGTTAGTGTTAATACAATGAATGTAAGACCAGATAGAACTACTAAATACACTAAAAGTGGTTTAATCAGTGGAAAGACAAATGCAATCAAAAAAGCAATTGTTCAAGTACAAGAAGGAGAAACAATTGATTTTTACAACAATATCTAAGATATAACAATGTCAGTAAGAAAATTAAAACCTATTACCGCAGGTCAGCGATTTAGAGTTGTGAATGGTTATGACGCCATTACAACTGATAAGCCGGAACGCTCTTTGATAGCGCCGATAAAAAACTCTGGAGGTAGAAATAGTCAAGGAAAGATGACCATGCGTTATACGGGTGGTGGTCACAAGCAGAGATATCGTATCATTGATTTCAAAAGAACTAAAGATGGAATTCCAGCTACAGTGAAATCAATTGAGTACGATCCAAACAGAACTGCTTTTATTGCTTTATTAGCGTATGCTGATGGAGAGAAAACTTATATTATTGCTCAAAATGGATTGAAAGTTGGTCAGAAATTAGTTTCTGGTGCTGACGCTCAACCAGAAATTGGGAATACATTACCTTTAAGTAAAGTTCCTCTAGGAACTGTAATTTCTTGTATTGAATTGAGACCTGGTCAAGGAGCTGTTATTGCTCGTTCTGCAGGAACTTTTGCTCAATTAATGGCAAGAGATGGAAAATATGCTACAATTAAAATGCCATCTGGAGAAACAAGATTAATCTTGTTGACTTGTTCGGCTACAATTGGAGCAGTTTCTAATTCTGATCACCAATTAGTAGTATCTGGTAAAGCAGGTAGAACAAGATGGTTAGGTAGAAGACCAAGAACAAGACCAGTAGCGATGAACCCTGTTGATCACCCTATGGGAGGTGGTGAAGGTCGTTCTTCTGGAGGTCATCCACGTTCAAGAAACGGAGTACCGGCTAAAGGTTATAGAACTCGTTCTCCGAAAAACCCGAGTAGTAAGTATATCGTAGAACGTAGAAAGAAATAATTAAGATATGGCACGTTCATTAAAAAAAGGACCTTTCGTTCATTATAAGTTAGAAAAGAAAGTTGAAGAGAACATTGCAGGTGGAAATAAAGGAGTGGTTAAGACTTGGTCTAGAGCTTCTATGATTACTCCTGACTTTGTTGGACAAACTATAGCAGTTCATAACGGTCGTCAATTTGTACCGGTTTACGTAACAGAAAACATGGTAGGACACAAATTAGGAGAATTTTCACCAACTAGATCTTTTAGGGGTCATGCTGGAGCAAAAAATAAAGGTAAAAAATAAGAAGCAATGGGAGTTCGTAAAAGAGAAACAGCAGATGCGAGAAAAGAGGCTAATAAGTCTATTGCTTTCGCGAAATTGAATAACTGCCCTACTTCACCTAGAAAAATGCGCTTAGTAGCGGACTTGGTAAGAGGTCAGAAGGTAGAAAGAGCACTTAACATCTTAAGATTCAGTTCTAAAGAAGCTTCAAGAAAATTAGAAAAACTATTATTATCTGCAATCAATAACTGGGAGCAAAAAAATAGTGAAGGTAATTTAGAAGAAGCTGGATTATTTGTTAAAGAGGTCAGAGTAGATGGTGGAATGATGTTAAAAAGACTTCGTCCAGCTCCACAAGGTCGTGCACACAGAATTAGAAAACGTTCAAATCACGTAACAATCGTGTTAGGAGCTATTAATAACACACAAGCAAATTAATACAAGATGGGACAAAAGACAAATCCAATTGGAAATAGACTTGGTATCATCAGAGGATGGGACTCTAACTGGTATGGTGGAAATGATTACGGCGATAAATTAGCTGAAGATCACAAAATCAGAAAGTATGTACATGCTCGTTTATCAAAAGCTAGTGTATCAAAAGTAATTATCGAGAGAACTTTGAAACTTGTAACCGTTACTATCACTACTGCCAGACCTGGTATCATTATCGGAAAAGGTGGTCAAGAGGTAGACAAGTTGAAAGAAGAACTTAAGAAAATTACTGACAAAGAGGTTCAAATTAACATCTTTGAAATCAAAAGACCTGAGTTAGATGCTTATTTAGTTGCAACAAGCATCGCTCGTCAAATCGAAAGTCGTATTTCTTACAGACGTGCAATTAAAATGGCTATTGCTGCTTCTATGCGTATGAACGCTGAAGGTATCAAAGTTTTAATTTCTGGTCGTTTGAATGGTGCTGAGATGGCGCGTTCAGAAGGTTTCAAAGAAGGAAGAATTCCTTTGTCAACTTTCAGAGCCGATATTGATTATGCACTTGCTGAAGCGCATACTACTTACGGTAGAATGGGTATCAAAGTGTGGATCATGAAAGGTGAAGTTTACGGAAAGAGAGATCTTTCTCCGCTTGCTGGAATGGACAAAAAACAAGCTAGCGGTAAAGGTGGAGATGCTCCTCGTGGAAAATCTAACTTTTCGAAAGGTGGAAAACCAGACGCTCGTAAAAGAAAGTAATTTTTAAATTAAAGAAAAATGTTACAGCCTAAAAGAACAAAATACCGTAAGGTACAAAAAGGTAGAATGAAAGGAAACTCTCAGAGAGGGCATGAACTTTCTAACGGAATGTTTGGTATTAAATCTGTTCATGAAGATGGTATGTTCTTAACTTCTCGTCAAATCGAAGCTGCACGTATTGCTGCAACTCGTTACATGAAAAGAGAGGGACAATTATGGATTAAAATATTTCCAGACAAACCAATTACTAAGAAACCTCTTGAGGTACGTATGGGTAAAGGTAAAGGTGCCGTTGAATATTGGGCAGCTGTTGTTAAACCCGGAAGAATTATGTTTGAAGTAGGAGGAGTTCCATTGTCAGTTGCAAAAGAGGCTTTACGTCTTGCAGCTCAAAAACTTCCAGTAAAAACTAAATTCGTTGTTGCTAGAGATTTCGAAGCATAATCTATATTATTATGAAACAATCAGAAATAAAAGGTCTTTCTGCAGCACAGTTGCAAGAAAATCTTAGCCAGGCTAAGAAAACTTATGCTGACCTAAAATTAGCTCACGCAATATCTCCAATTGAGAATCCGCTTCAAATTAGAAGTTTAAGAAGAACAGTTGCTAGATTGGCTACAGAGCTTACTAAAAGAGAATTGCAATAATTGTAATCTGCGAAAGATGGAAAAAAGAAATTTAAGAAAAGAAAGAATTGGTGTTGTAACTTCAAACAAAATGGATAAATCTATTGTTGTTGCACAAGTTACTAAAGTAAAACACCCATTATATGGTAAGTTCGTATTGAAAACAAAGAAATTTGTTGCACATGACGAAACAAACGACTGTAACATTGGAGATACTGTAAGAATTAGCGAAACGCGTCCTTTAAGTAAGTCAAAATGTTGGAGATTGGTTGAAATCCTAGAAAGAGCTAAATAATTATGGTACAACAAGAATCAAGACTAAAAGTAGCAGATAACACAGGAGCTAAAGAAGTTTTAACTATCCGTGTTTTAGGAGGTACTAAAAGAAGGTATGCCTCTGTTGGTGACAAGATTGTAGTATCTATAAAAGATTCAACTCCTAACGGAAACGTGAAAAAAGGAGCTGTTTCAACTGCAGTTGTTGTACGTACCAAAAAAGAAGTGAGAAGAGCTGATGGTTCTTATATCCGTTTCGATGACAATGCATGTGTTCTTTTGAACGCTGCAGGAGAAATGAGAGGAACTCGTGTATTTGGTCCGGTAGCAAGAGAACTTCGTGAAAAACAATTCATGAAAATTGTATCATTAGCACCAGAAGTGCTTTAATTCGTTATAAGATGATAAAGCTAAAAATAAAATCAGGTGACATTGTAAGAGTAATTGCTGGAGATCACAAAGGTGCTGAAGGTAAAGTTTTACGTGTTGACCGTGAGAAAAACAAAGCGATTGTTGAAGGTGTAAACTTGGTTTCAAAACACACGAAGCCAAGTGCAAAAAACCCTCAAGGTGGTATCGTAAAGAAAGAAGCTCCTATTCAAATTTCTAATATCTCTCTAATTGATCCTAAAACTAAGGAAACAACTAGAGTAGGTGTAAGAGTAGAGGGGGATAAGAAAGTAAGATTTTCAAAAAAATCTAATCAAGTACTATAGTAATGGCGTATATACCTAGATTAAAAGAGGAATATAAGAGTAGAGTAATCTCTGCTCTTAAAGAAGAATTCGGATACACAAACGTAATGCAAGTTCCTAAACTTGAAAAAATCGTTTTGAGCCGTGGAGTTGGTGCAGCTGTATCTGATAAAAAACTAATTGACTATGCAGTTGATGAGTTAACTAAGATCACTGGACAAAAAGCAGTTTCTACAATTTCAAAGAAAGACGTTGCGTCTTTTAAATTGAGAAAAGGAATGCCTATTGGAGCAAAAGTTACTTTGCGTGGAGAAAGAATGTATGAGTTTTTAGATAGACTTATTACTTCGGCTTTACCTCGTGTAAGAGATTTTAGTGGTATCAAAGCTACTGGATTTGATGGTAGAGGTAATTACAACCTTGGAGTTTTAGAGCAAATCATTTTCCCTGAAATTGATATTGACAAAGTAAACAAAATTTCAGGAATGGATATTACTTTCGTTACTACTGCTCAAACAGACAAAGAAGCAAAATCATTATTGACTCAATTAGGTTTACCTTTTAAAAAGAACTAAGACATGGCAAAAGAATCAATGAAAGCCCGTGAGGTTAAGAGACAAAAAACGGTAGAAAAGTATGCTGAGAAAAGAAAAGCTTTGATAGAGGCTGGAGATTTCGTAGGTTTGCAAAAATTACCTAAAAATGCTTCGCCAGTACGTTTACACAATCGTTGTAAATTAACTGGAAGACCAAGAGGGTACATGCGTCAATTCGGTATTTCACGTGTAACTTTCCGTGAAATGGCTAACAGTGGATTGATACCAGGAGTTAAAAAGGCCAGCTGGTAAAAAACGAATTTTAATTGGTTAAAGGTTCAATGAGAGAGACTCAAAGAAAACCATAGCCGCAAATTAATAAATATGAACACAGATCCTATTGCAGATTATTTAACGCGAGTTAGAAACGCTGTGGCTGCAAACCACAAAGTTGTTGAGATTCCGGCATCTAATCTAAAAAAAGAAATAACTAAGATCTTATTTGATCAAGGTTATATCTTGAGTTACAAATTTGAACAGAACACCGTTCAAGGTTCAATCAAAATTGCTTTGAAGTATGATAAAGATACTAAAGAGCCAGTAATTAAAGATATCCAAAGAATTAGTAAACCAGGTTTACGTAAGTATGCAGGTGCAGCCAAATTACCAAGAATCCTTAACGGATTAGGAATTGCTATTGTTTCTACATCAAAAGGTTTGATGACAGGAAAACAAGCTAAGCAATTAAATGTAGGTGGTGAAGTAATTTGTTACGTATACTAATTTTAAAGACTAAATAAGATGTCAAGAATAGGTAAAAGCCCAATTGTAATCCCTGCTGGAGTAACTGTAGAAGTTAAAGACGGTATCATTACAGTAAAAGGAAAAAATGGTCAACTAACACAGGAGTTCTCGGACGTAACTGTAACAGTTGAAGGTGATCAAGTTTTAGTAGAAAGATCATCTGATCATAAAGATCAAAGAGCAAAACACGGTTTATATAGATCTTTAATCAGCAATATGGTTGTTGGTGTAACTGAAGGTTTTACTAAATCATTAGAATTGGTAGGGGTAGGTTACAGAGCTTCTAATCAAGGACAAAAATTAGATTTGGCACTTGGATTTTCTCATAATATTGTTTTAGAAGTTGCTCCAGAAGTAACTGTTGAAACTATATCTGAAAAAGGTAAGAACCCAATTGTAAAATTAACATCATTAGATAAACAACTTTTAGGAGCTGTAGCTGCGAAAATCAGAGGTTTCCGTAAGCCAGAACCATACAAAGGAAAAGGTGTTAAATTTGTAGGTGAAGTATTAAGAAGAAAAGCAGGTAAATCAGCTTAAAAAATAAGAGATTATGTCATTAACAAAACCTCAAAGAAGACAGAGAATCAGATTCAGAATCAGAAAAACGATTAGTGGTACTGCTACTAGTCCAAGATTATCTGTATTTAGAAGTAACAAAGAAATTTATGCTCAATTAATTGATGACGTAAACGGAGTTACATTGTTGTCTGCTTCTTCAAGAGAAAAAGAAATAGGAAAAGGTACTAACGTTGAAGTTGCAGCTGCAGTTGGAAAACTTGTTGCAGAAAAAGCGTTAAAAGCTGGGGTTGAAACAGTAAAATTCGATAGAGGAGGATACTTATACCACGGTCGTATTAAATCATTAGCAGAAGGCGCAAGAGCGGCTGGACTTAAATTCTAATATATTATGTCTAAATACAAAAATGTAGAATTAGTAAAACCAAGTGGTCTTGAACTTAAAGATCGTCTGGTAAGTGTTAATCGTGTTACTAAAGTTACAAAAGGTGGTAGAGCTTTCGGTTTTTCTGCTATTGTAGTTGTAGGTGATGAAAACGGAGTAGTTGGTCATGGATTAGGAAAATCTAAAGACGTTTCTGAAGCAATTGCGAAAGCAGTAGAAGATGCTAAGAAAAATTTAGTTAGAATTCCATTGAATGGTCAATCAGTTCCTCACGAACAAAAAGGAAAATTTGGTGGTGCACGTGTGTTCTTAATTCCTGCCTCTCATGGTACAGGAGTTATTGCTGGTGGAGCTGTTCGTTCGGTTCTTGAATCAGTAGGTATTCACGATGTATTGTCAAAATCTCAAGGATCATCAAATCCTCACAACGTAGTGAAAGCAACTTTTGATGCTTTATTACAAATGAGAAGTGCTCACACCGTTGCAAAACAAAGAGGAGTATCTTTAGAAAAAGTTTTTAAAGGTTAATCAAGGAAATTATGGCTAAATTATTAGTAAAACAAGTTAGAAGTAAAATCAACTGTCCGCTTGATCAAAAAAGAGGATTAGAGGCTTTAGGACTACGTAAAATGGGTCAAGTTGTAGAGCATGATTCAAACCCTGCAATCCTTGGGATGATAAACAAAGTTAAACACTTAGTTTCTGTTGAAGAAGCTAAATAACAAATACTGTTATGAATTTAAGTAACTTACAACCAGCTGAAGGGTCAACACACAATCAAAATAAGAGAGTTGGTAGAGGAGAAGGTTCTGGAAAAGGTGGTACCGCTGCACGTGGACACAAAGGAGCAAAATCTCGTTCTGGATATTCTAAAAAGATTGGTTTTGAAGGAGGTCAAATGCCACTTCAAAGACGTGTTCCTAAGTTTGGTTTTACAAACATCAATCGTAAAGAATACGAAGGTGTTAATCTAGATACACTTCAATTATTAGTTGATAATGGTGTGATTACAGATACTGTTGATATGACAGTTTTTGTTGCAAACCGTTTGGCTACTAAGAATGAAATTGTAAAGATTTTAGGAAGAGGAGAATTGAAAGCTAAATTAAAAGTAACTGCTCACAAATTTACTGCTACTGCAAAAGCTGCTATTGAAGCTGCTGGTGGAGAGGCTGTAACAATATAATTTTTCAATTAGTATGAAGAAATTTATTGAATCATTAAGTAATGTTTGGAAAATCGAGGAACTAAAAAACAGAATCCTAATGACCTTAGGACTGCTTTTAGTTTATCGTTTTGGAGCACACGTTACTCTTCCGGGAATTGACGCTACACAATTAAACAGCCTTGCTGGTCAGACCGAAAACGGTCTTGGATCTATCTTGGATATGTTTACTGGAGGAGCTTTTTCTAAAGCGTCAGTTTTTGCTTTAGGAATTATGCCTTATATTTCTGCATCTATCGTTGTACAGCTTATGGGAATTGCTATTCCTTATTTGCAAAAATTACAAAGTGATGGAGAAAGTGGTAGAAAAAAGATTAATCAAATTACACGTTGGTTGACTATCGTTATTACTTTAGTTCAGGGACCTACGTATATCTACAATCTTTACAGAACGCTACCAGGAAGTGCATTTTTATTAGGTTTTAATTCTTTTGAATTCTTATTTTCTTCAGTAATTATCTTAGTTACAGGTACTATTTTTGCCATGTGGTTAGGGGAAAAGATAACTGATAAAGGAATTGGTAACGGTATTTCACTATTAATTATGGTGGGTATTTTAGCAAGATTCCCTCAAGCATTTATTCAGGAATTTACAACTAGAGTTACTAATAACAACGGTGGACCAATGTTGTTAGTGATTGAAATAATTATTTGGCTTTTAGTTATCATTGCATGTGTGTTGTTAACTATGGCTATTCGAAAAATACCAGTTCAGTACGCACGTCGTACTGCTTCTGGTGATTTTGAACAAGATATGTTAGGTGGAAACAGACAATGGATTCCTTTGAAGCTTAATGCTGCTGGGGTTATGCCTATCATTTTTGCGCAAGCAATTATGTTTATTCCTGCTGCTGTAGCAGGATTGTCAAAATCCGATACTTCACAATCTATTGTAGGTGCTTTCAGTAATATGTTCGGTTTTTGGTATA
This sequence comes from Flavobacterium sp. GSA192, assembly GCF_006386525.1. Taxonomy (NCBI): domain Bacteria; kingdom Pseudomonadati; phylum Bacteroidota; class Flavobacteriia; order Flavobacteriales; family Flavobacteriaceae; genus Flavobacterium; species Flavobacterium sp. GSA192. The sequence goes on along the minus strand of NZ_VAHC01000007.1, from coordinate 227,366 downwards.
ATTTTGTTTTTGCAACTTTAATCGTTGTATTTACATTCTTTTATACTGCAATTACGGTTCCTACTAATAAAATGTCAGATGATCTTAAAAGAAGTGGTGGTTTTATTCCTGGTGTTAGACCAGGAGCTGAAACTTCTGATTTTCTTGACAAAGTGATGTCTTTGATAACTTTTCCAGGTTCTTTATTTCTTGCTCTAATAGCTGTGTTCCCAGCCATTGTTGTAAGTCTTATGGATGTTCAGCAATCTTGGGCAATGTTTTTTGGAGGTACCTCATTAATTATTATGGTAGGTGTTGCAATTGACACAATTCAACAAATCAACTCATACTTGTTGAATAAACATTATGATGGTTTAATGAAAAGCGGAAAAAATAGAAAAGCAGTAGCTTAATTTTATGGCAAAACAATCAGCAATAGAACAAGACGGATCAATCATTGAAGCATTATCAAATGCGATGTTCCGTGTAGAATTAGAGAATGGACATGTTGTGATTGCTCATATTTCGGGGAAAATGCGTATGCATTATATCAAATTATTACCTGGTGATAAAGTGAAACTGGAAATGAGTCCTTACGATTTGTCTAAAGCAAGAATTACTTATAGATATTAAAGATATTCACAATGAAAGTAAGAGCATCAGTAAAAAAGAGAAGTGCCGAGTGCATTATCGTACGTAGAAAAGGAAGATTATACGTAATAAACAAAAAGAATCCTAGATTTAAACAAAGACAAGGATAATTATGGCAAGAATAGCAGGGGTAGATATCCCAAAAAACAAGAGAGGTGTTATTGCACTTACCTATATCTTCGGATTAGGAAAAAGTAGAGCTATTGAGATTTTAGAGAAAGCTCAAGTTAGCCAAGATAAAAAAGTTCAAGATTGGAATGATGACGAGATCGGAGCAATTCGTGAGGCTGTTGGAGCATTCAAAATTGAAGGGGAGTTACGTTCAGAAGTATCTTTAAACATCAAACGTTTAATGGATATTGGATGTTACAGAGGAATCCGTCACAGAACTGGTCTTCCATTAAGAGGACAAAGAACTAAAAACAACTCTAGAACTAGAAAAGGTAAAAGAAAAACTGTTGCTAACAAGAAAAAAGCAACTAAATAATAAGTAATATGGCTAAAGCAACTACAAAAAAACGTAAAGTTATCGTTGAATCAACGGGAGAAGCTCATATTTCTGCTACCTTCAATAACATCATCATTTCTTTGACTAACAAAAAAGGTGAAGTTATTTCTTGGTCTTCAGCTGGTAAAATGGGTTTCAGAGGTTCTAAAAAGAACACTCCATACGCAGCTCAAATGGCCGCAGAAGATTGTAGTAAAGTAGCTCTTGAAGCTGGATTGAAAAAAGTTAAGGTTTATGTAAAAGGACCAGGAAACGGACGTGAGTCTGCTATCCGTTCTATACATAACGGTGGAATCGAAGTAACTGAAATTATTGACGTTACTCCAATGCCACACAACGGTTGTCGTCCTCCAAAGAGACGTAGAGTTTAATATTAAATTTAAGTATAACTAGGTAGAATCACGATTATCGAAGGATATGACCTGAATTCATAATCTCTACCTTAATTAATTCATTGAAATGGCAAGATATACTGGTCCTAAAACTAGAATTGCTCGTAAATTTGGCGAAGCAATCTTCGGAGATGATAAATCTTTCGAAAAAAGAAATTACCCTCCTGGACAACACGGGATGGCTAAAAAAAGAGGTAAAAAATCTGAGTACGCTATCCAGTTAATGGAGAAGCAAAAAGCTAAATATTCTTATGGGATTTTAGAAAAACAATTCAGAGGTTTATTCAAAAAAGCATCAGCTACTAAAGGTGTTACTGGTGAGGTTCTTTTGCAATTATGTGAGGCAAGATTGGATAACGTAGTATTCAGAATGGGCGTTGCTCCTTCTAGAAGAGGTGCTAGACAATTAGTTTCTCACAGACATATCACTGTTAACGGTGAAGTTGTAAACATTCCTTCTTACCACCTTAAACCTGGTGACAAAGTTGCAGTTCGTGAAAAATCTAAATCTTTAGAGGCTATCGAACGTTCTTTATCTAATTCAAGTCAAGTTTATGAATGGATTACTTGGAACAATGACGTTAAAGAAGGTACTTTCGTAGCTGTACCTGCTAGACTTCAAATTCCAGAAAACATTAAAGAACAATTAATCGTAGAGTTGTACAACAAATAATAATTGACTTAGTCGAAATTTATGGCAATATTTAATTTTCAAAAGCCCGATAAAGTTATCATGATCGATTCAACCGATTTTGAAGGTAAATTCGAATTTAGACCTTTGGAACCAGGATATGGATTGACTGTTGGTAATGCACTTAGAAGAGTTTTGCTTTCAGCATTGGAAGGGTATGCAATTACATCTGTTCGCATAGAAGGTGTAGATCATGAGTTTTCTACTATTTCAGGAGTTGTTGAAGATGTTACCGAAATTATCCTTAATCTAAAACAAGTGCGTTTCAAACGTCAAATTGAAGATATTGATAATGAATCAGTTTCTATTTCTGTTTCAGGTAAAGATCAGCTAACAGCTGGTGATTTTCAAAAGTTTATTTCAGGTTTCCAAGTTTTGAACCCAGAACTTGTTATCTGTAATTTAGATTCTAAAATCAAATTAAACCTTGATTTAACAATCGAAAAAGGTAGAGGATATGTTCCTGCTGAAGAGAACAAAAAACAGAATGCTGCAATTGGAACTATTTTTACAGATTCAATTTTTACTCCGGTAAAAAATGTAAAATACGCTATTGAAAACTTCCGTGTTGAGCAAAAAACAGATTATGAAAAATTAGTTTTTGAAATTAAAACTGATGGTTCTATTAATCCAAAAGATGCACTTACTGAAGCGGCTAAAGTTCTAATTCACCATTTCATGTTGTTCTCTGACGAAAGAATTACACTTGAGGCTGATGAAATTGCACAAACAGAATCTTATGATGAGGAATCATTACATATGAGACAATTGCTTAAAACTAAGCTTGTTGATATGGATTTGTCTGTGAGAGCCTTAAATTGTTTGAAAGCGGCTGAAGTTGATACACTTGGTGATTTAGTATCGTTCAATAAAAATGACCTAATGAAATTCCGTAATTTCGGTAAAAAATCTTTAACTGAGCTAGATGAACTTGTAGCAGTTAAGAATTTGACTTTCGGAATGGATTTAGCGAAATACAAACTAGATAAAGAATAAATAACTTCGTATTTTGCTCTCCAAAGAGGATTGTAGCAAGATGAAGGTTTAAAAAAAAATGTCATGAGACACGGAAAAAAATTCAATCACTTAAGCAGACAGACTGCGCATAGAAAATCTATGTTAGCTAATATGGCTTGTTCTCTTATCGAGCACAAACGTATTAATACTACTGTTGCTAAAGCAAAAGCACTTAAACAATTTGTTGAGCCGCTTATAACAAAATCTAAAAATGATACGACTCACAATCGTCGTATTGTTTTTGCTAACTTACGTAGCAAATATGCGGTAACTGATTTATTCAGAGACGTAGCTGCTAAAGTTGGTGACCGTCCAGGTGGGTACACTCGTATCATTAAAGTTGGAAATCGTTTAGGAGATAATGCTGATATGGCAATGATCGAATTAGTAGATTTTAACGAACTTTACAACGGAGGTAAAAAAGAAGTTAAAAAAGCAAAAAGCCGTCGTGGTGGTAAAGCTAAGAAAACAGAAGAAGCTCCAGCTACTGAAGCTCCTGCTGCAGAAACTGATACTACTGCTGAAGCTGCTGAATAATTATGAAGATAATCATTCAATAAAATCAAGGATAAACTATTTATTTAGTTTATCCTTTTTTTTTGATTTTTTGTTATCCAAAAGTTACCTTGGCAGTTAATTATAAGTTCTAATTTCAATTTTGAAATAATTTTTTAAAATTGTTGCTTTCACTGCTTTAATGAATTAAATTTGCACCATATTTAAAAACAAATGAAATACACAACACGAAAAAGCGCCGTTCTATTATTAAGTGACGGAACTATATTCCACGGAAAATCTATCGGAATCAGCGGAACCACTTTTGGTGAAGTTTGTTTTAACACAGGAATGACTGGTTATCAGGAAATTTTCACTGATCCATCTTATTTTGGACAAATCATGGTGGCCACTAACACGCACATTGGAAATTATGGCGTTAATGAAAATGAAGTAGAATCAAACGGAATTAAAATTGCTGGTTTGGTTTGTAAAAATTTCAGTTTTAACTATTCCAGAGTAGATGCTTCAGGAAGTTTAGAAGATTATTTTGCAAAACACAATCTAATCTGTATCTCTGATGTAGATACTCGTGCTTTAGTAAGTTATATTAGAGAAAACGGAGCTATGAATGCTGTAATTTGTACAGATGGTACTCCAATTGAAGAATTAAAAGCATCTTTAGCTAAGGTTCCGGATATGAAAGGTCTGGAATTAGCTTCTAAGGTTTCCACAAAAGAGCCTTATTTTTATGGAGATGAAAATGCTAAATATAAAGTTTCGGCTTTGGATTTAGGTATTAAAACTAATATTCTTCGTAATCTGGCTAAGAGAGATTGCTACATTAAGGTTTTTCCTTATGATGCATCTTATACAGATTTAGCTTCTTTCAATCCTGATGGTTTCTTTCTTTCAAATGGTCCTGGAGATCCGGAGCCTTTAGATGGTGCTATAGCTGTTGCTAAAGAAATTTTGGCTAACAATAAGCCGTTATTTGGAATTTGTTTAGGACATCAGGTTATAGGTTTGGCTAATGGAATTTCTACTTATAAAATGTTCAACGGTCACCGTGGAATCAATCATCCGGTTAGTAATTTGATTACTGGCAAAGGTGAGATTACTTCTCAAAATCACGGTTTTGCAGTAAATAGAGAAGAGTTGGAGGCTAATCCGGAAATGGAAATTACACATCTTCACTTAAATGACGGAACTGTAGCTGGTATGAGAATGAAAAATAAAAATTGTTTTTCTGTTCAATACCACCCGGAAGCTAGTCCAGGGCCACATGATTCTTCTTATTTATTTGATCAATTTGTTGAAAATTTGAAAAAATAATTTTTTGATATTCAAGTATATTGGTAGGCTAAACATTTTTTGTTTGGCCTATTTTTTTTGTCCTAAGTCTTTGTGTTGCTTATAAATTGTAAACTTTATTTTAAATTATGTTTAAAAAATGTTTTTATAACGTTTTCGTTGATAACGAATGAAAAAAATAGTGCTTTGTTTGAAAAACTTAGAATATATTTGTAACCGAAAATTTAAAAACTAAGTAATATGAGTATTATTATCAAAATTCATGCAAGACAAATTCTTGATTCAAGAGGTAATCCTACTGTAGAGGTAGATGTAATTACAGAAAATGGTGTTTTAGGTAGAGCTGCTGTACCTTCTGGAGCTTCAACTGGTGAGCACGAGGCTGTAGAATTACGTGATGGAGGAAAAGCTTTTTTAGGAAAGGGAGTTTTAAATGCAGTGAACAATGTTAATACTGTTATTGCTGAAGAACTTGTTGGAACTTCTGTTTTCGAACAAAACTTAATCGATCAAATGATGATTGATTTAGATGGTACTCCAAACAAATCTAAATTAGGAGCTAATGCTATTTTAGGAGTTTCTTTGGCTGTAGCTAAAGCTGCTGCTGCTGAATTAGGATTGCCATTGTACAGATATGTAGGTGGGGTTTCTGCTAATACATTACCTGTTCCAATGATGAACATCATCAACGGTGGTTCTCACTCTGATGCTCCGATCGCTTTCCAGGAATTCATGATTTTCCCGGTAAAAGCAACTTCTTTTACTCATTCTATGCAAATGGGTACTGAGATTTTTCATAACTTGAAAAAAGTATTACACGATAGAGGTCTTTCTACGGCTGTAGGTGATGAAGGAGGTTTTGCTCCAAACTTAGCTGGTGGAACTGAAGATGCTTTGGATACTATCAAATTGGCTGTTGAAAAAGCGGGTTATTCTTTTGGTGACGAAATTATGATTGCTTTAGACTGTGCTTCTGCTGAGTTTTATGTAGACGGTAAATATGATTACACTAAATTTGAAGGAGAAACTGGTAAAGTAAGAACTTCTGCTGAGCAAGCTGAATACTTAGCTGAATTAACAACTAAGTACCCAATTATCTCTATCGAAGACGGTATGGACGAAAATGACTGGGAAGGTTGGAAATTATTAACTGAAAAAATTGGTGATAAAGTTCAATTAGTAGGGGATGATTTGTTTGTAACTAATGTTCAACGTTTGTCAACTGGTATTGAAAAAGGAATTGCTAACTCAATCCTTATCAAAGTAAACCAAATTGGTACTTTAACTGAAACTATTGCAGCAGTTAACATGGCTAAAAATGCAGGTTATACTTCAGTAATGTCTCACCGTTCAGGAGAAACTGAAGATAATACAATTGCTGACTTAGCAGTAGCTTTAAACTGTGGTCAAATTAAAACAGGTTCGGCTTCACGTTCTGATCGTATGGCTAAATACAACCAATTGTTAAGAATTGAAGAAGAATTAGGAAATACTGCTTATTTTCCTGGATTAAAAGCATTCAAAATAAAATAAGAATAACAGTTTGTTATTTTTTAAAGCCATTCATATTAAATGAATGGCTTTATTTTTTTAAATTTAACAATATCACTGCTTTTTTCCCTTTTTAATTAATGTTATTATCCTTAGATTTGGTAAATTATTAAGTGTAAAGAATTATTTCAAATTATTATGTCAAAAACAGCTATATTAGAAATTGATGGTAAGAAGTATGAGTTTCCTGTTATTAAAGGAAGCGAGAACGAAGAAGCAATCAATATTAACAAGTTAAGAGATTTAACAGGAGCAATCACTATTGATCCAGGTTATAAAAATTCAGGTTCTTGTACTAGTGGAATTACTTTCTTAGATGGAGAACTGGGAATTTTGCGTTACAGAGGATATGCTATTGAAGATTTAGCAGATCAGGCTAACTTTTTAGAAGTTTCTTATCTTTTAATTTTTGGTGAATTGCCAACAGCTGCTCAATTAGAACAATTTGAAACAGATATTAGAAAACATACCTTAGTAAATGAGGAGATGAAAGGTATTATCGATGGTTTCCCTAAAACAGCTCACCCAATGGGAGTTTTAGCGGCTTTAACTAGTGCTTTAACTGCTTTCAATCCAAAATCAGTAAATGTTGAAAACGAAAAAGAATTATATCAGGCAGTTTGTAAAACTATGGGTAAATTCTTGGTTATCGCAACTTGGACTTATAGAAAAAGTATGGGGTATCCTTTGAATTATTATGATAATACTAAAGGATATGTAGAAAACTTTATGAGATTAATGTTTGAGTTGCCAACTGAGCCTTATAAATTAAGTCCTGTTGTAACTGAAGCTCTTGATAAATTATTTATTTTACATGCTGATCACGAACAAAACTGTTCTACTTCTACAGTAAGAATGGTAGGTTCTTCTCACGCAGGTTTATTTGCTTCTATCTCTGCTGGAGTTTCTGCTTTATGGGGACCTTTACACGGAGGTGCTAACCAGGCAGTTCTTGAAATGTTAGAAGAAATTCACCAAAATGGTGGAGATACTGAAAAGTATTTGGCTAAAGCAAAAGATAAAAACGATCCATTCCGTTTAATGGGATTCGGACACAGAGTTTACAAAAACTTCGATCCTCGTGCTAAAATCATCAAAAAAGCAGCTAATGAAGTATTAGCAACTTTAGGTGTTGATGATCCAATTTTAGATATTGCTAAAAGATTAGAAGCGGCAGCTTTAGAAGATGAATACTTTAAAGCTAGAAATTTATATCCAAACGTAGATTTCTATTCAGGAATTATCTACAGAGCTTTAGGAATTCCTACTGATATGTTTACAGTAATGTTTGCTATCGGAAGATTACCAGGTTGGATTGCACAATGGAAAGAAATGCGTGAAAACAAAGAGCCTATTGGAAGACCAAGACAGATTTACACTGGATCTCCTTTAAGAGAATTTAAAAAACCAGTATAATATAAAATTATATCAATCTAAAAGCTTCACTGAAAAGTGAAGCTTTTTTTTATCTTTGGCGTAAGCAACAAATAATAGTTTTGAATTCAATGAAACAAGTAACAAATTCAGTTTTGATGATTCGTCCTGTGGCTTTTAGAATGAATGAGCAAACGACGATTAATAATCATTTTCAAAAAGAATTAAGCGGAATGCTGCCGGCAGCAGTAAATGCTAAAGCACAACAGGAATTTGATGCTTTGGTAAGTCAGCTCCAAGGTGTGGGTGTTAATGTTGTGGTGGTAGATGATACAAAGGAAACGGATACTCCGGATAGTATTTTTCCAAATAATTGGATTTCGTTTCACGATAATGGTGATGTGGTTTTGTATCCAATGTTTGCCGAGAACCGCAGAACTGAACGTCGGGAAGATATTTTAGATATTCTGGAAGAAAAAAGTTTTGTGATTGAAAATGTAGTTGATTTTACTTCGGCTGAAGAAGAAGAAATTTTTTTGGAAGGAACCGGTAGTGTGGTTTTGGATAGAGTCAATTCGATTGCTTATTGTGCTTTGTCTCCAAGGGCCAATGAAGAACTTTTTATTGAATTCTGTGAAGATTTTGATTATGCTCCGGTTATTTTTGAAGCCTATCATATGGTTGACGGAAAACAACAACTGGTTTATCATACTAATGTGATGATGAGTGTTGGAGAACATTTTGCAATAATTTGCGCCGATATGATTGATGATAAAAAAGAGCGCAAAATGGTTTTGGATAATCTAAGAGCCAGTGGGAAAGAGATTGTTCTAATAAGTGAGCAACAAGTGGAGCAATTTGCCGGAAATGTGTTAGAACTTTCGGGTACTAATGATAAAAGGTATGTTGTAATGAGTACTACAGCTCTTGAGTCGTTGAACGCTGCACAAAAGAATCAGTTGGGGAAATATGGGAGTATTTTGAGTGCTGATTTGCAAACTATCGAAAACTGTGGCGGAGGAAGCGCCCGATGTATGCTAGCTGAGATTTTCCTTCCCAAGAATTAATGAGTTTGATAAGTTAGGTTGGTTTTAATATTCAGGGTAAATACAGGAGTTCTATTTTTGCCCCGAATTACACTAATTAACGCAAATAGTAATGATTAAAACACACACACACACACACACATTTTTTTATCTGCCTTTGGCAGATTCGTGAAATATTATGACATCCCAATTTGTGTTTTTTCGTGGAATTCGTGGTTGTTTTTTATTTTTGGAATTGGTGTATATGTCCTATTTTAATAGCTCGTTGGTAGTTCTATTTTTACTACTTTTGTAAAAAAATAATTCGAAATGAAAAATAAAAAAACTTTGGTTCTTGGAGCCTCTGCAAAAGCTCATAAACCAGTGTTTAAAGCAATTGAGCTGCTTGTTGAAAAAGGACATTCGGTCTTAGCGATTGGTCAAAATACAGCTGAAGTGGCGGGAATTAAAATTAGGACTAAAGCTATTCCTTTAAAAAATATTGATACGATTTCTTTGTATTTGAATGCCAAAAATCAGCGTGATTATTATAATTATATAGTAGAGGCACAGCCTAAACGTGTCATTTTTAATCCGGGAACAGAGAATCCGGAGTTGTACCAACTTTTAGAATTAAATAATATAAAAGTAGATGTGGCTTGTACGCTGACTTTGTTGGTAACAAATCAATATTGATTTTTACGATTTTTTAAAAAAATAAGCCGTTTTCCTAAAGAAGATGGCTTTTTCATTTTAGAATAATCAATAATTTCAATAAACAAATTGTTACATTTGCAACTATGGAATTTTCTTCAAAATTATTAGAAAAAGCAGTCAATGAAATTTCGCAATTGCCTGGAATCGGTAAGCGAACAGCTTTGCGACTGGTTTTGCATTTGTTAAAACAGCCTAAAGAGCAAACCGGTTTTTTAACACAGGCATTGGTTGCTATGCGTGAGGAGATTAAATTTTGCGAAAGCTGTCATAATATTTCGGATACAACCATTTGTGAAATATGCAGTAATACAAACAGAAATCATCAATTGGTATGTGTGGTTGAAGATATTCGTGATGTAATGGCTATTGAAAACACAGGGCAGTTTAAAGGTGTTTATCATGTTTTGGGAGGAAAAATTTCGCCTATTGACGGAGTTGGACCCAGTCAGTTAAAGATTGCGAGTTTGGTCGAAAAAGTGAAATCAGGAAAATTGAGTGAAGTTATTTTTGCACTGAGTTCTACGATGGAAGGGGATACCACCAATTTTTATATTTACAAGCAAATAGCTGATTCAGGGATAATTATTTCAACAATTGCGCGGGGAATTGCCGTGGGAGATGAATTAGAATATGCTGATGAAGTGACCTTAGGAAGGAGTATTTTGCAGCGTTTACCGTTTGAAAAAGCTATAAAAAATAATTAATCGGTTTAATACAAACGAGGCTTTCAATATAATAAATGAAAAGCTATATTTGTTATCTAAAATAATAAAATGGGTAAGTATCTATTTGGTTTATTGCTAAGTATTAGTGTGTTGTTTTCCTCCTGTATTTCAACAAGGGATTTGGTTTATTTGCAAAATAAAAACGAAACCAATGCTGAAACATCGATTTCGGCAGTGGTGTCTAAGCCTTATCGTCTGCAATCTAATGATGTTTTGAGTATTAGTATTAAAGCGAATGATCCTAAATTAGTCGAGATTTTTAGTACTACAAGTAGTGGAGAATCAGGAAAATCAGAAGCGGCTTTGTATTTTAGTGGTTTTACGGTAGATGATCACGGGAATATCAGAATGCCTATTTTAGGAGAGTTAAATGTAATAGGTTACACTCTTGATGAAGTAAGACAACGTATAGAAAAACAATTATTAGCCGAATATTTTAAGAAAGAAGCCAATATTTTTGTAATAGTAAAATTGGCCGGTTTTCGTTATACTATTAATGGCGAAATAGGAAGTACAGGGACTAAAACTTTGTTTCAGGAAAATGTAAATATCATGGAAGCCATTGCTAACGCTGGCGATATTACACTTTTAGGAAATAGAAAAGCGGTTACCATTATCCGGAAAACCCCAACAGGAAATGAAATGCACGACATTGATTTGACAGATATAAATGTGGTAAATTCACCTTATTATTATTTGCAACCCAATGATTATATTTATGTAAAACCGCTAAGACAAAAAACCTGGGGTACAGGGAAAACAGGTATAGAATCTTTAGGTACAATCTTTACATTGATATCATTAGGTACAACTGTTTTTTTATTATTAAGATAAAACACATTTTAATAAATGTTAGATATAAAAGATTTTTCCATTTTTGAAAACCAAGTTAGTTTTGACTTTAAAGGTTTGCTAATAAAAATACTGAGTTATTGGAAATGGTTTTTAATTAGTTTAATCATTACATTTACTATTGCTTATCAGGTGAATATTCGTAAAGAGAAAATTTACGAAATTGGAACTTTGATTTCGGTAAAAGAAGAGAATAATCCGTTGTTTACTTCTAATACGAGTTTGACATTCAATTGGGGAGGAGTTTCCGATCAGATGCAGACCATTTTAACCACCTTACAATCCCGCTCTCATAACGAATTAGTTGTTGATCAATTGCAGTTTTACATTGATTATCTGGTACAGGAAAAGTACAATATGGTCGATGCTTATGGTGCTGTTCCGTTTTATCTAACTATTGATAAAAACAAAGGGCAGCTTTCAGGAGCTTTGATTGCTATTCAATTTTTAAGCGAATCGGAATATCAAATAAAAATTATTTTTGAAGGCAATTCGGCTTCATTAATTACTTATTCTGATAATTCGTATAGTAATACTGCTGTAGTTGTAGGTGATTTTGTTAAGAAATACAAAGTAGGCGAACAGGTTTCGTTGCCGTTTTTACACTGGAAATTACAAATAAAAGACAATCCCGGTTTTTATAAGGGTAAAGAGTATTTTGTACGATTCAATAACTTTGACGGTACCGTTTCCCGTTACAGAGGAATAAACGTTAGTGCTGACGAAAAAGGAGCTTCGATACTTAGTTTAAAATTAACTGGGACTAATAAGGCCCGAATGGTAGAGTATCTCAATGCAACGGTGAATATGCTGATTAAAAGGCAATTGGATAAAAAGAATCGATTTGCAACCAATACCATTGCTTTTATTGATAGTACTCTTGTGGCTATGGAATCGCAATTAAAGACAGCCGGAGAAGAGCTGAAGTCTTTTAAGAAAGGAAAAGATGTTTTAAACATTGAAGATGGAGGAGCTAAGTTTTCGGATAAAATTCTTCAATATGATGTGGAAAAAGATGCTATTGTTCGAAAAATAAGTTATTATAATTCGCTTAAAGCCTATTTAAAAAACAGTGTTGATTATTCCAGACTTCCTGCGCCATCCGTTGCCGGAATTGAAGATCCTAATATTGTAGCTAATATTTCCAAGCTGATTGCTCTTTCTACCCAACGTTCGGAAATGGCTTATGCTGTAAAAAGCGATAAGATATTCCGGGATTTTGACAATCAGATGGAGGCTATTAAAAGTGTTTTGTTAGAAAATATAGCTAGCGCAAAATCATCGTTGCAATTTGACTTAGGTTTGGTGAACAGTAAAATTAATCAGGCTGAAGGGAATATTAAAAAGTTACCTGATGATCAACAGGAATTGGTTAAAATAAAGCGGAAATACGATTTAAGTGATAATATTTACAGCACTTTTCTTCAAAAAAGAAGCGAAGCCGATATTGTAAAAGCAGCCAATTTATCCGATATTCATTTTATCGATCCGGCCAAAGATGTGGGTGGAGGCTTGATAGGACCTAATTCTTCTGTAAATTATGTATCGGCACTTTTTCTGGGAATCTTAATTCCGTTGCTTTTTATTTTTGTGCTCTTTTTTATCAATAATTCGGTCCAAAACGCAGAAGATGTAAGCAAGCAAACTCAAATTCCGTTAATAGGAGTTGTAGGTGTGTATAAAGAGAATGGAGAATTGGCGGTTTTTGATAAGCCTAAATCGGCTTTATCTGAATCTTTTAGAGCCATTCGCTCGTCTTTACAGTTTTTGTATAAAAGGCAGCATGTTGAAGGAGCTAAAACCCTTATGATAACCTCTTCGGTAAGTGGTGAAGGAAAGACATTTTGTTCGATTAATATCGCTACGGTTTTTGCTTTAAGCGAAAAGAAGACAGTAATTGTTGGTTTGGATTTGAGGAAACCAAAATTGTCAGAGGAATTTAATTTAACCAATGATGTAGGTGTGGTTAATTATTTGATTAAACAAAAAAGTTTAGACCAAATAGTCAATACAACCTCTATTCCTTATCTGGATGTGATTCTTTCAGGGCCGGTTCCGCCTAATCCTTCGGAGTTGATTATTGGTGAAGCTATGGCAGAGTTGATTGAGGAGTTAAAAAAGAATTACGATTACATTATTTTAGATACTCCTCCTGTTGGTTTGGTTTCGGATTCTTTGGAGTTAGGGCAATATGCTGATGTTACTTTGTATATAGTAAGGCAAAATATTACTAAGAAAGAAATGATTCCATTATTGAATAACAGGGTTAAACGTGGAGAAATGAATAATGTGAGTATTATTTTGAATGGATTTGAAAATAAAGCCAAGTATGGATCTGCTTATGGGTACGGCTATGGCTATGGTTACGGAGATTATTCTAACGGTTATCATGAAGAGGAAAAACCAAAGAATGTTTTGAAAAAAATAATGAAGAAAATTAGAAAAGTCTAATAAGAAATTCAAATACGTCAGTGAGAGAAATAACAAAATATACCATTTTAATTACCGGAGGAGCAGGATTTATAGGTTCTAATCTGTGTGAATATTTTTTGTCCAAAGGCAATAAGGTGATTTGTCTCGATAATTTTGCCACAGGTCACCGTCATAATTTGAAAGCCTGTATTGATAATCCTGATTTTCTTTTAATCGAAGGTGATATTCGAAATTTCGAAGATTGTAAAAAAGCGGTTCAGGGTGTTGATTATGTGTTGCATCAGGCGGCTTTGGGTTCGGTTCCGCGTTCTATCAATGATCCGATTACGACTAATGATGTTAATGTTTCGGGTTTTTTGAATATGTTACAGGCAGCTACAGAGGGCAAAGTAAAACGCTTTGTGTATGCCGCCAGTTCTTCAACTTATGGAGATTCAGTAGGATTGCCAAAAGTAGAAGATGTTATCGGTAAACCACTTTCGCCTTATGCGATTACTAAATATGTAAACGAGTTGTATGCTGAAATTTTCAGTAAGACGTATGGAATAGAAACAGTAGGTTTGCGTTATTTTAATGTTTTTGGAAGAAAACAAGATCCTAATGGCGCTTATGCGGCAGTAATTCCAAAATTTGTAATGCAATTAATGAATCACGAAAGCATTACTATCAATGGTGATGGGAATTACTCACGTGATTTTACTTATATTGATAATGTAATTCAAATGAATGAATTGGCAATTTCGACAGATAAAATTGAAGCGGTCAATACGGTTTACAACACCGCTTATGGAGACAGAAATACACTGAATGATTTGGTTGGCTATTTAAAACAATATTTGAGTGTTTACGATGCTAAAATTGCAGACGTGGCTGTAATTCACGGGCCTAACAGAGCGGGAGATATTCCACATTCATTAGCGAGTATTGATAAAGCAAAAGAGTTGTTGGGGTACAATCCGCAGTATTCATTGCAGGAAGGACTTAGGATTGCGGTAGATTGGTATTGGAATAATTTGAAATGAAGTTAGAAGTTAGAAGTCAGAAGTTGGAAGTTAGAGGTTAGAAGTTAGAGGTTAGAAGTTACTGTTGCGCTTAAATCTTATGACTCGATACATAATAGAAAATAAAATAATGGGAATTACAAAAATTTGTTGCATTGGGGCGGGCTATGTTGGTGGACCTACGATGGCAATTATAGCACAAAAATGTCCGCATATACAGGTGACTGTGGTGGATTTGAACGAAGAAAGAATTGCAGCCTGGAATGATGCGGATGTGAATAATATTCCAATTTACGAACCCGGACTTTCGGAAATTGTAAAAGAGGCCAGAGGTCGTAATTTGTTTTTTTCTACCGAGGTGGATAAAGCTATCGATGAAGTAGAGATGATTTTTATTTCGGTAAATACACCCACCAAAACCTATGGAAAAGGGAAAGGGATGGCTGCCGATTTGAAATACATCGAATTGTGTGCCCGACAGATTGCCAAGGTGGCTAAGTCGGATAAAATTGTAGTTGAAAAATCGACTTTGCCGGTGCGAACTGCCGAGGCGATAAAAAGTATTTTGGATAATACAGGAAATGGAGTAAAATTCCAGATTCTTTCTAATCCGGAATTTTTGGCTGAAGGCACCGCTGTTCAGGATTTGTTAAATCCTGATCGTATTTTGATAGGTGGTGACACTAGCGATGAAGGTGAAAAAGCCATTCAGGAATTGGTTGCTGTTTATGCTAATTGGGTTCCGGTCAACCAAATTTTGACTACTAATGTTTGGTCCTCTGAATTGTCAAAATTGACAGCTAACGCTTTTTTGGCACAACGAATTTCTTCGATAAACGCCCTGTCAGAACTGTGCGAAAAAACAGGTGCCGATGTGAACGAAGTGGCGAGAGCCATAGGAATGGACAGCCGCATTGGTCCTAAATTTCTAAAAGCTTCTGTAGGTTTTGGAGGTTCTTGTTTTCAAAAAGATATTTTGAATTTGGTTTATATCGCAAAATCTTATGGCTTAAACGAGGTAGCTGATTATTGGGAACAGGTAATTATTATGAATGACCACCAAAAAAGACGTTTTTCGAGTAATATCGTTAAAACGCTTTATAATACTGTTTCTGATAAAAAGATTGCATTCCTGGGTTGGGCTTTCAAAAAAGATACTAACGATACCAGAGAGTCAGCAGCGATTTATGTAGCGGATGATTTGATTAGTGAGAATGCTAAAATTGCGGTTTATGACCCCAAAGTATCCCGAAAAAAGGTTTTAGCCGATTTGGATTACCTACAATCCAGAACAGCCGATGAGAATGTCAATAGTATTTTGTCTTTCGAAAATCCTTATGAAGCCTGTAATAAGGCTCATGCCGTTGCCATTCTTACCGAATGGGATGAGTTTGTAACTTATGATTGGCAGAAGATCTACGATTCGATGCAAAAGCCTGCCTTTGTCTTTGATGGAAGGAATATATTGGATAAAACGGTTCTGGAAAAGATTGGTTTTGTTTATCAGGCGATTGGGTCTTAAAAACCTCACTCTAGCCCTTTCCAAGTTGCTTCATACTTCGCAATGACAGAGGGAGTCGAAGTGTAGTCAGTTTAACCCAGAACTCGCATTAGGATTTTTTTGTTTTTTTTGTCCCGCAGATTATGCAGATTATCGCAGATTTTATGCTTAAAAATAATTAAAAAATCCGTTTAATCTGTGTTCCAATGCGTAATCCAGGTTTAAAATATTTAGAACTTTTATATTTCTATTTCAATGAAGAAGGAAAGTATGAATTGGTATGTAGTTTACACCAAACCGAAGTGGGAAAAAAAAGTAGCCGAACAATTAATTCAAAAAGGGATTGAGTGCTATTGTCCTTTGGTTACTCAGGTTCGTCAATGGTCGGACAGAAAGAAAAAGGTGGAAGTGCCACTTTTTAATTCCTATGTTTTTGTGCGTTTGGCAGAGAATGATCGGAATTTAGTATTTCAGTCTTCGGGAGCGGTACGTTATCTTTTTTGGTTAGGGAAACCAGCAATTGTAAAAGAGGAAGAAATTAATACCATAAAAAAATGGCTAAGTACTCCGGATCAATATGAAATTTCTGTTGCCTCAATTCGGGTAGGAGATAAGGTAACTTTGGAATCAGGACCTTTTAAATCGCATGAAGCCATTGTTCAGGAAGTCAATAAGAACAATTATGTTTTGGTATTGGAGTCTTTGGGCTGTGTGTTGAAGGTTAGAATAGTATAAAAGGGAGTTTTTTTTCTTTTTTTATTTGTGTTTTAAATAGAGAGAAAGTTCTTATATTGTTGTTTGTCTGGTTTTTAATGCTTTTTAACCGTAGCTTTTTGTTTGTTAATGTTTTTAATTTATTATTTTTCTTTCAAATTTTAAATATTTATAGGAATTCAGCTTTTTGTCGTTTATATTTGCACACGAAAAAAAATTGGATTTCTGCCCCATTTTATGTGGGTTGGAACCGCGAAGCGTTGGAGTATATTCTCGTATCTCAGCTGAAAATAGTATAAGTTAATGGATTGTAGTTCGAAAATAGCGGTTATAGGTTTGGGGTATGTAGGCTTGCCATTGGCACGATTATTTGCTACCCAATACGCTGTTGTGGGATTTGATATTAATGAAAAAAGGATAAAAGAACTTTGTTCCGGAATTGATACTACTTTTGAGGTTGAAGCAGCCATTTTGAAATCGGTTTTAGTTTCTAAAGATGAAATTAAAAATAAAAAGGGATTATACTGCAGCAATCAATTAGAAGACATAGCTGGTTGTAACTACTATATTGTGACTGTTCCTACACCTGTAGATAAAAACAATCGTCCTGATTTAACTCCGCTGTACAAAGCCAGTGAGACTGTGGCTAAGGTTTTGAAAAAAGGGGATATCGTTATTTATGAATCAACGGTTTATCCCGGGGTAACGGAAGACGAATGTGTGCCGGTTTTAGAACGAATTTCCGGTTTAAAATTTAATGTTGATTTTTTTGCGGGCTATTCCCCTGAAAGAATCAATCCGGGTGATAAGGAACATACTGTAGATAAAATTCTGAAAGTTACAGCGGGTTCTACTCCGGAAATCGGAGAAAAAGTAGATAAACTATACCAATCGGTAATTACGGCAGGAACGCATTTGGCTCCTTCTATCAAAGTAGCCGAGGCTGCTAAAGTAATCGAAAATTCCCAACGCGACATCAATATTGCTTTTGTCAACGAATTGGCTAAAATATTCCATTTGATGGATATTGATACCCAGGCGGTTTTGGAAGCAGCGGGAACCAAATGGAATTTTTTGCCCTTTAAACCGGGATTGGTTGGCGGACATTGCATAGGGGTTGATCCCTATTATCTGGCACAGAAAGCACAGGAATTAGGCTATCATCCTGAAATAATATTGGCGGGACGACGTTTAAATGACAGTATGGGGGAATATGTAGCAGCCCAGGTAGTTAAATTGATGATAAAAAAAGGAATTTCGGTTAATGGAGCTAATTTGTTAATGCTGGGGATTACTTTTAAAGAAAACTGTCCTGATGTTCGCAATACCAAAATTGTAGATGTGATCAAAGCATTGCAAGAATATGGGATTTCAGTCACTACATTTGATCCATTAGCTAATCCAACGGAAGTAGAAAAAGAATACCAATTAGTCACAACAAATCAGATACCTCAAGAAAAATTTGACGCCATCGTATTAGGAGTAGCACATACTCCATTTTTAAAAATGGATTTATCAAAACTTCAAAAAACATATAGTATCATCTACGATGTAAAAGGAGTTTTAAAGACTAATGTGGACGGGAGGTTATAATATAATAGTTGTCGGTTCTTAGTAATTCGATAACACACCCCTAACCCCTCTAACTCTATTTAATATTTTTATTAGGAATCGTTGAATCTTCGATTTCAAGAGGGGAATTCGTCCAGATTATACAAAACAAATTCCCTCCTTGAGGAGGCATGGAAAACGCACTAGTTCCAGAAATAAAAAAAGTAGCCACGAACCTGTCTGCCGACAGGCAGGTTACACGAAATAACACTAATTTGGATGTTATAATATTCCACAAATCTGTCAAAGTCAGATAAAAATTTGTGTAATTTATTTTAGAATCAATACTATTTGTGCTAATTAGTGTAATTCGTGGCAAAAATAAAACTCGTGCGTTTGCCCTGCTTGAGGAGGGTTAGGGAGGTGTAAAACTTGAAAATAAGATAAGATATAAAAAGTTTGTTTTTAATCGGCTTCTATTTTTTAACAACCGACCTGCACAACTGATAACTGATAATAGTTATGATGAATAAAAAACACACAATCATACACGTAATCCTTACCGGAGGAATAGGAAGTCGTTTGTGGCCTTTGTCGCGCAAAAGTCGTCCCAAACAATATTTAGAGATTTTCGAAGGCAAATCGTTGTTCGAATTAACAGTGGAGCGTAATAGTGATATTGCTGATAAAGTTATTGTAGTAGGGAATGTTGACAACTGTCATTTGAGTAGAAAAATTTTAGAAAAGTCTAATACAGATTATCTGGATATAGTAGAATCCACTCCCCGTAATACAGCTGCAGCAATTGCTTTTGCAGCCTTTGCAGCTGATCCGGATGCTATTTTGATTGTGACTCCTATGGATCATATTATTGAGAAAAAGGAGTTATATGATGTTGCAGTGACCGAAGCAATTGAAAAAGCTGCTGATGGCTATATTGTAACTTTTGGGATTGTACCCACCAAACCGGAAACCGGTTATGGTTATATTGAATACAAAGGAGAAAACGTACTTTCTTTTAGAGAAAAACCCAATTTAGTTACAGCTAAAGCTTTTATTGCCAAGAAGAATTTTTTATGGAACAGTGGGATGTTTTGTTTTAAGGCCAGCGTATTGTTAGACGAATTAAAAGCATTTCAACCTAAGGTTTACAAAAAAGCAAAAAAGGCATGGGAACATAATCAAAATGGTAAACTGGATTTGGAATTGTCACTTGATATTCCTTCTATAAGCGTAGATTATGCGGTTATGGAAAGGAGTAAAAAAATAAAAGTAATTCCTTCACAATTTTTATGGTCCGATTTGGGCTCGTTTGAATCGGTTTACGATTATTTAGTATCCAAGGGACATCCCGTTGACGAAAATGGAAACATGACTATTGGTACTCAAAATTACACCGCTTTTATAGGTTTAAAAAACACTATTTTAATTGCTACTGATAATGCCAATCTGGTGTTACAAAAAGAATATTCCCAAGACGTAAAGGATTTGTATAATGAGTTAGAGGTTGAGAAACCGGAGTTGTTGGAGTAATTCAGATGACTAATTTTTGTATTGAGCTTAGAATTTTTGTAAGGTTGTTTTTTTGTTTAATTAATTAATGTCAAATGTATTGTATTAGTGTAATTATTCCCGTATTTAATGCGGAAAAACACATAGAAAAATGTATTGATTCTTTATTGTCTCAAACACTATCTGCTTGCGAATTTGTTTTTGTAAATGATGGTTCTAGTGATAAAAGTCAATCTATTGTTGAATATTTTCAAAAACAAGATTCACGAATCAAGCTCATTAATCAAAAAAATCAAGGGGTTAGTATTGCTAGAAATAGTGGAATTGCGATAGCTCAAGGAGATTATATAGGCTTTGTTGATGCCGACGATTATGTTGAAAAAGATTGTTTTCAAAGATTATATGAAATTGCTATTTCAAAGAGTGTAGCTATTGTGATTTCTAATTATTTTTCTTCTCAAGAAGGACATACATTTACCTCAAAAGCTCTCTTTCGGGAGAATGAAGTTTTGAATTCTGAATTTATACAAAAACAAATCATTCCTTATCTAATAGGGAATGATAATTTGAATGCCATTTGGAATAAAATGTATAAACGGGAATTAATTACCGATAATCAAATTTGGTTTCCCAAAGGAGTTCCATTAGGTGAAGACGGTTGGTTTAATTTAAACTGTTTTAATAAAGCGGATTCTGTTTTTTTTTCGGATTATGTAGGCTATCATTATGTAGATGTTACAGGTAGTGCTACAAGGAATTTTTCGGGTAACAATTATTTTAAAAGGATAGAAGATGATTTTCAACAGGATTTTTCAAGCTTTACTAATCAATATCTTGATATTAATAAAATAGAACTACTAAAAGCGGAAAAATTTATCAAAAATACAATTGCTCTACTACATGAGTATTTTAAGGAAAAGTATCAAATTAATTCAAAGAAACGAAATGAGTTAGTAAAAGAAGTGTTTAACAGTTTGACAACAAGACAAATTATAAAGAGTCATTTTGTAGTCTTATTTTCGGGAAAATCAAAATATGAGCAAATTATACTCTTAGCAATAAAGTATAAAATTAACGTTTTATTAACTATGGCAATCGAATATAGTAAGTTTAGAAATAAAAGTAAAATATAATGAAGATTTTAATGTTTTTCCATGCAGGAAGCACTAATAGAGGATGTGAAGCAATTGTTCGATCTGGTGTTAATTTAATAAAAGAGAAGTATCCAGATGCAATTGTAAATTTAGCATCATTTAATCCTGAATCTGATAAGTTTATTCCACAAATTGATACTATTTTTGATACAGGTCAAGTTTCTGTAGACAAGTTTTCTTTTGAAGGGATTATTTCTATGCTAAAAGTAAAATTTCAAAAAGATGAAACTTACTTGTATAGATCACAGTTTAAAAAATTAATCAAATTAATTTCACAACACGACATTTTTTTATCCATTGGCGGTGATAATTACTGTTATGGAGAACAAGCTTGGATTTATGAAGTAGATCGATTAATAAAAAAAGCGGGTAAGAGGTTAGTCCTTTGGGGGACTTCTATAGGAGAAGAAGATTTATCTGAAGCTAAAATTAAAGATTTGAAAACTATGGATTTGGTTTTGGCTCGTGAAAGTTTGACTCACGAAATTTTGAAAAAAAATGGAGTGGTTAATGTAAAACTAGTAGCTGATGGTGCTTTCACGATGCAAAAACAAGAGATTGTTTTACCTGATTTATGGAAAGAAACAAGCATTGTAGGCTTTAATTTTAGTCCTTTAGTGTGGAAACGAAATCAAGCATCTAAAAAAGCAGCTTTCAATTTATTACAACATATTCTGGATACGACTGATATGACTATAGTTTTGACTCCTCATGTGATAATTTCAGGGAATGATGATTATGAGGTTTTAGAGGAGTTTTACAATGAATTTAAAGATACTGCTAGGGTCTTATTGTTGTCTAATAATTTAAATGCCATTGAGTATAAAGGTTATATTGCCAAGATGCGTTTCTTTATCGGAGCTAGGACGCATGCCACTATTGCAGCTTATTCTTCTTTGATTCCTACGATGGTTTTGGGTTATAGTGTGAAATCAAAAGGGATTGCCAAAGATATTTTTGGTGAGGAAAAATTAGTATTAAGCATTAATGAAATCTCGGATAGTGAATTACTAATTGCAAAATTTGAAGAGATGGTTTCTCAAGAGAATGAAATAAAAAGTACGCTTATAAATGAGATTCCTAGAATAAAAGAAAATGCTAAAAAAGCAGTAGATTTTTTGTCCGAACTACAATAAATGAAGAAAAAAATACTATTTGTAATTCCAAGTTTAGCAGCTGGAGGAGCAGAGAAGAGCTTGGTCAATTTACTCCACCAAATTGATTTTGATAAATATGAAGTCGATTTGTTTTTGTTTAAAAAGGCTGGTCTGTTTTTAAACTCAGTACCTACAGAAGTAACTATTCTTGAACCACCTACATTGTTTGAAAAATTCAATTCGAATTTAGTACATTCCATTTTGTATTTTCTAAGTAGAGGCAACCTCAAGTTACTTTTTTCCAGAATTCAATTTTTTGTTACGAACAGGTTGAATTCGAATAGTGCCATTGCGGAACAAAAATCATGGAAGTATTATCAGCACTCCATAAAGGGTTTGGAAAAAAAGTATGATGCAGCTATTGGTTTTTTAGAGAAATCGGCTATTTATTTTATAGTCGATAAAGTAGTTTCAAAGAAAAAAATTGGATTTATTCATAACGATTATAATCAGTTGGGTTTAGATAAAAAATTTGATAAACCATTTTTTAATCAATTAGATTCGATAGTGACAGTTTCTGAACAATGTGCGAATGTGTTAAATCAAGAGTTTCCTGAATTTAAAAGAAAAGTAGAAGTTGTATTCAATATAAATTCGGCAAAATTAATCAAACAATTAGCCTTTCAAGATAACGCAATTGAAATTAATTCTGATGTCATAAATATTGTTTCAGTTGGTCGGTTAGATTATCAAAAAGGTTTTGATATGGCTATTGATGCTTTTTGTATTATTAAATCCAAAGGTTATGATATTAAATGGTATGTAATTGGAGAAGGAAATGAAAGATTTGCATTAGAAAATAATATTCATAAATTAGGATTATCGAATAGTTTTTTCCTTTTGGGCTTGCGTGAAAATCCTTATTCCTATTTGCGACTCTGTGATTTATATGTACAGCCCTCCCGATATGAGGGAAAATCGATTGCTGTCGATGAAGCCAAAATTTTGGAAAAACCAATAGTTGTAACCAATTTTACAACAGCTAAAGATCAAATCAATTCGGGTGTCAACGGATTGATTACTGACATGAATCCAGAGGCTATAGCGGATGCTATCGTATCTATTATTAAGAATAAGGAAATGGCTGCTTCTTTTACGGCTAATTTAAGTGATGAAAAATTGGGGACAGAAGAAGAGATTAACAAATTATACCAATTGATACATAGTTAAGAATAACTTGATTATTTGAAAACAAAATGAAAATAAAAATCGCTTTTTATATCGAATCGATGGTAGTGGGTGGTGCTGAAAAGGTGTTAATCGATTTGGTTAATAATTTGGATGCTACGCTATTTGATATAACAGTAATTGCTATTTTTAAAAAAAGTGTTTATAATGATTATGAGTTTCAGTTTGAACAAAGCTTTGCAAGTCATATTCATTATCATTGGTTGGTTGATAATAGTAATCCATTAAAATATAAAGCATTCAATTTTCTTTATAATAGACTGCCGAAATCATGGTTGTATCGCGCTTTGAACAAAGAAAAATATGATATTGAAGTGGCTTTTTATGAAGGTATGCCTACTGATTTTGTTACTCATTCCATTCAAAATAGTAAAAAAACAGCATGGTTGCATACACATCAGGAACGGCTTTATCAGAATTTATCAGCAGCACAAAAACAAGAATTATATAATAGTTATAAAAAATTTGATGCTATTGCAGGAGTGTCTAAAGCGGTGTGTGATTCATTTACTAATATTTTTTATGATTTAATTCCTGTAACACTTTATAATCCTATTGATGATAAACTTATCAAGGATAAAGCAGCATTGCCTGTTGATGTCTCTTTGACTCATTTCTTATCAGCCAATTATTGGGTTACAGTTGGAAGGTTAATTCCAATTAAAGGATATGATCGATTGATTCGTGTACTTGGTAAACTTAAAAAGGAAGGCTATGATTTTAAATTGTTGATGATTGGAGCAGGATATAAAGAACAGGAATATAAAGCTTTAATTAAAGAGAATCATTTAGAAACCAATATTACTTTGTTAGGGCATATAGATAACCCTTATCCGTTTATTAAAAATGCAACAGCTTTAATAATGTCCTCGATACAGGAGGGCTTAAGTACTGTAGTAATAGAATCTTTGATTTTAAATACAAAAGTGTTTACAACTGAATGTAGTGGTATGACCGAATTAATAGATAACGGTATATCTGGTTTGATATGTCATAATAGCGAAGACGGAATTTATAGGTTACTGAAAGAAGTACTGGATAAATCACTATCGGATCAATGTAAAGCCAATTTTCAATTTTCAGAGTTTCAATTTTCTTTGGATAGTAGTATAAAAGCTATAGAAAATTTATTTGAAACCATATAATTGTTCATAACTAATGTTTATAACCATTTTTACCCCTACCTACAATCGAGCGGATTTACTCAAAAGGGTATATGATAGTTTGTTGTTGCAAGGTAATTCTAATTTTGAGTGGCTTATTGTAGATGATGGGAGTATCGATAATACCAAGGAATTTGTAGAACAATTTATTAATGAAGACAAAATTATTGTCCGATATTTCTATAAATCCAATGGAGGTAAACACACCGCTATTAATTATGGCGTTCAAAAAGCCAAGGGCGATTTGTTTTTTATTGTAGATTCCGATGATTTTTTAACAATAAATGCAGTCCAACTAAAATGGGAAGCTTGGCAAAAAATCAAAAACAACGATAAGATTGCAGGTATTATTGGTTTGTCTCAATTTACTAATGGAACTTTTGTAGGAGATGTATTCCTCGAAGACAATTGGCAAATTTCGTTTGTTGATTATTACTTAAAATACAAGTTACAAGGAGATAAATCAGTAGCTTTTAAAACAGCGGTATTAAAGCAATATCCTTTTCCTGAAAAAGAAGGGGTAAAGTTAGTTTTTGAAGCGGTAGTCTGGCATGAAATGGCTAAAAAATATGATGTACTTTGTTTGAATAAAGTTATTCAACTGAAAGAATATTTAGAAAACGGATTGACCGATAGCTCCTATAAGTTGTGGTATGCCCAATCGATGGCTTATTCATTTTATAAATTAATTGATAATGGTACTTATTCCATATCAAAATATCCAAAAGCATTTATATGGAATTATATTCATTTATGTATTAATTCTTTATTGGCTGATGAAAACTACTTTTGGCAGTTGAAAGGGATTGTCAATAAAATTATTTATGTACTGGTTTATCCAAGGGCTTATTTTTCGTATTTGAGAATGAAATCATTAATTGTAAAGTAATAAAAAGTGATAAAAAGAATTATTCAGGCTATCCAATATAAAATTAAGGGGATTTCTAACGAGCAATTAACTCTAGAAGCTAATTTAAAAGCGGGGTTAAAAGTCGGTAAAAATTGCTCCGGATTGATTAATTGTACCATTGATTATGGGCATTGTTGGTTGATAGAAATAGGCGATGATGTGATTTTTGCTCCTCAGGTTTATTTATTGGCACACGATACCAGTACGAAAAGAAGTCTAGGATACACGAAAATTGCTAAAATTAAGATAGGAAATAAATGTTTTATTGGAGCCCGGGTTTTAATCATGCCAGGTGTTACTATAGGTGAGAATTCAATAATTGGTGCTGGTAGTGTTGTTGTAAAATCCATTCCTGCTAACGTGGTTGCCGCAGGAAATCCTGCTAGAGTCATTACAACGTTATCCGATTATGAATCAAAGTTAAAACAGAGTTTTGAAAATTCTCCTCAATATGATTACAGTTATACTTTGGGAGGATTAATTACTGAAGAAAAAAAAAATAAAGTGGTTACTGATTTAGAAAATCAAGTGGGATATGTGTTGTAGTTTTTTGCTAGAATTTATAGTTAGTAGTATTGCTTTTCTTTTCTTAATTGTTCTGGCAATCGACTTTATTCCCCAATTTAATACCTGGCAGAGTCGCATCCATATTGGTCGATATACTTCAAAGGAAGTCTGGAGGGATAAGTTGGTTCAAAAATCTTTGCAATGGCTGCATAAAACACCCACTATTAAAGTTACAGATAATGATCGATTGATTATACTTGATATTTTAAAAGGCAACTACAAAAGGAATGCTATTCAAAGTTGGCAACAAGCGGCACTTTTATTGGGTTTGAATGATTATGCTACCCAAAACCCCAACGCTACAGTTAGTAAACAAATTAATGATTTTGTTCAAAGCAAGTTTGATGCCAATGGCAACTGGAAAACCAATCCTAGTGAAATAGATGATATTATATTGGCTTATGCCATTCTCAAAGTGGATACTTTAGATGTAACAAAATGCAAGCCTGCTTTTGATTTTTGTTATGAGTTGATTTTGAAATTAAAGGGTGTGGATGGGACTATTGCTTATCGCAAACATAATCCGGATTATCGCTATGTGGATACCATTGGGTTTGTTTCTCCTTTTTTAGTGCGCTATGGTTTGTTGTATAGTATAAATGAAGCCGTTGCATTAGGAATTAATCAAATAGAAGTATTTAATCAATATGGGATGTTACACAATCAATTTATTCCATGCCATACTTATCATTTAAAAACGGAGTTACCAGTAGGTTTGTTTGGCTGGGGTAGAGGCTTAGGCTGGTATGCTATAGGATTGATTGATGTTTGGCTTGAATTGACAGACAGTAATTCTGAGAAAGAGAAATTGACTCAATATATAATTTCATTTGCTAAAATAGCAATGCAGTTTCAGAATAAAAATGGAAGTTGGAATTGGTTGGTAAGTAGTCCGGAAGCACGTGCCGATTCGTCAACAACTGCCACACTGGCTTGGTTTTTAGCCAATGCTTCCACTATAGAAAGTATTAAAAAAGATTCTATCAACTCAAAGAATAATGCACTTAACTATTTAATGCAAGTTACCAGACGCAATGGAGCAATCGATTTTTCACAAGGCGATACCAAAGCAATTGGAGTACATTCACAACATTTTGATGTTTTGCCTTTTACACAAGGTTTTACTTTACGGACTTTAATTGTTTAATATGAGTTTATTAAGAAAAAAGATTTTTTTAGCTCAAATATTTAATATTAAATTGAAAAATTTATTTATCAATTTTTTAATAAAAGGAAATAGAGGTGACGATAGTGTTATTTTACCAATAGGCAGGTTGTATTATTCTGCTGAAAAAGGAGCAAAAATAAATATAGCTGGTGGAAGTTTTTTTTTAAATAGAAAAATAAGTAATCCTGATCCTTACATAGGAGTTTTAAAAATGAAAAAAAAATCTACTATTAATATTGAGAAAGGATTTTCTATATTTTCAGGGCATCATATTATTTTGATGGAAAATGCTAAATTAAATTTAGGGAGCGGTTATATAAATTATAATGTTAAGATAAGATGCTTCAAAGAAATCACTATTGGGAATAATGTAGCAATTTCAGAAAATGTTACTATTTGGGATACCGATGCTCATTCAATCGTTGGGAAAGAAGATAAAATGATCCAGCCAATTGTAATTGGTAATCATGTTTGGATTGGAAACAATGTAACTATATTGAAAGGAGTTATAATCGGGGATGGAGCCATTATAGCAGCGGGTTCTTTAGTTAATAAAAGTATTCCAGCTAGATGCTTGGCGGGTGGAGTTCCTGCAAAAGTGATAAAAGAAAATGTTGAATGGAAATAAACCTTAGATGAATAGTGATTCTCGAATAGTTAATTCGGTTAAAAATATCTCATTTGGCCTAGTCTCGCAACTTATTCAAATGATACTTGGATTTGTCAGCCGAACGGTATTTATTAAATACTTAGCTGTAGAGTATTTAGGGGTAAACGGACTATTTACTAATATATTGTCATTACTTTCTTTAGCTGAGTTAGGTGTAGGTACCGCTATGCTTTATGCTTTATACAAACCTATTGCGGATAAAGATCATAAGAAGATGACTGCATTACTTTGTTTCTATGGCAAAGTTTATACTATTATAGCAGTTATTGTTGCTGTAATTGGATTAAGTATAATTCCTTTTTTAACGATTATTGTAAAAAATCCACCTCAAATAATTGCAGATGATTTAATAATAATTTATTTATTGTTTCTTTTTAACACTGTTTCATCATATTTCTTTAGTTATAAATTAAGTCTTTTTCAAGCTGACCAACGAAGTTACATTATTTCTAAATCAAATACATTTGTATTTATTATTCAAAATTTGATACAAATACTAGTTTTAATTTGGTTTAAAAATTTTATTTTATATCTTATTGTTCAATCTTTTTTTCAGTTATCCGGAAATTTGGTAATTTCTTTTTTACTTAAGAAATATTACCCGTTTCTTAAGCAGTTTAAAAAAGAACAGGTTGATGATGTAACTAAAAAAGAAATTGTTTCTAATATTAAGTCTACTGCTTTGATAAAAATTGGAGGGCTGTTAGTTAACAGTACTGATAACTTAATTCTTAATTATTTCTCCGGTTTAGTACTAGTTGGTTTATTATCTAATTACAATTTATTAGTGGGCTTAGTTTCTGGCTTAATCATGCAAGTTTTTACTGGAATAACGGCAAGTATTGCCAATGTTAACGTTACCGAAAATCATCAAAAAAAGATAGAAACTTTTCATTTGGTCAATTTTGCCAATTTTTGGGTATTTGGTCTTGCTTCAGTTTTTTTGATTGTATTACTTAATGATTTTATCGAATTATGGATAGGGTCTAAGTTTGTTTTGCCTTTTTCGGTTTTAATTGCTCTAGTATTTAATTTCTATATCTCTGGTATGCAAAATGCCGTTTGGACGTTTAAAGCTACTTTGGGGTATTTCAAGCAAGGACAATATTTAATTATTATTACAGCTTTAATCAATTTAATATTGTCTTTTATTTTAGGGTCTTATTTTGGGTTGTTTGGAATATTGATTGCTACAGCAATAGCAAGGATACTTACTAATGCATGGTATGATCCTTATATTATTCAAACTTTAGCATTAAGGCTTAATCCTATGAAATATTTTAAAAAATATTGTAAGTATTTAATTTTACTGGTAGTTTCTTTGTTAATGATTTTTGGGGTTATTTATTTTTTACATTTTTCAAAAATAATTAACATCATTATTAAGGTATTTTTATGCTTGATAGTCCCTAATGTAATAATTTATTTGTCTTTTAAGAATGAACAAGAGTTTAAGACATTATTTAAGCTTATAAACTCACTTTTTTTAAGATTGTAAAATAAACTAGGATAAAAATAGAATTGTCTTAAGTGTGTTTTGGAAGTGTTTGCTTTTGAGTTGTTCTAATTTATTAAAATTGTTATTATATTAATTTACACTTTTCAAATGATTTATTTTTTGTTTTTATATAACGTCATTCGAGTTTCTTTTTTGAAATTTCGTTATAAAAATTTTAAAGCTTCTCTTTTCCAAAGAATAAGTCCGTCTGTTGAGATAAAACTGTTACAAAAAGGAGAAATCACATTTGGTAAAAATGTATGTGTTTCCAGAAATTCCAGTCTAGTTGCAACAAATTCAGGTTCAATTTCAATTGGAGATAGGGTTTTTATGAACCAAAATTGTATGATAAGTGCTAAATCAAAAATCAGTATTGGAGAAAACTGTAATTTTGGTCCTAATGTTTGTGTTTTTGATAATGACCATCGTTATGATGCTGTAAACGGAGTAAGTGCTTCAGAATATGCTGTCGGAGAAATTAGTATAGGTTCCGGCACTTGGATCGCCAGTAATGTTGTGATTTTACGAAATACTACTATTGGTAAGAATTGTGTTATTGGTGCCGGCTGTGTTATAAAGGGAAATGTTACTGATAACACCTTGGTGTATATGGAGAGAAATCAAATTCAAAGGAAGATTTTATAAAATGCGAATTTTATACATTACCAATCAAATATCTGGAGCAGCTGGTTTAGAACGCGTGTTGTCAATCAAAGCAAGTTATTTGGCAGATAACATGGGCTATGATGTTCATATTGTCACTTTAAACCAAGGTGAAGATTCTTTGTTTTTTGATTTTAGTAAAAGAATTAAACATCATGATATTAAGGTTGAAGGTGATTTTTTTCAATATATAAAGCAGTATTCAGTTCGATTAAAAACTATTGTAAATAGAGTAAGACCCAATGTTATTTGTGTATGTGATGATGGCTTAAAGGCATTTTTTCTTCCAATCATTTTAGGAAAACCTTGTCCGATGATTTACGAAAGACATGTTTCAAAATTGATAGAAATTAAAACCGACTCACAAAGTTTTTTTAAAAAAATTAAGTTAAAAGCAAGATTTACTTTGATGGAACTTTTAGCTAGCTCATATAATCGTTTTGTAGTATTGACAAAAGGAAATACTTTAGAATGGAATTTAAAAAATATAGAAATTATTCCAAATCCATTGTCATTCTATCCAGAGGAAGTTTCTGGTTTACAAAATAAAACTGTAATTGCTGTGGGTAAGCATTCTTTTCAAAAAGGATATGACCGATTATTGCAAAGTTGGAAATTAGTGAATCAAAGGAATCCCGATTGGAAGCTGAAAATTTATGGAACAATTGATGAAAATCAAGGTTTAACCGCTTTGGTTGAACAATTAGGGATAGAAAAAAGTGTTGAGTTTTATCCACCAGCCAGAGATATTGAAAAAGAATATTTAGCAGCTTCTGTTTTTGTTTTATCTTCAAGATACGAAGGATTTGGAATGGTGTTGATTGAAGCTATGGCTTCTGGAGTTCCTTGTGTGTCTTTCGATTGTCCACATGGTCCAAAAGATATAATCACTCATAATCAAGATGGGTATTTGGTTCAAAATGGAGATGTAAATGGTTTAGCAGTTAGTATAAATCAATTGATAGAAAATAGTAGCTTACGTGAATCAATGGGGAGAACAGCAAGAGTAAATGTAAATCGTTTTTTAGCTGAGACAGTAATGAAGCAATGGGACGAATTGTTTAAGGAGCTTGTTGTATGAGGATTTTATATTGTACAAATCAGCTCTCTACACATGGAGGTATAGAAAGAATTTTATCGCAAAAGATTAATTATTTATTACAACAAAAGCATTATGATGTGTTTTTAACCACTTTTGAGCAATCAAATCTTCCTGATGTTTATCCATTAGACAGTAAATTATTTCGTTTTGATTTAGATATTAATTATCATAGTAATCAAAGTTATTTTCATCCTAAGAATTTGCTTAAGATAGTAAAGCATTATTTTCAAATGCGAAGGTTGATAAAAAAAGTACAACCTGATATTATTGTTTCGGTTAGTTATACACCTGAACAATTTTTTTTGCCTTTCATTGAAAGAAGAATACCCAAAGTTAAAGAATTACATTCTTCGGGTGTGGTTGTTGGAATTTCAAGAGATGAAGCCAAGAAATCACTGAAATCAAAATTGACCAGTATATTCAAGAAATATAATGCTTTGGTTTTGTTGAATAAGGATGAGATTCCCTATTTCGGAGGATGTAATACGATTGTAATTCCAAATTTCACTGACTTTGAATCCGATTTACCCGAAAATGTTGTCAGAGAGAAAACGGTTATTGCAGCTGGAAGAATTGCTCCCGTAAAACAATTTCATGAATTAGTTTACATTTGGAAAATAGTTCATGAAGATTTTCCGGATTGGAAATTCAAATTGTATGGGGATGGTGATTTAAAACTAATCATTGAACTTCAGAATCTAATAAAAAGTCTTCATTTAGAATCCAGTTTTTTACTGATGCCTTCAATTAGTAATTTACAGCAAGAAATGCAAAAAGCATCACTATATGCTATGACTTCAGCAACCGAGTGTTTTCCAATGGTTTTGTTAGAAGCTCAGGTATGTGGGTTGCCCATTGTAAGTTACGATTGTCCTCATGGTCCCAGGAATATTGTTTCCAAAGGAATCAATGGATATTTAGTGAGTCTAAATGACCGCATTGCTTTTGCGAATAAACTGTCCGAACTGATGAGAGATGAAGTATCAAGAAGCCATTTTGAAAAAAAAGCAAAAGAGCATGTTGTCAATTTTTCAAAAGAAAAAGTTATGGCTGAATGGATTGATTTGTTTACCCAATTAAAAATAAAAAATTGAATACTTTAGTTCCTTTAGAATATTATACTTCGACCTATTTTAATATACTGTTGGTAATGGTTGTATTTACTTTTTTTAGATCTACTTCAACATCAATTAATTCTGCTAAGAATTTAGGGAGTGTAAAATCAATAGGAGGGTTCTTATTGTTATTTGTAGTTTCTTATATGGGACTAAGACCTATTAGTTTTCGTTTTGGGGACATGATAATCTATAATCAATCCTATGAAAACTATCTTTACGGGATGCCTTTTATCCCTGCAAATGATATTATTTTTGAGTATTTCATGTACAACTGTGCTCAAGTAATGACTGCTTCCATGTTTTTTCTTTTTTGTACTTTTTTGTACGTCTTACCTTTGTGGGCAGCTTGTAAAAAGTGGTTTGCAGCGTATAATTATTATGCCTTTCTGGCATTAGTTGCTTCTTTTTCTTTTTGGGCGTTTGGAACTAATGGAATTCGGAATGGTATTGCGACTTCTATTTTTTTATATGCCATATCAAGAGATAAAATCGTTTTCAAAGTTATTTTTATACTCATTGCTATAGGTTTTCATAAATCAGTTGTTATTCCTACTGCTGCTTTAGTATTAACCTATTTTTATGTAGATCCTAAGAAATATTTTTATGGCTGGTTAGCTTGCATTCCTTTGTCGTTAGTCTCAGGAGGTTTTTGGGAAGGATTGTTTGCTGGTTTTATGGCTGATGACCGAGTGAGCTATTTAACAGGAACCAATGAGCAGGGAGAATTTTCCAGTACAGGTTTTCGATGGGATTTCTTGCTTTATTCAGCTTCCGCAGTATATGCAGCCTATTTTTTTATATTTAAAAAGAAATTTGTTGATTTAAATTACAATCGGTTGGTTTGTATTTATTTAGCAGCCAATGGATTTTGGATTTTAGTAATACGAGCTAACTTTTCTAACCGTTTTGCTTATTTGTCCTGGTTTATGATGGGGATTATCATCGTCTATCCTTTTTTAACCAAAATCCAAATCAAAAATCAACATAGGGTTTTAGGGGGAGTTTTGTTAGCTTATTTTGCCTTTACCTATTTGATGAATGTAATTTTAATGCCAGCTGTTTAGTCATATTTTATGAACAATTTTATAATTAGTATTATTATTCCCGTTTATAATGTTTCTGCCTATTTGAGACAGTGTTTAGACAGTGTGGTGCATCAAAGTTATTCTCATTTAGAAATTATTTTGGTTAATGATGGCTCTACCGATGATAGCCTGGAAATTTGTGAAGAATATCAAGCTTTAGATTCTAGAATTAAATTAATTAATCAAGATAATAAAGGACTCTCAGGAGCAAGAAATACAGGGATAGATGCTGCAACCGGCAATTATGTTTTTTTTATAGATAGTGATGATTGGATTGATTTAGAGACATGTCAATTGTTGGTTGATAATGTAAAAAGAACCAATGCTGATGTAGTTTTATTTTCCTATGTTAAAGAATTTTCGAACCATAGCGAAGAGAAATTCATTTTGGATGGGGATTTAATTTTTAGAGAAGAGGAATCAAGAAATATTCATCGAAGAATTATTGGATTGTATGAAGAGGAATTAGCACATCCCGAAAATGCTGATTCAATAGTAACGGCTTGGGGTAAATTATATAAAACAGATTTAATTAAAAGAAATAAAATTTATTTCACCGATTGTAAGTTGATTGGTACTGAAGATATGTTGTTTAATACTTATTGTTTTAAATATGTAAAAGCCATTTCAAATATGCATCGTTGTTTGTATCATTACAGAAAGAATAATCAAACTTCACTAACGTCAGTTTATAAATCCAATTTGTTTGACCAGTGGCATACCTTGTACAGTATGCTGAAAGAATTTTTAGAACGAGAACAATTGGATTTAAAATTCCAACAAGCTTTAAATAATAGAATTTCATTAGGCATAATTGGTTTAGGATTAAATGAATTATATGCTAATAAATCGCTATATGCTAAGTATGTCAATCTAAAAAAGATACTTTCTAATAAGCGATATCAAGATGCTGTAAAAGACTTAAAATTAAATTATTTCCCAATCCATTGGAAATTGTTTTTCTTTTTTGCCAAATATAGAATGCCGTTACCCTTATTATTCATGTTGATGGGAATAAAAAAAATAATTCATAAATAAAATCATGCAAGAACCTGTAAGAGTCTTACATCTTTTTACCATATTAAATCGCGGTGGTGCTGAGACGAATGTGATGAATTATTATCGAAAATTGGATAAGAGTAAAATTCAATTTGACTTTGTAGTCCATCGGGAGGAAAAAGGAGCTTATGAAGATGAGATTTTAGCCTTAGGGGGGAAGATATTTAGGTTTCAAAATATTAATCCTTTCAAACTGAAAAGTTACAAACTTCAAATAAAGGCATTTTTTGATATTCAGGACTATCAAATTATTCATGGGCAATGCTCTGAATTGGGGTATTTTTTTTATAAGGAAGCACATAAACGTAGAGTGCCAGTCATTATAGCACATGGTCATAATTCTAAATCAAAGTTAGATTTGAAATTCCCATTCCGCTGGTTTTGGAAGAAAAGCATGATGCGCTATGTGAATACTTATTTTAGTTGTGGAGAGGAGGCGAGTGTTTGGCTTTTTGGTAAAAAAATAGCTCCTCAAGCTTTTACAATGACTAATGCTATCGATTCGCAACTATTTGCGTATAATGAAGAAAAATCGCTTCAAATACAAAAGGAATTGAGCGCAGAACAAACCAAGAATTTTATACATATAGGGCGATTTAATGTACAAAAAAATCATGAATTTTTAATCGAAGTATTTCATTTGCTTTTGCAGAAAAATCCACAACAGCAATTATTTTTGGTTGGTGAGGGCGAATTGAAATCCCAAATCCAGAAGAAAGTAAAAACGTTAGGAATGGAACAAAAAGTAATTTTCTTAGGTTCAAGAAATGATGTCAATGATTTGCTCCAAGCGATGGATGTGTTTCTTTTTCCATCCTTATTTGAAGGTTTACCAGTATCATTAGTGGAAGCTCAGGCAAGTGGTGTTCAATGTGTAATCTCAGATGGAATTCCTATAGAAGCAATTTTAATTCCAGAAAATATAACCGTGATTTCATTGAAAGAATCAGTAGTTCAATGGGCTAATAAAATTCATGCTTTGAATCAATTCGATAAAAAAGATGTTTCTTTTCTAATAAAAGAAAAAGGATACGATATTGGTGCTAATGTTCGAATCCTGGAAGAAAAATATACAGCACTTTTACAAGGAAAATAATGAAAACTTTAACGGTATTTACCCCTGCTTACAATAGAGCGCATTTATTACCAAGGTTATATGAAAGTTTGTGCAGACAAACTTCGGATGATTTTCAATGGTTGCTTGTTGATGATGGTTCATCGGATAATACTAAAGAACTAGTAGCGCAATGGATTAGTGAGAATCGTATTATTATCCGCTACATTTATCAGGAAAATCAAGGAATGCACGGGGCACATAATACGGCTTACAAAAATATAGATACCGAATTAAATACTTGTATTGATTCAGACGATTATATGCCCGATAATGCGGTGGAATTGATTTTGAAGAAATGGAATACCGTTGACAAAGAAAAATATGCGGGTATCATTGGTCTGGATGCAATAGCATCAGGTGCAATCATAGGCACTGAATTTCAAACTGCCTATACCACCTTAGAGGATTTTTATCTACAAGGAGGAAAAGGAGATAAAAAATTAGTCTATCGCACAGATGTTATCAAGCGTTATCCTGAATATCCCATTTTTGAAGGAGAAAAATATGTAGGTCTTGGTACCAAGTATTTGTTTATTGATAAAGAGTATCAATTGGCTACAATTAATGAAGTTTTAGTCATTGTTGAATATCAGGAAGACGGTTCAAGTAATACTATGTTTGCTCAGTACTTAAAATACCCCAAAGGATTTATATACAATCGTATTACAAGTATGAAGTATTCTAAATCTATGAAACGAAAGTTTATAGAAGCCATTCATTATGTTTCGAGTTGTATTATTTTGAAAAAAACTAATTTCTTAAATGAAACACCTGAAAAGCTGTTAACTCTAGTCGCTATTCCTTTTGGAGTGATGCTTTATTTGTTGATTCAATATAAAGTAAGAGTAAAGTAGAATTGAAAAAAGTAATCCGCACCTCCACCGTAGCCATGTCTTTGGATTTTTTACTCAAAGGTCAGTTGGCTTTCTTAAATCAGAATTATGAGGTAATTGCAGTTTCAGGTAAGGATGAACATCTAAACACCGTTGCCGAAAGAGAAAAAGTTAGAACTATTTCGGTTCAGATGCAAAGAAACATCAGTCCGCTAAAAGACTTGATTTCTTTGTGGAAACTTTATGTCGTATTTAAAAAAGAAAAGCCACAAATCGTACATTCCATTACTCCCAAAGCAGGTTTGTTGTCAATGATCGCCGCTAAATTAGCTGGGGTTCCTGTTCGAATTCATACTTTTACAGGACTGATTTTTCCAAGTAAAACAGGGTTTTTACAACGACTTTTAATTACTATGGATCGTGTGCTTTGTTTCTGTGCTACGCATATTTATCCAGAAGGACAAGGAGTCAAGAAGGATTTGATACAATATAAAATTACTTCTAAACCCTTGAAAGTAATTGCTAATGGTAATGTTAACGGAATTGATACCTCTTATTTCTCTAAAGAAAAGGTTTCACTTCAAGAGCAAGAATCCTTAAAAAAAGAATTAGGAATCAGTGAAAATGATTTTGTGTTTATTTTCGTGGGTCGTTTGGTAGGAGACAAAGGAATCAATGAATTAATAAGAGCTTTTTCCCAACTCCCAACTCCCAACTCCCAACTCCTTTTAGTAGGTTCTTTAGAATCAAATCTCGACCCCCTACAAGCAGAAACCCTAATTGAAATCGAGAATAACTCTAAAATCATTTCAGTTGGATTTCAAAGTGATGTACGTTCTTATTTCGCTATTGCTGATTGCCTGGCTTTTCCGTCTTATCGTGAAGGTTTTCCCAATGTGGTTTTACAGGCAGGAGCTATGGGATTGCCAAGTATTGTTACTGATATTAATGGATCAAATGAAATTATAGTCGAAGGACAGAATGGAATAATTGTTCCGTCTAAAAATATAAATGCAC
Organism: Flavobacterium sp. GSA192; assembly: GCF_006386525.1. Lineage (NCBI taxonomy): Bacteria > Pseudomonadati > Bacteroidota > Flavobacteriia > Flavobacteriales > Flavobacteriaceae > Flavobacterium > Flavobacterium sp. GSA192. The sequence goes on along the minus strand of NZ_VAHC01000007.1, from coordinate 189,894 downwards.
TTCAGGAAGCTATGTCTAAAATGATAGGCAAAGGAGCATTTTATAACCAATTGCAGCAAAATGCCCGTAAAATGATTGTTTCCATATATGAACAAAAAGTAGTTTGGGATGCTTTGTTAAATGAATATAATGAATTAAAATAATATTATGGAGAATAAACCTGTTTTTTTGTCAGGCTTAAATGGAATTCGAACGATTGCAGCTATTGGTGTTATGGTGTCTCACATAAATTTAGCATTGAATAAATTTAATATAATTAATATTTCTTTGTTTGGTTTTAATGAAGAAGGTAAACCGGGAGGTTGGTTGTTAGGGGAGCATGGAGTAACCATGTTTTTTGTTTTAAGTGGATTTCTTATAACATTTTTATTGTACAAAGAGTTAGAAAAAACAGGAACTATAAATATTAAGGCTTTTTATATTCGGCGAATATTAAGGATTTGGCCACTATATTATCTTTATTTTTTTATTGTTGTAATAACAATATTTGTTTTGTATGGAAGTTTACCGTCAATTTCAACTTTTCTTTATTATACTTTTTTTTTAGCAAATGTGCCGTTTGTAACGGAGAAGGCATTACTAGCTTTGGATCATTTTTGGTCAATTGGAGTTGAAGAACAATTTTATTTATTCTGGCCTTTTTTATTTCTTTTCTTTAAAATAAAATTAAAAAAAGTAATTTTATTTTTGATTACAGTTTTGGCTTTATTTAGAATTTTTATTTGGTATAAAATGCCTTTTAGTTTGATAGCATTGTATTCAGTAGTGAATAGATTTGATTGCATGTTGCTTGGAGCTCTTGGTGCAATTTTATATCTTGAAAAAAGTAAAATAATAGATTTTTTAAATCTAAAATGGATTCAATATTTTTCTTGGGTTATTATGTTGTTATTAATTACAAACCAACTTAATTTTTTCAACTCAATTATCGAGATTTTTTTAATTGGATTTGTGACTCTATGTATTATTATTGGCCAGATAAACATCAAAAATAGAGTTGTGAATTTAGAAAATAAAATAATGTCATATTTTGGACAATTGTCTTTTGGTATTTATGTATATCATCCTTTGCTAATTCTTTTGGTATCACATTTTTTTAAAAATACAAATCATTTGGATGAAATGATTTATACTATTTTGGTTTTTGGTCTAATTATAACATTAACAATACTAATATCTCATTTTAGTTATTTTTATTTTGAAAACCGTTTTTTGAGATTAAAATCAAAGTTTTCAATTATTCATTCAACTAATTCTAATGTATAAATATTTTTTTAAAAGAGTATTAGATTTTGTTGCAGCTTTAATAGGATTAATAATTTTGAGTCCAATATTTATTGCAGTTACTGTCTTCTTGTATTTTGCTAATGAGGGAAAACCTTTTTTCTTTCAGTTGCGTCCTGGAAAGCATGGTGAAATTTTCAAAATTGCCAAATTCAAAACTATGAATGATAAAAAAGATGCGAATGGGAATTTATTGCCAGATGCTGAGCGATTGACTAAAATAGGTAGCTTCGTTAGAAAAACCTCTTTGGATGAAATCCCGCAATTACTCAATGTTTTAAAGGGGGATATGAGTCTGATAGGCCCCAGACCTTTGTTGGTTCATTATCTGGATTTGTATTCTGATTTTCAAAACAGACGACACGAAGTGAAACCCGGTATTACCGGTTGGGCACAGGTAAATGGACGTAATGCCATTTCATGGGATACCAAATTTGAGTTGGATGTTTGGTATGTCGAGAATATTTCATTTGTTTTGGATTTGAAAATTCTATTCAAAACCGTTTTGAAAGTAATAAAAAGTGAAGGAATTAATGCGGCTGATGCTGCCACAATAGAACCTTTTAATGGAAAATAAACTATTTTTATACGGAGCCAGCGGACATTGCAAAGTAGTGATAGATATTTTGCAATCGAATAAAGAAGAGGTTCGTTTTATTGTTGATGATAATCCTAACGCAGAAATGCTATTAGGAATTCCGGTAATTCATTCGAAGGAATTTAGTACAGAAAAATCACAAAAATGTATTGTTTCAATAGGTGATAATGTGATCAGAAAAAAAATAGCCCAAAGACTTGGTGGTGGTTTTCATCTGGCGATTCATTTACAGGCTATAATTTCAAAATTTGCAACCTTAGGAGAAGGTACAGTAGTTGCTCCAGGGGCAATTATAAATGTTGATGCATCTATTGGGAAGCATTGTATAATCAACACAGCGGCAATAGTGGAACACGATTGTGTGGTGGAGGATTATGTCCATTTATCACCTAATTGTGCATTAGCAGGTGGAGTAAAAGTGGGAGAGGGTACTCATATCGGAATTGGAGCCAAAGTAATTCAGGGTATTACAATTGGCAAATGGGCTACGATTGGTGCAGGAGCGGTAATTATCAAAGATGTGCCTGATTATGCAGTTGTTGTTGGAAACCCGGGTACGATAATAAAAAGTAAAAAAAATATATAAGTTAATTGTTTTAAAAGTAGGGAGCTTCTTTGAACTTATTTAAAACTGCTATGGTTAACGAAAGAAATAAAAACTTATATGACTCCTGCCTGTCGGCAGACAGGTATATGTTTAATAATAAAAACAATAATGAATAACTCAAAAATATGGCTTTCGTCTCCTCACATGGGAGGAAGCGAACAAAAATACGTACAGCAAGCTTTTGATACTAACTGGGTAGCACCATTAGGTCCTAATGTTAACGGTTTTGAACAGGATTTAGAAAATTATTTAGGAAACGAATGTTATGTAGGAGCTTTGAGTTCCGGAACAGCAGCGATTCATTTGGGATTGATTTTATTAGGCATTCTAGCGGGTGATGAAGTCATTTGTCAGAGTATGACTTTTTCGGCTTCGGCTAATCCTATTTTGTATTTGGGTGCGACTCCTGTTTTTGTGGATTCTGAAAGTGAAACCTGGAATCTATGTCCAATAGCCTTAGAAGAAGCTATTGTTGACCGAATGGCTAAAGGTAAAAAGCCCAAAGCTATCATAGCGGTGCATTTATACGGAATGCCATTTAGAGTTGCCGAAATAAAAGCGGTAGCAGCTAAATATCGAATCCCCATTTTAGAGGACAGTGCCGAAGCCTTAGGAAGTAGGTATAAAGGAAAGCAATGCGGAACTTTTGGAGATATTGGTATTCTGTCTTTTAATGGAAATAAAATCATAACTACCTCAGGAGGTGGTGCCATTGTTACTCCCAGTAAAGAATTAAAAGACAAAGCTGTTTTTTTAGCCACTCAGGCAAGAGATAACGCGCCTCATTACCAACATTCTGAAGTGGGATATAACTATCGTATGAGTAATATTTGTGCGGGAATAGGTCGTGGGCAAATGGAAGTTTTAGATGCCCATATTGCTTTGCGAAGAAAGATGAATGATTTTTATAAAGAATTATTTAAAGATATAGAAGGAATTACAGTTTTTGACGCTCCTAATACGGATTATGTGTCTAATCATTGGTTGACAGCCATTGTGGTTGATCCAGAAAAAACGAACGGAATTACAGCAGAGCAAATCCGACTGGTATTAGAAGCAGGAGATGTAGAATCCCGTCCTTTGTGGAAACCGATGCACTTGCAGCCTGTATTTGAAGCATATCCTTATTATGGTAAAAGTATAGCTCAAAATCTGTTTGAAAAAGGCTTGTGTTTGCCTTCAGGATCTAATTTGACTGATGAAGACCGGTCAAGAATCGAAAAACTGTTTTTAGAATTTATTAAGTTGTAGATATAATTCTACAAAATAAATTGTTAGTGCATTGTTAAGCCTAGGCATCGAATTCCTTATATTTGCACCAAAAATATAATTTTATGAAATATTTCTGTTTGTCAAAAAGTACTATTTTTCTCTTTTTGATGTTCTTGTTTTTTTCCTGTACTCCTAAAAAAAACATACTTTATTATCAAAATATTGATGAAATGGCTTCGGCAAAATTAAATTCTTATGAAATAAGAATTCAGCCTGATGATTTGTTGCAGATTAATATATCCGCTGAAGATCCTAAAATCACAGCTCCTTTTAATTTGAATCCTATGAACGTAATTGCAGAAGGGAATAGTCAGACACAGTTGAATAAATCAGCTATAAATGATTATTTAGTGGATGCTGATGGCTATATCGATTTCCCGGAACTGGGAAAATTGAAATTAAGCGGAATGACGCGTTCAGAGGTATTGGCACTTTTCAAAAAGAAAATTTCGGCTTATATTAAAAATCCAATTATTACTGTTAGACTTCAAAATTTTAAAGTAGCGGTACATGGTGAAGTTAATGGGCCAGGGATTGTTGATGTAGCTTCGGATAGAATTACTTTGATTGAAGCGTTGACCAAATCAGGCGATTTAAAAACAACTGCTAATAGAAAGAATATTTTAGTGATAAGAGAAATAGATGGGGTGAAATCTTATTTTAGAGTAGATGTAACCAATGCAGATTTTATTAATTCTCCGTATTATTATCTGGCTCAAAATGATGTTGTTTATGTTGAACCAAAAAACAGAACGCTTAGTCCTGATCTTACTTTAGTGACCACATTAACTTCATTTGCGGTTAGTTTACTTTCATTTGTTTTAATACTTACAAGATAATTTCTATGGAGAATACAATGTCAAATGAAGATTTTGGACAGGATTTTGATCTAAAAGCAGAGATTAATAAGTATCTAATACACTGGAAATGGTTTGTTCTTAGTGTATTTGTAGTTTTTTTTATAACATTTTTAAAGTTAAGATACAGTAAGCCTATTTATAATGCTTCGACTAAAATCTTAATGAAGGATACTAAAAAGGGAGGCAGGCTTTCAGAAGCGGCGGCATTTTCTGATTTAGGGATCAATAGTGGAACAAGAAATGTTGATGACGAAATTGAAATTATGAAGTCAAGAACATTATCTGAATCTGTTGTTAAAAAGCTAAATTTTAATGTTTTATGTATTTCTCACGGTAAAGTATTAGATATTGAACTATTTGATAACACACCAATAGAGGTTCATTTTGTGAATCAGACGGATGCATTTTATGAACAAGATATGCATTTTGAATTTGAAGAAACCCTCTCGGGAACTTTTAAATTGTCAAGTACAAATCATTTCTTTAAAGCCAATCAATATAAATATGGTCAGTCTGTTAAAACACCTTATGGTGATTTAATTATAACTAAAAAACATAGTAGTGATGATAAAGTACAGCCGTTAACTATTTTAGTAAAACCTCTTAAAGAAGTTGCTGCCAGTTATAGAAGTAGATTACAAATAGAGCCTCTCACTAAAGGTAGTAATGTAATTGTTTTAAATATTAATGATCCTGTAGAAAAAAAAGCAGAACTGTTTTTAGATTGTTTAGTGAAGACTTACAATGAAAAAGCAGTAAGTGATAAGGAGTTTATTTCAAAGAATACTTCCGTTTTTGTCGCCAATAGATTGAAATTGATAAGCGAAGAATTAGTTGATGTTGAAAAGAATGTAGAGCAATTTAAGGTTAGTAATAAACTAACAAATTTAGAATCAGAATCCGAACTTTATGTAACAGGATCTACTGAGTTTAACAGAAAAGCTATTGATGTTCAGGTTCAACTAAATGTGTTGAATTCAGTTGTTGAATATGTCAAGAAAAGTACTAATGAGAACTTATTACCAGCTAATCTTTTTTCGGATATTGATGGGGATGCTTCTACACTGATAAGTTCATACAACGATCTGATTTTGGAAAGAAACAGAATGTTGAAATCGGCTACGGCTTCAAATCCAACAGTTATGAAGATAGATGAACAGTTGGCTAGTTTGAAATCGACCTTGTTGTCCAGTTTAGATAAAAGTCAATCTATTCTAAAAATACAAAAAAGGAATATTGAACAAAATGAAAACCTATTTAACAGTAAAATACAAAAAATACCTTCTCAGGAACGTCAATTTAGAGATATTGAGCGCCAACAGAAAGTAAAAGAAGAATTGTATTTGTATTTGTTGCAAAAAAGGGAAGAAACCGCTTTAGCCTTATCCTCAACAGAACCTAATGCGAAAGTGATTGATGCTGCCCTATCTACCGGAGCAGTTTCTATAAATCCCAGAATAATATATTTAGGCGCATTATTGTTAGGTTTGTTAATTCCTGTTGGAATTATTTTTTTAATTGATTTCTTAGATACTAAAATAAAAAGTCGTCTGGATTTACAAGGACGAACACAAATTCCTTTTATAGGCGATGTGCCTACTTCTGAGGATGCTTCGACGATTATGCAATCGGAAAGCAGATCCAGCTCTGCCGAAGCTCTGCGTATTATTAGAACCAATCTGGAATTTATGGTCAGTAGAGTTCCTGAGGGAATAGCCAAAACTATATTCCTTACCTCTACCTTCCCTAAAGAAGGAAAGACTTTTGTATCGGTGAATCTGGCAGCTACTTTTGCGCTTTCCGGTAAAAAAGTCCTGTTAGTGGGTATGGATATCAGAAATCCAAGATTAGATGATTACTTAACATTGCCGGACAGAGGTTTTACCAATTATTTGTCATCCAAAGATTTAAGTTTAGATGATTTAATAATAAAACAAAAAGGTTACGAAGACTTTCATATTCTTCCGGCAGGTGTCATTCCTCCTAATCCGGCTGAATTGTTGATGAGTAAAAAAGTTGATTCCTTTTTTGAAACGATAAAGCAACAATACGATTATATTATTGTAGATACGGCTCCGGTTAGTTTGGTTACAGACACATTATTAATAGCCAAGCATGCTGATACTTTTATATATGTAGCCCGAGCTAATTTCTTAGAAAAACGTATGCTTGATATTCCTAACGGTTTGTATCGAGATCAAAAACTACCTAATATGTGTATGTTGCTAAATGATACTGATTCTACTAAAGGTTACGGCTATGGTTATGGATACGGTGTAAAAGTAGAAAAGAAACCATGGTATAAGAAAATATTTAATTCATAATTTATTAACTCATACAGAGCATACAGCATCAAAAGTTTATAAAACATCAATTTTATGAATTTTTGATGCTTTTTAATTTATCCAATCTTATAAAATGACAATTGAAAAAACACCTATTCAGGATTTAGTAATCATTAATCCCTCTGTTTTTAATGATGAAAGAGGGTACTTTTTTGAAGCCTACAATCAAGCTAAGTTTAACCAAAACGGGATTAGCTATAATTTTATTCAGGACAATCAGTCTTTTTCTAAAAGAGGGGTTATCCGTGGTTTGCATTTGCAGATTAATCCTTTTGCTCAGGCCAAATTAGTTCGTGTGTTAGAAGGAGAAATTCTCGATGTAGCAGTCGATATTAGGAAAGATTCACCAACTTTTGGGCAGCATTTTTCGGTGGTTTTAAGTGCCGAAAACAAAAAACAGTTAATGATTCCACATGGTTTTGCTCATGGTTTTTCGGTATTGAGCGAAACGGCTTCGGTATTGTATAAAGTAGATCAGGTGTATGACAAAGAGAGTGAAAGAGGAATTCGCTATGATGATCCTGCTTTAAATATTGATTGGCAGCTAAATAAAGATGAAGTGATTGTCTCTGAAAAGGATTTGGTATTGCCGTACTTTAAGGATATTGATTGGGAGTTTTAAAATGCGAATTAAAAACGAATTATCGCGAATTGTCACGAATTTATCTAATCTAAATCGAGAATTAGTATTATATGGAGACAGGTATCAGTTATCAGTTTGTAATTTTTTCTTGTATTTATTCCTAAAAGGGAAAATAATACCATTTAGAAATATAAAATGGTCTTATTGTCAGTTCGAGCGCAGTCGAGAACCTTATATTGAATCTCGACTGCGCTCGATTTGACAAAAAACAATTAGACTTCTCTATATTTCTAAATGGTATAAATTAAGAAGTGATTATTGATCCTATACGTTATAATTTATGACTTCCGCCGCGGCGGATTGGGGAAAACAAAAAAGAATGTAGTTATTTAAGATTTAAAAAGAACCCTTTGTGTCTTCTAACTTTAGTGGTTAAAAAAAAATAATGAAAAAAATACTTGTAACTGGTGCCAATGGACAATTAGGTTCTGAATTGAGAGTGTTGTCTTATGACACAGCTTTCGAATGGGTTTTTACTGATTATCAGGAATTGGATTTGTGTGATTTGGAAAATTTAGCGGATACAATTGCTGAAATTAATCCGCAAATCATTATCAATTGTGCTGCTCATACTGCGGTGGATAAGGCGGAATCAGAATATGAATTATCGGATGTGTTGAATCATCAGGCTGTTGCTGTTATGGCTCAATGGAGTTCGGAAAACAATTGTAAATTGATTCACGTTTCGACTGATTATGTTTTTGATGGGAATTCGGCTGTGGCATTGACTGAAGATGCCCTAACTGCTCCAATAAATGTGTATGGAGTAACCAAGCTGGCAGGGGAAAAAGCCTGTATGCAGAATAATCCTAATGCGATTATTATTCGAACTTCCTGGGTGTATTCCAGTTTTGGAAATAATTTTGTAAAAACAATGTCGCGTTTAATGCAGGAACGCGATAGTCTGAATGTGGTAAACGACCAAATAGGAAGTCCGACTTATGCCGCCGATTTGGCTCAGGCTATTCTAACTATTATCAATCATTCAAATTGGCAAGCCGGAATTTATAATTTCTCCAATGAAGGTGAAATCAGTTGGTATCAATTTGCTTTAGCCATTCAGGAAATAGGAGGTTTTGATTGTACTGTTAGCGGAATTCCTTCTTCAGCATATCCAACACCGGCTAAACGCCCCGCTTATTCTTTATTGGATAAAACAAAAATCAAAACTACTTTTGGTGTTGCTGTTCCCGGATATAAGGAAAGTTTGAGAAAATGTATGGAACTATTGAAAGTTAGAGGTTAGAAGTTGGAAGTTAGAAGTTAGAAGATGGAAGTTAGAAGATGGAAGTTAGAAGATGGAAGTAGGGGGAGTTAGTAAATTTATTTTTCCACCCTTTAGGGAGGGGAAAGAAAAAGAAATTTTGAGGAAGAAGAAAAGCATAATTTTTTGTTTTTTTCAATCCGCCGAAGTTGAAGCCAAAAATTTAGAGGTAGAAAGAAAAAAAAGAATAATTAATTCGTGTCAATCCGAATTGATTCGAAAAATTAGAAATAAATGAAAAAAATACTAATTACCGGTGGTGCCGGTTTTATCGGTTCTCATGTGGTGAGACGTTTTGTTACAAGATATCCGGAGTGTCAAATCTTTAATTTGGATGCTTTGACGTATGCCGGAAATCTGGAAAATATAGCTGATATTGAAAAGTATCCTAATTACACTTTTATAAAAGGGGATATTGTTGATGCTGCTTTTATAGATCAATTGTTTGCCGAACATCAATTTGACGGCGTATTGCATTTGGCGGCCGAATCGCATGTGGATCGTTCGATAACTGACCCGATGGCATTTGTAAAAACCAATGTTATTGGGACAGTTAATTTGTTAAATGCGGCTAAAACGATTTGGAAAGACAATATTGAAGGAAAACGTTTCTATCATATCAGTACCGATGAGGTGTATGGTAGCTTAGGAGCTGAAGGTTTGTTTACTGAGACTACGGCTTACGACCCTAATTCCCCTTATTCGGCTTCTAAGGCCAGTTCCGATCATTTTGTGCGTGCTTATGGTGAAACTTATGGCTTGCCTTATGTACTGACCAATTGTTCCAATAATTATGGGCCGAATCATTTTCCGGAGAAATTGATTCCGTTGTTTATCAATAATATTATCAATAACAAGCCACTTCCGGTTTATGGCGATGGAAAATATACCCGTGACTGGCTGTTTGTAGAAGATCATGCCGTTGCGATTGATTTGGTTTTTCACGAAGGTAAAAATCACGATACCTACAATATTGGCGGTTTTAACGAATGGCAAAATATTGATTTGGTGAAGTTACTATGCAAAATTATGGACGAAAAATTAGGCAGAGCCGAAGGAACATCTGAACAATTAATTACTTATGTCAAAGACCGTCCGGGACATGATTTGCGTTATGCTATTGATGCGACTAAAATAAACAAAGAGTTAGGTTGGGAACCATCGGTTACTTTCGAACAAGGTTTGGAAAAAACTGTCAATTGGTATATGGAAAATCAAACCTGGCTGGATCATGTGACTTCCGGGGCTTATGCTTCGTATTATGAGAAACAGTATTCGAATTAATTCTCAAAATTAGTAAAACCATGAAAGGAATAATACTTGCCGGAGGTTCCGGAACCCGTTTACATCCCTTAACATTGGCTATGAGTAAACAGATGATGCCGGTGTATGACAAACCGATGATTTATTATCCTTTGTCAACGTTGATGACAGCAGGGATTAATGAAATTTTAATAATTTCTACCCCGCATGATTTGCCTAATTTCAAAAAATTATTGGGCGACGGTTCGGCTATAGGTTGCCAATTTAGCTATGCCGAACAGGCTGTTCCTAACGGTTTGGCACAGGCTTTTGTTATTGGTGAAGAATTTATAGGCAATGATAGTGTAGCCTTAGTTCTGGGAGATAATATTTTCTTTGGTTCTAATATGGATGAGTTGTTACAGTCTAATTGCAATCCCGAAGGAGGAGTTGTATTTGCTTATCATGTTTCTGATCCGGAGCGTTATGGAGTGGTTGAATTTGATAAGGATTTGAACGCTATTTCAATTGAAGAAAAACCATTGGAACCCAAATCCAATTATGCAGTGCCGGGATTGTATTTTTATGATAATTCGGTGGTAGAAATCGCTAAAAATATTCAACCAAGTGCCAGAGGTGAATATGAAATTACCGATGTCAACAAAGCCTATTTAGAAAAAGGAGCTTTAAAAGTTGGTATATTGAGTAGAGGAACGGCCTGGTTAGATACAGGAACTTTTAACAGTTTGATGCAGGCGGGACAATTTGTTCAGGTTATTGAAGAGCGTCAGGGATTAAAAGTAGGCTGCATTGAAGAAATTGCCTGGCGACAGGGATTTATTTCAGAGCAACAACTAAGAGATTTAGCCGAACCTTTGAAAAAATCAGGTTATGGAGAATATCTTTTGGGTTTGTTAAAGCATAAATTGTAAATTAACTGAATTTAAAAGTCTAAAAGCTAGCAGTGGGTTACTAATCAAAAGGGGGAGCATGGCAAACGCACCAGTTCCAGAAATAAAAAAAGTAGCCACGAAATAACACTAATTTGGATGTTATAATATTCCACAAATCTGCCAAAGGCAGATAAAAATTTGTGTAATTTATTTTAGAATCAATACTATTTGTGCTAATTAGTGTAACCTGCCTGTCGGCAGACAGGTTCGTGGCAAAAATAAAACTCGTGCGTTTGCCCTGAAAGGGGGGGCAAAAGTTTTTTTTTAACGTCTTTATATTCTATTTTTGAGGATTAAAAATAAAGAGAAAATATTTTGAGTAAAATAACGAAGAAATACAGTGCAAATGCGTTTGTTGATTTTCTTTTAAGAAGAGATTTAATGCTTACAATTCGCAATTTAAGCTATCTGCCACGATGGATTGTTTTGGGGCTGGATGTGGTAGTTTTGATTGTTAGTTTTTTCTTTTCAAGGTTGTTGATTAATGGTTTAGGTTTAAATTATATCGCTTTCGAAAATAAAGCTCCTTACATCTGTTTATTGTTAGGTGTTAATATTGTCTTCTTTTGGGTTTTCAGAACCTATGCAGGTATTATAAGGCATTCTTCTTATACTGATGCTATTAAGTTGCTGTTCTCTCAAGTTTCAGTTTTATTATTTTTTATAGGTTTAAATTTTATACACCAGTATTTTTACGGGCACAAAATTTATTTGAATACCGCCTTGTTTTTTAATATGGTATTTTCTTTTTGCAGTTTGTTTTTGTATCGGGTTGTAGTCAAAAAAGTTTTCGAACATTTTTTTTCCGATAAAAGTAATTTGAATTTACCCCGTACTTTAATTTATGGAAGTGATGCTAATGCTATTGCGGTTGCTAATGCCCTTAAACTGGAAAGACCAAGCCGATTTAGAATAGTAGGTTTTGTAGATAGGAACAGTCAAAATTCGTCCAAACGAATGATGGACTTACCTATTTTAGTCCAAAAGAAAAAAATACCTACGCTTATGCGTTCGGTAGGAGCCGAAAGTTTGATTATAGCCGATAAAAGTCTTTCTAAAGAAGAACGATTGGTTGTTGTGGAACAATGTTTGGAGTTCAATTTCAAAGTTTATATCGTTCCTTTAATCACCGATTGGGAAAATCAAAAAGAGATTTCTCAAAAAGTAAAAAGTATACAAATTGAAGATTTGCTGGATCGTAAACCGATTGTTTTAGATGGGAAAGCGATTTCTAAACAATTAAAAGATAAAACTATTTTAATAAGCGGTGCTGCGGGTTCTATAGGTAGCGAAATAGTGCGACAGGTAATGCTCTATAAGCCGGAAAATATCATAGCGGTGGATCAGGCTGAAACCCCTTTGCATAATTTGTCTATAGAATTGGCTAATTTGGGTTTACAGGAAAAATTAGTAACCATAATAGCCGATATTAGAAATAAAGATGCAATGAATGCTGTCTTTAAAAAACACCTGCCCGATGTGGTTTTTCATGCAGCAGCCTATAAGCATGTGCCTTTGATGGAAGAAAATCCATCGGAGGCCATTTTGACTAATGTGGAAGGAACTAAAATTATAGCCGATTTGTCCTGTCAGTACAAAGTGAAGAATTTTGTAATGGTTTCTACCGACAAGGCCGTAAATCCAAGTAATGTAATGGGAGCCAGTAAACGTATTGCTGAAAAATACGTACAATCTTTACAGCTCAAATCGATTGCTGAGAAAAATTTTAAACACACTAAATTCATCACCACCCGTTTTGGGAATGTGTTAGGATCTAATGGTTCTGTGGTTCCTTTGTTTGCCAAACAAATTGCCTCCGGAGGACCGATAACCATCACGCATCCTGATATTATTCGTTATTTTATGACCATTCCTGAGGCTTGTCAGTTGGTTCTTGAAGCCGGAGCTATGGGTAAAGGAGGCGAAATCTATATCTTCGATATGGGAAAACCGGTCAAGATTATCGATTTAGCCCGAAAAATGATCAAACTAGCCGGTTTTGTACCGGATGAAGAAATCAAAATCAAGATTGTAGGTTTGCGTCCGGGAGAAAAATTATACGAAGAATTACTGAATGATACTTCAAAAACAATTCCTACCCACCATCATAAAATTATGATTGCTGAAGAAGTACAGGAAGAATTCGAAATCCTGCACGACGAAATCGAAGAATTGATAACGATTGCTAATTTTCATAAAAAAGAAGCTATTGTAAGCAAAATGAAAAAAATAGTTCCTGAGTTCAAGAGCATGAATTCGGCCTATGAGGTATTGGATAAATGATGCTAAGTTAGGAGTTAGAGGTTTGGAGTTAGAAGTTAGAAGTTGGAAGTCCAGATAGCTATTGGGATTGTGGTAAAGACAAATAAACCGCAAAGTATTAATGTTAACCGCAAAGTTTCAAAGGACAGTTCTTATATTTATTTCAGGAAAGTTTAATCAGTCAGAGAGGAACTTATAAAAACTTATATGACTCCTGCCTGTCGGCAGACAGGTATATGGTTAAAAAAACACCGCAAAGTTTTGAAAGAAAAATCTGCGCAATCAGTATTTGAAAAACTGATTATTAGCAATAATATCTTTTAGCGGTTGTACCTCTTTTATTTTAATTTTTTGTTCAAAAGCGGCAATATGATTATCATGATGTACATCAGAACCTACAAAATCATACATTCCTTTTTGCAGTAAGCTCTCTGCAATTTTAGTAATGTTTTCTCCGTAATAACCCACTACAGCCAGTAAGTTGAGTTGAAACAAACAACCTGCTTTTTTAAGTTTTTCGTATTCGTTAAAATTTTTGTGATAAAACAAATACCTTTCCGGATGTGCCAAAACTGGAGTGTAACCGGCTACTCTTAAGTCGAATAAAATCGAATACAACTGAATAGGTGCATTGATATACGACATTTCAACTAACACGTGATTATCCTTCAAGGTCAATAAATCGTTCGACTGAAACAAGCGAACAAACTGATCATCCATCAAATATTCGGCAGCTGCCTGAAACGGAATTCTAATGTTGTTTTTATGGAGTTTCTCAACAGTACTGTTTTTATTGGCTATAATCTGCTCATGGGTGTTCTCCCAAACATGTTGAATAATGTGAGGTGTAGTAATGAATTGAGAAATACCAAAACTTTTCAAGGCCTGAGTTAAACGTAAGGAATCCTCAAAAGTTTTTGCCCCATCATCAATTCCGGGAAGCAGATGAGAGTGAATATCAACATGGTTATCGGGAATCAGGTCCTTTAAAACCGGCTTAGATTTGAATAGTGTAAACATGCTGCAAAGTTAAGAAAAAGAAGTCAGAAGTCAGAAGTTACAGTCAGCAGAATTTAGAATACAGAACGCAGTCGAGTTTGTCACCTCGAGCGCAGTCGAGAGGCACAACCCACAACGTCCTTTAGGGAGGGGTAAAAAAAGAAATTTTATTGGCATGATCAGGAAAAATATAATTTTTCGTTTTCCCCAATCCGCCGCGGCGGAAGCCGAAAATTATAACGTATAGGATAAGTAATTACGTCTTAATTTCTTTTCCCCCTTTAGGGGTAGGGGTAAAAAAAGAAATTTAACCCACAACCCACAACTGAGAACCGAGAAGAATTTTACTATCGAAACCGCTTTTTTCAACCATTTTTTATGCAAGTAGTCGGATATATTTGGTAATACTAAAAATTGGGTAGTATATTTACCTATAGCAGTAAGATATCGATTTTCTTTCTTAGCCAAGAATAAACAAAACAAGCAGCATTGGAAACCCGAATTTATTCAAATAGCACTAAATACAGCGTTAAAGAAATTCTGCTCAAAAGCCTCAAAGGCTACCGCAGTTCCTTTCATTTGGCCAAACAACTAGCCAGGCGCGACATTACATCCCAGCACCGTCAATCCATTTTTGGTATCTTTTGGGTGATATTGCCAGTGATTATGAATGCAATGGTTTGGATTTTTTTGCAAAGTTCAGGAACCATACAACTGACACCAACAAACATTCCCTATCCCTTATTTGCTTTGGTGGGAACTGCCATTTGGTCTATTTTTGGCGAATGCCTGAATATGCCCATGGGAACCATCAACGGCAACAGAGGAATCATTACCAAAATTAATTTTGAGAAAGAAGCTTTGATAAGCTTAGGGCTGATTAAGATAGGATTCAATTTTTTGATAAAACTGACCATGATTCTGTTTTTTATCCTTTATTTTCAGGTAATACCTGCCACATCCATGTTGTTGTTTTTACCTTTTTTGTTCCTGGTAATGCTCTTTTTTATTAGTATTGGTATTATCATTTCACCCATTGGGATTTTATATAACGATATCAGTAAATTC
The DNA here is from genome assembly GCF_006386525.1 of Flavobacterium sp. GSA192. Taxonomy (NCBI): domain Bacteria; kingdom Pseudomonadati; phylum Bacteroidota; class Flavobacteriia; order Flavobacteriales; family Flavobacteriaceae; genus Flavobacterium; species Flavobacterium sp. GSA192. The sequence goes on along the minus strand of NZ_VAHC01000007.1, from coordinate 174,497 downwards.
ATTCCTATAGGACTCCAACTCCTGATGTACATAACCCCCGTATTGTATGTAGTGCCTAAAAGCGGCCTGATGCAAACCATTATGCAAATCAATCCGCTGAGTTATATTATTACCGATATTAGAAATACACTCACAGGAATGCCTATAGAATATGGTTTTTTCTGGTTGGGGTTTTTAGTAGTTACACTGTTTTTAAGTCTAATTGCCATGGTAGTGTATCGTGTTTCGATGCCTATTATCACCGAAAGAATGAGTGCCTAATGGAAGCAGAAGTATTAATAAAAGCCGAAAACGTCTCTAAGAAATTTGCCAAGAGCTTAAAGAAAAGCCTCTTCTACGGCGTACAGGATTTAATAAGCGGCATTACAGGCAGAGACCAAAACAAAGACTTGCGAAAAGACGAATTCTGGGCAGTAAAAGACATTAGTTTTGAAGTGCGCCGGGGTGAATGTCTGGGGCTAATAGGACACAACGGAGCCGGAAAAAGCACCTTGCTCAAAATGCTCAATGGCTTGATTGCTCCCGATGAAGGAACCATAACCATCAAAGGGAAAATAGGCGCTTTGATAGAATTAGGTGCGGGATTTAATCCTATTCTTTCTGGGAGAGAAAACATCTACAACAATGCCGCCGTAATAGGTTTTACCAAAAAAGAAATCGACCAAAAACTCGATGCTATCATTGCCTTTGCCGAGCTGGAAGAATTTATTGATATGCCGGTACAAAACTACAGCTCAGGTATGAAAGTACGTTTGGGTTTTGCCGTAGCCGCCCAAATGGAACCTGATGTCTTAATTATTGATGAAGTTTTGGCTGTGGGGGATTTGGGATTTATGATGAAATGTTATAAGACTATAGATAATCTTTTAAAAAACACCGCCATAATTTATGTTTCGCATTCTATGCCCACAGTTTCTAGATTGTGTAATAATATAATTTTATTAGAGCGAGGGGAAAGTTGTTTTCAAGGAGATGATGTTGGTAGAGCTATTGATATGTATTATACTAGTTTTGTAGATAATGATAGTAATATTATATATACTGATGAAACTTTAGAATTATTAGATGTTAAATTATTAGAAACATCAAAAAGCGAAGATAATATACAGCAGATAAACTGGAAAGAGGATTTGATTATTTCGTTTAATTTTAAATTAAATAAGAAGATCGAAGTTCCTCTTTTTAGAATCTTAATTTATGATAAAGAACAACGACCATTAGCAATTTTAGAGCCAAATTACAATTCAAATTTGATGAAAGTCAATAATGATTATCTAAGTTTTAAAGTACAGCATAGTAATATTCAACTTTCTAAAGGAATTTATTTTATTAATATAACAGCATTTAAAAGAAATTCTAATGAACCAATTTTACGAATTAATAATGTTATTTCGTTTCAAATAATTCATCAAGAGGATCATTTTCAACCTTTTTTGTTAAGTACTGATTTTAAAGAAATATAAATTTATTATGATTTCACATAAGCATAAATGTATTTTTGTTCATATTTCTAAATGTGCAGGTACTTCAATTGAGCACGCCTTTGGAGTAGATATTAGTAATTATGATGCAGAAGAAAATGATTGTTTGTATGGTTGGGATAGTACCAATAAACTTTGGTTGCAACATGCTACACCGCAACAATTGTTAGATTTAAAATTAATTAGTAAAGAGCATTGGGACAATTATTATAAAATAATTGTTTATAGAAATTCCTGGGATAGGGCTTTTTCTGATTTCAAATGGATGAAAGAAGTTAGGAATGTAGAAGACAGTTTTTTAAATTATTTGAATAAAAGTGGTGACTTTGAAAGAATATTAAATGATGATTCAACTAGTTTTTATGCAGGGGATCATCTTTATTCACAGAAAAAATATTTCTTTTTAAATGGAGAAAGAATAAAATATAATGCAGAAATAAATTTTGATGAATTAGATTATGGTTTAAATAATGTCATTAAAGATTTAAATTTATCTAACAATTTTTTTAATAAAAAATTAAATCAAACATTGAAAAATAGAGGGAATCACTATTCATTTTTTTATAATGATAAAAGAAAAAAAATGATAGAAAAGGTTTATGAAGAGGATATTGAATTTTTTAAGTTTGAATTTGTAGAGAAAAAAAATATGTTAGAAAAAATGAAATCACTTTTTTTATAAAATATTGAAAAAAATTCTTTTCATATCGCATGATGCTTATAGGGCTGGAGGACAAATTTTATTGATAAATTTGGCAGAACTAATACTTTTGTTTAGCGATTATGAAGTGCATTTTTTGTTGAAAAATGGTGGCGAATTAGAAAATGATTTTAAAAAGTTGGCTCCAACCTTTTGTTTATATGAACAAAAAAAAGGGAATAGGTTTTTTAAAAAAAAATCGATAATTGAGGATTCTTTGTTTTTAAATCAATATGATTGTATTGTCTCTAATACCATAACCAATGGAGATATTTTAGGGATTATTAAAGACAATTATAAAGGCAGAATAATTACTTACATTCATGAATTGTCTATGGCAAGTAAAACATTCACGACTAATAAGGATTTATTAAAAGTAATTACTAATACCGATTTGTTTTGTGTCCCTAGTAGTTTAGTAAAAGAATTTATAATTAAAGATTTGAATATTCTTAAAAACAAAACCTTTTTGTTGCCTTATTATATTCAAAATAAAGAGATTTTAGAAACTCAAATACCTTTGAAAATCCAATCATTTATTATAGGTGGTTGTGGCACTATAGACTGGAGAAAAGGACCTGATTTGTTCTTGCAAGTTGCCCAACAATTGTTTGTAAAATATCCTGATATTTCAATCCTTTTTAAATGGAGAGGAGCGACTAATGGGATTGAACTAGAAAGATTGAATTATCAATTAGAGAAAGCAAATTTAACAAACAAAGTTTTTTTTGATTTAGCTACGGATACTTTAGATTCATTTTATAATGAGATTGATTTATTGTTATTAACCTCAAGAGAAGATCCATATCCATTGGTTGTTTTAGAAGCAGCTAGTTTTGCTAAACCCACTATTTGTTTTGATGAGGTTTGTGGTAGTATAGATTTTATTAATAAATCAGACGGTGGAGTTGTTGTACCTTTTCTGGATATTCCAGCAATTGTTTCATCAATTTTATTGTTTTATGAAGATGAATTGTACCGTAAACAAAAAGGTGAAAATGCTAGAGAATATTTATTAGGAACGCATTCTAATAAGAAATACGTTTATGATAAATTTGTTGAATTAATAGAAAGAGCCATTAATGCCTAAGATAAAACCCATAGCTATATACTTACCGCAATTTCATCCTATACCTGAAAACGATGAATGGTGGGGTAAGGGGTTTACCGAGTGGACTAATGTTACTATGGCTAAGCCTTTATTTGACGGGCATTATCAACCGCATTTACCTGCCGATTTGGGTTTTTATGATTTGCGTTTGGAAGAAGCTCGTTTGGCTCAGGAACAAATGGCAAAGGCGTATGGAATACATGGTTTTTGTTATTATCATTATTGGTTTAATGGAAAACGTTTATTACACGAACCTTTAGATAGAAAATTAAAAAATCCTAAAGAAGATTTGCCTTTTATGCTCTGTTGGGCTAATGAAACATGGAGTAGGAGATGGCTGGGAGAAGAAAAGGAAATTTTAATTGAACAGACATACAGCGAGGAAGATGATTTAGCACATATAAAATGGTTAATCCCAATATTTCAAGATTCAAGATATATAAAAGTAGATGATAGACCGGTTTTTGTTTTTTATAGACCTACAGCTATGCCTGATATAGCTAAAACACTTCAGGTTTTTAGAGAAGAATGTGAAAAACAAGCAGTTGCAGAACCTTATTTTATAGCGTCTAATTCACATAATATTGCTGATTTGACTAAATTAGGATTTGATGATATATTGAATTTTCAACCACAATTAAGTGTTTTAAAAGGAGCTTTTAATGATACAGCTACAATAGGTAAATGGATAGCAAATTTGAAATTAGGAATTTTTAGTTCAAAACTAAAAGTTTATAATTACAGAGCGGCTAAACAGTTAATGAAGAAAAAATTGGATTATAAATATTTACCATGTGTATTCGTTGGATGGGATAATACCGCCCGAAGGAATGAAAAAGGAATAATAATAAAAGGACAGAATGTAATTGATTTTAAAGAAGATGTAACAGATGAAATTACCTCTTTATTAAAACAACAGAGACTTGAACAAGAAAATTTTATTTTCATAAATGCTTGGAATGAATGGGCGGAAGGAAATCATCTGGAACCAGATTCTAAAAATGGGTTATCTTATTTACAGGCATTAAAAGAAATTTTTGAAAAACATGACTAAAATAAAACCCATAGCAATCTATCTTCCGCAATTTCACCCTATACCTGAAAACGATGTGTGGTGGGGTAAAGGTTTTACAGAATGGACTAATGTTACCAAGGCTAAGCCTTTATTTGAGGGGCATTATCAGCCACATTTACCAGCTGATTTGGGTTTTTATGATTTGCGTTTGGAAGAAGCTCGTTTGGCTCAGGAACAAATGGCAAAAGAATATGGGATTCATGGTTTTTGTTATTATCATTATTGGTTCAATGGAAAACGCTTATTACACGAACCTTTAGATAGAAAATTAAAAAATCCCAAAGAAGATTTACCTTTTATGCTGTGTTGGGCTAATGAAAACTGGACACGTGCTTGGGATGGATTGGATAGAGAAGTATTGCTTAAACAAGAATATAGTTTTGAAGATGATTTGATTCATATAGAACATTTGATTAGCTATTTCAAACAAGAACATTATATTAAAGTAGAAGGCAAACCAGTATTTATAGTTTATAAACCCAATCAATTTCCAGACATATTAAAAACAATCAATATTTGGAGAAAAGCTGCTAAAGAAGCAGGTTTTCCTGATTTGTATATAGGTTATGCACTCAATGCTGACAATCAATTTGAGCCTAAAAGTAAAGGCTTTGATTTTGCCTTCGAGTTTCAACCTAATTCTATGAATTGTCCACCAAATAACTTTTTTTCTGAAACACTATTGGATAAAGTAATTAGAAAAATAAAAAAGAAATTTAAAATTAAAGTGACTGCTGTTACTAGTTTTGTGAATTATGCAGAATATGTAAAAAATCAAATCAATAAAGATTTTATTGCGAATGTTTACCCCGGTATTACACCCATGTGGGATAATTCAGCCCGGCGAAAAAAGAATCCATTTATATTACACGATTCTAGCCCTGAGCAATATAAAAATTGGTTGGGACATATAAAGAATAATTATTCCTGGGAAACAATGCCTGAAAATTTTCTTTTTATTAATGCCTGGAACGAATGGGCCGAAGGAAATCATTTAGAACCTTGTCAAAAATGGGAAACTAAATATTTAGAAGCGACTAAAGAGATATTAAAGTAATTTACAATAGTTTTTTTATGAATCAACCATTAGTGTCTATTTGTATTCCAACTTATAATGGAGAAGAATTTATTGAGCAAGCTTTGCAGTCTGCCATAAATCAGACCTATAAGAATATCGAGATAATTATTTCCGATGATAATTCTGTTGACAATACATTAGCCATTGTAAAAGAAACGCTCATTAATTCTTCAATTCCATTTTATATTTTTAACCATGAACCAAAAGGTATAGGGGCTAATTGGAATAATTGTATTAAAAAAGCCAACGGAGTTTACATTAAGTTTCTTTTTCAAGATGATTTGTTGCAATTTGATTGTATTGAAAAAATGATAGAATTAGCTCTTTCAGATAATAATATAGGTTTGATTTATTGTAAGAGAACTATTTTATATGATAGAAATAATGCTGATCATACTAAATGGATTCGTTACTGTGGTACTCTGCATACTAAATGGCATAAAATAAAAGTGAAACAAGGTGTATTAGAGGGAAGAAAATATTTGTCTGATTTATATTTAATGAATGGGCCATTAAATAAAATAGGTGAGCCAACAGCTGTTTTAATAAGAAAGGATTGTTTTGATAGAGTTGGTTATTTTGATGAAAGTTTAAAACAAACATTAGATATAGAGTATTGGTATCGTTTAATGAAATACTATAAAATAGGTTTTATTGATGAGGAATTAGTATCTTTTAGATTGCACGATAATCAGGCTACATTTGTAAATAAAAATAATTCAGTTAACGAAAGGAATTTGCTTGACCAAAAGTTATATAGAAATATTTTTTGGTATTTTCATCCACAGAGGAGGTGGAAATTATTTAAAAGTCATAGTTGGTTAGGTGATGTAGTTAGGTTTCTAAAAAGAAATAAAAAATAATGCTAGCCATAATCATCCCATATTATAAACTATCTTTTTTTGAAGCCACTTTGGAGTCTTTGGCTAATCAAACAGATAAACGATTTAAGGTTTATATTGGAGATGATACCAGCCCAGAAAATCCAGTTGTATTATTAGAAAGATACAATGACAAATTTAATTTTGTTTACCATCGTTTTAAAAACAATTTAGGAGCAATTTCATTGACCCAACAATGGGAACGTTGTATTAAAATAGCAGCTAATGAAGAATGGTTAATGATTTTAGGAGATGATGATGTATTAGCAAATAATATTGTAGAAGAATTTTATAGCAATATACAGAAAGTAGAACAAAAGGGGGTTAATGTAATTCGTTTTGCTTCTCAAAAAATAGATGAACAGGGAAAAGTAACTTCTAAAATTTATGAACATCATACAATTGAAAGAGCCGTTCAGTTTTTATTTGATAAAAGCAGAAGTTCTTTGAGTGAGTATGTTTTCAGAAAATCAGAAGTTTTAGAAATTGGATTTAAAAATTTCCCTTTAGCTTGGTATTCAGACGTTTTGGCAGTTTTTGAATTTGCAAATTTCGATAATGTTTTTTCTATAAATAATTCAATTGTTTATGTGAGAATTTCTCAATGGAGTATTTCAGGAAGTGCTAGGGATAAAGAACAAAAAATACAAGCAAAATTTGAATTTTATTATTACTTAGTAAAAAATAAACACAGCTGTTTTTCAGAAATGGAATTAAAAGAATTGTATCATAGGCTGAATAAATGTTATATCAATAATAAGAAGCAATATATGTTTTTTTTCAAAATTTCGAAAATGTATTTTCAGAAATTGCAGTTTAAAGAATACATTTTATTCATTAAAAAAATAATGTGTTTTACTAAAAAGAATAGAATAAACCTTTAAAATGAGAAAAGGAAAAAATCCATCTAAAAATATAAAACTGCAACCCAATGAATCCCAACATCGGGTTATCATTCCTTTGTATATTCCTAATGAAGAAGATTATTACAAAGAGGCTTTTACTATTTTTAACCATTGTTTAGATTCCGTTAAAAAAACGGCCTCTTCTTATCTAAAAGTTTCAGTCATCAGTAATGGTTCTTGCAATGCTGTAAATACTAAATTAGTAGATTTACAACAACAAGGACTTATTGACGAATTGATTATTGAAAAAGAGCCCGTAGGTAAAATCAACAGCATTCTAAAGGCTTTGCGAACTGCTCAGGAACGTTTAATAACCATTACCGATGCCGATGTACTTTTTGATAACGGCTGGGAGAAAGCTGTTGTGGAAGTTTTTGAAGCTTTCCCTAAAGCGGGGGCGGTGAGTCCGGTTCCTGTTTTTAGAACCCATTTGAGATTAACAGCTAACATCTGGTTTCGATATTTTTTTTCGGATAAATTACAATTTCGTCCCGTGAAAAATCCCGAAGCCATGACAAAGTTTGCTAATAGTATTGGTTGGCCTTGGCTGGATATCAAATACAAAGACGCAATAGGAACTTTACAGGCTAAAAACGGAACAATAGCGGTTTTAGGCTGCTCTCATTTTGTCGTTACTTATAAAAGAGAAGTATTTGATGCTTTGCCTAAAGAAAATTCAAAATACCAATTAGGCGGAGATAGTGAATTTTTATATACCGATGAACCTGTCTTGAAAATGGGAGGCTATCGATTAGCTACCTATGATAATTACGCCTATCACATGGGGAATGTTTTTGAAGATTGGATGAAAGATAAATACAATAATTTAAAAACCATAGACAAAAAAACAATTACTTATGAGTATTTAAACTCACTCAAACGAGCTAAATTCAATTATTTTGTAACGGAGAAATTGTTTAAAAAACTATTTATTATAAAAGGCTTTTATAAGTTTGTTTTGAAAAGGAAAGGATTAAAATCTAGTCAGTTAATGAATTTCATAAGTTATCTATAAGTTTTAAATGTTGTTGTTTTAAAAGATATTCAAAATGGTAGGAGAAAAACATATTGATTTGAGAAAGAGTATTATTAAATTAAAAAGAAAAAGTATTTTATTTGTTGATAAGCTACATTTTTCTGTAATTAAAAACCGACTGAGATATTTATTTGAAATCGAATTTATAAAGAAAATTAGCGAAAATTGTAGAATTGTTTCTCCAGAACAAACTTTAAATGAATTACAGTATGCAATACAAAATAATAATAGAGGCATCTATTTAAGATTTGGAGATGGAGATGTGTTTTTACTAAATAATCAATCAGATGCTTATCAGGAAAAATCAGTTTTACTTGCTGACGAAATGAAGGAATGTTTTTCTTTAAATGATGAAGGGATTTTTAAGTGTTTAGCTATACATTCGGAGATGTACGGTTATTCTAAAGAAATGGTTATTGGTAATCATAAAAATAAAGATGGTTTTGCATTTAATTTATTTAAGAACTGTTATGAGTATTTTAGTGGATGTAAAATATACAGTCCTGTTGCTTTGCACTTTATATCTACAATAAATCCTGTGAGAGCAAATGAATTTTTAAAAATTTTAAAATCTAAGACTACTGTTTTTATTGGTAATGAAAATGTTAGGAATAGTACCATCGAATTGTTATTTGGTAGTAAAGCAAAACATATTAAAACGCCAAGTAAAAATGCTTATAGTGAAATAGATTCTATAGAAAAAGAAGTGCTAAATGAAATTGATGATAAAACTGATTTTTTTGTTATGTGTGTTGCAATGGGATGTTCAGGCAGACCATTAATGAAAAGGCTCTGGATGAAAAGTTTAAATAAAAATTTTTTTCTATTTGATTTTGGTAGTCTGCTTGATGGTATTGAAGGTAATAATTCAAGAACTTGGCTTAAAATGAATCAAATAAACTATCAGCAATTGTTGAACGGATTGAATATTATAGAATGAAAAATTCTTTAGTAAAAGTTGTTATTGTGACATTCAATGGAATGCAATGGATTCAAAAATGTATTGATTCAATTATTTCTTCATCAATAGATGTTGAAATAATAATTGTGGACAATAATTCTGCTGATGGTACTAGAGCGTTTTTAAAAAACAATTTTTCAAATATAACGACTATTTTTTTAAATGAAAATGTTGGATTTGGTCAGGCAAATAATATTGGTATAAAAAAAGCTCTAGAATATGATTTTCAATATCTATTTCTGGTAAATCAAGATGTTTATATTGAGGTAGATACAATTAAAAATTTAGTGGAAGCACATACTCAAAATCAAGATTATGGAATCTTAAGTCCTATTCAGTTAAATGGTAGAGGATTGGGGTTAGATAGAAGCTTTTCAAATTATCTTTCGTCTCATTTGTGTGAGAATTTCATTTCTGATTTATATACAAATAAGTTAGCTAATAGGATATATTCAATCAAATTTGTTAACGCTGCTGCTTGGCTTTTATCAAGAAAATGTATTGAAATTGTTGGAGGATTTAATCCTTCTTTTTTTCATTATGGTGAAGATGATAATTATATTCAGAGAGTAAAATATCATGGTTTTAAAGTAGGGGTTTTGGCAAATACGAATGTATGTCATGATAGAGGGGAACGTAAAGAAAATAAATATTTTGATGATAAGAATCTGGTTCGTAAAAGAGATATGATTTTAAAATTATCAAATCCTTTTCTAAATGAAGCGAGTATTGATTCAGAAGTTCTAAATTTAAAACTAAGTTTATTAAAAAATTTGATTTTACTTAAATTTAAAAAATGCCAATTAATTTTATTAAATATTAAATCATTAAAGTCTTTAAACAAAAAAGAGATTTTAAAAAATAAACAACTTGGGATGATTGTTGGAAAAACATTTCTTAGTTAAACATAAACTAGTATTCGTATGGTTTCAATCATTATACCTACATATAATCGTGTCAATTTGATATTGGAAACATTGGACTCGATTGCATCACAAACTTTTACAAACTGGGAATGTATTATTGTTGACGATGGATCAACAGATGCTACAGAAGAATTAGTAAATAAATATGTTGAAAGAGATAAAAGATTTCAATTTCATCGGAGACCAGCAAATAAATTGCAAGGAGCTAATGCTGCAAGGAATTATGGATTTAAAGTAAGTAAAGGCGATTTCATTCAATTTTTTGATAGTGATGACTTAATGCATTCAGAACATCTTGAGAAAAAAATGAATGCTTTTAAATTAAATTCTGATTTGCATTTTTGTACATGTCATTCACAGAATTTTCAAGGGAATTTTTTTGAAAAAAAATTAGGAGAAAAATCAATCAATGAGCCAACTGGGGATATTTATGAAGACTACATTTTGGGGAGATGCTCTATTTTGATGATTACACCAACATGGAAAAGAGAGGTTTTGTTGAAGTTTGAATTATTTGATGAAAAATTGAAACAATCACAGGATATGGAATTGTACTCTAGAATTCTTTTAAAATATAAAAATATTGAAATCTTACCCGAAACATTAATTTATGTGAGAAGGAACAATGATTCAATAAGTACAAAAAAGGGAAAACTAAATATTCATTTGGATTCTTATCTTGAGGTAAAAAAAAGGGTTTTGAATTTAACTCCTGAGAATAGAAATATTAGAACTGCCGTAATAAAAATGGTCTTAGGTGTTTTTAGATATAAACTCGCTGCAAAAGAGTATAAAGATTGCCAACAATGCTTGGAATTTATTGATAATCATTTAGATGATAAAATGATTCAATTGAAATATTCTATGTCAAGAATAAAATTCTTTTATTATATATTTAGAATTATTGGTAGAGGAGATACTAAATTTAAAAGATTACTGAAAATCTAATGATAACCCTAGTCTTAACAAACCGCAACCGCGATTTACAAATCGTAAAAAACTGCCTGCAATCGTTGCAGCAGCAAACGCATACTAATTTCAAAGTATTTTTAGTAGATTATGGTTCTGATACAGCCTATCAATTGCAATTAGTACAATTACTGGAGGAGTATCCTCATATACATTATATCGATTGTCCGGTTCAAGGACAGCTCTGGCATAAATGCCGAGCAATTAATATAGCCTTGCAACAAACAAGTACTCCTTATTTTATTGTTGGCGATATCGATTTGATTTTTGCTCCTGGCTTCATTGCAAAAGCAACAGAATTGGCAAAATCGGATGAAGTACATTATTTTCAATACGGTTTTTTATCGCAACAAGAGTCTTTGTTAAATAAGGATTTTAGTTCGTACCAAATTGCCTTTAAAGGGAACGAGGAAGTTACAGGAACAACCTTATTTCCTACTTTGGTATTGAAAGCACTCCATGGCTACGATGAATTCTATCACGGTTGGGGAGCTGAGGATACAGATATTCACATCCGAATGAAAAATGCAGGCTTAAAAGTAATTTTTTATGATAAGGAAATCCTGCTCAAACACCAATGGCACCCAAAAGTATATCGAAGTAAGCGGAGTACACATCCTTTTCATTCCCAATTAGAGCGTATTAATCACGCCTATATGTTGCAAACGCAAAGAACACAAAGAACAGTAGTAAATCAAAACCAGGATTGGGGTAAAGTACCGCTTTTGAGCGATTACGAAAAACTAACTAAAGTAGATTATGTCTTGAAGTTAGAAGCAACAATATTAGAAATTAATGCGGTTTTAGCCCAAATGACTAATTTTAAAAATGAAGTGATTCTCTTTGAAATACAGGCTGTTTCTAGAATGGAAAAAATTAAAAATCAACTTAAAAAAATAATAGGAAAGAAATACCAACCCATTTATGATATGGATACAGTAAATAATTTGTTGTTGGAAACCATTATCAAACAGTACAGAAACAATCCTTATTCGTATAGTTTTGATCGTCAAAAAAATGCTATCCAATTCAAAATGTATTTTATATAAATGAAAAAAAAAAATTACTATTGTTGCCTGTACAGAAGTTTTTGGATGTTGAAGAGTTGTATAATAAAACGTTATTGCTAATTTTCAAAATGTTATTAATGTAATGTGTCTTCGACAAGCTCAGACTGACAGTCGAGGTCTTAAGGAAAAAATAATTCCACCATTGTCACCCTGAGCTTGTCGAAGGGTTAAGTTCAGCTGATTCTGATTTTATCGAAGAGGCAAAGTCCTTTATCTGGTAAAATGTCAATAATAGTGCTTTTTCATAAAATTAATTATAGAAAACAATTTTAAAGACTTATAAAATAGTAGCCAAGTATGAAAATCCTAATGGTCTCCATTCCTTCTCTCCATTTTTTTAGATGGACCAGTCAACTTCAGGAGTCAGGTCATGAAGTATATTGGTTTGATATTACAGGTATGAGTCAATCTGCTGAAAGAATTGATTGGGTGAAACAAAAAGTAGCTTGGAAATTACGATTGGATTTTCCGGGGAGATTTTTTATAAAAAGTAAATTTCCTCGGATTTATAGTTGGCTTCAAAGCATAAATGAAAGGGATACTGCTAAAGTATTTGAAGAATATCTCAACGAAATCAAACCCGATGTGGTGCATAGTTTTGCCTTATATGTATCCTGTACACCTATTATTTCAGTTATGGAAAAATACCCCGGTCAAAAGTGGGTCTATTCTTCCTGGGGAAGTGATTTGTTTTATTTTCAAAATGAACCAAAGTATTTAGTAGATATTAAACGGGTTTTGCCAAGAGTGAATTATTTATTTACCGATTGCCAGCGCGATTATAAAATTGCAAAACAATATGGTTTTATTGGTGAGTTTTTAGGTGTTTTTCCCGGAGGAGGTGGATTTGATATTGAAAAAATAAAGCAATATAAAATCCCTGTCAAAGAGCGAAAAACAATTTTGATTAAAGGTTTTCAAGGGCGTTCCGGTCGGGCAATTCCAGTTTTAAAAGCTATAGAACAATTACAAAATTTACTTTCTGATTTTGAAATTGTAGTTTTTGGAGCAGATGCTGAGGTTTTTGATTTTGTAAATCAATCGGCATTACAAGATTGGAATAATTTCATTGTCTTAGGTAAAATACCTCATGATGAAGTAGTACGATTGATGGGGCAATCCTTTATTTATATTGGCAACAGCAATTCAGATGGCATCCCTAATACCTTGCTGGAAGCCATTTGTATGGATGTTTTTCCTATCCAATCCAATCCGGGAGGAGCAACAGCAGAAATTATTGAAAGTGGTGTGAATGGAATTTTGATTGAAAATCCAGAAAATATTGAAGATATAAAACATTTAATTTTAGATGTTCTAAGTGATGTTTCGTTAATAGAAAAAGCTGTTTGTCATAATAAAGAAATAATAAAACCAAAGTTAAACTTTTATCAAATTAAAAATCAGATAATAAGAAAATACAGTTCAATAAGATAGAATTAGAGTTGTATATTATGGTAAAAATATAAGTTCTTATTGAGCACAGCCGAATTCCCCTCTCGAGAGGGGTTAGGGGTGTGAAAAAAGCGTAAAATCTAGCACGAAAATTCTCGTTTGGCAAGGTTTTGAACTGTACTTAAAGTAAAAAGCAAATTTCAAAACATTTGCTAAAATGAGCTCATCTAAAAATTATTCAATGAAATTTTCAAACACAATACGACTTTTCTGGTGGAACGAAAAAATAATTCAGGGCAAAGCCAAAGAAAATTATGGTGATGTATTAGGCAGTTATCTGGTAGAAAAAATATCTGGAAAAACGGTCGTTTTTGCCTGGCCAAAAAAATGGTCTGTATTGGATTATTTTATGCCTATTTATGTAACGGTAGGCAGTATATTAACCCATGTCAATCACAAATGTATAGTGTGGGGCAGTGGAATTATAAGCAAAAAATATCCAATAAAGCAAGCTCAATTTCTGGCGGTTAGAGGACCACAAACCCGAAAATTTTTAATGGAAGCAGCTTATGAAGTTCCTGAAATTTATGGAGATCCCGCCTTATTATTACCCCGGTATTTTGCTCCAAAAATAGAAAAGAAGTACAAATATGGAATAGTTCCCCATTATGACGATTACAAAATAGTGTCCAATTGGTTCCATAATAATTCAGAGATACATCTGATAGATATGATGACAACAGATGTGGAAGCGAAGACTATTGAGTTTTTGCAATGCGAAAAAATAATTTCTTCCTCCTTACACGGAATTATTGTCGCACATGCTTATGGTATTCCGGCAGTTTGGCAAAAATTTTCTAATAAAGTCTTTGGTGACGACATCAAATACCAGGATTATCTGGAATCGGTACAACTGGATTTTTACAAACCTGAAATACAAGAAGTAGTTTATACAAATGCCGAATTAGAACGGTTGTTCATTACTTATCCAAATTTGCCAGATTATGAAGTACTTGAATCATTAAGAAACGGATTGATGGAAGTTTGTCCTTTTAATAAATAATTTCGATTAGTATTCTGTCAGTCTGAGCCTGTCGAAGACCTCGTTTAGTGAATAAATAAGTACTTCGACAGGCTCAGTGTGACAGAAAATAAAATAAGAAATAAATGTAGTATTTAATATAGTTATAGGGGGTAGGGGTGTGTTAATCTTAAAAGTTGTCATGAATTACAATTTTCCTTTTAAAAAAAATCAGTGTAATCTGCGGTAAAAAAATAGTGAATTAGCTACTTCAAAATATTATATTTGTTTTGTATTCAAAACCATAAAAATGAAAAAAACAGCCATTATCCCCTTACGAAAAGACTCCAAAGGAATCCCTGCCAAGAACAAGAAAAAAATGCTGGGTCGTCCTTTGTTTTCCTGGGTGTTGGCAGAAGCTGTTTTTTCAAATCTGGATAATATTTATGTCTTTACGGATGATTCCGAAATCATTGATTACATTGATAAAGAATACCATTGGACTCCAAAAATAAAAGCATTATTGCGCTCGGATGAAAATGCTACCGATACCGCTTCTACCGAAAGTGCCATGATTGAGTTTGCCGAAAGTATCCAATACGATTTTGATATCCTATGTCTGCTGCAAGCCACTTCGCCCATGACTACGGCTGCTGATATCAATGCAGTTTTAGACAAAATAGCAATCGAAAAGTACGATTCGGCACTTACCGTAGTCAATACCCACCGTTTCACTTGGAATACCGATGGAACTCCACAAAATTACGATGTGTTTCATCGTCCAAGACGTCAGGATTTTGAGGGTTTGTTGATTGAAAATGGAGCGGTGTATGCTACAACTAAATCCACTTTTATAACTTCAAAAAATCGCCTTAGTGGCAACATAGGATTAGTCCAAATGCCCGAAAACAGCCTAGTCGAAATCGATTCGGCAACCGACTGGAAAATTGTAGAAGAACTTCTGGCAAGCCGTTTGAAAAAAGCAAAAAAACACCAACGCATCGATTATCTGGTTCTGGATGTAGATGGTGTTTTTACCAATGGGCAAGTCTTCTATTCTGCCGAAGGCGAATTGGCCAAAGCTTTTGATATGCGCGATGGCATGGGATTAGAAATCCTTCGTCAGCATCAGGTAGAAGTAGTGGTAATGACCTCAGAAAACTCACCCTTGGTGGCCCAACGTATGAAAAAACTCCAAATAGAAAATATCTTTTTAGGGGTTAAAGACAAATATGCTTTTTTACAGCAGTTTGTAAAAGAAAGGAATACAAGTTTTAGTGCTTTAGCCTACATAGGCGATGATGTTAATGATTTGACAAATATTTGTAGTGTGGGTTGGTCTTTTGCACCAGCCAATGCAACTGAAATAGTAAAACAAAATGCCGATTATTTACTGACAAAACCATCCGTCGAAGGTGCCATCAGAGAAGCATGTGAGTGGATTATGAAATATAATTGTAGATATTAATCCCACCATTGTCAGTCTGAGCCTGTCGAAGACCTATAAAAATGAAATACCACTATTGTCTCCCTGAGCTGAGCCTGTCCAGAGCTTTTGCCGAAGGGTCGAAGGGCATTAATTTTTGAAGTTAATTCAATTTAAAATGAAAACATATTTTGTCTATATATTAAAATGTGCAGATGATTCTTTTTATACAGGAATAACAAATAATTTAGAGAGAAGATTGTCTGAACATAATGCAGGGATTGATAAGGATGCCTATACTTTTAAAAGAAGACCAGTAGAATTAGTTTGGTTTGAAATGTTTACTGAACCTACCCAAGCTATTATGATTGAAAAGAAAATAAAAGGTTGGAGTAGAAGAAAAAAACAAGCATTAATTGATTGAAGATTGGGATAAATTAGTAAGATATTCAAAAAATTACACCGAGTATGGGAAAGATGATGAGTCTTCGACAAGCTCAGACTGACAGTCGAGGTTTTAAGTGAAAATAATTCCACCTTTGTCAGACTGAGCCTGTCGAAGTCCTTTGAGGATAATTCTAATGTCTTCGTCAGGCTCAGACTGACAGTTGAATAAACTGAGAATAAATATTGTTTTGTAGTAATAATTAAAGAAATTTAATTTTATTTGTTTTACCAAAAGAAATAAAATGAACAACTATAAAAAACCCTATGTCATTGCCGAAATAGGTTGCAATCACAAAGGAGAAATGGAAATCGCTAAAGAACTCATCAAAATCGCTAAAATCTTTTGCAATGCCGATGCCGTTAAATTCCAAAAAAGAAACAACAAAGAGCTATTAACGGAAGCACAATACAATGCACCCCATCCCAATAGTTCGAATGCCTATGGAGCCACCTATGGTGAACATCGCGAATATTTAGAATTCAACGTGAACCAGCACGCCGAATTAAAATCCTATTGCGAATCAATAGGAATTACTTATTCTACCTCGGTTTGGGATACCACTTCGGCAAAAGAAATTACTTCTTTGAATCCGGAGTTTATCAAAATTCCTTCGGCTTGTAATAATAATTATGCGATGCTGTCTTGGTTGTGTGACAATTATAAGGGCGAAATTCATATTTCAACGGGAATGACGACCAAAGACGAAACCGAAGATTTAGTGAATTTCTTTATTGAAAAAGGAAGAAACCAAGATTTGGTGTTGTACAACTGTACTTCGGGGTATCCTGTTCCTTTTGAAGATGTATGCTTATTAGATATTAATTTGCTGAAAGCCAAATACGGAGACAAAGTAAAACACATTGGTTTCTCAGGGCATCATTTGGGTATTGCAGTAGATGTAGCCGCTTACACCTTGGGAGCTAATATTATCGAAAGGCATTATACCTTAGACAGAACCTGGAAAGGCACAGATCATGCTGCATCCTTAGAACCCATGGGTTTGCGTAAATTGAGCCGTGATTTGAACGCTGTTTATTCGGCTTTAACATTCAAATCAACGGATATTTTACCCATCGAACAAGTCCAGAGAGAGAAGCTGAAGAATAAGAAGGGATAATAAATGATTATAATGTGTCATTCCGACGAAGGAGGAATCACATAACGTGAGTAATTAGTGCGATTCCTCATTCTTCGGAATGACAAAACACTAGGTGTTTTTCCTTAACTTAATGCCATTGCTCGAGTGTTAGCGAACAGGCAAAGCAATCACATAAAGGGAGTACGAAAAGAATAAAAAACGATATATGTGATGTGATTCCGACGAAGGAGACTCGAGCGAAAGCGAACAGGCTAAGCAAATCACATAAAAGAGAGTCTACAAAGAATGTAATTTTATGTAATAATTAATGAGAAGAAAATTATGTATGAACTAAACGAGGGATATCATACTTATTATGTTTATATAATTACAAATAGTTATAGAAGTACTTTTTACATTGGAATGACTAATAATTTGAAGCAACGATTACAACAACATCATCAGAATATAGTGGACGGAAATAAAACCTTTGCAGCCAAATACAATTTGGAGTTCTTAGTTTATTATGAAAAATTCACATGGGTACAGCAGGCTATTGTTCGAGAAAAAGAATTAAAAAACTGGAGAAGGGAGAAAAAATTAAATTTGATACGATCTTTTAATTCAGATTTTGAGTTTCTGAATTACAGATTTAATAAAGATAATGAGATTCCTCCTGCGTCGGAATGACAGACTAGGTGGGTTTTGTCATCTCGACGAAGGAGAGATCACATTAAGAAATTCCATAAAGAGAGAGAATTATTTACAATTACGTTGTATTTGATATAATCATAGAAATGAAATACAGGATGTGATTCCTCCTTCGTCGGAATGACAAAAAAAGAAGGTCAAGTGTGTCATTCCGACGAAGGAGACTCGAGACTCGAGCGAAAGCGAACAGGTTAAGCAAATAACATATAGATAGTAAATTAAGGAGTTTCATTTTTCTCAAAAATAATCTCTAATATAAACCACAATACCCTTATTTTTGCCTCAGTTTTTAAAAAACACTTTCACAGTAAATGACAAACAAAAAAATCCTTATTTTTTTTCCTGACGGTGTAGGATTACGCAATTTTGCCTTTACGCAATTTAAAGAAATCGGTGAACGAAGAGGAAACCAAATCATCTATTGGAACAATACGGCCTTTCCATTACAAGAAGAATTAGGATATGATGAGGTTAAAATTAAAACCCAAAAAATCCATCCACTAACACCTGTTTATTGTCGCATTAAAAAACACATCGAACTGAATGTAGCAACCAAAAAGTTTGCAGATTCAGTATACCAAACCTATAAGTTCCCGTTTAATTATAGCGGAATAAAAAACACTTTGATAACACTTTTTATCAGATTGTTAATCGCTTTGAATTCATCCGAAAAAGGAATTCTTCGCATCCGAAAACGAATCAATAGTCTGGAACGTTCAACCGAAAAATACAACTATTGCAAAGCCCAATTACAGGAAATCAAACCGGATTTGGTTTTTTGTACCACCCAGCGCGCTACCCAATCCATTGCAGCCTTATTGGCAGCAAAGGATTTAGGGATTCCAACACTAACTTTTGTGTATTCCTGGGACAATGTTCCTAAAGCGATGCAGCTGGTAGAAACCGATTATTATTGTGTGTGGAGCGATTTGATGAAAAAAGAAATGCAAAAGTACTATCCTTTTGTTAAGGAAAACCAATTAATAGTCACTGGAACTCCTCAATTTGAGCCACATTACGATAAAAGTTTGTTGCAAACCAGAGCAGCATTTTTCGCCCAATACAATTTGGACACCGCAAAAAAATACATTTGTTTCTCTGGGGATGACGAAACCACTTCGCCCTTAGATCAATATTATCTGGAAGATTTAGCCCATGCCGTTCGGGCTTTGAATGTTAAAGGATACCGTCTTGGAATCATTTATAGAAAATGTCCTGTAGATACGACTAATAGATATGATGCTGTGATCGAAGCTAATAAAGATATCATTGCAGTAATTGATCCTTTGTGGAAAGCAATAGGAAAGAATTGGAACGAAGTTTTCCCTACCAAAGCCGACTTACAATTACTGCACAATGTCTGTGCCCATTCCGAATTGGTAACCAATGTATGTTCCTCAACCGTATTTGATTTTGTAGCGCATGATAAATCTTGTGTCTATTATAATTATGAACAACCTCAGTTAAAGAAAGGAATTCGGGATATTGGGCAAAATTACAAATACGTTCATTTTAGATCGATGCCAAGTCCGGAAGCTGCCATTTTTTGTACCGATAAAAACCAATTAGAAAGTCAAATTGAAGCCATACTAAAAGGCAATTTGTCCAACATTCCCGAAGGAAAAAAATGGTATGAAATTGTTGCAGGTAAGTCCCCAACCCAGGCTTCAGAGAAAATTTGGGATGCCATCGATACGATTGTTAATGAAATTAAAAATTAGAAATAGTGTCAGATGTATGTCTTGAAATATCTCTTGAATCTAGCCAGCCCTGAGCCTGTCGAAGGGTCGAGGGATAACTTCTAACTTCTAACTTCTAACCTCTAACTTCAAACATGTTCTTCAACTCTTTCTCCTTTGCAATTTTCCTCCCCATAGTATTTGTACTGTACTGGTTTGTGTTTAATAAAAACAAAACCACACAAAATACCTTACTGATTATTGCCAGTTATTATTTCTATTCCTGTTGGGATTGGCGTTTCTTATTCTTGTTGGTTTTCTCTACATTTCTGGATTATTATACAGGTATCCGAATTGAAAAAAGTAAGAAAGAAAGCGGTAGAAAATTTTGGTTTTGGCTGAGTATCGGAATCAATTTGGGATTTCTGGGAATGTTCAAATATTATAACTTTTTCGCCAGTTCCTTTGCTGAAATGATGAATGGACTTGGTTTAAAAACATCACCATTTTTATTGGATGTGGTGTTACCGGTGGGGATTTCGTTCTATACTTTCCACGGTCTGTCTTATGTTATTGATATTTATTACAAAAGAATCAAAGCCGAATACAATTTTGTCGATTATTCATTGTTTGTGAGTTATTTTCCGCTTCTGGTGGCGGGGCCTATCGAAAGAGCCACCCATTTATTGCCAGAGATAAAAGAAAAACGAAGCTTTGATTTCGAACAAGCTAAGGCAGGAATTTATCAAATGATTTGGGGATTGGTCAAAAAAGTGGTCATAGCCGATACCTGTGCTACTTACGCTAATGCTATTTTTGACAACTACAGTTCTATGAATTCCTTGTCGTTGATTTTAGGTGCGGTTTATTTTGCTTTCCAAATTTATGGTGATTTTTCAGGCTATTCGGATATGGCTTTGGGAATGTCAAAATTATTTGGACTAGAATTATTGCGAAATTTCAATTATCCCTATTTCTCAAGAGACATAGCCGAGTTTTGGCGTCGTTGGCATATTTCGTTATCTTCCTGGTTTCGCGATTATTTGTACATTCCGTTGGGAGGCAGCAAGGGTGGGTTGTGGATGAAAATTCGGAATACCTTTATCATCTTCTTAGTCAGCGGTTTTTGGCATGGAGCCAATTGGACCTATGTGGCTTGGGGATTCATCAATGCGCTTTATTTTTTACCCTTACTTTTACGAAAATCAAACAGAAACAATTTGGATACCGTTGCTTTAGATAGAAGTTGGGAATCACTAAGAGTGATTGCAAGCATCTTGCTGACCTTCGCTTTGAGCTGTTTGGCCTGGGTGTTTTTCAGAGCCAAAACCATTACCGATGCCATTTTGTATATCAAGAATATGTTCACAAACGGTCATTTTACATCTCAATATTTAATTAATGAAAGGTACAATTACGAGTTAATCATTATGGTAATACTATTTGTTGCGGTCGAGTGGAACAATCGCACCAAAGAAGAACCCATTTCAGGAAAATACCAAACCATAAAACTAGCTTTGTGTTTAGCCGCAATTATGGCATTAGGTACGTATTCGGATTATAAGGAATTTATTTATTTTCAGTTTTAGATGTATTTGTCCATAAACCGAAGGCTGTTTTGAGCGATTGCCGAAATGGTACGATTAGTTGTTATTGAGTAGTTTGTCACCTCGAGCGGAGTCGAGAGGCGGGCGGAGTCGAGAGGCGGGCGGAGTCGAGAGGCGAGCGGAGTCGAGAACCTTCATTGAATCTCGACTGCGCTCGATTTGACAAAAAAAATAGACTTCTCTATATTTTTAAATGGTATTATTTAAATAAATGATTTATGAAATTCTATTATGTTTATATTTTAAAGTGTAATGATAATTCACTGTATGTAGGAGTGACATCAGATGTTGAAAGAAGATTAATGGAACACAATGCAGGGAAATATCCAGAAGCTTATACACATAGTCGAGGACCAGTTGAGATTGTTTTTTATCAGGAATTTACAGAACCTAATCAAGCTATTGACTTTGAGAAAAAGATAAAAAAATGGAGTAGACAAAAGAAACAGTCATTGATAGATGGAAATTTTGATAATTTGCAAAATCTATCAGAATGTAGAAATGCAACACATCATAAGTATAATTTGGATAATGAAGAAGAGTTGGGATGATAAATACTAATCATTGGGTCTCGACTCCAGCCTGTCTTGAGCGACAGACGAAAGGCTCGACCTGACAGTAGGATTAGTGTTTGTACATTGTCACCTCGAGCGCAGTCGAGAGGCGAGCGCAGTCGAGAGGGTGCTTAGTTGAGGTTGAGAAGCTATTAGGGTCAATCGGCGAATTAGCTTATATAAAATTTAGAAATTAACTAGCAAATTTTGATTTAAAAAAATGAAACAATTTTTAATCTTCACTATAAAAACAATAACGATACTATTAATGGCAGCAGTAATACTAGATTATTGCTACACTTCTATATACCTAAAATCCAGTAAACGAAACAAAATAGAATACGTTTACAATTCTAAAGCCAAAAATTACGATGTAGTACTTCTGGGCTCTTCAAGGGCAAATAATCATTTTGTGACCGAAATGTTCGAACAAAAAGGACTAAAAACCTTCAATTACGGCATGAGTGGGGGACATTTATTTGAAGCTTCTTTGTTATTGAAATTGATGTTAGAACGCAATTACAAAATAAAAACTCTAATTCTTGAAGCCGATTTGAATTTGTCCAATGACAAACCTTCTGAAACGGTGGGAGCTAAATTTTTACCTTATATTCACGATTCAGCAATCATTAAAAATCATTTTTTGAATGAAGCTTATTGTAATGAATGCTATTATATTCCTTTTTATCGTTATATTAAATTTGATGCTCTGATTGGTTTTCGGGAATTTTATAAAAGCGTATCAAATCAGTCCACCAATACTTTAGACAAAGGAGGATATCATGCGTTGGGAAACAAAAAAGGGAATATGAAAAACGACATTAGAGCCTTGAAACCTCTAAAAAATAAATATTACGAAGAAATCAAGAGTATTTGTGTAGCCAATAATATTAAGTTTATAGCTGTAATGACACCCATGTGTGAACACACCAAAGGAATTGATTATTTTGATAAAGTAAAGAAAAGTTATCCGGAGATTTACAATTATGAAAATGTAGTGGTGGAAGATAAATTTTTCTCCTCATGCGGTCACATGAATGATGCAGGAGCCAGAAAGTTTACGGCCAGAATTTTAAAAGATTTTTTTAAAAAATAAATGATGAAAAAACATCAAGCTTTAACTCCCCTCTCCTTTGGAGAAGGGTTGGGAGTGAGGAAAATAGCCTTCCTAACCCCCGAATACCCTCATGCTAAAATAGCTCATGCAGCAGGAATAGGTACGAGTATCAAGAACTTAGTGACAGCTTTAGTCAATGAAGGAGTTGAAGTGACAGTATTCGTTTATGGTCAGCAAAGACAGGAAGTTATAATCGGGAAAGGGATTGAAATTCATTTAATTCAAAATAAAAAATACAAATACTTTGGTTGGTTTTTTCATCGAAAATACATTCAGAATTATTGTAATGCAGTGATTAAAAAAGAAAATATAGATGTACTGGAAGTTCCGGATTGGACTGGGATTTCGGCATTCATGCGTTTTCATATTCCTGTCGTAATGCGTTTTCATGGTAGCGATACTTATTTTTGTCATTTAGAAAAAAGAAAACAAAAGTGGAAGAATTTCTTTTTTGAAAAGTTAGCTGTTTCGAATGCAGATGCTTTTATAGCGCCCACTAATTTTGCAGGAGAATTGTCAAAAAAACTATTTAAAATAAAAAACAAAACAATTCAAACCATACATCACGGATTAGATCTAACCCAATTTGAAAATAATAAACCAGAGCAATTTGAATCTGCCCTAATACTCTATGTAGGAACACTTATCAGGAAAAAAGGAGTTATGGAATTGCCAGCTATTTTTCATAAAGTTCGAAATCAATTTCCTGAAGCCCGATTACTTTTAATAGGTGCTGATGCTCCTGATGTTACGACCAATTCTAATTCGACCTGGCAATTAATGCAAAAGCAATTTAATCCATCTGATTTAAAAAATGTTGAATATTTGGGAAAAATGCCTTACGAGGAAGTACAACAATATATTAAAAAAGCAAATGTCTGTGTCTTTCCCACCTATGCCGAAACCTTGGGAATGGTAACTATAGAGGCAATGGCCATGCAAAAAGCTGTAGTGAATTCTAATATTGGCTGGGCGCAAGAACTGATTGTAGATGGTGCAAGCGGTTATTTGGTATATCCGACTGATCATGAATTGTATGCCAATAAAATTATAGAATTATTGCAAAATAAAAGTTTGTGTATGCAAATAGGCTTGCAAGCAAGGGCAAGAGTAGAAGCAAAATTTGATATAAAAAATACGGTAAAAGAAAACATTGCATTTTATCAGCAGCTAATCAATGAGTGATGAATAGAAATAAGTAGTTTGTTAATTATTAACTTTCAGGCTCCCTCTGTCATTCCGACGAAGGAGGAATCTCATTAGTTGATTACGTTATGTGATTTGCTTCGACTGTTCGCTTTCGCTCGAGTCTCCTTCGTCGAAATGACACAAAATATGTTTAACCCAAATTCAGCATTAGAAAATGCTGAATCGATAAAGTAAATGTAGTCAATGTTTTAAAAAACATTGAAACATTTTCTAATTCGGGTTTAACTTAATGATATTGCCTTTTAGGGACGGGGAAAAAGAAATTTTCTTTTTTTTTAATATATTTAAACAGGCTCTTATATGCCCTTTAGTAAAAACATAAAAAGCCCAAGTAAAATAAAGTTACAAATTATATGACCCCTGCCTGTCGGCAGACAGGTATATCGTTTTTTAAAGCGACAACATTGTTTTAATAGAAAAATTAGCGAAAATTAGTGTAATTTGCGGTTAAAAAATAAAGGATAAGCCCACTATGATTATAGTTTACCACAAAGCTAATAAAGTTCTAAAAGTCAGCAGAAACCAGGGAGACTTATCTTTTTTATCGGATACTATCGCAGCTGTTTTAGTAGATTTAGCTCAATCATATCCTAATGATTGGTTGATTTGGTGTACCATAGAATTAGAATCTTTTTTGAACCTAAACCAATTCAAAAACATTTTTCACCATCATAAAATCATGGCTTCTTTTACATCCACTACTCAAAATTATATTCCCAATGCAATTGGCTATGTCGAAGAATCCCCTTTTATAAAAATCAATAAAAAAGTCAAATACCCCAGCTGGTTAATGAGTAGTGAAGTAGGGGGGATTCACGCTTCGGTTCTAAATATTATGGGGAGCAAAATAAAACCGGAAGCTAATTTTGATTATTTTTTAAATTCAGTAGCCAAATTAGGAATGCTGGCCGGTCTTTTTTGTTATTCGGAGCCTTGTTTATTAATCAATACTACTCAGGATGTTAAAGAGATAAAAACGACTAATCATTTTGTGTTTTTCCGATTTGTAAAGCAACATTACAAAAAACGTTGGTTGCTGTTACTATTCTTCAATTTACTTCTTTTTGAAAAACGATTTCCGTTGTTGCCTTTGTGCTATTCCCTGTTTTTTAAAAGCAGAAAAAAAATACATTTCAATTTAGATATTATAAGCGTACAATCATCTTTAAAAACAATAGACAAAAAAACAATTGATGTCATTATTCCAACCATTGGTCGCAAAGAATATTTGTATGATGTTTTGCAAGATTTAGCAGGACAAACACATTTGCCTGAAAAAGTAATCATTGTAGAACAAAATCCTATTGAAGATAGTGTTTCCGAATTAGATTATTTGCAAAATGAGAAATGGCCATTTTTCATTAAACATATTTTTACCCATCAGGCTGGAGCTTGTAATGCTCGTAATTTAGCAATGGAGCAAGTAGAAAATGAGTGGGTTTTTCTGGCGGATGATGATATTAGATTTCAAACTAATTTTTTTCAAAAAGTAGTTGATAGAGTGGGGAAATATGGAGTAACAGTTTTTACGACTTCTTGTTTACAACCCAACGAAATACAACAGTATAAAACAATCCATCAATCCGGAATTTTTGGTTCGGGCAATAGTTTTGTAAAGTCAGAATGTCTAAAATCGGTTTCCTTTGATAAGGCTTTGGAGTTTGGTTACGGAGAAGATACTGATTTTGGGTTGCAATTACGTAATCAAGGTTTCGATATAGTTTATTTTCCGGATTTGAAAATTACCCATCTCAAAGCGCCTATGGGAGGATTTAGGATTCCAGTCAAAAAACAATGGGAAGCAGAGGTTGTTCAACCTAAACCATCGCCAACTATTTTGTATGTATTGCGAAAGCATTATACAATGCAACAATTAAAAAGTTATAAATTAGTACTGTTTTTAAAATTATTAAAACACGAATCATTTAAGGATTATTTAAAATTTTATAAAAGTTTTAGGCAAAAATGGGATAGAAGTGTTTATTGGGCAAATCAACTAGGATAATGAAACAAACTATACAAATAAGTTTTTTAATTACTCATTTCAATCGTCCTTTGGATTTAGCTTTGTGTATTGACGGAATTAAAAAAGTTCCAATTTCGAACTACGAAATTGTTGTGAGTGATGATGGCAGTTCCATTGAAAATATTGAAAAAATTCAATCTTATGGAGTTGATCAATTGGTGTTAGCACCAGTCAATCAAGGGTTGGCTGCTAATATCAATAAAGGACTGAAGATGTGTAAAGGCGAATATATTATATATTGTCAAGAAGATTTTATTATTAATCCTGAAATTGTAAATGTGCTGTCTGAATGTTTTGATTTATTGCAAAGTAAAAAGTTAGATATGATTCGTTTTACGTCTAATTTTTATTTCAAAAAGACAATTCCGGTAAATCCTGTTGTTAGTAGAATTCCAAAGTTTTCTATGTGTAATTTTTTATACAATTATTATCAGTATAGTGATCATCCGTTTATAACGAAGAAAAATTTTTATGATAAATATGGTTATTATCAGGAAGATACATCGGGTCGGTATGGAGAAACAGAATATGCAATTCGGATTTTAAAATCGAATGCTAAAATTGGAATTACTAATGAATTTATGGCTTTCCCAATAGCGGGTAGTCAATCAGTATTAGCTAATGAATCAAATAAAAGGAAGAACGGTAAATCAATTAATAAATCGGTACTCAAAATAGCCAGAGCTTTTAGATTATATTTGGAATGTCTGTTATATGATAAATCTAAAAGAGGACTTAAAACCTATAGGAATTTTAGAAAAAAATAAATTCATGCTAAAACTATACACAGACCAAAACTATCTTACTCCTGAAAACAGAAAATATGTTTTTCCGTTATTGTTTGATTTATGGTATGTGTCGAATGCCAATTTGTTAGATAAGTACCAAATTGTTTCAGAAATCACTAATTGTGATATTGTGGTGGTTCCCATTGATATTGCCCGTTTTGATAGCAGTAAAAGTCAGCAAAAATTGAATGCTTTTATAAATAAGGCATTAGATTTAGATAAAAAAGTATGGTTGTATTCAGCGGGAGATTATGGTAAAAGCCTAACAAATCGGGTTTATACTTTTAGATTAGGTGGTTTTGCGTCACAATTGAATACACAAACGTTTATTATGCCTTCCTTTATCAATGACCCCTATGTTTCTTTGTTAAAAGAATTTAGAACTTTAGATAAATTAGAACTGCCTCAAATAGGTTTTGTAGGTCATGCAACCAACTCTTTTGGGAAGAAAATAAAAGAGTATCTGCTTTTTTATAAATATAATTTCAAACGTTGGATTGGGAAAATTCAAACCGATTATCAGCCTTTTTATCCTTCAGCTACTAAGCGATACCGTTATTTAAAATTACTTGAAAAAAGTGATGGGATTGAAGCCAACTTTGTTTTTAGAAATAAATACAGAGCAGGAGTCAGAACAGTCGAAGAAAAGAAAAAAACAACCTTGGAGTTTCTGGAAAATATAGAATTGAATCCTTATACTTTTTGTATGAGGGGAGCTGGAAATTTCTCCGTTCGTTTTTATGAAACATTAGCTATGGGGCGTATTCCTTTGCTAGTGGATACCGATTTTAGATTGCCTCTAGGCGATAGTATTAATTGGGAAAAACATTGTATTATTGCCCAAGAACAACATATAGAAAAAACACTGATAGATTTTCACCAAAAAATAAGCCCGGGAGAATTCGAACAGATGCAGGCAAACAATCGAAAATTATGGCAAACCCATTTAGAGCGGGAAGCCTATTTTTTAAAAGTGTATTCTCTTTTTAAGACAGATAAAGAATGAAATTTACGTTAATTGTATGTACCTATATGCGTCCGGAGCCCTTGTTGCGTTTGTTGCAATCGGTTCAGGAACAAACAGTCTATCCCAATGAAATTCTAATTGTTGATGGTTCTTTAAATCAGGAAACGGAAGTTATTTTAAAAAAGAATCCATTTCAAAACTTACACTATTTTTTGGTTGCTACTGAAAATCGAGGACTGACCAGACAACGCAATTTTGGAATTTCAAAAATTGCCGAATCTTCAGAAGTAGTTTGTTTTTTGGATGATGATACGGTTTTGGAAACGGATTATTTTGAAGAAATTATAAAAACTTTTGAAACAAAGAAAGATGCTGTAGGTGTAGGAGGTGTAACTATAAATCAAAACAGCTGGAAGCTTCAAGATCCTAATGTGACTTACAATAAAACGAAATACTATTTGTTTGAAAATTATGTGTACAAAGAAGGCTTACGAAATAGAATGCGAAATTATTTAGGTTTAGCCCCTAATTTAGAATCCGGAAGAATGCCTGATTTTTCACATGGTAGAACTTCTGGATTTCCAATTACCGGAAAAACATACGAAGTAGATTTGTTAATAGGAATGGCAATGGCATTTAGAAAAAATGTTTTTAAAAGCATTCAATTTTCTAAATTTTTTGAAGGCTATGGCCTTTATGAAGATGCCGATTTTTCTTTGAGAGCCTTAGCCTTCGGAAAAAATGTAATCAATACTAACGCAAGACTTTCTCATTTTCATGCAGTATCAGGAAGGCCCGACCAATACCAGTACGGAAAAATGGTAGTGCGCAATGGTTGGTATGTATGGAGAGTAAAAAATCCCAATCCTGCGTTTAAAGATAAATTCAAATGGCATGCTATCACAATACTGTTAACAATAATTAGATTTTCAAATATATTTACAACTACAAATAAAAAAGCAGCCTTAACCGAATCCTTAGGGCGTTTTGTAGGCTGGTGGAGTTTAACTTTTAATAATCCAAAATAAATTTTATGAATTTGTTTCAATTATTGTATTCTGATTATAAAAAATATAAAAAGTATGGTGGGAATTTTGTTTCGATACTTTTTTTTACTCAAGGGTTTTGGGCTATATTTCAATATCGAATAGCAAATTTTGTTTATCAATTAAAAATTCCGGTTTTAAAACAATTATTTCAAGTTGTATGTCTAATATGGCAAAAAATAATAGAAATACTAACAGGGATTTCTATTCCTTCTTCTGCTAAAATTGGACATTCTTTTTATATTGGTCATTTTGGAGGTATCATTATTAATGCAAAAGCGGTTGTTGGTAATAATTGTAATGTTTCACAAGGAGTTACAATTGGAGTCTCAGGATTAAATGAAAATAGAGGAGTGCCTAAAATAGGAAATAATGTTTATTTGGGAGCTAATAGTGTTGTTGCAGGAAATATTTGTATTGGTGATGATGTTTTAGTAAGTGCTTGCTCATTAGTGATAAAAGATGTTGAATCTAGTAGTATAGTATCAGGAGTTCCTGCAGTTAAGATTTCTTCAAAAGGATCTAAAGAATATATTTAACTTATGAGATTAATAGTGTTTTCATCATCGCCAATTGTTCAGCTAAAAGGAAAATTATTCATGTATACTCCTTATGAAAAAGAAATGCAAATATGGGCTAAGCATACTGATGAAATTCAATTTTGCTGTCCAGTATGGGAAGAACATAAGAACTTATTAGTTTCTCAGATTAATTTTTCTACTTTAACAACTATAACTCTTGAAGAATTTAGTGTCAAAACAATAAGATCGGCTTTTTCTTCTATTAGGAAAGTATTAAAAAATAGATCCACTATTTTTAAAGCCATGCAACAGGCTGATCATATCCATCTTCGTTGTCCCGGGAATATAGGATTATTGGCTTGTATAGTGCAAATATTTTTTCCATCTAAAACAAAAACAGCCAAATATGCCGGAAATTGGGATCCTAAAAGCAAACAACCATGGAGTTATCGGTTACAGAAATGGATTTTGAATAATCCTTTTTTGACTCGGAATATGCAAGTCTTAGTCTATGGCAATTGGGAAAACCAGTCTAAAAACCTGAAACCTTTTTTTACAGCGACTTATTCAGAGCAAGAAGAAGCAGCGATTTCCAAAACAATAAATCAGCAAGAAAAAATAAGACTACTATTTGTAGGGACTTTGGTGGAAGGAAAAAATCCAATATATGCGATTCGATTAGTAGAACAAATACTTCAAACGAATCAAAATGTAGTTTTAGATATTTATGGAGAAGGGATACTTAAAACAGTTTTAGAGAAATATATTGAAGTTAATAATTTGAAAGAATATGTGTTTTTACACGGCAATCAAAATCAGCAAGTACTAAAAAAAGCCTATCAGGAAAGTCATTTTGTGATTTTGCCTTCTAAAAGTGAAGGTTGGCCAAAAGCAATTGCCGAAGGGATGTTTTGGGCTTGTGTACCAATAGCAACTGCGGTTTCCTGTGTTCCCTATATGCTAGACGAAGGTAATAGAGGGATTTTGTTACAAATGGATTTAGCCAAAGATGTAGCAAAAATTATAGCATTGATAAATCATCCGAAGGATTTTCAAGACAAAAGCAAAGCTGCACTCAATTGGTCCAGAAATTATACTTTAGAACGTTTTGAAAATGAAATTCAAAAAATAATACAAGGATGAGAATCTTACAACTCATAGATTCCCTGGAAGCCGGTGGTGCCGAACGCATGGCGGTGAATTATGCCAATGCACTTGCGGCTGAAATTGAATTTTCAGCCTTAGTAGCTACTCGTAAGGAAGGAAGTCTGAAAAAACAATTGCTTGAAAAAGCAGCTTATTTATTTTTAAATAAAAAAAGCACACTCGATTGTAAGGCAGTTTTTCAACTTAGAAATTACATTATTCAACATCAAATACAAATTATTCAGGCACATAGTTCGTCCTTTTTTTTAGCGGTATTAGTCAAATTGACTCTGCCAAAAATTAAAATTATTTGGCACGATCATTATGGAAACAGTGCTTTTTTAGAAAAGAGACCTCACTTTTTTTTACAAATAGGCAGATGGTTTTTTAGCGGAATAATAGCCGTAAATGAGAACCTTCAAAGCTGGTCAAAGACCCAATTGCATTTTAAGAATGTGATTTATTTGCCTAATTTCGCAATGGTCGAAAGTGTGGTTGAAAGGCAAACTTTTTTAAAAGGAGAATCAGGAAAACGTATTGTCTGTTTAGCTAATTTGCGGCAGCAAAAAAATCATTTTTTGTTATTGGATGTTGCTTCCAGCTTAAGAGAGTCACATCCCGATTGGAGTTTTCATTTATTGGGTAAAGATTTTAAGGACGACTATTCGGAAGCATTGAAAGAAGAACTGAAAAGTAAACAATTAGAAAATCACGTTTTTGTATATGATTCCGGTTCGGATGTTGCTGCAATTTTAGCACAAGTTCAAATAGGAGTTTTAACCTCTAATTCGGAAGGATTGCCGGTAGCACTTTTAGAATACGGATTGCATCAAAAAGCAGTTGTTGTCACTCAGGTAGGGCAGGTGGCAGCTGTTATTGCAGATACTAAAAATGGGTTTTTAGTACCGCCAAATGATAGGGTGCTGTTTTATAATCGATTAGTTGAATTAATTGATGATAGAATACTTCGGGAGCGTTTTTCAGAAAACCTGCATCAGACTGTAGTGGAGCATTTTTCGGAAGCTTCTAGTATAAAAAAATACATCCATTGGATAAGAACAACCATAAATGAATAAATCGGAAATTAATTATATCAATCTGGCACTGTTTCATGTTGGAATAGCGGTCATTATTTTTTTCATTCCTTTTTTGTCTAAAATCTACGCATTAGCAATTGCGGTTTTTGGCTTTTATTATGTTATTAAAAACAATAATAAAAACAACGAAGTCTTGTATGTTGCTGCTTATATAGTAGGTGCTGAGGTTTTTTTGCGAATGACAGGAGGGAATTTGAATAATGAATATGTCAAAGTGGTGGTTTCTTTTTTGATGTTGTTGGGTTTTGTTTTAAGTGGTTTTTCTAAAAGTAGTTTTGCATATTGGTTCTATTTTTTGTTTTTAATTCCTGCTGTTTTAATAACCATGAGCAATCAGGAGATTAATTTAGAAATAAGAAAAGCCATTACCTTTAATATTTCCGGACCAATATGTTTGGGATTGTGCGCCTTGTATTGTTATCAAAGGCGGTTGCTTTATGTTCAGTTACAAAATGTGGTAGTACTTTTTGGTTTACCTATCATAGCTACTTTAGTTTATTTGTTGTTGTACAATCCAAGTGTTCGCGATGTGGTAACGGGAACTCAGTCTAATTTTGCCACTTCCGGAGGTTTTGGTCCTAATCAGGTATCTACTATTCTGGGCTTAGGGATGTTTGTTTTTTTCTGCCAATTCGTTTTTATGTCTAAATCTGTAATTATTATGGGTTTAAATGCTTTTCTCTTTGTGTTTACGAGTTATCGGGCTATTGTTACTTTTTCAAGAGGGGGAGTAATTACAGGTTTTGCAATGATTGTTTTGGTACTTTTGGCGTCTTATTTATTCAGTAATTCATCCGGAAAAAGAAAGTTAAAGTGGATTATTGTACTCAGCGGAATTATGGCTTTGGGAATCTGGAGTTATAGTGTTGTTCAAACCAGTGGATTGATTAGTAAACGATATGCTAATCAGGATGCAGCAGGACGAGTAAAAGAAGACCGTTTGGGAGGTCGGGAACAGGTAATGAATACCGAATTGGAGCTTTTTAAAGAAAACCCAATTTTGGGAGTTGGTATAGGTTTAGGAAAATCGTATCGGGAACAAATGCTGGGACAAGAGGTGGCTTCCCATAATGAAATAACCCGATTGTTATCAGAACACGGTATGTTTGGGGTGTTTATCTTAATCATCCTTTTGATTACTCCCCTAATTCTTTTTTTAATTAATTATCAAAATGTTTATTTTTTCTCATTCTATATATTTTGGCTTCTAACCATTAATCATGCCGCCATGCGAACAGCGGCACCTGCTTTTCTTTACGCATTGGCTTTGTTGCATGTGCAGTTTGACCCCATTCAAAAAGTAAAGGAATAATACCATTTAGAAATATAAATGTTCTTAATTGTCAGTTCGAGCGCAGTCGAGAACTACTATTGAATCTCGACTGCGCTCGATTTGACAAAAAACAATTAGACCGCTCTATATTTCTAAATGGTATAATTAGATTCATGGTTTTTAACTGAAATTATGGCTTTTTAAAGAGTATTATTTTTAAAGTTAAAAGAGTTTATGATCTTAGCTTTAATTAAGGGAATACGAATGAGTTTTATTTTTGCCACGAATTACACTAATTTGCTCAAATTTTATCTGCTCTGGGTAGATTCGAGGAATATTATAATATTCGAATTTGTATAACCTGCTTGTCGGCAGACAGGTTTGTGGTTGGTTTTTTATTCCTGAAACTGATGTGTTCGTCCTGTGATTTAATTCCTTTATATTGCTTTTTTTAACGGAACAGAGTATCTTGCCAACATAAGTAAAAAGTATATGTCAAAAGACAGAATCCATTTTGAAATATCCGAAAGAAAAATGCTTTTGCATCTTGTAGATGTGTTTAGCGTGGTTGTGGCTTTATACACAGTAGGCCTTTTTTTTGAGTTAGAGTACTTAAAATCATCGGTTTTGAATTGGGTTAATCTGGTTGTTTTAATTACTTATCTTAAAATTATAGGTACCATTTTTGAACTCTATAATCTTCAGGTGGCAAGTAATGAGTTTTCAATTATAAAAAGTACGATTCTTACGGTTACTACAACGGTTTTGGCTTATTTTTTAACGCCGGTATATTCACCCGTTTTACCTTCAAACCGACTTCAGATAGTCACTTTTCTCTTTGTTGTTTTCTTTTCTCTGATTTTGTGGAGAGTGTTTTATGTGCGTTTTTTAGCATCCAAACGTTTTCATCAAAAAGCCTTATTGGTTTGTGATAAGGAGCAATTAAATGATCTTATATCGGGTTTGGAAGATATTGATCCACATTATAAAATAATTGCTTATGTAAGCCATTGCGAGTCTAATGAATCATCAGAAGATAAATTGTTGCCTGTAAAATGTATTAATCCCGGAGATTTAATTGACTTTGTAAAAGAAAATTACATTACCGAAATTGTAATTGGAACTCAAAAACCGGATAGTATTACTACTGAATTGTACCAGCAGTTGTTGAAATTGTTAGAGTCGGGAAAAGTAATCAGAGAATATTCGCAGGTGTATGAAGAAAAAACACAACGCATTCCGGTGCAGTATGTAGAGCGTGATTTTTATCGTTTTTTCCCTTTTAGCCGAAGTAATCAAAACCGTTTGTACTTGTTGATTGTTAGAATACTGGAGGTTTTAGTTTCCCTTGTAGGTTTGTTTGTTGCCGTGTTGTTGATTCCTTTTATCTTTTTAATGAATACAATAGCCAATAAGGGAAGTTTGTTTTACACTCAGGAGCGTGTAGGCAAAGATGGTGTTGTTTTTAATATTCTGAAATTTCGTACCATGATTGAAAATTCCGAATCAGCTAAGGCTGTTTTTGCTACAGTTAATGATACTAGAGTAACCGCTTTTGGAAGATTTATGCGAAAAACCAGAATGGACGAGTTTCCTCAATTTTTAAATATTCTAAAAGGCGAAATGGCAGTGATAGGCCCACGCCCGGAAAGACCATTTTTTGTAAAAGAAATTGCTTCCATAATGCCTTTTTATGAAACCCGCCACATCATAAAACCGGGACTTACCGGTTGGGCGCAGGTAAATTATTCGTATGGAGAAACTATCGAAGACAGTTTGATAAAATTGCAGTACGACTTGTATTATATCAAACACAGGAGCTTTTATCTCGATTTTAATATTGCATTAAAAACAATTACAACAGTATTGTTTTATAGAGGACAATAATTTTTTATATGACTATCTGTTTCTCATACCAATTATTGAGAATGGCACACAGGTGAAACTGATTTTAACGGATTTTCGCAAATTGTAATTTATAAAAAGCTTAAAAAATCCGTTTTTATCTCTTCAATCCGTCCCGATAGCTATCGGGATTGTGGCCTATTTTTCATTTGGTCTGCTTAGCGGACAGTCATAATTTTTAAACCCAGAATCCGCATTAGGATTTTTTTGTTTTTTTGTCCCGCAGATTATCGCAGATTTTATGCTTAATAATAATTAAAGAATCCGTTTAATCTGTGTTCCAATACGTAATCCAGGTTAAATGATGATTGGTATTGGTTTCTTGTTTTTTACTGCCAATTGTATTAAAAAATAGGCAGAAGTTAGTAACAAAGGCAGAACAATTAGTAAGTGGGCTTTGTTGATTAAAACAACTAAGTAAATCAATAACAAACAAAGGTTGAATAAGCTTAATTTATAAGTCCATGCTCTGTTGTTTGCAGCGTAAAAAAAGCATAATATTAACAATGTTGGATTGAATAATAGAACATTGTAATTATTGGCTAATTCCAAATGATTGGAATAAAATCCCATAAACAGAAAGAACAATCCCAGCAGTCCCATTGTGGCAAAATAAACATAATGCACTCTTTTTTTGTTCCAAATAACTAATAGACCCAATGCAATTAGATACGAATAAATATTATTCCACCAGGAGCTTGGATGAGATTCCTCAAAGTGTAAAAGAGTTTGGTTCTTAGGAGCTAAAGCCTGGTTTTTATATTGAATCAGCTTTAAGCTTTTTTGCAATTCTAAAGGCAGGAATAATTTTGTCCCCATTGCATCTACTTTGCTGCCAAAAATAATGCTGGTTCCTAATTTTTCATAAAAATGATGGTCAAAATAAGGATACAAAATACTTCTGTAAGTCAGTTCGGTATCTGTTTTTTTAGTAATTACAGTTTCTCCTAAAGTTTTATTGATAATGTCCACTACCATCGAAGTACAGTTTTTATCAATAAATTTATAGGTATAATGACTATCTCCTGATGCCAATGAGTTATTTAGATTTTCAAAAAGTTGTTGTTTGAGTGTAAGTGGAATTTGGAGTTCCTGCTCATCAACCGAACGGTTTTCATAGCTGTATTGATTGATAAAATCACTGTAACGATTGACTACAGCAAAATATTGAAGGTCTCCTTTGGCAAATTTTGGAACAAAATTAGGCGTATTGAAGTCAAAGGCACCGTAATTATAAACCGCATCTACAAAATTAACCGCATCTTTAATTCGAATAGCAGTATGTCCAAAAAGAGAATAAGATTCGTTTCCAACGCCACAAGTGATTACGCTTACCGAAGCTTCTTTGGATAATTGAATGCTTTGTGCACAAACAGCATTAAAAAAACTTAAAAGGAATACAAGAAATACTGTTTTTTTAGAAAGAAAAATATTCACCATACTGAGAGTCTTTTGCTAATTTTTTTCAAAAGTATCATTTTTTGATGAGCTGTTGTTATTTATCATTGTCCTTTATCCCAATTTTTATTCGACTAATTTGAATTTACAAATGCTATTGTATTAAATTTGTGAACTATTCTTAAAAACAAATCAAAAATGAATATTAAAAAGCATATTCCTAACGCCATTACTTTACTAAATCTTTTTTGTGGTTGTATTGCCATGGTTTTTGTGAGTAATCAGGATTTTGAAATGGCTTTTTTCTTTGTGTTTTTAGGGATTTTCTTTGACTTTTTTGATGGTTTTTTTGCCCGTTTATTTAAAGTTACGGGTGAATTAGGTTTGCAATTGGATTCCTTAGCCGATATGGTTACCAGCGGCGTAGTACCGGGTTATGTAATGTATTATTTGTTAGTAAACAGTCAGCACGAAATTTCGACTTGTCCTTATGTCCCTTTCCTGGGATTTATCATTACGTTGGGATCTTGTTATCGTTTGGCGTTTTTTAATATTGATACCCGTCAAACCGATTCTTTTATTGGTTTACCTACACCGGCTAATTCTTTGTTTATGTTGAGTTTGCCTTTGGTAATCAAATATTCCGATTCTTTCGCGGCATTCGAAATGCTCACTAGTCAATGGGTTTTGCTATTGATTACTGCTTTTAGTGCTTATATTTTAAATGCCGAAATTCCTTTGTTTGCTTTAAAAATCAAGAAATTCACATTAAAAGATAATTTGCTTCAAATTGGTTTTCTGACATTGTCGGTTTTGTTGTTGGTATTTTTTCAGTATGCCGGAGTCCCATTGGTAATCATTGCTTATGTATTATTATCAATTTTGAATAATAGATTTTCATTGGATGGCAAAACAAAATAATCGACGCCGAACCACTTCTGGAAAATCAAAAAAGAAGACTTCAGCTTTTCGAAAAAAACTCATTAAGTTAGCTGTTGTTGCAGTGACTGTTTTGCTGTTTTTTGGAATTATTTATCATTATCGAAATGGTTTGGCTTATTATTTTAGTTTTAAAACCGATAAGGTTTTGGACAATGAAGCCCGTGAAAAACGACTTTCGGATGTGCGGAACTTTCAGGTTTTAGAAAAAAATGAATCGAAAGCCATAGGAATTGATGTTTCGGAATATCAGGATGAAATTGACTGGGATGCCGTGCGTACTTTGGATAATGATTATGAGTTGTCTTTTGTTTTTGTCCGCGCTACTGTTGGGAACAATCGGCTAGATAAAAGATTCAGGGAAAATTGGCAGGGAGCCAAAGAAAATAATATTATCCGAGGGGCGTATCATTATTACCGACCGAATGAAAATTCGATAGAACAAGCCGAACTTTTTATAAAAACCGTTCGTTTGCAAAAAGGCGATTTACCTCCTGTTTTGGATATAGAAAAACTACCCGAAAATCAGTCTGTTGAGCGACTAAAAATTGGCTTGAAACGCTGGTTGAATAAGGTTGAGGAACATTATAAAATGAAACCCATCATTTATACAGGGGAAAGTTATTATGATGATTTCCTGAAAGAAGAATTCTCCGATTATCTTTTTTGGATAGCCAATTATAATTTTTACAGAGAAAAATTAGACGAAGACTGGCTTTTTTGGCAGTTTACCGAAAAGGCTGCTGTTTCCGGTATAAACGGCAATGTTGATGTCAATATCTTTAATGGCGATTTGCAACAATTGCAGTTTATTACTAAAGAGTAGTTCAGAATTTAGATTTTAGATTAAGAATTTTAAACATCTAATTAGGAAACTGCTTTTTGCCTTCAATTTTTTGTTGAAAATTTATTTGGTTCTTTCGATTAGTAATATCATAAAAGCAAAGAATAACATCATTCCAATTAAAGTAAGCACGGATTTAGGATTGGCAAAATTTATTGTAAATCCCATCCATGCAATTTTTTTAGGAGGAAAAATGCGTTTGTCTTTAGGATTGTAATAGAAAATTCCATAAATCCAATTGTTTGGATCTTTAGACCATTTTTCTAAGGTTTCTTTACTTGGATTGTCTGGATTTTCCATTTTATATACTAATTTTAAAAACTGCTTATTCAATAACTAAATCTTGATCGCTTTCTCGGTATTCAAACTATATTCTGTTTTCGATACTTCTAACCTCTAACTTCCAGCTTCCAACTTCATATTAAAATTCCAATTTCTTTTTTCTTAATTCGAAATTTTGTCCCAGATACACTCTGCGTACCATTTCGTCTTCCACTAATTCTTCCGGTTTTCCGGCTTTTAGAATTCCACCTTCAAACATCAAATAGGTTTTGTCGGTAATGGCTAAAGTTTCCTGAACGTTGTGGTCGGTAATTAAGATTCCGATATTTTTATTTTTTAATTGCGCTACAATTCTTTGGATGTCTTCAACAGCTACAGGATCCACTCCTGCAAAAGGTTCGTCAAGCAAAATAAATTTTGGGTCGGTAGCCAAACAACGCGCAATTTCGGTTCTACGGCGTTCACCTCCGGATAGTAAATCGCCACGATTGGTGCGAATGTGTTCCAGACTAAATTCGGCAATCAGGCTTTCCATTTTAGCAATTTGGGCTTCTTTTGAAAGCTTGGTCAGTTGTAAAACGCTCAAAATATTATCTTCGATACTTAGTTTTCTAAAAACAGAAGCTTCCTGTGCCAGATAACCAATTCCCTGCTGTGCTCTTTTGTACATTGGGAAATGGGTAATATCAATATCGTCAAGATAAATGTTGCCGGCATTTGGTTTTACTAATCCAACAATCATGTAAAAAGAAGTGGTTTTTCCGGCGCCATTAGGGCCTAATAAACCCACAATTTCTCCTTGGTTTACTTCTACCGAAATGCCTTTTACCACACTTCTTCCTTTGTATGTTTTTACTAAATTATCGGCTCTTAAAATCATCTTTTGTTTCGTTTTTGGCTTCGGTATAATTGATTTATTTGCAAATAAACAAATTCACAAATGAATCACTAGCTATATTAACAATTAATTGTTTTTTTCTTTTTTGGCCACTAAGACCGAAAGAAATATACTGGCTTCGTATATTATCAGCATCGGGATGGCTACAATTGTCTGACTTACCACATCAGGAGGAGTAACAATGGCGGCTATAATTAGTACAAGTACAATGGCGTATTTACGGTATGTTCTTAAAAAATTAGGAGTTACCAGTCCTAGTTTGGTTAAGAAATATATAATTATAGGCAATTCAAAAAATAATCCACTGGCTATTACTGAGGTTTTTACCATTCCAATGTATGAATCTAAGGTGAACTGATTGAGTACAGTAGGACTGACGGTAAAGGTTGCCACAAAGTTTACTGACATGGGGATTACTACAAAATAACCAAAAATAACTCCCAGAAAGAATAATAGCGAAGAGAAAAAGATAAACACTTTAGCGTTCTTCTTTTCGTTTTTATAAAGTGCCGGACTTATGAATTTCCAAACTTCCCATAATATGTACGGGAAACTTAAGATGAATCCAAAAAGGATACAAATCCATATAAATACATTTACCTGTCCTTCCATTTGAGTGTTCTGAATAATAAAAGGCATTTCGGTAATACAGATGCTGTCGGCAAAACCCAGACTGTGTGAGAGTTCACAAAAATAGACATAGGTGAAAAAAGTAGGTCTGGTAGGGCCAAAAATGATCGTGTCAAATAAATAATCACTAATGGTGTAGGTTACCATTGCCATAATAATTACAGCAATAGTGCTTCGAACTAATAACCATCTTAAATCTTCAAGATGATCAAGAAACGACATTTCGTTTACGTTTTTTTTTGCCATTATAGGATTCCTTCTTTTAGTATGTCATGTAGGTGTAAAACACCTTTGTATTCTTTATTGTCTATCACGATAAGTTGGGTGATGGAGTGGTTTTCCAGTATTTGCAAAGCATCAATTGCCATTGTCTCCGATTGAATCGACTTTGGGTTTTTGGTCATGATGTCTTTGGCAGTCAAATCGGTAAAAGTATCTCTGTCGTTCAGCATCCTGCGGATATCTCCATCGGTGATGATTCCCACTACTTCGTTATTTTCTACAACGGCTGTAACCCCAAGCCTTTTTTCTGAAATTTCAAAAATAACTTTCTTTACAAGGGTATCCGGACTTACAATCGGTTTTTGATTGTGTTCAATCAAGTCTTTTACTTTTAATAATAGTTTTTTTCCTAAAGCACCCCCAGGATGGTATTTAGCAAAATCTTCAGCTTTAAAATCGCGCATTTCCATTAGGCTAATGGCTAATGCGTCTCCCATAACTAATTGTGCTGTTGTGCTGTTGGTAGGAGCTAAGTTAATAGGGCAGGCTTCAGAATCTACAGTGGTGTTTAAAACGCAATCGGAACCTTTTGCAAGAGCAGAACTGCTGTTTCCGCTAATTCCTATCAATGGATTTCCATCTCTTTTTAATAAAGGTATAAGGGCTTTTATTTCAGGGCTGTTTCCGCTTTTGGAAATACAAATAATCACATCTTCTTTTTGTATCATTCCTAAATCGCCGTGGATTGCTTCGGCAGCGTGAAGAAACATAGATGGCGTGCCTGTTGAGTTAAAGGTAGCTACCATTTTTTGTCCAATAATGGCACTTTTTCCAATCCCGGTAACGACTAGCCGGCCTTTTGATTGAAAGATAATTTCTACAGCTTTTGAAAAGTTATCATCGAGGTAGTCAATGAGTTTTATAATTGCTTCACTTTCAGACAATATAGTCTTTTTGGCAATAGCCAATATATTTTCTTTGGATATCAAAACAGAATGTTTAAAATTTGTGTGTGTAAAAGAAATTTGTATCTTTATGTGATGCAAATTTATACAAAATACCAGATAATAAAGAATGAATTCAAACGAAATTGATATCCATAAAGAATTAAAGAAATATTTTGGCTTTAGTCAATTTAAGGGATTACAAGAGCAAGTGATTACAAGCTTAATGAATAAGCAAAATACATTTGTGATAATGCCTACAGGTGGAGGAAAATCGTTGTGTTACCAACTACCTGCTTTAATACAGGAAGGAACTGCAGTAGTAGTTTCTCCATTAATTGCTTTAATGAAAAATCAGGTTGATGCTATACGAAGTTTGTCTTCAGAAAATGGTATCGCCCATGTTTTAAATTCTTCGCTTACTAAAACAGAAACCGCTCAGGTTAAAAAAGACATTACTTCAGGATTGACTAAATTGCTATATGTTGCTCCAGAATCATTAACCAAAGAAGAGAATGTCAGTTTCTTAAAAAGTGTACCTATTTCTTTTGTTGCTATTGATGAAGCACATTGTATCTCAGAATGGGGGCATGATTTTAGACCGGAATACAGAAATCTAAAAAACATTATAAAACAGTTGGGCGATGTACCTGTAATAGGACTTACTGCTACAGCAACTCCAAAGGTGCAGGAAGACATTTTGAAGAATTTAGAAATGTCTAATGCTGTTACTTTTAAAGCTTCGTTTAACAGACCTAATTTGTATTACGAAGTACGTACCAAAACAAAGAACGTAGAATCGGATATTATTCGATTTATCAAACAACATAAAGGAAAATCAGGTGTAATCTACTGTTTGAGCCGAAAAAAAGTTGAGGCCATTGCTGAGGTGTTAAAAGTGAATGGTATTAGTGCTGTTCCATATCACGCCGGATTGGATGCTAAAACCCGAGCCAAACATCAGGATATGTTTTTGATGGAAGATGTAGAGGTTGTGGTTGCAACCATTGCTTTTGGGATGGGAATTGATAAACCCGATGTACGCTTTGTAATTCACCATGATATTCCTAAATCTTTAGAAAGCTATTATCAGGAAACAGGTCGCGCGGGTCGTGATGGAGGCGAAGGACATTGTTTAGCCTATTACTCTTATAAAGATGTGGAGAAATTAGAAAAATTCATGTCTGGAAAACCGGTAGCTGAACAGGAAATTGGTTTCGCTTTGTTGCAGGAAGTAGTGGCTTATGCCGAAACTTCTATGTCCAGAAGAAAATTTTTACTGCATTATTTTGGTGAGGAATTCGACAGTGAAACTGGAGAAGGAGCCGATATGGATGACAATGTCAGAAATCCAAAAACTAAGG
Organism: Flavobacterium sp. GSA192; assembly: GCF_006386525.1. NCBI lineage: Bacteria > Pseudomonadati > Bacteroidota > Flavobacteriia > Flavobacteriales > Flavobacteriaceae > Flavobacterium > Flavobacterium sp. GSA192. The sequence continues at coordinate 131,772 of NZ_VAHC01000007.1, read as the reverse complement.
TTGAGGCTAAGAACGAAGTTGTTAAATTGCTTGAAGTTGTTCGTGATACCAAACATTTATATAAATCTAAAGAGATTGTTTTTACTTTAATTGGTCGTGTGAATGCAGTGATAAAAGCACATAGAACCGATTCACAGTCTTTTTTTGGTTGTGGTGTGGCTCATGACGAAAAGTACTGGATGGCATTGTTGAGACAGGTTTTGGTAGAAGGCTTTTTATCAAAGGATATTGAAACTTACGGGATTGTAAAAATTACCCAAAAAGGATTGGATTTTATCGCAAATCCTACTTCGTTTATGATGTCTGAAGATCATGAATATAGTGATGCCGAAGATGAGGCAATTGTAACCGCTGCAAAATCTGCAGGTACGGCCGATGAGGCTTTGATGGAAATGTTACGTGATTTGCGTAAAAAAGTAGCCAAAAAATTAGGAGTGCCTCCGTTTGTGGTTTTTCAGGAACCTTCATTGGAAGATATGGCTTTGAAATATCCTATTTCTCAAGCGGAATTGATTAATATTCACGGGGTAGGAGAAGGTAAGGCTAAGAAATATGGCGCTGAATTTATTGCGTTAATCAACAGATATGTTGAGGATAACGATATTATCAGGCCTGATGATTTGGTAGTGAAATCTACAGGAACTAATTCAGCTAATAAATTATATATCATTCAAAACATCGATAGAAAATTGTCTTTAGATGATATTGCTAAGGCAAAAGGATTAACAATGGATGCTTTGATTAAAGAAATGGAGCAAATTGTATATGCTGGAACAAAACTGAATATCAAATATTGGATAGACGATATGCTTGATGAAGATCAGCAGGAAGAAATTCATGATTATTTTATGGAATCTAAAACTGATAAAATAGAAGAAGCTTTAAAGGAATTTGAAGGCGATTATGATATCGACGAATTGCGTTTAATGCGAATTAAATTTATAAGTGAAGTAGCGAACTAGATTTTAGAATGCAGACTTTAGAATTTAGATTTCAGATTAATGTTATAAACAATTAATCTGAAATCTTTTTTTTTGCCTACTGCTTTCTGAAATCTTAATTCTGATAGATTTCTCCACGATGCGGTTTCAAAGCATCACGTACCTGAATCATATTTTCATCGGTAACGACCATAAAGGCTATGGCTTGCATTTCGCCTTGTACTTCAAATCCGGTGATGTTTAACGGCAGTTTTTCAATGGCAATATATTCTTTTAGGTGAATTTCGTGATGTTCAGCTGTTTTTGCAGCAGCAGGTCCACGGAAATCCCAGATTAATTTTATTTTTCTAGACATTTTTATAGGTACAAAGTTTCAAAGAAGCAAAGGTACAAAGTCTATTTTGAAAATGGATTTTATATTAACGAACTAATTTCGGTTCAAAGTGTTATTTTTGCAACTTCTTTTCATATGTAGATATCTATTGTTTTTATCGGACATATGTAATTCGCATAGCTGCTATTGGTGATTACAGCCAATTTAGGGTCGTGCTCATTTCATAAAAAGAGAAGCTAATAGCATAAATAAGATACCATGCCCAAAGAACTTTTACTTCAGGTAACACCGGAAATAGCTGCCAACGAATTGTTGCTTAAAGATTATTTGTCAAAGCAAATAAAAGTTGCTCCAAAGGAAATTCAGCATGTTAGTATTTTAAAACGTTCGATTGATGCGCGCCAAAAAGCGATAAAAATCAATTTAAAAGTGCTTATTTATTTAAAAGGAGAAGCTTTTCAGGAAAACGTATTGCAGCTTCCTGATTACCCTAATGTAGCAAATGCCCAAGAAGTTATTGTTGTAGGAGCCGGTCCGGCAGGACTTTTTGCAGCTTTGCAATTGATAGAATTGGGTTTAAAACCAATAGTTGTCGAGCGTGGAAAAGACGTTCGTGGTCGTCGTCGTGATTTGAAAGCTATCAATCGCGATCATGTTGTAGATGAAGATTCTAATTATTGTTTTGGTGAAGGTGGAGCAGGAACTTATTCTGATGGAAAATTATATACCCGTTCTAAGAAAAGAGGTGATGTCAACCGAATTTTAGAATTGTTGGTTGCTTTTGGCGCTACTCCGGATATTTTAGTAGATGCACATCCGCATATTGGAACTAATAAATTGCCTAAGATTATCGAAGACATTCGAGAGAAAATCAAAGAATGTGGTGGTCAGGTTTTATTTGAAACCCGGGTAACTGATATCCAGATAAAAAATAATGAGGTAGAAGGAATCGTAACCCAAAATGGAGACAGAATTCTGGCTAACAAATTGATTTTGGCTACAGGACATTCGGCGAGGGATATCTTTGAAATGTTAGACCGAAAAAAAATATTTATAGAGGCAAAACCTTTTGCTTTAGGCGTTCGGGCTGAACACCCACAATCGTTAATAGACAGTATTCAGTATAGTTGTGATTACCGTGGTGAATTATTACCGCCGGCACCTTACAGTATTGTGAAACAGGTAGCAGGAAGAGGAATGTATTCTTTTTGTATGTGTCCGGGAGGTGTAATTGCTCCTTGCGCTACAAGTCCGGGCGAAGTGGTGACTAACGGTTGGTCGCCTTCCAAAAGAGATCAGGCTACGGCCAATTCCGGAATTGTGGTCGAATTAAAATTAGAAGATTTTAAGCCTTTTGCTAAGTTTGGTGCTTTGGCAGGAATGGAATTTCAAAAAAGTATTGAGCAAAAAGCGTGGCATTTGGCCGGTCAAACCCAAAAAGTTCCTGCCCAGAAAATGATTGATTTTACGCAATCTAAAGTTTCTGCAGCAATTCCTAAAACCTCTTATGTTCCGGGAACAACTTCTGTTGAATTAGGACAGGTTTTTCCGGGTTTTTTAACCCAAATTTTGCGTCAGGGATTTACTGAATTTGGAAAATCTATGCGTGGATATCTAACAAACGAAGCTGTTCTTCATGCACCAGAATCCAGAACATCATCGCCAGTGCGAATTCCCAGAGACGGAGTTACATTAGAGCATTTGCAAATAAAAGGCTTGTATCCTTGTGGAGAAGGAGCAGGTTATGCGGGCGGAATTATTTCTGCGGCAATTGATGGTGAAAAATGTGCTTTGATGATTGGCGAAGCTTTAAATAAAAAACCTCGAATTATAAGCTAATTCGAGGTTTAGGTCTTATTTTTTCTTTTTCAATCGGTCTTTGAAAACCTTTTCAAATTTTTCCAGTTTGGGTTGGATAACTAATCTACAGTAGGGTTTGTTTTTGTTGTACTCGTAATAATCCTGATGATTGTCTTCGGCTTCGTAAAAGTTTTTGAAGGGTTCTACTATCGTGACAATAGGATTGTTGTAAGCTTTAGATTTGTTTAAATCATTAATGATTTCCTGAGCTGTTTTTCTTTGTTCTTCATTTTTGTAAAAAATTACAGAACGATATTGTGTTCCTACATCAGCACCCTGACGATTCAATGTTGTTGGATCGTGTACGGTAAAAAAGACTTTTAGGATTTCGTCTAAATTCGTAGCATTTTTATCAAAAGTAATTTGGACTACTTCGGCATGACCTGTTTTTCCGGTGCAAACTGCTTCATAGCTTGGATTGGCGATTTTCCCACCTGAAAAGCCTGAAACGACTGTTTTTACTCCAACTAAATTTTCGAAAATAGCTTCAATACACCAATAGCAACCTCCGCCAAGTGTTATGGTCTCCAAGTTAAGATTGCTTTTTTGGGAATTATTTTGTCCTGTCATGCATAATGATAAGAAAAGAATTATTAGAAATGATTTTTTCATAATATCGTTTTTTGTCAGAGGTTAATATATTCCTATTTGTTGTCAGGGATAAAATCAAGAGCAATAGAATTCATGCAATATCTTTTTCCTGTAGGAGCTGGGCCGTCATCAAAAAGATGTCCTAAATGACCGTCGCATCTGCTGCAAAGTGCTTCTATACGCTCCATATTGTAGGAGAAGTCATTTTTAAATACAATACTTTTTTTGTTTTCTTGTTCAAAAAAGCTGGGCCAGCCGCAACTGCTTGAAAATTTAGCCGTAGAGCGGAATAACAGATTGCCGCAGGCAGCGCAATAATAAGTTCCTTTTTCTTCGGTATTCCAATATTTTCCTGTAAAAGCGATTTCGGTTTCGGCATGACGCATCACTTGGTAAACCTCGTCAGGAAGTATTTTTTTCCACTCGGCATCACTTAGTTTTAGTTTTGTGGTATCAGTGTTGGAATAATAAGGATTTCCGGGTTTGTTTATTTTGTTTGGTAGCTTTTGGTATTCCGAAGATGTTTTGGTTTGTCCACAAGCCGTAACAATGAATAAAGGCAATATAAATAGCAGGTTAATATATGGATTGGTTTTCATTGGTGATGATTTTTAGATGTTGATGTATTGTTTTTACTAAAAAAATCTTTTACAAAGATAGAATTCAAATTGGCTATTTAAGATGAGTTAGTTTGCATTTTAACAGCTATTTGTGAGTTGTTTGATGTTGTTATTTACGGATAAATTTGTTGTTTGGTTTTTTATGATACATCTGTTTGTTTGGAATTGAGTTAGTGTTTTTTTTGGAGTTTGATGCTAATTTTGAGTTTTTGATATATAATTCGAAACAGAACGTTAAAGCAGGAGTCTTTCCTTATCTTTTTTGTATTTTTGTCTAGCTATAAAAAAATATGACAGAAGAAAACGTAATACTGGTTAATGAAAAAGATGAGCAAATAGGACTTATGCCAAAATTAGAAGCTCATGAAAAAGCGGTATTGCACCGGGCTTTTTCGGTTTTTGTATTGAACGATAAGAATGAATTGATGTTGCAACAACGAGCACATCATAAATACCATTCTCCGCTTTTATGGACCAATACCTGTTGTAGTCATCAGCGTGAAGGTGAAACGAATCTCGAAGCAGGAAACAGAAGATTGATGGAGGAAATGGGGTTTCAGACAGATTTGAAAGAGTTGTTTCATTTTATTTACAAAGCACCTTTTGACAATGGGTTGACTGAGCATGAGTTAGATCATGTAATGATTGGTTATTATAATGAAAGTCCGTTGATTAATTCTGATGAAGTGGAGTCCTGGAAATGGATGGGGATTGATGCTGTGAAAGAGGATATTTTGATCAATCCGGATGATTACACAGTATGGTTTAAAATTATTTTTGACGAATTTTATCATTATTTAGAAGCGCATAAACTTTAAAAGTAAAGTGGCACTATGAGAGTAACAATAAGTAGAAAAGCACATTTTAATGCAGCGCATCGCTTGTATCGAAAAGATTGGACTTTTGAAAAAAATGATGCTGTTTTTGGTAAGTGTAATAATCCTAATTTTCACGGACATAATTATGAGTTAATTGTGAGTGTTACCGGTGCAATCGATCCTGAAACTGGTTTTGTAATGGATGCTAAGATTTTGGCAGCTATTATCAAAGAAGAGGTGGAAGATGCTTTTGATCATAAAAATTTGAATTTAGATGTAGCTGAATTTGAAAATCTAAATCCAACTGCCGAAAATATTGCAGTGGTAATTTGGAATAAAGTCAGAAAACGCATAGATTCTCAATTTGACTTAGAAGTGGTGCTTTATGAAACGCCTCGTAATTTTGTAACTTACAAAGGAGAATAATGGCACTAAAAACAGGTGATACCGTTCCAAAATTTACAGCCAAAGAGGCTAGTGGTGCTGTTTTTGAAAGTGATTCAGTAATTGGTAAAAAAGCCGTTATTATTTATTTCTATCCTAAAGATGATACGCCGCAATGTACTGCTCAGGCTTGTGGTTTTCGGGATAATTATGCTGAATTTGTTGACTTGGGTGTTGAGATTATCGGGATTTCTTCGGATGATGTTAATTCGCATCAGGAATTTATTCGAAAATACAACTTACCTTTTTTACTATTATCCGATTCAGATAAGGCTCTTCGAAAGCTTTTTGGGGTTCCATCAGCTTTTTTAGGCTTGCTTCCGGGAAGGGTTACTTATTTATTGGATAAAAACGGAGTGATACAAATGGTATTTGACAGTATGCTGGGAATGAAACATGTGAAGAAAATGATTGAAAAATTGACTGAATAATCTATAGAAATGACTAAATAGTACTTGTTGAAAGTGAGTTACGATAGTTATTTTTGTTTCGAAATAAAAAAAACAAAAAATAAAATGATACAGAATCTATATCCATTACAATTTCAACCAATTTTAAAAGAACGAATTTGGGGTGGAGAAAAATTAAAAACAGTACTTAATAAAGCAATCGAATCGGCAACAACCGGTGAAAGTTGGGAATTGTCAACTGTTGAAGGCGACGTGAGTATTGTTGCAAATGGAGTGTTAAAAGGAAAATCATTGCTTGAAGTAATTGATGAGGCTCCAAATGAGATTTTAGGAACAGCGGTTTATCAAAAATTCGGGAAGCAATTTCCGTTACTTTTTAAATATCTGGATGCTCGTGAGGATTTATCCATTCAGGTGCATCCTAATGATGCCTTGGCTAAGGAACGTCATAATTCTTTTGGAAAAACAGAGATGTGGTACATCATGCAGGCTGATGATGATGCTCGTATTATTGTGGGTTTTAAAGAAAAATCGAATGCTAATGAATATGTAGAAAATCTTGAGAACAAAAGTTTGCTTTCTATATTGGATGATGTGAAAGTAAAATCGGGAGATGTGTTTTTTCTGGAAACAGGAACAGTTCATGCCATTGGAGCAGGCTTAGTAGTTGCCGAAATCCAGCAAACTTCTGATATTACGTATCGAATTTATGATTTTGACAGAGTAGATGCTCAGGGTAATGGAAGAGAATTGCATATTGATCAAGCTCTAGATGCTATTAATTATGACAAGGTTGATACTTATAAAGAATATACAAAAGAAGTAAATCAATCCAACGTTGTTGTTGACTGTCCTTATTTTACAACCAATTTTGTTCCGTTAGACGGAGAAGTTGCTGTAGAGAAACCGGGCGAAAGTTTTACGGTTTATATGTGTGTCGAAGGGAGTTTTGAATTAGACTATAATGGTGTGAAATACAGTTACAAAAAAGGAGATACAGTGTTGATTCCGGCTGCAATCAAGACATTTGTTTTAAGCGGAAAAGCTTCTATTTTAGAAATTTACATTTCGTAGTGACTATTAAAAAGTTTATATGTACTTTTGCAAACGCAAATTAAAATTAAATAAAAATGGCAAACGTTAAGAATTTAAAGAAAGACATCAATTACGTTTTAGGAGATATTATTGAGGCGGTTTACTTGTTTGAGATTTCTACAACAGGAAAACCTACTGAAGAAACAAATAATTTAATTGACGAGGCTATTGCTGCTTTTGATAATTTAATCACAAAAGTGAATGCTAAGAATGTTGAAAATAAAAAAGCACACTTCAAGCAAATCAATGTAGAATTGGAACAAGTTGCAAATCAATTGATTGCTAAAATCAACGAATTGTAGTCAGTAAAAAGCGAAAAAAAGTGCAGATTTCCTTTGGAAAAAAGAAATTCAGCTGTATATTTGCACTCGTAATAATGACGCCGATGTAGCTCAGCTGGCTAGAGCAGCTGATTTGTAATCAGCAGGTCGTGGGTTCGAGTCCCTCTATCGGCTCTTAGTAAAACCACTTAAGGAATTAGGTGGTTTTTTATTGAAATTGACATTATTACAGGCCGATGTAGCTCAGCTGGCTAGAGCAGCTGATTTGTAATCAGCAGGTCGTGGGTTCGAGTCCCTCTATCGGCTCTTAAGTAAAACCATCTAAGAAATTAGGTGGTTTTTTTGTGAAAACAAATTCCAAATTTTTAAATTCCAATTGTTTTAAAAATTTGGAATTTTAACATAAAAAAATGCCGTCTATTGGGTTAGACGGCATTTTTTTATGTGATAAAGTTTTATATTTTGACAGGTTTCTCGGCTGTGAATATAAAATAGAAACCAATTAGGATAAACGGAATACTTAACCATTGACCTGTTGAAAGTAATCCTAAAGCATTTTCAAATCCTCCCTGACTTTCTTTTACTGATTCGACTACCATACGAACTGAAAATAAGAGCACAAGGAAAAGGCCAAATAAGAATCCGGATTTTTTTCTGGCTTCGGTTTTCCAGTATAGAAAGAATAATATAGCAAGTACAAAAACATAACAGAAGGCTTCGTATAGCTGGGTTGGGTGTTTAATGGGAACCTGCGCCAGTAAATTGGCAAATTTTGGATTTGTTGCGATGGCATTAAAGGCTTCTTTGGGATTGGCTATTTGTGTTGCGTTAACCGCATCGGCTTTGCTGTAATAGTCCTGAATAAATTTTATTCCAAAAGGTGAGTTGGTTTCTTTTCCAACAATTTCTGAATTGAAAAAATTACCCAATCTAACAAAAATAGCACCACTTGCAACGGCAATAACTACGCGGTCCAAAATCCAAAGTATTGGTCGTTTTAAGATGTTTTTACTGTAATAGTACATGGCAATTATTATCGAAATTGCAGCACCATGACTGGCTAATCCCTGAAATCCGGTGAATTCAAATTTAGGAGAAAACCTAAAAGGCAAAAAGATTTCGAGTAAATGATTTCTAAAATATTCCCAGTCGTAAAAAAACACGTGTCCCAGTCTGGCACCGATTAATGTGGCAAGTACTGTCCAAACAAATAGCGAGTCCAGTTTGTCTATGGATTCATTTTCACGTTCGAAAATGTTTTTCATAATATACCAACCTAATCCAAAAGCAACTACAAACATTAGGCTGTAAAATCGAATTACAAAGAAACCTAAATCTATACCTTCGGATGGATTCCATACTATATTTAAACTGTGTATCATGTGTTTTGTTTTATAGTTGTAAAATTAAATATTTAAAGTAAAACCAGTACTAATTAAAGGTTAATGTTTGTGATTGCATTTCTTTTCGGGTACCGGATCATAACCGCTTTTACCCCAGGGATGACAGCTTAGGATTCTTTTAATGCCTAAAAAACCTCCGTAAAACAATCCGTGCATTTTTAAAGCTTCAATCATATATGATGAACAGGTAGGTGTAAATCTGCAAGCTGCCGGCATGAGCGGAGAGATAACCAACTGATAGCAACGTACCAATAATACAAATGGAAATATGATAATTTTTGAAAACATTTTTATTGTTTTATCTAATGGTTTTGAGATTCATAAAAAAATGTTTTCAATAAAATCTCAAAACTAAATACTGAAACTTGTTCCTTCTTTACTGTCTTTTAGTTGGATTCCTAAAGCAAGCAATTGGTCTCTGATATGGTCAGACATAGCGAAATCTTTATCAGCACGCGCTTTGTTTCGCATACCAATTAACATATTGATTGTGCCTTCTAATTTGTCGTTACTGTTGTCAGTTGCTTTTTGATTTTCGAGTCCAAGGACATCAAAAACAAAAGAATGTATGGTTGTAGCAAGTGTTTCAAGATCAGCGGCACTAATACTTTCTTTGTTTTCTTTTAGTAAGTTGATAAAGCGAACACCTTCAAATAATTGCGCAATTAAAATAGGAGTGTTGAAATCGTCATTCATTGCGTCATAGCAAAGTTGTTTCCAGTCAGCAATGTCTAAGCTGCTGTTTGAGCTGGTTTTTATTTGCTTTAGCGAATCAATTGCTTCCATAAGTCTCTTGTATCCTTTTTCGGCAGCAACAATGGCTTCGTCCGAAAAGTCAAGAATGCTGCGGTAATGTGCTTGTAGCATAAAAAAACGTGCTACTGATGCCGGGAAAGCTTTGCTTAAAATGGTGTTTTCGCCGGTTAAAATCTCTCTTGGTAAAATATTATTTCCGGTTGATTTGGCCATTTTTTTACCGTTTAAGGTAAGCATGTTGGCGTGCATCCAATAATTTACCGGAGTTTGTCCTGTGCAGGCTTCGTTTTGAGCTATTTCGCATTCGTGGTGAGGGAATTTTAAATCCATTCCGCCGCCGTGAATGTCAAAATGATTGCCAAGGTATTTGGTGCTCATGGCGGTGCATTCTAAATGCCAGCCAGGGAAACCATCGCTCCACGGTGAAGGCCAACGCATGATGTGTTGTGGTTCGGCTTTTTTCCATAAAGCAAAATCCTGAGGATTTCTCTTGTCAGATTGTCCGTCAAGATCCCGGGTGTTAGCAAGCATGTCTTCGATATTGCGCCCGCTTAATTTTCCGTAATTATTGGTTTTGTTAAATTTAACCACGTCAAAATAAACCGATCCGTTGGCTTCGTAACCAATTCCCGAATCAATTATTTTTTTGATAATTTCGATTTGCTCAATAATATGGCCTGTTGCGGTAGGTTCGATACTGGGAGGCAGGAAGTTGAATGCTTTTAGAATTTCGTGAAAATCGACCGTATAACGCTGTACGACTTCCATAGGTTCTAATTGCTCTAAGCGTGCTTTTTTGGCAATTTTATCTTCTCCTTCATCTACATCATCGACGATGTGACCTACATCGGTGATGTTTCTAACATATCTTACTTTGTAGCCTAAATGTGTAAAATATCTGAAAATCACATCAAAAGACATGAAAGTTCTTAGGTTTCCAAGGTGTACATTACTATAAACGGTTGGTCCGCAAACATACATTCCAATACTGCCTTCGTTTATAGGTACAAAAGTTTCTTTTTCTCCAGAGAGCGAATTGTATATTTTTAGTGTTTGAGTATTGTAAATTGACATGTTCAACGTATTGTTTGTTGTTTTTGGTTTATTGTTTTTGGTTGTAAAGTGTTATTTGAATTTTAGGCCTTTGATTTCACAGTTGTTGAGATAGTTCATCATTGCACCAATTTTGTTCTTTACCAGTTCAATCATTTCGTTTAATTGCAAATGTTGTTCTTGAGTAATTAATTTTTTGTCGAAAGCTCTATAAGATTGTGATTTTACTTCTCCGGCAGAACCTTTTGCAATGCTTAAAAAATTAATGAATTCTCTATTGCCGTTTCGTTCAAAGCCTTCAGCGATATTATCCATGATTGAACCTGAACTTCTGTCAATTTGATCTTTCAAAGAATAATTTGTTTTTAAGTTTGTCGTTTGTATTAGATATTCAATTTGCTGACAGATTTCTCGTGCTAATCTCCAAATTTCTAAATCTTCAAATTTTTGTATTTTTCCCATAACAACAAACAATAAACAACAAACGATAAACTATTAAAATCTAGTTTCTAATTTGATATAGTCTAAAAATTCTCTTTTGCATTGTACTTCTTTGAATTTTCCACCAAATTCAGATGTAACGGTGCTGCTTTCAATATCACTGATTCCTCTTGAATTCACACAAAGATGTTTAGCGTCAATAACGCAGGCCACATCTTCGGTTCCTAAAGCTTTTTGTAATTCTTGTACAATTTGCATTGTAAGACGCTCTTGTACCTGAGGTCTTTTAGAGTAATATTCTACAATTCGGTTCATTTTTGATAAACCAATAACTCTTCCGTTTGAAATGTAAGCCACGTGAGCTCTACCTATAATTGGCAATAAGTGGTGTTCGCAGGTAGAATAAACAATAATGTTTTTTTCGACTAACATCTCACCGTATTTGTAGTTATTGTCAAAGGTAGAAGCTTTTGGTTTTTTGTTTGGATTTAGTCCGCCAAAAATTTCCTTTACAAACATTTTAGCTACACGGTTAGGTGTACCTTTTAAGCTGTCGTCGGTTAAATCCATTCCAAGAGTTAGAAGGATGTTTTCGACATCTTTTTTTATTTTGTCAATTTTTTCATCATCCGAAATTGCGAAAGCGTCTTCTCGCATTGGATTTTTTGCACTTGAACTAATATGATTGTCTCCGATTTCGTCGTGCAGTTCTTCGTTTTGTATCATTAAATACTACTATTATAGTGGGTGTATATTTTTAAGGCTGTAAAGATAATTAATATAAATTAAAGAATTTCTATAGCTTTTGATAAAAAATCAGCTCTTTTTGGTCGCTAATTTAACAATGATTTTAAACAACAAAGACAATAACTTTAAATGGGTTATTGTCTTTGTTAATAGGTTTTAAGAGAAATATAAGACCTTATCTTGCGTTGTAAGTTGCAATTGCATCTTTTAAAATATGAACAGCTCTTATCAGGTCTTCTTTGTTGAGTACATAAGCAATACGCACTTGTTTTAAACCCATTCCCGGAGTCGAATAAAATCCTGCCGCGGGAGCCACCATAACGGTTTCTTTGTTTAGGTTGTAACTTTCTAACAACCATTGTGCAAAGGTTTCGGTATTGTCAACCGGAAGTTCGGCTATACAATAAAAAGCGGCTTTAGGTGGAGTAACTTTTACACCTTCAATTTTGTGTAATTCGGTGATTAGTGTATCTCTTCTTTCTTTGTATTCTGTAATTACTTCGTCAAAATAACTTTGAGGGGTGTCAATCGCTGCTTCGCAGGCAATTTGTTCAATTGTTGGAGGACACAAACGAGCCTGCGCAAATTTCATTGCAGCTGCAATAACTTCCTTGTTTTTAGTGACCATGCAGCCAATTCGAGCACCACACATGCTGTAACGTTTTGAAACGGAATCAATCATGATTACATTTTGCTCTAAACCAATCAGATTCATTACTGAATAATGACGGTCTTTTTCATCGTATATAAATTCACGATACACTTCGTCAGCAATTAAAAACAGGTCGTGTTTTTTTACTAACTCGCCTAATTGTTGAATTTCTGTTTCCGAATATAAGTTTCCTGTTGGGTTACTTGGATTACAAATTAATATTGCTTTGGTTTTAGGCGTAATCAGTTTTTCGAAAGCTTCAATTGAAGGCAGGGTAAAGCCGCTTTCAAAATCGGAGTTTACCGGAATTACAGTAGCACTTGATTCCTCAGAGAAAGCATGGTAATTAGCGTAAAAAGGTTCCGGAATGATTACTTCGTCTCCCGGATCCATTATGCTGCCCAGGGCAAACAATAAGGCTTCCGAACCACCGGTGGTAATCATAATATCGGTATAATCAACTCTTACATTTTGATTGGTGTAAAATTGCGCTAATTTTTTACGGTAACTTTCATAACCGGCTGATGGACCATACTCAATGATGTCCATATTGATATTCTTAATGGCCTGAATGGCTATTTCGGGACTTTTTATATCGGGTTGACCTATGTTTAAATGGTACACTTTCAAGCCTTTTTTGTTAGCTATGTCAGCGTAAGGAGCCAATTTTCGAATTGGCGATTCAGGCATTCTTCGGCCTCTTATTGAAATCTCAGGCATGTTAATAAAAATTTGCTGCAAATTTGCGATTTTTTTTTTGAACTAGCCTATCTATCCCTTTACAATTTGAAAATATATGAATTTAAAAGCAGGATTTTTATTAACTTTATAGAAACTGCGATTCATGAAAAAAATAGTGCTCTTTTTTTTCTTATTTGGTTTTGTAATTCCTGTTCTTTCACAGGAGGGTTTTGAATTTGCTGAAAATAAAACTGATAAAGTCAGAGTTAAGGCTCAGGTGATTAATAATCTGGTTTTTATTCCTATTAATGTAAACGGAGAGCGGTTGTTATTTTTATTGGATTCAGGAGTTGAAGAAACCATTTTGTTTGGTTTTGAAGATCCTGAAAAGATTCATTTGCAACATGTAGAGAAAATAAAAATTAGAGGTTTAGGAGAAAATGAAGGAGTAGATGGGGTTAAATCTTCGGGGAATGTTTTGGCTATAGGTGAGATGAAATCTAAGGAGCATTTTTTATACTTAATTACCGATTTGTCTTTTGATTTGTCCAGTTTTGTAGGGATTACGGTCAATGGAATTATAGGGCATTCGGCTTTTAAAAATCATTTGGTTGCTATTGATTATCGTAATAGCGAAGTGGTTTTTTACAAGCCGAATTCTAAATTTCAGAAAAAGATGGAGAAAGAATATGCTAAAATTCCGCTACTTATTGAAAGAAGGAAGCCTTATGTAAATGCCTTAGTAAAGATGGATACTGAGGATGTTGTAGTAAAATTGCTGATTGATTCCGGAAATAGTGATGCGATTTGGCTTTTTGATAAGGTTTCGAATAAAATTAAAGTTCCTCAAAAACATTTTGATGACTATTTAGGACATGGTTTAGGAGGTGTTGTCGAGGGGAAGCGGGGACGTGTAACTCAATTTTCGATTGCCGATTTTAAATTTGATTTGCCTATTGTAGCTTTTCCGGATTCTGTTTCCATAAAAAATATTAGTTTAACTAATGACCGACTCGGCTCTTTAGGAGGGGAAATATTAAGGCGATTTTCGGTTGTTTTTGATTATGACCGTCAGTTACTGTTTTTAAAGAAAAACAAATCGTATAAAGCTTCATTTTATTATAACAAAAGCGGAATTGAATTGTGGCAATCAGGGGTACAATGGGTAAGACGCCTGATTGTAGTTGAGTATAATTCAATTGTAATAGATCGTGGGAATTTAGAAAAAAACACAGCAAATCTTAAGTATAAAATGGAGTTGAAGCCCGTTTATGAAATAGGTTATATCAGAGAAAATTCAAATGCGGCAAAAAGTGGTTTGATGACAGGTGATGTTCTGGTTGCTGTTGATGGAAAAGAGGTGTATAATTATTCGTTGCAGGAAGTTAATTCGCTTTTGTGGTCAGAGAATGAAATTTGGATTGAGTTAAAAGTGGTTAGAGAGGGAAAACAGATGACTTTTAAGTTTCAATTACTTAATATTATATAAAAAATGCTTTTTAGACCAATATCTAAAAAGCATTTTTTATATAAAAGCTACAATGAAGTAACTTCACCTTTGATTTTTAAAGGAATTCGACCATTATCATAATTAATGGCGTTTGATTCTACTGTGATTGTTTTTCTAATTGGTCCGGGAACTATGTTGTATTTAATGTCAATTTTACTTGATTTCCCCGGTAAAACAGTTTCATTTTGTTTGGATAAAACAGTACAACTGCTTGTTGATTGGACAGAGTAAATAATCAGCGGTGCGTCTCCAGTATTAGTGTATTCAAAAGAACGAATTCCGTTATCACTTTGTTTGTTAATTGTTCCGTAATCGATAGTGTTGTTTTTAGCTTTGAATTCTATTTTAGCTCCTTTTTGAGCAAATCCAATATAGCTAAATAATAAGATTGCTGCGAACGTGGCTATTTTTTTCATGGTTGTTGGTATTAATAAAGTAAATATACTTTCTTTTAATTAGTGCACAAATTTTTATTTCCCTTTTTATAGTGTGCATTATTATTTACTTTTGTTCCCGATTTATAAATGACAAAAATTAGACCAAAAGGCTATTTTGGTTTTTAAAGCTTACTTTTTATGGCTATTCCTGCACAATTTGACGCTAAAACGATTGAGAATAAATGGTATGATTACTGGATGAAGAACAACTATTTTCATTCAGAACCCGACCACAGAACACCTTATACCATTGTAATTCCTCCACCTAATGTTACCGGAGTTTTGCACATGGGGCACATGTTGAATAATACCATTCAGGATGTTTTAATTCGTAGAGCACGTTTGAAAGGATTTAATGCTTGCTGGGTGCCGGGAACCGATCACGCTTCTATTGCTACCGAAGCTAAGGTTGTTGCTAAATTGAAAGCCGAAGGAATCAATAAAAACGATTTAACTCGTGAGGAATTTTTGAAGCATGCCTGGGAATGGACTGACAAGTATGGTGGAACAATTCTAGAACAGCTTAAAAAGTTAGGAGCTTCTTGTGATTGGGAACGTACTAAATTCACCATGGATCCTGATATGTCAGCATCTGTAATTAAATCGTTTGTAGATTTATACAACAAAGGGCTGATTTATCGTGGTTACCGTATGGTAAACTGGGATCCGGAAGCTAAAACGACTTTGTCTGACGAAGAAGTTATTTATGAAGAACAACAAGGAAAATTATTTTTCTTAAAATATAAAATCGAAGGTTCTGAGGAATTTTTGACAGTTGCTACAACGCGTCCTGAAACTATTTTTGGGGATACAGCTATTTGTATCAACCCAAATGATGAGCGTTTTACACATTTGAAGGGTAAAAAAGCCATTGTTCCTATTTGTGGTCGTGTAATTCCAATTATCGAAGATGAATATGTAGATGTTGAATTCGGTACAGGATGTTTGAAAGTGACTCCTGCGCATGATATGAATGATAAAACCTTAGGAGAAAAACACAACCTTGAAATCGTTGATATTTTTAATGAAGATGCTACTTTAAATAGTTTTGGATTGCATTATCAGGGAAAAGATCGTTTTGTGGTTCGTACTGAAATTGCAAAAGAATTAGAAGAAAATGGTGCTTTGGCGAAGACCGAAATCCATTTGAATAAAGTAGGGACTTCTGAAAGAACTAAAGCCGTAATCGAACCAAGATTATCTGATCAATGGTTTTTGAAAATGGAAGATTTGGTAAAACCGGCAATCAAATCGGTTTTAGAAGATGGTGATATTAAATTGCATCCGGCTCGTTTTAATAATACTTATGCGCATTGGTTAAACAACATTCGCGATTGGAATATTTCTCGTCAATTATGGTGGGGACAACAAATTCCGGCCTATTATTATGGAGACGGAAAAGAAGATTTTGTAGTTGCTGAAACTATCGAAGAAGCTTTGGCATTAGCCAAAGAAAAAACTTCGAACTCACAACTTCAAACTTCTGATCTGAAACAAGATGTAGATGCCTTAGATACCTGGTTTTCTTCTTGGTTATGGCCAATGTCCGTTTTTGGAGGAATCATGGATCCGGAAAGTTCGGATTATAAATATTATTATCCAACAAACGACTTGGTGACAGGTCCGGATATTTTGTTTTTCTGGGTTGCCAGAATGATTATTGCAGGTTACGAATATGCTGGTGAAAAACCGTTTACGAATGTATATTTGACAGGTTTGGTTCGTGACAAACAACGTCGTAAGATGTCTAAATCATTAGGGAATTCACCTGACCCTTTAGATTTAATTGAGAAGTTTGGTGCTGATGGTGTTCGTGTAGGATTGTTGTTGAGTGCTTCGGCAGGAAATGACATTATGTTTGATGAAGAATTGTGTAATCAAGGAAAAGGATTTTCGAATAAAATTTGGAATGCTTTCAAATTGATTAAAGGTTGGGAAGTTTCAGAAACTATTCCTCAGCCGGAATCATCAAAAGTAGCTATCGAATGGTATGAAGCCAAGTTACAGCAAACCTTAGTTGAAATCGAAGATAATTTTGAGAAATACAGAATTTCTGATGCTTTGATGGGAATTTACAAACTGGTTTGGGATGATTTCTGTTCCTGGTTCCTTGAGATGATTAAACCAGCTTACCAACAGCCAATTGATAAAGCTACGTTTGATAAAGCAATCGAAATGTTGGAGAATAACCTGAAATTGTTACATCCATTCATGCCGTTTTTGACAGAGGAAATTTGGCATCATATTGCCGAAAGAACTCCGGAAGAAGCTTTGATTGTTTCAACCTGGCCAGAAATGAAAGCTTTTGATTCCAAATTAATTCAGAATTTTGATTTTGCAGCCGAAGTGATTTCCGGAATCAGAACAATTCGTAAAGACAAAAACATTCCTTTTAAAGATATTATCGAATTGAAGGTGATGAATAATGATAAAGTGACAACTTATTTTGATGCAGTGATTACTAAGTTAGGAAATGTTAGTGATTTAGAATATGTTTCTGAAAAAGTAGATTCAGCCTTGTCTTTCCGTGTGAAATCAAATGAATATTTTATCCCGATTACCGGAAATATCAATATCGAAGAAGAAATTGAAAAATTGAATGCCGAGTTGGTGTATATCAAAGGATTTTTGAAATCAGTACAGGCTAAATTATCTAATGAGAAATTTGTGGCTGGAGCTCCTGAGAAAGTAATTGCTAATGAGCGACAAAAAGAAGCTGACGCTTTAGCTAAGATTGAAACTCTTGAACAAAGTTTGTTGAGTTTGAAATAGTATTTCGTTTTTAATTATAAAAAAAGCCAAAATAGATTTGTTTTATTTTGGCTTTTTTTTGTGTCTCATTCACAGTTGTTTAGCTGTTTTTTTTAATAGTTTTTTTATTATAGTTATTCGGTTTTTTTTATTTTTTAGTCTGGATTTTTGCATTTTGTCGATTAAAAAAAGCGGATAATCTATTTTAAGGTTTTGTTAACATTTAGGTCTTTTATTAAAAATTAACTTTGAAAGACAAAATAAAATTCAGACCATTTTATTTTGTTGTTTCTTTAGTTTTATTTCGAAAAAAAACTATTTTTTTAAGTTACCCCAAACTTATTTTTAACCTACTGGATGCGTTAATTTTTAGAATAATTTTATTGGCATTGTTGGTTAATATCAAAAGATTGAATTTTTCATTCTTTTAGTTATTCCGTTAATTGATTGATGGCTTTGCGTTTTTCTGCGAAGGTGTTTGTTACAAGTTTTCTACCCCCACATTCTGAAAACAACTGCTTTTTAACCTTTTTGATTTTTGAATATTTTTTTAAAAATGGTTATTGGTTAATACTAAAAGATTGAATTTGTCATTCTTTTAGTTATTCCGTTAATTGATTGATGGCTTCGTGGTTTTCTGCGAAGGTGTTTATTACAAGTTTTCTACCCCCCACATTCTGAAAACAGTTGCTTTTAACCTTTTTTTAATCACTGGAAACTATTTCTATGATAGTTATTGGTTAATAAGGGGATATTCACTTATCCTTTGTTTGATGATTTACTTCATGGCTTCTGGCTATGCGGGTGTTTTTGCAATTCTTTTTTTCGATACGTTTTCCCCAAATTTTAGTTTCCTACCTAAGTAATTTATGAAATAAAAATACTTTATGTCATGGAAAATAATACAATTTCGAAGTTTTTCGATGTCTTAACGCGCAAATTAGCGACTTGCCTTTTAACGAAAAACAGTATTCTTAAATTTTTTAATGTAGATTATTTGTCAAGATTTTGGCAGGCTATGTGGCATCAGTCAGTAGTGCGGTCAATGCTCTTGTTTGTAATTTTAATGATGGCTTATACGGTCAATGCACAAAATATCAAGGGAATCGTGCCGGTACAGTATCCTATTAGTGGTTCAGGTGTTGACGGAGATGCCTGGGCACATGAACCTATTAATACTATTTATCAAAATGTAGGGGATTTGTTTGACAGGCAATTTGGTAATCCTGATTACCCACTGGATATTACGAACAATGGTGTTCTTGACTTTTCTAATGGTTCTCTTCTTTATCCTGGGTTTACTTTTTTTCTACAAGATCGCTATGTAGATGATCTTACTATATTTACTTCGTCCAATAAGATAAATGACAATCCTAATACTTATACCTGGGGAGCCGGTTCTTCTCCTAATAAAAATGAGATTCAAAATGCTGGAGCTCATTTTTCTTATGGTAGTGCTTCTGTAGAAGGAGGAGAAAGTATTGATGGATTAACATTTGTTAACGGAACGAACAGATTCGGAAATCCAACTGATTTATGGTGTCTTTTTGCAGGTGATCGTCAGGTTACTAACGGAAGTAGCTATATTGATTTTGAGTTTTTACAAAAACCTTTAACTATAACTGGTGCAACATTTGGACCTGTAGATCCTAATACTGGTATAGCGCCTATTACCGGAGGTAGTGGTGCGTTTTCTACTTTGGGTACCCAAGGAGGTCGTACAGTAGGAGATGTGTTGATTACCATAGAGTTTACTCAGGGTGGTGGTGACGCTACTGTTGTAATTAGAGTTTGGAAAGCTGTAGGAAGCGGATTTGAATATGTTGTAGTTCCTAATACTACTTTTCCCGGAAATGTTTTTTGTACCAACAACAGTGTGACCACTACAGTTCCTTTTGATGCTTATGGTGTTACTCCGGGTACTTATGCTCCTAATCAATGGGCAGAAGGAGCTATCAATTTAACAGAAGTATTTAAAAATACCAGTCCTAATGATCCGTGTTTTAATATTAGTACACTATTTATTAGAACCCGATCTTCAGGGAATTCTGCTCAGTCAGAGTTAAAAGATTTTCCCGGGGCTCCAATTCAGTTGAATTTGAATTTAATTCCAATAGCTAATGCTGGAGCAGACTTTGCGATGACTTGTATTACTAATCCAAATGGTAAAGAAATTGGAGAAGCTCCAGAAGCAGGATTTACCTATTCTTGGTCACCAACTACAGGTTTAAGTGATCCTAATATTGCTAATCCTATTGCCAATCCATTGGTTAGTACTACTTATACTGTGACAAAAACTAAGACAGGTACGGTTTGTAGTGCTACTGATAGTGTGGATGTGACAGTAAATAAACCAACAGTTGTAGCAGTTGCGGGAGATGACTTTACTAAAACCTGTACCACAAATGCAAATGGCGGTACCATTGGAGAAGCTTCAGCTGCGGGTTATACTTATTCCTGGTCTTCTATGCCAGCCGGCTTTAGTTCTTCTTTATCTAATCCATCTGTAAATCCATCTGTAACTACTACTTATACAGTAACTAAAACACATACTGCTTCAGGTTGTAGTGATACTGATGAAGTAACTGTTACTGTAGATAAACCAGATGTGTTAGCCAATGCCGGAACTGATTTTACCATAAGTTGTATTGCTAATACAAGTGGTGGATCAATTGGAGAAGCTTCAGCTGCGGGTTATACTTATTCCTGGACTTCTATTCCAGCCGGCTTTAGTTCTTCTTTAGCTAATCCATCTGTAAATCCATCTGTAACTACTACTTATACAGTAACTAAAACACACACCGCTTCAGGTTGTAGTGATACTGATGAGGTGACTGTTACAGTAAATAAACCAACAGTTGTAGCAGTTGCGGGAGATGACTTTACTAAAACCTGTACCACAAATGCAAATGGCGGTACCATTGGAGAAGCTTCAGCCGCGGGTTATACTTATTCCTGGACTTCTATGCCAGCCGGTTTTAGTTCTTCTTTATCTAATCCATCTGTCAATCCATCTGTAACTACTACTTATACAGTAACTAAAACACATACTGCTTCAGGTTGTAGTGATACTGATGAAGTAACTGTTACTGTAAATAAACCAGATGTGTTAGCCAATGCCGGAACTGATTTTACCATAAGTTGTATTGCTAATACAAGTGGTGGGTCAATTGGAGAAGCTTCAGCCGCGGGTTATACTTATTCCTGGACTTCTATTCCAGCCGGCTTTAGTTCTTCTTTAGCTAACCCATCTGTAAATCCATCTGTAACTACTACTTATACAGTAACTAAAACACACACCGCTTCAGGTTGTAGTGATACTGATGAAGTAACCGTTACTGTGAATAAAGAGTTGCCAAATGCTAATGCTGGTTCAGACGGTTTGATATTATGTGGTACTTCTTCTGTAATGCTTTTAGGGTCTTCTACAACTCAAGGGGCAACATTTGCCTGGGTTGCCAGCAACGGTGGAAACATAGTTTCAGGTGTTGATACAGCTACTCCAACAGTAAATGCCGCCGGTACTTATACTTTAACTGTTACTAATCCGGCTAATGGATGTACTTCAACAGATGCAGCAATGGTATCAGTACAAATTTGTTCAGATGCATTATGTACTTATACCCAAGGATACTATGGAAACATTGGAGGTATGTCTTGTGCTCCTGATGGACTAGGTGGATTTGCAAGTTATACAACCAAAGCACTTATTGAAAAAGCCTTGGCTTCTTATGGAGGTGCTATGTATGTTGGTATAAAAGATGTGCGTCATGTTTCAATCATGAATAATATGACTGATATTGATGCTATCATAGCGGTGTTGCCAGGCGGAGGTATGAGTAAAGCACTTCCTACCGGTCCTAATAATGGATTGCATTCAATAAGTAATTTGCCTCAAAGTTTATTGAAAGATGGAAATATCAATAATACTTTATTAGCTCAAACTATTGTTTTAGGTTTGAACTTAGGTATAAATGGACAACTTGGTGATTTTGAATTACAAGCTGGAACTTTTGCAACAGCAGCTTCAGAAGGAGGTTGTGGATCTGATACTCCAAAAATACGTTCTTGTAATCCTGATGGAACAACAAATAATGAGTATGAGTTCTACAGTATTCCAGCTAATATTGTAACTGCTTTAGGAGGTAATGCTACTGTTCAGGGATTGTATGCTTTGGCAAATCAAGCTCTGGGTGGAGGAGATACCAATGGTGTTTCACTAAGTGCTATTGCAGATGTGGTTGATAAAATCAATAACGCTTTTGACGAATGTAGAATACCTGTTGGTTATGGTATTGAGCCATTAGATTGTCCGGTTATTGAAACAATAACTACAATGTCATTAATGCAGGCTGATTTGGCAGGTTTTGTAGCTTATCCGGTTCCGGTTGATGGTCAGTTGTCTATTCAATGTACTTTTGATTATACTTCTGATGCGACCATTGAGGTGTTCGATAGTAAAAACCAAATGGTTTATACTAAATCACAAGCACAATGTTCTAATGGTACAGTAATTACATTAGATTATAATTTTAATAGCGAACAACAACAGGTTTTCTATATAAGATTAACAACTAGTCAGGGTTCTACGACTCATGATGTGATATCTGCAGCTAAATAAAAAAATAAATAAATCTTAATTTTAATTAAAGCACCCGTTTGATAGCGGGTGCTTTTTTGTTGGTAGTACTGTTGTGAATTGCATGGATTGTGTCTTTCGGCAGGCAGGAAAAGAAAAATTTCATCGAAAAATAAATTTTGGCACAATTAATGAATACTAGATTACAAACCTTAACCATTTAAAAATTTATAGTCATGAAAAAAATAATAACACTTTTTGCCTTTGTTAGCTTTTTAGCTGTTTCCAGTTGTACTACTTCGGATGATAACTTTCAGCCAGACAATGATACTATTAGTGAAGTCTTTCAATTAACCAATGTGAATTTTGGTTTTAATTCTGAAGATGGGTATAATATTTATGAAGAATTAAATCCTGTACTCTTTAATGAGGATGTTATTTTAATTTATAGAAAAGTTGGATCGATAAGTGGTACAAATTCACCTATTTGGGAACAAATACCAAGAACAATTTATAACTCTAATGGAGAAGTCGATTATGATTTTGATTTTAGTGTTGGACATTTTATAATTTATGCGCGAGCAACCTATAATTTAGCACTGACTCCGGAATATTTAAATAATCAAACTTTTAGAATTGTTATTGTGCCAGGTTCTCCTTCTGGAACGGCGAAATTTGCTAATAATGTTAAAGAAGATTATTCTGATTATAATGCTGTTATCAAGAAATATAATATTGATGATAGTAATGTTAAAGAGCTGAATTAATATTTTATGAAAAAATAAAAAAAGGAAATCTCTCGATTTCCTTTTTTTTATGCTTTTTTGTTTCGTTTGTCTTTTTGTATTGAGACAATAATTCCTGAGAGTAGCGCCACTGCGATAAAAGCTAAAGAAGCCCATTCCGGCAGATTGACAAATTTGTGGAAAATCATTTTGAATCCTACAAAACTTAAAATGGCAATCAAACTGTATTCCAGATAGCTGAATTTTTCCAGCATATTGGCTAAAAAGAAATACATGGAACGCAGTCCTAAAATGGCAAAAATATTCGAACTAAATACCAGAAACGGATCGGAGGTAATGGCTAAAATAGCCGGTACGCTATCTAAGGCAAAGATAATGTCCATAACCTCAATAAGAATCAAGGCTACAAATAATGGGGTTGCGGTATTGGTATTGTTGATTTTTATAAAAAAATGTTCGCCGTCTATTTTTGTAGTAATAGGGGTTAGTTTTTTTAAGTATTTGTATATTACAGAATTGTGAGGGTCGTATTCGTGGTCTTCTTTTGTAATTAGCATTTTGATGGCTGTGTAAATCAAAAAGGCTCCAAATAAATAAGTTGTCCAGGCGAATTTATTGATAATCATTACTCCAAAATAAATCATGAGTCCTCTAAATGCAATGGCTCCAATGATTCCCCAAAATAAAACACGGTGTTGGTATTTTTTTGGAATTCTAAAAGAAGAAAAGATAATAGCAATTACAAAAATATTATCAATACTTAATGAAAGTTCGATAAGATAACCTGTGATATACTTTATTGTAGCAGCCATAGGTTTTAGCTGATCAGGGTTTGCTACGTAGTTGTTACTATACAACCAGTAAACTACAGTTGAAAAAAGGAAAGACAATGAAACCCAAATTCCGGTCCATTTTCCGGCTTCTTTCGAGCTGATTTCGTGAGGCGTTTTGTTGAAAATTCCCAAATCTAAAGCCAGGAATAATAAAATAGCACTTATGAAGCAAATCCAAACTATCATGATAATTGTTTTTGTGTTTTTGCAAAGATAGTTGTTTGTGTCTTACTTTTAATATAAAAAAAAAGTGCTTCCATTTCTGAAAGCACTTTTGAATTGTATATAAAAATTACAAAGCAGATTTAACTGTTTTGATAATTCTTGCAGCAATTTTGTATGGATCACCGTTAGAAGCTGGTCTTCTGTCTTCTAGCCATCCTTTCCATCCTTTTTGAACAGTCATCAAAGGAATACGGATAGAACATCCTCTGTCAGATACTCCATAAGAGAAGTCGTTGATAGAAGCAGTTTCGTGTTTACCAGTTAAACGTTGCTCATTGTAAGCTCCGTAAACAGCAATATGCTCTTTAGTTACTGGACGGAAAGCCTCACAAATTCTCTCGTAAGTTTCTTGAGAACCACATGTTCTTAATACTTCGTTAGAGAAGTTAGCGTGCATACCAGAACCATTCCAGTCAGTATCTCCTAGTGGTTTTGGATGGTATTCAATATAGTAACCATATTTCTCAGTCAAACGATCTAATAAGTAACGAGCAACCCAGATTTCATCACCTGCTTTTTTAGCTCCTTTAGCGAATAATTGGAATTCCCATTGTCCACAAGCAACCTCTTGGTTGATTCCTTCAAAGTTGATTCCAGCATCAATACATAAGTTAGCGTGCTCTTCAACTAATTTTCTTCCGTGAGTGTTTTTTCCACCTACTGAACAGTAGTACATTCCTTGTGGAGCAGGGTATCCACCTACAGGGAAACCTAATGGTAATAAAGTTTTAGTATCCATGATGAAGTACTCTTGTTCGAAACCAAACCAGAAATCATCATTGTCATCATCAATAGTAGCTCTTCCGTTAGAAGGATGTGGAGTTCCATCAGCATTCATAACCTCACACATTACTAACCATCCGTTAATACGCTCTGGATCTGGATAGATAGCAACTGGTACTAATAGACAATCAGATGAACCACCTTCAGCTTGTTTTGTAGAAGAACCGTCAAAAGACCAGTTTCCTATTTCTTCTAAAGTTCCTTGAAAGTTTTCGTGTTCTTCAACTTTTGTTTTACTTCTAAGATTTTGAGTTGGTTCGTAACCATCTAACCAAAGGTACTCTAACTTTATTTTTGCCATAATAATATAAATTAATTTTCTTGATTTTAACTGAGGTGCAAATATAGAATATTTTTTTTAGTGCTGAAAACCTTGGGGTGTCTTTTGTTTAAATGGATGTTATTTTTTAGATTACTATATTTTGATGGGGGGTATATTTAAAAAATAGCAATTTTGAAGCTAAATAAAAAGCAATTTGATAATGGGTTAGCGGGCTGATTTTAGTGTTAGATTCTTTATCTTTGTGTTTTTTAATTATAAAATTGATTATTAACAGTTTAATAAATACTTTAAAAATGTCAACAATACGTTTTCAAGCATTAAGAGAGGCTTCTAATAGAAAAGCGGTTCATTTTGAAGAAACCAATAGAAAATCAAGCATTTTTGGAACAAATGTTTTTAACGAAAAGGCAATGAAGCAATATTTGACTTCAGATGCTTTTAAAGCTGTACAAGGAGCTATTGAACATGGAACAAAAATAGACAGAAAATTGGCTGATTATATCGCGATGGGTATGAAAGAGTGGGCTTTGGCTAAAGGAGTTACTCATTATACACACTGGTTTCAGCCTCTAACAGGAACAACAGCTGAGAAACATGACGCTTTTTTTGAAACTTCTTTTGATGGTAGTGATCCGGTAGAGAAATTTGGGGGAGCACAATTAGTTCAACAAGAACCGGATGCTTCCAGTTTTCCAAACGGAGGAATCAGGAATACTTTTGAAGCCCGAGGATACACGGCTTGGGATCCAACTTCTCCAGCATTTATATATGGTACTACCTTATGTATTCCTACCGTTTTTATTTCTTATACAGGAGAAGCATTAGATAACAAAATTCCTTTATTAAGAGCTTTGGCTGTTATGGATGAAGCGGCTACTGAAGTTTGTCGTTATTTTGATAAGAATGTCAAAAAAGTTACAGCAACCTTAGGTTGGGAACAAGAATATTTCCTGGTAGATAAGGCTTTGGCGCATTCTCGCCCTGATTTGATGATGACTGGAAGAACGTTGTTAGGGCATACATCGGCAAAAGGTCAACAATTAGATGATCATTATTTCGGATCTATTCCTACTCGTGCTTTGACTTATATGCGTGATTTGGAACAAGAATGTATGTTGCTTGGAATTCCGGTTAAAACGCGTCATAATGAAGTTGCGCCAAATCAATTTGAGTTAGCACCAATTTTCGAAGAAACAAATCTGGCTGTGGATCATAACTGTCTTTTGATGGATATTATGCAAAAAGTAGCCGAACGTCATGATTTTAAAGTGTTGTTGCATGAAAAACCTTTTAAAGGTGTAAATGGTTCCGGGAAACACAACAACTGGTCATTGGCAACTGACACTGGAGTGAATCTATTGAGTCCTAGTAAAACTCCAATGAGTAATTTGCAGTTCTTGACTTTCTTTATTAATACCATCAAAGCGGTAAATGATTATGAAGAATTGTTGCGTGCTTCGATTGCAACGGCTAGCAATGACCATCGTTTAGGAGCTAATGAAGCGCCGCCTGCAATCATTTCGGTATTTATTGGAGAACAACTGACTAGAGTTTTGGCTGAATTAGAAAGTGTAACCACAGGAAAATTATCTCCAGAAGAAAAAACCGATTTAAAATTAAACGTAGTAGGGAAAATTCCAGAGGTAATTTTAGATAATACCGATAGAAACAGAACATCACCTTTTGCTTTTACAGGAAATAAATTTGAGTTTAGAGCGGTAGGTTCTTCAGCAAATTGTTCGAATGCAATGACTACTTTAAATACCATTGTTGCTAAGCAATTGAGAGATTTTAAAGTGGAAGTTGATGCTTTGATTGATTCAAAAGCAATGAAAAAAGATGATGCTATTTTTAATGTTTTGAGAGAGTATATCAAGGTTTCAAAAGATATTCTTTTTGAAGGTGACGGTTATAGCGAGGCCTGGGAAAAAGAAGCTAAGAAAAGAGGATTGAGTAATTTTAAAACAACACCTGAAGCCCTAAAAGCTAGAGCATCAAAACAAGCACTTGATTTGTTTTCTGAATTAGGAATTATGAATCATGTGGAAGTGGAAGCACGCTACGAAATTGAATTAGAAGAATACACTAAGAAAATCCAAATTGAAAGTAGGGTTTTAGGAGATATTTCGAAAAATCATGTTATCCCAACAGCTATTCGTTATCAAAATACTTTGATTGAAAATGTAAAAGGCTTGAAAGATATTTTTGGAAAAGAATTTGAATCAATTGCTAAAGAGCAAATTGGTTTGATAAAAGAGATTTCTACTCATATCGAAGGTATCAATGCTAAAGTTGAGGAGATGCGTAATGAAAGAAAAAATGCGAATGCTTTGAATAATGCTCAAAAAACAGCTGAAGCTTATTGTAATAAAGTAAAACCGTATTTTGAAATCATTAGAAACCACTGTGATAAATTAGAGTTGTTAGTTGATAATGAATTATGGACACTAACTAAATACAGAGAGTTATTGTTTACTAAATAATTAAGATATTGTTTGTTGTAGAAAATGCCTATTCGTTTTGGATAGGCATTTTTTAGTTTTCTAAGTTGTTGTTAAAATTTGTTTTTTTGACGAAACTAATTTCATTGGTGATGTGATTCATTCAGAAGTCGTTGGGTCAATAATTGTGGATACTTTGCTTACTGAATTTACTGGAAATCCGCCTAGTTTGGCATGCTCGCGAATCATTTCTTCATTCTGAGCAATATAAACACAATAGATTTTGTCTGTTGTTACAAAACTGTTTACCCATTGAATATCAGGTCCCATTTTGTTTAATACCTCGCAGGAAGTTTTTGAAATACCTTTTAGCTGTTCTGCGTTAAGTTTGCCTGCATCTGGTAAGTCTCTTTCAATTACATATTTTGGCATCTTGTAAAAATTTAGTTTCCTACTCTTTTGGCTTTTCGGAATTGCCCCGTTTTTTATCGTGGTCGCTGGTTTCCACCTTGTATTGTGTTTTTAAATCTGCTTTTTTATTGTTATTGAATTGGTTATTAGTATTCTATATTAAATTTAGTGAAATAAAATGGGATTTTGATTGATGATTGCAGATTTTAGAAAACGCTTAGAAGAATGGGACGGGATAAACCCAAAAAAATAATTATCTTTGCCGCAAAACCAAGTTGCTCCATTGCAGCTTACACAATTACAATTCATGAGTTCAGATACTTCAAAAAGATATGCGCAACGTGGTGTTTCGGCATCCAAAGAAGATGTACACAATGCTATAAAAAATATAGATAAAGGATTATTTCCTCAGGCATTTTGTAAAATTGTCCCTGATTATCTAACCCAAGACGATGATTATTGTCTTATCATGCATGCCGATGGAGCGGGAACTAAATCCTCATTGGCTTACATGTATTGGAAAGAAACAGGGGATATTTCGGTTTGGAAAGGCATTGCTCAGGATGCGTTAATCATGAATATTGACGATTTATTATGTGTAGGAGCAACGGATAATATTTTACTTTCTTCAACAATTGGAAGAAATAAAAATCTAATTCCAGCCGAAGTAATTTCGGCAATTATCAACGGAACTGAAGAATTAATTCAAGAGTTGGCTTCTTTTGGAGTTAGTATTCATTCTACTGGTGGAGAAACTGCCGATGTGGGTGATATCGTTCGTACAATTATTGTGGATTCTACCGTTACGGCTCGCATGAAACGTTCTAAGGTAATTGACAATGCTAATATCCAGGCAGGTGATGTAATCGTTGGATTGGAATCTTTCGGTCAGGCTTCTTATGAAAAAAGCTATAATGGCGGAATGGGAAGTAATGGGTTGACATCGGCGCGTCATGATGTTTTCGGGAAATATTTGGCAACAAAATATCCGGAAAGTTACGATGCTGCTGTTCCATCAGAATTAATTTATTCAGGTCAGGTACAATTGACTGATGCAGTAGAAAATTCGCCAATTGATGCCGGACAATTAGTGCTTTCGCCAACACGTACTTATGCGCCCATTATCAAGAAAATTTTAGATCAATATTCTTCGAATGAAATTCACGGAATGGTTCACTGTAGTGGTGGAGCACAAACTAAGATTTTACATTTTGTAGATAATTTACATATTATAAAAGACAATTTATTCGCAGTTCCTCCATTGTTCAAGTTAATTCAGGAACAATCAAAAACGGATTGGAAAGAAATGTATCAGGTTTTCAACTGTGGACATCGTATGGAAATTTATGTTCCTGAAGCCGTTGCACAGGATATTATTGCTATTTCAAAATCGTTCAATGTTAATGCGCAAATTGTAGGTCGCGTTGAAGCTGCTGATACTAAGAAATTGACTATTTCCAGCGAATACGGTACTTTCGAATATTAATATAGCTAGCAGCTAATCCCGCTATCCGCTATATCTTTATCTTTTTAAAGAAAGAAGATAAAGGATGTCGCTACTATCGGGGCTAAAAAATAAAAAGATGTACGAATTACTTTTTTGGAATTATTTAGAAGGTGTTTATTTAAACCATCAAGAGGTTTATGAAGCTATCGATGAGCAAGAAACTATCGAGGGTTTAGAAGAACTTCCTGTTGCGGTTATTATCAACCGAATTGCTTCGGTATTTTCTAATTGGGAAAGAGTAGATGAGAACAGTTGGAAAAATAAGGATGGAATAGGAGCTTTTCAGGTAAAAACTACATCTCAAACAGTTGAAATAGATTGTTATGGGACATCTGGAAAAACCATGGATAAATTAGTAGATATCATGGAAGAATTCAAATGTCCGCTTTATGATCCGCAAATTCCTGCCCGTTACGACGAAATGTACGAGGAAGAAGAATAAAATGCAAAAGCGTTAAGGTTTAAAACTTAACGCTTTTTTTATACAGTTATAAAGGTTTCTTTTTGTCTTTGTCATCTTTAACTTCGTTTTTGAAACCAATAAGTTTGCGGTATTTGGTTTCGGTTTCTTCGAGTTCTTCTTCCATTTTTTTGTATTGGCTAATGTCTTTAATGGTAATAACGGCGGCAACAATATTGTTGTCCTGATCCACTAAAGGACGTCCGCTTATTAAAACTCTTCTTTTTTCACGCGCAACAGGATTCCAAAGTACTAAATCCACATCATCGGTTATTTCTCCGTTAAAAGCACGTTCCATAGGTAAATTTTGAGCGGGAAATATGGTTTTTTCATCAGGGAAATAGAGTTCAAAATGGGTTGTTAAATCCGTTGAAATTTTATCATCTTCTTCAATTCCAAAAATATCGTTGGCCATATAATTGGCCAGTACTACTTTTTTATCGGCATTGGCCACAATCACACCTTCACCAATGTTTTCTACAATTACGCGTAATTTTTCTTCGTTTTCATAGAGTTCTTCAACAGCTTTTTGCTGTTCAAATTCAAGTGTTATTTTTTCGGTAATATCTCTGGCTGCTGAATAGATGATTCCTTCTTTTAAATCAATACTGCTATTCCAGTCCAGCCATCGGTACGTGCCGTCTTTATGGCGTACTCTGTTTTTAAAACTCACAACGGTGTTGCCTTTTAATATTTGAGCTAATACTTCATCTGAAGTTGGTCGATCTTCAGGATGGGTAAGATCCATGAATTTTATTTCGTCCATATCTTTTTGTGTGTAGCCTAAAGTATTGGTAAAGGCAGTATTAATTTTGATAAAATGATCGTTTCTGGCAACCGTAAAAATATCGAAAGACATATTAAAGAAAGCATCGGTGGCTTTTAGGGAATCCTCCAGTTTTTTTCTTTCGGTAATATCAGTAGAAATGCCTCCGATGGCGTAAATTCTTCCCGTATCGTCATACAAAGGGAATTTAACCGCAATATAAGTATGCACTCCGTCTTTTTGCTCAATGGTTTCTTCGGATTTTAGTTCGACTAATTTCTTAGCTACTTCCAAATCCGAATTTCGATAGGTTTCAGCGATTTCTTTTGGGAGAAAATCATGATCGGTTTTGCCTATAATTTTATCGTTGGCTATGCCAAATAATTCGCCAAAATTTTTATTTACTAATAGATATTCTCCATTTAATTTTTTTATAGCAATAGGATTGGATGTATTATCAATAATGGACTGTAGCAATTGTTTGTTTTCTTCGAGTAGTTTTTGAGCTGCTTCTTTGGCTTTTAATTGATTTCTAATAATAAAATACACTACAATCAATAAAATAACAGAAAGTATAAATAAAGCAATTTCTATTGCGTCCAGCGTACTGTCAGTCATTGCATTGCGTTCGGGATTGATTCGGGCTAAAAAAATCCATGCTGCTGCAATTACCACTATTACATTGATTATAAATCCTATAAATATTTTTTTTTCGAAAGAGATATTCATGGTTTTCTGGTTTTTGGTTGGAGACAAAAATGTTTATGCAACAGTTAAGTTAGTAAATAAACAATAAAAAAGTGCTTTTAAACTTTTGATTTTTCAAAACGCATTAGATTCAGGCTAAATAAAATAACAATTAATGTCACGCCTACATCGGCAGCTATAGCTAAGGCCAGATTGCTGAGTCCAAAGACAGCCAGTAGAACAAAAATAAACTTAGTTATAATAGCTCCAAGTGTATTCATTTTGATTTGTTTCATGGTTTTTTTGCTCAACCGAATCAAAAAAGGAATTAATGAAAGTTGATCGTTCATCAAGGCAATATTTGCCGTTTCTATGGCGGTATCACTTCCCGCTGTTCCCATTGCAATTCCCACAGTGCTTATGGCCAGAGCAGGAGCGTCGTTAATTCCGTCACCTACCATGGCAACTTTGTCATATTGTTGTAATAATGCTTTTATTTCTTCGGCTTTTTCTTCAGGGAGTAAATCGCCAAATACTTTTGTAATGCCTACTTGTCTTGCAACAAAATGTGCTGCTTTTTCGCTGTCGCCGGTAAGCATAATTACATCGATATTTTGTTCCTGTAATTCTTGTATAGCTGCGGCACTGTCTGGTTTAATTTTGTCTGTAAGACCAATAATTCCCACAACACCTTTCCCAAAACTGATTACCACACTCGTTTTTCCTTCGGTGGCTAATTGTGCTTCGATTGCTTCCACTTCGGTAGATATTTCATGGTATTCTCTAATAAATTCCAGTTTGCCCACCAGTACACTATCAGTTTGACAAACTTCGCATTTTGCCGTTGCACCTTTTCCAATAATACTTTTGAAATCTTTGGCGGTATGTGGTTCAAAACCCTCTGCTCTGGTTGCTGTAATTATGGCTTGCGCCAGTGGATGTTCTGAGAATAGTTCAGCACCCGAAACACAAGAGAGCAATTCTTTTCGGCTGGTTCCTATTAGGGGAAAAACATCCGAAACTACTGGAGTTCCATAAGTAATGGTTCGGGTTTTATCTACGGCAATCGCTTTGATTTCGGCCAGAGCCTCTATGTATTTCCCTCCTTTTATCAGAGCACCTTTTGCGGAAGCGTTTCCTATAGCGGCATAAATAGCAACCGGAGTCGAAATAACTAAAGCGCAGGGACAGGCAATTACCAGTAAAGTAATGGCTTGTTTTAACCAATGGTTGAAATCCTGATGAAGTAAAAAAACAGGAACAACAAAAATCAAGAGAGCCAATCCAATAATGATAGGGGTGTAAAGTTTTGAAAAGCGTTGAATGAATTTTTGGGTTTCACTTTTAGCAGCTCCCGCTTCAAAAGTAAGTTGGATAATTTTTGCAAAAGTTGTATCTGTCGAAAGTTTTGAGGTTTTTATTTCAATAAAACCATTAGTGTTGAGTGTGCCTGCAAAAACAGTATCACCCACTTGTTTTTCTTTAGCAATAGGTTCTCCTGTAATAGCCGATTCGTCAATCAGGCTTTCACCAAAAGTGATTTTGCCATCCAGCGGAATAATAGTTCCTGCTTTGATTTGGATAACAGTTCCTATTTCAATTTGCTCAATAGGGATTTCTTTATTGGCTTTTTTTACAAAAGCTGTTTTTGGGACACTTTTTATTAATTCGTCTAATGCTGATTTAGAATTTTCCAGCCCAATGTCTTCCAGACGTTCGCCTAAAACATAAAGTACAATTACAACGGCAGCTTCTGGATATTCGCCTAAATATAAGGCGGCAATAACAGCAATGGTCATTAATAAATTAATGCTGCTAAAGTTGAGTTTTATAAGAGATTGTAGTCCGTTGAGGATCACTTTGTAGCCAATAGAGATGATAAAAGTACAGAAAATAAACGGTGCATAAGGCATAGGTAAATGAATTCCTAAAAGTGATAATATTTCCAAAACAATGACAATACTAACAGATAGCAGTAGAAAAACAAACTTTTTATCTTTGAAAGGTAGGTTCATGAGAATGACTTTTTTCGAAAACTAATTTTTTAGATTGGGTGGTTGTTTTTGCTTTTTTAAAATTAAAAGACTGTTTTTATTAAAAAAAACACTATGTATTAAATTTACTGAAAATTTATCTTATGCTGTTTGCTTTTAGTAAAACCTTAAGATTATAACCGATAAAATGCCTGAGATGTGAAAAAGTTTGCGAACTTTGCGCTAAAATTATAGATGATGAAAATAAACCTTAAAAACGGGATTGATAAACTCATTTTCGGTATGAAACAAAAAGATGTAACTGCCGTTTATGGAACTCCGGACAGAAATTACAAAGACGAAGATGATAACGTTATTTTTGTGTATAATAAATTCAAAATGCGTTTGACTTTTTATAAAGATGAAGATTTTAAGTTTGGTTACGTAGTTGCTTCCAGTGCCGATTTGGAATTATTTGGCAATAAATTAATTGGTAGAAATGTCAAAGACGTAAAGAAAGATTTAGCTCAAAAAAGCATTACCAAATTCACTCAGGAAGAATTTGATACTTTTGAGAATTATTTTAATGAAGAAAACTGGTTGTTACTGCAAACTGAGTTTGAAGAAGTGGTAAAAGTTGAGGTAGGAGCCATTATCAACAGTAAAGATGAATTTGACTGGAAGTTTGGGAAGAAATAATTTTTAGTATATAAAATAATTTAACTGTCCGCTAAGCGGACTAAATAAAAAAAAACAGCCACGAATTCCACGAAATAACACAAATTGGTGTAATTTATTTTAAAAATCAGTAATATTTGTACCAATTTGTGTAATTCGTGGCAAAAATAAAACTCGTTCGTTTGCCTAGTGATTGGTATAAGAAACAGATAATTATATAAAATAAAACCCTTTCATCCTCTGGGATTGAAAGGGTTTTTTGTATGTTGAAAATAGCTTTTTTTGCTAATTTTAATGCTGATTTTTTTCCAGTTCAATTTTGGATAAATCGACTAGGTTTAAAAAAGATTTGGCATATTTATTAGCTATGGGCTCTAAAATTTCTTCTACGTTAGTATTTTTATTTTTCTTTGTCAGTTTTGTTAAATTCAAACTTAGCTGTCTTTGAAAGCGTTTGAACTCCCGATCAAATTTTGGATAATCTTCGGGATTTAAGTTGTTTTTCTTCTCATTAAATGAGGTTTTTTCAATCAAACTTTTTTTATGAATTAAGAATAGCTTCTCGCATTCTTGAGAAAAAAAATCTTGAATACTCATGTTTTTCTTTTTTTAAGAATATTTTTAAAATGATTAGTAATGAAAAAGAAAGAGCTTTTGCCAATTAAAACTGATTTTTTCTTTTTGGTCTTTTTATGCAGATGCTGATTTTTTTTTAGTTCTTCCGTTCTCTTTTTTTCGGTTTCTTCCTTTTTTTTCAAATGTTCAAACCAACCACCGTTTTCAATAATATTTTTTCCAAATTCGGTTATGTAACATTTATTGTTTTCTATGGTGATTAGGTTTTCTTTTTCCATGAGATGGAAAAGTTCCATTATTTTTCCTAATTTTTTTCCATTATTGTCTTTGAACTCTGAAAATTTCAAAGATTGGTTTTTTGATGAAAATAGCAATTGCAGGTTAATGTCTATTATTTCATTTACTTGATAAAACATAAGCTTATAAAATTATTATTTCAGCAGTTCTTCAAGATTGTTCCAAAACAAGGGTTAATAGCGGTTTTTTGAAAAACTCAGAATATTTTTTCAAATATATGAAAATAACTTTATTTAGGTAAGAAAAATTGTGTTTTTATTTGCAAAGGTGATTAAAAAAAATCCGACTACTTTAATTGTAATCGGATTTCTAATTGTTGTTTTTATTTTGTTTCGACTTGTTTGTCAAAAATTTCCAATTCGAAAATTAAAGTTGCATTTGGAGGAATTACTCCGCCCGCACCGCTTTCACCATAAGCTAATTTAGCCGGAATAAAAGCAGTCATTTTATCTCCAAAAGAGAGTAAGTTGATGGCTTCGATAAAACCTGGAATCATACCGTCTTTTTTACCTATTTCAAAAGGAAAAGGATTGTAGCCTCCTTGCATGAATCGCATTTCGTTGTATTTGTCGTAGATTTTAGCTACTTCTGTTATGCTGCTGTCAAATAAGTTTCCGTCTTCAAAAAATCCTGAGTAATGAAAATAGACAGTGGTTCCCGCAGCCGGTTTTGCGCCTGATCCTTTTTGCGTTATTTTATACATTAATCCTGATGGAGTAGTTGTTGCAGTTGCTTTTTGACTGTTGAAGTTGTTTACTTTTTCAGTAATCAAAGCCGCTATTTTTTCTTTTTGAATTTTCTCGGCAGCTGCTTTGGCTTCTGCCTCTTTTCTTTCTTCTTCAGCTTTGTTGTTGTAATAATTAGCAAATACTTTTTCGGCTTTGAATTTTTTTGCCAAAGCTCCTTTTTGGATAATAATAATGTTTTTGATTATATCGTCCTGAGCAATTTTATTAACCACGTCCATTCCTTCTACAACGTGTCCAAAAATAGTGTGTTTCCCGTTTAACCAGGGTGTGTCTTTGTGAGTGATAAAAAATTGACTTCCATTGGTTTTTGGACCTGAATTGGCCATAGCTAGAATTCCTCCTTTGTCAAATTTTAACTCAGGGATAAATTCGTCTTTAAAAGAATAACCTGTTCCTCCGGCACCGGTTCCTTGTGGATCCCCCCCCTGAATCATGAAATCACTAATTACTCTGTGAAATTTCAAACCATCAAAAAAAGGTTTGCCTTTCAGTTTACTGTCGGTTACAAATTCGTTTTTACCTTGTGCAAGGCTAATGAAATTGGCAACGGTAACGGGTGTTTTTTCGAATTCTAATTGTAAAACAATGGCTCCTTTAGTAGTATTAATGGTTGCAAAAATACCTTCTTCTTTTACAGCAGCTGTTTTTTTAACTGCTTTTTTAGAAGTTTCCTGTGCCTGAACTGTAAGTAAAGCAAAGAATGCTAAAAATAATATTCTAAATTTCATTGGGTTGTGTTTTTCTAATAGTTGTATTTAAAAATTATTGAGGTTTAATTAATTCAATTTCAAAAATAAGATTGGTGTGCGGAGGAATTGCACTACCTGCACCACCGGCACCATAGGCTAAATGCGAGGGGATAAATAAAACGGCTTTGTCTCCATAAGACATTTTATCGATGCCTTCAGTAAATCCGGGAATGATACCATCTCTTTTTCCTGCCTGAAAAAGAATTGGCTGGTAAGCGTTTTGAGCAGCACGTTGCGAATTCAATTTTCCAAAATCTTTTGCTACACTTTCGATTGTGGTATCAAAAAGCTCTCCGTATTCTGAAAACACGGCATAATTTACGTTAACAGTAGTTCCTTTTACCGGTTTTGTATCACTTCCTTTTTGAGTAATGATGTATTTTAGTCCCGAAACGGTTTTGGTCGCTTTTTCTTTTAAGGCTTCAAAATAGTTGGTTTTAGCTGTAATTATTTCCCCGTATTTTTCGTAATACTTTTTCTCGTTTTGGGTTTCAATATCCTTTTGTACTTTTTGGTTTTTAGATTCAATAACAAAATAATCATCAAATATTTTTACCGCATTGAATTTTTTAGCAGCTTCTCCTTTTCTAATAATAATGATTGATTTAACAACATCGTCCTGATTAATATCATTGACCACCTCCATACCATTGCCCATCACATGACCAAAAATAGTGTGCTTCCCGTTGAGCCAGGGAGTAGGGTTACGCGTGATAAAAAATTGGCTGCTGTTTGTGTTAGGGCCGTTATTGGCCATAGCCAAAACACCTTCTTTGTCAAAAAAATAATCGTTAAATTCGTCTTTAAATTTATAGCCGGAATTACCTGTTCCTGTTCCTTCGGGATCTCCGGTTTGAATTACAAATCCTTTGATGACACGGTAAAACTTCATGCCATCATAAAAAGGACGTCCTTTAGCGTAATCTACAGTTACAAAATTGTTTTTTCCCTCAGCCAGCGTAACAAAATTGGCTACTGTAATAGGAGCTTTTTTATAATCCAGTTCTAAATAAATGATACCTTTGTTAGTTTCAATTTTAGCATACAAACCATCTGCGAAATAATCGCTTTCATTTTTACAAGAATAAAAACAACTGATAAGAAGTAGCACAAATAGAATGCTTTTTTTCATGATTTTATTTATTGTTTTTGCAGTTTACGAATCTTAGAATTATTCTTCCAGGGTGTCTTTGCTTATTGGTTTTGTTTTTAAAACTACTTTTTTAGCCTTTTTTATACTATCGGTTTTAGCTAAATTATTGGTGATGTTTTGTTCTAATTCTTTTTTGTAAACCGCCTCCGATTTGAAATCGTTTAGTGTTACAGTACAAATTAAAGGTTGGTTTACACCAATTTTTTTATTGTCTCCGTGATAACCATAAGCAATATGAGAAGGAAAATAAAAATTTATTTTTTCGTTTTTACGCATCAATTTAATTCCGTCCCTCAATCCCATCATGATGTCCTGTTTGTCCACTCGATATACCTGAGGTCTAAGCTCCACTTCTGAATAGATAACAGCTCCGTTTAGGTCTTTTAATTCATAGTTAAAAAAAGCAACGTCGCCTTTTTTAGGTGTTAAGGAGTCAATTTCGTTTTTGATTTCATAAGAATACCAATAACCTTTAGAAGAAGCAATGTAGCTAATCTTCGGATTTTTTTTCATCAAAGCTTTGATTTGATCTTCTTCTGAAGCAATCAGTTTTTTATTTCTTTCGATTGATTTTTTCATAAAAACTCCCGAAGCTCTCGAAATAGGACGTCGGGCTTCCTGTTGTTTTTTGCAGGCAGTAAAACCTAAGCATAAAAAGCAACTTAAAATCACAAATTGGATAGTTCTCATAGTGTTTACAGCGTTAGGGTATGAACTATTTTTTCAAATTTTGCGATGGTTTCTTCCATCGAAAGTTCTGATTTTCCTCCGGCGGCATTGCGATGTCCGCCTCCGTTAAAATGTTCTCTGGCAAACTCATTTACATCAAAACCACCTTGAGAACGAAAAGAAATCTTAATGATTTTTTCGTCTTTGTTTTCGATAAAAATAGCCGTAAACTGTATTCCTTTGATGCTTAATCCATAATTTACAATTCCTTCGGTATCTCCTTTTACATAGTTAAAACTGTTTAATTCGTCCTGACTTAGTGTGATATATGAAGTCTTGTGTTCAGGCAATACTTTTAAATTTTGTAAAGCTCTGCCCAATAACTGTAATCGGCTGTAGGAACTATTGTCAAAAAGCAGGTTAGGGATTTTAGTGTTTTCTACTCCTAAATCAATTAATTCGGCAACAATTCTATGGGTGTTTCCTGTAGTATTAGGGAATTTAAAAGAACCGGAATCGGTTAAAATACCTGTATAAATACAGGTTCCTATTATTGTGTCAATTTGTTCTTTTTGACCTAAAAAAGAAATGAAATTATATACCATTTCGCAGGTAGAACCAAAAGAAGTGTCTGAATAAGTGTAAGCAGCATAATCATCCGGTTTTTGATGATGATCAATCATAATGTAAGTGGTGTCGAGTACTTCGAGTACTTTTTCCATTTCGCCTACACGATGAAAGGCATTGAAATCGAGGGTGAAAACTAGATCAGCTTCTTTTAATATTTGAGTGCAATTTTCTTTGTCTGTTTCAAAAACACGAACCATTTCAGAGCCGGGAAGCCAGGCTAAGAAATCAGGAAAATCGTTTGGAGATATAACCGTAGCTTCGTGATTGTTTTTGCTTAAAAAATGATATAAGGCTAAGGTTGAACCCATAGCGTCTCCGTCAGGATTTCTATGCGGAATGATAGCAACTTTTTTAGGTGTTGCCAGTAAGGATTGTATTGCTTGTATGTCTTGTATTTTCATAGTTTGCGAATTTACATTTTTTTAGTGTAAACTATGAAAACATTTCAGAATTAACTTCTTTTTACAATTTATAAATCATCAAGTTTACGTCTTTTAAATCTTTCATACAAACGGATTTTTACTCCTTTTACAGTTTGTGCATGATAAATGCCTACTGAACCCGAAGCCAGATAGGCAATAAAGCAAGAGATTCCAATGAAAATAGTAGCTTCAATACCAAAAAGTTCGATTCCCATAATAGTACAGGCAATAGGTGTGTGAGTAGCACCCGAAAATACAGCAACAAATCCCATTCCGGCCAAAAGTGCTATTGGCAACGGAATAAAAACAGATAAAGCACTTCCCAGAGTCGCACCTACAAAAAATAATGGAGTTACTTCTCCGCCTTTAAATCCTGCTCCCAAAGTAAATCCTGTAAATAAAATTTTGAGTAAAAAATCTTGATATTCATTCGGTTTTGAGAAGGCTTCTACAATGGAAGGAACACCTAATCCCATAAACTGTGATACATTAAAAGTATAAAAAGCTAATGCTAAGATGATTCCGCCGACAAAAGGGCGCAACGGTGGATAGGCAATGTTTTTTGAGAATAGAGCACCCCAAAAATGTGTGCTTCTGGAGAAAAGCATGGCAGCAAAACCAAATAAAATGCTGGATGGAATTATCCAAAGTAAGTTTTCCGGATTCATTTCGGGAATTATTGGAATGCTGTAATGTGTGTGATGAACAGCCCAAAGTTCTACGGTGTAATAAGCAAAATAAGCAACGACAAAAGAGAGGATACTACTTTTTACACTGATTTTACAAAAATAAACCACTTCCAGAGCAAAAATAGCACCTGCAAGCGGAGTTCCAAAAACAGATGCAAAACCGGCACTGATTCCTAAAATAATAAGTGTTTTTCGGTCGGTTGCATCGAGATGGAATATACGGCTAAACTGGTCGGCAATTGCACCTCCCATTTGTACCGCTGTTCCTTCACGACCTGCCGAACCTCCAAAAAGATGGGTGATAAGTGTTCCTATAAGTACAAAAGGAGCCATTT
This sequence comes from Flavobacterium sp. GSA192, assembly GCF_006386525.1. Taxonomy (NCBI): domain Bacteria; kingdom Pseudomonadati; phylum Bacteroidota; class Flavobacteriia; order Flavobacteriales; family Flavobacteriaceae; genus Flavobacterium; species Flavobacterium sp. GSA192. The sequence goes on along the minus strand of NZ_VAHC01000007.1, from coordinate 91,306 downwards.
TTAGCGGAATCACTTTTTTAGGAGTTTCGTATTCTTCTAATAAAAGATTGTTTCCTTTAACTACGTCTTTGCCATGATAATGATAAAGTAAACCAATAAAAAGTCCACCGATGGGTAATAACCAGATAAACCAGCTGTTTTGTATTCTAAGCTGCGATACCCATTCCAGGGCAATTAAAAAAAAAGCAGAAGCTGAACCGGAAAAAAAACCTATCAAAGCACAGATTAAAATCCATTTGAGTGAAAGTAGTATTGTCTTTTTTAAGTTCATTGGGCTTTGTTGTAGTATTAGCATTCGAGCGCAACAAAAGCAATTTTAGTTTTCTAATTGCTTTTATTGCGCTCGAAGAGTAATTTTGGAAATCTAATTATTCAGCTAATACAGCAGTTAATTCAATTTCAACTAAGTATTCAGGAGCTACTAATTGGTTAATTCCGTAAAAACCTGTTGTAGGTTTGATGTCTTTGAAAAAGGTAGCGTGAGCTGTAGCAACTGCTTCAAAAGTACTTACGTCAGTAGTAAAAATACGGGTACGGATAACATCTTTCATACTTGCGTTTAAATCTTCTAATACTTTTTCAACTCTTTCTAAAATATTTAAGGTTTGTGCATGAGCGTCATCAGCTTTTACTTTGTCGCCATCAACAATTGCAACAGTTCCCGAAACTTCGATGATGTTTCCGATGCGAACTGCACGGCAATATCCCATTTTGTCTTCCCATGGCGATCCCGTTAAGATGTTTTCTCTTTTCATTTTGATGTATTTAATTAGTTTATAGAGGAATACACCTCCGGTTAAAGTTTAGAATATTTTGTGCAATTTATAAAAAATAGTAAAATAAAAAACACTCATTTTGATAAAGACAAACAGGTTTAGGTTGTTTTTGATTAGCTTTGTATATAATAAATTAAAAACTTTCTTGTTATCTATTAGGAATAGACTAATAAAAATAGTTTTTTTGAATACAGTTTTTAAATTAAATACATAAAATGATGAGTCAATATTTTAGTTTTAAAGGTCAGGTTTTTATTTTGGGTTTGATGTTTGGGATGCTTTCAACAGCTTATTCCCAGGAAGAATTTGGGGCTGAGTTTAAGGTTAAAGCTGCTCCGGCAAAAAAGAAGGAAGTGAAGGTTAAAGAAGTTAAGGAGAAAGATGTAAAAGTATCTAAGGCTGATTATAATGCAATAAAAAATTATGTGATAACAGATATAGGGGAAAATAAATATGAAGTTCCTAAAGGGGAAGAAAAAGATCCTGAAAAATTAGCTAAGAGAGATCAGGATTTTGGAGTGGTTAAAACGGCTTCGGGAACTGCTAAAGTAAGTTATCGTGATGCGGCTTATGTTGATGGAGACAAGGTGCGTGTGTATTTGAATTATGTTATCGTTGAGCCGGAAGTACTTTTGAATGGAGAGGCGCAAGGATTTGATATTGCATTACAAAAAGGAGTTAATCGAATTGATTTTGAGGCTATCAATGAAGGATATGCAGCACCCAATACCGCCGAATTTAAAATTTTTGATGATAAAGGAAATCTGATTACTGCTAATCAATGGAATATTGCGCAAGGTTTTAAGGCTACAATTGTGATTGAAAAGGAATAAAAACGAATGCTTTGGTTAAAATTTCTTTAATGTTCAATGTTGATTTTGTTTTGTAAAATGAAAGCTTGGTATATTTGTTGATGCTTAAGAGTTTTAAAAAGCAAAATAATATGAATAGGAAGCAGTTTTTATTGTTTGTAATGGTTTGTTTTACTGTTAGTAGTTACGCTCAAAATGATTTTGGGACTACTAAGTTTAAAATAAATGCGCCATTAAATACTGCTCCGGCTCCTAAAAAAGTTACTCCATCCACAGCCGAGGCAGCGGTTATCAAAGCACCTAATATTTTTAAAAAACCGGATGCGGTTTTGCCTTTAGGTTCTAAATATCAAATAGGAGAAGCGAAGTCTTTTTCGATGGAACAAACCAATGATTTTGTAAATCCCGGAGATAGAATTAGGGATAAACTCAATGAGAGCGTGAGTAAATCTTTGATTGCAAATGGATTGAAAGAGGATGATTCCTATATTAGAAAAACGGATGTTGATTTTGGAGTAATCCGAACTAAATCTAATTTTTTAATTGTTAAAATTCGTGATTATGGTGCTATTGATGGCGATTTAATCAAAGCTACTTCTATTTATGATTACAAAGCTACTATTCTGGTTAATAGTTTGCTGCTTGGTCCCGGTTTTGATGATATTAGAATCAATTTGAATGATGGCTTGAACTATTTGGAGTTAGAAGCACTTAATCGGGGAAATTTAGGAGGAAATACAGGGAATTTTGAAATTTACGATCAGGAAGGGAAGTTGTTGGTTTCTAACTATTGGGATAACATTGATAAGGGTGTTAAGTCTAAATTTACTTTTATAAAAGAATAAAAAATATTGTTTTTAGCTGTTGGTTTCTGTAGGGATAAGAGAGCTAAAATTGGAACAGAAAAAAAATAAAAAATTTCAAAAATCCACTTTTGCAATCCAAATTTAAAAAGTAATTTTGCGCCCATGCAACACAACGTACTTATTTTAGATTTCGGTTCGCAATACACTCAGCTGATTGCGCGTAGAGTTCGCGAATTAAATATATTCTGCGAAATTTTTCCATACAATAATATCCCTTCAGATTTGTCAAGTTACAAAGCTGTAATTTTGGGAGGAAGTCCATTTTCTGTTCGTGCAGAAGATGCACCACATCCTGATTTGTCTGAAATCAGAGGGAAATTGCCAATGCTTGCTGTTTGTTACGGTGCGCAATATTTGTCTCATTTTAGCGGAGGTGAAGTTGCTGCTTCAAATACTAGAGAATACGGTAGAGCAAACTTGTCTTATATTAAAGAAGATGAAGTTTTCTTTGAAGGGGTTTCTCTAAACAGTCAGGTTTGGATGAGTCATAGTGATAGTATTAAGGCTTTACCGGCTAATGGTGTGAAGTTAGCAAGCACACATGATGTGGAATTTGCAGCTTACAAAATTGAAGGTGAGACCACTTATGCTATTCAATACCACCCGGAAGTGTATCATTCTACTGACGGGAAACAAATGTTGGAGAACTTTTTAGTGAAAATTGCTCATGTTCCTCAAAATTTTACGCCAAATGCTTTCGTTGAAGAAATCGTGGCTGAAATGAAAGAAAAAATCGGAAACGACAAAGTTGTTCTTGGACTTTCAGGAGGTGTAGATTCAACTGTAGCAGCAGTTTTATTGAACAAAGCAATCGGAAAAAACCTGTATTGTATTTTTGTTAATAATGGTTTGCTTCGTAAGAATGAGTTTCAAAGTGTTTTAGATCAATACCAAGGAATGGGATTAAACGTTAAAGGAGTAGATGCTTCTCAACGTTTTTATGATGCCCTGGCTGGAGTTACTGATCCGGAATTGAAAAGAAAAGCCATCGGAAATGCTTTTATCGAAGTTTTTGACGATGAATCACATAAAATTGAAGATGTCACCTGGTTAGCCCAAGGTACAATATATCCTGATGTTATCGAATCGGTTTCTGTAAAAGGACCATCGGCAACAATTAAATCGCACCATAATGTGGGAGGTTTACCGGATTATATGAAATTAAAAATTGTAGAACCTTTGCGTATGCTTTTCAAAGATGAGGTACGTAGAGTAGGAGCGTCTTTAGGAATTGATCCTGAATTGTTAGGAAGACATCCTTTCCCTGGGCCTGGATTGTCTATCCGTATTTTAGGAGATATTACTTTAGAAAAAGTACAAATTTTACAAGATGTAGATAAAGTTTTTATCGACGGATTGAAATCTTGGGGATTGTATGATAAAGTTTGGCAGGCAGGAGCAATTTTGCTTCCTGTAAATAGTGTTGGGGTTATGGGTGACGAGCGTACTTATGAAAAAGTTGTTGCGCTACGTGCTGTAGAATCTACCGATGGTATGACTGCTGACTGGGTTCACTTGCCTTATGATTTCCTGATGAAAGTATCTAATGATATTATCAACAAGGTAAAAGGGGTGAATCGTGTTGTTTATGATATTAGTTCAAAACCACCAGCAACAATTGAGTGGGAATAATAGAAACTTCTTAGTTGACGTTTCTTAGTTATTATAAAAACGGTATCAGATTTTGGAATAAAATTTGGTACCGTTTTTTTATCTTTAGTTTAATAATTTTTTTAAATAAAATAATCGAATGAAGTATTTTTTTGCAATTTGGATTCCTGTTTTAATGTTTACCAATCTTGTTATTTCGCAAGGAACGATAACGCATAAAGTAGAAAGCGGAGAAACGATAAATGACATTGCTAAGAAGTATCAAGTGACTCCTTATGATATTTATAAATTAAACCCTGATGCTCAAAGAAAATTAAGTCCTAAAATGATGCTTTTGATTCCTGCTAAAGCAGCTTTGAAAAAGGTAGCTACTCCGGCAGAAATAACGCATAAAGTGTTGCCTAAAGAAACTTTGTTTGGAATCGAAAAAAAATATAATGTTTCGGATGCTGATTTGAAAAAAGCGAATCCTTTTTTAGAAACAGAGGGTTTGCAAATAGATCAGGTTTTAGTAATCCCATCTAAAAATGCTACTAAACCTAAGGTGGTGCTTCAGGAGAAACCTTTGTATCATGATGTGCTTCCTAAAGAAACTAAATTTTCAATTGCTAAGAAATACGGTATTACTATTGCCGAATTAGAAAAGAAAAATCCTGAAATCGTAGCTAATTTGACTATTGGTTCTCATTTGTTAATCAAAGGAAATCCAGCTAAGAATGCTGTTGTTTTGTCTCAAAAAGAACCGGTTAGGCAAGAGGTTGTTGCGGCTCCGGTTAAGAAATATGCGACTTATGAAGTGAAACCAAAAGAAACCTTGTATAGTTTGTCTAAAATGTTCGATATGAGTCAGGAAGAATTATTGGTTTTAAATCCTGAACTTAAAAATGGTGTTGAAATAGGAATGCTTTTAAAAGTGCCAGCTGGTTCTGCATCTTCCGCCGTTCAGGAAAATAAAGTATATGCTGATTTAACTCCTAAAATTAACGGAGTGCGTAAAAAGATGGTTATGCTTTTGCCGTTTAATGTAGCCAGAGTAGAGGGGGATTCAGTAAACTCAGTGGTTGAGCAGCTAAAAAAGGATAAGTTTTTGAATATGACTCTGGATTTTTATGCCGGAGCTTTAATGGCGATAGATTCGGCTAAAACTTTAGGATTGCCTATAGATGTACAGATTATAGATTCGGAAGAAAAAAAATACGGTTCTGATATTGCAGCGGTTGTTAAAGCTAATAATCTTCAAACTGCCGATGCTGTTGTTGGACCTTTTTATCAGAATAATGCCGAAACTACCGCTCGTTTGTTAGCGGCTAATAATGTGCCTGTGATTTCGCCATTGTCAAAAGACGCTGGGAATTCGATAGCTAATTTGTATCAATCGGTTCCTGTAAATGATGTTTTAAAGGCTGCTATGTTTGATTACATGCGATCCAAAAAAGGAAATATTGTTGCGGTGGTGGATCGAAAAAAAGAATCGGTAATTCAGTATCTTAAATTGAATCAGCCCGATGTGCGATTGGTTCCTTTGACTGAGAGAGGAAGCGTTGCTGCCGAAACTTTAAGAGGAATGTTAGTTGCGGGTCGTATGAATTACGTGGTTATGGAAACAGCTAATACGATGATGATTAAAGCAACTATTGCTTCGATGTTGAGTGCTATGGCTGATTATCAGGTTCAGTTGGTTATTTTGGAAGCAAATGAAACTTTGGATACTGATGAAATTAGTTTCTCTAATTTGGTAAAATTAAAATTAATGTATCCTTCGGTTACGAGAGATAATAATTCACCTGAAGGAGTTGTTTTCGAGAATAAATTCAGAAAAATCAATTCGATTGCGCCAAGCGATTATGCGGTAAGAGGTTTTGATGTTACTTTTGATACCATGATGCGTTTGATGCAAAATAAACCTTTTGAGGAAACGGTAAATGCGGTTGCAACAGAGCAATTTGAAAACAAATTTGAGTATTATAAAAAAGACAATGCAGGCTATATTAACAAAGGAGTTTATATCATGTATTATGATACTGATTTGACTGAAAAAGTGGCAAATTAATTTGTTTTTTTAATGGATGCAAATCAACAAAAACTGATAAAATTAGCACATACTAAAATGCCTTTTGGTAAATATGAAGGCAGGTTTCTTATTGATTTGCCTGAGTATTATGTGGTTTGGTATCACAATAAAGGCTTTCCAAAAGGAGAATTAGGTGAGCAGCTACAACTGATTTACGAACTAAAGTTGAATGGTTTAGAAGAATTGATACGAAATATTAAAAAAAGATACCCAAAACCTCATTGAATTCTAAATTTAATGAGGTTTTTGTTTTTGTATTAACAAATCTCAATTTTAGAAATTATCTCATTTCCAAATTAGCATAATCTAAATTTATAATCGTATTTTTGCCACGTTTTTTACACAACTACAATACAAACTAGAACAGCATGAATCAAACAAAATATATTTTTGTTACTGGAGGGGTTACTTCTTCTTTGGGAAAAGGAATTATAGCAGCATCATTAGCAAAATTATTACAGGCAAGAGGGTACAGAACAACTATTCAAAAATTTGATCCCTACTTAAATGTTGACCCAGGAACATTGAATCCTTATGAACATGGGGAATGTTATGTAACCGATGATGGAGCTGAAACCGATTTAGATTTAGGTCACTACGAGCGTTTTCTAAATGTTCCGACTTCTCAGGCTAATAACGTAACGACTGGTAGAATTTATCTTTCGGTTATTGAAAAAGAAAGAAGAGGGGAGTTTCTAGGGAAAACAGTTCAGGTTGTTCCTCATATCACTAACGAAATTAAGGACAGAATGCAATTGCTGGGGCAATCCGGTGATTATGATATTGTTATTACTGAAATTGGTGGTACTGTAGGTGATATTGAATCTTTGCCTTATATTGAATCTGTTCGTCAATTAGTTTGGGATTTGGGTGAAAATAATGCAATTGTTATTCATTTAACTTTAGTTCCTTACTTAGCTGCAGCAGGTGAGTTGAAAACAAAACCCACTCAGCACTCTGTTAAAACTTTGATGGAAAGCGGAATTAAGGCCGATATTCTTGTTTGTAGAACTGAGCATGAACTTTCACAGGAAATACGCAGTAAACTAGCTTTGTTTTGTAATGTGAAAAAAGAAGCAGTTATTCAGTCTATCGATGCTTCTACAATATACGAAGTACCAAATTTAATGCTTGAAGAAGGATTGGACATTGTGGCTTTGAAAAAATTAGACTTACCTAAGAAAGCCGCACCGGATTTGAAAAACTGGAATACTTTCTTAAAAAGATTAAAAAGCCCAAAACATACCGTGAATATTGGTTTGATTGGGAAATATGTTGAAATGCAAGACTGTTACAAGTCTATTTTAGAAGCGTTTATCCATGCAGGTGCTGCCAATGAAACTAAAGTGAATGTAGTTTCTATTCATTCAGAATATATTGATGACGAAAATATTGCTGATAAATTAAAAGATATTGATGCTATTTTAGTTGCACCGGGATTTGGTGAAAGAGGAATTGAAGGTAAAATAGCTGCGGTGCGTTATGCACGTGAAAGCAAAATGCCTTTCTTCGGAATCTGTCTTGGAATGCAAATGTCGGTTATCGAATATTCCAGAAATGTATTGGGATTAGCAGATGCTAATTCGACCGAAATGAATTCAGATACTCCAAATCCGGTTGTGAATTTAATGGAAGAGCAAAAAAATGTAACCGACAAAGGAGGTACAATGCGTCTTGGAGCCTGGAAATGTGAAATAAAACCAGATACTTTAGCTTATAAAATTTACGGACAAACTACTATCCACGAGCGTCACCGTCACCGTTATGAGTACAATAGTGCTTATGTAGCCGAGTTAGAAAAGGCAGGATTGAAAGCTTCAGGTGTAAATCCTGATACCGGATTAGTAGAAATTGTTGAGATTGAAAATCATCCGTTCTTTATCGGGGTGCAATACCATCCGGAATATAAGAGTACTGTGGCAAATCCGCATCCGCTTTTCGTGAATTTTGTGGCTGCTGCCGTAAAATCAAGAAAAAAATAATTAGTGTTTTCTAGTTTTAGAATCAAATAAATTAGGCTCAAAAGGCCAATAAAAATAAGTCGTGTAATAATGGAAGAAAAAAAGTTTGACCCTAATTCGTTAATCGGTTTTGTATTGATTTTTGGTATTTTACTTTGGATAATGTATCAAAACAAGCCTACTGAAGCGGAACTTGCTGCGGAAAAAGCCAAAAAAGAATTGGTTGTTAAAGAAGAGGCTAAAGTGCAACAAAATGCTGCAAAATTAAACGTAGCTTCGGCTGTAGCCAATGATACTTTGAAATTAGCACAATTACAAAAATCTTTAGGGAGTTTTGCTTATTCGGCTACTTTAGCTTCTGCTAAAGATGATTATACTACTATCGAAAACAAATTAGTAAAACTTAAAATTGCTAATAAAGGGGGGTATATTGCTGAGGCAACTTTAAAAAACTTTGAACGATTTAAAAAAGGTTCAGGTAAATTAGTGCAATTAATTAAAGATAATAATGCACAATTTAATCTTCAGTTATTAACGAAAGACAATCATACTTTAAATACTAAAGATCTTTATTTTGAACCAACTTTGACAAAAAACGGTGAAGACCAAATTTTGACAATGCGTTTAAAAGCAGCTGATAATGCCTATTTGGAATACAAATATGTATTAAAAGCAACTGATTATATGTTGGATTTTGATATTCAAACCCAAGGATTGAATAATATTCTGAAAACAGAAAAACCATTGCAGTTAGAATGGAATCTTAAGACCTATACTAACGAAAAAAGTATTTCTTATGAAAACCGTTATTCTGAAGTTTATTTTGAATATGAAGAAGGTAAAAGCGATTATTTAGGTCAGGGAAATGATAAAACGGAAACTGCCGAGAGTGTTTCTTATGTGGCTTACAAACAACATTTCTTTTCTTCTATTTTGTTGTCGTCAACGCCATTTAAAACAGCTGAATTGTATTCTAACAATTTAGTAAATGATGATAAGGTGGATACTACATTTACAAAACAATTCAAAGCAGTAATGCCATTGGCTTTTAAAAATGGAGAGATTGACCAAAAAATGAATTGGTATTATGGGCCTACAGATTATAAATTATTAAAATCTTACGATAGAAATCTTGAAGATATTGTAGCCTTGGGCTGGGGAATTTTCGGTTGGATTAACCGTCATGCTTTTATCCCAATGTATGGTTTGTTAAGTATGTTTATTTCACAAGGTTGGGCAATTGTATTGTTTACTATTTTAGTAAAATTAATCATGTCTCCTGTTACATACAAGTCGTTCCTGTCTCAGGCAAAAATGAAAGTATTACGTCCTGAAATCACTGAAATTAGTGAGAAATTCAAGGACGAACCAATGAAAAGACAACAGGAAACTATGAAATTATACAACAAAGCCGGTGTAAACCCAATGGCTGGTTGTGTTCCCGGTTTGCTGCAGATGCCTGTTTTTTATGCCTTATTCCAGTTTTTCCCGGCCGCTATTGAGCTAAGGCAAAAAGGATTCTTTTGGGCAGACGATTTGTCATCATTTGATTCAGTTTACAAATTGCCTTTCCATATTCCTGCTTATGGAGATCATATTAGTTTGTTCCCAATTTTAGCTTCGATTGCCATTTTCTTTTATATGAAAATGACAACCGGAGACCAGCAAATGGCAACACCACAACAGGAAGGTATGCCTGATATGGCTAAGATGATGCAAATTATGGTGTACATTTCGCCATTAATGATGTTGTTGTTCTTTAATAGTTATGCCTCAGGATTGAGTTTGTATTATTTTGTTTCGAATACTATTACCATCGGAATTATGTTAGTTATCAAAAACTATATTATTGATAGCGATAAGATTCATGCTCAAATTCAGGAAAACAAAAAGAAAGAGCCTAAGAAACCAAGTAAGTTTCAACAAAAATTGCAAGAAGCTATGGCACAACAAGAAGCCATGAAAGCTCAAAATAAAAAGAAATAATACAGTTAAAACATAAAAAAGCTCTCAAAATTGAGAGCTTTTTTATGTTTGGTATTAATTTAAATTAGGCAATAACACCTTGTCAATTACATGGATGACACCATTGGAACATTGAACATCTGTTGCGGTAATATTTGAAATTCTATTGTTAAAATCCTTTATTTTAGCACCTCCAGTCAATTGAACAGTGAATGTTTGTGGAGTTTGTAGTGTATTGACTATTTGTCCTTCGGTTAAGCTTGCAGCTAAAATATTTCCATTTACAACATGGTATTGCAATACTTTCGTCAAATTGGCAGCTGAAACTCCCGCAACTCCACCTGGAGCTAGTTCTGTATTCAATGCTGTAAATGCGGCATTTGTTGGTGCAAATACAGTAAAAGGTCCTGTTCCTGATAAAATGCTAACAAAGTCAGGTTGACCTGCTCCGGTTAAAGCTCCTACTAATGATGTAAAGTTAGGATTAGTAGTAGCGTGTGTAACAATTGTAGGCAGATTGATTACTGCATCAACCACGTGAATTACGCCATTAGAAGCCATTACATCAGCAGTTATTACTTTAGCAACTCCATTTAGTTCTACTCCTGATGTAAGATCTACATACATGCTCATTGTATTTGTTCCTGAGGTAGCACTTTTGGCAAGTGTTTTAACATATCCGGTTGTTAAGTCAGTAGATTTTACTTTTCCGCTAACTACATGATTTAATAGAATTTGTGTTAATACGTCTTTTGGTACGTCGTTAATTGTTGCATAAGGAGTTGTTTCTAAAAAGGCTGTAAATGCTGCGTCTGTAGGTGCAAACACCGTAAAAGGGCCTGTTCCTTTTAGTGTAGTTGCTAATTCAGCTCGGGTTAAAGCTTGTACTAGAATTTTAAGGTTTGAATTTTTAACTGCTAGTCCGGTTATGGTGTTATCAACCGGTTTTGGATTGTCGTCGTTATCGCAAGATACCATTAAAGATAAAAATGCAATACAAGTTAGGGCAATTCTAAATTTTGATACAATTTTCATAATTTTTAGTTTTATAGTTGTTGTTAATTTTGTTTAAAGTTAATTAAAAAAAGTTAAACAAAAATTACTTTATAATTTGATTAATAGTTGTTTAGCGGTTGAGATATTGTTTTTCTATTGACAATAAGGTTTTTTGTTTAGTAAACTCGTTGTTTTAGTTAAACAAAATATCGTGCTGATTAATTCTTGTTTCTAAGCTTCATTTAGTAAATTTGACTAAAGATTGGTATAGTCAAATTACTGTCTGCTAGAGATTATCTACAAACAGTTTTGGCTAAGTGTTGATGAAATGAATAAATAATTATTGTTAAAAATTTAATTTGACCAAAATGATAAAAAAGAGTTTGTTTTTCTTTTTCTTTTTACAATGCATGACTCTAATAGCGCAAATAGGAATTAATCAATTGGATAGTGAGCAAAAAAAAGATGGTTTGTGGAAAGGTTTTTATCCGGAATCAAAAAGATTGCGTTATGAAGGAACTTTTTCTCATGGTAAAGAAATTGGTGAGTTTAAGTTTTATGATGATACTAAGGCGGGGACTGTTATTGCAACACGTACATTTAATGCTAATGATAATGTAGCTTACACGGTTTTTTATGATCAGAGTAATAATAAAGTCAGTGAAGGGAAAGTAGTCAATAAATTGTTTGAAGGCGAATGGAAATATTACCACAAAGCTTCTAAAACGATTATGAGTATTGAGAATTATAAAAACGGAAAACTAGAAGGCTTGCGCTCGGTGTTTTTTCCAAGCGGAAAAATAGCCGAAGAAACAAATTACAAGCAAGGTCTAAAAAACGGAATTTCTAAAAAATATTCCGAAAAAGGAATTGTATTAGAAGAGGCTACTTTTAAAAACGATCAATACGATGGGATTGCTGTTTTTAAAGATGTAGATGGCAATGTGGTTTCGAAAGGTAAATTTACAAACGGAAAGAAAACGGGAATTTGGCAGTTTTTTGAAAACGGAAAATTAACAGAAGAAACAAATATGAGTCATCCCAAAGCAAAACCAATTGCGAAAACAAAGTAATGTTTTTTACAAAAGGATTTTGATTACAAACGGAATGTTATAATTATCAGAATCGTTTGAAAACTTTGTACCTTTGCAGCCTCAAAAACAAACTTTATTATGAAACGTGTTGTAGTAGGACTTTCCGGTGGTGTCGATTCCAGTGTTGCGGCTTATTTGTTGCAACAACAAGGCTATGAGGTTATAGGTCTTTTTATGAAAAACTGGCATGATGATTCGGTGACGATTTCTAATGATTGTCCATGGTTAGAAGACAGTAACGATGCTTTGTTAGTGGCTGAAAAGTTAGGAATTCCATTTCAAACCGTTGATTTAAGTGAACAATACAAAGAAAAAATCGTTGATTATATGTTCAACGAATACGAGAAAGGGAGAACTCCAAATCCTGATGTATTGTGTAATCGCGAGATAAAGTTTGATGTTTTTATGAAAATCGCCTTAAGTCTTGGAGCCGATTATGTGGCAACAGGTCATTATTGCCGAAAAAGCGAAATTGAAGTGGACGGAAAGCCAGTATATCAATTGCTTTCGGGTGTAGATAATAATAAAGATCAGTCTTATTTTCTTTGTCAGTTATCGCAGGAACAATTAGCAAAATCACTTTTCCCAATTGGTGAATTGACAAAGCCCCAAGTGCGTGAAATTGCTGCTGAAATGGAATTGGTTACAGCCGAAAAGAAAGATTCGCAAGGATTATGTTTTATTGGAAAAGTACGTCTTCCGGAATTTTTACAGCAAAAATTACAGCCTAAAGACGGAATTATTGTTCAAATTGACAAAGATAATTCTGTTTATAATACTATTGTTTCAGACGAATTGATTACTGAAGAAGCCTTGTCTCTAGCAGCAAAATCCATTCGTTATACGCCTGAAATGGGTAAGAAAGTAGGAAAGCATCAAGGTGCACATTATTTTACCATTGGACAGCGTAAAGGATTAAACGTAGGTGGTACAGCCGAAGGATTATTTGTAATAGCAACTGATGTTGAGACTAATATAATTTATACCGGAATGGGAAGTCACCATCCGGGATTGTTTAGAAAGGCTTTGTTTATAGAAAAATCAGAAGTGCATTGGATTCGTAAAGATTTGGCTTTAGCCAATGGAGAAACAATGAAAGTTATGGCTAGAATTCGTTACAGACAGCCTTTGCAGGAAGCTACTTTACATCAATTTGAAGACGGAATGTATGTTTCTTTTGAAGAACCACAATCAGCCATTACCCAAGGACAATTTGTAGCTTGGCACATTGGGGACGAATTAATTGGTTCCGGAGTGATTTCGTAGTTCGTTTTCGAAAAAAAATAATATATTTAAGTGATTAATTCGTTTAGGAGTTGATCACTTTTTTTTTTGAAAAAATATAAAAATTTTTTGTGATGAATAGAATAACCACACTTTTCAATATTAAGTACCCCATAATTCAGGCAGGAATGGTTTGGGTAAGTGGTTATAAATTAGCCAGTGCTGTTAGCAATGCTGGCGGTTTGGGTTTGATAGGTGCGGGTTCGATGTACCCGGAAGTTTTAAGAGAGCATATTCAAAAATGTAAAAAAGCTACTTCAAAACCTTTTGGTGTCAATATTCCGATGTTGTATCCCAATATCGAAGAAATTATGAAAATCATTGTTGACGAAGGGGTTACAATTGTTTTTACTTCGGCAGGAAATCCCATGACCTGGACTACTTATTTAAAAGAAAATGGTGTTACTGTAGTGCATGTGGTGAGCAGTACCAAATTTGCTTTAAAAGCGCAGGAAGCGGGTGTTGATGCTATTGTTGCTGAAGGTTTTGAAGCAGGAGGTCATAACGGAAGAGACGAAACCACTACTTTTACTTTAATTCCAATGGTGAAAGAACAAATAAAAATTCCTATTATTGCAGCCGGTGGTATTGCTAATGGAAACGGAATGTTGGCAGCGATGGTTTTAGGAGCCGATGGAGTTCAGTTAGGCAGTCGATTTGCGGCTTCAGTGGAATCTTCGGCACATGACAATTTTAAACAAGTAATTTTAAATACCAAAGAAGGAGGAACGCATTTAACCTTGAAAGAGTTGACTCCGGTGCGTTTGATTAAGAATAAGTTTTTTGAGGATATTCAGGAGTTATACGCCAAATGCCCTACTAAGGAGGATTTGTCTCAATTATTAGGAAGAGCGCGTTCTAAAAGAGGTATTTTTGAAGGAGATTTAATTGAAGGAGAATTAGAAATAGGGCAGATAGCAGGATTAATTCACGAAATAAAAACTGCCGAAGCCATAATTTTAGATATGATGCAAGAATATCAGCAAGCCAAAAAAGAAGTTGCTGATTTCTTTTAAAATAAATTGAAATGACAAAATTGAAATGCTTTTACATAAGCTTATTTTTTTTACTACTTGGAATGCAGCAGTCCTACAGTCAGGTGTATCGATTTAAAACTTCAGGATTTAGCGTTTTAGAGAAAAACGAAAGAGGAAAATGGGGGAAATGGTCTGATTTGAGTTTGGTGAATATTCTGGTTACTCTGGATACTAATAAAAACCGATTTTTAATCTATTCCCAAAATATTCAATTGTATGAAATTTTGAGTTATCAACCGGAATCAGAATCAGAAAGCGATTTGGTTTATTCATTTGTATGTAAAGACAATGACGGAGTTGATTGCACGCTTTCTATCATTACCCGAAAAAAACAGGAAAACCGAAAACAATTATATATTACTTACAGCGATCATGTAATTGTGTATAATATTTTTACGATGTAAAAAAGAGGCGGTTCAAAATAATTTTGAACCGCCTCTTTTAGTATTTTGGGGTAATATGGTTAAATAGTTTTTATTAATTAGATAGAATTACTACAATTTTATTAAAATCAGCAGCAGCATTTATTACGGCTTTATAATCTTCAAAACATGATAAAGGGTAGTTTATTATATTGTAGTATTCTGTGTTTTCTACAACAATTTCATTTTCCTTTTTATTGTAATTACTAATAAAAGCAGCTTCTGTCTTATTATTTATTTTTGTCTTGAAATCCATATTGAATTTTTCCAGATTTTGGATTGTAGCACCTTGTGGTAAAATTATTTTAATTTTACGAGTGTAAAAATGAGGATAATCAATTTCTACAGGTAGTACTCTTTTGTTTTCTTGATAAAACTCCATTTGTCTTCCTATAATTTGTCCTATCGAAAACAAATATTTGTCTCCAGCCATCTGAATAAGTTCTTTCCCTTCAAAAGTTAAATCTAAAACAAATGGTTTTTTACCTATATTTTCAACGCCATCATTGCTAGCTGTTAATGTTTTGTATTCTGTTTTAACAGAGTAATTTTCTGCAATATTTTTAAGTATAGCTTGGTATTGCTCTACAGGGTAAAAATCTTTGATAGGTTGCATGTTAAATCCTGAATAACCTCCAAATGAAATTTTACTAGTAATATTTGGATTAGCAATATCTTTTGTAAAATCAACTGTAATATCCATATAGTCATGTGAAATATCAGTTCCCGGGATTTCAATAAAATCTATATCACTAATTGCCATAGTTGTTCCTGCAAATTCTTTTTCCTTGATGAAAAGACCATAGTTGTTGCCTAAATATTTTGGAAAAAGCGGAACTCTAAATTCGGCTTCTCTCGGACTTAGGTATTTTTTTATATTTGGAAAGTAAAGTAAAAAATCATTTAGGTTTTCATAACTTTCAAAATCTTTGTCAAAAGGTATTTTATAACGGCTTGTTGTAAAGACAACATTGTTTTCAATTTTAAAATTTTTCAAAACGGCTTTGTATAATTTTAAAAGATCAACTTCATTCGCTTGTTTTGATTTAATTATATCTGTTAGATTTTCATTAGAATTAATAAAACGTTCAAATGTTATTGTTTTTTTGATTTTGTTTTCAATATTCCAAATTTGTTCTTGTTCATCATTGGATTTTGTAATTGTAGCACAAAATTCATCAATCGATTTTTGTTGTTTTTTATCTAACGCTACATTGATACGGTTGTGTACATTAGTTGCAAATTCTTTGTAATTATACAGGTTTTTTGCACCGTTATTATTGTTAGCATCTAATTTGTATCTAAAAAGTTTGATTTGAACATCCCAATTGGAATACTTCTCGTCATCATCTAATGCAGCAACATCTTTTTCATTAAGCGTAAGTACAGTTTTTCCCTCTATTTCGTTATTGCTAAGCGTTGGGTTGCTTAAGTCATTATAACTTTTAGTTTTGAATACTAAGTTATTTGGATAAATTAACTGAAAGCTTAGGCTACAAATAGGAAGTTGAGCTTGCATTTTTATGGTTTTTCCTTTTAGGTCAGGATTTTCTTCAAGTAAATATATTTTTTCAATTATTGCCCCTTTCTCCAGGCCATTAACTGCAAAATAGTTGTATTTAAGACCTCTTTCTTTATCTATTTCTTCTTTAATATCTTCTGGTTTTAAAGTAATTATAGTACCATTTTTTAAAAGAACCCTTACTTTGTTCATTAAAATGGTTTCATTATTACCAAATGAAATATAGATTTTATTGTTTCGTTCTATTGCTTCATCAGAATTGATAAATATTTTTTCATGTTTAAGATGATATTGTTTTGCGGTATTACCTGTTACAACAATTTCAATTTTTTCAGTACAGTCAAGTATAACTTCTTTATTGTCTTTGTATAATTCGGGGATCTCTATTTTGTTTGGTTTTTCTAACCAGTCATAATTTTTAAAGGAGAAGTCTTGTCCATAGTTTATAGTAAGATTAATGAATAAGAGCAATGTTAGAATTGTTTTTAAGTTTATTTTTTTCATATTTTTTTTGATAAAATTAGGACTTGATTGTAATTGTTTTTTAGTGCTTTAATGCTTGTGTTCCAGAGCTCAAAATCAGATTTATCCAGAGTTAATTTTTTTTGAATTAAATTGATATTTAGCTTTAAATTTCCGTCTTTTAATTCATAAATGAAATCAGCTTTTATACAATCGTTATCTAAACTAAAATTTTTTGGGATTTGTTTTATATTATAGTTTTTGGGAATTTCTAAATTATAGTTTTTACTGTATTGGGTTAGGTATTCAAAATCAAAATTTGAAATTCTGTTTTTTTCAATTAAGAGGTTTTCAAAAAATTTGTCTAAAAATAAATTGATGTAGCAATCAGAGTCTAATTGTATTATGTAATTGTCTAAATCAAAATTGTAATTTATAATATATGGTTTGTCTTTATAATTCCTGTTTTCTTCATTGTATTCTATTAAATTAAATTTATTATTGCCTTTTAAAACCAGGTTTTTAATAGATTCAAATCGGGTTTTATTATAAGTATCCCCAATTTTCATTAGTGTATGACTTCTGTTGTATCCTTCAAGTTTTAATTTTCCTGTTCCAATAAGTTTGTTGTCTTTAAGAGTAAGATTTACATCATCTGATATTTTATTGTTTTCAGCCGGAACAACAGGTACTTTTACAATTTTGTATTTTTCATTTTCATAAAGTAAGGCTTCTTTTCCTTGAATAAAAGCGGTTGGGATACCGTAATTTGTTTCGTTATCAGTAGCATCAAGAAAAATATAATTGTCATTTTTTTTAAATACCGCTATCATATGATTGTCAACAGCAGGAGTAGGTAATTCATTATAGGTGTAAGGCAAACTTCTTGTGCCAATCCAAGCTATAGTTACATCTTTTATTTCAGCATACTTAGCCATACAGTTTATGAGGCTTCCCATATCTTTACAATCGCCAAATTTGCGTTGGAAAACTAAGCTGGCTTCACGTGGTATGAAACCTTCATAACCATTTTCAAAAGCAATATATTTTATGTTTTCTTTTACCCAATAAAATATTGCTTTTATTTTTTCTTCATCGTTTTTTTTGTTTTGGGTAATTTCTAAAGTTAAGTTTTTTAATAGACTGTCTTCTTCTTTGTTTAAGTCTTTAATAAAACCTTTGTAATAATTATAAAGATTATCGATATTGTCTAATATGTTATTTGTTTGATTATCAACTGTGTAATTTTTTATGTAAAAATTGATATGCGGAACTACATATAAATAACCAGGGGCATTATTTTCGTATTTTAAAGGTTTAATATCTGATAAAGTCCATTTGTAAATCCATTTTCCTTTTTTTTCAGATTTTGAAAAAACAATATTATTATTAGGATCATTAAAGATTTTAAATCCAATTTCAATGTTTTTTTCGGTAGTTATTTCAAGTGTTGAGTTTTGAATAGGTAAATCACCACCAAAAATGAACTTATGTAATAGATAAGGATCAATAAATTCAGTTTGATAGTTGTACACTTTTTTAGAACCTGTTTCCAGGTTGTTAAAAGTGAGTTCACGTACCATTACATCATCAAAGAAAACGCTTCCGTTTTTTGAAGATTTTTCATTGGATTGGGATACTTTTATTTTTTTTTCTTTTCCATTATCATTAAAAAGTGCATAGGCATCATAACTATTCAGTTTTACTAAATTGGAATAATAAAATGATTCTTTGTTGTTTTGAATACCATTTTGAGAAAGTATCATTGATTCAAAATGGTTGTCTTGGATTATTTTTAGTTTTTTATTTTCTATAGATATATTGTATGACTGTTGGTTATTTATTATTAGTTCGTTATAGTCAGGATATGTTTTTTTATACTCAGTAAGAGTATTTTGTGCAATAGCACTGATGTTAAAAAAACATAATATGAATAAAGAATATAAAGGCTTATATTGAAATTTCGACCAATTCATTAGAATTATATTTTTTAGTTGTTTTTAGTTTTCCGTTAGTATAAATTAAAGTTTTACCATTTAATTGGTCATTTTTGTATTCTGCTGAAATTTTAGGTTTTGTATCTTCATTAAAAAATTCTTGAAGTCCATCATAATTATTGTTTATAAAATGCTCCTTTTTATAAATAGTACCATTAGAATAATATTCAATTCGCTCTCCATTTAATAGGCCGTTAGTGTAGTTACATTCGTATTCTGTTTTTCCTTCGACATTTTTAATTACGAGTTTCCCATCAGTTTCGCCATTAACCAGATTTATTTGCATAGCTATTTTTCCATTAGAATAATAAGATATAATGTTTGCATTTTCTTTATTAATGATAGTTTTAGATAGCGGTTCATTGTTTTTGCTTCTTGCAATGTAATAAACAGGACTATTGTTTTGGTAACCTATTGTAAGAATCAATTCTCCTTTTTGATTGTAATATAAATGCTCTCCTTCTTGAGAATCGTTTATTTCGTTGTATTCGGATAATTTTGATTTATTATGATAGTAATGAGTGGTCTTGCCATTTTGAACACCATGTGTAGTGGTGTATTCAACTCTGAGATTTCCACATAAATCATAATTTTTGCTTGTACCATTAGTATATCCTAAGTAATAATTACTTTCGAATTTTAGAGTGCCTAAAGGCCCATAATATTTATAGTTGTCATGTAAAAGACCGTTGATGTATTTTGCTTCTACAATTGTATTGCCTAGTTTATCTTTTTCGGTATAGGTACCATTATTAATACCATTTACAAGTTGGGAACTACGAGTTATTGTGCCTTGAAATAAGTTAATGTCAAATATTCCTGTTTTGTTTTTATAGTCAAACTCATTTTCAATTTCTCCTTTTTCATTGTAGGTTTTTGTGTTGGTTGCAGCTCCGTCAATATATGTAGATTGTTTGTAGATATTTCCGTTTTGCCAATATGATTTGTAATCGTAATTTAAATTTTCATCTATAAAATAACCTTCATTGTTTAGCGTACCATCAGGATAAAAAGTTTGATAAGGTCCGCTTTTGATGTCATCAGTATAGTTGTAAGTAGAGGCTAATTTCCCATTTTCATATACTTCATACTTACCGTTAATTTTATCATTAATAAAGTTTTTTACAGTGTTTAAACTTCCGTTTTTGTTTAGAGTTTTACTAATACCATTTAGCAAATTAGCGGTATAATTTTCCTCTAATCTTTTTGCGCCTGAAGGATAATAATAGAGCCAAAGGTCATTCTTTTTTCCATTACTATAATTACCGGAAACTATTGTGGTTCCATTATAATCGTTCATGTCGAATTTGTTTTTCAATAAATTAATTTCAATTGGTTTTTGGTTTTTTAATGAATATTGTATGCCTGAATTGATCTCCCCGGATTTATATTTTTCAATAAAGTATAGATTTCCTTCTATATCATAGTAATTATAATTTTCAAGTTGTTCTTTATCATTGTAAAAGGCTTCACTGGATTTCTTTCCATTAGAATAATAGTTGGTTAGGCTTGTTAATTTTCCATCGTTATAATTAAATTCTCTTTCCAATAATGAATTTGCATAATAAGTTTTATAGGAATTTTTTACTTTACCTTTATTGTAGGTTGCTTCAGATTTGATAGTTTTGTCGTTATAATATTCAAAATATTCTCCATCAAGTATGTCATTCTCATAATTCTCGATTGCTGTTAAATTACCTAATTCATTATAGGTTTTGAAACTGCCATTTAGTTTTCCGTTTAAATAACTGATTTCCGATTTTTGTTTACCGTTTTCAAAGAGACATTCGTATTTCCCGTTTCTTTCTCCATTTGTAAAATTAACTTCGCATTTTTTTCCTCCATTAGGATAAAATGAAGTACTTATTCCTTCTAAAATTCCATCTTGGTAATTTTCTATTACGCTTACTCCTCCGTTTTGATAATAGGTAGTTCTTGTGCCATTTAATTTTCCGTTTTTAAATGTTTTTTCTTCGGTTATTTTACCTTCATCATCATAGTATTTTTGGAGTCCGTCTAATTCATTATTTACGAAGTTTAATTCTCCAATTAGCATACCGTTTTTATTGAGGTATTTGTACTTTCCTTCGTATTTTCCATCAATTACCTTTCCTACAAGGTAAGGCTCGTTATCTTTTAAAAACGTAATGACTTCTTCTTGTTTGCCAAACAAATCTTTATTGCGTTTTGCGAAAAAATACCAAAAATCTTTACTGTAAAAATTATCTTCAAAGTATGTTATTTTTTTCTTTTGCTTATTTAATTCTTTTTCGAGTTTATCTTTATAGGATAAAAGCATGTAGTAGGAAAATCCTTCAAAATAATTTTTCTCAACCATTTCTTTAATCCATGGAATGTAGGTGGTTTCAAAAAAACCATCCCCCATTTTATGTTCAAGGGTGTATTCGGCTACCGCTTGAACCTGTCTGATAATTACATCATCAATTTCAGATTTTATTTTATAAGCTTTATTTAGGGGTAATTGATTTCTTAAAATAGTTTCTATTTCTTCGAAATTATCTCCGGTTTTTGAAAAAATAAAATTGTTTTTAGTCAGGTAATTTTCTCCAAATTTAGCGTTTAGTTGGATAATAGCTTTTTCTGCAAATTTCCCATCTGGAGCAAGTATAAGATAACTCATTAAGGCAAGAGTTCCTTCTGTTATTTTTCCATTTTCAAATGCAATTAGACCTAATAAATAATGTGCTGAAGCATAATTTGGATTGATGATTATGACTTGCTTAAGTAAATCGATACATTTTTGATGTTCTTCTTTCCTAATGTATAGAATTGCAAAATTGTATAAAAAAGAAGCAGAATTTGAAAGGTATTGTTTTCCTTCAGTAAAGATTTTTTCTGATAATTCGTATTCTTTATTGTCACTTAAAAAGACAGCGTATAGGGTATATAGTTCCGGACTTTTTTGCATTTGTTTGGTCAAATACAAATTTTCTAAAAATAACTTCAGCTCATCTTTTTTATTTAAAGCATTTAGACATAATGCTTTTTCATATTGTGCTGAAAGATATTTAGGATCGTTAGGACTAATCTTATTGTATTCGGCAATTGCTTCGTCAAATTTTTCTAAATCATATAAATTGACTCCTTTTTTTATAATAGAATCATTGTTGTAAATATCAGAAAAACCGTTTTGAGAATAGGACTTAGAAATAAACCCAATTAATACAATTAAGAAAAAATGTTTCATTATGAAATTTATATTTATTTTTCAAATATAAATTTTTTTCTTTATTGTAAGAATATAATTGCTTATTATTTTACACTTCAATATCCTTTATAAACGCATCATATTCCAGATAAAAACGCTCCAGAGCATCCATTTTTTCATTAAAAAAATCAAAAATACTGTCCCAGTAATTGCGGTTGCTGAAACCAACGCCTGATTTTTCAACCCAAATCCTGCTAATGGTCTTTCCATTTTCCAGAACATAATCTTTTTCGAAAACCAAATCAGTGATGAATTCTTCTTCTAAGATGTTTTTTAAAGCTTCCAGTTTTTCAAAATAAGCAATTCGTTTTTCAGTATTACGATGTTCGATATCAATTAAAACCTGAGCTTTTTTATTATCCACATAAAATTTAAAAGAGAAGTCCTTAATCTTAGTGTCGTATAAAAGCCATTTTCGAGGATGTTTTTCGGCAAATGTTACCCAGAATTCTCGTTTTAACCGTTGCGTTTCTTCTTTACTATACATTTTATTAAGCTTTCATCTTTAGAAAATTTGTTCAGGCTCGTTTTCTAAAGTATATTTATGTTTTATTTGCAAAAATAGACTTTGATTATGGATTTTCAGCATTTTTTAAAAATTATACCCAAATTAGTTCCCGCAGTACTTCCTGCTTTTGCTTCTCATGAAAAGATGATGCCTGTTGAGCGCAAAGAACTTTTGGAGAAAATTAATCTGAAAGAAAAAAATCCCAGAGAAGCTGCTGTGACGATGTTGTTTTATCCTAAAAAGAGTCAGGCTCATTTGGTTTTGATTGTTCGAAATTCCTACGAAGGTGTGCATTCTGCCCAAATTGCTTTTCCGGGCGGCAAATTTGAAGTTGGTGATAGTAATTTAAAAGAAACAGCTTTAAGAGAAACGGAGGAAGAAATAGGAATCAGTCGTGACAAAATCGAAATTGTGAAAGATTTTAGTCCGTTGTATATTCCGCCAAGTAATTTTATGGTATATCCTTTTTTAGGAATTTGTACCGAAGAGCCAGCATTCGTTTTAGATCCTCAAGAAGTAGCTTCTATTATTGAATTGCCTCTGAAAGTTTTCAGGGATGATAGTATTGTAACAATCGAAAATCTATCAACGTCTTATGCTTCGCTTATTGAAGTTCCTGCCTTCAGGATTGAAGGACATATTGTTTGGGGCGCAACAGCCATGATATTAAGTGAATTGAAGGATGTTTTAAACTTGGTTTTATTTGATGAAAATGAATAGAATCAAGGTTCTCCAATAATAATTTGTAATTTTACATTTCAATTTTTAATATCAAAGAACAGTTTATGGGACTAGTTAAAAGAAATCCTTTTGGACATATTTTATTTCTTAAAAAATGGTTGATTCGTGTTTTTGGGAGCTGTACTCATAGGCGTTATCGCGGATTTAATGATTTGCAAATTGAAGGTTCGGAAATTATTCGAAATTTGCCCGATACCAATGTGCTTTTTATCTCCAACCATCAAACTTATTTTGCCGATGTAGTGGCAATGTTTCATGTGTTTAATGCCAGTTTAAGCGGACGAATTGATTCGATTAAAAACATTGGATACCTGTGGCAGCCCAAAATGAATATTTATTATGTCGCAGCCAAAGAAACAATGCGTTCGGGATTATTGCCTAAAATATTGTCGTATGCCGGAGCTATTCCAGTAGAAAGAACCTGGCGTTCAGAAGGAGTGGATGTTGTCGAAAAAAGGGCTGTAAATCCTAATGATACCGAGAATATTAAAATAGCACTCAACGATGGTTGGGTCATCACTTTTCCGCAGGGGACAACCCGTTCTTTTAAACCGGTGCGGAAAGGTACCGCTCATATTATCAAGCAGCATCGTCCAGTTGTGGTTCCTATTGTTATTGATGGTTTCCGACGTTCTTTTGACAGAAAGGGAATTAGAATGAAAAAGAAAGGGATTTTGCAGTCTTTTATCATTAAAGAGCCGCTTGAAATTGATTATGATAACGACACCATTGATGAGATTGTTGAAAAGATAGAATATGCTATCGAGCAGCATCCGTCTTTTTTAAAGGTAATTCCGGCTGAAGAATTAGAAGAGCAAGAACAATTGAATAAATTGCGCCGATGGGATGTTAATGAAGAAAATTAATTTATTTGTTAAAATTTTCGATTAAAATCTAATTTTTCCTATTTAGTTTTTTTAACTTTATAGTATTCTAAAAATGTTTTTTTGTCTAATTTATTTTAATAATAATTAGATGTTGATTGTGCTATTCTTGAGATTATTCAAGAATTTAGGGGGTGTATTGTTATCTTAATTGCCCCAATGTAACAATACTTTTTTTTAGTTTGTTTTGCGTATTTTTTTAAAATATTAAGGTATAGTTATATAATTACTCCAGGCATTTTCAATGTCCGTATTTAAAAGAATACTAAAAACAGCTTCGTTGTTAATCAAAATTACAGATTAATGAAAAGTACTGTTATTTTCAATTTTCACCCAATTATTTTGGGAAAATTGATGGATCAATCAAAACTCAATCAATACACTAAATTTTTATATTACTATTTTCAAAAGTTACATGCCGAATCTCTGGCAGGAGACAATCAATTGATGCCATTTGATGAAGTTTCTGAGCAGGTGGATAAGTATGGAATCCCTTCTGAGAATATTAGTAAGAGGCAAATTTTGATTTTTGACGAAGTAGAAAAATTTATTGAAACAAAAATGAATGGGACTCCATTCTCTGCTTATCCATTACCTTCTTGCCTGGAGGCGCACCCCAATGATGTGTTTGGTCCTAAAATAGGTGTTAGAATGGAGTGGTTTAAGAAATATATGGATCATGTTTTTGATGAATTTTATTCAAAAAATGAAACTCAGCCGGAACATCTTATCCATGTTACCTGTTCAGGATATTCTTCACCCAGTGTTGCTCAGCATGCTGTAATTAAAAGAAATTGGGAAACGACTAAAGTCACACATTCCTATCAGATGGGTTGTTATGGGGCATTTCCGGCTATAAGAACAGGAAGTAGCTTGTTGTATGCAAGTCAGGATAAGGGAAGGGTAGATATTGTTCATACCGAATTACTGTCGGCACATTTGAATCTTACCGAGTTTTCGGCTGCTAATACGATGATTTGTTCACTTTTTGCCGATGGTTTTATTGGTTATTCCCTTTGCGACGAAGAGATTCTTAAAAAGGATAAGACTTTTGAAGACAAGCAGGGAATGCGAATTTTAGCTTCGCATGAAGTTATTATTCCTGATACTTTAGAAGATATGTCCTGGGATTTAGGAGAATACAATTTTTTAATGACACTTTCTAAACGAGTGCCTGTTTTTATTAGAAAAAACATCAAACATTTTTTAGAAAACCTTTGTAAAAAAGTAGGTATTAGTCTGGATGATGAAAAAGATAAAATGTGCTTTGCAATTCATCCCGGAGGGCCTAAAATTATTGATTATGTAGTTGAAGCGATAGGGATTTCTAAAGAACAGGCCAGATGGTCTTATGATATTTTGTATCGTTACGGAAATATGTCCTCATCAACAATTCCTCATGTTTTAGACGAAATGATTCATGATAATACAATTGCCTCTGGAACCAAAGTTCTAGCAATGGCTTTTGGTCCCGGACTTACTGCAACCGCTTTGTTGTTAGAGAAAACCTAATTCGAAATTTTTACAGCGCTTTTGTTTTATAGTAATTCACCAGTAAATTAATAAATTTACTATAACTGTCTATTCCTTCTTTTTGCTGGTTTAGTTTTAAATAGCGGTCATAAAACAGATGAAATCCTTTTTCAATAGGAGTTTGGTATTGCATCCAGAAATCTTCACTTTCCTGGTAATTTTTTAAAATGCCTGGGTGAATCGTTTTTAGTAATTCCTTGTAAATTGTTTCATTTCGAATATACCAATTGTTCAAACAATACCGCAATGCAAAGCTATAGCCCGAATATTTAAAGTACAAATTATCATTGTTTACCGAAGCCAAAAAACCGATGAAATTGCATTCACTTTCGCTGGCATAACCCATTTGATGTGCCATTTCGTGACAACTTGTTGTGGGGAAATTGTACATTGGCATAAAAGAGTTCACTTGAGCTTCATTGGTAAAAGGATTCAAATAACCACCAAACCCCATATAGGTTAGCGGTAAACTAAATAACGATTTTTTGATGCTTAAATTCGAATAAGCAAAAAAAGGATATTGAGCGGCTAGATTTTTATAGCCATGTAAGTTTTTGATAAAAGCGACTTCTTTTGAGTAGGGAAAAACTACTTTCAGGCTGTCGTTTTTGGTAATTTGCCCGTGAATTTCATTGGTTTTAGCAATGATTTTTTTTGTAAAATTGTATAAATCGGCATCCGAATAATCACGTTCAATTTTCATTTTTTCGAAAAGGGGAATTCTGTAATAGTTGATTGCCCAAAGAAAATGAAAGAAAAAATAAAACACAGAGAGTACGCTTAAAATGGATAACGATAGGTCTTTCCAATTCGCTTTAGTACCGTTTTGTCCGACCTTGCTTCGAGTCCAGTTTTTTCTATTATTCCAAAACCATTTTACTGCCAATACAATCAACATAAAATACAATACATCTCCTATTGAAAACGGAATCCAGCCTAAAATGATTCTGAGAAAATTCGATAGATAAGGATAGAATCCATTGCTGTAAAATGCTTCTACAGTCTCAGGAAAAAAGCGAATTATTTTGAGAATTAAAATCTGAATAAGGAGTAAAAAAGGGAGTAGGTATTTCCGTTTCAAAATGACATTTTTTTAAACGTAAATATAATTACAATAATCAATTATAATGCTAAAAAAGGATTGTAAACTTTGTAACTTTGAGTTTTTTAAATCGAAAATACAAGATATGAGTCAAGAGATACGGAATTTAGAACCTAAGGCATTGTGGAATAATTTTGCCAATTTGAATGCGGTTCCAAGACCTTCAAAAAAAGAAGAACGCATTGTGGAGTTTATAAAAGACTTTGGTGAAAAATTAGGTTTAGAAGTTTTTGAAGATAAAATTCATAACGTAATTATTCGAAAACCAGCTACAGCGGGAATGGAAAACCGTAAGCCAATTGTGTTACAGGGACATTTGGATATGGTACATCAAAAAAATGCCGATACTGTTTTTGACTTTGCTACTCAAGGAATCGAAATGTATGTTGATGGCGACTGGGTACGTGCCAAAGGAACAACTTTAGGTGCAGATAATGGACTTGGTGTGGCTGCAATTATGAGTATTTTAGAAAGTACCACGATTGCACACCCTGCTATTGAAGCCTTGTTTACTGTTGATGAGGAAACCGGAATGACAGGCGCAATGAACTTAAAAGGAGGTTTACTTCAAGGAGAAATTCTGTTGAATTTGGATACAGAAGAAGATGATGAAATTGATATTGGTTGTGCAGGAGGAATTGATGTTACGGCTGTGGCTGAGTACGATGAGGAGGAAACTCCGGATCATTCTGTGGGATATACTATTACCGTAAAAGGACTTAATGGAGGACATTCGGGGATTGATATTCATAAAGGTTTAGGGAATGCTAATAAGATCATGAACCGACTTTTATATGATGGTTTTGATAATTTTGGTTTACAAATTTCGGAAATTCACGGTGGAAGTTTACGCAATGCCATTCCGCGCGAAAGTGTGGCAAAGGTTGTTATTGCTTCAGTTTATGATGAGGCTTTTGTTTTTGATATGCAGCAAATTGTCAGCGAAATTAAAAACGAACTAAAAACTACCGAACCTAACTTAGAAATTGTTTTTGAGAAATTAAAAAAAGCACCTTCAAAAGTAATGCCCCCGATGGCGCAATATTATTTTGTGCGTTCGATGGCAACGGCTGCTAATGGCGTGCATAGAATGAGTGCTGATTTTGATAATCTAGTGGAAACTTCGAATAATATTGCTAAAGTTGCTGTTGGTAAAGGAAAATTATCTGTGCAATGTTTGACACGTTCTTCGGTTGAATCGGCTAAGTTTGATTTGGCTAATGATTTGCGTTCTGCCTTTGAATTAATGGGCTGTGAAGTAGAAATTTCAGGTTCTTATCCGGGTTGGACACCGAATCCTGATTCGGCTATTTTAGCAACCTTGGTTCCAATTTATGAAAAACTAAACGGAGAAAAGCCTAAAGTAGTGGCTTGTCATGCCGGATTGGAATGCGGGATTTTAGGAGCAAATTATCCTGATATGGATATGATTTCTTTTGGACCAACAATCCGTGGTGCGCATTCACCTGATGAAAGAGCCAGTATTGCTTCTTCTCAAAAATTCTGGAAGTTTTTAGTGGAAATTTTGGCGAATATTCCAGTAAAATAAGAAAGTGTTCAGTAATCAGAATTTAGTTTTCAGCTCGTTTGTAACTGAATACTAAATTCTGAACACTGCTCACTAAATTTAGTCTCTTTTAGGACTGTTTTTTTTCTCTCTTTTTTCTTCTTTTTTCTCTTTTGCTGTTTTTAACGGTTCTTTTTTAACCGTTTTTTTAGCGTCTTGACTTTTTGCCATGGTAATTGTGTTTTGAAGTTGTTTTTTAGTAAATGTAGGGCTTATTGTGTTCGCTTTTCTTTTTATCTAAAAAAGAATCCCCAACTACTTTTGTAATTGAGGACTGATATCTGAATTCTGAAATCTTATTTCTTTTTTAATACCTTGTATTGTTCATAGCATCCGCTTATGGCATCCATGATTTGAAGGTCGTTTGCGGTTTGAATAAAAGATTCTGAATAATTGCATCTTTGCAGTATTTCAGGGATTTCTTTTTTATCGATACCTAATAAAACGGCTAATGTCTCACGATCAAATTTAGATTCCAGAAGATTTCTAACGGTATCATCTTTTTTCATTTCCCGGAGTTTTTTAAGCTCAGTTGACTTTTTACCAAAGAAATTATAAAGCATATCAGCAGGATTGAAAATCGATCCCAATACTTTTCCAAATGCTCCGGGTGAATATTCTCCGGCTTCATAGCCACTATTTAATCCTGAAATGCTATAGCGGTAATTTTGATTGACAGGAATGGTTTTAGAATCCACTTCGAGATAACCGGTTAGGTTAAAGGGTCTGATGACTACTTCTTCCAGTGCAATGGCTTTTTCGGTTAAGAAGATTTTAGCGACTTTATTTTTAATCCAGTCATTAGTTACTTTAACTCTTAGTGATTGGAATCCTAGAAAGGAGAAATGTAAAGTATCTGTAGGGTGAACATCAATTTCAAAATAACCTTTGGAGTCTGTTATAGCACCTCTTACTTTGTTGATGTTTATGATGTTAACTCCTGTTAGAGGCGTTTTGGTATTATCGTTGTAAATATAACCTGTTACCTTTTGAGAAGGAGTTATTGTTTGAGCAAAAGAACTTGCAGATAGTACTAAAAAAAAGAAAACTACAAAATATTTCATAAACTGGTTTAAAACTTTAAAAGTAATAAATCGGCTTTAAATATTTTGTAGTTTATTATTTTAATTATAAGAAAATTAACAGTGGTCTGTTAGTCTCTTCTTGGTCTTCTTGGTCTGGATGAATCACCAAAGCTTTCAGAACGTCTAGGGGCTCTATCAGAAGAACCTTCTCTTCTAGGAGCTGTACTTCTTTCGCTTCTGAAACTGCCTTCTCTTGGAGCTGAGTTTCTTTCGCTTCTGAATCCGCCTTCTCTTCTTGGAGCAAAATTTCCTTCACGTCTTCCGCCTTCGCGTCTTCCACCAGAATTTCTTCCGTTATGGTCACGTCTTCCGCCACCATCATTTTTGGAAATTTCAACATTGATACGACGTCCTTCCAGTTGCACGTTGTTTAAAATATCCATTACTTTATCAGTATGTTCCGGATCAGTATTGAAGAAAGAGAAACCTTCTTTTACGTCAACTTTGAAAACATCATCACGACCTAAGTCTAGTGTTTCTTTCAGATAATCTTTCAATGTCATCCAGTCGAAGTTATCTCTTGAACCAATGTTCACAAAATAACGTGTAGCACCACCATTGTTGTTTTCTCTTGGAGCGCGATCGTCACCACGTTCACGTCTGTCAGAACCTGAAGCAGAAATATCTCTGGTTTTCTTATAGTAATTGATGAAACGGTTAAATTCTACCGAAACCATTTTCTTAATCAATTCTTCTTTCGATAAACCTTCAAGAACATCATTAATAGCTGGTAAGTAGTTGTCAATTTCGTGATCTACCTCAGTATCTTTGATTTTGTTAGCTAGGTGTAATAATTGAATTTCGCAAATTTCGATTCCGGAAGGAATTGTTTTTTCTTCAAATTTTTGTTTGATGATTCTTTCGATAGAAGAAATTTTACGCAATTCACTTTTAGTAACAATCACTATCGAAGTTCCTAATTTACCTGCACGACCTGTACGACCTGAACGGTGGTTGTAAGTTTCAATTTCGTCTGGCAATTGGTAGTTTACTACGTGAGTTACATTGTCAACGTCAATTCCACGAGCAGCAACGTCAGTTGCAACAAGCATTTGGATTTGTCTTCCTCTGAACGATTTCATTACACCGTCACGTTGTGCCTGAGATAAATCTCCGTGCAAAGCAGCGGCACTGTATCCGTCTTCGATTAATTTCTCTGCAATAGCCTGTGTATCACGTTTTGTTCTACAAAAAACTACTGAGAAAATGTCCGGGTTAGCATCGGCTAAACGTTTTAAAGCTTCGTAACGATCACGGGCATTTACTAAGTAAAATTCGTGAGAAACCGTTGCTGAACCTGAGTTTTTAGTACCAACAGTAATTTCTTCAGGGTTAGTCATGAATTGTTTACCAATTCTCGCAACCTCTGCCGGCATAGTTGCAGAAAACAACCAAGTGTTTTTCTCGTCTGGGGTAGTTGAAAGGATATTTACGATATCATCATAGAATCCCATGTTCAACATTTCGTCTGCTTCGTCAAGAATACAGTAATTAATTTGAGTGATATTTACTAATCCTCTGTTAATCATGTCCTGCATTCTACCTGGAGTAGCCACAATAATTTGTGCTCCTCTTTTAATGTCTCTCGCTTGTTCTGTAATACTAGCTCCTCCATAAACTGCTACCACATTAATATCTTTTACGTATTTAGAGTAGTTTTTAAGTTCGTTGGTTATCTGTAAGCAAAGCTCGCGCGTTGGAGATAAAATCAACGCCTGCGTATTTCTATTGTCGGCATCAATTTTTTGGATAACTGGAAAACCAAAAGCTGCCGTTTTCCCTGTCCCAGTCTGAGCCAACGCAACTAAATCTGTATCTTTTTCCAATAATAGGGGAATCGCTTTCTCCTGTACTTCTGACGGATTCTCAAATCCTAGATCAATAATCGCCTTCAGTAACGATTCGCTTAATCCTAATTGTTCAAATTTATTCATATGTATTTTTAAAATAGGGTGCAAAATTACTGTTAATAATCCATATAAACTAATGCAATTCTAAGTTTTAATGATTTAGTATCTTTTGATTATCAGAAAGTTATGTTTTTAAACTAAATTCAAGACTTTCGGTTTTCAGTTTTTTGCAGTAATTATTGAGGGTCTTTGTAATAAAAACGAATAAAAATGTTGGATTTCAAACAATTATTTTAGTGCACTTAAAAAAGATAATAATGAGGTGTTTTTTTCCTCCTGAGATGATTTGGTGATGGATTTTCGGTTTTTTTTTGGATTCGAAAACTAAAATTTGGAATTGGTAAGATTGATTTTTAACAAGAGATATTAAACAATAAAGACCTTCTTGTTTGTTGCTTAAAAAAAGTGAATGTTAATTATTGGTTAATGTGTTGTTTTTTAAATTGTTAAAAGATATTTTTTTGTATCTTTACTACGTGGTTTCGATTAATTACTTGAAAGTATTAATCTTCTACGTGAGATAAATATTTCAATAGTCAGCTATGCTGGTATATGTATAAGTTGATAATGATAAATCAAAACCACAAAGTGGGGGCTTTAATAGCCCCCTTTTTTTATAGTCAAATTTAAGATTGATTACTTTATTTCGTTTAAATATGAAATCAGCAATTGAGTTGCTTTTCCTCTGTGGCTAATTTGGTTTTTGGTTTCCAATGATAAATCGGCAAAGGTTTCCTGAAATCCTTCGGGCTGAAAAATGGGATCATAACCAAATCCCTGATTTCCTGATTTCTCAGTAGTAATTTTTCCTTTGGCAATTCCTGTAAACAGTTGCTGTGTTCCGTTAAGATTTAAAGCAATAACGGTTTTGAATTGTGCTGTTCGATTATTTTGCCCAACTAAATTTTTTAATAATAAATCCATATTGTCTTCGGCATTACGCTGTTCTCCGGCATATCGTGCCGAATACACACCAGGTTCTCCGTTTAAAGCTTCTACTTCAAGACCAGTATCATCGGCAAAACAGTCGTAACCGTATTTTTCAGTTACATAATTAGCTTTAAGCACGGCATTGCCTTCAATGGTATCGGAAGTTTCGGGAATTTCTTCATGGCAACCAATTGTTTCCAGACTTAAAATTTCAATTGAATCGGGAAGTAGTTGTTGGATTTCTTTGATTTTATTTTTGTTATTTGAAGCGAATACTAATTTCATAGTTGTTTTTATTGATAATTTTATGCAAATGTAGTTATTTTTTATAGCTGTAATAGGAAGATTGATAAGGATTGAATGGAGAAAAAAAGATGATGAATTTTGTTGTTTTTATTGTGTATTTAATTGTATGTTAGTTGTTTGTGTCGTAAATTAGATGGTGTTTTTTTTAAGGTGAATTGTTTAATTTAAAACAAAAGATTATGAGAAAAGTAACTACTTTAATGGTGATAGTTTTAGTTTTTGTCACGGCTCTTCTTTTTTCTTGCAATGATGATGATAATCCAAATCCAGCTACTGCTTCGATTGAAGGAAAATGGAATTTCAATAAAATATCCGAAGAAATTAATGGTGTGAAATACCCGGAAGAAAATTATGATAATAGTACTGGTTGTCCAAAAGATTTTGTAGAGTTAAAATCAGGGGGAATTTATGTTGAGGGATTTTACAGCGAAATAGATTGTGACTTAGACGAGTATGTTGGGGAATGGTCAAAAGATGGAGCTATTGTGACTATCGTAACAGAGGAAGGAGCTACTTCTTATGAAATAGTAAGCATAACTGCTTCTACTTTAAAAGTAAAATTTTCAGAAACTATTGATGGAGATAAGTATGTTTACAGAATATCTTTTACCAAAGTTTAGTTTTAGGTGATTTAATGTCTTTTATAACTGTAGCTGAATAGCATTGTTGAAAAGAATTAATGCAACAGTAATAGTTTGTAATGTGTTGTTTTTAAGTTAATTATGTATTAAATTTTCACTAGAGCTATTGCTTTTTTAGTTAATAGTTGTATCTTTATACTGTGGTTTTGATTCATTATGTGTGTATGTTAATTTGGGTAGAAAATGAAAGCACAATCAGCAGCAGAATTTAGTTAATTATAAGTTGAGAGATAGTAAATCAAAACCAATTTTGGAGGGCTTTAATAGCCCTCCTTTTTTTTTTAATGCTTGGTCACATTGCTTAAATTGTCCGGAAAATACAAATCGGATAAATGGGTAAATTCATTGCCACGCATAAATAGCGATACATCTACTTCAGTGTAATTTGTTTTTCCTGCTGCAGCCAGCAATTCGTTGGCGGCATGAAGGGTGTTTTTGTGAAAATGATACACTCTTTCAAATTTATCCTCAATTACTAAACCTTTTTCCAGCATTCGGTCCTGAGTTGCTATTCCTACCGGGCATTTGTTAGTGTTGCAGCGCAAAGCCTGAATGCAACCCAATGAAAACATAAATCCACGGGCACTATTACATAAATCAGCTCCCAAGGCAATGGCTTTCAAAATGGCATGACCTGAAATGATTTTTCCACTACAAATAATACGTATTTTATCGCGAATGTTTAATCGGATGAGCGTTTTGTTTACAAAGATTAGAGCGGGTTCTAAAGGCATACCTACACCGTCTGAAAATTCTAAAGGAGCTGCACCTGTACCACCTTCGGCACCATCGACGGTTATAAAATCGGGATAGCAATTTTGTTCCATCATTTCCTGACAAATGGCTTCAAATTCTGAAGTTTGACCAATGCAGAGTTTGAATCCAATGGGTTTTCCGTTGGATAAATTCCGAAGGCGGGCAACAAATTCGATTAAGCCCTTGGGTGAGTCAAAAGCGGTATGGCAGGGTGGCGAAAGGATTTCAGTATGTGGTTTTACACCTCTAATTTCAGCAATTTCTTCGGTGTTTTTAGCTGCGGGTAATACGCCTCCGTGTCCCGGTTTGGCTCCCTGAGACAGTTTTATTTCAATCATTTTTACAAAAGGATGATTGGCTTTTTTGGCAAATTTTTCAGCATCAAAATTTCCTTCCTCATTGCGGCAACCAAAATAACCGGTACCAATTTGCCAGGTGACATCACCTCCTTGTAAATGGTATTGGGTCAGTCCGCCTTCACCGGTATTGTGATAGAAATTTCCTTTTTGCGCCCCTTTGTTCAAAGCAACAATGGCATTTTCGCTTAAAGAGCCAAAACTCATTGCCGAAATATTAAATAATGAAGCCGAATAGGGTTGTGTGCAATCAGCACCACCAATGCTTACACGAGGTAATTCATGGTTTACTTTTGCCGGAAAAATAGAATGTTTTAAACCTTCGTAAGAAGAAGTGTTAATGTCCAGTTGGGTTCCAAAAGGTGTAGTGTCGCTAATGTTTTTAGCACGGCGATAGGCTAGCGAACGTTCGTTTCTGGAAAAAGGTTTTCCGTCGGTAGTTCTTTCAATGAAATATTGCTGGATTTCAGGAGCTATTTCTTCAAACATATATCTGAAATATCCTAAAACCGGAAAATTTCTAAGAATGCTGTGTTTGTGTTGCATACTATTGAAAATCCCAATGATTAACAGAATGAAAATAGAAATAGCGATTAAAAGACTGGTTTTGAATAGAAAATGCGCAGCAAGACTTAGGATAAAAAGTCCTGTACCAATGATAAAAAATTCTTTTCTCATGATAAAAAAATTGAAATACTTAAAATCAGAAGTGTAAAACTTGTGTTAGGATGTGTTTAACTGAATAATAAACGAACATATACGTGTTTGATTCCTTTTTTGTCCGAATCTCTTTCGTCGATTTCCAGAATGTCGGTCAATGATTTGAGCATCGGAGTGAGTTTTGGAAAGCCATAGTTTCGTGGGTCAAATTCCGGTTTTTTCTTCACAATCAGATTTCCTACATCGCCCAGGAATGCCCAGCCAGCGTCGTCAGCCAAGTCTTCAATGGTGGATTCTATTAATTCGATAGTGGGTTCGTCAATTTTGTTGAGCGGTTTTTGAGTTGGTTTCTCTGTTACTTTTACTGTTGTCGTTTTTTCAACCGGTTTTTTGGTCTCAATTACTGTTTTGGTTGCTTTTTTCTTGATAGCACCGTCTAAAACTTCGAGGAAAATAAATCGGTCGCAGGCACTAATAAACGGTTTAGGTGTTTTTTGTTCACCAATTCCAATGACTTTCATACCTGATTCTCTCAATCGAATAGCCAGACGAGTAAAATCGCTATCGCTGGAAACAATACAAAAACCGTCTAGTTTTCCGGAATATAATAAGTCCATCGCATCGATAATCAACGCAGAATCAGAAGAATTTTTGCCGGTAGTATAGCTGTATTGTTGGATGGGTGTAATGGCATGTTCCAGTAAAACCGCTTTCCAGCCATTGGCATTGGGTTTAGTCCAGTCGGCATAGATACGTTTGGTGGTGGGAGTTCCGTATTTAGTAATTTCTTCCATCATGCCTTTTACATTGCTGTATGGAACATTGTCGGCATCAATTAATACGGCTAATTTAAGTTCTTTAGTGTTTTGTGGCATGACATTTATTTTGAGTGCTAAAGATAGTAATTCTTTATTCTGAAAATGTCCTGCACTGTCTTTTAAAGTTTTGTTAATGCCAGCTTTTGAATGAGCGTTTTGATTTTTATTTCCTCAAAATTTTATCCATTGCCTTTCCTTTAGCTAATTCGTCAATCAATTTATCTAAGTAACGAATTTGCTGCATCAGTGGGTTTTCGATTTCCTCGACACGATAACCGCAAATAACGCCAGTGATTTTAGCAACATTTGGGTTAATTTGTGGTGCCTGAGTAAAGAAAGTCTCAAAGTCGGTTTTGTTGTCCAGTATGTGTTGTAAATTTTGCTCGTTATAGCCTGTGAGCCAAAATATAATTTCATCTACTTCCTGTTTAGTACGTGTTTTTTTCTCCGCTTTAGCAATGTAATGCGGATAAACTGACGCAAAGGGCATTTTGAAGACTTTGTGGTTGTTCATTATTTTTTCCTTTTTTTAGAAAATTTGACAACTTTTTGAAGGTTGTCAAATTTAGATTTTTAATGGCACGCAGATTTTGTAGTTTTTTTAATGGATTATCTGAAATTCCTTGTAGTTTATTAATACTGAATTAACCACCCCGCCCTCCGGGCACCCCTCCAAAGGAGGGGAAGGTGTGTGGTTTTCCCTCCTTTGGAGGGGTGTCTGAAAGACGGGGTGGTTTTTCTGTGTTTTTTGAGAAAATTTGATAGGTTTTTGAAAATTGAATATTTAGTTAAAATTGCACCCAGTTTTTCCAGATCTTTTATCTGCTATAATTTGCTATATCTGCGTGAGATAAAAATACTCATAAGTTTATATGAATATTGTATTTCGTATTATTCATATTCTTTTTTAAAAGCTAAATTTTCTTTTTCTAATGCCGACAGTAGTTTAGGAATGGAACTTTTGCCAAAACCATGAAGTGCTAAAAGTTCTTTTTCGCTATACTCTGCTAATTTTTCTAAAGTGGTAATTTCTTTATTTTCTAATACTCTTCTGGCAGGAGCCGATAACAAAGATAAAAAACCTTGGAGAGGTTTTCTTTCTGATTCACAAACAGGACAAACCGGACAGTCGCTACTCTTGTAGTATTGATGGTCTTTTTCGCAGCTTCGTAAAGTTTGTTTTGGGGTTTGTTTCATTGTTATGACGCTCGCGCGAGCTGGGTTAGAAGGGT
The DNA here is from genome assembly GCF_006386525.1 of Flavobacterium sp. GSA192. Taxonomy (NCBI): domain Bacteria; kingdom Pseudomonadati; phylum Bacteroidota; class Flavobacteriia; order Flavobacteriales; family Flavobacteriaceae; genus Flavobacterium; species Flavobacterium sp. GSA192. The sequence goes on along the minus strand of NZ_VAHC01000007.1, from coordinate 54,172 downwards.
AAATCATCTTCTTCTTTTTCATTTGATTTATCCGTAATTCTTATACTCATTATAAATTGTTTCCAAAAAGATTCTCCTTTAGGTGTGAATTTATAATATAACCTATTGTTCTCTTCATCACGAACTTCTTTAATAATTTCAAAATGTCTATATTTTTCGATAACCAAATCATCAATGTTATTTGGTAATGAGCTTCTTCGGCTTATACCAGTTCCAATTTCTCTGAAAAATCTATATATATCTGAATTTTTGAATTCTAAAAATTGATTTTGTAAATTAACTTTTTCATTCTCACTTAAATCAGAATCATTATTGGTTTTTATAAAATCTCTTAAGCGAGCTTGGTCATTTTTTATTTGATTTAATTCAATATTTTGGATGTTGATTATTTCATCTTTTTCAGTTAGTTGATTATTGAGAATTTCGATTTTTTTATTTAAATCTGCTTTATCTCTGTAAGATGCTTTTATATTTTCTAATTCACTTTCTTCAAAAGCTATTTTTTGTTTGTTCTTGATATCTGAAATATTTAAGTCTAGAACATTGTCTTTTCTACCAATAATTGCTTTCGAAGATAATTTATCAAATCCCCATAAAATATATGGGAACAAAACAATGTAAAAGATTGAAAATATTAATGGAAACCAAAAATTATTATTTATTGAGCCATAACATTCTGTGATAAAATCAATTTTATTTTCAATAGAATTTTTTGAAAATAGAATGTAAAATAAAGGCTTCCAGTTAAAAATTAACCAAGAGAAAACAAATGATCCTAATAATGGATTTTTTAATCTATCTTTTGTAGAATCTAATATAGAGCTTATAATTTCTTTCATTTTTTTGTTTTCTGAGGTAAAATATTGGTCAACTCATCTATAGGCTAATAAAACTTTTTATATCTGCCTAAAATTGTATAGAATGATGAATGTTTGTTTCGTTTTATGTTTTTCAAATATATTTATTTTTTCTTACAAAGAATAGGTGTTTTTTTTATAATCAGTCGTTTTGGAAATGAATCTTTCTCTAATAGCCCCGATGGAAGCGGCATCCTCTTGTGGCTCGTTTCTTTAACGAGGCATAAGAGATATAGCGGACAGCGGGTGAAAAAGTTAATGAATGCACTGGCGTAAATAGCTCCTAAAAATAAATTCAGCTTAAAAGCCGCTAATAAAATTTAAATAATTATTTTTGCAAACTGTTAAAATTAATGTTATTACATCACGATAGTATGGTAAAAGATTTATTCGAAAGAATTCAGAGCAATAAAGGACCGTTAGGAAAATGGGCTTCGCAAGCAGAAGGATATTTTGTATTTCCAAAATTAGAGGGAGAACTAGGACCTAGAATGAAGTTTGCTGGAAAAGATATTTTGAACTGGAGTTTGAATGACTATTTAGGTTTAGCGAATCATCCTGAAGTACGTCAGGCTGATACTGATGCTGCAATTCAGTTTGGTGCTGCCTACCCAATGGGTGCTCGTATGATGAGTGGGCATACTACTTATCACGAACAATTAGAAAAAGAATTGGCTGAATTTGTAATGAAAGAATCAGCTTATTTATTGAATTTTGGTTATCAGGGAATGGTGTCTATTATAGATGCTTTGGTTACTAAGAATGATATTATTGTGTATGATGTAGATTCGCACGCTTGCATTATTGACGGGGTTCGTTTGCACATGGGTAAGCGTTTTACGTATAAGCACAATGATTTAGAGAGCATGGAGAAAAACCTGCAACGTGCTACTAAAATGGCTAAAGAAACCGGAGGAGGAATTTTATTTATTACCGAAGGTGTTTTTGGAATGCGTGGGCAACAAGGAAAGTTGAAAGAAATTGTTGCGATGAAAGAGAAATACAATTTCCGTTTGTTAGTTGATGATGCGCACGGTTTTGGTACACTTGGAAAAACAGGTGCCGGAGCAGGTGAGGAGCAAGGTTGTCAGGACGGAATTGATGTTTATTTCTCGACTTTTGCAAAATCGATGGCTAACATTGGAGCTTTTGTAGCTGCTGATAAAGATGTTATTGATTATTTAAAATACAACTTACGTTCACAAATGTTTGCTAAGGCGTTGCCAATGATTCAAACTATTGGTTCTTTGAAACGTTTGGAGTTATTGCGTAAGTCTTCTGAGATTAAAGATAAACTTTGGGTGAATGTTAATGCATTGCAAAATGGTTTAAAAGAAAAAGGATTCAACATTGGGGATACTAATACTTGTATTACTCCTGTGTACCTTGAAGGAAGTATTCCTGAAGCAATGGTGATGGTAAACGACTTGAGAGAGAACTACGGTATTTTCTTGTCTATTGTTGTTTATCCTGTTATTCCAAAAGGAATTATCTTGTTGCGTATGATTCCTACGGCTTCACATACTATTGAAGATATTAATGAAACATTGACTGCTTTTGAAGCTATCCGTGAGAAATTAGTAAACGGAACTTATAAGGCTATTGCTGAGAAGACTACAGTTAATGTTGATGCAGAAGCATAGAAATAGTGTTCAGTGTTCAGTTTTTAGTGAACAGTGAAAATTAGTTTATAACAAAAATCCATTCATCGAGGTGAATGGATTTTTTTTTGTTTGATGTCAGTCTAAGCTTGTCGAAGACTTTTTAGCCTAGTGATGTACTTCGACAAGCTCAGTGTGACAAAATATAATATTAAAGATCTTTTCTGAAAGTTTTTCTACGACAATGTACTTTTGGGTCAAAATGTTTCCAAAGATTGTGAATAGCTACGTTGTCGGCCAGTTCAGGGGTTCTGAAACAGTTTTCGATGCCTTTTGCTCTAAAAGTTTCGTAATATTCGTTAAAAATAACTGCTGTTACTGCCTTGTTTTGGTATTCCGGGTGTACTCCAATTAAGTAGAAAAGTACGTCTTTGCTGTGTTTTTTTGCTTTTAGCAAATAAAACAGTCCAAAAGGAAATAACTTTCCGTTAGCTTTTTGTAAGGCTCTGGAAAAAGAAGGCATTACAATACTGAATGCAATGATATTCTGGTCTTTGTCTTCAACAAATTTGATGTACTCCGGATTAATGAAGCTGATGTATTTCTTTTTAAAATATTCTTTTTGCACGTCGGATATAGCGACAAAGGAAGATAAATTAGCATAAGAAGTATTGAATAAATCAAACATCTTGTCCACATAAGGCATGATTTCCTTAGTCGATTTAAAGTTCAAAGCTTTTAACTGGTAACGCTTTTTAACTAACTCGTTTGCTTTTTGGAAAAACTCAGGTTGCACGTTTGAAAAAGGAAATTTACTTTCGATGTATTCTTTTTCAACCACATAGCCTAGTTGTTCAAAATGATTTGCGTAATACGGATGGTTGTACCAGGTAATCATGGTGCCCAGTTGGTCAAAGCCTTCGGTTAAGACCCCAACTTTGTCCAGATTTGAAAATCCCATTGGACCTTCAACATATTCCAAGTCATTTTTTCGGCCTAATTCATATACTTTTTCCAGTAAAGCTTCGGTTACGTTGATGTCGTTAATAACATCAAACCAGCCAAAACGCACTTTTTTCTTTTGCTGTCCGTTTACTTCTGCCCAATTGATAATAGCGGTAATACGGCCCGCAATTTCGTTGTTTTTGTAGGCGAGGTAAAAATAAGCTTCGGCATTTTCAAAAGCCGGATTTTTAGTTTTGTCAAAAGTTTCTAATTCGTCCGCAATTAATGGCGGAACCCAGAATTCATTGTCTTTGTATAAGGAAAAAGGGAATTTAATATATTCGGTTAGTTCTTTTTTGGTTGTAATTTCTTTTACTGTAATCATTGTATGTGGTTTCTTTATTCTATTGCGTCTTTTCGTTTTTGATCTCTTTTGGCTGCTTTTCGAACTGATCTGGGTTGCGAAGGAGCGTCGTCCAGGTTGATTCGGACTTCTTTGTAATTAGTGTCATATCGCCATGAAAAACCAACGCCTCCATAGAAAATACTTGGCGTGTCTTTTAAATTATGGCTTATGGAAGCGTCTATTTGCATGTTTTTGTTTAGTAAAAAAGCAGCTCCGCCACGCATAACGGCATCGCTGTAAAAATCGCTTTTGTATCCTTGATTTTCTATGAATCCGGACCATTTTCGGCTAATTCCTTTGGTTAAAGTAATGATGTAGCCATAACTGGGATAATCGGTTCCAATGTAATCGGCAATGATATTGGTTACAAAAACCCAGGAACCGTCACCTAAATGATTTTGAGTAATCAACATGGCTTTTGGCGAAATCATCGCATCGGGAGAAAAAGCATAGGGATTGTTTTTCAACGTCAAATTAGCACCTGCAAAAACAGAAACTGCGGGAATTAATTGACGCCAATTAAAAGCATGATTGGCTTTCCAGCTATAAACGTTAATCTTTTTTTCGTAATTTTTATAAGGATCATAAATCAGGTATTTGGCTCCTAAAACCGTTTGTTTTAAGTTTGATTTGGTGTATTGATCAAAACCATTTACAAAATCCTGATTCTGATATTGAAGATCAGCAATTACTTCTAGTTTTTCCATCAAAAATCCGTAGCGTAAAGTAAGGTCGGCTCCATAGCCGTTAGCATCGTATCCCAGCAATCGATGACTTTCCTGAATGCCGTAAATACCGGTTTCTACCTGTATTACCGATTTCCCAACTGCATAAGCCGACATGGTCTCGCCGGGTCTGTTGGAATTAATCTCGTCGGTATGTTGAGCGTAATTGTAATTGGCTAAAAGACTTATAGCTAAGACTAATAAAATTTTAAATTGAGACATGATGTTTGGATTTTAAAAGTAATAGGCTTTCCAAATGTACTATATTTTATTATTTATTTAAGAATGATATTCCAATTTTGTCCCGAAATTTCGGGATGGATTTATTAATTTTGCTAAAAATTATTTTGATTATGCAAGAAGCATCATTTACAGGATTTATAAAAACATTATTTTATATCATCGCTTTCTATTATATTTTTAGATTTTTAGCGAAATTGTTTTTACCGCTGCTGATTAAAAAAGTAGTGGAAAAAGCGGGCGAAAATATGCAGCAACAACAACGTCAGTATCAGGATTTCCAGCAAAATACTAAGGAAGGAGAAACCTCTATTTACAATACTCAAAACGTAAAACAACCTCGGGAGACCAAAAAAGTAGGAGATTATGTGGATTACGAAGAAATAGATTAAATTTGTCGCACACAGAAATTCATATTTTAATAAAATTCCCGAAAATTGAAAATACTTAATAGGTTTTACCCGCACGCTATTGCCATTCTTGGTTTTGTATTAGTTTCACTAATTTATTTTTACCCGGTACTTCAAAGAAAACAAATTTTTCAATCGGATATTGCCCAATATACGGGTATGGCGAAGGAACAAAATGATTTTAGAGCTGCCGAGAAAGTAGAGCCTTACTGGACAAATTCTGCTTTTGGGGGGATGCCAACTTATCAATTGGGTGCTAAATATCCTTATGACTTTATAGGGGCAATCGATGATGTATTGCGTTTTTTACCGCGTCCGGCAGATTATTTATTTCTATACTTTTTAGGGTTTTATGGATTGTTGTTGGTCTTAAAAACCGATCCTTTAAAAGCTTTTTTTGGAGCCATTGCCTTTGGTTTCTCTACTTATCTAATCATTATTTTAGGTGTTGGTCACAATGCCAAAGCTCATGCCATCGCTTATATGCCATTGGTAATAGCCGGTTTTATATTGGTTTATAGAAAAAAATATGTTGTTGGAGGATTGCTTACAATGATAGCTACGGCTTTAGAAATTAATGCCAATCACTTTCAGATGACCTATTATTTGTTGATTTTTCTGTTGATTCTTTCGGCATATTTTACTTTTAATTTTATAAAAGAAAAAGAATATAAATCGTTTTTTACGGCAATTGGAGTTTTAGCTGTTGCAGGAATTTTAGCTATTGGTGCCAATGCTACTAATTTATTGGCTACAGCCGAATATGCTGATTTTAGTACCCGTGGAAAAAGCGAGCTGACTTTTAACCCCGATGGATCGAAGAATACCGACACCAGTGCGATGACCCGTGATTATATTACGGAGTATAGTTACGGAGTTATGGAAAGTTTCAATTTGATTGCACCAAGACTTTTCGGAGGTTCTAATAGTGAAAGTTTAGGAACCGATAGCAGTATGTATGATTTTATGATTAGTCAGGGTGTTCCTGCTGGTCAGGCAGCTGATTTTGTTAGCGGGATGCCAACCTATTGGGGAGATCAGCCTATTGTAGCTGCTCCGGCTTATATAGGTGTGGTGGTTTTCTTTTTAGGAATTCTGGCTTTGATTATAGACGAAAGAAAAATAAAATATGTGTTTCTTTCGGGAGCAGTGGTAGCTTTGTTGCTTTCCTGGGGGAAGAATTTCCCGGCTTTAACGGATTTCTTTATTGATTATGTACCAATGTACAATAAGTTTAGAGCGGTTTCGTCTATTCAGGTCATTTTAGAATTATGCTTTCCTGTCCTTGCCGTTATGGGATTACAATCTTTTTTTAAGGCCGATAAAAAAGAACAATGGCAAGCTTTGTGGCAGTCAACAGCTATTGTGATTGGAACAATCGTGATTTTGTTTCTTTCCAAAGGGATGTTTAGTTTCTCAGGAGCCAGTGATAGTTATTTTACCGAAAGTTATGGGCCTAGTTTTGTTGATGCGCTTAAAAACGACAGAAAGACTTTGTTTAGTGCCGATTTATTGCGCTCCGCCTTTCTGATTATTTTGACAGCCGGCGTTTTGTGGATGCTTATTAAAAACAAAATTGCTCAAAATACCGCCATCATTCTGGTTGGTTTATTTATGGTTTCCGATTTGTTTTTTGTTGATAAAAAGTATGTTTCGGCTAAGGATTTTGTGAGTAAAAGAGAGGTTGAGGTGCCTTTTCAGGAAACTCCAGCCGATGCTCAAATATTAAAAGATTCTTCACATTACCGTGTTTTTGAAGTAAATGGAAACTTCTCCAGCGCCAGAGCATCCTATTTTCATAAATCTATTGGAGGTTATCATGCAGCTAAACCACGCAGAGTACAACAATTATTTGATTATCAAATTGCTAAAAATAATTTGGAGATTTTAAATATGTTGAACGTAAAATATGTGATTCAAACCGATAAAGAAGGAAAAGAATTTCCGGTTTATAATCCTGATGCCAACGGAAATGCCTGGTTTGTTAGTGATGTTAAATTAGTAAATAATGCCAATGCTGAAATGAAAGCATTGGAACATTTGAATACAAAAAAAGTGGCTGTTTTTAATATGCAGTTGCATAGAGATAAATTTAAAAACGCCCGTTTAAAACGCAATATGGATACCACAGGGAAAATTCAGTTGCGAGTGTACAAGCCTAATTATATTAAATACCTGTCAGAAAGTAAGGATGGAGGTTTAGCTGTTTTTTCTGAAATTTATTATCCAAATGGGTGGAATGCTTATGTTGACGGTGAAAAAACAGATCATTTTCCTGTGAATTATGTTTTAAGAGGGATGATGCTTCCTAAAGGAGTTCATACGGTAGAATTCAAATTTGAACCCGAAGTAATTAAAACAGGAAGTACCATTACACTGATAAGTGGAGTAGGTATGCTGTTGTTGTTAATAGGAGGAGTTTATTTTGAAAGGAAAAAAGGATCAAAGATTGTTGGTTAACGATTTTTGATTTGAATTAGTAAATTAAACTTAATTCCTTAAAACTTGGAATCAAAAAAAATTTTAATAATTACCTATTATTGGCCGCCGGCAGGAGGTCCTGGTGTACAACGCTGGTTGAAATTTGTAAAATATTTACCGGATTTTGGCGTACAGCCTATTGTATATATTCCTGAAAATCCCACTTATCCTATTGTTGATGAAAATTTAATAAATGAGGTTTCGGATAAGGCTATAATTTTAAAGCAAAAAATATTCGAACCTTATCAATTGGCTTCTTTTTTATCGAAGAATAAAACCAAGAAGATGAATTCGGGAATTATTCCCAACCAAAAGAAACAATCGTTTTTAGACAAGGTTTTTTTATGGATTCGAGGGAATTTATTTATCCCTGATGCCCGTTTTTTTTGGGTAAAACCTTCCGTATCTTATTTAGAAAAATACATCATTGAAAATAATATTGGTACCATTGTTACTTCGGGACCGCCGCATAGTTTGCATTTAATCGGACTGGAATTAAAACAGAAATTAAATCTAAAATGGTTCGCTGATTTTAGAGATCCCTGGACTACTATTGGTTATCATAAATCCTTACGATTATCAGCTTATGCGGCTCAAAAACACAAAGAATTAGAATCACAAGTTTTAAATACTGCCGATACAATTATTGTAACCAGTAAAACTACAAAAACCGAATTTGAAGCCTTGACCCCAAAACCTATTGCGGTAATTACAAATGGTTTTGATATAGAAAAAGTAGAGAAACAAACATTAGATACTAAATTTTCTCTGGCGCACATTGGTTCATTTCTTTCGGCAAGAAATCCCAAATTATTGTGGGAATCGTTGGTGGAATTAATAGCTGAAATTCCTGATTTTAAAACTCATTTGGAAATCAAATTAATTGGAGCAGTAAGTCAGGAAGTTTTAGAGACAATCAGCCAATTTGGTTTGAACGACTATTTGAATAATCTGGGATATGTTTCGCATGAAGAAGCGATAGCACATCAACGAAAGTCACAAGTTTTATTATTGATAGAGATTGATTCAGAAGAGACCAAGAGTATTATTCCGGGAAAATTATTCGAATATATGGTTTCTAATCGCCCAATTATCGCTATAGGCCCTAATGGTTCTGATTTTGCCGAAATTATTACGGATACGAATACGGGAGTATTTTTTGATTATTCTGAAAAAGTAAAGCTAAAAAACTTAATTTTGGGCTTTTATAATCAATACCTGGAAGGAAAATTACAATCTCATGGTGTAGGTTTGCAAAAATATTCAAGAAAAAACTTGACCGAGCAATTGGTACAACTTCTAACCTCTTAATTTTATAAATGGGAATCGTATTAAATCAGTCCTTAAAAAACACCATTATTACCTATATCGGTTTTGCTATTGGAGGAATCAATACCATTTATTTGTATCCTGTTTTTCTTGGAGCAACCTATTATGCTTTGACTAATTATATTTTGTCTTCGGCCAATGTAATTATGCCTTTGTTTGCCATTGGAATGCAGAATACTTTGGTAAAATTCTATTCTCAGTATGAAACTAACGAGGAAAGATCCCGGTTTTTATCTTTTACCGTACTGTTTCCTTTGCTGTTGATTGTTCCCTTATGTTTGATTGGTTTTATCTTTTTTGATGAAATATTGTATTTTTTATCTAAGAAGAATATCATCGTTAAAAATTATATTTGGCTGATTCCTTTTATAGGGATTTGTATGGCTTATTTCGAAATTTTCTATGCCTGGCTGCGGGTTCATATGCACTCGGTTTTTGGAAATTTTATTAAAGAAGTAGCACTCCGATTGGCTTCCTTATTTTTATTAGTTGGCGTTTATTACAATTGGATAACGGTAGAAGGTTTTGTTTATGCTACAGCAGTTGTGTATCTTTTGGCACTTCTGATAACCATGTTTTATGCTTTTAGTATTCAAAAACCTGATTTTCAATTTACCATTCCGGCTAATACTAAAGATATTTTAGTTTATACATTTTACATTATTTTATCGGGTAGCGTTGCTAATTTATTGTTAGATGGTGATAAAATGATATTGAATCAATATATGAATATCGAAAATATAGCCTACTATTCGGTGGCTACTTACATTGCTTTGGTAATTTCGGTTCCCAGTCGTGCCATGCACCAAATTGTGTATCCTATCACAGCCCGATTAATGCACGAAAATAACCATGACGAAATGGATATTTTGTATAAAAAAACATCGATTAATTTACAGGTAGTAGGAGGATTTGTAATGCTGGGTATTTTTGTCAATATTAAAATGCTTTATCAGTTAGTTCCACCTGAATATGCCGGAGGGATATCGGTGGTTTTTATGATTGGTTTGTCTAAGTATTTTGATTTGATTTTGGGGAATAATAATGCCATTATTTTCAATACCAAGTATTATCGAGCCGTATTGTTTTTAGGTGTGCTTTTGGTTGTTCTAACCGTAGGTTTAAATATGGTTTTTATCCCAATTTATGGAATCATGGGGTCAGCATTTGCTACTTTATTGTCAATCACGTTATATAGTTTAGCTAAATTGATGTTTGTTGTAAAACGTTTGCATTTGTATCCGTTTACTAAACAAACACTGTATTCGTTATATCTCACTACGGTTTTGTTTTTAGCGTTCTATTTTTGGGATTTTTCTTTGAGTCCTATTGTCGCTATTATTTTAAAATCCATTTTAGTAACTATAGCTTATGTTTATTTGAATTATAAGTTTGTTATTTCTGTCGAAATCAATCAGGTTATGGATGGTTTGTTGAAAAAGCTTGGTATTGTAAGATAAAATTTTCTTTTTAGTCGTTTTTAGGAGTGTTAATCACTAAAAGTGGGTATTGAAAAAGTTGATTTGTGGTATTAAATTTGTGGCAGCTTTATTGTCGTTGAATAGGCATTAATCTGTTGATAACCCTCAAATCATGGAAAACACTTTAATTATTAAAAATCAGAATTTAAAATTGGCTACAGTTTTAGCCCAAAAGATTAAAAAGGGTTTTGTTGTAGAAGAAGTTAATGATAAATTACCTTTTGTAGTTTTGTCTAAAAAGCCCGATAAAATCAATCATCGTTTGAATTTTTGGATTTCCTGTGCCACTTTCGGATTGTGGTCTATTCCCTGGGCATTCAAATCTTTTGAAGCTAAAAAAGAGAGGAAAATTATAATTGCCATCGATGAAGACGGAAATCCTTTTGAGGATAAATGTTATAGTTAGTTTCGGAACTAAAATAAAAACCGCATGATTTAACCGCAGATTCGCAGATTTATATTTTTAATCTGCGAATCTGCGGTTCTTATTTTAAAGGTGTTCAAAGTTTTTCTTTGAGATATTGAGCGGTAATCGATTTTTTGTTTTCTATAATTTATTCGGGTTGAGGATAAATGTTATAGTTAGTTTCGGAACTAAAATAAAAACCGCATGGATTTAAACGTAGATTCGCAGATTTATATTTTTAATCTGCGAATCTGAGGTTCTTATTTTAAAGGTGTTCAAAGTTTTTCTTTGAGATATTGAGCGGTAATCGATTTTTTGTTTTTTATAATTTCTTCCGGAGTTCCTACTGCTAATAATTGCCCGCCGTTTTCTCCGCCTTCAGGTCCCAAATCAATAATCCAGTCGGCACATTTTATCAGGTCGAGATTGTGTTCTATCACCAATAAAGAATGTCCTTTTTCTATCAAGGCATCAAAAGAAGCTAATAGTTTCTTGATGTCATGAAAGTGCAAACCTGTGGTAGGCTCGTCAAAAACAAATAAAGCCTTGTCTTTAGTAGCTCCTTTTACCAAAAAAGAAGCCAGTTTGATACGTTGTGCTTCTCCTCCGGAAAGGGTTGAAGAAGATTGTCCTAATTGTACATAACCCAAACCAACATCCTGCAAAGGTTTTAGTTTTTGGGTAATCTTGTTTTGTTTGTTTTTTTCGAAAAAAGCTAAGGCATCGTCAATGGTCATTGTTAAAATGTCGTTGATGTTTTTGCCTTCAAAAGCCACTTCGAGTACTTCTTTTTTAAAGCGTTTTCCATTGCAGGTTTCGCATGGCAATTGTACATCGGCCATAAAGACCATTTCGACATTGATGGTTCCTTCGCCACTACAGGTTTCACAACGTCCTCCATCAACATTAAAAGAAAAATGTTTGGCCTGATAGCCTCTTATTTTAGATAGTTTTTCTTTGGCAAATAAATCTCTGATGTCATCATAGGCTTTAATATAAGTCACCGGATTAGAGCGTGAACTTCTACCTATCGGATTTTGATCCACATATTCAATATGTTTTATTTGCGAAAAAGAGCCTGATATTTCGGTAAATTGTCCCGCTTTTTCTCCTGCATTATCCAGTTTCTTCTGCATAGCAGGAAACAGAATTTTCTTGATTAGCGTACTTTTTCCACTTCCGGAAACTCCTGTAATCACGGTAAGTACATCCAAAGGGAAAGTAACATCAATGTTTTGAAGATTATTTTCTCTGGCACCTTTTATTTCGATATGATTTTTAAACGGTCGACGTCTTTTAGGAATCGCAATTTCTAAATCTCCGTTTAAATATTTTGCGGTTAACGAGGTCGATTTTAGTATTTCGTCAAAATTACCCTGAGCCACTAATTCGCCTCCAAAAGTTCCTGCCTCTGGACCAATATCGATAATCATATCGGCGGCTTTCATGATGTCTTCATCATGCTCCACAACAATTACGGTATTTCCTAAATCACGTAGGGACAACAATACTTTGATCAAACGTTCGCTGTCTTTTGGGTGTAAGCCAATACTCGGTTCGTCCAAAATATACATTGATCCTACTAAACTACTACCTAAAGAAGTGGCCAGATTGATACGCTGCGATTCTCCTCCGGAAAGCGTGGCCGAATTTCGATTCAATGTTAAGTAATCCAAACCGACTTCGGTTAAAAAGGATAAACGATTATTAATTTCGACCAAAAGTCTTTTGGCTATTTGTTTTTCGTATTCGTCTAATTCTAAATTTTTAAAGAAATCAACTAAATGTTTAATAGGTAAATCGACTAAATCAGAAACGGTTTTGTTGTTTATTTTAACGTAAGAAGCTTCTACACGCAGGCGTTTTCCCTTGCAGGTTTGACATTTGGTTTTTCCTCGGTAACGCGACAACATTACCCGATTTTGTATCTTGTAATTTTTCTCTTCCAGTTCTTTGAAAAAATCATTCAGACCTTGAAAACAGGAGTTTCCAGTCCAGATTAATTCTTTTTGTTCTTCGGTTAGCTGAAAATAAGGTTTGTGGATAGGAAAGTCAAATTTGTAAGCACTATTGACTAATTGGTCGCGGTACCAACTCATGCTTTCGCCACGCCAAGGGAAAATAGCATTTTCGTAAATCGATAAACTGGTGTTTGGAACTACCAGTTCGGCATCAATTCCTATTATGTTTCCGTAACCTTCACAGCTTGGACAAGCACCATAAGGATTGTTGAAACTGAATAAATGGAGATTTGGTTCTAAAAACGTAATTCCGTCCAGTTCGAAATTATTCGAATAATCAAATCGCTTGTCTGAATTTAATTCCTGCAAATAACAAATTCCTTTTCCTTCATAAAAGGCAGTTTGTACCGCATCAGCAAGACGGTTGTAGAATTCTTCTTCGTCTTTAACTACAATTCGGTCCACAATCAAAGTAACATCTTTATTGTCTAATGAATGTTGGTCAATTTCGTCCAGACGTACCGTTTCATTATTGACTAATATTCGAGAAAAACCTTGTTGGAGCAACACTTTTAATTTGTCTTCCAGTTGTCTTCCTTCTTCCAGGTGAATAGGAGCAAGGAGCAACCATTTGCTGTTAAGTTCCAGATTTTTCACATCGCTAATAACATCCGAAACCGTATTTTTTTTGACTTCACGACCCGAAATAGGAGAAAATGTTCTTCCGATTCGGGCGTACAATAATTTCATGTAATCGTAAATCTCAGTCGAAGTTCCTACGGTAGAACGGGCGTTAGTGGTGTTTACTTTTTGTTCAATGGCAATTGCAGGAGCAATTCCTTTAATATATTCTACTTTTGGTTTGTCTAATCGTCCAAGAAATTGTCTCGCATAGGACGATAAGCTTTCTACATAACGGCGTTGGCCTTCGGCATACAAAGTGTCAAAAGCTAAACTGGATTTTCCTGAACCGGAAAGACCAGTAATTACGACTAATTTATTGCGAGGAATGACAACATCAAGGTTTTTTAAATTGTGTACCTGAGCCCCTTTGATTATTATATTTTTCTTTGGATCTATTTTAGAAAAGTCAACTTGCATGGAAAATATTGGGTTTTTACAAAAGTAATCATTTTATAACTGAGAAACAGAGGTGAACAAATCCTAAATTTAGTTAAAATAAGTGGCTTTTGGATGGAGTTGAGTAAATTAGAATTGTGGAATTATTAAGTATTTATTTTTCAACAACTAATTGGATTTAGTTTTAAATTTACAATAGACCAAAAAAAGACTTAGCCTTGAAAACAAAAATTACTCTCTTATTTTTTATTTTTTCTATTGCCGTTTTCTCACAAGATTTGCCTCCTATTGTGAAATACGTTCCTAGTAGTTATGGGGCAGGAAATCAAAACTGGATGATTTCACAAGATCAAAATCAGTTTGTGTTTTTTGCCAACAATGAAGGACTTTTAGAGTTTAATGGTTCGTATTGGAAATTGTACCCTTCTCCAAATGAAACTATTATCAGGTCAGTAAAAGTAATTGGAGATCGAATTTATACAGGTAGTTATATGGAATTTGGTTTTTGGAAGCGAAAATCAGATGGTTTGTTAGCATATAAGTCTTTAAGTGCTGCCATAAAATCTAAGATTTTAGATGATGAGCAATTTTGGAATATATTAAGTTATGATTATTGGGTTGTTTTTCAGTCTTTGAATCGGATTTATATTTATGATACACAAAATAATAGTTTTAAAATTATTGCGCCCAGTGCTAATATTATTAAAGCTTTTAAAACAAAGAATGCTTTTTATTATCAAACTAATAATGAAGGATTATTTGAAATTGAAGGAGGAAAGAGCAAATTAATTTCAGCTCATCCTGATTTGAAAAAAAATCGGATTGTAAATGTTTTTGAACAAGGAGATGAACTTTTAATTTTAACTCAAGGGGCTGGTTTTTATACTCTTTCAGAGAAAGAATTAAAGAAATTCCCAACCGAAATTGATGTTAATTTTGCCGACGAAAGTGTCTATAGTTGTGAGTCATTGTCTAATGGCGGCTATGTTATAGGAACGGTTTCAAACGGTATTTTTATCATAACCAAGGAAGGAAAAAAGAAATACCATATCTCTCAAAAGAAAGGTTTGAGCAATAATACCGCCTTATCATTGTTTGAGGATAAAGAAAAAAATCTCTGGATTGGTCTTGATAATGGGATTAACTGCATCAATCTCAATTCGCCTATACAGAGTTATGTGGATGATTCCGGGGTTTTAGGTACAGTTTATACTTCGCAATTGTACAATGGAAAATTATATGTAGGAACTAATCAGGGGTTGTTTTACAAGGATTATCAAAGTAACGATGAATTTCAATTTATAAGTGGTACAAAAGGGCAGGTTTGGTCCTTGTATTTGTATGATGGTACCTTGTTTTGCGGACATGATTTAGGAACTTTTGTGGTAACAAATGGAATTGTGAAGAATATTTTTTCCAAATCAGGGACCTGGAATTTTGTTAGAGTTCCCGGAAATAAAAATCTTTTGTTACAAGGGAATTATTATGGTGTTTCGGTTTTAGAGAAAAAAAATAACGAATGGGTTTTTAGAAATAAAATCAGAGGTTTTGATTATTCTTCTAAATATTTTGCCATTACTAAAGGTTTCGAAATCTATGTAAGCCACGAATACAAAGGGGTTTTTAGATTAGAAACCGATGCTAAACTTCAGGAAGTCAGAAGGAATTTTGCCTATAAAAATCCCAAAAAAGGGAAAAATGCCAGTTTGGTTCAGTTTAACAATGTAATTTATTATGCTAATAAAGAGGGGGTTTTTAAATTAAATAATACTACAAAAGAGTTTTATAAAGAGCCGGTTTTGAGTTCTGTTTTTGAAAAAGACGAATATACTTCGGGTAAAATGATTGTAGATAATTCTAATAAAATATGGTTGTTTTCCAAGAATTATATTAGTTATTATGCTTCTAATAAGTTGATTAATAAGCTAAAAAGAAACAGTATTCCTATTCCTGCTTCATTGACAAATTCCATGTTAGGCTATGAGAATATTACTCAATTATCGCCTTCTACTTATTTTTTTGGAACTACGGATGGTTATTATACAATGAATATTAACGAATTGGCTTTCGAAAATTATAAAGTTTCTATTTCAAATATTAGTAGTAATACGCTAAATGGGTCAGTGAAAACTAATCCAATTCTTGAGGAAGGTCGATTTCCACATGATGAAAACAATCTTACTTTTTCATACACCGTAGCTGAGTATAATAAATATATTAATGTGGAATACCAATATATTTTAGAAGGTTTTCAGGATCAATGGAGTGATTGGAATGTAAGGCCCTCAGTTAATTTTAAGAATTTACCATCAGGGGATTATGTTTTTAAAGTGAAGGCAAAATTGGCTAATTCGAATCTGGAAAATACAGTAACTTATCGTTTTACGATTTTAAAACCCTGGTATGCTACTAATTTGGCTATTGTTATTTATATTCTTTTAGGATTTTTATCCATTCGATTAATTCATAAAGAATACAATAAA
This sequence comes from Flavobacterium sp. GSA192, assembly GCF_006386525.1. Classification (NCBI taxonomy): domain Bacteria; kingdom Pseudomonadati; phylum Bacteroidota; class Flavobacteriia; order Flavobacteriales; family Flavobacteriaceae; genus Flavobacterium; species Flavobacterium sp. GSA192. Next base: position 37,767 of record NZ_VAHC01000007.1, on the reverse strand, counting down.
TATTATCAACGTCAGAAAGAAAAACTGATTGAAGAAAATAATTTGTTGTTAGAGATAAAAGAGTTGGAAAATGAACAACAATTAATGCGTTTAAAAAATGAACAATTATCTCATGATGTGGATGAAATCAATAAAGAGCTTGCTGCTTCTGCTATGAGTTTGCATAGTAAAAATGAATTATTAGCCTTTATCCAGAAAGATTTAAAAAACAATGAAGAAAGTGATAGCCGAAGTATTAAAACCGTAATTTCTACTATCAATAAGAATATTACAGGAAAAGATTCCTGGAGTGTTTTTCAGGAAGCTTTTAATAAAACAGATAAGGATTTCCTGAAAAAAATGAAAGAGGCACACCCTTCCTTAACTGCAAATGATTTGCGATTATGTGCTTACTTAAGACTCAATTTGTCTTCAAAAGAAATAGCTCCATTGTTAAATATATCGGTACGAAGCGTTGAGATAAAAAGATACCGTTTGCGTAAAAAAATGGATTTATCACATGAACAAGGCTTGGTTGAGTATATTTTGACTGTATAGCTGACCTTTACAAAGACAGTAAAAACTATACATTACCACAACATTTGCTAAATATTGTGGTTTTTTTATGTTTTTTAATAAAAAATTAAGGATTCATTATTTCTTGTGTTTTCTTGTTTTTGTTGAATTATTGATAAATAAAAGTGTTTTTATTTTTATTGTATGTTTTTTGTAGGGGTTATTTTTAATTAATTAGCGTTTTAAGATTATAATTTTATAATTCACAATAAAAAACACAAACTATATGAAATCAAATTATCTATTAATTGTTTTTCTAATGTTTTCAACTTTGGTTTTTTCTCAAAGTTATGACATAGGTGGAACTGTAAAAGAAAAAAGTTCTGGTTTACCAATACCAGGGGTTAATGTTCAAGTTAAGAACAGCACTAGTGGTACCTCCACTGATTTTGATGGGAATTTTACTTTAAAGGGACTTCCACCGGGTTCCGTTGTTGTCTTTTCTTTTATAGGGTATAAAACTTTTGAATATTCCGTAACAGGAACTAACACTAATATGAGTATTACTCTATTAGAAGATTCAAAAGTGTTAGATGAAGTGGTTGTAATTGGTTATGGAAGCCAAAAAAAGAAAGAAGTTACCGGAGCAGTTTCTACTGTGGATAGTAAAACTTTAGAAGTATTAAAACCTGTAAGAATAGAACAAGCTTTACAAGGAACTGTTTCAGGGGTTAATGTTACTACTCAATCAGGATCTCCTGGTGCAGCATTGGATATCAGAATTCGTGGTATTGCTACTAATGGTGATGCCAAACCATTAACTATAATAGATGGTTATATTGGAGAATTGGGATTATTGAATCCTAATGATGTTGAAACCATCACTGTTTTAAAAGACGCACAGGCTGCCATTTATGGTTCTGCTGCTGCAAATGGTGTAATCTTGGTAACCACTAAAATGGGTAAAAAGAATTCTAAAGGTAAAATAGTATATAATACCTATGCTGGTTTTCAAGAAACTTCACGCACTTTACCAATATTAAATGCTACGGAATATGCTTTGTTGCTTAATGAAAGATATGCTAATAGTGGAAATGTAATACCATATACAAATGTTAGCGGATTTGGTAAAGGAACAAATTGGCAGGACAAAACGCTAAGTAAAGGGGTGCCTATCATTAGTCACGATTTGACTTTTTCAGGAGGATCTGACAAGATTACGTATTCTGTTAGTGGCTCACACTTAGATCAAGAAGGAATTGTAGGTGAATCAAAATCCGGATTTTTAAGAAATACAGCAAGGGTTTCTCTTGGTGCAGATGTTACTGAGAAGCTAAAGTTAAAAACAAATGTGATTTATACCTATTTTAACAGAAGAACCTTGCCTGAGAATAGCAATGCTTCCGTACTATTAAATGCAGTTAATGCGCCATCTAATCTTAATCCTTACGATTCATCAGGTAATTTTACGGTGTTTCCGGGAGGCTCCTTAGGAAATGAAATGATTAACCCTTTGGCTCAAATTGCTAATAGTTATAATGATTATAACTTTAAGCAAATAAATGGAAATTTTGGGTTGGATTATAAGTTCACTCCTGCTTTTGTATTAAGCAGTACCATTGGATTTAAAACGGCAAATAGTGAGTCTAAAAGCTTTTCTCCGATATTAGATTACGGTAGTGGTAAAGTGTTTAATACCACACGTAGCTCCGTCTCTCAAAATGCGGTTAACGACAACAACTATTCTTTTGATTTATTTGCTACTTATACTAAAACCATAGCTGAAAACCACAAATTGGTTGGTGTAGTTGGTAATACTATTTTTAAAGAATATGGTAACGGTTTATTTGCAACAGGTTATGATGTGCCTAATAATTCATGGGATTTTGCCGATATTAGCTTGGCTAACGGTGCTCCTCCTGCAGGAACAGTGCCTGTAAGTTCTTATGTATATGACGAAAGAAGGTTGTCTTATTTTGGAAGATTACAATACGATTATAAAGGAAAATATCTTTTGTCTGCCATGTTAAGACGAGATGCTTCAACCAAATTTGGTCCGGGAAATAAAGTAGGTTATTTTCCTTCGGTAACGGCTGGTTGGGTAATTTCTGACGAAGGATTTTTTGGTGAATCATCAATTATAAATTTCTTAAAATTAAGAGGAAGTTATGGTATAGTAGGAAATGATGCTATTCCTAATAATGGCTACATTTCTCAGCTTACGGGTGAAGCAACCTATGTTTTTGATGGTACTTTAATAAATGGTCGCGCTAGTGGTCAAATTCCGAATCCGAATCTTAAATGGGAAGAAGCTAAGAAATTTGATGTTGGAGTAGATATGAATTTGTTTGACAATAAAATAAATATAGTTGTTGATTATTTTATTGATACCAGAGCTGATTTATTAATCCCTGGCATTCCAGTTTCAGGCATATCAGGAGGGCAATCACCCGGAGCTTCAAATCCTACGATTAATGCTGGAACAGTTAGAAATGAAGGTATTGAATTTGCTGTAAATTATAGCAATAGATTTTCAGATGATTTTAATATGAGTTTAGGTTACAATGTTACTATGCTACGCAACAATGTAACTTATATGGGGACACCATTTATTGCCGGTGGCTCCTTTGGAATTGGTCAACAAGCGCCTTCAAGAATGCAGGTAGGTCATTCCATAGGGTATTTTTATGGTTTGAAAACAAATGGTATTTTTCAAAATCAACAAGAAGTTAATGATGCCCCATCTCAGGTTGAGCTTGGAGTAGCGGCATCTCCGGGAGATATTAGATATGTTGATGTTAATGGAGATGGCAAAATCAGTTTTGATGACAGAACAGATATTGGAGATCCAATCCCTACAGCAACAATGGGTTTCAATGTGCAGTTTAATTATAAAGCACTTGATTTTTCGATGTACACCTTTGCTTCTTTAGGCAATAATATGGTTCGTAATTACGAGAGTGTTGCACCAGATGCCAATCGTTTAAATTATGTTTTAGGCAGATGGACTGGAGAAGGAACTAGTAATAGCGTTCCCAGAGTCACAACAGCAGCTACAACTAATAATTTGTTTTCTGATTATTTTGTTGAAGATGCGTCCTATGTAAGAATCCAAAATATCCAATTGGGATACTCTTTAAATCCAAATACAATAGAAAAAGTTGGACTAAGTAAGTTACGCCTATATGCTGGGGTTAATAATCTTTACACTTTTACAAAATACAAAGGATTTGACCCGGGTGCTTCTAATGGTGCTCCTATAGGAGGTGGGATCGATTATGGTTTCTATCCTATTCCAAGAACGTATATGTTAGGTTTAAACATTAATTTTTAATTTATATTAAAATGAAAAAGTATCTATTTATCACCATAATGACGATAACTGTTTTTGCTACAATGACTAGTTCTTGTAGTGATGATTTTGTGAGTCGTCCTGTTCAATACTCTATCGATTCAGAGAATTATTTTAATTCTAAATCCGATTATGAAAATGCTGTAATTGCAGCCTATGATTTATTACAGTCCACTTTTATTAATGTTTTAATGGGAGAAATAGCCTCTGATAACACATTTGCAGGAGGAAACAGCCCAACAGACGTTATAGGTTACCAACAAATTGATCAAATGATTCATGGTCCTGTGAATGAAAATTTAAAACAACTTTGGGATTGGATGTTTGCAGGAGTTCAAAGAGCTAATTATATCCTTGAATTCAAAGATAAAACGGATTTTGAAGGAAAAAATAAAATTATTGCAGAAGCCCGTTTTCTAAGAGCTTACTATCAATTTGAGTTGGTAAAATGGTTTGGAGGTATCCCAATGAAAGGAGACGCACGTTTTTCCCCTGGTGATGAGACTTCAATACCGCGTTCATCAGTTTCAGATGTTTATGCTTCTATCCAAAATGATTTAATTTATGCAGCCGAAAATTTACCTGCAACCCCTGCACAACAGGGCAGAGCTACAAGTGGTGCAGCTTTAGCCTTACTTGGAAAAGCATACTTGTATGATAAAAAATACGATTTAGCTGCCGAGACTTTTGGAAAATTAATTGCGACTGGTAGATACCATTTAGTTCAAACTGCTGATTTGACAACACAGCAAATAAATGCTGGTTTGACTCCTTTTGGAAGTATTTTCGAAGAATCGGGGGAAAACGGACCTGAATCTGTTTTTGAAATTCAGTACACAGATGTTGAAGGTGCCAGTTATGGACAATTACAATATAGCGAAGGAAATGTTGCAGTAGGTTTTGCAGGTCCTTTTGGATACGTTGGTCCTGTATTTGCTGATGGAAACAACTTTAATTTACCTACACCAAAGATCGTTAGTGCTTTTGAAGCAGGCGATTTAAGAAAGGAGGTAACTATTTTAGATATGGTAGCATGGATAGCACAAAATCCAGGTACGAGTTACACCAAACAAAATCAAGATACAGGATATTTTAATAGAAAATACATACCTAGAAAAAGAAGAACAGAAGCAGCTGGGGATGTTAAATTGACAAGTCCAAATAATTATAGAGCTATTCGCTATGCTGATGTATTATTAATGGCAGCAGAAGCATACAATAAAAGTACAGCTCCAAATGATGCCCTTGCTCGAAATTATCTGAATGAAGTAAGACGTCGTGCTTTTGGGGATAACAACCATGATATTACTGCATCAGGAGCAGCCTTAGCTGATTTTATTCAGGCAGAAAGAAGAGTAGAATTAGCAGGAGAGGGACATCGTTTCTTTGATTTGGTTCGAACAGGAAAAGCGGCTCAGGAAATTCCGGGATTTACGGCTAATAAGAATGAATTATTTCCTATTCCAATTGAAGAGATTCAATTTGCAGCAGGAAACTGGCAACAAAATCCTAACTATAATAATTAGTATAATGAAAAAGATAAAATACATAACAAGTCTTATTGTAGCAGCTATGATTTTTAGTTGTTCAACCGAGAATGATCTGATTGATTTGGATACACTGGGTGCTCCAACTAATATTTCAGCATTAACTACTGTTACGCAGGATAATACAGGAAAAGTAACTTTCTTGCCTAAAGGAGAGGGAGTTACTAAATACGAAATATATTTTGGTGATGAAACCACAACACCGGCTTATGTGAATCCGGGGGCTACGGTAGATCATGTTTACAAAGAAGGAACGTATAATGCTAAAATTGTTGGAACTACTTTAAATGGAAAAAGAACTGAAGTCACTCAACAAGTTGTCGTTTCTTTTAAAGCACCACAAAATTTAGTGGTTACTATCGAAAATGATTTAGCTGTTTCTAAAAAAGTGAATGTTGTGGCAACTGCAGATTATGCCTTGTTTTATGATGTTTATTTTGGCGAGGCTGGAAAACCGGATCCTATTTCGGTTAATAATGGAGAACCGGTTTCTTATACCTATCAAAATGCAGGCGTTTATACGATTAGAGTAGTTTCTAAAAGTGCAGCGATTCAAACCACTGAATTTTCACAGCAATTTACGGTAACTGTTGTGAATAAGCCTTTTACTTCGGCTCCAACACCACCTAATCGTCAGGCAGCTGATGTCATTTCTATTTATGGTTCAAAATATACGAATGTTGCCGGTACCAATTATTTCCCGGATTGGGGACAAGCAGGTCAGGGAAGCAGCTGGACAGAATTTGACTTAAATGGCGATAAAATGCTCAATTATATCAAATTAAGCTACCAAGGGATAGCATTGGCTGACGGAACAACCATTGATGTTTCCGGAATGGAATTCATTCACATGGACGTTTGGACTGCTGATTTACAAAAAATAGAAACTTCTTTAATCAGTAAAACCAATGGTGAAAAACCAGTAGTAAAGGATTTAACTGCAAATCAATGGACCAGTATTGATATTCCAATCTCAGCTTTTACAAGCCAGGGATTAACAGTAGCTGATATATTTCAATTGAAATTTGTAGGAACACCTTGGGCAGGAGGAAGTGTTTTTATCGATAATATTTATTTCTACAAAACACCTTCTGCTTTAATTGAAATGCCTATTGATTTTGAATCTACAACCTTAACGTATCCATGGGCAGGTTTTGGAGCAGCTGATTTTGGAGCTATTCCGGCAGCTGTGATTGATAATCCTGATAAATCAGGTAATAATTTATCCAATAAAGTAGTGAAAATTGAGAAACCATCAGGAGCACAGGTTTGGGCTGGAGCGAGTTTGAATTTAGATGCTAAAGTTGATTTTACTAAAGGAACTAAGGTGAAAGTGAATGTTTGGTCGCCAAAAGTTGGAGCTAAGATTTTGTTCAAAATGGAAGTTTCAACCTCTCCAAAAGATGGTAATGGTAATCCAACAGTTTTTGTTGAAATCGAAGCCACAACAACAGTGGCTAATTCATGGCAGGTACTCACGTTTGATTTGACAAGCTCAGCTGCGTTCAATACTGCTAATGCGTATGATAGAGTCATTTTGTTCCCTGATTTTGGTGTAAATGGAACAGGAACTACCTATTATTTTGATGATATCAAACAATCTAACTAAAACTACAAAAGATGAAAAATATATTAAGAAGTACAATTGCCATTTTTACATTGTTACTGATGGTCAATTGTCAGGAGGATAATTTAGTTTTTGGAACATTAAGCGCTCCAACTAATCTAGATGTTACAGTAGAAATAGTTGGAAAAACTGATGCTCTGCCTAATGGAGATGGTTCTGGTACTGTTAAGTTTAAGAGTACAGCTGATGGTGCTATTTCTTATAAGTATATCTATGGGGATGGTGTTACAGAAAATTCTCCAGGAGGTATTGTAGAGCATGGCTTTACAACAGTTGGTGTTAATACTTATACAGTAACAGTAATTGCTTATGGTAAAGGAGGTTTAGCTACCAATGAAACAGTAGAAGTCACTGTTTTTAGTAATTTTAGCGATGAAAGATCTACACAGTTTCTTACTGGTGGTACGGCTACTGGAAAAAAATGGTATTTAGCTGCCTCCGAAAAAGGTCATCTTGGAGTTGGACAAAATGATGGTGACGCTACTAAAAATTATTTTGCTAATTATTACCAGGCAGAGCCTTTTGAAAAATCAGCTACTTGTTTCTATGATGGAGATTATACTTTTGCTTTGGTAAATGGTAAAATTGAATACAAACAAGATAACAAAGGAAATACCTTTTTTCACAACTCTTATAAAAGTGTTGCAGGCGGAACAAATGGTGGCGATGATGCTTGTTTAGCTTATAGTACAGCAGGTACTAAAATTGTATCTTTAAGTCCTTCCACTTCAGTTGTTTCTAAAAATCCAGCTGAGACAAGAGTAACTACAGGAACAGTGATGAATTTTTCTGATGGAGGTTTTATGGGCTATTATGCAGGAGCGACTCAATATGAAATTTTATCCATTACTGAAAATAGAATGGTAGTGCGATTAGTTCAAGGAAATAATGCAGCACTAGCCTGGTATCTCATATTTACTACAACTATGCCAACTTTGTCTCCTGACCCAGACTATACTGTTTTAAAATTCTCAGATGAATTTAATACCGATGGCGCTCCCGATGCTACTAAATGGACTTACGATTTAGGAACCGGTACTGATGGCTGGGGGAATAATGAAGCACAAAGTTATACGAATGCTTCTGACAACGTAATTGTTGCTGGTGGAAGTTTGAAAATTACCGCTAAAAAAGTAGGTTCGTCTTATATTTCCGCAAGATTAAAAACAGAAGGTAAGTTTGATTTTACTTATGGAAAAGTTGAGGTTAGAGCTAAGTTGCCCGTTGGTGGAGGAACCTGGCCTGCCATCTGGATGTTAGGGGCTGATTATGCTACTAATACCTGGCCGGCTTGTGGAGAAATAGACATCATGGAGCATAAAGGAAATGAACCTAATAAAATCCATGGTACTTTACATTATCCGGGTCGCTCAGGAGGAAATGGGAATACAAATACTACGACAATAACAAATGCTTCTTCTGAATTTCATGTATATAAAGCTATTTGGAGTCCTACATCAGTAAAAATATATGTAGATGATGTGCTTTTTCATACCGTTACTAACGACAGTAGTTTGCCTTTCAATAAAGACTTCTTTATGATTCTAAATGTGGCTATGGGAGGAAGTTTTGGAGGGACTATCGATCCTGGATTTACGCAATCTTCTATGGAAGTAGATTATGTAAGAGTGTACCAATAATCAAATTAAAAATGCAATTGAAAGGTCGAATAAAATCGGCCTTTTAATTAAAAACAGACAGAAAATGAGAGTAATAAAAACAATGTTATTTGTTTTCATTACCATTGCTATATTGAGCTGTAGTCAAAAAATAGTAAAGTCCAATGTAAGTTTTATTCCAAAAAATCAGTTAGAAACGAGAGTAGATTCCGTTTTAAAATTGATGACTTTGGAAGAAAAAATTGGACAACTCAATCAATACAATGGTTTTTGGGAAATTACAGGGCCTACGCCTAAAGAAGGTCAGGCAGCTAAGAAATACGCCGATTTAAAAAATGGTTTGGTAGGTTCGATGTTGAATGTGAAAGGAGTAAAAGACGTAAGGGCTTTACAAAAAATAGCAGTCGAAGAAACACGATTAGGAATTCCATTATTATTTGGTTTTGATGTGATTCATGGGTATAAAACCATCAGTCCTATTCCACTAGCCGAAGCTGCCAGTTGGGATTTAGTAGAAATAAAAAAATCAGCTGCCATTGCTGCTGAGGAAGCGGCTTCTGTTGGACTCAACTGGACTTTTGCTCCTATGGTAGATATTTCCCGTGATGCCCGATGGGGTAGAGTGATGGAAGGTGCCGGGGAAGATCCTTATTTAGGAAGTCAGATAGCAATTGCCCGTGTGCAAGGTTTCCAAGGCGATGATTTGAAAGCGAGAAATACTATTTTGGCTTGCGCCAAACATTTTGCGGCTTATGCTTTTGCTGAATCAGGACGAGATTATAATACAGTTGATATTGGCGAATCTACTTTGCAAAATATTGTTTTCCCTCCATTCAAAGCAGCTGTCGATGCGGGGGTTCGCACTTTTATGAATTCTTTTAATGAACTGAATGGAATTCCCGCAACAGGGAACGCTTATTTGCAAAGAAAAATCCTGAAATCCGATTGGGGTTTTGATGGTTTTGTGGTTTCTGACTGGGGTTCGATTAACGAAATGATTCCTCATGGTTTTGCTAAAGACAGCAAACATGCGGCCGAAATCGCTATTAATGCAGGTTCTGATATGGATATGGAATCCAATGCTTATGTAGCACATTTAGCCACTTTAGTAAAAGAAGGAAAAGTAAAAGAAAGCCTAATTGATGATGCCGCCCGAAGAATTTTGAAAGTTAAATTTGAATTGGGTTTGTTTGATAATCCTTATTTGTATTGTGATGAAAACTACGAAAAAGAAACAGTAGGAAAAGCAGCTTTTCACGAAGGTGTTTTAGAAATGGCAAAAAAATCAATTGTTCTTTTGAAAAATGAAAAAGAGTTGTTGCCACTTCAAAAATCAGGACAAAAAATAGTTGTAATTGGTGCTTTGGCAAATGATAAAACCAGTCCGCTGGGGAGTTGGCGCATCGCAGCCGATGATAATTCGGCAGTATCTTTATTAGAAGGATTACAAAATTATAAAGGAAACCAATTGAGTTATGTAAAAGGTGCCGATGTAACCGAAGGTAGAACCGAATTTATCTGGGAAACCAAAATTAACACCACTGACAAAAGCGGATTTGACGAAGCAATACAGGCCGCAAAAACTGCCGATGTAGTGATTATGTCTTTAGGTGAACACGGTTTGCAGTCAGGAGAGGGTAGAAGTAGAACTGATATTGGATTGCCGGGAGTACAACAGGAGTTATTAGAAGCGGTTTATAAAGTGAATCCGAATATTGTTTTGGTTTTAAATAACGGAAGACCATTAGCCATTCCTTGGGCCGATGCTCATATTCCTGCTATTGTAGAAGTCTGGCAATTGGGAACACAAAGTGGAAATGCCATTGCACAGGTGTTGTATGGAGATTATAACCCAAGTGGAAAATTACCTATGACTTTCCCCAGAAATGTGGGACAGGTTCCTATTTATTACAATTATAAAAACACCGGTCGCCCTTTTATGACAGAGCCCGATAGCGTATTTTGGTCGCATTATATTGACGAAAAAAATACGCCTTTGTATCCTTTTGGTTATGGTTTGAGTTATGCAAAATTTGAATATTCAAATTTAAGTTTAAGTCAAAAAGCATTTTCAGGAAACGAGCAAATTGAAGTTTCAGTAACGGTTAAAAATTCAGGAAAATACGCTGGAAAAGAGGTGGTTCAGTTATACATTCGTGATTTGATCGCATCGGTAACCCGTCCGGTAAAAGAATTGAAAGGATTTGAAATGATTGAATTACAGCCCGGTGAATCTAAAAAAGTAAATTTTACAATCAATAAAAAAACAATTGAATTTTATACTGCCCAATCAAAGTGGGAAGCAGAACCGGGGGATTTTAAAGTTTTTGTCGGAGGAAATTCAGTGCAAACTTTGGAAAATGATTTCCAATATTTAAACAACTAAAAAATGAATAAATTTTTAATTATACTTTTCGTCAGCACCCTTTCTTTGGCCCAGCCAAAAGGGAAAAAATTAGTTTGGGAAGAACAATTTAACGCTAAAGAATTAGATTTGAATAATTGGAATGTTGAATTAGGAGATGGTTGCCCCAACTGCGGTTGGGGTAATAATGAACGCCAACTTTATACTAAAGAAAACCAACAGCTAAAAGACGGGTACTTAGTGATAACAGCTAAAAAAGAAGGAGAAAAATATACTTCTTCGAGAATTACAACTAAGGGAAAAAAGGAATTTCAGTACGGCTATTTTGAAGCCAAAGCTAAATTGCCTGTTGGTTCCGGAATTTGGCCGGCTTTTTGGATGCTTGGAGCTAATATTGATAAGGTGGGTTGGCCTAAATGTGGAGAAATTGACATTTTGGAATATGTTGGTAAAGAACCTAATACCGTTTTTACATCCTTGCATACCCAGGACAGTCATGGAAATACAATTAATACAAAGAAAACTAAAATAGCAACAATTGAGCAAGGATTTCATTTGTATGCAATAGACTGGAATCCGGAAAAAATTGATTTTTATGTCGATAATCAATTGGTTTATACCTTTAATCCGGAGCATAAAACAGAGGCTATTTGGCCATATAATCAACCATTTTATTTTTTGGTAAATATGGCTATAGGCGGAAATTTTGGTGGTCCGGAAGTAGATGATGCTATTTTTCCGCAAGAGTTTAAAATAGATTATATCAAGGTTTATCAGTAAAAAAAATGGAGAGAGGAAGCAGTAAGGTTTTGGTTTTCAGAATTTAAGTTGAAATGTTGTAAAAGAATAACAATATTTTATAAAATATTGTAAAACTTTATTTTTGGTTTAATTTTTGTCAAATTTATTTACCAAGCAAGACAATTATTCGTTAAATTTGGAGAATTAATCACCTCAAAAATAGAAGCGCCTATAGTATAAAACTACTTTTTAGAAAAATACCCCAATTTAACTCATACTAAAAAGTATTACTATGATAGCTAATATTCAAATTCCAGACGCCTTGTTGGTACAGGATTATGTGGCAGGTAACGAAGAGGCCTTAGCTACTTTGATCAAAAGACACGAATCTAAAATTTACGGTTTTATATATTCAAAAGTTTCCGATAGAGATGTTGCTAACGATATTTTTCAGGACACTTTTATAAAAGTTATTAAAACCCTTAAATCCAATTCCTATAACGAGGAAGGGAAATTTCTTCCTTGGGTGATGCGTATTGCTCATAATTTGATTATCGATTATTTTAGAAAAAACAAAAAAATGCCCTTGTATCGGGAAACCGAGGAGTTTTCGGTTTTCTCCATTATGACGGATGATACGTTAACTATCGAAAATCAGTTGATTGCCAATCAGGTAGAATTAGACATTCAAAAACTGATTGAAGAACTTCCGGAAGACCAAAAAGAAGTTTTGGTGATGCGTATGTATAAAGATATGAGTTTTAAAGAAATTTCGGAAATTACAGGAGTGAGTATCAATACTTCTTTAGGGAGAATGCGTTATGCACTAATGAATTTGAGAAAAGTAATTGATAAACATCAAATTATTTTAACCAATTAAACAATATATCCAAACTTGCCACGTTCTATTCTAACGACTTAAAAAGAAAGAATAATATATGGCAAAAATTTACTCTAAAAAAAATCTAGTTACTACACAGATGAAACCTAAAAAAGAAGTTATTTCTTTTCTATTAAATTATTCCAAAGCACTGCACATGATAAAAGTTGCGGATAATAGTTTTGAAATTATTGCAAATTAATGAAGCTAGCAATAGCTGTTTTGGTAAATCTCACTAATTATTTTAGAGTTAGTGAGATTTACTTTTTATAGCCGTCTAAGGCGGTTTTTCGACCAATAGTTCTCGTAATGACATCTTTCTCCAAACTCCAACCACGAGCCGGCGAATATTCGCGACCATACCAGATAATTTGCAGATGCAAATCGTTCCACAATTCCTCCGGAAACAATCGTTTGGCATCTTTTTCGGTTTGAACAACACTTTTTCCATTGGTTAAATTCCAACGATACATTAAGCGGTGAATATGCGTATCTACAGGAAAAGCAGGAACTCCAAAGGCTTGTGACATGACCACACTAGCCGTTTTATGTCCCACAGCAGGCAATGCTTCCAAAGCTTCAAAACTTTGTGGAACTTTGCCATCGTGTTTTTCAATTAGAATTTCAGATAAACCATGGATTCCTTTCGACTTCATTGGCGACAAGCCACAAGGACGAATAATTTCTTTGATTTCTTCCACCGACATTTTTATCATATCATACGGATTATCAGCTTTAGCAAACAGTAAAGGCGTGATTTGGTTCACTCTCACATCCGTACATTGGGCCGAAAGCAAAACAGCAATCAACAGCGTATAAGGATCTTTATGGTCTAGCGGAATCGGGATGGTAGGATAGAGTTCTTTTAACGTATTTATAACAAATGTTACCCGTTCTTGTTTGGTCATTTTAGTTTAATTTTGAATGGTAAAGAAAAGAAATTTCAATGGCAATGGCAAAAAATCAATGACAATGTCAATATCAAAAAACAATAACAATTAAAAAATAAAACTTAGTGAACTTAGCGGAAGCTTTGCGAACTTTGTGGTTAAACAAAAAAATATGACAACATTAAAAAAAGGCGATAAAGCTCCCGATTTTTTTGGCGTAGACCAAGACGGAAAAGCACATCAATTAGAAGATTATAAAGGAAAAAAATTAGTTGTTTTCTTTTACCCAAAAGCAAGTACACCAGGTTGTACAGCCGAAGCCTGTGATTTAAGAGATAATTTCCAGCGTTTTCAGGCTAATAATTATGCCTTGTTAGGTGTTAGTGCCGATTCGGCAAAAGCGCAAGCCAAATTCAAAGAAAAATATGATTTCCCATTTCCATTATTGGCCGACGAAGAAAAAGAAGTCATTGAAGCATTTGGCGTTTGGGGACCTAAAAAGTTCATGGGTCGCGAATACGACGGCATTCACCGCACCACTTTTGTAATTGACGAAAACGGAATTATCGATGAGGTTATTGAAAATGTAAAAACAAAAGAGCACGCTGCTCAGATTTTGAAGTAAATTGAAAACGCCACAAGAGAATTTCTTTGTGGCGTTTTTGTTGTTGAGTAGGTACGCGAAAGGATTCGCGCACTAACTGTGGAGTATACCCAATTTTGTCATTCCGAAGAATGAGGAATCACACAAGCTGTTCACGTTATGTGATTTCTCCCTCTGGTCGAAATGACACAAAATACGTTTAACTTAATGACATTGTTCGCGCGCCGGCTAGGGATATATACGCAATTTTGTCATTCCGAAGAATGAGGAATCTCATCAAGTATTTCTAGCTTTTTTCTCATCTTTGCGGGCACGGAAAATATTTCCGCGCTAACTTTGTGTTGATATATTTGGGCAGTTGAACACAAAATAGCATTTTTTATACTTTGTCGGGATTAATTTTTTGAAGTCAAATTACTTATATCAAATAATAAATTCAAATAAAATCCATAATTTTTAGCTGTATTATTTTCACTATCCAAAGTATTCGTTAAATTTCGATCTGCTAAAACTTCAATACTTAATGATTTAGAAAAATTAATTCCTAATCCGAGTAGAACACCAACATTTGATTTTTTATAAAAGTCGTCAAGAAGTTCTTGGTCATCACGAGCGTTTTTATCTAAAATCGAAGTTAGTCTAAATCCTCCTGTTAAATAAAATCCTTTGTTATATTCTTTATTAACATCAAACTTTGTCAATAAATGTGCTTGCAATGTTTTTAATCTTACTCCGTTAAAAGCTCGTCCAACATTAGGTATATCATAACTAGCAACTTCGTTTGTAGTGTTGTAGATACCATATAGTTTTAATCCGAAGTTTTCGTTCATAATATATTCTCCAAATAATCCTAAATTAATATCACTATTTGCAGCTCCTCCACTTATTGGACCATCAATTTCTATATCATAGAAATTTCCGCCAATTAACAATCCATAATTAAAGTCTTGAGAAAAGCCTTTTAGACTTAGAACAAAAATAACACATATAAAGAAGTGTTTCATTTTCAAAAATATTTAAAAATTATTATTTTACTAAATTTCAAATTAATGTCAACTTATATTTAGGTCTGATATAATTCGTGACTATACGCTAATATTGGTTGGATAGCTTTGACGGCAATCAAACTTTATTTATTCTCAAAAATAGGATATTTATTTCAAAAAATATTTGATAAACAAAAACGCCACAAGAGAATTCCTTTGTGGCGTTTCAGTATTTATGAGTTTGTATTTTTATTCCGTTAAAGTCTTATTAGGATCGTAACCAAACAGTCGTTTTTCTTTGATGATTTCTGAAACTCCGCTAGGTAGCATTGGTTCCCAGCCCGGTATTCCGTTGTTAATCATTTTTAGGACTTCACGGGAGAATACTTTTAGGTTTTCAGGGTTGTAATCTTCCACATCAATTACTTTTCCGTTGAATTTAAAGAATTTGTATAGTTCTTTCATTCGCGGATGTACTTTTAAGTTTTCAGAAGTGGTGATTTCTCCGTTTTCGTCCAGCATTGGGTATAATAATACCTTCATGTCCCGGAAGAATAATTTACCAAAAGCTTCCAGAATTCCACCACTTAAATGGCGATAGTATTTCTCGTCAAAAATATCCACAAGGTTGTTAACACCCATGGCAAGTCCCATACGGGCTTTGGTATAATTAGCAAAATATTCTACCACTTTGTAATATTCCTGGAAGTTCGAAATCATTACCGTTTGTCCTAGTGAACAAAGTAATTCGGCACGATCCATAAAATCTCTTTCGTCAATTTCACCATCGGAACGCAGGTTAGACAAGGTAATTTCGAAAATAACCAAGGTATTGTCTTTGTCCACTTTATTTTCTTCAAGGAACATTTGTAATGATTTCTCATACATATCCATATTTACCTTGGTAACTGGACGGAAACTACCTCTAATGGCTAATATGTTTTTTTTGTATAAAACGGCAGCCGGAAGAATGTTTTTTCCTTTTGGATTGAACATTACGGCATCGGTCATTCCGTTTTTAACCAGTTGCAAACTGATTAAACGGTTGTCAACATCAGCAAAACGAGGTCCTGAGAAATTGATGGTGTCAATCTCCAGTTGGTCTTTGTCTAAATGATCGTATAAATAGCGCAGTAATTTTTTTGGGTCGTCGTATTTGTAAAAAGCGCCGTAAATTAGGTTAACACCAAGGATTCCAAGGGTTTCCTGTTGGAGTTTAGCATCCGTTTCTTTAAAACGGATATGAAGTATGATTTCGTTATACTCTTCGGTAGGGTCAATTTGGTAACTAATACCTACCCATCCGTGTCCTTTAAATTGTTTGGCAAAGTCGATTGTGGCTACCGTATTGGCGTAGCTAAAAAACATTTTGTTAGGGTGTTTCTCTCTGTTCAGTCGTTTTTCAATTAAGTCAACTTCGTGCGAGAGCATTTTCTTCAGTCGGTTTTCAGTAACATAGCGACCGTCTTTTTCAACACCATAAACGGCATCGCTAAAGTCTTTATCATAGGCCGACATTGCTTTTGCAATAGTTCCCGAAGAACCACCGGCTCTAAAAAAATGTCTTACTGTTTCCTGTCCTGCGCCTATCTCGGCAAATGTTCCATAAATATTTTCGTTTAAATTGATACGTAGTGCCTTGTCTTTTATCGAAGGGACTTGTGCAATGACTCTGTCACCTTTTAGTTTTATTTCGCTACCCATTTTTTAGTTT
Source organism: Flavobacterium sp. GSA192 (assembly GCF_006386525.1). NCBI lineage: Bacteria > Pseudomonadati > Bacteroidota > Flavobacteriia > Flavobacteriales > Flavobacteriaceae > Flavobacterium > Flavobacterium sp. GSA192. The sequence goes on along the minus strand of NZ_VAHC01000007.1, from coordinate 20,947 downwards.
AATTTTATGTATTTGCCTGATGTTACAAAGTTAATTAAATAGCTAGCCTAATAAAAGAGAAATAATCCTATTTTTGTGAAAAAAATAAGATTTGAAGGTATATTTTTTAGGTACAGGTACTTCTCAGGGAATTCCGGTTATAGGCAGTGATCATCCCGTATGTAAAAGTGCGGACAGCAAGGATAAAAGACTCCGGGTTTCGATATGGATCCACTGGGATAATTATTCTTATGTTATTGATTGTGGTCCTGATTTCAGACAGCAAATGCTTGTTGCTAATTGTCAAAAAGTGGACGGAATTATTTTTACGCATGAACATGCTGATCATACAGCCGGTTTAGATGATATAAGACCGTTTAATTTTAGGCAGGGCGTGATGCCTATTTATGCACACCAACGTGTTATTGACAATATGAAAATGCGTTTTGACTATGTTTTTGAAACAGTTAATAAGTATCCGGGAGCTCCTTCGGTAAAAACGATTGAAGTAATCAATAATGAATCTTTTGCTATTGGAAATAAAATAGCTGTTCCGGTCAATGTGTCACATGGGGGTTTACAGGTTTTTGGATATCGAATAGATGATTTTGCCTATCTAACAGATGTAAAAACAATAGAAGATGCCGAAATTGCAAAGCTTCAAAATTTAAAAGTATTAGTAATTAATGCTTTAAGGGAAGAACCGCATTTTTCACATTTTAATTTAGAAGAAGCTTTGGGATTTATTGCTTTGATAAAGCCTGAAAAGGCTTATTTAACACATATTAGCCATGTGATGGGATTTCATGAAGAAGTACAACAAAAACTTCCTGAGAATGTGTTCCTAGCTTATGATAATTTAGAAATCACCCTATAATAATTTTACAATGAAAAAGTCATTCACGCTCTACGCCTTTATTTTATTGGTATTAATTAATATTTTTACCTATATGTTTTTAAGTAAGGAAGTGAAATTTGAGCAAAACCGATACGAAAAAACCACAAAAAAACTCAGAGACAGTGTGGCTTTGATGATTAATAAATTGATTGATGCCAATTATTTTTCTTTGGAAAATAATGAAAACGCTCAAAATTATTTTGATTCGGCTATAGCCAATAAAACAATCGCTTACGAGAAATTAATTCCTGTTGTAACCGAAAAATTGATGGATTTGAATGCTAATCCAAAAGGGAATCCTTATGTGGGGCAGGATCAGATAGGGGCAAATAAATTTGTAATTAACAAAGTAAAAGTCCTAAATCATCGTTGGATTATTGCCGATTATAGTGATGGTAAAATGTGGGGGGAAGTGCTGTTGAAATATTTTGTCAATGAAGACGAAAGTATTTCTTTTGAAGTGATGCAGTCTTTGCTTTATGCTCAATAATAAGAATTTAAACCATATAAGTCATATAAGTTTTAGGCTTAAATTTATCTCTTTTTTTGTGGTTTATGACCATATAAGTAATACCAATAATTTATTGGTGTATAATAAAGAACAGCTTAATTTATGTAATCTAAATTGTAAATCATAGGCAAGGAATTGGATAAAACAAAAGCTTATATGACTTATATGTTAAAAAAAGAATGTTGCTCTGTTTTAATTATTTGACAAATATTCGATTGCAGTGTTTTTCAAAACAAAAATCCCATCTCGTTTAGAACAAGATGGGATTTTTAATATATTTTAGAATCGAATTATTTTCTTTTAATAACTCTTTCTACAGCTTCAACAATCGCTTGATTGTTTAATTTGTATTTTTCCATTAATTGCTCAGGAGTACCTGATTCACCAAAACTATCTCTAACAGCTACAAATTCCTGTGGAGTAGGATTGTTTACAGCTAATACACCTGCAATGCTTTCTCCAAGACCACCAAGGTAGTTGTGTTCTTCAGCAGTTACGATACATTTAGTTTTAGCTACCGATTTTAAAATAGCTTCTGCATCTAATGGTTTAATAGTGTGGATGTTGATTACTTCAGCAGAAATTCCTTTTTCTTCTAATTTCTCAGCAGCAATTAAAGCTTCCCAAACCAAGTGACCTGTAGCAATAATAGTTACATCAGTACCTTCGTTTAACATGATTGCTTTTCCAATGATAAATGGTTCGTCAGCAGGAGTAAAGTTAGGTACAACCGGGCGTCCAAAACGCAAGTAAGCAGGGCCATGGTGATCAGCAAGAGCAATTGTAGCCGCTTTAGTTTGGTTGTGGTCACAAGTATTGATCACAGTCATTCCCGGTAACATTTTCATTAAACCAATATCTTCAAGGATTTGGTGAGTTGCACCGTCTTCTCCTAAAGTCAAACCGGCGTGAGAAGCACAGATTTTTACGTTTTTATCAGAGTAAGCAACTGATTGACGAATTTGGTCATAAACCCTTCCTGTAGAAAAGTTAGCAAAAGTTCCTGTAAATGGAATTTTTCCACCAATAGTTAATCCTGCAGCAATTCCAATCATGTTTGCTTCAGCAATACCAATTTGGAAAAAACGCTCCGGGTGATTTTTCTTGAAATCATCAAATTTTAATGATCCAATCAAATCAGCACAAAGTGCTACAACATTTTCATTCTTTTGACCTAATTCAGTCATTCCCACTCCAAAACCTGAACGGGTATCTTTACTTCCTGTATTTATATATTTTTTCATTTGTTTTTTTTGAGTTACTGAGCCTCTAAGACTCTAAGATGCTAAGTTTTAAAATCTAAAATGCTTTGCCTGTTCGCTATCGCTCGAGTCAGAAATCGTTACCCGAGCCTGAAAGGCGAATAGGCGAAGCAATCTCTAATCTGAAATTCAATAATCTGAATTGCCTCCAGTATTATAGTTTTGTCCTAAAGCGTTTTCAAGTTGAGCATCGTTAGGTGCTTTACCGTGCCAAGCATGACTGTACATCATATAATCTACACCGTTACCCATTTCAGTATGTAATAATACACAAACTGGTTTTCCTTTACCGGTTCTTGCTTTTGCTTCAGCCATTCCTCCAATGATAGCTTCAACATCATTTCCTTTAGTGATTTCAACCACTTCCCAGTCAAAAGCTTCAAATTTAGCACGAAGACTTCCCATTGCTAAAACTTCGTCAGTAGTACCGTCAATTTGTTTTCCGTTAAGGTCAACAGTTGCAATTAAGTTATCTACTCCTTTAGCAGAAGCATACATAATAGCTTCCCAGTTTTGACCTTCCTGTAATTCACCATCACCGTGAAGTGTGTAAACGATATGCTTGTCGTTGTTTAGTTTTTTAGCTTGCGCTGCTCCAATTGCTACTGATAATCCTTGACCTAGAGAACCAGATGCAATACGTACTCCCGGCAAGTTGTCATGAGTAGTTGGGTGTCCTTGCAATCTTGAATTTAACAAACGGAAAGTTGCCAATTCTGAAACTGGAAAATAACCGCTTCTTGCCAGAACACTATAAAAAACAGGAGAGATGTGTCCGTTTGATAAGAAGAATAAATCTTCACCAATACCGTCCATATCCCAACCTTCTTTGCGGTCCATTATGTTTTGATACAAGGCTACCAAAAATTCAGTACAGCCTAGAGAACCTCCCGGGTGACCTGAATTAACAGCGTGAACCATTCGAAGGATGTCTCTTCTTACTTGGATAATTAAATCGTTTAATTGTTGAGTGTTAGGTTTCATTTTGAGTGTAAAAGTTAATAAACTTTTGCAAATGTAATTTTTATTTTGCCGTAAGACAAATGATTTTTATAATTGTTTGATTGCAATTGTATTAGGAATAACAGCTCTAAATGAGGTTTTGGTTTCTTTATGGAGAAAATAGATGGATTTTATAAATGTAAATTATACACTAATTTTTTTTAATTGATACTTATCGAGTCATTGCTATTAGTGATTTGATGGAATTTGATGTCTAAGTTAGCGTCTTTTAATTTTTCCAGTACTTTTAGTTTTTTAAATTCATTTTCAGAATTATTTTAGAGAGCAATTTTTTTTTGGAAGATAGCTGTGTTTTAACAATTTTATTTATGAATGTTAGAAAATGATTTTAGGTAGTGTTTTTAGAAAACGTTATAGTAATAAAAAAGCCCCGGATGAGGCCTTCGTTTAATTCTTAATTTTTAGTAATTAACTGTAGTAAAGTTTGTAATATTTCTTGTCCTTCTTCCCAAAGTCCCAGTTGTGAATCCAGATTCAAATGTCCTTTTGGACCAACGTTATAAAACAGACTTCCCCATTTTTGAGCTAAAAATTCGGCTCTTTCTGCCGAAATGTAAGGATCATTAGAACTGGTAATTACGATAGATGAATACTTTAATTTGTCTAAAGGAATAGGAGCAAAGTTCCAGGTTTCTTCGGGAGTATGAACTGCCGATTCTACATCGGCGGGAGCTACCAGTAAAGCACCAGCAATTTTGCTGCTGTCATTTTGTTGTGACCAATGAGCAACTAACGAAACCGCAAGGCTATGGGCGACAATAATAATGGGTGTTTCGATACTTTTGATAGTTGCATCCAGATTGCTTAACCAATCCTTTAATTGTGGTTGATTCCAATTGTTTTGAACTACTTTTTTTGCATTTGGAAAATGATGTAACCAATTGTCCTGCCAATGTCCTGTTGTCGAATCTCCTAATCCGGGAACTATTAATAAGGTGTGTTGCATATTAATTTGTATAAATATCATACAAATATATGTAATTATATGGATTTAGTAGGGTAATTTTAATAACTAAGAAATTTGGTAAAAATGAGTTAGATAGCTAAGAACTACACGACAACATAGAACAACCTACTTTGTTTCTTGCCCAATCGGGACGTTTGGCGAACCATTTTTCCTGGTCTTCTTGTTCAGAGTAGGGCTTTTTTAATAAATTGAAAAGTTCATCGATTAGGTTGTAATCTCCTTTATCGGCTGCATCGATGGCGAGTTGTGCCATGTAATTTCGCAATACATATTTTGGATTAATAGCGTTCATCTTTTCAGAACGCTCTAGGTCTGATTCCTTTTCTAATTGCAAACGAATACTGTATTTATCGAACCATTTATTCCATGCTTCAGTTATTTCAGGCAATTGTTCGATGGAACCATAAAAAGCATCCTGAATAATCGAAATGCCTTGTTCTGGATTTTCTTTTGAAAAACGACTTAGGTTTCTAAAGAAAATGGTCATATCCGTTTCGGTTAAATGCAAATTGTTCTCTAATTCCTGAATGAGTTTTTGATCGTTTTCGTTTTCGCTGAAAAGACCTATTTTAGAACGCATCATATTCAAATATTTGTTTTCGAACGCAGTACCAAAATCAGCTAGCACTTTTTCTAATCCTTCGGTTTCGTTAATAAGAGGATATAAGGCATTGGCGAGTTGGTACAAATTCCAAAGCACTATATTAGGTTGGTTTCCATAACGGTAGCGTTTGTGTTGGGAGTCGGTTGTATTGGGGGTCCAGCCATAGTCATAGCCCTCCAGCCAGCCATAAGGACCATAATCAATGGTTAATCCCAAGATTGACATATTATCGGTATTCATCACTCCGTGTACAAAGCCCACGCGTTGCCAATGAATGACCATTTCCAGGCTGTTTTCGGCAACTTTTTTGAAAAATTGGAGATAGCTTTCTTTTGAAGGCGTACCTAATTCAGGATAAAAATGTTTGATGGTATAATTAACCAGTGTTTTTAGTGTTTCAATGTCATTGCGAACAGCGAGGATTTGGTAATTTCCAAAACGCAAAAAGCTAGGCGCAATCCGGCTTACGATGGCTCCTTTTTCGTAAGCAGGATTACCATTGTAAAGTACGTCTCTTAAAACTTCGTCACCTGATAAGGCTAAAGATAAAGCTCGGGTAGTAGGAACACCTAGGTAAAACATGGCTTCGCTACATAAATATTCCCGGATGGAAGAACGCAAAACGGCTAATCCATCGGCGGTTCTGGAATAGGGAGTTTTTCCAGCGCCTTTGAGTTGGATTGCCCAACGTTGTTTGTTATGAACGATTTCGGTTAAATTAATGGCGCGACCATCGCCGAGTTGTCCTGCCCAGTTGCCAAATTGATGTCCACCGTAGCACATGGCATAAGGTTGGGTGTTAGGCAAAACTTCGTTTCCTGTAAAAACATTTTTGAATTCGTCCGATTGTACATCGGTTGCTGATAATCCTAAATTTTCAAGCATTTCCGGTGAAACGTGGATGATTTGAGGATTTGCTGTTTTTGTGGGTGTTACAAATGAAAAACAAGCATTTTCAACCTGTCTGACGTAGTTTTCTGTAATTGGGTCGGCGGGTAATTCTTTGTTGAAAGTATCTTGGATGATGAGTTTCATTGTGTTTTAAGTAAAATTATTATTTATACAAAGTTACGAATATAAACACACTTAAATTTACCATTAAGGAGTTAAGGAAGTATAGGTTTGATGGATTTAGAATTCTTATTGGTTTGTGAAAAAGTTAGCCGCGAATTCACTAATTGTTTTTGAAGTCAGAATTACAATGAATTCGATAGATGGTTTAAGTGTTTTGGTATAAGAATTTGTGTAATTAAAAACAGCTGGTAATTTGTGTTTGTTGGTGTAATTTGTGGTGGAAACTTTTAAAAGTCAACACTCTGATTTTGCTGTTAAAAATAAGTGACTTTTTCCAAATTAAACTATCTTTGCCAGCCGAACAATCGGTAGAAAAACCTTAGTATGAAGTTTGATTTATTACAAAAAGACCCACTTTCTAAAGCCAGAGCGGGAAGCATTACCACAGATCACGGTGTAATTGAAACGCCTATTTTTATGCCTGTAGGCACTGTTGCCTCGGTAAAAGGGGTGCATCAGAGAGAATTAAAAGACGATATTAATCCTGATATTATTCTTGGAAATACCTATCATTTGTATTTGCGTCCACAGACTAAAATTTTAGAAGCAGCGGGTGGTTTGCATAAATTCATGAATTGGGATCGTAATATTTTGACGGATTCCGGAGGTTATCAGGTGTATTCTCTTTCGAATAGCCGAAAAATTAAGGAAGAAGGGGTGAAGTTTAAATCGCATATTGATGGTTCGTATCATGTGTTTACGCCCGAAAATGTAATGGAAATTCAGCGTACTATTGGAGCTGATATTATCATGGCTTTTGACGAATGTACGCCTTATCCTTGCGATTATAATTATGCCAAACGTTCGATGCACATGACCCACCGTTGGTTAGACCGTTGTATCAATCATCTGGACAAAGTGCCGGTGAAATATGGTTATGATCAGGCTTTTTTTCCTATTGTTCAGGGAAGTACTTACAAAGATTTAAGACGTCAATCGGCGGAATATATTGCTAATTCCGGTCAGGTAGGAAATGCCATTGGAGGATTGTCAGTTGGTGAACCTGCTGAAGAAATGTATGCGATGACTGAGGTGGTTACCGAAATTTTGCCGGAAGACAAACCGCGTTATTTGATGGGAGTGGGAACTCCGATTAATATTTTAGAAAATATTGCACTAGGAATTGATATGTTTGATTGTGTGATGCCTACCCGTAATGCCAGAAACGGAATGTTGTTTACGGCTAACGGAACAATCAATATCAAGAATAAAAAATGGGAAGCCGATTTTTCGCCAATTGACGAAATGGGAATCACATTTGTGGATACTGAATATACAAAAGCCTATTTACGTCACCTATTTGCGGCGAATGAATATCTTGGAAAGCAAATTGCCACGATTCATAATTTAGGTTTTTATATGTGGTTAGTTCGTGAGGCCAGAAAACATATTTTGGCAGGCGATTTCAGACCTTGGAAAGAGATGATGGTAAAAAACATGAGCCAACGCTTGTAAAAAAAAGCTGGGAGTTAGATGATGGAAGCTGGGAGTTTCTCAGCACTTGACTTCTAATTTCTAACTTCTAACTTCTAACTTTAAAGTATGTTAACGATATTAGATAGGTACATTCTTAAAAGATATTTAGCCACTTTTATGGCTATGTTGTTGATGTTTATCCCTATTGGGATTATAATTGACGTTTCGGAAAAGATTAATAAGATGATTGAGAACAAAGTTCCATTTATGGACGTTGTTGTCTATTACGGTAATTTTACTATCTATTTTGCAAATGCGTTATTCCCAATATTTTTGTTTTTGTCAATTATTTGGTTTACTTCAAAATTGGCCAATAATACTGAGATTATAGCTATTTTGAGTTCGGGGATTTCTTTTACTCGTTTTTTAAGACCATTTATCATTGGAGCTACAATAGTTTCTATTGGAGTTTTATTAATGGGATTTTATGTAGTTCCAAAAGCCAGTGAAGGTTTCAATAATTTTCGATACATGTACTTGAGATCGGGAGGTAGAGAGCAAATGGTTGGCGACAATACAGATGTTTACCGACAATTGAATAACAAGGAATTCTTGTATGTAAGTAATTTTAATAGTTCTTCTAAGATGGCTTTTAATTTTGTTTTGGAGAAATTTGATAAAGAAAAAATGGTTTCTAAAATTACTGCCAGCAGGATTAAATGGAATGAAAAAGACAGTACTTATACTTTATACGATTATACTAAAAGAACAGTTGGAGAATTAGGGGATAAGATTGAAGTTTTGCCTGAAAAAAATCTGAAGTTTAAATTTGAACTCGAAGATTTAACTCCGGTGGTTTATATTGCTGAAACTCTAAGAGTGGGCGAGTTAATTGATTTTATTGATAAGGAAAGAAAAAGAGGTTCGTCTAATATCAAGGTTTATTCGGTGGTTTTGTATAAGAAATTTAGCGTTCCAGTTTCGGCATTTATTCTCACAGTTATTGCTGTTGCGGTATCCTCGATGAAAAGGAGGGGAGGAATGGGAATGAATTTGACCATAGGAATTGCTGTGGCATTTAGTTTTGTGTTTTTTGATAAGATTTTTGGAGTTTTGGCCGAGAAATCGACTTTTCCTCCTATGTTAGCTGTTTGGTTTTCAAATATCGTTTTTGGAATTCTGGCTGTATATCTACTGCACAATGCCAAACGATAGACTTAAAAGCTATTTGAATCTCCATCTTATAGTATTTATTTGGGGATTTACTGCCATACTTGGTGCTTTGATTACAGTGGATGCCGATGTTATTGTTTGGTATCGAATGCTTTTAGCAGCTTTGTTTTTAGGCTTTTATAACTTTTATTCCAGAAGATCTTTTCGTATTCCTTTGTTTTCTCTGCTTAAATTAAGCTTTGTAGGTTTGTTAATTGCACTGCATTGGATTTTTTTCTTTCATGCCATTCATGTTTCCAATGTATCGATTACTTTGTCTGTTTTTTCATTGGGTGCTTTTCTGGCTTCATTGTTAGAACCCTTGTTTTATGGGCGAAAAGTGCTTTGGTACGAAGTGTTTTTTGGTTTGGTTATTATTGCGGCATTGTCAGTAATTATGCAGGTCGAAATGGCTTATTTTGAAGGAATGTTGTTTGCCTTGGTTTCTATAATTTTAGGAGTTTTGTTTACCTTATCTAATGGGAAATTAATTCTGAAGCACGATTCGGCGGTGATTACATTTTATGAGTTTCTGGCTGGAATATTTTTCATTAGTGGTTATTTTCTTTGGAAAAATAAATTTACTGCGGACTTTTTTGATGTTTCTTTTAATGACTGGACACTGTTGTTTGTTTTATCCAGTGTTTGTACTGCTTATGCTTTTACAGCTTCGGTAAAAGTAATGAAGCAATTAAGTCCTTATACGGTAATGCTGACCACTAATCTGGAACCTGTTTACGGAATTGTTCTGGCTTACTTTATTATTGGAGAAAAAGAAAAAATGAGTGCCTTGTTTTATGTAGGAGCAGTTGTTATTATCGTGACGGTAATATTAAATGGTATTTTAAAACACCGAAGAAGATTAGTAAAAAAATAATTAATATGATTTAAGAAGTTGGATTCAAAGGAATTGATTTCTATTTGAAAGATAAAAATTAATGTTGATAATCAGCTGAATGAATTCTTTTTAGATGTATTCTAAAAGAATTGTAATGTAGATTTTATGGTGACAGCTTCACTAAAATAAAAAATAAGAGGGTGTAAATGATTTAATATTTTATATTTGCACTTCCAAATAAAATAATAACGCACAAATCCTATGGAATATTTAGATTTTGAGCTTCCAATAAAAGAACTTGAAGATCAGTTAGAAAAATGTCAAGTTATTGGGCAGGAATCAGATGTTGATGTTACCGCTACATGCAATCAAATCAACGATAAACTGATTGAGACTAAGAAAAATATCTATGAAAATCTTACTGCCTGGCAACGTGTGCAATTGTCAAGACATCCAAGCAGACCTTATACCTTAGACCACGTTAGAGGACTTTGTGGAGATACATTTTTAGAACTTCATGGAGACAGAGGATTTAAAGATGATAAAGCCATGATAGGTGGTTTAGGAAAAATTGGCGGTCAATCTTTTATGATTATTGGTCAACAAAAGGGATACAATACTAAAACGCGTCAGTACAGAAACTTTGGAATGGCTAATCCTGAAGGTTATCGTAAAGCTTTGCGATTGATGAAAATGGCCGAAAAGTTTAATATTCCAGTAGTTACTTTAATAGATACTCCGGGAGCTTATCCAGGTTTAGAAGCTGAAGAGCGCGGACAAGGTGAAGCTATTGCCAGAAATATTTACGAAATGGTTTTGCTTAAAGTGCCTATTATTACCATCATTGTTGGTGAAGGTGCTTCAGGTGGGGCTTTAGGAATAGGAGTTGGAGATCGTGTTTACATGCTTGAAAACACTTGGTATTCGGTTATTTCTCCTGAGTCTTGTTCTTCTATTTTATGGAAAAGCTGGGAGTATAAAGAAAAAGCAGCTGAGGCATTAAAATTGACTTCTGCTGATATGAAAAAACAAGAATTAATAGATGATATTATTCCTGAACCGTTAGGAGGAGCTCATTATGACAGAGAGACTACTTTCAGAACAGTTGAACAGTATATCTTAAAAGGATACAACGAATTGAAAGATTTATCAACAGCTGATTTAATTGCTCAGAGAATGGATAAATACACTAAAATGGGTGAATTCAAAGAATAATAAACTTATTTTAAAATGATAATCCGTCTCGTTTACTAACGAGACGGATTTTTTTTGGTTATAAACAAAATCGACTTAGTTATAAACATATTCGTGTAATAACTAAACTGTGTTTTTTTTAAAATTTATGTTACTTTCGTGCTATGGAAAATTTCAAGAATGTTAAGCCTGTTAAGGTAGATAAAACTACAATCATAAATTTAGAAAAAGGAAAACTTCCTCCACAAGCTATTGAATTAGAGGAAGCTGTACTGGGTGCAATGATGATTGATAAAAAAGGGGTTGATGATGTCATTGATATTCTTCAGTCTGACGCATTCTATAAAGAATCTCATAAGCATATTTTTGAAGCAATTGTACAGTTGTTTACTGAAACACAACCTATCGATTTGTTGACTGTTTCGGCTCAGTTAAAAAAGAATGGAAAATTAGAGTTAGCAGGAGGCGATTTTTATTTAATTCAGTTAACACAAAAAATATCTTCATCAGCACATATTGAATTTCACTCACGGATTATTCTTCAGAAATTTATTCAACGCAGTTTAATTCGTATTTCATCTGAAATTATCGAAGATTCCTATGATGAAACTACCGATGTTTTTGATTTGTTAGACAAAGCAGAATCAAAACTTTACGAAGTTACCCAGGGAAATATTAAACGTAGTTCGGAAACTGCACAAAGTTTAGTTTTACAAGCCAAAAAGAAAATTGAAGAAATTAGTAAAAAAGAAGGATTGAGTGGTGTTGAAACCGGTTTTACTAATTTAGATAAACTAACTTCAGGATGGCAGCCAAGTGACTTGATTATTATTGCGGCTCGTCCGGCAATGGGAAAAACAGCTTTTGTATTGTCAATGGCAAGAAATATGGCAATTGATTACGGACACGGAGTAGCTGTATTTTCGCTGGAGATGGCTTCTGTACAATTAATCACTCGTTTGATTTCGTCTGAAACAGGTTTGTCGTCTGAGAAATTACGTACTGGTAAATTAGAACCACATGAGTGGACTATGCTAAGTACTAAGGTTAAAGACTTAGAAAAAGCACCTTTATTTATTGATGATACGCCTTCGCTTTCTATTTTTGATTTACGAGCAAAAGCAAGACGTTTGCATTCACAACACGGTATAAAGATTATTATTATCGATTATTTGCAGTTGATGACCGCTGGTGGAAATTCAAAAGGTGGAGGAAATCGTGAGCAGGAGATCTCGACTATTTCCCGAAACTTAAAGGCTTTAGCCAAAGAATTGAATGTTCCTGTAATTGCACTTTCACAGTTATCACGAGCCGTTGAGACGCGTGGTTCCAGTAAGCGACCTTTGCTTTCTGACCTTCGTGAATCGGGAGCGATTGAGCAGGATGCTGATATTGTATCGTTTTTATACCGTCCTGAATATTATAAAATTGACGAATGGGATGATGATGAAGCAGCACCAACTGCAGGTCAGGCCGAAATCATGATTGCAAAACACCGTAATGGTGGAATCGAAAATGTTCGTTTGAAATTCTTAGGACATTTAGGTAAGTTTGACAATTTAGATGATTATAGCGGAGGTTATGATGACGATTTACCTTCGGCAATGAATCAGGATGATAATTCTTATATTACTAAAAATCTGCCTTCACCTCATGAAGCTTTTGGGAGTAATTTGAATGATGACGATGACGACGATATGCCTTTCTAAGATAAAAAAATGCTATATTTGAAATAAAACATTCCAATGCTTTTTAGAAAAATAGCTTTCCTCATAATTATCTTAATTTCTTTTTCAGTAAAGGCTTCTTTTATTTTGTTGCCAATGGATGAGAATTCACAGCAAAATCACCTTAAAGCTTACGGAATTACCTATTGGTGTCTGGATAAAAAATACAAGGCGAGTTGGCTGCTTAATTATCGCGGTGGCTCGTTTTTATTACCCGATGCAGCTGAAATTCGAAAAGAATGCCAAATTAGAGGAGTAAGTTTCGAAATTTTATCAGATAATGAACAGCAGGTTATTTTAAACGAAATCGCAAGTCCATCGCAAAATATGGAAAATGTGATTTTGGAAAAAGCACCTAAAATAGCTGTTTATACGCCTAAAGGAAAACAACCTTGGGATGATGCCGTGACTTTGGTTTTAACCTATGCCGAAATTCCTTTTACCGCTATTTATGATGAAGAAGTTTTAAGTGACCAATTAGTTCTGTATGATTGGTTGCATTTGCATCATGAAGATTTTACGGGACAATACGGTAAATTTTATAGTTCATATCGAAATGTGCCCTGGTATATCGAACAAAAAAAAGAAGCTGAAAATCTGGCTGTCAAATTGGGTTATGCTAAAGTTTCGCAAGAAAAAGGAGCTGTAGCTAAAAAAATCAGAGATTTTGTTATCGGTGGCGGATTTATGTTTGCCATGTGTTCGGCAACGGATAGTTTTGATATTGCTTTATCAGCCGATGGAGTAGATATTTGCGAATCAATGTTTGATGGCGATCCGAGTGAAGCTAATTATCAGTCGAAATTAAATTATGGTAATTCTTTAGCATTTAAAGATTTTATTTTAGAAAGAAGTCCTGAAAAATATGAGTTTTCAGATATTGATATGACCGAAAAAAGAATCGTTCCAATGGAGAAAGATTATTTTACGCTAATGGGATTTTCGGCCAAATGGGATCCAATTCCTTCTATGTTATGTCAAAATCATACCCAACTCGTGAAAGGATTTATGGGACAAACTACAGCTTTTGATGCCAGATTGATAAAATCCAATGTTTTGACATTAGGGACTTGTGAGCTAAATGGTGAATCCAGATACATTCACGGACAAAAAGGAAAAGGAATGTTCAGTTTTTATGGAGGACACGATCCGGAAGATTACCAACACAAAGTAGGGGATGCTCCTACAGTTTTAGATTTACATCCTAATTCACCAGGTTATCGATTGATTTTGAATAATGTTTTGTTTCCTGCTGCGAGAAAAAAACAACAAAAAACCTAGTATTTTAATCGATTTTTAATTTATACTTTAAGCCATTAATATCAGTTGCTATTATTTCTTTATAATTAATATCCTCACTGACAATTTCAATTTCATTATTGTTTTTTTCTTTTAAAATTCCGATTCCGACTTCATTTTCAAGATTAATAATTCCATTTACTTGTTCGCCATTTTCATTTGTTCCTGTAAATTGATGATCGTATTTCTTATTATTTCGAGGGGAATAATAATAAAAATCGTTTGACTTATGAATGTTGGATGCTTTTATCTTGTGTTTCTCAGTTGTCTCTTTTTTCGAAATGAGATTTTGTTTATCATCATTGGAGCAGGAACTCGAATTTATTAATAATCCTATTATTATAAATTTGGATAGACTATTCATTTTAGTTCTCATAGTTGATTTATTTTAACTATGTCGTTTAGTTTTTATTAGTGGTAGTTTTAATGTAGATTGGAATCCAAATCTATAACTAATAAAAATATTTTTTTTACGGAAAACCGTAAACAGAGAACTTTTTATGAAGGAATTATTAAATCTAAGAGATCGATTTTAGATTAATCCCATGTCTTTTGCTATAGCAATAAGGTGTATATTGTTATTTGCTTTGAAGTAGGTTTTGAGTTTGTTAAGGCGTTTTTCAATACTACTATTTCCGTTTGGGACAATTCCTGATTTTTTAAATTCGGTTGCAATTTCGTTTATAATTAATCCTTTGGATAATGATTTTAATAATGAAATATCATAAGATTCTATTTCGATTATAGATTTTTCTGTTGATGTATTAGTGTTTATTTCCGGTAATAAAATTCCAGTTTCGTTATTGTAAATTCGGTTAATTGCTTTTTCTAATTCTTTAATGCTATTTCTGCCTTTTATCACATAAGCATCAATCTTTAAAATATTGAATAAAGATTTTATTTTAAAAGATTTATCTTCAATAGAAAAGACAATTGTTTTGATGTTTGGTTGTGTTTTTTTTGCAGCAGCAATAAGTTCTTCGCCATTAATAAGTTTATTTTCTCTGTGGTCTTGTTTAAAAGATAAGTCGCTTATTAATAAATCGAATGGTTTTTTTTCAGCTAATGCTTTTTTAATTCTTATATGAGCGTCATCACAATATTTTACGTGTTGAATATCGTCTATAGAAAGTTCTTCTAAGGTGTGTATGATGGATTGACTAATAGAATCTAAATCTTCGGCAATTAATACTTTTTTAAACATATTGATTAATTATATTGGGATAATCATATTTATTTTAACGCCTTTATTGGGTTCGCTATCAAAATTAAAATTTCCATTGATGGCTGTAATACGGTTTTCTGCATTTTGAAGTCCATTTTTTTTAATATTTTCTTCAAGATTAATTCCAATTCCGTTGTCAAAATAATTCAATAAAAGTTTATTTTCTTGTTCTTTGAACGAAATTATGACTAAGTTAGATTTACTATGTTTTTTCATGTTTATCAATGACTCTTGAAGGACACGATATATTGTAATTTTTTTTAAGTTGTTTATGTTGGACCAATCTATATTTTCTAACCCATTAATAATAACATTTATCGAGTGATTTTTAAAGCTGTAAATCATATCTTTTAAATATTCCTCAAAAAGATTTCCGGTTTCAACTAGGCTGTTTTCTCTCGAAATATTTCTTGTTGTTGAATAGATATGATCTAAATTTTCGAGTAGTTTTTCGGTGTTATTAGTAGAAGAAAGGTCATTAGTTTCAGCAAAATTGATAGTTTGAAAGATATCATTGGCTAATTCGTCGTGTAGTTTTTTTGAAATTCTAATTTCGGTATTATAGGCTGTTTGAAGTTTTTCTTTTTTATTTTTCTCAATTAGATAGTAATAGATGAACCCGGAAATGATTAGTATAATTACTATTGTGAAAGTAATTACAATATTCTTGTTTTTTTCTAATTCCTCTTGTAGCTCTTTTTCAGCTTTTAATTTCTGATTTTCTTCTTTTTCTTTTTTAGAATCGTATTTTAATTTAGCAAAATAATTTTTTGCCTTTTGTCTTACTTTAGTAATGCTATCATTAAGATGTATGTAATTAAGAGAATAGTTTTTTAATTCTTTTCCTGTGCTGTTTTTTATTAAGAAACTTAAGGCTAGTAAACGATCACCTGGATTGTTATATTCTGTTGCTTTTTGATAATATAAATTAGCATATCTCACTGCCTTTTTTTGGTCTTTTTTTAAATAATATTCATATAAATTATAATAATTAGTTGTTAAATCATAATCATCATCAGCTGTTGCATCCATATTGGAACTAAGTTTTAATGATTTATTTAGAAATGCAATAGCGTTTAGGTTACCAATTTTAAAATAACAATAACCTAAGTCATTTAATATACCGGAGAGATAATATCTGTTTTGTTTTATTTCTTTTTCATCAAGTAAAGGGAGTAATATTTCTATAGCTTTTTTGTATTTCTTTTGTTGTTTGTAAATATTTCCAATGTTAATGACACTTAGTAGTTTACGTTTTTTAGAAACATTAAACGAGAGTGCTTTTTTATAATAAAATAAAGCCTCATTAAAATTTGCTTGGCATGTGTGATTGTATGCTAGCATGGTGTGAAATTTATATTTTTGTCTTTCATTCTTTACCTTTTCAATATTAGAAAGCGTTTCAACAATTGTACTTTCAGCACCTGAATAGTCTCCTTGTAGTTGTTGAGATGTTACTAAAATAAACATAGTAGTAGTGTACTTTGTAAATTCTTTTTCAGGATTGATTATTAGCTTTGTTTTGTTAGCATAATAAAAGGCACTGTCATATTTAGAATTATCGTAATACTCGTTGGCAAGTTTGTAGTATTGATTAACTTGTTTTGTATTGTATGTGCTGTCTTTTAGGACAACCTCTTCCTTTTTATGGCATGAAAAGGTTAGGAGCAACAATAATACAGCTATTGTTTTGAAAATTATTTTTGGAAAAATCATTTTACTAAAATACTATTTTTCTGTATATCTGAAAATGTCCTGACGTTATTTAGGTGTCTTTTTTTTGAGTTTCAATATAACAAAAAAACCTCATTCGGAAGAATGAGGTTTTTCTATGTAAGTAAGTAATCCTAAATTGAGTTGATAAAACGTTTATTTTACTTTATTAAGTACAGCTTTGAAAGCTTCTGGGTGGTTCATAGCTAAATCAGCAAGAACTTTTCTGTTCAATTCGATTCCGTTAGCTTTTACTTTACCCATGAATTGTGAATAAGACATTCCCTCTAATCTAGCTCCAGCGTTGATACGTTGAATCCATAAAGCACGGAAATTTCTTTTGTTCACTTTTCTGTCACGGTATGCATAGCACATTGCTTTTTCTACCGCATTCTTTGCAACTGTCCAAACGTTTTTACGTCTTCCAAAGAAACCTTTGGCTTGCTTCATTATTTTTTTTCTTCTTGCTCTTTTAGCAACTGAATTTACCGATCTTGGCATAATTTTATTGTTTTTTTGTAGCAGGCGTCCCGAATTTAATCAAGAGAACTTATGGCCATACTCCAAGGTTATAATTTAATTGTTTTAACCTAAAGAATAAAAAGTTAGAAGTTAGAATTAGAGGTTAGAAGTTTTTTACTTATAACAAATAACTCTTAACGATTAACAATTATATAATTCTTAATTGTTGTTTGATGCTTTTCATGTCTGTTGAGTGAACTAGCGCTGAGTGTGTCAAAGCTAATTTACGTTTCTTAGATTTTTTAGTCAAGATGTGACTTTTAAAAGCGTGTTTTCTTTTGATCTTTCCAGAACCAGTAACTTTAAAACGTTTCTTGGCGCTAGATTTGGTTTTCATTTTAGGCATTTTTTCCTAGTGTTTTAATTTATTCTTACTTACTTGTCTTTGCGAGCTTGAGAAGCACCCGAGCGAAGCGAACGGAGCTTTTGCTAATCTCATTGTATTTTCTGCAATTTGTCTTCTGCTAACTGCTTACTTTTTTTTCTTAGGAGCAATGAACATAATCATTCTCTTTCCTTCAAGAACTGGCATTGCTTCCACCTTACCATGTTCTTCTAAATCCTGAGCTAGTCTTAATAATAAGATTTGACCTTGATCTTTATAAATAATCGAACGCCCTTTAAAGAAAACAAATGCTTTCAATTTAGCACCTTCTTTCAAGAATTTTTCAGCGTTCTTTCTTTTAAATTCATAATCATGCTCATCTGTTTGAGGACCAAAACGGATTTCCTTAACGACAACTTGTGACGATTTCGCTTTTAGAATTTTTTCACGTTTCTTTTGCTCATAAACAAACTTTTTGTAATCCATGATTTTACAAACCGGCGGATCTGCATTCGGTGAAATTTCAACTAAATCCAATTCAAATTGATCTGCTAAACGCAAAGCTTCTGAAGTTTTGAAAACTCCTGGCTCTACATTTTCACCTACTAATCGTACTTCTGGTACACGAATAAGATTATTTATTCTGTGTGCATCTTTTTTTTCTACGCGAGGTTGAAAACCTCTGTTGCTTCTTATTGCTATGACTTTAAAATTTAAGTTAAACTGTAAATACTTTTAATGTTTTGTTTATTTCTTCGTTTACAATTGTAGCAAATTCTTCAATTGTTACGCTAATATTTCCTTTTCCTTCTTGACCTTGACGGCGGATTGAAATTGTTCCGTTTTTCTCTTCTTCCTCTCCTACAATCAGCATGAACGGGATTTTTTGTAATTCAGCATCCCTAATTTTCTTACCAATTGTTTCGTTTCGGTTGTCAATTAGCCCGCGAATTTCGTGATTTTCTAGCAATTCTAAAACTTTTTTAGCATAATTTTCATATTTCTCGCTCAAAGACAAGATAATAGCTTGTTCTGGCATAAGCCAAAGAGGGAAATTTCCTGCTGTGTGTTCCAGTAAAATAGCTATAAAACGTTCCATAGATCCAAAAGGGGCTCTGTGGATCATAACTGGTCGGTGTAATTCGTTATCTGACCCTTTATAAGTTAAATCAAAACGCTCTGGCAAGTTGTAATCTACCTGAATAGTTCCAAGTTGCCATTGTCTTCCAAGGGCATCTTTTACCATGAAGTCTAATTTTGGTCCGTAAAAGGCAGCTTCGCCATATTCAACAACGGTGTTTAATCCTTTGTCACGGGCAGCATTGATGATTGCATTTTCTGCTTTTTCCCAATTTTCATCTGTACCAATATATTTCTCTCTGTTTTCTTGGTCTCTTAATGAGATTTGAGCAGTAAAGTTTTCAAATCCTAATGAACCAAAAACATAAAGGACAAGATCAATTACTTTCTTGAATTCTTCATCTAATTGTTCCGGAGTGCAGAAAATATGGGCATCATCCTGAGTAAATCCTCTTACACGAGTCAAACCATGTAATTCTCCAGACTGCTCATATCTATAAACAGTACCAAATTCAGCATAACGCTTTGGTAAATCTTTATAAGACCAGGGTCTTACATTGTAAATTTCACAGTGATGAGGGCAGTTCATAGGTTTCAATAAGAACTCTTCGCCTTCGGCTGGAGTATTTATTGGTTGGAAGCTGTCTGCTCCGTATTTTGCATAGTGACCAGAAGTTACATAAAGTTCTTTTTGGCCAATATGTGGAGTGACTACTTGCTCATAACCGGCTTTTTTCTGTGCTTTTTTTAAGAATTGTTCTAATCTGTCTCTTAAGGCAGCTCCTTTTGGTAGCCATAAAGGTAAGCCTTGACCTACTTTTTGAGAAAAAGCAAATAATTCTAATTCTTTTCCGAGTTTACGGTGATCACGACGTTTTGCTTCTTCTAATAAAGCTAAATATTCAGTAAGATCTTTTTGTTTAGGGAAAGAAGTTCCATAAACACGAGTCAACTGTTTATTTTTTTCATCACCTCTCCAGTAAGCACCAGCAACACTCATTACTTTCATTGCTTTTATAAGGCCTGTATTCGGAATATGTCCTCCACGACATAAGTCGGTAAAAGTATCATGATCGCAAAAAGTGATTGTTCCGTCTTCAAGATTCGAAATTAATTCTGTTTTATATACATTGTCCTTATATAGTTCTAAGGCTTCTGCTTTAGAAACAGGACGTAATTTGAATTCGTGTTTTCCTCTAGAGATTTCAAGTACGCGATCTTCGATTTTCTTGAAATCAGCTTCGGTAATTTTTTGATCTTCAAAATCCACATCATAATAGAAGCCGTTTGCAATTGCAGGTCCAAGAGTTAATTTGATTCCAGGATACATTTCTTCCAGTACTTGTGCCATAACGTGGGAAGTCGAATGCCAAAAAGCTTTTTTTCCATCGGCATCATTCCATGTATATAATGTAAGACTGCCGTCCGTGGTCAAAGGAGTTACTGTTTCTACGGTGGTACCATTGAAAGAAGCAGAAATTACATTTCTTGCAAATCCTTCGCTAATGCTTTTAGCAACATCCATCGGAGTAGCGCCTGGCGCAAACTCTCTAACTGACCCATCGGGCAAAGTAATCTTAATCATTGTTAGTTTAATTTTGAGAGTGCAAATATATAGTATTAGAAAAATACATACAATATATATTATAGTATGTTTCGTGGAATTCAAGTCTAAATAAAAACACTTGCTTATATATGTATTGTTTTCTGGAGCTATTTCCCGCTATTCACTACAATCTTTCTTGTCCCGTTAAAAAAAAAACGGGACAAGAAAGGGTTTTTGTTGCTATCGGGGCTAGGGTTGTAGTTATTAAGTTGGTTTTTGTTGTCATTTCGAGTGGTTTTAAATGATAATGCGGTAGTTTATTGTTTAAAATTGTATCGGGAAGCTTTGTTTGAACTAAAGTTCTTGATATTGGGTTGGTGTTTTTTGTGTTTATCTAATAAAAACCTTAGCGAATCTCTGTGTTTTCTTTGAGTATCTCTGCGAAACAACTTCTGATAAACTCCAAAATCCTACAAAAGCTAAAAAATAAAAACCACGTTTTCAGTTGATTAAAAAATACTTTCAAAATAGT
>NZ_VAHC01000006.1:0-350721 GCF_006386525.1 Flavobacterium sp. GSA192 | reverse complement strand
CTGACAAATTGCTTCTTTCGTTACTTAATTCTACAGCTTTAACCTTAAAGGCTGCATCGTAAATTTTTCTTTCTTGTTTCATGTGTTAAAATTAAGATTTTAGTCTTAACTAACACTGTAAGCTAAATTAGTACATCCAATAATAATACATATATTTACATTTCGAGTTTACTTAGAACGCACGCATATTACAACTCATCTTCTTCTTTTTAGAGAAAAAGAACAATGCTACTTAATTGATTTTAATTCATATTGGAAATGACAAAATTATTCCCATCAAAACAGCTAAACATTTTAATCAAGATTATATTTTTAACTTATACTTCATTATCAGCCCAAGAAAGCAAGTTAAATTCATTAATCCATATCATCGAGAATTCATCAAAATATGATAAAGAAAAAAAAGCTGAAATTGACAGCATTCGAACAATTTTAAAAAAAACTAAAAAAATTGACCTATTATCACTTTATCATTTGAATACTGAAATGTTTTATCGCTATAAAGTTTTTCAACGTGATTCAGCATTTTATTATGGAATTCAGGCTAAAAATTTGGCATACCAATTAAATAATAAATCCTTTATAGCTAATGCCAATATGAATCTGGCAGATATTTGTGTGTCATCAGGAATGTATAAAGAAGCATTGGATTTTCTGGAACCCTCGAAAATAGACGAAAAAAATTCCAATTACGATGCTTTTTATTATGGCATATTAGGACGTTGTTATGGCGACATGGCAGAATACAGCAATACTCCTTATTTTAATAAGCAATATTTAGATTTAGCACATATATATCGGGAAAGAGCACTTTTACTAACAGAAGACGGTTCTTTTTTTCATTATTTTTTAAAAGCATTTAATAAATCCAAAGATGGTAAATTACATGAATCCCTTTCAGATTTTAATGCTCTTTTAAAAAAAAACAATCAACCTCATGATCAAGCTTTAGTTCATTATATGCTTGGTGAATTACACCAACAATTAGGAGAAAATGACATAGCAATTACACATTTTACAGACGCCGTAATTTCAGATATTAAAACCGCTACAAAAGAATCATTGGCAATTATTAAACTTTCTGAACTTTTATTTAAAAAAGGAGATTTGAATAAAGCCTCAATTTTAATCAAAAAAGCAAACGAAGACGCTTCCTTTTACGGCGCCCAACAACGAAAAATACAGGTTGGAGCAATTTTACCTCTTGTAGAACAGGAAATTCTTAAAATTGTAGAGAAAGAAAAACAACGAATTTATTGGCAATACATTATTGTAAGTTCCTTTTTAGTTTTTGCAATTTGTTTTGTTTTAATCATCTACTATCAATTTAGAAAATTGAAAAAAGCTAAGAAAATTATAGCCGATGCCCATAAAAACCTGAAACGGATTAACAAACAATTGATAAGTGTAAATGAAAAAATAAAATTACAAAACATAGAGATAAAACAGGTTAACAAACAGTTATCAGAAGCCAATAAAATTAAAGAAGAATACTTAGGACTCTTTTTTACTCAATATGATATGGTTTATGAAAAATTTAATTCTTTCATGACCACTATTAAAAATCAAATTGAGGAAGAGCATTACGATAAAGTAAAACGTACCATTTCAGGATACAATTTAAAAAGAGAAAAAGAAAAACTTTTAGAAAATTTTGATACTGCTTTTATAAATCTTTTTCCCAATTTCATCAATGAGTTTAATTTTTTGATGAAAGAAGAGTGCAAAATCAAGTTAGAAAAGGAACAATTTCTTACGAAAGAATTACGAATCTATGCATTAATTCGTTTAGGAATTACACAAAATGAAATTATTGCTCAAATTTTAGGCTATTCTGTCAACTCCATTTATGCCTTTAAAACAAAAATCCGCAATAATTCCATTGTAAAAAAGGATGATTTCGATCAAAAATTACTCAAAAACACCACTTTGAAGCTATAAAAAACCTCCTTTTTTCTATATGTTTTTTAAAGGCAAAAAACATATAATTACTTAAATATCAATTACATAAAAACAAAACAGCCTTAAAAACAACTACTTTTTTCTATACACTATTTTTCATGCAGTAATGTCAGCAGGTTATTTATGCAAATTTGCTTTGATGGTATTCAAATCGAATAGTATCAAAAACTAAATAACTAACTAAAATTAATGCATTATGAAAATTACTTCATTAAATAGGGCAAAACCAGTTCTATTTTTCTTGATTTTTCTCATCACACCATTCTTGCTGGTGGCTCAAAATGGAAAAATTAAAATTTCGGGTAAAGTTTTGGACGAAGCCAACCAGCCATTACCAGGAGCAACAGTTATGCTAAAAAATTCAAATCAAAGTGTTATTACCGATTTTGATGGAAAATTTGATTTTTTAGTATCTACACAAAACGCTGTGTTTAATGTTTCTTTTTTAGGATACAAGACTAAAGAAGTCAGCGCCAATGGAAAAACTACTTTAGATATAAAGTTAGAACCAGAATCCGAATCTTTAAATACTGTTGTAGTAATTGGGTATGGTGAGGTGAAATCGAAAGACTTAACAGGTTCCATATCTACTGTAAAATTAGGAGATTTAAGTAAACAACCTGTAGCAAATGTTGGAGATGCTATTCAGGGGCGTGCTGCAGGAGTTCAGGTAATTACTAGTGGGCAACCAGGAAGTAATCCAACATTTAGAATCAGAGGTACAGGAACAATAGGTAATAATGATCCATTGATTGTTGTTGACGGAATGCCTTTAACTGGAGGTCTCAATCAAGTAAATATGAATGATGTTGAGAGTATGCAAATTCTTAAAGATGCTTCGTCAACAGCCATTTATGGAGCTAGAGGAGCCAATGGAGTTGTAATTATAACCACTAAAAGAGGAAGTGTTGGCAAATCGTCTCTGACTTTTGATTTTTCTACAGCAACTTCGGAGGCAACAAATATGGTAGAAGTTTTAAATGCTTCCCAATTTGCAAGTCTTCATAATGACATATTGAATAATGCAGGTTTAAGTCCAAATCCAGATTTTCAGAATCCTGAATCTTTAGGTAAAGGTACTGACTGGGTTAACGCTTATTTTAATAGAGGTTTTCAAAATAATTATACGATGGCTTATTCCAGCGGTAATGAAAAATCCAAGATATATACCTCGTTTAATATTTTTGATCAAAAAGGGATTGTTTTAAATACCGATTATAAAAGATATATTTTACAATTTAACAGTGACACTAAAATATCAGAAAATTTAAAGTTTGGAAACAGCTTAAAATTAAATCATGATATAAAAACACAAGGAGATGTAAATATTGGAAACGCACTGCTTTCATTACCCACACAGCCAATATATAGAGAGAATGGTAATTTTTCAGGACCTATTGGTCAACCGCTTTACTCAGGGAATTTAGATAATCCAATAGGAAAAGCAACGATTGTTGACAATACTACCAAAGGATATAATATTCAGGGAAATCTATTTGGAGAACTTACTGTTTTAAAAGATTTCAAATTCAAAACGGTTTTGGGGGCTGAAGCCAATTTTTGGAAAACCAGAACCTGGGTTCCTTCTTATGCCTGGGATAGTAATATAGGACCAAATGCTTTTTTGAGTGAAAGTTCGAATCAGGCAATTACTTTGCTTTGGGATAACACCTTGACTTTTCAAAAGAAATTTGACAATGGTATCAATTTAACCGCTGTAGTGGGAACGAGTGCCCAAGAAAATAAATTTGAGTACATCAGTGGTTCTATTCAAAATTTTGCCAGTGAAAATACACAAACATTAAATAATGGTATTAATCAGGCTACATTACACGGAAGTGGTTCAGAATGGGCAATATTCTCCACATTTGCCAGAGGTAATTTTGATTATAAAAACAGATATTATTTAACAGCTACGGTAAGAAGAGATGGCTCTTCCCGATTTGGGCAAGGCAATAAATATGGAACATTCCCTTCTGGTTCATTAGCATGGAGGGTTTCAAATGAAGGATTCTTTAAATCAAAAGTAATTAATGATTTAAAATTAAGATTAGGGTATGGAGTTACCGGAAATCAGGAGATTGGTAATTATTCTTTTTCGTCAAACTACAATACTTATCTGTATAATTTCAACGGTTCATTTGTCAGTGCTGCCATTCCAACTGTTTTACCTAATTCTAACGTAAAATGGGAATCACAAGAACAATACAATATTGGATTAGATGCTACTCTTTTTGATGACAGAGTAAATGTCACATTTGATGCTTACATAAAAAACACCAATGACATGTTAGTTCCTCAATCGGTACCAGTTACTTCAGGATATTCAGACATCTATGTCCCTTACATTAATGCAGGTAAAATCCAAAACAAAGGAATTGAATTAGTAATCAATACTAAAAACATCAAGAAAGAAAAATTTTCATGGACATCTGACCTTGTTTTTTCAATGAACAGAAATAAAGTAATTGACTTGAATGGTGATACTCCTTTAATAACTGGAGGACTAGGTTTAAATCTTAATGCCGCAAGAATCCAAGAGGGTTATCCAATAAATGTGTTTTATGGCTTTGTTCAAGATGGAATTTTTCAAACTCAGTCAGAAATCGATAATCACGCTGTTCAAGTACAGGGATCTTCATCAAGTAACAGTACTTCTCCTGGTGACATAAGATTCAAAGATTTAAACAATGATGGTTTAATTACAGATGCTGACAGAACTTTTATAGGAAATCCAAATCCTAATTTTTCAGCTTCTTTAAACAATACTATAACTTATGGGGATTTAAGCTTAAGCGTTTATCTACAGGGTGTAAACGGCAATGATATTTTTAATGTCGTTAAACTTCAAGGAGAATCAATGTCTATCACGACAAATCAATCTGCCGCGGTCTTAAACAGATGGACAGCTCCCGGAACAAGCAATACAATTCCCAGAGCCATATACGGAGATCCAAATAATAATAACAGAGGTTCTTCCCGCTACATAGAAGATGGTTCTTATATGAGAATTAAGAACGTGACATTATCTTATAATATTCCTGTTCAATCTCTGAGTAAGAAAGTTTTTGATTATGCTAAAATTTATTTGTCAGGACAAAACTTGTTCACATTCACAAGATATACCGGTTTTGATCCTGAGGTCCCAACAAATGGGATAGATAACAATATATATCCTTTAACGAGAACATTTTCTCTTGGTTTAAATGTTGGATTTTAAAAAATAAAAAAATGAAATTTATAAAGAAAATAGTTTTTGTAACAGCAATTATTGCCTGTACACAATGTTCGAGTGATTTTTTAGATAGAGCTCCTTTAGATACGATAAATACCTCTAATTATCCTGCAAATGCAAGTGAATTAATCACAATAGTAAATGGTGCTTATCAGCCTTTACAATGGCCAAAACTGTATAATTTAAGAATGTGGACTACCGATATCATGGCTGGAAACAGTATAGTAGGTGCCGGTGGTGGTTCTGATGGCATTGAAACACAGGATAATTCTAATTTTACTACAACAACTGATAATCAAGGAGTTTTAGATATGTGGAGAGGTCCATGGCCGGGAATATTAATGGCTAATACTGTTTTAAAAGTAGCTCCTACCTTAACGATAGATAATGCTATCAAAGATCGTTCAATAGGAGAAGCTTATTTCTTACGAGCTCACTATTATTTCATTTTAGTACGTTTCTTTGGAGATGTACCCTTAATTACTGAACCGGGTAGTTCAGATACTGATTTATTTCCTGAAAGAGTTTCTAAAGATTTGGTTTATCAACAAATTATTTCTGATTTAGAAAACGCTGCTGCATTGTTACCTAATAAAAGTGAGTATTCTGGCAGTGACATTGGTAGAGCCAATAAAGGAGCTGCATTAGGTGAATTAGCTGAAGTTTATCTTACACTTGGGAACAATTGGCAAAAAGTAGTTGATCTAACTACTCAAGTAGAAGGTTTAGGTTTTGCATTGAACACTAATTACGAAGATAATTTCAATCCTAATGCAGAAAATTCTGTTGAGTCTCTTTTTGAAATACAATATGCAAGCGACGGAGGCTATAGTTTTTGGAATAACGAAAACCAAGCCGCCTGGACTAGTCCTTTTATGGGACCTAGAGGAGCCAATTTCGTTGGAGGAGGATTTGGATGGAATCAACCCACGCAAGAATTTATAGATAGTTATGAAGCAAACGATAAAAGAAAAAATGTAACTGTTTTATACGATGGCT
This sequence comes from Flavobacterium sp. GSA192, assembly GCF_006386525.1. Classification (NCBI taxonomy): domain Bacteria; kingdom Pseudomonadati; phylum Bacteroidota; class Flavobacteriia; order Flavobacteriales; family Flavobacteriaceae; genus Flavobacterium; species Flavobacterium sp. GSA192. The sequence goes on along the minus strand of NZ_VAHC01000006.1, from coordinate 344,525 downwards.
CTCCTCAATTTGATGGAAAAACATACCAAGCTTCCTATTCAAGCACAGGATATAACGTGAGAAAGTTTTTAGTACCATTGAGTTTAGTTTCTTCTTATGATAACAGTCCAATGAATTTTCCTGTATTACGATTTTCAAATATTCTTTTAATGAAAGCAGAAGCATTGAATGAGTTAGGACAAACATCACAGGCTGAAATCCCTTTAAATAAGGTTAGAAACAGAGCCGGGCTTCCAAATATTGCGACCGACTTAAGTAAAGATCAGTTCAGACTTAAGGTATTAAATGAAAGAAGAGTTGAATTAGCCTTTGAAGGACAAAGATGGTTTGATTTGATTCGTGTAAATAATGGTCAATATGGTCTTGACTTCCTTCATTCAATAGGAAAATCAAATGCTACACAAAAACATTTATTATTTCCAATACCTCAAATTGAGAGAGATAGAAACCCAAAATTAACTCAGAATCCTGGTTATTAAAAATAGTATTATGAAAAAGAATAATTTTATAAAAACGCTTTCCATTCTTAGTGCATTATTTTTTGCATTGATGAATACTTCTTGTGAAGAAAGTCTGGATGGAATTAAGATAAATGACAATGAACTAACTTTAACTGTTTCAAGTTCAGATTTAGTGCTTCAGGAGTTAAAGCAAAATGAAAACCTTACTTTCAATTGGACGACAGGAACCAACCAAGGAACAAGTGCTTCGATTAGCTATAAATTACAAATCGATAAAGCGGATAATAATTTTGCTAATGCGCTTGAATATGATTTAGGTTCCAATAAATTTTCCCAGTCAATAAGTGTTAAAAATCTTAATTATATACTGTTAAATACCTTTGGAATTAGTCCGGGAGTAACTCAAGAATTTGAAGCAAAAGTTATTGCTACCGTTGCTGGTTCAGAGACTGAACCACAAGTTTCGACTGTTGATTTTTCGTTGACGCCATATCTTCCTGTAACTACAACATTGTTTTTAGTTGGAGATGCTTCACCAAACGGTTGGGATATTGCTAATGCTATTGAAATGACTCCTTCAACATCTAATCCTGGAGTGTTTGTTTACCAAGGATCTTTAAGCACAGGATCGTTTAAATTACCCGTAAGCAGAGATGGTTGCTGGTGTCAGGATTTTTATACTCGTGACGCTACAGATGCGACTAAAATAGTACATAATATAGCTGGAAGTGGTGATGATTTGAAGTGGGAAATTACCCAAGGAGGGCAGTATAAAGTAACGGTAAATTTATTTGACTTAACTATTTCTATTGAAGCAGTAAGTGCTCCGCCATTTTCTAATATTTACATTGTTGGCGATGCATCTTCTAGCGGTTGGAATATAGATTCGCCACAGGCTTTTACACAAAGTAGTTCCAATCCATTCATCTTTACTTATGAAGCGCATTTAAGTGCTGGAAGTTTTAAAATTCTAGCTGGTTCAACTGGGAACTGGTGTGGAGAATGGTATCGTCCTCTAACGGATGGTCAGGCTTTAACTTTGACAGATGTAGAACAAAATTCAGGTTGTAATCCGGATAATAAATGGACAGTTTCTTCCTCGGAAGCCGGTAGATATAAAATTACTTTAAATACAGCCAATAATACCATTAGTATTCAAAAAGTGAATTTATACATCATTGGTGATGGAGGACCTAATGGATGGAATATAGGTACTCCTTCTCCTATGACATATTCAAACGGTGTTTATACATTTACGGGTCAATTAAATGTGGGAGAATTTAAAATTTCGAAATTCAAAGGAGATTGGTGCGATGGAGACTGGATTAATGCAGCTACAGCTAATCAATCTATTTCAGATGGAAATTATATTGTTACACATAAATGTGATGGTCCAGACAATAAATGGAAAGTGCAGACTTCCGGAACGCATACAATTTCCATAAACTTAGATACACAGCTTATAACAATTAATTAGATAGAGATTGATTTGTCTCTTGCAACAGTGTCATTAAAACAATGACACTGTTGCTTTTAATTATAAATTTCCTTTTATGAAATCACCATTAACAGTGAGTTTGTTGAAAACAAACATCAATAAATAGAAGGCGATAACATATCTGCCTGTCGGCAGACAGGTATGACCTCTGATAAATAAATTTTACATATATGAAACTAATAAAAATAAATAATTGTCTTTTAGTGCTAATTGCATTGCTTTTTTTACACTGTACGAAACCTGAAGATACATTCAATTATATTCCTGAAGAAAATCAACTGGTTGAAGAAGTGGTATTAAAAACCGACAAAGCAAAATATGCTCCCGGTGACATTGTTACCTTTACTTCCGATAAAATATTATCCGGATTTACTGTAAGATACAAACACTTAAACAATGTAATCAAGGAAGAACCAATGAGTGGTAAAACATGGACCTGGACAGCCCCGGCAACTGATTTTAAGGGTTACATGATTGAAATATACAAAGCCAACGATAATGCAGAAACCATTGCAGGAACAATAGCAGTTGATGTTTCTTCTGATTGGACAAAATTTCCCAGATATGGTTTCCTGAGTAATTTTGGAAATGTTTCAGATGCGCAAATTAATAGTCATTTGGATTTTTTAAAGGATTTTCATATTAATGCTATTCAATATTACGATTGGCTAAACAAGCATCATGCTCCATTGAAAATGAATGGAAATGTTCCTGCAACTTCATGGGTTGATATTGCCAATAGAAGCATTTCATTCAATACCGTTAAAAACTATATCGACAAAGGGCATGACAAAAATATTGCTTCCATGTTTTACAATCTTTTGTATGGTACCTGGAATGATTATGCCACTGACGGCGTTTCTCCTGAATGGCTGATATATAACAATAACAGTCATACTAATGTAAACAAACATCCTTTACCAGGTTGGTTGAGCGATATTTATGTTACAAATCCGGGAAATACAAACTGGCAGAATTATATTTTTGATAAAACTACTTTAGTTTATAATAATTTAAATTTCGATGGTTGGCATCTGGACCAATTAGGTGACAGAGGAACGGTATATGATTATAATGGAAATACCGTTCAAATTAATCAAACCTTTACTCCATTTCTTCAAAATTTAAAAGCCAAGTTTCCTAACAAAAAAATGGTTTTAAATGCTGTTAATCAATACGGTCAATCTAATATTTTGGATTCAGGTGTAGATATTGCTTATACTGAAGTTTGGGATCCAAACAATACTTATAAGAGTTTGGCTGATATTATCAAGTCTAACAATTCCCTTTCTAATGATCAGGTTAATACTGTATTAGCGGCTTATATGAATTATGACAAAGCAAATTCAGCAGGATTTTTCAATACTCCAGGAGTCTTATTTACAGATGCTGTAATCTTCGCTTTTGGAGGTTCTCATTTGGAATTAGGAGAGCACATGTTGGCAAAAGAATATTTTCCAAATAATAATTTGCAAATGAGTGGCGAATTAAAAAGCCGTCTTCTAAAATATTACGATTTTATGGTAGCTTATGAGAATATTTTAAGAGAAGGTGGAACTTTTAATTCTCCAGTAGTGAATTCAGGAGATGGCCAACTTAATTTAAAAAATTGGCCTCCTGCAGCCTCTACTGTTTCAGTAATTGGAAAATCTTTAGCAAACAAACAAATTTTGCATTTGATTAATTTTTCGAATACTTCAAATTTAAACTGGCGTGATACCAATGGGGAACAAACCGTACCTCAAGCAAAGAAAAATTTTACTTTAAACTTAGCTAACAGCAATGCTGTGTCTAAAGTATGGTACGCTTCACCTGATTTAGATGGTGGTGCTTCAAAAGAACTTGCTTTCTCTCAGGTAGGAAGTAACCTTGTTTTCAAGGTTCCTTTTATCCAATATTGGGGAATGATTGTAGTAGAATATTAATGAAAACAGAGATTGATTATACTTTCTGCCTTCTAAAAATAGGTGTTTTTTGAAATAGACAATCTAATTGGTTATGTTTTAAAAATATTGGTTGGTTTTTAGCTATTGTAGTACAAATTAGAGCATAAATAAAACTATTTTTTAAGAAATCCCATTTCAAAGAAGGCAGATTCAATCTCAATTTTTCCACATTAACAACGCCTCACATAACAGATTAAGCTACAATTATAAATTAATTAAACATTTAATAAAGAGAATGAAACAATCCTTTTTAATCGCCACAGTAATCCTGTTGTTCTTCAATATCATTAAAGCACAGCAAATAAAATCTCCCAATCAGGAATTGCAAATGGACTTTTCATTGCAAAGTGATGGTACACCAATTTATAGTTTAAATTATAAAAATAAAGTCGTTATTAAGCCTAGTAAACTAGGACTTGAATTAAAAAATGATGCTAAATCATTATTAAATGATTTTACTATTATTGATTCAAAGACGACTACTTTTGATGAAATCTGGAAACCTGTTTGGGGAGAAGTTGCCAGTATTCGTAATCATTATAATGAACTGGAAGTGACTTTAAATCAAAAAGAAACCGATAGACAAATGATTATTCGCTTCCGTTTGTTTGATGACGGTCTTGGATTTAGATATGAATTTCCTCAACAAAAAAATCTAGTCTATTTCACTATAAAAGAAGAGCGCACTCAGTTTGCAATGGCAGGTAATCATACTGCTTATTGGATACCAGGAGATTATGATACTCAGGAATACAATTATACAACTTCAAAACTTTCTGAAATTAGAACGTCAATGGAAAAAGCCTATACCACAGGAAATGTTTCTCAAACTTCATTTTCTCCAACTGGTGTTCAAACTTCTTTAATGATGAAGAGTGCTGATGGCGTTTATATCAACTTACACGAAGCAGCACTTATTAATTATTCTTGTATGCACCTTAATCTGGATGATAAAAATTTTGTTTTTGAATCATGGTTGACTCCTGATGTAAATGGAGACAAAGGAAGAATGCAGGCTCCTTGTCATTCTCCTTGGAGAACTATTATTGTTAGTGATGATGCCAGAGAAATTTTGGCTTCAAAATTGACCTATAATCTAAATGAGCCAAGCAAAATAAAAGAAACTTCATGGATTAAACCAACAAAATATGTAGGAGTATGGTGGGAAATGATTTCAGGAAAAAGTAGCTGGTCTTATACAGATGAATTCCCTGCGGTACAATTAGGTGTTACTGATTTCACTAAGGCAAAACCTAATGGTCGTCATGGAGCAACTACCGCTAATGTAAAGAGATATATTGATTTTGCCGCGAAAAATGGATTTGATGCTGTTTTAGTTGAAGGATGGAATACAGGTTGGGAAGATTGGTTTGGTAATGCAAAAGATTATGTTTTTGATTTTGTTACTCCTTATCCTGATTTTGATCTTAAAGGATTGAATGAATATGCTCATTCTAAAGGAATAAAACTTATCATGCACCATGAAACATCTGGTTCAATGCGCAATTACGAGCGTCATATGGATGAAGCCTATAAGTTGATGAAGCAATATGGATATGATGCTGTGAAAAGTGGTTATGTAGGCAATATTCTTCCTTTAGGTGAAACACATTATAGCCAATGGTCAAACAACCATTATCAATATGCTATTGAAAAAGCAGCAGATTATCAAATTATGGTTAACGCTCACGAAGCGGTACGTCCAACAGGAATTGCACGTACTTATCCGAATCTTATCGGAAACGAAGCTGCTCGTGGAACTGAATACCAAGCTTTTGGAGGTGAGCGAAATCATCCAAATCACGTTACCATATTGCCTTTTACAAGATTAATTGGTGGCCCGATGGATTACACTCCGGGAATTTTTCAAATGGATGTTACAAATGGTTCGCATGTAAACGCTACCATTGCAAACCAGTTGGCACTTTATGTTACCATGTACAGTCCATTGCAGATGGCGGCAGATTTTCCTGAAAATTATGAACGTTTTGCAGATGCCTTCCAATTTATTAAGGATGTTGCCATAGATTGGGATGACAGCAAATATCTGGAAGCTGAACCTGGTCAATATATTACAGTAGCAAGAAAAGCCAAAGGAACTAATAATTGGTTTTTAGGAAATGTAAATGGAGAAACTCCTCGTACATCAAACATTGATTTCGGCTTCCTTGAAAAAGGTAAACAATACGAAGCTACTATTTATGCTGATGCTAAGGAAGCACATTATAAAACAAACCCACAGGCCTATAACATTCGTAAGATAACGGTAAGTAATAAATCAAAATTATCACAACTTTCTGTACCTGGCGGTGGTTATGCTATCAGTATTATTGAAATTAAAAAATAATTTTTATTTCAATAATAAACATATACAATACAAGTACTTAAATTATGAAAAAAACATCAATTTATTTGATATTAATTACTTTATTGATTCAGTTTAATCTTAGAGGACAAAACATAGAAAAAAAGAACCAAACTATCGGTAACTGCTCCTCTTATGTGTCAAACAATAACAAAGTGATTTTTAATTGTGAAAACAATACAAAAGTACTTTTACAATTCTGTAGTAGTCAAGTAATTAAAGTATGGTTTTCTACTGATGGAACTTTTAAACGCAATAACGAATCTTTTGCTGTTATCAATGAAAACTTGGGTTGGTCAGGAAATATTAATGTTAATGAAGAGACCTCAGCTTATGAAATTTTCACAGAACAACTTAGAATTAGAGTTAACAAAAAACCATTTAAATTACAAGTATTTGATAAATACCAAAAGTTACTATTTGGTGATTATAACGAGAAAGGATTTGTAAAAAATGGCACCCAAATAGCCACATACAAAACATTAAAATCAGATGAACAGTTTTTTGGTTTAGGAGAAAAAGCAGGAACTCTTAACCGTCGTGGAAAGAGCTATAAGATGTGGAATAGTGATCAGCCTTGTTATGGCGTCAACGAAGATCCTCTTTATAAAAGCATTCCCTTTTTTATGAGCAGCAATCATTATGGGATTTTCTTTGACAACACCTATAAAACGGAATTTAAATTTGGTAGCGAGTCTAACGATTATTATTCTTTTGAGGCTGTTTCAGGCGAAATGATTTACTATTTTATGTATGGGAATGATTATAAACAAATCATGCAAAATTATATTGCTCTTACCGGTAAACCCATCATGCCACCAAAATGGGCATTAGGTTTTGCTCAATGCCGGGGAAATTATACTGCTGAAAATCAGGCCAAGGCTATTGCTGCAGAGTTTAGAAAAAGAAAAATACCATGTGATATTATATATCAGGATATTGGCTGGGTTGAAGGACTTCAGGATTTTGACTGGAAGAAAAGCAACTATCAAAATCCTAAACAGATGCTAAAAGAATTGGAAGACCAAGGATTTAAAATGATTATTTCTCAGGACCCTGTTATATCCCAAGCAAATAAAAAGCAATGGGAAGAGGCTAATTCTAAAAACTATTTTGCAATAGATACTCGTACTGGAAAGAGTTATGATATGCCGTGGCCATGGGGCGGAAATTGTGGAGTAGTTGATTTTACTAAACCCGAAGTGGCTGACTGGTGGGGAAATTACCAACAAAAACCCTTAAATGATGGTGTACGTGGATTTTGGACCGATATGGGAGAGCCAGCCTGGAGTAATGAAGATGCAACTGACCGACTTAATATGAAACATCATTTAGGGATGCACGATGAGATTCATAATGTGTATGGTTTTACCTGGGACAAAGTAGTAACCGAACAATTTTACAAGCATAATCCTAATAAGCGAATATTTCAAATGACAAGAGCTGCTTATGCGGGATTGCAACGCTACACATTTGGATGGTCTGGAGATTCTGGAAACGGCAACAATGTTTTAGATGGATGGAGTCAATTTGCTAATCAGATTCCTGTGGGACTTTCTGCTGGGATGGGTATCATTCCGTTTTGGACTTCTGATATATCAGGTTATTGTGGCGATATCAAAGATTATGATGCGATGTCAGAATTATATGTTCGCTGGATGCAATTTGGTATTTTTAATCCTCTGAGTCGTGCACATCATGAAGGTGGTAATGCTGTTGAACCTTGGGTTTTCGGCACTGAAGCTGAGAATATCACCCGAACAGCCATCGAATTAAAGTATAAAATGTTTCCGTACATCTATACTTATGCCCGGGAAGCACATGATACTGGTATGCCTTTAATGCGAGCTTTGTTTCTTGAATATCCTAATGATAGTGAAACGTTTGATTTGAATGGTCAGTTTTTATTTGGTCGTGAATTATTGGTCGCACCAGTAGTTGAAAAAGGAGCTGTCACCAAAAAACTCTATTTGCCAGAGGGAGAATGGATTAATTATAATGATGGTAAGACTGTCTATAAAGGGAAACAATGGATCACGGTTGAGGCTCCCTTAGATGTGATACCCTTGTTTGTGAAAAAAGGGGCTATTATACCTAGTATGCCAGTGATGCAATATATACATGAAAAACCTAATTACCCTGTTAGTTTTGATGTTTATCCTGATAAAATTGGTAAAGAATCTTCCTTTGTTTTATATGAAGATGATGGAGAAAGCAGGGATTATGAAAAAGATGTTTTTTGTAAAACAAAAATTACTGCCCTAGCCAATTCATCAGGCTTTGCAATACATATAAATGCAAGAGAGGATAAAGGCTATAAGCCAGCAGCTTCCAGAAATTACATTGTAAAATTACACGCGAATAGTAGACCTAAAAGCGTATTAATAAATACTTCAAAAATTAAAAAAGAGAAAACAGAAGTACTAAATGAAAAGGGCCTTACGGATTTTGAAAAACTATCTTATAGTTGGGATGAAAAACAAGGTATAGTTTATATAAAATTACCCGATACTGGCCTTGATTATCAGATAGCAATTAATTCTTCAAAATAAAGAAATTTCATTACATATTAAATTCAAAAACTTATCCCACTTTAGGATAATTCCTTGATAATATTAAACAAAATACTGATCAAATAAATAATGACTTCAAAAAACACACAAACCCAATGGGGGCAATTTATACCTTTAGTAATTGTCTTCTTCTTTTGGGGATTTGTTGCAGCCAGCAATGACATTTTAATTCCCGTATTTAAAAAAACCTTTGATTTAACCCAAGGTCAAAGCCAATTTGTATCGATTGCTTTTTATATTTCCTATACCGTAGGTTCTTTACTTTATATGGGATTTTCTTTATTACTGAAACAAGATTTAGTGAATAAAATTGGCTATAAAAACGGGTTGACACTAGGCCTAATCATATCTGCATTAGGAACGTTGTTGTTTTATCCAGCGGCTAATACTGGATCCTATCCACTAATGTTAGCCGGTTTATTTATTGTAGGTTTAGGTTTTTCATTGCAACAAACCGTTGCCAATCCTTTAGCTATTGCTTTAGGACCTATAAAAACAGGTTCTCAACGATTGACCCTTGCGGGCGGGATCAACAATTTTGGGACTACCATTGGCCCCCTAATAGTAAGTTTTGCCATTTTTGGTTCTTCTGCGTCTGGAAATACTGAATTGAGTGTAGAAAGTGTTAAAATCCCTTATTTAGTACTTGGGTTAGCCTTTTTAGCTGTTGCGTTATTGTTGAAATTCTCTTCCTTGCCTGAACATCCTGAAACAATTGAAGAATCTCCAGCTGATACTGCTTCTTCTAAAAATTCGGCTTTATATTACCCACAACTACTCTTAGGAATGCTTGCCATTTTTTTATATGTTGGTGTTGAGGTATCTACAGCCAGCAATTTACCTTCTTATATGGAGAACGAATTGGGATTTGAAATAGGAGCTATCGCCCCTTACATTTCGTTGTATTGGGCTAGTTTAATGATTGGCCGTTGGACGGGAGCTGTAGAAGTTTTTAGTGATGTTATTAGTATTCAAAAGATTCTGCGGTTTGTTGCCCCCTATTTAGCATTTGTTGTTTTTTTATTTGTAAATGCAATTGCCAATCATGATTTAACTCCTTTCTACATTTATGGATTAATTATTCTCGTATTAATTGCCGCCGATATAACCAGCAAGGGAAATCCTGCCCGAATGTTGCTTATTTTCTCTAGTTTAGGAATTGTCGCTCTACTAACTGGAATGGGAACCACCGGAATTGTAAGTGTGTATGCTTTCACGAGCGTTGGATTATTTTGTAGTACCCTTTGGCCTTGCATTTTTACCTTAGCTGTAAGTGGATTAGGAAAACACACCAGCCAAGGAAGTAGTTTTCTTATTATGATGATTTGTGGTGGCGGTATTATTAGCTGGCTACAAGGTTTTGTATCTGAAAATATTGGTATTCAAAACAGTTATATTGTTGGTGTTTTATGCTTTTCTTATTTGGTTTTTTATGCCTGGAAAGTAAGTAGTATTTTAAAACGTCAAGGCATCAATTTTGACACTAAAATCAGTGGAGGGCATTAAGAAAATTTCATATTATACTAAAAAAACAGGCTGTAAAAAGCCTGTTTTTTTTATGTAATTCCTTGTTATTTAAATAGAAACTCTACGTTTCTTTTTTTATTTATGTACTGGTTAAAAACGACTGTAGTTAGGAACGGATTACAAATCCGCTCCATCGGGGGGGGCATATTGCATATTGCGATATGCGATATGTGTTCATTTTTTTGTTTGTTCACGGAAATGTGAACGGGTATTATTTGTGAACAAGAATATGAAAAACGAGGGGGAATTTTTAATAAAATTACTCTTGTTTTGTTTTTAAAGGTAATGATTACCCTTGTTTAGTAAACTTAAAACCAGATGATAAACTAGTTGGTTTATTGTGATGTTGCAGGTTTATGGTGTTGGTTTTTAGTTTCTTATATTGAAAACGTAGAAAAGTTATTAAAGTTTTCATTCTCATTGTATTTAATATATCCCAATTAATTGGTAATTAATTTTGTTTTTCCAATGCTAAAATCTTCTACATTACAATGATGATGGCCATAAATCCAGTAGTCAATTCACAATAATCATCTTTGGGACTATCTAAACGAATTCAGAGTCCACAAATAGATATTCTATGTGACGGAAGTAAAATAAATTTGGACAAAGCGATTTGCATGTTCTCTATTAATTTGATCCATAGTTTTATTTTTTAAGCCCTCCATTCGGCATATTGTCCTTCGGCCTGTTCCATTATTTCTTGAAGTATATTATTTAATTCCAATATATTTACTTTGCCACGTAACTCTTTTTTGACTGCCAATCGGATACTTGCTTTGGCATCTTCTTTATTCATCCAGTCCAGCTGCAGATTGTTTTTGACTGCATTGACAACACCGTGAACAATATCCTGAATTGGCCCAGCTTCTTGAATGATTTCCTTTTTGGATGCCAGAATATCATAGAATGCTAATTCTTCATCAGAAAGGCCTAGTTCTTTGTTACGGTGATCTTCTTCCTGTAATTGTTTGGCTCTTTCTACCAATTCGGCGATGGTGGTATAGGAGTCAATTGCATTTTTATGGTAGTTGTCGATTACTTTTTCCAGTTCTTCTTTGAGCGAAGTGTATTTTTTGATGTTCTTGTGCAAACGCAATTTTAGTTCGTCCATCAGAATATTTTTCAATAATTCAATCTTGATGTCTATACTGTCTTTTTCCTTTTTGGCTCCCAAAAGGAAATCTTCATTCAGGATAGAAATATCAGCTCGTTCTAATCCTGCCATAGCAAAAACATCCACAATATCATCCGACTCGATACTGCGACTAATTAGTTCCTTGATTTGATCTTTTTGATTGGTTCGAGTTCCTTTTACCGATTTGGCATTTCGAATTGCTTTTGACAAATGCTGTATAAACAAAACATCAACGGAGTATTCCTGAATTTCCGGCTGTGATTTTACAATGGACAATAAACCTGTCAATTTCTTTTCTTCAAGCATAAACATATTAGCAGGTTCATCGTATTTGATGATGCTGTTCAATGCTTTTTTTATTAAAAGGATTTTATCACTTTCACGCAATCCTTTCCAATCTGAATAATCAATATTATCAGATATTAGTCCTTTGCAAATTTCTATTTGGTTATAGAACATTTCCAATGCTTGGTGCATGTCGATTGTAGGCTTTCCATGACCTCCACCGCCTGTGTATTTTGAAGTGGCTGTTTTCAGTTGGTCACCAATTCCAATATAATCCACAATAACGCCTGAAGGTTTGTCTTTGAAAACGCGATTGGTTCTCGTAATGGCCTGCATTAACGTATGTCCGCGCATAATCTTGTCCACATACATGGTATGTACACAAGGTGCATCAAAACCAGTAAGCCACATGTCACGAACAATTACTATTTGTAAAGGGTCATTGGGCTTGCGAAATCGTTTCTTTAAGGCTTCGGTGGCATCTTGTGTTCTGATATGATCGTTCCAGGCAATAGGGTCTTTCGCTATATTTCCTGTCATTACTACAGCAATTTCAGGACAACCTTCAATAGCTTTTAGGGCATCGTACATTTTTACGCTATTGCGACGACTCATACAAACAACCATTGCTTTTCCGGGCAGGGTGTCAGTACGATTCTTATAATGTTTCATGATATCATTGGCAATTTTTTGAACTCGCTCTTCTGAACCTGCTGCATCTTCGATTGCTGCCCATTTCAAACTACCGTCGTCTTCCAAATCCTCGGTGATGGCATCTACTTCGGCATCTATGTTTTCGTTTCCTAAATGGAGTTTTGCTAAACGGGGTTCGTAGAATATAGGAACTGTCGCTTTGTCATTGACCGCTTGCTTGATATCGTATATGTGTATCGTTTCTCCAAATACCTCCTGAGTATCGGCATCTTTGCTGTCTATTGGAGTTCCCGTGAAGCCAATAAAGGAAGCATTGGGAAGTGCTTTACGCAAATTAGAAGCAAAACCGTCCAGCAAGCCATATTGTGTCCTATGGGCTTCATCTGCCATCACGATAATATTTTCTCTTTCTGAAAGTATTGGATGTGCAGTTTCTCCCAGTTCATTGTCATTGCCTTGTTTTAATCTGAATTTTTCGATGGTAGTAAAAATTACACCTCCGCTGCCTGTGGATAATAACTGACGTAATTCATCAGTGGAGCCGGCATGCTGTACATCGCCAACCAAATCCTTGGCTAAGACAAAGTTTTCATACAATTGAAAATCCAAATCACTTCTGTCAACCTGTACTACAATCGTTGGGTTTTTAAGCTCGGGTAAGCTTCGTAATATACCGGCGTAAATAGCCATCGAAATGCTTTTTCCACTGCCTTGAGTATGCCAAATCACCCCAATACGCCCATCTCCATAAGGCTTGATGGCTTTTTTGGCTGCTTCTACGGCAAAGTTCACCCCAAAAAATTGATGGTATTTGGCTCCTTTTTTTATCAAGGTTCCGTTGTGGTCTTCAAAAAAGACAAAGTTTTTGATATAAGACAGTAAACGGTCTTTTGGAAATAAACCGAAGAGCAGGGTGTGCATTTGGAAATCATCCTCCACAATTTCGACACCGTTGGTGCTTTTCCATGCGGCATACCATTCGGAAGTGCTGTTAAACATTCCATGCTGTGCTTCGTTGCCATCGCTAACGATCGTTAAAGCATTGTATTCGAATAATAGCGGAATGTCTTTTCTATAATGCTGTATTTGGTTGAAGGCTTCATCTATGGTTGTGTTTTCGTCAAACCAGTTTTTGAGTTCAAAAAGGACTAACGGAATGCCATTGATGTAAATAATAATATCGGGACGGCGTTTGTTTTTGCCTACGATACTGAATTGATTGACACACCAAAATGTATTGTTCTTTTCGTAACCTGATCTAAAATCAATAGGGTAGATATGCACTGCTTTTTCATTGTCTTCTTCATCCTTGTATTCGTAGCTGATGCCTTTGGTTAGTTTGAGGTGAAAGTCACGGTTGCGGTAGTCGATATCGGCACCACCATTGTTGCAAAAATCGGCTACGGCAAGATCTTGTATCTCAGCAGGGAGTTGTGGGTATTGGTTCACAATAAATTCCCGTAATTGGTCTTTTAGAATAACTGCATTTGCATTTTGTGGCAACTCATTTCCTTTTACGTGTATATACCCTAAATCAGTAAGCCATTCTATTGTTGCCTGCTCTATTACTGCTTCTGTAGTCATGTGGTTTTTATTAAATGCCACTAAAATACATTGTTTTAAAGAAATACTACTATATTTACTACACATTTATCATAAATTGTATGGTTGACATTCTTAAGGTTAAAACAGAATTTTTATTAGAAGAAACAAAAACAAGCGGTCACGCCCCTTTGAAGTTTATTTGCAATGATAATCATCTGTATTACTGCAAATATTTAATCGATTTTGATCCCAATGAAATTAACTGTCTTGCTTATGAAATAGTTGCCCATTATTTATTGAAAGCTTTGAATATCCCTACACCGGATATTGCTTTGGTTCAGGTTTCCGAAGGAACTTTGGATAAAAGTAAAATCATAAAAAACAGACGGCTTCGAGTAAACCATATTTGCTTTGGCTCTAAAGGAATAGATCCATCAGAAGAAATTACCGAATTTGAAATCTGTACCAGCAAAAGAGATTACAACCGAATTCAGAATCCAGAGGATGTAGTTAAAATTGCCCTATTTGATTTATGGATTAATAATGTGGACAGAGGACGCTTTATCGATCCGGGATTTAATTACAATCTTTTGGCTGTTAGATTTGGCAACCAACGTAAAATAATGGCATTTGATCACGCTTTTGTTTTTGGAGGAGTACAGCAAATAGGTGTTTTTAATTCTAAAATGCCCTTCGAAAATCAAGGGAAATTCCATCAGTCGGATTTTTACAAGAGCTTCATCGGCTATATGGATGAACAAGAAGTTATTAACATTGTTGATAATTTCATACCTTTGCTGAAGATTTCACATAAAGAGGTTATTGATTCTATTATACTTCAATTGACTGATATATGGAAATTAACGCCTAATTTAGCGGACCGAATTCATGACTATCTGTTTTGTGAAGAGAGAATAGAAAAGGTAAAATCGGTTATATTAAACAGTAAATCCATTTTTTGAAATGAAAACATTTTTTAGCATCGTCAGTATTCAAACCAACCCTATTTCTACGGAAAAAGTGGTTATGGGGGTATTGGCTATTACCAAAAATGAGATTTATTTTGATTATTCTAAAAGCAAATTGGGATTATTGGATAAATTGGCTCCTGCCAAAGTTGGCATTGGCATCATGGCTAAGAATACTTTACAGCAAATCAAGCAAAAGGTTGGTGAGGAGAATAAAGCACTGATCAAAGGCCAGACGAAACTACAATTTGAAAAATCGATTTTTTCCAAAGATTATATTTCTTATTTGAATAAATACAATAATGGTATTTTGCATTTTTCGGAACCTGCTTCTTTGCCTTTTGATTTTACTGCCGAAAAATTTGCGCAGTATTATAACAATTTTGTGGGTGAGATCGCTGTTGTAGAAGCCAAAAAAGAAATCGTAACTTTTGCCAAAAAGATAAAGCCCGCTTTTGAAAAGGAAGGTCTTGATGAAAAAGCGGATTTAAAATTTACATTTGAGCCTTTTACTTTCAATGGTATTCTAAAAGAAACCAACATCTCGTTGATTACTAAAAATGGCGCCATTAGTGCCATACAAACTGTTGATTTTAGTTTGGGAGAACAAACCGTGGTGCACCATTTATATGAAACCTTAATCATACAAAAAGCTTTGAATGTTTTTGCCCAAAAGGCCAATACTACTGTCAAAAAAATTAAAATAGCTTTTGAAGAACCCGATTTAGGGACATTACAACACGATCTGTTTGATTTGAGTATTCAAAATTATAAAAACGATTTTGATTTTATTACACCCGATATATTAGAAAAAGAAACAGAAATGATTAGTAACAGTAACAATATCAAGTTTTCTGAATTTCTTTTGACTTTAGAATCATAAAAAGGGCTTTTCAGCCCTTTCTTTTTACAATACCTTTTTTGCTTGTTCTCTAAATTCTTTTAACCGAATTTCTCCACTGATTAATTTGGGTAATAGTGTATTGCGGAGTTGGGTTAGAGATTTATTTTCCTTTAGATTAATACTTTGTTGTTCTTCCCAATTACCAACAATTGATTGAAATTCATTTTGTAAATCAATATTTGGCAATGCAAATTGAATATGTCCAATAACATCAAATGTAATTTGCGGAAAAGTACCTGACCTCGACTCTGCAATGTTTTGAAATTCCAAAATCGTTTCATTTCGGGTCAATATCCGATACAATAATTTATTATTGATTAATTCATTATTTCTAATAACCATAAACTTAGTTGAAACAACATACTCTTCTGAATCAAAGTCAACATATGCAAATCTTTTATTAGCAGGTCTAATTTCGCTAAATAAAATATCTTCAGGATAAATAGCTTTTTTGGCTTGACCGGGCAGATCATCGACATTCATATAATTATTATGCATAAAAGAGCCATCTAAAACATCACCAGTATTTACAAATACAACTTTTTCTTTTCCTTTAAACTTATAGCTTTCAGCTCTTTTATAAGCTATTTCATCCAATCTCTTTAGTTTCCAATCTTTAGGAATCATCCCCAATTCACTTTCAACAAATTCTCCATCCTGAAATGGACCGAAATCAACAAACCAGTGTTTATAGAGTGCCATTGCCATTTCCTCGAGGGTTTTGTTAATGGCAAGATTGTTTTCTATTTTGTCGTCTATGGCGGAAAGGATAGAGACGATTGATTCTTGTTCTTGTATTGAAGGAAGCTTGATTTCAAATCCTTCAATCATATTTTTTGTTATTGCTTGCCTTGTCGCGCCAGCACTAGCCATATTCAATAATGAATTTTTATTCGAAGTTTCAAGTAGTGAATACTTCAGAAAACTAGGATTTAAGATTTCTTTATTTGCTCTAATAATTGCAACGTGTTGATTTACTCTTGCAGGTAAAAGTTCTTTAGGGACTTGACAAACTCTAGCAACAGAATCTCCTGTAATATTTAATAAAACATCCTCTTCTTCTAATTTAACATTATTTAGTTTTGAAGCTTGAACATCGTCTATAAAAGCCAATCCATTAGTTGAAAAGGTAAAATCTAAGACATTTTGACTTCTAATTAAAGAAATGCCAGAAGTTTTATAAGCTTCTTGACCACCTCTAGGAGTTGAACCGCTTCCAATTTTAGTTGTTACTTTTGAGAGTTTATATGTTTTCCAGTTGTTTGGCATTTATATGTTTTTAAAAGTGAATCTTTTAACAAAAGGATAGTGTATGACAAATAAATCTACCTCAATTTTATAAAGCTTGATTAACTTAATTGATAATAAATTTTTTAATTTTTCTCTTAATATTTTTGCCTTGTCATCTATTAAATAATCAGCATCGTCATAGGTTTTGCGAAAATAGTCTGAAATAGGTCTTTCGCTCATAACATTTTGATTTAAGTGATATTCAAAAGATTTTAATAAATATTTGTAATCTCCCATGGATAATGCCAACAAAAACATAATTGCCATCAATTCCTTTTCTTCAGTCGATTTATTATAATTGAAATTTTCATGCGTTTTTATTATTCTATAAATATTTATGAATCTTTTTACAGCTCTTGGGTTATTACCAATAATTTGAGACATATCTTGTAATAACTCACATTCCTTTTCTGTAATATTTAGAGCTTCTATGGTTTCTTTCGTATCTAAATCTGTTTTCTTTTCTTTTTCTACCGAATTAATAAATAGTTTAGAGTCAATTTCAATTGTGTTTACTCCGGGGTCAGCGGTTATAGTAAAATCATTAGCTAGTAAAGTTTCACCTTCAGTTTGTGCTGCAGTTTCTATTTTATTTAAATTAAAATTAGGTTGAGCTTCAGACAAAGTTTTAATCATGCCTTTTATACTTATGTCTCCTGCATCATTTAAATGAAACGGAACTTGGAAAATTTTTTCAAGATAGTTAGAAGGCAATATAGCTTCTTCACTTTCATTCACTTTTGCAAATTGATTTTCATACTTCTTTTTTAAAGCAGTTTTTACCCATCGAGGATCAACTCCAACGACTACTACAAAAAGCGGAAATGCCATTAATAAATTCACTGCTTCTAATACTTCAACCACTCGTTCTTCAGGGCAACGGTCTAAATCATCAATATAGAGAATGATACGTTCAAGGGGGTTTTTGAACATTTCATTAAAAGCTATACTTTCTTCATTTTTATCTGATTCTTGTTTATGGTCAACTAACAAATCACTTAGTACTTCGAAATCTTTTCTAATAACAGAGACAATACCTAAGTGTTTTTTGTAATCTTCGCTATTGGCTCTTCTCTCAATGAAAGAATATAGTGCTTCAGTTGACAAAGCATTTTCAATCTTAAATTCTATATTAGCTTTGATTAAAATAGCTTTATTGATTTGTTCGCTAATAGCATTAATTTCATTCTTGCTATTTTCAATTTCAAGTTTTAAGGCTTTTTCCTTTTGGTTGAATACAAAAAGAGCATTCTCTTTTTCCGTTTCATAATTTACTTTAATTTTCCAAAATGGAGCAATTAGAGTTTTTATTTTTTTATAAGTATCAACCCCTCTAGCAAAAGTAGTTCCTGCTAAACTAATTATTAACCATGTTTTTGGAGTTAATGTAAAATCTTGCCAACTCAATAGCAAAGCTGCAATAAACGAGAATATTGGCGTATATAAGACAATAACTAAAAATCCCAACAACCACAAACAATTTTTCCACCAATTCTCACCATAAAAGAAGGTTTTTATAAAAGTATATTTTGATTTTATTTGAATATAAAGTTCTTCAGGATTTATCCAATATTGCTCAGGAATAATTTTTTTTAAGCGATTTGTTGAATTAATAAAAGTTTCATTACTTTCTAACGCAGTTTCAATTTGTTCAGTAACTTTGAATTCTTTGTCAACTTCATTAATAATAGATTTAAATGTTTGTAATCTGATAGATTCGATTTTATCTTTTAAGATATCTTCAGCTTCTTTCTTTTCAATAGTTAACTTATCAATTTGTGCGCTAATATTTTTATTTTGCTTTTCAAGCGCAGCAATCTCTTCCTTAGCTATATTTAGGTTTTGAGTTAGTTTTTTTTCTATTTCTTTTTTGAAGTCCTTTGCTTTATTATCACCACTTATGTACTCTTGAAGCCCTTCAAAAATACGGGTTACAATACTTGCCCACAGATTAGCATCCATATAAGACCAAGCATTGAAATGCACGTGTGCAATTCCTTCACAAAAGACTTTTTGAGGGTTGTTTTTAGATAATTGTTGAATATTTTCTTTCAACTTGTTCATAAAAAAACTTTTTCCAGATCCCCATTTACCTAGCAAAGCAATTGCTAGCGGTGGTTCAAAACTTTTAGCAGCAATAACGCGGGCAAATGCTGCAACATCTTTTTTAATATCTAAATGGTCTTCTCCTGTTTCGGAATCACGTAATATACATGGAAGTGTTGTAGTATAAGGTTTAATTTCTTGATCTGAGGTTGTATTATTACTTTTTTTTTCTACCTCGGAGTCTTCAATTATTTCATATTTTTTTCGCTTTCCTAGAGGTAAACTTGATTTTAATGTTTTTAAATCCTCTACACTAATTTTTGAGAATATTTCTTTTACAGAATCTAAATCAGCAGTTGTAATAGTATAATTATTATACCCTAAAGATTTTATTTCTAAAAGAATGTCTTTGATGAGCCAGTTAACTAACACTTTTTTTCCATCTTTTGGATTACTTGTTACTTTTCCGATAGCTATAATTTTAAAATATTCTTCGTTTTTTAACTTTAATGGTTCTTTAATAATTAAAATATCATCTACTTGAATTTTATTTATTATGCTAGAAAGTCTGTCATTAAACCCTTTTTCCCAAATACCTTCTTTGTAAAATCTTTGAATTTGATTTTTTCCTTCCCAATCAATTCGAGCAAAATAGTAATTAGCCTTCAGAACTTGTAGTACTTTATTTATTTCTTTAAGATTGTTATTTTTAATGAAATTTTTAGGCTTGTCAAGATTTAATTTATTGCTTCCTGATATAGATGTTTCACTATTAATACCCTCATCTTCAATTTGTTTATATAATAATTTACCTTTTTCATCATTAGGTATTGAAATTAAAAATTGACAATTAGAATTAAAAATATTATTTTTTAACTCTTCTAAAATTTTTATCGTTATTTTATAACTTTCAGTATAACTTAAATTTCCAGCGCCAGTGGCCATAAGAGGAATCCAAATCTTTTTATTAGATAATGGTTGAATATGAAATCTAATAGCTTGCTTGAGGTTTTCATTTAAGTTGTTTATAGGATTACCGATCCCTACTGTAACTACAAATAAAATAGCTTTTCCATTAAGTTGAAATAAATCAAACCCTTTCTCTAAATTTAATTGATTTAAAATTGATTTGTCATATCCATATTCTTTAAGAACCATTTGGTTTAATTCACCAATACTACCTCCTGAATCTATTGAAGCTATTGCAACATCTGCTTCTTTTGGAGAAACTCCTAACTCAATTTGTACATTATCAAAAAAGAAAAACATGACTATAATTTATTAAAATTCTCTAAAATTCTCAGTTGCAATTCATTTCCTTTAGCAAACTGTTCTTGTAATTGTATTTTCAATCCTGCCATTTTATCTTCAAATAAAATACCATCGTCTTCTATTTCTTCTGTGCCCACATAGATGCCCGGTGTGAGTTTGTAGTCCTGTTTTTTTACTTGTTCTAGTGTTGCATTGTAACTATAGCCATCTGTATTTTCGTAAGTACCATCCACATTACGCCAAGCGTGGTAGGTTTCTGCAACTTTGTCAATATCTGCATCAGTAAAAACACGTAATTTTCTACTTTCCATAGTTCCCATTTTACTGGTGTCTATAAACAGGATTTCGTTTGTACGTTCACGGTGAATACCGTCTTTACCATCACGGTTTTTACTTAAAATGAAAATACAGGCAGGGATTCCTGTGGTTAAAAACAACTTATCAGGCAAACGGACAATACAGTCTATCATGTGGTTGTTCACCATAAATTCACGTACGTTTTTCTCGCCTTTGTTGTTAGAGGTCATGGCTCCGTTTGCCATTACGATCGAGGCTGTTCCTGTATCGCTGAGGTGACTCCAAAAGGTTTGCATCCACATGTAATTGGCACTTCCATCGGTTGTAAATTCTTCTTTTGGTCCAAAAAGGCGGGGATCGTTTTCAGGTAAATCTTCGGGATGCCATTGACTCACGTTAAAGGGCGGGTTCACGATGATAAAATCGGCTTTCAGCTCTGGGAATTTATCGTTGAGTAAAGAGTCGCCTAAACGCACATCAAAAGACAAATCGCGTAAGGCTAAGTTCATTTTACACAAACGCAAGGTACCATCGTAACGTTCCTGTCCGTAGATAGAAATGTTCTTTTTATCTCCTCCGTGTGATTCCAAAAACTTAAGAGACTGCACAAACATTCCTCCCGAACCGCAGGCTGCGTCAAATATTTTTCCCTGGTAGGGTTCGATCATTTCAACCATCAAGCGCACGATGCTTCCCGGTGTAAAGAACTGTCCTGCACCAGAACCTTCGGCAATGGCGAACTTGCCAATGTAGTATTCATATACACGTCCCAAAATATCGCTTTCGGGATTTTCTTTTTGAGAAAGTTTCGGGTTAGATAATAAGTTTATTAATCCGCCCACCTGTCTTGGAGATAATTGACTTTTTACAAAAAGGCGGGGTAAGATTCCTTTTAAATCTGGTCTAAATCCGGCTAATACTGAATCTAAAATATCAAATGCATCATCGATAATTACTTTGATATTATCTTGTTCCGCATTATCTTTTAGAAATTGCCATGAGGCTTCTTTTGGAATAATATAAATATTTTTAGAAACATATTCATCAGCATCTTCCAATACGTAATTGATTTCGTCTTGGTTTTGGGTGTAATAACTAGAGGATTTGTCCTGAATTAAATGGAGTAATTCTTCTTTTCGAATCTCATATCGCTCCGACATGTGCTTGAGGAAAATCAAAGGTAAAATATAGTCTTTGTATTGATTTTCAGCTACTGCTCCGCGTAATTCGTTTGCTGCTTTCCAAAGTTCTTGTTCGAAGTTTATATCGGCCTTGATAGGTGTTTTAGGCATTTTTTTAAAGTGAAGAATTAACGAATGATAATCGGCTAAGATATTAAATTTAGATTTAGTTGTCAGCTTTTTTGTGCTGATTAAACTAGGCAGTTTGATGAAAATTTTATCAATTGTGGTTAGGGGTTAAGGTTTGTCTTCATCGCTTGTCTTTTGATTCACTATTAAAAGCAATTAGATTAAACATACTCATCATTCTCGAACAAAGCCTATTACCATAATGATTTTCAATTTTTGAAGCAGAAAGATTAGTTGTTATGTGGGTAACCGAATTGTTTTTTTGATAAACGGTTTATACTGTTGGATTAAAATTTAAGCTATAATATTACAATCAGTCCTGAAGACAAAAATGTTTTATAATAGGAAAAACTATATTTTAAAAGCTTTTTGCATTAGTTCCTGTTCGCTTCTGGAAATTCCAATTTTGTCTGCAATGGTTTTCCATTGCGAAACGACAGTTTTTACTTCCTGGATAATAGTGTTTATTTGATTATTGTTTAGTCTAAAATATTCACCTATACTTTTGGCCAAATTGAAATCGAGGGCGTTGTTGTCCATATCGATATTTAGAGCTAAGCCGTCTTTGTCTATTGAAGGGTTGAGGTCGTAAGCAGGGGAGAGTATCCAACCGTCTTTGGTAAGTATGAATCCGTGATTACGCAAATGATCGTCGGTATTGGAAATAGCAATGTTAAAAATGATTCTGCGCCACAGTTGGTGTAGATTGGCTTCTACATTTGCCCCATAATTGCTAATGAACTCTGCCAAATCGAGATAGGATGCCGGGTTGTCGCGAATGGTATCTTCGTTATTTCCCGTCATGGTCATGGCCGATGCAAAATGAATGCGTTCGCCGTTTTCGCGGTCAAAGCGTTTGGTGAAAAAGGTGTTGTAATTGCCTATTATTTTTTGAATGCGGCTTTCGGCCATGGTTATACCGGCTTGCGTTGCCAATTGGTAAGCCAGAAATTCCCAAGCTGCTTTGTCGGTTGTATCGGTTTTGGAAGGGAATTTGGCTATCCAAAGACTTTTGTCGCTATCGAGTATGTTGGCTTTTGGTCTGGCACCACCTAATGAAGACCCCGGAGCCATCAAGACCGTCAACCATTTTTTCACCTCATCATTATCGTCATCGTTTTCAAAGCTGTTGGCAGCGTTTTGCAGTTCACGTACCGAAGACCAGGGTGGGGTTGGAGTGGTTTGATTATTGTCCAGAAAATCACCATCTGGGGCTGTCTTGAAGCGTAAAGCTCCCATACGGCTTTCGTCGTAAACGCCTAACAGGAAATCAATATCGTAGAGCGTTTTCGGTTTTTCGTTATTTTCTCTTGCTAATTGAGCTTCTCTTCGTTTCATTAAGGTACGTCCCCAGGTGTCGGGCATGCTGTCGAGAAAGATCCCGAAGTTTTCTTTTTGGTTGGGGTATTGAGGACCAGTATACAACTGGATATCGGGATCTAAAAGAAATTTATCTGCTGTTTTAAGCCACAGTTTATCGTACTCAAAACTAAAGGCTTTTTTGCCTTTGGCCTGATGTGCTGAGAGTATGCCGATTATTTGCGGTTCGGACATTCCCTGCCAGTGTGCGTAAACGTATATATCTGTTTTTAATGACATTTAGTTGAGTATTTTACCACCCCGCCCTATGGGCACCCCTCCAAAGGAGGGGAATATTCGTAGAGCTTAAAGTGGTTCGTTTTTATTTGAGTAGTTCAAGGTCTTGGAGTTTTCTTCCTAGCTCGTCATCTGCAGCTAGTTTTAGGAAGTCATCCTGTAGGCCTAAAACTCGAAGCACATTGAAGTAAGCTCCCATTGCAACACTGGGATTTCCTGTTTCAATTAGGTATAGGGTAGAACGTGCTATATCGGCACGTTCCGAAACTTGTACCGCTGTGAGCTTTCTTCTTTTACGGGCTAATTTGATGTTTTCTCCCATGTGTTCTAATATTTTATTATACTTGGGGAAAACGGTTTGTTTTTTGGTAGCCATGATAAAAATGTTTGTTATTCTATACAAAAGTATTCTATTTGTTTGAAATAACAAACGTTTTGTACAGTAGTACATATTTTTGTATGTCTGATTATTGTCGTTTATCGGTTGTTGAAGCGTCGAAGCTGATTAGATTAAATATCTACCTTAACTGTGAATGTACCTAGTTTCCATAGGAGGTCACCCGGGAAATCATTTCTTTTAAGACGAATCTTTTCAATGCTTTTGTTGAACCAAAAGACAGGAAATCCTCAGTAAAAATAGCGAACCCCTCTTGGCTTTTTTAATTTTAAAAATTACTTTGTTGTCAACGCTTTGCATAGTATTTGTGTAAATAATTTGTCGCAAAAACAGTAAATATTTGCGACAAAATAACACTATTTAAGTATTGGTAGTAAAATAGCTTTATTGCCGAAAGTTAATTGCTATTGCCGTTTGTCTATTATGTTTCTATCAAAAGCGATGAGGTTGCATATTTCTCTTAATCTGCTTCTCACTCTGTTGCCGTAATGGCTTTCTATTTCTGAAGCTGATAAGTTTGTAGTGATGTGGGTTTGTAGTTTTTTTGAAATAAAAAGATCATATCTTGATAATATAATTTCAGCCATTACATTGCATTCGTTACCGTAGTATTTTAGGTTGTTTTCTACTCCTAGATCATCGAAGCATATTGTTTTTGGTTGTGATTGATATAATTTTCCGATACTGTATTTGTGAATGATTTGGTAGCCGTCATGAATAAATTCAAAGTTGATATCTCGGCATGGTTTTACTAAAAATTTGTGTTCGATAGGAGTGAGGTGTTTCATTAGATTCATTATTGATGTTTTGCCACATCCAACTGGTCCAGAAAGCAGGATTCCTTTGTTGAGGTTAATCCCGTATTGAAAACAGCTTGGTTCATCTTTAAGAAAATAGGCTATGAGTTTGTGGATGATGGGGTAATCGGTTTCATGGATTTTGAAATGATTGCCGTAGAGTTCAATGCCTTTGTTTTCGAGCCAATTAATTACATCGGGATAAGAATATTTATTCATAATAATTGTTTTAATATTTTCTTTTTTTCTTGATAAAAAAAGAAACAAAAAAATCAAGTCTGCGCTCCCTCGTCGGTCAAATTAGTTTTCGAAGTCTAAAACAAAAAAACTCGCTACGCTCAAACAGTTTTTGTTTTTACGACTTCTTCAAACATTTGACACTCGACTGCGGGAGCTAAGGACACACTCGAATGCAACGTAAATGTCATTTCATATTACTTTTTTTAGAATAAAAGTTATACCTCGCAATGACAGCTACAAGGGTTCTGCATAATCTTTGTCTATTCCGGTGTTGAGGTGTTTGGCTCGGTCTATTGGTGTTGCAGCGGTGTTGTGATTGAAATTTATACTGTTTATTATCCAATTTTGTGCTGCTGCCTGCCAATCAACCATAGGGGTTTTACCACCGACTAACCAACCGATACTGGAGAAATAATTGAAGAACTTTTGGGCTTCGAGTTCCGGGAAGTTGTTTTCCTGGAAATAAGTTTTTATTTCATCTATTGTTGGATTGAGTTCCCTCGTCTCTCGACTGCGCTCGAGATGACGCGCTCGGGATGACAAATTGGAATTTTCAATTTCATTCTTTTGCTGACTTTTTTCAGTTTGTTTTTTATCGGTGTCGGCGAATGTTGAAAACATTTCTTTTTTCGCGGAACTTTTTTCTTTTTCTTTAACATTCCCGATTTTAAAAAGACCATCATCATTTTCAATTTTTTTTGCTTGCTCGCCTAAGTTTACAATCTTTAAAATCGTTTGAATTGTTTGGTATGTTTGTATTGTTTATATAAGATACTAAAGCTTGTTCAGTACCAGTTTCATCACTAGTACAAGACTTGTTTAGAGCTTGTTCACCGACTTGTTTAAAAAGAAGTTCATTATTTGGTTTTCTATCACTTCTTGGAATTGGTTTTAAATCTTCTGAAAAGTTGAATAAAATGACATGACTTCCTTTGAATGGATTGTAGGATGGTTCGTAATTTATGTAGCCCAAATTATGTAAGTTCTTCAGACATTTGTGATAGGTTGCTTTGGAACTGATTTTGCTTATTCGCATTACCTCATCCCTGGAAATACTAATTGGATTTTTGAAGCGGTTGCAATTCCAGAATTGGAAAAGAGCAATGTATAAGCTTATGTGAGTTGGATTGAGTGTTTTATCAATTGCTACTTTTTCGAAGAAACCAGTGAGGTGTTTGATGTAGTTCATTTTTACAGTTATGAGTTATAGGTTGTGGGTTGTGTGCTTCGACAAGCTCAGCATGACAGTAGTAATCATTTTTTGACACTATCTCACTAGCCACTTTGGATTGAATAAGGTAACGGTAGCATCAACTTTATTAGCTTCTAATAATTTATCTAAGTCTTCGCTAGAGTAGTACAGAATTCCTCCAATTTTAGTGTAGGTAATTGTTCCGTTGATTCGGAGGTTCTGTAAAGTACCTGGAGAGATGTTCAGCAGTTTGCGGACTTCATTGGATTTGAGCCATTGTTTTGTTTGCTCCGGTTTGGATTGCAGGATTTCTTTTAAGTCGTTTAATAAAAGACTTCTGAATTCATTTAAATCTTCGCGAGTGATAACTTCGATTGCCATAATAATGAGTTTTAATGTTCATGGCAAATAGAAATAATAATTGTTTGCTAAAACAGTTGTGGGGGTTGTACAACCCTCACCAAATAGTAGTAAAACTGCCTATTTGTATCAAAAAAGTTTTTTAATACTAGCTCAATAAATTGTATTTATATTGTTTTATGATTAGATTTGCTTTGTAAATAAATACAGAGGATTTATCCTCTTACGACATATTAGCGAAAGTTATTTCGAGCCACAGAAAACCGCCAAAAATTCTAAACAAGCTCTACAAATAAACTGTCGCCTACGCAATGCGTGGGCTCGGTTTATCGGAGCTGTGGGTGCTTGGCGGTACCTCTGTGGCTGGTGATCGATGTCCCACGCAGTTTGTTTATAGCTACTCCAGTTGGGACATGATTTTAAATTTTATACTTTAAAATTATGAATGCAGAACAGGAGGTTGTATCGCCAGAACTTCAAAATTTTATGAACGCACAAAAAATCCCAAGTGTGGCCGCTTTATTAGTTATTGATAATGAGCGCTTACTTGGGATGGAAGGTTTTGGATGGCGATTACTAAAGGAGGTACTAGGACTTAGAAAGATTCAATAATTCGATTATTTTTTCTCTTACTGCATTCCTTGTAGTTGTTTCTACATTGTAGTACTTCGAATTCAAACTATCTACTGAAATTGAATTGGTCATTTTTGTCTTAAAATGATCCGAAATGAATTTGAAGATAGCTCTTTGTGTAGGTGGCTGGATGATTCTCGATTGAATTAACAATCCAAAGAAATAACTCAGTTGCGGTACCGATAAGTCGGTATGGAATTTGGTTTTTGTTTCTGCATTTATAGGATTCGTTGTAGCATAAGATTCTAACATTCTTTTTTGATTTAGGTATTGGATTTCTTCCTCTAACCAACCCGAGATTTGTTTTTTAGCAGATGGTAGTTTTGTGTTCCATTTGTTATTTGCATACAATTGTTTCTGATTGGTGTTTTTAAGGTATTTGTATAAAATTTTGAATTTTTCCAGGTCAGTTTCTTGTCTCTCTAACTCTTTATTTATCTCATTAGTATAGTAGTCAAAGAAATCTAGTGCATTGAAATTAAATTCTAAGATTATTTCTTTTAAGCACTTTTTTGTTTTCTGCTTGTATTTGATTTGGCTATACAGCATTGGAATCAATTCGGAGGCATATAATAGTTCGTTATAAGTAATTTTTTGCTGAAGATCTAATTCCATAATTTTTGAAAAGCTTTGTAGAACGATTTCTATTACTTCCCAGGCTGAATTATTAATTTCTAGTTTCAGTTCGTTGTATTTTAGTTCTATTTCTGTTTTTGTATTTATGATTGTTTTAATTGCGGCTTGACCGTCTTTATCTAAGTATTTGAAGTATTCTTTTTCTAAAAAGCGTATTGTTTGTTCGACATAGCTATATATGATTTTAAGACAATCTTTATCTGAATAAGTTGTTGAATATTGGTAAAGTTCAATAGCATTTTTAGGATTTATTGTTTTAGTTAATTTAGCCGTTAAGCTTTCTAATGCCAATTGTTTTTTATGAATATAGGTTTCTATTTGTTCAATGGAGTATAGTCCAGAAATGATTTCTTTTATTCTTTTTTGTATTGTCTCTGTTTCCAGTTTTAAAATCAGACTATAATATAGAAAATAGAGTTGCTCTTTTTCGATTTCTTCTATTTTGATACTGGTTACGATATATACCTTAGGTATTTTGTTTTTATTATCCCAATAGCACTTCTTTTCCAACTCTTGAATATTAAGTTCTTGCTCGATTTGAGGTAATAAGAATTTGAATTCCTCTAGTGGATTGTTTTTTGATTCTTTAAGAATAGGAGTATGGGGATGAAAGCTATGTAGCGAACTTTCGATTTTATAATAGATTTTATTGGTCGCTTTTTTTAAGGAAATAGTATGGATGTAAAAGCTTTCTAGAGTTAAACTATTAATGAAATCAATGATTTCCGTTGTTGGTTTTTTTCTTGAATTTAGAATTTCACTAATAAGTGTGTCATAAATTTCTAATAGGTAATTGAACTTCATAAACGTAATAAACTATATTCTATTGGTATCAATATTTTTAAAGCTGGCTTTAAAAAGATACAATTGAATGAGTTCTATTTGAGATTCGGTTCAGTTATGAAGTTAAAAATAGATTTCAATAATCTGAAAATTTGAAGTCCTAAAATAGTCAATCAATTGTACTAAAAGCGATTGATTTTTATTCATTTTGGACAACTGTAATTTAATTTTAGGAGAAACAGTAGATTAGCTGCTACTTCGTTTTTTTCCTGTAATAAATCCGTGGTATTAAGTTGGAAGTATTTATTTTTTAAGGATATTTAATCATCCCTTATGTTTCCTATGTTATAAAGCGTCTTGCTGGTATGATTTTTCATGTCAATGCAAACTCTCACTATTAAATTGGTATTCCTTCGCTTAAAAAATGTAATTCTGTCATTGTTCCTTTTTTTTTTTGAAGCAGTTATTCCCAATTACCTTGAATAGCAATATTTAAACTATCGTTTTCTACTTCCATATCAATAGGGAATATAATTTTATATTCATCCATGTCAATATCACAACGTCCTAAACAACCTTCGGTTTCACTCCACAACTGCACATTGTAAGCTTTACCATACAACTGCATTCCTATAGATGGGAATACCTTAAAAGTGGCAGGCATAGTATAATCGCTTGGATAAAATCCAGTTTCTGTTAAAGGAATTTCTGAATTGCTTTTAAATACTTTAAAATAAAGTTTTTGAGCGGGTAGGCTAGTTCTCCCTTTAAAATCATTTAGTTTGATTGTTTTTAGGGTAAATGTATTATTGTCATTAGTACAACTCATCATAAAAATGATGAGTAGTGAAAAGATTATTTTTTTCATTGTAATTTATATTAAAATATTAACTATTCCGAATAAGCAATTTAACGTTGAGAGGAGAGTAATTCGAGTTCTGTTGTTTTGTTTTCTATTTCAGTAATTAAGTGATGTAATGTTTTTATAAAATCTGTTTTATCCCAGTTTCCGTGTTTTATTTTAATTTTTGTACTAAATGGTTTTTCGAAAAAATAATAGTAAAGTGAATCATAATCAGGATTAGTATTGTTTTTTATTAATTCGATTTGTTTTGAATAGAATGTAATTCTATAGTCAAAATAATCTGTTAAATTTTCTACCTGCTTTGATAGGCTTTGATTGTCTAAGTATTGCGTTAATAAAGCAATATAATCTTGCCATTGTAAATTGTATTTTGTTTTATTAATTTTTTGATAACATACAGCACAGTTGAAGAAAAGGATTTCAAAGTTACTTTGACTGTTTGTATTTTTATAAGGGATAAGTATTTTGGTATTATTAAAAGCTAGGCAAAAGGAAGATTGTGATATGTTTTTTTTGGAAAAAATAGGTTCTATGTTTATGTTTTTTGTTTGTTCGGCAGTCATGTGAATACTTTGTTTTATTTTTTTCGGACTAAAAACATAAGATTTGTATTCTTTGAAAAAGCTTGTAACAATTTCATCAAAAATTAAATACTGGTTCATTTTGTCAATAAAAAACCATTCCTTTTTTTCAATATAATTATCAGTGTTTACCGATTCTATTGTTACATATAATAATTCATAATTTTCAAATAAGAAAATAGTAATGCTTCCCCGATTATTTGAAGAAAACAAAATGATTGACTCATTAGATTCGTATTCAACCTTAAGGCTTTTATCGAGTTCAAGTAAACAAGAAATCAGAATTTTGAATTTTAATCCTATTTGTTGTTTTATTATTTTGGAGCTATATAGGACAAAACAAAGTATAGCCAGAAGAGCTATTGTATAAATTAGCCACATATTAAGTTTTAATTTTATAAATGATTAGAAAGGAGAAGGTTGGTTTTTTGTTATTGTTACAATAGTTCTATTAATGTATGGGAATAAAGCTATCATGGTAATTGTTAGTATTATAAGTACACTAATTATTTCATAATAATCTATTGCGTATCGAATATGATTTTGGGCATTTATAGAATTCACCAGCATTTTGTTAGCTGCTTTTTTTGCATAGGTTGTACTTGCTCCATGCTGCGTTAAAAGATTTTTATAATGTTCTATTTTTTGAAAACTTGTAGTATTGTCAAAAGATATTTTGTTTTGAAAAGTATTAAAGTGTTTACTTTTTGAATATAATTCAAAATAATTCATCAATCCAATACTAAAATAAAACCCCAAACATCGCATTAATAAGCAGATACCTGCTGATGTAGCGCTTAGCCTTTCAGGAACCGATGCTACCATAAAAATAATAGATGGGGTCATGAGCATACCCACACCTAATCCTTGAATAAGCAAAGGAATATAGAAATAGTTTTCATTAGCTTCTATAGTAAAGATAAAAATCATCCCTGCATAATAGATAAACAGAAGCATGAAACCATATATCCAAAGTAGGCGTATAGGACGATTTTGTAAAACAAATACTCCTGAAATTATTACACCTATAATGATTCCTAAAATATTAAAGAGTGTAATGTAGCCAATATGAATGGGGTCTAGTTTTAAAACATTTTGAAAATAAGTAGTGGTAATTGATAATGCAAAACGACAGAGATAAAAGATAATAATGATTAAAGCTCCCAGTTTGAAATTACGGTATTTAAATACTTCTAAGTTAAAGTAAGGTCGTTTTAAAGTTGATTGTCTGATGAAAAAAAGTGCGCCAGTGATTAGAATAGCCAACGTACTCCAACAAATACGAGGATCTTCTAACCAATAATACTCTTGTCCATATACCATGATATATCCCGTCAAGGTAAGTGAAATAGCGTACAATAAAAAGCTTGACCAGTCTAATTGGTATAAAGGGAATTTAACATCTAATCTAACATTATTCATGAACAACAATAAAAAAAGTAGACTAGGTAAGTAAGAGAACATGGCGCACTTATAAAGGAAATTAAAATTAAACGAATCAATTATTTCGGCTGTAATAAAATTATTGAATGGAATCATACATGCAAGCATTCCAAAGAAAATAGAATAACCAATTACCCTGGCTCTTTGGGTTCTTAATCTAGAATAAATCATTGATAAAGATAAATTTACTGTCATAGTAAAAGCCATTCCCTGAATGAATCTAAAAGGGAAAAGGATACTGTTTTCCTGTGTAGTGTAACACACATAAGAACTTAAAATTTGTATAAGTGTAATAATTATAAAATATTCTTTGGCTGCTAAAAATCTAAAAAAACGTCTTTCGAGAGAAAAGAAAGATACATATCCAGCATAAAATAATACTACTGAAAAATAGACATCATAAGTTTCAATTCCTGTGTTTCCAGCTGCTGCATTGATATTTGCTATGGGTAAAAAGAATAATACTAAACTAGGTAATAGTACTATAAACAAGGTTACTTTTACCAGCCATTCAGGAACCCATGATTTGAATAAGAAACTTTTTGGAAGCATTTTGTTATTGGTTTTTAGCTATAGTAACATTAACATTCATTCCTGCTTTGAGTAAGATTGATTCACTTTTAGGATTCGTTACTCGTATTCTGACTGGAACACGTTGTACAATTTTGACATAATTTCCTGTTGAATTATCAGGAGGAAGTAATGAGAAACTGGATCCAGTAGCAGGAGAAAATGATATTATTACTCCTTTGAAAATTTTATCAGGGTAGGAATCAGCTGTAAAAGTTGCTGTGTCTCCTAATTTCATAGTTTCGATTTGAGTTTCTTTATAATTAGCAACGACCCATTTGTCCGTTTCGCCATTTACGATATAAGCTAAAACCTGTCCAGGATCAATCATTTGTCCCACTTCTATAGTTCTTCTTCCCATGTAACCATCATAAGATGCGATTACAGCTGTATAAGTTACATCTAGTTTATGACGGTCTAATAGTGATTCTAATCTTTTAATTTCGGCTTCGACTACTGCTTCTTGTGCTTTTGCATCATTTACTTCAGATAATGAGGCTTGGTATTTTTCAGTTGAAGATGAAAGTTCAGCTCCAGCAATGTCATAGTTAGCTTGTACAGCTTCTAATTTTTGTTGGGTTGCTGATTCTGTTTCCACTAATTTTTTATAACGATTCAGTTCCAGTTTTTGTTTCACTAGTTCGGCTTTGTTAACTTCAATTTTTGAGTGATAAACCTGGGTAGTTTTAGTTAGGGTTTGTACTTTGCTTTTCCAAACTAAGAGTTGGGCTTTTGCATTCATTAAAGCTGCTTCAGTTTGGTTTTGTTGTATAGTGTATTCTCTTTGATCAATTAAAATAAGTGTATCTCCTTTTTTACCGCTTGGTTTTCTTCAAATTTAACTGCGGTTATAAATCCTCCAGCTCTTGCTATTACTGGATTTATATATTCTTGTACTTGAGCATCATTCGTATATTCATTGTGATAGATATCCCATAAAGTGATGATTCCCCAAATGATTAAGACAACAGCAATAATTCCTGCAATCCAAGCCGTAATTTTGGTAATTAATTTATCGGTAACTGTGTATTGATTTCTATTTCTCATTTTTTAAAGTGTTCCTAAGACATTTTGAAGTTGGTAGTATTGAATTTGTGCTTCGATTCTAGATGAAGCATATTTGAATTGACTTTCTAATAATTGAATATCGGCATCTAATAAATCAGTTATAAGTGCAGATTGATTGAAATAGTTTTGTTTTACAATCCGAGCATTTTCTGCTGATTGATCGATATCTTTTTTATTTACATCAATCCGAATTAGAGCTTCTTTGAATCGCTGGTAATTTTGAAAAACTTGTTCTCTCATTTTATCATCGGTATGATGATGTTCTACTTCTTCTTTTTCGAGATTCATTTTGGCAATTCGCTCTTTTGGTTTATTGATATAAAGCTCAGAAAGTGGAATAGAGGCTCTTACTCCGAAAATTCCCAATGTATAATTGCTTGGTGAATAAGGGAATAAAAATATCTGAGGATTAGCAATAAAAAATTCACCATATAAACCTACTTTGGGTTTTACATTGGCTTTAATGCTCTTAAGATCTAATTTTTTTATCTCTACATTTTTTTCAGAAATATGGTATTCGTAAGCATTTTTCTCCGCTATTTTGAGGCATTCTTCATATGATTTAAGTTCATTTAGTTCAGGATTAATTTCATTTAAGGGATTGATTAATTGTTCATCGGGTAAGCCAATAATAATATTGAGTTTTTGATTGGCTATAATAATGTCATTTTCAATCTTGACCAGCATCATCTTTTGGTTGGATAATTTTAGTTCCACTCTTAAAAGATCACTTTTTAAAACAGTACCGTGTTTATAGAGTTCTTTAATTTCGTTTAACTGTTTTTCTTGATTAGCAATATCTTTAATCATTAAATCCTTAAAAATAATACTACGTTGTAGGTCCAAATAATAAGTAGCTGTTTGTAACTTAATTTCTGAAACAGTTAAGTTTCTTTGTATTTGAGCCATTTCAAAGGCGACTTTATTTTTGTCAATTTTTAAATTTAATTTGTTTCCATTATAGATATTAAAGTAATAATCGGTACCTAATTTGTATAATAAATGAATCACTTCATGTTGAGTAGGTTTATTAAAAAGACCTTTTTCATATACCGGAATATTAGTAGCATATTCATAATTTCCTTTTAATACAATTTCCGGAAATCGTTCGTGTTTACTTTCGGCTATTTCTTCTTTGCTAACTTCAACTTCAAGATTATTTATGTTAATTTCTTTACTGTATTCTAACGCTTTATTCCAGGTTTGATTTAACGTGAGTGTTGGCTTTTTTTGAGTTGTATTTGTTGGGCTTTGTGCCCATAAAAAAGATGAATTTTGTACTACTAGATACAATAAAAAGTATTTTTTGACGTGATTAAACATTTGCATTTAAATTTTATAATGCAAATATAAATTCGATAAGAGGTCAACTATTTGCGTAAAACAGCCTATTGTTTTATGATTTCAGCCAATCGCTACAATTGGTTAGTTTTAGATATAAAGTTGTTTTAGTTTTGCTTAAAAATAGAGTCAAAATATATTATTTGATAGCAAAAAATATGTTTCGTATCTTTATATAATATCCTTTATTATAACTATTTACCATGAGTTTAATAGCCTCTTTACCCGAAATTGACACCTTATCTTCTTCTGTTTTTGTAAAATATGAAAGGTTTGAAAAATTCATTCCATATCATAGCCACACTAAAGGTCAACTATCGTATGTTGAAGGTGGTTTAGCTTATCTACAGGTAAATAATAAAAAATATGTTATTCCTGCAAAACATTATTTTTGGGTTCCACAGGGATTAACACATGTTCTTAAAATTGGTCATTCCGGGACTGTTTTACGCTCACTCTTTTTTTATACACATGATGATGATAGTCATCCCTTTTATTCAGAAGTAGGGATTTATCCCATTAACGATTTACTATTGGAAATGATTAAATATTCGGAAAGTTGGTATGGGCATATTAATCCGGGTGAAGATCAATTTTTGTTTTTATCAGTGATTAAAAATATTTTGCCAGAAATTAGTAATAAGCGATTGCCAATTGCTTTGCCTTTCTCTGAAAATGAAAGAATAAAACCAATATTAGATTATCTCTTAATTAATATATCAGATAGTCACTCCTTACAAAGTATAGGATATGAATTTGGTATTAGCGAAAGAAGTTTGTCGCGTTTATTTCAACAAACATTAGCGACCTCATTTTTACAATATCTTAAGTTATTACGAATTATTAAATCTATTGAGTTAATGCTGCAAACGGATTTATCTATTAATGAAATTGCTTATGAAGTTGGTTATGGAAGTTTATCGGCCTTTAGTGATGTATTTATGCAGCTTACTAATTCCAGGCCTTCAGATTTTAAAAAGAATTTTTAAAACGATTTCAATATAGAAAATATGAAAACGATAGTTATAAAGAGGGTTTACGATTGCAAAAAGAGCGACGGAACTTATCGCATATTGATCGATCGATTATGGCCTCGTGGAATAAAGAAAGCAGATTTACAAATTGACGAATGGAATAAAGAAATAGCTCCTTCACCTGAATTAAGAAAATGGTTTGATCACAAAGAAGCAAATTTTGAAGAATTTACTAAACAATATATTCAGGAATTGAATATTAAAAAAGAGGAAGTACAGCGATTAGGAAATATAGCGCAAAAAATATCTTTGTCATTATTATACGGAGCAAAGCATCCGAAAATTAATCATGCCATAATTTTGCAAAATTATTTATTAAAAATATACGGTTAAAAAAAGATTGATGAATCTCTGTGTCTAGAATCCCACTCATTTTGAAACAAATAAAAATAAAATATGTCTTTCAGTTGTAGAAAACAACATCAATCATTCTATTGAAGCTTATGTGCATGAATATCCTAATTTGATGTTCTTATTGAGAGATAAATTTCTTTTGGATGATTTTGGTGAATGTGGCGGAGTAGGAAGGTGTGCTACCTGTATTATTGAAATAAAGGGAGTTAAAGGAGATTCGATTATAAAAGAAAGAAATGAACATACTACATTATCCAAGATGGGATATATAGATACTACTATTCGTCTTTCTTGTCAATTATATGTTAATAATGATATAGATGGATCTCAAATTGAAATATTTGATTTGTAAATAAACATAATGAAAGCAAGCATCTTTAGTACAATAGAAAGGATAATTGAAACACCTTATGTAGAAACTCCATTAGATATGGGTTCGGTTTGTTTTGAAAGTGATGATGAATTAAGAGCTGAATTTCTACTACAGTTTACTGCTTATGATGTAGTAAATTATGTTTATGGCGTGGTATATCAATTGTATTGGAAAGAAATTACTAAAATAGAATCGATTTCTATTTTGAAAATTCCATACCCTGTAGATGCTACTTTTTTCTGGCAATACAGTTCAATTGGAAAAAAAATACGTAGTGAGAACCCTATCCAAGAAATGGAGTTTATTTCGGTACACGAATTAAATTGGGAAAGTGTCTAAAATTATAAATAATGATTAAACACTTCAACTTTTATGGTTTTGTGATTCAAATCATAAAAAGAATTACGCCTCAAAGTTAGTTTTATGAAAATTTAAATATAATATTATGAATACAAATCAAAAGGCTTTAATTAAAGCTACCATTCCTATTTTACAATCATCAGGTCAAGTCTTAACGGATTATTTTTATAAAAGAATGTTTGAACACAATCCAGAGTTAAGATCAGTTTTTAACATGGGAAATCAAGCCAATGGGAAACAAAAGCAAGCTTTAGCGGGAGCAGTTTTGGCTTATGCAGAACATATTGATAATCCATCCGTGTTGATTGATGTTTTAAAAGGGATAGGTAATAAACATGTTAGTTTGAATATTCAAGCTCAAGATTATACTATTGTAGGAACACATCTTATTGCTTCTATAAAAGAAGTTTTGGGAGAAGAAATTGCTACCCCAGAATTGCTTGATGCATGGACGCTAGCTTATAATGAACTGGCAGAAATAATGATTGGTATCGAGGCTGATTTTTATCTTAACAATGAAAATAAAACTGGTGGATGGAAAGGCTGGAGAAATTTTACCATTAAAGCGATTGTAGTGGAATCTAAAGAAATTAAATCATTTTATTTATTTCCTACTGATGGAAAAGAAATTGCAACATACACAGCCGGTCAATATTTAAGTGTACAAGTATTTGTAGAACAATTGGGATTATTACAGCCAAGACAATACAGTCTTTCCAGTGCTTATAATTCCAGATATTATAGAATTTCGGTTAAAAAAGAAACTGCTTTGGAAATACATCCTGAAGGAATGGTTTCGAATACCTTACATAAGATGAAAGTAGGGAATACCGTGAATGTTTCAGCACCTGCAGGAAATTTTTCTTTGCAAACTGTTGACACACCAATTATTTTAATAAGTGGAGGAGTAGGAGCTACTCCTTTATTAAGTATGTTAGAGACTAATCAAAAAACAAATAAAAATAAAACGGTTTGGATTCACGGTTGCCGGAATGCTTCAGTTCACGCTTTTAAAGAGGTAATTGATAGTATGGAGCAAGAATCAGATTGGTTAGAAACTTTTTTGTTTAATGAAGATATGGAACAAAACATAGAAGAAGGCATTATCCAGGGAAGAGTTGATTTAGAAAAATGTAAAGAAGCTATTTTACTTAAAAATGCACACTATTATTTGTGTGGTCCAGCTCCATTTATCAAAGCTCATTATGAATCATTAGTTGGTTTTAATATTGATAAATCCAATATTTTTTATGAAGAATTTGGGCCACAATCGGTTCATTTGAATTAAAAAAATTAAACCCTGCCTAGCGCAGGGTTTTCTTATGAGGATTATTTGGTTAATGCTATAAATTGGTTTTTTACTATCTTATTTTCAAATTTTCCGGAAAAGTGAGTTGTGATTGTTGTTGTGTTGGTATCTTTAATTCCTCTTGATGATACGCATAGATGGGCTGCATCAATCATTACTGCTATATCTTTTGAGTTTAAAGCTTCTTTTAATCCATCAGCAATTTGGTTTGTAAGTCGTTCTTGAATCTGAGGTCTTTTGGCGTAAAACTGTACCAATCTGTTTATTTTGGATAGTCCAATTACGGCTCCACTAGAAATATAAGCAATATGGACTTTTCCAATAATTGGAACAAAATGGTGTTCACAATAAGAGTAAAGAGTGATGTCTTTTTCGATTAGCATTTCGTCATATTGGTACTTGTTTTCAAAAAGGGTAATTATTGGTTTATTTTTAGGATTGATACCACTAAAAACTTCTTCAACATACATTTTAGCAACTCTCCTAAGCGTATTTTGTATGCTGTCATCAGTTAGATCGAGTCCGAGGATATGCATAATTTCTTTGAAATGATTTTGAATCAAATCTATTTTTTCATTGTCATTGAGTTCAAAAGCATCTTTACGAATTGGACTATGCAAATGATTTTTAATTAAAGGGCTTTTATCTATTTTATCTAAAGTTTTTTCTATTGACATTCTGTAGTTTTTTTTATTCTATTCATAACATTAAGAACCATTGCATCACAGTAAATTAAATTGAACTCATATAAATCGGTTTCAGTATATGATTTCTCAATTTGTTTTCGCAGCATTGTTTTTGCACGATTGAAACGTACTTTGACATTGTTTTCGCTTATACTTAATGATTGAGCCGTTTCAGCAACATTTAATCCTGCAATTTTTCTCAGAGAAAAAACCATTCTATAATCTAAAGGAATTTGAATTAAAGCATTCTCTATTACAAAATTCAACTCTTTAGTCATTATTACTTTATTTGTATCAGTATGTGAATTATCAGAAAACATAGGAATTGCTTTTTCATTGATTTCAGTTGAAATTTCATTTTTATAGCTTAACTTTTGTAGTTTTTTATAACAATTATTAATCATTATTCTAATAATCCAAGTTTTGAAAGAAGAGCGATTTTCAAATTTAGATAAATTAAGATAAGTATCAATAAACGTATCCTGCATCAAATCTTGGGTATCTTCGTGATTATAGTTATAACTTCTTCCTATTTTGTATAAATAAGGATTGTTTCTCCTTATAAGGATTTCGTATAAAGCTAATTCTCCTTCAAGAATTTTATTCACTAATTCGGTATCGGTATATTGATTCATTATTATTGTTTTTGAACCTATTAGAATTAATTCATATTAAACAAAAAATGGTTTC
Source organism: Flavobacterium sp. GSA192 (assembly GCF_006386525.1). Lineage (NCBI taxonomy): Bacteria > Pseudomonadati > Bacteroidota > Flavobacteriia > Flavobacteriales > Flavobacteriaceae > Flavobacterium > Flavobacterium sp. GSA192. The sequence goes on along the minus strand of NZ_VAHC01000006.1, from coordinate 305,138 downwards.
TATTTTATTGATAGAAACCATTTTTATTATTCTACAATTTTGGCAATTTTAGCAGTCGAAAATGCAGCAATAGCCATGACTAGATCGCGTACAGCTACATCCAAGTAATTACCACTGGCAATTAAAGTAAGCGCAATTAAAGTAAGCCAAGCTGCAACAATGTAAGATCCAATTTCTGTTTTTTTCAAAACAATAATACCCGCAATGATTTCGATTAAACCAACAATCATCATAAAAGTACCACTGTCAAAAGGGATTATAGCAGTTAAGGAAGGATTAATGTAGTTTTCCCAATTAGTCAAAATATTAGTAAACTTGTCTAATCCAGCAACTATGGGTACTATTCCAAAAGTAAATTTTAATAAATGATACGTTGGTTTAATAATTTGAATTTTGTTTGTGCTTTCCATTTTTTTTTCTTTTTAAAGTTTAGAATACAAATCTTTTTATATTACTTTAGAGTTTATGAAAGGCAAAAAGGTTACAAAATTTATGCTGATAATTCCATAATTTTTTTCCAAATACTTTTGTCAACTGGGATTCCTTCTTTCATATTCTTATTTCTGGTTGCAGCACTTCTTTCTCCAGGATAATAAATTTTGTCTCCCAGATTCATAGGTTCAACGTCATGTGTGTAATTAATAATTTCGTTAATAAGTCGTTCTTGTAGATTTTTATCATTAAAAACATCAGGGTAAATACAGAGGTATATTTGAGAAATTCCTGTTTCGTATTCATTTAAACTAATTTTATAAGTAGAATCACCTGCTGATAATAAAGTTGCCAACATATCCAAAATTATTGATAGCGCAGATCCTTTCCAATATCCAATGGGCAGTCCACGTTCGTTTGATAATATTTTTTCAGGATCATCAGAGAGTGTATCATTCTCATCCCACCCTCCAGGGTAAGGCAGTTTTTTACCTCGCAGTTTATAGTCGTTTATTTTTCCGAACGCAAATTGTGAAATGGACATATCTAACACAACATGCCCTTCTTTTCTTGGTATAGATACAATTAGTGGATTATTGCCAATCCGGCTATTTTTTCCTCCCCAAGGAGGCATATTGGGTTGTGTATTTGTGAAAAAAATAGAAATACAGTCTGAATCGGCAGCTTGTCTTCCGTATGTTCCACCTCTCATCCAATGATTGGTATTACGTAATGTCACCATTCCTATTCCATATTTTTTTGCTAATTCAACAGCTCTATTTGTACACTTTGTTGCATTGATAATTCCTGGTCCTGAATTACCATCCCATCGTTCTATACTACCGAAAGTTTCTTTTTTTTCTGCTTCAGCATCAATTTTAACGATTCCTTTTTCTACATATTCAATAAAAAGTGGAACTCTATTAATCCCATGAGAATTAACTCCTACTAATGTACTTTCCGTGTATTCATTAGCCATTAATAGGGCTTTTTTTTCTGTGAATTTATATTTTAAGAATAGTTTATACAGTACATCACACATTTTTTGATGTTCTATTCTAATCGTACTTTCGGTCATTTCTATAAGATTTAGTAATTGTTACTATTCGTTTTTGCTAATATAATTAATACTAAATAGTTAAGGTTTATAATATCAGCCAGATTTAGTTCTTTGACTAGTTAAATTCATTTTAGTCTTTAAAATTTTCATGTCCTCGCTAACCTTTCTATCCAAAACTTTTGCATAATGCTGGGTTGTTCTTAGATTTTTATGTCCGAGCATCTTACTTACGCTTTCAATTGGAACTCCATTGGTTAGCGTTACAGTGGTTGCAAATGTATGCCGGGCAATGTGAAAGGTTAGTTCTTTTTCTATCTCGCAAATAGTTGCTATTTCTTTTAAATAGGCATTCATTTTTTGATTAGATAGAATAGGGAGTAATTTGTTTTCATTTAAGCATTGTGGATGATTTTCGTATTTGTCAATAATCATTTGACTTACGGGCAAAATTGGAATTTTAGAAGCGGATTCTGTTTTTTGTCTATGAGTTGAAATCCATTTTTCGCCATCTATACCAAGCACAATATTAGATTTTGTTAAATTGAAAACATCAATATATGCAAGTCCTGTAAAACATGAAAAAATAAACATATCACGGACTAATTCTAAACGCTTTATTTTAAAATCTTTATTTAGTAATGAATCAATTTCATTTTCTGTTAAGTAGGTTCTTTCTTTTTCTTTTACTTTTCCTTTATAATTAAGAAACGGATCTTTTTCAATCCATCCATTAATATAACACTGCTTTACTATTTTGCCAAAGTTTCTAATGTACTTTATTGTTGAGTTGTTATTGCAATTTTTGATGTTTCTTAAGTAAAAATCAAAATCATTTATGAAAGCTATATCTATTTGTTTTATTGATATGTCACTTATAGAGTGTTGATGTTTTAAAAATTCTCTTGTGTGGCTTAGTGCAGTTTCATATTTCTTGTAAGTGTTAATTGAGAATTCTTTTCCAATTAAGTCTTTCATTCGTTTGTTATGGTCTTCAAAAATTAAAATCAGTTTACGTTGTTTTTCTTCAATACCTAAAAATTTATTTTTGAAAGTTTGAGCATTAATTTCCTGGTTGTTGTTTACCATCCATTTTTCTGTTTCATAGGCTTTGTTTTTTAAAATATCGAGGTAACTATTTAATAGTCTGTCTTTTTCCGAATTCCCTTTAATTTTGCCTGCTGTAACATTCCATTTTGATTTTTCTACAAACTTTGATGTGCTTAATTCAATTCGAGTGCCGTTAATTGTTATTCTTTGATAAATGGGAAGTAAGCCATTTTTTGAAGCTTTTGAACTTTTCACGTAGAAAAGTATTGACATTTTGTGTTTCATTTTGTGGTGACTTTATAGTTATTCAAATTAATTATTTACCCCTTAGTTGTCAAGATGTTCATCTTTTGAACTGCTTGCTATCACTGGCTTTAGAAGAAAATCGGTTACCCTAATTTTGCTTTTTTTGGGGTAACCGATTTTACCACCAATGATTTGAGATTTAATGGATAATTTGAATAGTACCAAAAACAAAAAAGCCTGTAAATCATACGATTTACAGGCTTTTGAATCAATTTGAATTTGTTTTAGTGGAGTCGCCGGGAATCGAACCCGGGTCCAAACAAGCAACTAAAGAGCTTTCTACACGCTTATTTCCTGATTGAATTTTCGATGCTAAGCAAGGCCAGAAACAGCCACTTAACACTTATCTTCTTAATATTCGAAAACCACCCGAAGCTCATGGAAATCTAGGTTTATTTTTACGGTTCCCCTGAACTGAACGCCACAAACCAAGGCTTTCAAGGAGAATCCAGCTTCCCTACCTTGTAGGGACGTGGCGCAATCGTACTATAATTCGGATTATGCAGCTAAAGCGTAGTTATTTTCGCCGTGTAAAAGTTCGAGATCTTATATTTACGAGCAAGGTCTCAATGCTCGACGTGCTTACTGTTCAATTCGACTTGCTGTCAAAACCAGTCGACCCCAGTTTTTTTGTACTCAAAAAATTGAGAGTGCAAATGTACAATTTTCTACTTGAATATTTGTATTCGAATACAATTGTTAAAGCAAAAATTATTCCTCTTTTTCGTCTTTACTCAGTTTGAATGGATAATCACCAAACAAAGGAGCTAATTTTTTAACCTGATAGGTTTTTGTTGTAAACTTGTTCGATAAAGCAATAATGGTAAGCTGTTCTTTTGGTAGAGTAATATAGGAAGAGGTGTTACCATGCCACCATCCGTTGTGGAAATAGAAATTTTGTCCTGTTTCCCAATTAATCATTCGTATGCCCAGGCCATAATTTTTTTGACCTTTATGTTCATTACTAAAAGGAGTATATACTAATTTTAGTAATTTGGGACTTAAAAAACCGGGATTGCTTCTGGCCATATCAAATTTTAATAAATCTCGTGGTGTAGAATAAATGTTTTTATCCCCATAAATCGCATCAAGATAATCTTTACCAATTTCGACTTTATTGCCTTTATACGAAGTAACTGCAGTATCTTTGTCTTTTTCATAGTCAAAAACATAGGTATGATTCATTCCTAATGGTTTAAAAATCATACGCTCCATGGCTTTTTTATAGCTAAGTCCTGTTGTTTTTTCTATAATTAGAGCCAAGACTGCATAATTAGTATTGCAATAGGCAAAACGGGTTCCTGTTCTGGATTCTAAACCAATATCTTTTGTAGCCATTAAATTTACAATGTCTTTATTAGACAAAATATCATGTCTATCCCAAACTCCGTCTTTTTTATCTGTAAAATAGGCGTAATTACGCATTCCGCTACGGTGATTTAAAAGCATTTTTACCGTTACTTCCGGAAAAGGAAAATTAGGTAAAATGGTATTTACTTTTTGGTCTAAACTAATTTTCTTAGCATCAATTAATTTTAAAACAGCCGATGCAGTTATAATTTTAGTTACTGATGCCAGATGAAGTGGAGTAGTAGCTGTAATAGGTCTTTCATCCCTAAAATTAGCCATTCCTTCGTATCTTTCAAAGATAATTTGACCGTTCTTTGCCACCAAAAAGCTGCCGTTCATACTGTTGTTAGGCCAGTTTTTATTATAAAAATGCTCGATGGCATTTCTTTTGGAGTTAATGTATTGTGCTGTTAATTTAGGTAATTTCTGAGTTGGAGGCTCCATGTGAGGGAGTGTGTCCTTAGGTAATTCGTTGTCAGAAAGTATTCCTTCTTTATTCTTTTGGTTACAAGAACTCAAAACCAAAATAAGCGAGAGTAATTGTAGTATATTTGTCTTTTTTATCAAAATCATTTTCATAGCGCTATAATGGCAAATATATAGAATCAAACGCTTTTGTTTTCTGTTTTTTTTAATGTTAACAGAATTTTTTGAAAGTTTTTAGGGAACTTTTTTCTATGTTTTTGGCTTTCAGCTTTTAATGTTTTTTGGTAAAACAGAAATAATTAAACAACTAAAAATCTTGTTTTTGGATGTAGTAAAATACTGTTTGAAAACCAGAAATGATAAGGAATATCGAAATATGAAATTTGGAATAATAAGAGAACGAAAAACTCCAGCTGACAAAAGAGTGGTTTTTTCACCCGATGCATTAGTAAAATTAAAAACATTGTATCCTGAAGTGATCGTTAAAGTGGAAAGTTCAGCTGTCAGAACTTTTAGCGATGCAGAATATCAAAGTTTAGGGCTTGAAGTAGCTGAGGATGTAAGTGATTGTGATGTTTTGTTTGGGGTTAAAGAAATTCCTGTGGAAGACTTGATCCCGAATAAGTCTTATTTCTTTTTTTCGCACACGATAAAAAAACAGCCACACAACAGAGCTTTGTTACAAGGACTATTAGCAAAAAATGTTGATTTTTATGACCATGAAACTATTGTCGATGCTAATAATCATCGTTTAATTGGTTTTGGATATTATGCTGGAATGGTGGGTGCTTATAACAGTATTCGTGCATTCGGATTAAAATTTGAATTATTCAAATTGCCTAAAGCCGAAACACTTTCCGGTAAAGAAGATTTAATTCGTCATTTAAAGAGAATCATTTTACCACCTATCAAGTTTGTGGTTACCGGAACCGGAAAAGTAGGCAGCGGTGTAAAAGAAATTTTAGACGCCATTAAAGTGAAATCGGTTACGGTGGAGAATTATTTGACTAAAAATTATACGCAGCCTGTTTATACTCAAATAGAAGCTTTAGAATACAACAAAAGAAAAGACGGAACAGTTTTAGAAATCGCTGATTTTTTTCAAAATCCACAGGATTATGAGAGTAATTTTGAGCGCTTTACAAGAGTGTCAGATATTGTAATTACAGCACATTTTTATGCGAATGGAGCACCTCAGATTTTGAGCAGAACAATGCTGCAATCTAATGATTGTAAAATTAAAGTAGTTGCCGATATTTCCTGTGATGTTAATGGACCAATTGCTTGCACCTTGCGTTCGTCAACTATCGAAGAACCTTATTATGGTTATTTACCAATAGAAAATAAGGAAGTAGATGTGTTTCATCCTGCGGCTATTGTAGTGATGGCGGTTGATAATTTGCCTTGTACATTGCCTAAAGACTCCAGTGAAGGTTTTGGTGCTATGTTTCTGGAGCATGTGATTCCTGCTTTTTTTAATGGAGATAAAGATGGGATTTTAGCTCGTGCAAAAATTACTGAAAAAGGTAAATTAACACCTAGGTTTAGTTATTTACAGGACTATGTTGAAGTTAGAAGTTAGAAGTTGGAAGTTGGAAGTTGGAAGTAAGTTTTATGCGTAAAAAAGTTTATCGAGCAAGTCTCATGACTTCCCACTTCCCACTTTAAACCATATCTTCTGGTTTTACCCAATTGTCAAAATCTTCCGCAGTTACATACCCCAAACGAATGGCTTCTTCTTTAAGAGTAGTTCCGTTTTTATGAGCCGTTTGTGCAATTTCGGCAGCTTTGTAATAGCCTATTTTAGTGTTTAACGCGGTAACTAACATCAACGAATTATCAACTAATTCTTTGATGCGTTTGTAATTTGGTTCAATGCCTTGAGCACAATGTTCATCAAACGAAACACAGGCATCGCCAAGCAATCGAGCCGATTGAAGAAAATTAGCAGCCATTAAAGGTTTAAAAACGTTCAATTCATAGTGACCTTGCATTCCGCCAACGCTAATGGCAACATCATTTCCCATGATTTGGGCGCAAACCATAGTCAAAGCTTCACATTGGGTTGGATTGACTTTTCCGGGCATGATGGATGAACCGGGTTCGTTTTCAGGAATCAGGATTTCTCCAATTCCAGAGCGTGGTCCCGAAGCCAGCATTCGAATATCATTGGCAATTTTATTTAATGAAACCGCCAGTTGTTTCAAAGCTCCATGCGATTCCACAATAGCATCGTGAGCCGCTAAAGCTTCAAATTTGTTTTGAGCACTTATAAAGGGTAATCCCGTGAATTGCGCAATGTATTCCGCCACTTTTACATCATAACCTTCGGGCGTATTTAATCCTGTTCCAACTGCTGTTCCGCCTAAAGCAATTTCGGATAAATGGGCTAAGGTGTTTTTTAGTGCTTTTAATCCATGATTTAATTGCGCCACATAACCTGAAAGTTCCTGTCCTAATGTCAGCGGAGTGGCATCCATTAAATGGGTACGACCTATTTTTATAACAGTAGCAAATTCTTTTGCTTTAGCATCTAATGTGTTTTTTAATTTTTCAATTCCCGGAATGGTGATGTCAATAATGGATTTATAAGCTGCAATGTGCATGGCAGTAGGGAAGGTGTCATTAGACGATTGGGATTTATTGACATCGTCATTGGCTTTGATAAATTGTTCTCCTTGACCAATTTCAAATCCTTGTAAAACTTGTGCTCTATTGGCAATCACTTCGTTTAGGTTCATGTTGCTTTGTGTTCCGGAACCTGTTTGCCAGATAACCAAAGGAAATTGGTCGTCCAGTTTTCCGGCAAGGATTTCATCGCAAACAGCCGCAATCGCATCCCGTTTTTCGATGGGTAAAACACCCAAATCACAATTGGTGTAAGCAGCCGCTTTTTTAAGATAAGCAAAACCATAGATAATTTCCAAAGGCATTGATGCCGATGTACCTATTTTGAAATTGTTTCGGGAACGCTCGGTTTGTGCGCCCCAGTATTTGTCGGCAGGTACTTGCACTTCGCCCATGGTATCTTTTTCTATTCGGTAGTTCATAATCATCTTTGATTTGAGTTCGATTTTTTGTTAGAAGATTTATGTTAAACTTTTTTAATTAACAAAAAGCTGTTTAAATGTACGCATAAATGTATTTTTATTAAAATTGATTGTCGTTTTTATTGCTAAGAAAAAAATTAACCGTTACATTTGTGGCTACATTCAAAATTCCGGAAAACATGTTTGAATTTTCACAGTATTTAGGCTTTTTACTTTTCTTAACCATCCTTACTATGGGATTTTGGTTAATGTTTTTCTTGGTTAGCTTCGTATCTTACTGGGTAGGAGGAGCAGCTTGGGAGAGATTCAAAGAAAAAAAAGCAAAAAAACAACAATCACTATAAATTTTTGATTGTTCATAAAAAAGGATTCGTGAAAACGAATCCTTTTTTTATATGACCACTTTTGAATTTTACCATTAAGACATTAATATAAAGGTTTATTAGATTTTCTTATATGGTCTTTAATAAACTTTATTTCAAAAAGCTTTTAAAATAACTTCAATGGCTTACTATGTTTAAAAAAGTTGATTTAATGTAAATAAAAAAGACCCGTTTTCACGAGTCTTTTTGTTATATTATCCAGGGAATTCACCGCCGCCTTCGCCGCCGCCATCTCCATTGTTTTTTGGCATGTTTTTATCTTTGTCTGTTTTCTTCATGTTCAAACGGTAAGTGAATGACAAATTAAATTGTCTTCTTCTCCATTGAAATTCGTTGTACGAAGTAACACTTGTTAAATCAGTTTCTGACATCATTTTTCTGGAATTAAAAAGATCGCTTACGTTGAATGCAATTGTTGCCTTATCTTTCAAAATATCTTTACTGAAAGCCATATTTACCACATAATTCCCTAAACTTTTACCCTGAGCAGTATTTCGAGGACTAAAATACATTCCTGTTAATTGCCAATCTACTTTGGCAGGAAGTGTTAAACGCGAACTTAATCTTGAAAACCATGAAAAAGCTTCGTTGTCCAGTGATTGAGTAACAGGATTTTCATTTATATCATAATAGGTATGTTCACCAGTTGTTTTAGCACTGGAAAGATTGAAACTACTGTTGATTTTCCAAATTTTAAATGGACTATAATTCAAAGTAAATTCGAAACCAATTTTTTGTTCTCTTCCTAAATTGATAGGAGTACTTAAAATTACAGGAGTTTCAGTTAATGTAGGATTGTCAATATCGTCATCAGTATTGTCAATCATTTCCTCTACAATATCACCGGTTGGAAAACGTACAAAAGAGAATACACTTTTAGTATTTTCAAAATAAATAGATGTATTCAAAGTTAGCTTTTCCCACTTTTTCAGATAACCTAAATCAAATTTATCAGTAAATGAAGGATCTAAGTCAGGGTTACCTCTAAATAAGTTAATGTTACTGGAATAGTTTGTTGCAGGGTTTAAGAAACGCCCTCTGGGTCTCGATAAACGTTTGCTATAGCTTAATGATACACTGCTTTCGTCTGATATTTCATAATTGATGAAAGCACTAGGGAATAAATTGTTGTATTTTTTAGTATTGAAACTGGTATCAGGCTCATCTAATAAATTGACATTGATTTTTGTGTCCTCCCAACGTAAACCAAATAAATAAGAGAATTTGTTTAATTTGAAACCATATTGAGCATAAAAGGCATTAATCTGTTCTTTATACTCTAAGGTGTTTGAAAGATAACTGTTCTCGTTACTGTCACTTGTGATGTTGTATTTGCTGTCCAGATTATTGAAATTTCCTTTATAACCGGCTTCAAACTGGCTTCCTTCTTTAAGAGGTAAAACATAATCAACTTGTAATTGTAGTTGATTTTGGTCTTCATTATTTTTTGTAATATCATATTTAGGAGCAGTAGTGCTATTTAATATTTCGTCGGTAATAAGGGAGTTTTCGTTGTCAGTATTAGTTGCATAGGAGAAGTCCATGGTTAATTTATGGCCTTCATCGTTAAAGTTTTTTAAGAAATTAGAAGCGAATTCGATATCTCTTCCGTTATCATTTCCTTCGCTTAAACGAGAACGTGTAGAAGTGAAATTTCTATTAGCATCAAAAGAATTAAAATAAACCATGTCATTGTTTGAACCTCTGTTTTCACGAAAACTAACAGAATTAGTCCAAAAAGTGTTAGGAGCAACCGTCCATTCAACACCTGTTTTAGAAGAGATTCCTTTTCTAAGACGTTCGGTATCTCTGGTTTCGTCAATGTATTTGCTAATAGCATCACTAGAATCAAAATAAGTAGAATTGGTTTTACCTGATCCTTCGCTGGTTCTATAATCGTATCCTGTAGAAGTAAAAAAGTTTAATTTTTCGGTTTTGTAATTCAAATTAGCACTTAATCCATAAGTTTCAGGAATACCTACAGAAGTGATAAAACTTCCGTTGAAGCCCAGATTTTTTCCTTTTTTCAAAATAATATTCAAGATACCAGCACCACCTTCGGCATCATAACGGGCTGATGGATTGGTAATAACTTCTACTTTGTCAATAGCATCAGCAGGAATTTGGCGTAAGGCATCGGCCATATTCAAAGCATTCGAAGGGCGACCGTCGATAAAAATACGTACGTTTTCGTTTCCTCTTAAACTTACATTTCCTTCAACATCTACCGTAACTGAAGGTACATTTTCCAGTACATCACTAACTGTTCCACCTTTTACAATCATGTCTTGACCTACGTTATAGACTTTTTTGTCTAATTTAATTTCGACAGTCGATTTTTCGGCACGAACCACTACTTCGTTCAGTTGCGCTACATCTTCAGCCAGTGCAATAGTTCCTAAATCAGTATTTTTTTCGATGTTACGTTGATTGAACTGAATGGATTTGAAAGAAATAAATTCAATTTTTATGTTGTAAATTCCTTTGGCGACTTCGATAGAAAAAACACCTTTAGCATTTGTAATTCCACCTGCAATAGGTTTTGAACTTTTGGTATCAGTAATAGTTACTGTAGCGTATTCTAAGGGTTGTTTTGTTGTTTTTTCAATTACAGTCCCTGATATTTTTACTTTTTCTTTTGCCTGATCTACTGTTGGATCGTCTATTTTAGCAAAACTGCTCAGGCAAGTAAAAAGCAATGTGAGACTTAAAAAGAATCTTAATGATTGTCGCATTTTTTTAGAATTTATGTTTGTGTTAGGAATCGATAAACGCAAATAGGTTTAAAAGCAATATGTTAAATAAATATTAAATTGATTATAAGTCCTGAAAAAAAGCTTCGATTTTATCGGCTTCTCGGGCTATGATGGCTTTGTTTCCTTTGATAATGATGGGTCTTTCGATTAAAATTGGATTTTCAACCATTACTTTGATTATGGCTTCATCAGTCATTTCCTGATTTTTAAAATGATCAATCCAAATTTTCTCTTTTTGACGCACTAATTCAATAGGTTTAAGGTTTAATTTTTCTATTAAAGCACTAAGCTCTTCATAATTAGGTGCTTCTTCAAGATATTTAATGATTTTATATTCCTGATTGGCATTATCTAAAAAAGCCAGACAATTTCTTGATTTTCCACAACGTGGGTTATGATATACTTCAATCATGAGTACTATTTTTTTAATTTAAAATAAAAAGGGTATTTTCGAAGAGGCAAAAATAGCTTTTGAAAGTTAAATAGGACTATATAAAATCATAAAATAGATGTTTATAGAACAAGGAATTCATTCGGGAAATAAATTTTGGAAATATTTATTGGGTTCGCTTTTTATTATTACGGCTTCTTTTGTAGGACAGCTTCCTTTATTATTGGCGGTTATTGGAAAAACAATTCTTAGCGGAGCGAGTTATCCGGAAACAAATGAGGGGGTGATGCGTTTTTTTGAGCCTAATCTTACTCTTTTTTTATTGTTAATTTCGTTTGTGTTTGCTTTTGGAGGAATCTATTTTGTTGTCAAATATTTGCATCGACAAACATTACTATCGGTAACCACTTCCAGAAAAAAAGTCGATTGGAGCAGAATTTGGTTTTCTTTCGGATTGTGGTCGGTATTTTCAATTGTAACAACATTAGTGTTTTATTTTTCGAATCCCAGTTTGTATGTTTTAGATTTTAAACCCATTCCTTTTGCTGTTTTGTTTATTATTGCGGTGGTATTAATTCCTGTTCAAACCAGTACCGAAGAGTATGTTTTTAGAGGTTATTTGATGCAGGGCTTTGCTAATTTGGCTCGAAATAAATGGTTTCCTTTATTGATGACTTCGGTTATTTTTGGAGGAATGCACTTTTTTAATCCCGAAGTTACCAAAGTAGGAAACATCATTTTTGTCTATTATATCGGGACGGGATTGTTTCTGGGAATCATTACTTTGATGGATGAAGGGATGGAATTAGCCTTAGGTTTTCATGCTGCCAATAATCTTATTGGCGCTTTGTTAATCACTTCAGATTGGTCGGCTTTTCAAACGCATTCTATTTTCAAAGATATCTCAGAACCTCAGGCGGGAGTAGATGTTATTTTGCCGGTAGTGCTGGTTTACCCTTTTCTTTTGTTTGTTTTTAGTAAAAAATACCAATGGAACAATTGGAAAGAAAAACTCACGGGTCGAATTGATGTAAACAAATAATTTATGAGAAAAGTTACTTATAGAAATATTCATAATTTTTTTAAATTCAACGGAGTTCATTTTGACAGTAATGGATTGCGGGTTGCAGCTTATTATCTGATAAAAGAAGGCAATGAGTATGAAAAATCCATAGGCGATTTTTTACTCGATTGGTTTGATGATAATCCCTATATCGATTTGCAGACTTCCGGAACTACGGGAACACCTAAAATTATTCGAAAAAACAAACAGGCTTTAGTTAATTCGGCTTTAGCCACAGGAGATTTTTTTAAATTAAAGCCAGGTGATACTGCTTTGTGTTGTTTACCGGTTCAGTTTATTGCCGGCAAAATGATGCTGGTTAGGAGTTTTATTTTAGGTTTGGAAATTGATTTTGTCGCTCCAAATACCAATCCCTTAGAAAATGTAAACAAAAAATATGATTTTGTTGCGATGGTTCCTTTGCAGGTTCAAAACTCGTTGAACGAATTGCATAAGGTTAAAAAACTCATTATTGGTGGTGCTAAGATGGCTAATTCTTTAGAAAATAAACTCTTAAATGTTAGCACTAAAGTTTATGAAACCTACGGAATGACCGAAACCATTACGCATATAGCCGCTAAGAAAATAGGGGAGCGGGCTTTTTCTATTTTGCCCAATGTAAGCATTTCTCAAAATGAAAATGATTGTTTGGTTATTGATGCGCCACAACTGAGCGATGAGCGTTTGATTACCAATGATTTGGTAGAACTAATTAACGATCATCAGTTTGTACTTTTAGGGCGTATTGATAATGTGGTGAATAGTGGTGGTGTCAAACTGATTCCTGAAAAAATAGAAGAAAAATTAGCCGATGCAATTGCGGCTCGTTTCTTTGTAGGGGGGATTCCTGATGCTGATTTAGGAGAAAAATTAGTTTTAGTTATCGAAGGTGAAAAACAAGTGCTTGATGACTCTATTTTTACAGTTTTGGATAAATACGAAAAACCCAAGGCAGTATTTTTTGTCCCGGAATTTGAAATAACCGAGAGCGGAAAAATCAAGCGAAAAGCCATTTTGAAGGCTTTAGAATAAATTATCCAAACGTCAGTTCGAGTGGGTTTTCAGAAAATGCGAACAGCTTTTTCGGATCCCGAAATTTCGGGAGTATCAAGAACCTTATAAAGATAAATTTCCGACGGCTGAATACAGTAATTATTTATGCTCTATAATTTCGTTATTCAGCTTGTCCACCTGCAATAAACCAATTTTTTTATTGACTATTTTGATAACACCTTCTTTCTTTAAACTTGAAAGAATACGTGTAACCTGTTCATCGGTAGTTCCGGCAAAATCGGCGATTTCTTTTCTTGAAAGATTGATATTTAGCAGGTTATTAGTGTGGCCGAATTTTTTAAGTAAGTACAATAAGATGTCGATAACTCTTTCGCGCACATTCATTTGGGCGATTTTTTTGACCCTGTTTTCACTTTTATTCAATTCTTCCGCATAAAAAAGCATCATGTCATAGGTAAATTCCGGAATCGATTTAAGAATGGAGTGCATCACATCATTACTGAAATTGCATAAAACAGTGTCTTCAATAGCCGAAGCAGCAACTAAATAACGGTTACTGGTTCCAAAACCCCTGAATCCTAATGTATCTCCATCAGTTGTGAGACGCACAATTTGTTCTTTTCCGTAAATACCTGTTTTTAGGACCTTTACTTTTCCTTTGTATATAAAATAAAGTCCTTGCATAGGAGCACCTTCAATCATGAATTGTTGTCCTTTTTTGCAGGTATAATTGGTTTTTTCTAAAACAAAATCCTGCATCTTTTCCAGATGCAAATGTTTTTTAATAAAACAATTGGCATTGATACAGCTAGTACAGTCGGTAGTAATTCCTCTCATTTGTTCTTTAATTGATGAGTTGAACTCAAGTTTGAATAAAACAAATGTAAAGTAAAAATAAGTATAAATACGTATTTTTAAATCGAAATTACTTAGATTAAAGCATTTTTTATGGATTTAGAAATTGAAGTACTGCTTTTTGCAGGAATCTTATTTTTTAGATTAAAAATCTATCAGATTCCTACTGTAGTTGTTTTTATTCGAATTCTTCATACATTTTTAGCAACTGATTTACCGTATTCCAGTTGCGGATTGTAGCAATAAGATTCAATCTTTTTTCGATATATTTTTGATCTAATCTGGTTTTTCCGGCTGAAACAGCATATTTAATGTAAATTCTGTTTTTGTCAATATGTACTTCATCAGGTTTTACAGCGCTCATTTTAAGGTCGTGAATTCGGTCTTTGTGTAATTCCATCGATACAAAAGCCACATAGAGTTTTTTAGTATCAACCTCTTTTTCTTTTAGAAAGAGATTGTTATTTAAACAGGATTCTAAATCGGCTTTATTGATTACCACTACAGGAACATCGTGACCAAAGGTTTTGAAGATTTCCTGTTTGATTTTGAAACCTACAGCGGCCGGATTTTCTTCTTCGGTTGTTACAAAAACATTTCCGGTTTGGATGTAAGTGGTTACGTTGGTGAATCCAATGTTTTCAAGCATTTTCTGCAAGGCATCCATTTTCATCATGTTGTGCCCGGAAACATTAATACCGCGAAGTAAAGCCAGATGTGTAGTCATAATTGAGTTATTGTAAAAGTAAATTAAGTTGCGCCATATCATCAAATAGCGGAATATTCATTTGCTGTAAAGCATCAAAATTAGCGTGATTGGTAAAACCAAAAACGTCAAAACCTCCTGTTAAAGCTGCCTGAACACCGGCAGGACTGTCTTCGATAATAACGCAATCTTTAACTTCAAATCCCATGGTTTTGGCTGCATGAAGATATAATTCGGGATTGGGTTTCCAACTATTAATGTCGTAAGCACTAAAAATATTCCCCTCAAATTTATCAATCAATTGGGTGGTGGTTAAATTGAGTCTTATTTTATCGGCCGGGCCATTTGAAGCTACCCCTATTGGAACGTTGATTTTTGCCAATAATTCATGAATTCCTTTTATGGGTTTCAAATGCTTTTTGAAGGAGTCAAAAGTGCGTGCCCTGAAATCTTCTTCAAAATCAGCTGGTAATTTTTTGTTAGCCAAATCAGCAATATAGTCAAAACAAAATTCAAGTGATTTTCCTAAAAACAATTGGTGTGCTTCGGTTTCATCAATGATTGCTCCATGTGATTTTGCCATGCTGACTAAGGTACCAATAGAAATAGCTTCGCTATCTACCAGTACGCCATCGCAATCAAAAATGATGCATTTGTATTTCATGTTTTTGTTGTTTTAAGCTAATTTAGAAATGTGAACACTAATAGCAACAATCTGTTTATATCAGTTACAGCAACCATACGATTTTTTTTTGCCACGAATCACACTATTTTGCACAAATATCAGTGATTTTAAAAATAAATTACACAAATTTTATCTGCCTTTGGCAGATTCGTGGAATATTATAACATTTAAATTTGTGTTATTTCGTGTAATTCGTGGCTGTTTTTTTATTTCTGAAGCTGCTACATCTGACTTGTAAAATCAGTCTTATCCGCGGACTATTTTTTTAACTCAAATTATAAAAGTTCCAATAATTCTAGCGGATGATTGATGATTGATTGGGCACCTTCGGTAACTAATTCTTCTTCTGGTCTGTAACCCCAAAGTACACCTACTGCATGCATATTGGCGTTTTTTGCCGTTTGCATATCAATACCTGAATCACCAACATAAAGGAATTCTTCTGCAGAAAAGCCTAAATCTTTGCTGATTTCAATTGCAGCTGCGGGATTTGGTTTTTTTGTTGCCTCACTCTTTAAACCCATTACAATTTCAAAATAATCAGGAAATAACGAAAGTCCAATTTTTTTGGTCAGCTCATCGGCTTTATTGGATAATACGGCTAATTTGATGTTTTTAGATTTTAACTCATCTAAAAGTTCTATAATTCCGTCGTAAGCTATGGTTTTATTGGTACAATTCTCGCGGTAGTTTGTCATCATGGCTTGAAAAGTACTTTCGATAGTTGCTTCGTCTTTATGGGTTTCGGGAAGTGCTTTGGTAACCAAATTTCTAAGTCCGCTGCCTATAAAATCATTAATGACTTCGTAACTATGAGTAGGGAAGTTGCGTTCCTGAAGCACCTTGTTAATCGAATCGGCGATGTCTATAAGTGAGTTTACGAGGGTTCCGTCTAAGTCGAACAGTACTGCTTTAAATTTCATTTTTGTATGTTGATATTGTGTAATAATTTTAACTGCAAAGTTCGCTAAGTTTTTCGCTAAGTTCACAAAGTTTCAGCTAAAAAAAGTTTCACACAGATTTCACTAATTATCACAATTTTTTTTTGCCTTTGGTAGATTCGTGGAATAAAGACTGTGAAAAGTATTTCGTGTAAACTAGTGTAATTCGTGTGGAAAACTAACGTTTTATTTTTTATCCACCACAATTCGGTTTTCTCTGTTGGCTAATTCCCAGGCGATGTTAAAGGCAAGTTGGGCTCTTTTTGCCAGAGCATCGTATTCTATTTTGTCAGGAGTGTCTGTTTTTCTGTGATAATCAGCGTGTACACCATTAAAAATAAAAACGGATGGAATGCCGTTTTTAGCAAAATTATAATGATCGGAGCGTCCATAGAAATTGTTAGGATCATTACGTGCATTGAATCTGAAATCTAAATCCAGATTAACGTATTTTTCGTTTACCTCAGTACAAATCTGATGCAATTCAGTTGAAAGTCGGTCAGCTCCAATTAAATAAACGTAATTGTTGGTGTTGGGATGGATGTCGTCACGACGTCCAATCATGTCAATATTAATATTGGCAACCGTGTTTTTTAAAGGAAACAAAGGATTTTCGGTATAATAGCGGGAACCATGTAAACCATGTTCTTCGGCTGTAACGTGCAGGAATAAGATAGAACGTTTAGGACTGTGACCTTCTTTTTTGGCTAATTTAAAAGCCTGAGCTATTTCGAGCAAAGCTACAGTTCCGGAAGCATCATCATCGGCACCGTTAAAAATAGCATCATTTTTTGTACCTACATGATCATAATGTGCAGAGATTACAATGACTTCATCTGGTTTTTCAGTTCCTTCAATGTATGCCCAAATATTTTCAGAATCCGGTAATTTTTGACTGCGTTTAGCATTCAAAAAAGCTTCCGGGACGTGCTGGTAATAATTTTGAGCTCCTTTAGGAAAAGGAATTTTGTCTTTTTGATATTGACTAATGAGGTATTTGCCAGCTTTTTTTTGACCAATAGAACCCGTTTCACGACCTTGCATCGAATCGCTGGCTACAATATAAAGATGAGTTTTTAATTCTTCAGCAGTAATGGAGTTACTATATTTCGTTGGGGAAAACAGACTTTTAGTAGCTGTTTCTTTAGTACTTTGACAAGATGCGATACAGCTAAAGGCAAGGAAGTAAATTATTTTTTTCATTTTATAAATGATAACAATTAAATAAGGGCATATTTACAAATATCTGAAAATTAATTTAATAAAATATTACTATCCGTTTCTTTTACCAATTATTTAGAATGGCACACAGATGTAACTGATTTTAACGGATTATCGCAGATTGTAATTTACAAAGAGCTATGAAAAATCTGTTTTTATCTGTTCAATCAGTGTCATCCGTGGCCTATTTTTTTATTTAGTCCGCTAAGCGGACAGTCATATAATAAAAAGTGTATTAAAATAGTACTTAGCAAAACTTCTTTTCTATTGGCTTAAAAACAGGGCAATTGTCTTCTTTTATTGGTGTTTGAACTCTTTGACTAAGGTTTTGATAGGCGGCAAAATATGCGTATTTTTGTAGAATTAGTTTATAATATAAAAATCATGGAACAAATACAACAAATACTCTCTTCGAAATCAGAAGTCTTAATTAGTAAAGAAGATCATTATGGAGCTCATAATTACCATCCATTGCCAGTAGTTCTGGAAAGAGGAGAAGGAGTATTTGTTTGGGATGTTGACGGAAAGAAATATTATGATTTTTTATCGGCATATTCAGCGGTAAATCAAGGACATTGTCATCCTAAAATTGTGGGAGCAATGGTGAATCAAGCGCAAAAATTAACGCTGACTTCCCGCGCTTTTTATAATGACCAATTGGGTTTTTATGAAGAATATGTGACCAAATATTTTGGTTTTGACAAAGTATTGCCAATGAATACAGGTGCCGAAGCAGTGGAAACCGCTTTGAAACTGTGTAGAAAATGGGCCTATGAAGTAAAGAAAATTCATGAAAATCAAGCGCAAATTATTGTTTGCAAAAATAATTTCCACGGACGAACTACTACCATTATTTCGTTTTCTAATGACGAAACGGCCCGCAAAAGTTTTGGTCCTTTTACCGATGGTTTTATAAAAATTGAGTATGATAATCTGGATGCTTTAGAAAAAGTACTGGAATCATCTAAAAATATCGCAGGATTCCTGGTTGAACCTATTCAAGGTGAAGCTGGAGTTTATGTTCCCAGCGAAGGTTATTTGGCGAAAGCCAAAGCATTATGCGAAAAGCACAATGTATTATTTATTGCTGATGAAGTGCAAACCGGAATTGCGCGTACCGGAAAATTATTGGCTGTAAACCATGAAAATGTGCAACCCGATATTTTGATTTTAGGAAAAGCAATCTCGGGAGGTGTTTATCCTGTTTCGGCGGTTTTGGCTAATAATGGCATTATGAATGTGATTAAACCGGGACAACACGGTTCTACTTTTGGCGGAAATCCTGTAGCGGCAGCTGTAGCTATTGCTGCGCTTGATGTAATAAAAGACGAAAAATTAGCCGAAAATGCAGAGCGTTTAGGAATTATTCTAAGAGACGGATTGAATACCATTGCTTCCAGAAATCCTTTGATTTCCTTAGTAAGAGGGAAAGGATTGTTGAACGCTATTGTGATTGATTGTGATGAAGAATCCGATTTAGCCTGGGAAATTTGTTTGAAATTCAGGGATTATGGTTTGTTGGCTAAACCGACTCATGGAAACAAAATACGTTTAGCACCACCATTAGTAATCACCGAAGAGCAAATTCAGGATTGTCTTTCTATTATCGAAAAAGCATTAAACGATTTTAAATAAAAACGTTATGGATCGGGTTGTTAAGTTAATAAAGAATCGCTCGGATATTGGTGGAGGAACCCGTGGTGCTGATTTAGGGGTTGATGCCTTGGAAATTGCAGCTATTAATCACGGAAGCGAGTATTTTAATCAGTTTACTTTTGAAGACGTAAAAACACACAACGAAAGTATTTATGATAAAAACCGTAACACTTTTGCTAAAAGAATCGAGTTTGTTTTGGAACAATGTACCCGTGTTTCTTATACGATAAAACGAAATCTGGAAGCGAATTTTTTACCAATAGTTTTATCCGGAGATCATTCGTCGGCATTGGGGACTATAAGCGGAATTAAAGCGGTTTATCCTCATGAAACCTTAGGAGTGATTTGGATTGATGCCCATGCCGATTTGCATTCGCCTTATACTTCTCCATCGGGAAATATTCACGGAATGCCATTGGCGGCAGCTTTAGGAATTGATAATTTAAAGTGCCAAATCAATGAAGTTATTCCTGAAACCCAGCAACATTGGGAGGAAATGAAACACATTGGGATTGAAGCGGCTAAGATTGATCCGGAGCATCTGATTTATTTTGGTGTTCGTGATACTGAAGAGGCTGAAGACAAGCAAATGGCGGAATTTGAAATCAAAAATTTCAGAGTAGAGGAAGTCCGTTATAAAGGTTTGGAACTTTGTGTTGAAAAAGCATTGTCGCAATTGGCTAATTGCGATATGATTTATATTTCGTTTGATGTGGATTCATTGGATTGTGATTTAATTTCGAATGGAACCGGAACGCCTGTTTCTAAAGGATTTGATCAGTATGAAGTGATTGCAATTATCAATCAGGTTATTGCTTCCCGAAAAGTTATTTGTATCGAATTTTGCGAAATCAATCCGCTTTTGGATACCAAAGGAAACAAAATGGCAGAAACTGCTTTTGAGGTTTTAGAGCAAATTACATCCAGTTTGGTTTTGCCTAATGAGTAGTTTTTAAGCTGGTTTAGCACGCGAAATTCTAAATTTAATCTGCTTTTGTGAAAAACCACTTTAAAGATTTGTAACAAAAAGCAATTAAAAATTTGTTTTTTCGCAATTAATAGAGAGTTAATTCTATTTATGACATTTCGCTCTCTAAAAGTATTAATTTATAACAGCAATAACTAAAAATACGTATATTTGTATAAGTATTTATACTTATTTTTAAAAATGATTTTTTTATGATTCAAGTAGCCGAAGCTTTAAATATAATAGCTGAGAATAGCTGTAAAATGCCAATCACAAAAATTAAAGTGAGTAAATCACTGGGATATGTTTTGGCAGAATCGGTTTATTCTCCAATAAATATGCCTCCTTTCCGTCAGTCGGCGATGGACGGATATGCTTTTACGCATAGTGATTTGACACAGTTTGAAGTAGTAAATACTTCGCAGGCTGGAGATTTTCTGGACGATAAAATTCAGGAAAACCAAGCGGTTCGTATTTTTACAGGTGCTTTTGTTCCGGATGATACTGATACCGTGGTGATGCAGGAACATACAACAAGAACGGACAATTTACTTCAGATAGAAAAAATGCCTTTGGCTTGTGCTAATGTTCGTGAAAAAGGCGAACAAATTAAAAAAGGCGAATTGGTTTTTGATGCTAATACGGTGATTACTCCTGCGGCTATTGGATTTTTAGCCTGTTTGGGAATCACAAAAATCAAAGTGTACCAAAAACCGAAAGTGGCTATTTTAGTTACCGGAAATGAATTAGTGTCAGCCGGAAATAAATTGCCGAAAGGAAAGATTTACGAAAGTAATTCGCTAATGATAGAAGCGGCTTTGCAAACAATCGGGATTAAGAAAACGGCTGTTTTTAAGGTAAAAGATAGTCTGAAAAAAACGATTAAAGCGGTAGAAAGCTGTCTTGCTCATTTTGATGTAGTGCTGATTTCGGGTGGAATTTCTGTTGGGGATTATGATTATGTCAAAGAAGCCTTGTTGAAAAACGGAGTGACTGAGTTGTTTTATAAGATAAATCAAAAACCGGGTAAGCCTTTGTTTTTTGGACGAAAAGAAAATAAAATTGTCTTTGCTTTACCGGGAAATCCGGCTTCGTCACTGACTTGCTTTTATGTATATGCTTTTCCGGCTTTGAAAAAAATGATGGGATTTGAAGCGATACATTTACCGGAAATGAAGAGAAAAATAAGTGCTGCTTTTAATAATACATCTGGAAAGACCTTGTTTTTAAAAGCCTTGTATGAAGATGAAAAGGTGACTGTTTTAGATAGTCAAAGCTCGGCGATGTTGAATACTTTTTCGATTGCAAATAGTTTTATTGTTGTACCACATGATATTACTCATGTTAAGGCGAATCAGGAAGTTGTAGTTTTGCCTTTTAATTGAAAGAAAAATGAAAAAAGTAACTGTATCAATTCTTTGTGGAGGCAAAAGTAGCCGAATGCAGTCGGAGAAAGGATTGGTGCTTTTTCAGGGAACGCCGTTTATAGAGCATATTATCGAAGCGTTTTTGCCCATTAGTAATGAAATACAATTAGTGACAAATACATCCGATTACGATTATTTGCCCTATAAAAAAATTAAAGATATTGAATTAGACAAAGGGCCTATTGGCGGAATTTATTCGGCTTTGGTTCATTCAGAGTCTGAAATCAATTTGATATTAAGTTGTGATATTCCTTTAATTTCGACCGAATTATTATCGGAATTAATAACAAAACATACAACGGATTTTGACGTTTCTGTTTTTTCAGATGCCAATAAAATCCATCCTTTGATAGGAATTTATTCGAAAAAAATAATTCCGATTTTGAAAAAGGCGATAGAAGAAAATGATTTAAAAATGATGCGCTTGTTAGAAAAAGTGAATCACCAAATAATTGAAGTTGCGGGAGAGAAAAGCAAGGAATTTAGAAATATCAACTCGCTTGCTGAATTAAATGAACTGAATACCAATTTATACTGAAGAATATGAGAAATGCTAACACACCAAAGTTGACAATTGTAGGGGCTGGTCCTGGCGATGTGGAATTAATTACCATAAAAGCCATCAAAGCTTTAGGAGATGCTGATGTAGTGCTTTATGATGCACTTGTGAATGAAGACTTATTGCAATATGCTGCTGCAGGAACAGAGATTGTTTTTGTAGGGAAGCGTTTTGGTTGTCACGCCTATACTCAGGATCAAATAAACGAATTGATTGTGGTTATGGCTCAAAAACACGGTCATGTGGTGCGATTAAAAGGAGGAGATCCGTTTGTTTTTGGTAGAGGAAGTGAAGAAATTGAATTTGCTCAAAAACATGGTTTACAAACGGCTATCGTTCCGGGAATATCTTCGGCTTTAGGAGTTCCGGCTTCAAATGGAATCAGTTTAACACAACGCGGAATTTCGGAGAGTTTTTGGGTGATTACAGGAACCACTTCGGCACACAAATTATCTACAGACGTTAGTTTGGCAGCACAATCATCTGCTACTGTGGTGATTTTGATGGGAATGAATAAGCTGGACGAAATTGTATCTATTTATCAAAACAATAGAACCGATGATTTACCAGTGGCTATCATTCAAAACGGAACTAAGGATACGCAGAAAAAAGTAATAGGAACGGTAAGTTCTATCAGTAAATTAGTAGCTGAACACAAATTGGCTTCGCCGGCAATTATTGTGATAGGTGAGGTGGTGAATCATACTTCTGAATTGTCTGTTTTTACTAAAGCGGCTTATACTGAAGACGAATTTATTTTTCAAAATCTAAATGTAATCGAATAATGCTAAGTGTAAAATATTTTGGTGCTGTAGCCGAGAAAACAAAGGTACAAGGAGAAAATCTTCCTATTTCTAATCTATCTTTACAGGAATTAGTAGATGAATTAGAACAAAAATACGATTTGGCTTCGCTTTCTTATAGTATTGCGGTCAATCAAAAACTGGTACAAGACAAAAACAGTTACATGTTAATGACTAATGATGTTGTTGCTTTGTTGCCTCCATTTGCCGGAGGTTAAAAAAAAAAACAATTTCTTAATTGGTAGCAATTATGCGATACAATCGACAAATTATACTTCCTGAAGTTGGCGAAAAAGGCCAGGAAAAACTAGGTCAAGCTAAGGTATTGATTATTGGTGCCGGTGGTTTGGGTGCGGCAATTTTGCCGTATTTGGCAGCAGCCGGAATCGGGGAAATAGGAATTATTGACGATGATTCCATTGAAATCAGTAACCTACAGCGTCAGGTAATCTATAAAAGTGATGCAATAGGAAAATCAAAAGCACTGGAAGCTAAAGAAATGGCTTTGTCTTTGAATCCTTCGATACAAGTTAATGCCATTACGGAAACTTTGAATGCTAAAAATGCCATTCCATTATTCGAATATTATGACATTATGGTTGATGCAACCGATAATTTGCAAACCAAATATTTGATTAACGATGCCTGTGTTGTAACCAATAAGCCTTTTGTTTATGGCTCTATTTATAAATTCCAAGGGCAAGTTTCGGTATTTAATTATCAAAACGGACCTACATACCGATGCCTTTTTCCGGATGAATCCTCAAACAGTAAAAATTGCGTTGATTCAGGAGTAATGGGGATTTCGGTGGGAATTATTGGAATGTTTCAGGCCAATGAAGTTTTGAAAATGGTTTTAGGAATTGGCAATGTACTTTCGGGAGAATTGTTGGTTTACAATATGCTTAATAACGACCAGCAAAAATTTGATTTGGTGAAAACCAATACAACTTCAATAAGCCGATTGGATTTCGAAAAAAAACACAATGTCGTCGAAAATACAGTTTTAGAAATAACAGCTAAGGAAGCTTTGGAACAAATGGAAAATCCTGATGTTCTTTTTCTGGATGTTAGAAATGAAGAGGAATTACCAAAAATAAGTTTACCTAACTCAATCCAAATTCCACTTTCTGATTTAGAAGAGAATTTAGATCAATTGGATTCGAATAAAACGATATTGGTGTATTGCCAATCGGGAATGAGAAGTAAAAAAGCAGTTGAGATACTTAAAAAACATCCCTTTTTAAAAGTACAAAGTATTGCAGGCGGTGCTTTAAAATTAGAAGAAGTGATTGCCAGCAATGCTGTTTCTATTTAGAAATAACATTTTTTACCATATAAGTCATATAAGTTTTTGTTCTAAAATTAAGTTTTTAGTTATAGCTTTAAAATAAGAACATATAAGTAGTAAGAATAATTTATTGTCACATAAAAAATCGTTTTGCCTTATATGGCCTTATTTATGAAAATAGTTGAACTAAAAATAAGACATAAAATAAAACTTATATGACTTATATGTTTTAAAAAAAATCTGTTAAATCAGTTTCATCTGTGTGCTATTTATTTAGTTTAGCGGACAGTTTATAAAATATCAATATGAGTAAAAAAGTTTTTATAGAAGGAGCAATTTCTCCTGAATTCATAGCCGATTCGATAGCTAAACATCAAGGGAAGCACACGATTGGGGCGCACAATATTTTTTTAGGGCAGGTTCGTGCCGATATTCATGAAGAAAATGTAGTAAAAGCGATAGAGTATACTGCTTATGAAGAAATGGCAAACGAAGCTTTAACAGCAGTTAGAGAGAAGGCTTTCGCCGAATTTGACTTGGTTTGCATGCACATTTACCACAGTTTAGGCGTGGTTAAAGCTGGTGAAATTTGTTTGTTTGTCTTTGTTTCGGCAGGACATAGAACACAGGTTTATGAAGCTACTGAAGCTATTGTAAACTGGATTAAAACCGAAGTACCTATCTTTGGCAAAGAAATATTTGAGAACGAAGATTTCGTTTGGAAGCAAAATAAATAATAATGGTTGATATTACCCATAAAATAAGTACTTTACGTTCGGCAACTGCCATGGCAACTGTAAAAGTAAGTTTGCCGGAAACGATTGAAGCTATTGAGAAAAATTTAGTTCCCAAAGGCAATGTGCTTGAAATGGCTAAAACCGCTGGTTTATTTGCTGTAAAAAATACGCATTTATCTATTCCTGATTGTCATCCGTTGCCGATTGAATATACGGCGGTGGCTTATGAAATTAAGGATTTAACGATTGATATTCTTTTTACGGTGAAAACCGTTTATAAAACGGGTGTTGAGGTCGAAGCCATGCATGGCGCGTCTATTGTGGCGTTGACGATGTATGATATGTTGAAACCCATTGATAAAAACATCGAAATTTCGACTATTAAATTAGTGGAGAAAAAAGGCGGAAAATCATCTTATAAAAACAAATTCCGTGATGTTTTAACAGCAGCTGTTTTTGTTTGTTCCGATTCTATTTTTGCAGGAGATAAAGAAGATCGTTCCGGAAAAGTTATAGTTGAAAAACTGGAATCTTATGGTGTAGAAACGACTCATTACGAAATTATTCCTGATGAGGTTGATTTTATCCAGGACAGAACTAAAAAATACGTTCAGGACAACCAATTGGTAATTTTTACCGGGGGAACAGGGCTTTCGCCAAGAGATGTTACACCGGAAGCCTTAGAACCATTATTGGAAAATAGAATTCCAGGAATTGAGGAAGCTATTCGCAATTATGGACAAGACAGAATGCCGTATGCGATGCTTTCGCGTTCAGTGGCGGGAACTATCGGTGATAGCTTAGTTTTGGCTTTGCCGGGTTCGGTTAATGGGGCGAAAGAATCTATGGATGCTGTTTTTCCACATGTTTTGCATGTTTTTCACATCCTAAAAGGGAGTAATCATGATACCAAATAACACCATATTGACGGATGATTTTGGTCGTAAACACAACTATTTACGCATTTCTTTAATTGAGAAATGCAATTTACGTTGTACGTATTGCATGCCGGCAGAGGGAATCGTGTTGACTCCTAAAAAAGAGTTGATGACTGCCGATGAGGTTTTTGCTATCGCCCAAACATTTGTAAATAATGGAGTTGACAAAATAAGATTAACAGGAGGAGAACCGCTGTTGCGAAAAGATTTTCCTGAAATCATAGAAAAATTATCTCAATTAGAAACCGAAATTTCGATAACTACAAATGGAATTTTAATTGACAGACATATTGAAGTTTTAAAGCAATTTAAAGTCAAAAAAATCAATTTGAGTCTGGATACTTTAGTTGCTACTAAATTCAACACCATTACGCTTCGTAATCAGTTTGAGAAAGTAATTGATAATTTACATTTGCTGCTTAATAATGATTTTAAGGTAAAAGTAAATGTGGTTTTGATTAAAGGTTTTAATGATAACGAAATCATTGATTTTATTAATCTAACGGAGTTTTTACCTATTTCGATTCGTTTTATCGAATTCATGCCTTTTGCAGGAAACCAGTGGGATAGAAGTAAAATGGTTTCTCAAACGGAAATTTTAGATCAACTTTCCGCTCATTTTTCGGAATCTAATTTGGAGAAACTACAAGACGAAAAAAATTTCACTGCCCGGGAATTTAAGATAAAAAACTATTTAGGAAGCTTCGGAATCATTAGTTCGATTACGAATCCGTTTTGTGATGGTTGCAATAGAATTCGCCTTACGGCAAATGGAAAAATCAAGAATTGCCTCTTTTCAAACTCAGAAACCGATTTATTGACTCCTTACAGAAATGGGAAAACCATTGAAAATATCATTGCCTCAGCAATTAAAAATAAAAAGAAAGTAAGAGCAGGAATGACAACTATTGAAGATGTTGATAATCCTGTTTTAAATCAAGACAATCGATCTATGATTGCTATTGGGGGGTAGTATCTATTTTACTTAAAAGTATTTCCCTGTTTAATATCTCCTGATTGATACCCTTTCAAGAACCAATATTTGCGTTGCTCCGAAGTGCCATGAGTGAAAGATTCAGGTACAATATGACCTTGTATTTTGGTTTGAATAGCATCGTCTCCTACGGCATGGGCTGCGCTTAGTGCTTCGTCAATATCGCCCTTTTCGAGCATATTGTTCATTTGTTGGTTGTAATGTGTCCAAACTCCGGCATAAAAATCGGCTTGAAGTTCTAAGGCAACGGATAATTTATTGGCTTCAGCCTTGCTTTTTCCCTGTTGCATTTGTCTCATTTTAGCCGAAGTGCCTAATAATGTTTGAACATGATGTCCAATTTCGTGAGCAATGACGTAAGCGGTCGCAAAATCGCCTCCCTGAGCTCCAAATCGGGTTTTAAGTTCTTCAAAAAAGCTTAAATCCATATAGATTTTTTGGTCGGCAGGGCAATAAAAAGGACCGGAATCGGAAGTCGCACTTCCACAGGCAGTTTGCACTCCACCACTGAATAAGACTACATTAGGTTTCTTGTAAGTTAAATTGTTTTCTTCGAATATTTTAGTCCAAACATCTTCATTGTCAGCCAGCAGGGTTTTTACAAAGGCTTGTTCTTCGAGTTCTTTGGCGGTTAAGTCCCGTTGTTCTGTAGGTTGTTGACTTTGTCCTTGATTGAGTTGTTCTAAAACAGGAGTAATCATTTGGGCATTTTCTCCACCAAAAACATTGAGTAGTAAAATGATGATTCCAAGAATTCCTCCACCCACAATGGTTTTTCCTCCAGAAGACATTCCTCTTCGGTCTTCTACATTATCGCTTTGTCTTCTGCCTTTCCATTTCATAGCTGAGTATTTTTTTAAGATTATTTAATCCATTTAGCGAGTGTTTTTTCGACGACTCCTTTTACAATTGGTTTCGAAATATAGTCATTCATATCTATTTCGAGGCATTTACTTTTTTCTTCTTTTTCGGCTCCGGCGGTTATGGCAATAATAGGAACATTTTTTCCTGATGTAAGTTTTCTAATTTCTTCGGTGGCTTCATAACCATTCATTATTGGCATTTGAATATCCATAAAAATAATGTCGGGTAAAATGGTTTCAAATTGTGTGATTGCCTCAAGACCATTTGCTGCTTCAAAAATTTTAGCTTCGGGAATGGTATTTTTGATAATGGTTTTTAACAAAAGCATGTTGATTTTATTGTCTTCAACAAGCAGAATTTTAGCATCTTTAAAGATAGGATTTTCTTTGAAAAAATTGAAATTTTCGACATTGACTGTTAATTGTTCGGCTGTTTTTATTTCTAATTTTTGATTGTTTGTTTTTAAATCCAAATCAAAATAAAAACAACTTCCTTTTCCTATTTCACTTTTTAATTTTAGGCGACTATCCATTAAGTTCAATAGTTTGTTTGAAATAGTCAATCCTAAACCTGTACCTCCAAATTTTTTGGTTGTTGAGCTATCTTCCTGTGAGAAGGCTTTGAATATTTTTTTCTGATTTTGTTCTAAAATTCCTATTCCTGTATCAATAACTGCAAAGCGAATTTTAGTTTGGTTATCGTTTATTTTTTCTTCTACACTGATGTCTAATTTTACAGAGCCTTTTTCGGTAAACTTTACAGCATTAGATAGTAAATTCATTAATACTTGTTTGACTCTAACGATGTCTATCCAGAAATAATCAGGAACATCCTGTGCAATATTTAATTCTAATTTTAGTTTTTTCTGATTGGCTTCAAATTGAATCAGATCGATAACCTGAGTTAGTAATTCTTTTATTTTCTGTTTTTCAATGTGTAATTCCAGTTTACCGGCTTCTATTTTTGAAAAATCCAATATATCATTGACAATTTCCAGCAAGGTAAGTGCCGATTGATTGACTGTAATCATGTGTTTTTCCTGAATATGATCCAGTTTTGTTTTCATCAGTAAATCGGTAAAACCGATGATTCCATTGAGAGGCGTTCTGATTTCATGGCTCATATTAGCTAAAAATTCCGATTTGGCTTTATTAGCTGTTTCGGCATATTCTTTAGCTTTAATTGCTTTTTCGGCTTCTTTTCGTTTGCTGATATCGAGCATGATGCCTTCGATATATTTAATTTCACCGTTTTTAACAACAGTATCTACAAATTCATCTACCCAGACAATCTCGCCTTTGCTGTTGATGATGCGATAAGTTAAATGAAAAGCTTCCAGTTTTGCTAGTTTGGCACTTGATTTTAAAAGTGTTTTTTCTAAATCGTCGGGATGGATTAAATTTTTATAAATGATTCTTTTTTCAAGAAAATCTTCTTTAGGATAACCTGTTAGTTTTTCAATTTCGTCGTTTAGATAGATCTTAGTATAATCCTCATCATTTTCAGATAAATAGACAGTTCCCGGAATATTATTGGCTAATAATCTAAATTTTTCTTCGCTTTCATTAATAGTAATTTCATTTTCAATTCTTTCTATCGAAGATCCAATATTCATTGTTAAAGTTTGCAAAATTTGAACTTCGTCTTCAGCCCAAACGCGATCTTCATTCAAATCATTCAATCCCAGTACACCATGTAATTTGTTTTTAACAAAAACCGGAAACAACATTAAGGAAACTGCGTCTAAGGCCTGTAGTTTTTGTTTTAATCCGGGGTTTTCTATTGCTGAAGTAACAACATGATAGGCTCTGTTTTCGATGATATCAGGATTGAAACCACCAAAAAAAGCATAGGGTAAATTTTGATAAGCGGGATTTGTTTCGTTCAAAAATTCGTTACCGCTTGTCCAACGGTATTTTTGGCTAATGGTTTGATTTTCGTAGTTGTGCTGGTAGTAAAAACTGCGATAGGATTTGGTTGATTTTCCAATGATAATAAGTAAATCGGTAAAAATAGCATCGATGTTTTTAACCTTCAGGAATCGTTCGGTACATAAATTCATTGCCGAAAGCAAATCACTTTTGTAAGTCAGTTTTTGTTCTACTTCGAGTCTTCTTTTTGATTCAAATGCTATGGTGATACTATCGGCAATGGCTCTGGCAAAATTAATATCTTCATTATCCCATTGTTTGATAGCATCGGTCACTTCGATACATAAAATACCGATTAGTTCTCCGTTGATAAAAACCGGAGTGTCTATCATCGAATAAATATCGTTTTTTTTCAGATAATTAGCATACAATTCTTTTGTTAACGGATTGGTGCTAACATCTGTTGCCACTAATGGAGTTTTGTTTTCGATGGAATTAAAATATTTAGGAAAATCCTTTTTTAATAATTCGCCACCATTAGCAAATTCATTTGATTTTAAATCATAAAATTGAAGGCATTTGATTTTGTCGTCTAAATATTCCCAATAGCTAATTCGGTTGGCTTCGATAGTTTTTGCGGTATTTTCGAGTATTAGTCTTAATTTGCTTTCTAAGGTTTCTTCGGTTGAATAACTCTTAGCAGTAAATTGTTTTAAATTCTCGTTGTATTTTTTATTTTTTTCTTCTCTTTTTTGTTTTTCAATATCGATGTTTTTGATAAAAGTAATATCCCGGGCAATACTTGAATAACCTTTAATTTTTCCTAAATCATCCTGACTAATCATGAGTTTTTGAGCAATCCATACTGTTTCTTCGTTTTTTCTTAAAACAGGGATTTCCAGTACAGGAAATTCAGTGTTACTCTCTGGCTGGTTCTTGTAAAAAGTGTCAATGAGACTAAGATAATCTTTGCGAATAAAGCGAGAATAAGGCTCGTTTATTACTTCGTTTTCTTCGTATCCTAAGGTTTTTAAAGTATAATTGTTGGCAAAAACAATTTTGCCTTCAAGATCAATTTCATAAATAAAATCGGGTGCATTTTCGACTAAATTTTTATATTGATTTTGAATATGAATTTCATTGGTAATATCCTGACCAATTCCTATAATTAAATCGTCAGAGAATTGCTTGTTTTTCCATTGGATGAATTTGTATTGTCCGTTTTTGCATTTTAATTTCCTAACAAAAACTTTATCGTTTATTTGACTCTCAAAAGATTCTTTGGAAGTTATTTCGGGATTATCGGTTAAGTTATAATAACCATAACCCATAATTTCCTTAACGCTGTACCCCAATACAGATGCTACATTTTCGCTGCAAAAAACAATTTCGTTTTTTCTGTTTTTTGCCATCGTTAGCGAATTTCCTTTATTTATAATTTGGTTGTTGAATTGAAATTTTTCGTTCACATCCTGAATTGACATGTGGCGAATAAAATTGATACAAACTACAACTAAGGTATAATTGAAAACAACTGTAATGTTGTCCAGAGGTGCCAGATTTAGTATTGAAATACCAATGAGATAGCTAAAGGTAAATAATACAAAAAGGACGTATAGTTTTAAGGGTTTTAAGATGTTGTATGAGAAAAAAACAAATAGTAAAAAACTTATAAACGGAATATTATCGTTACTTGAGTAGATTAAATTAGAAGCAACTTTAAGAAATCCAAGAAAGAAAACGATACGGAATATCTTTTTTATGTTGCGGAATATGAACTCAAATTGGGTACTTAAATAAGCAATAGTCATTAATAATAATGAGATGCTTACATTAGTAATCAGCATACTTTTAGGTCTTAATTTAAAAAACTCAAAGGTTAGTTCTAATATTAAAACGATTAGTCCTAAAAACAGGAAATGAAGTTGGCATTCTTTGTTTTCAGCATTTTGAGGCGTAAAATCTTTTATGAATTTATTTCCTAAGGCATATTTAATTTTATGAAACTTATAAATCAATAAAAAAATGATAAAAAATATAAACGGAACCACTGTTCGGTATAGATTTTTATCAATGGGCAATTGATTCATTATGTCAAACATTCTAATTGTCGATAAATTTTTACTAAGACTTACAGCAATACTTTCTGTAAGCTGATTGTATAAAAAAGTATAGTATTGTATCATATTTGAACAATTAAAATCGTAATGTTTTAACAAATAGTTATGGAAATTTTGCTAAAAATAACAATAATAAAAAGATAAAGTACCGCTTTTATTGAAAAAGATTAAGAGAAAGTTTTTTATTCTTCAAATCCGATAATGCAGCTGTAAATAGCATAATACATGGAGTACATAAAAGGCAGGGTGAAGAAAAATCCAATGAAGAAAAAGAAAATTCCGGTCAGGATAGCCAAATAAACAATAACCATTAAAGCAAATAACAGTAGTGGTTGTTTTAAAACCAAATTAACACTTGTTGTTATGGCTTCTATAGCGTTGAATTTACTGAAAATAATTAACGGAATTGTAAGTAGGTTTAGCACTGAAACCGTTAAAGAAGCCATGAATCCTAACATAGGAATCCCGGTTGCATCAAGCATCGAAGAAAAACCCATGCTTAGAATTGAGATGATTAAAGTGGCTAAAAAAAGCTCTTTGAAATAAGAAAAACGATAGAATTCAAAAACATCAGCTACATGAAATTCCTCATCTATTTGAGCAAAATGCGCCATCTTAATCAGTCCTGCAAAAAAGGGACTAATAAAACAACTCAACAAAGTAGCACCACCTATGTAAGTCAGTAAAAAATCATCGGATAGTTTTTTTGAATCTAAGTTTTCAGGGGTTATTAATTGCTGAAAATTATCCAATCCGTAGGTAAATGCAATAATAATCAGGGCAGCAATTATAAAAAAGACTGAGAAAACCAAAATTAATAAACCGGCATACAGTGCAATTTTTTTATAATTTTCAAAAGCAAGATTAAAAACAGTTTCAAATTCTAAGGAATAACCATTGTTTTTTAAGTTTTGAATGCGGTCTTTATTTGATTTCATAGTTGTTCTAATGCCAATAATTAAGCTATAAAGCTACGGTTTTTTATTTTTTTGAAACGGAATTACAGCACAATTTATACTGCGTTCCAAATAACGTCATTTGGAACAGTTGCAACAATAGTAAGTGTTTCTTTAGAAACAGGATGTACAAAAACTAATTTTCGGGCGTGCAAATGAATACCTCCATTAGGATTACTGCGATCAAATCCATATTTTAAATCGCCTTTTATAGGACTTCCTATTGCGGCTAATTGGGCTCTGATTTGGTGATGTCTTCCTGTGTGTAAATTGATTTCCAATGCAAAATAATTATTGAGTTCTTTGATTACTCGGTAATCTAAACTCGCCATTTTGCTATCGGGAACTTCTTTAATATGTGCCTTAGAAGTATTGTTTTTTTCGTTTCTTTTGATGTAATGAAGTAGTTTTGCTTCGTTTTGCGAAGGTTTATTTTTTACAACCGCCCAATAAGTTTTTTGAGTTTCTCTGTTTTTAAATAAATCATTCAATCGGGTTAAAGCCTTGCTGGTTCTGGCAAAAACCACAATTCCGGTTGTGGGACGATCCAAACGATGCACCACGCCAAGGAAAACCTCGCCGGGTTTGTTGTATTTGTCTTTAATGTATTCTTTTACAACTTCGCTTAGTGGTTTATCGCCTGTTTTATCGCCCTGAACAATATCACCCACACGTTTATTGACAACAATAATATGATTGTCTTCATGCAAAACCTGAAGGTTGTTTTTAGTAGAAAGCTCTTTCATTAATCCGGTTTATTTAGATATAAAAATAGCAGTTTTGTAATTTTCATCTTTTAAAATCATTTTACTTAGCTGTTTTTCCGGAATACTATGTTGCGCTTTTTTTAATGTTACTAAGAAAAACTTAGGATGAATTTTAGAAACCGAGTCTAATTCTTGTTCGTTTTTAACCAATTGCGCTTTTCCATTCGAATAAAATTGTCCGGAATAATTTTTTTCATGCCAATAATACAAAGGAATATTTTGATTTTGAATGTCTAAACGCTCCAGCATGTACTTATCGGAGTTCATTTTGTAATCTAAATTTCCAGTTGCTACAAAACCAAAGTAAAACACAAAAATTACTGCCGGGAAAAATAATCCTAGACGGAAAAGCACTTTTTTACTCTTGAAATCTTCCCAATAATGAACCATTAATAACATAATTGGTACCGTTACAGGCAACATATAAGTATGTAAAATATTTTTGGACATAGTAAAGAAAACAGGTGTCCATAGCAACCAAAGTACTAAAAAGCTGATCCAGCTATTGTGAAGAATATTTTTTCTGTTTTTCCAAAGTTTGTAAAACACAATTTGTACCCATGGAAATCCAAATGCGAGCATAAATGCCCAAATCATCCCAATAGGCTGTGTTTTAGGTTTTCCGTACAAATCACCTTTCCAGCCTGATTCTACAAAGCGTTTGTAATGTTCGCCTACAATAAAATAATTTAAAAATCCAGGCGATTGCTGTTCGGCAAAATAGTACCAGGGAATTGCAATGATTGCCGTGATAAGTATTCCAATAAAAATTGCAAATTTTGAAAAAAGCAATTTGAATCGATTCCAGTCCAGGCAACACCATACAAAAAGCGGAGGGAATGTCAATACCATAATTAGCGGTCCTTTGGCTAGAAATCCCAAACCTAATCCTATAAAAAAGAGGTAATTCCAATAGTTTCTTTTTTCGCTATTAATAGCTTTCCAAAACGAAATCATCATTAAGGTAACGCAAAACAATAAAGTGGTATCAGTAGAAACTACTCCGGTATGAATTAAAAATTCGGGCATAGTCAATAAGATAAAGCCGGGAAGATAAAAAGAAGCTCCTTTTTTCTCTACTAATTTTCCACATAAAATAATAATCAGCACATTGATGAGTAAAGAAGGAAAACGAGCAGCAAATGCACTAACACCAAAGATGAGAAAACCAATTGCAGATGTCCAGGTTGACAAAGGTGGTTTAGCCCAAAAAGGAACACCATAATCGGTTTCGGGAACAATCCATTGATTCGTTTCCCACATAATTCGGGCAATTTCGGCATAACGAGCCTCTGTTTTGTCTAACAACGGAATGCTTGCTGTGAGTAATAATCTAAAAAGGATTAATACAATTACCGAAAAGAAAAGAATGTAATTATTCGATTTGAATTTCTCTAAGAACGTTTTCAACATATCTTTGATTATTATTTAGTGTATCTTTTTTTGATGTTGTATAGATCAAGCCACAGTTTGAAAAAATAAGTAGGCTTGACTTTTGAATTTCCTTTTTCAATCCAGGATTTAAGCGGGATTTCTTTCATTTTTTGCAGGGCATTTTCTTTTCCAAAATGATTGAGCATTCTAAAAAACAATTCTACATCAAATAACCATTTTGAAATGAATTCTTTTTCAAATATAAGTGGTGCTATCTCTTTTGTAAAAACTTTACAGCCACATTGAGTATCATATACTTTGATATCTAAAATGTTTGAAATAAAGGTGGCAATAATTCGACCGATAAGAAATCGACTGTTTTCTCTTTCGATAGTCGAACCTATTTTTCGGATTCGGGAACCAAAACAAAAAACGATTTCGTTTTCTAAATTGTTTTTAACAACCATAAATTCTTCCAGAGTTGTTGCTAAATCAGCATCCAGATAACCAATATTTTCGAAATTAAAATTTTCGATGCAATGTTGGATACCTTGTCTTACGGCTTCAGCTTTTCCAACATTTTTGATTAATGGAAGTAACTCAATTTGCGTAGGGTGTTTTTGTTTTAATCCTTCTAAGATGGCAAGCGTATTATCAGTCGAACCGTCATTTACAAAGCAAATTGAGGCATCAGGATAATTTTCTAAAAAATGAGAATACTCACTAGAGATTGCATTTTCTTCGTTATAACAAGGAATAACTATAAAAGTATGTGGTGTTTGGAGCATTTAATCTATTGTTGATTTAGTAAGAAGGGATTTGGAATGAGTTGTCAATCACTAATATTGTTCTTTTTCGTTTGGAAAATCTTTCGATTTTACATCATCAACATATTGACTAATGGCAGAGGTCATTCCTTCGTAAAGATTCATATATCGGCGTAAGAATCTAGGACTGAATTCGTTGTTCATTCCCAGCATATCGTGTATAACCAATACCTGGCCATCAACGCCTGATCCGGCACCAATACCTATTACAGGAATAGAAATACTTTCGGCTATTTGTTGGGCTAATTTTGCCGGGATTTTTTCTAACACTAAAGAGAAACAACCTAGTTTTTCTAACAGTTTGGCATCTTCAATTAATTTTAATGCTTCTTGTTCTTCTTTGGCTCTTACGGTGTAAGTTCCAAATTTATAAATAGATTGCGGTGTTAAACCTAAATGTCCCATTACAGGAATTCCTGCATTTAATATTTTTTTGATAGATTCTTTAATTTCTTTTCCTCCTTCTAATTTCACAGCATGACCACCGCTTTCTTTCATGATTCTAATGGCTGAGCGCAAGGCTTCTTTTGGATCCGATTGGTAGCTTCCAAAAGGCAAATCGACTACGACTAATGCTCTGTCAGCTCCTCTTACTACTGAAGAAGCGTGATAAATCATTTGGTCTAAGGTAATAGGCAAAGTGGTTTCGTGTCCCGCCATTACATTAGAAGCTGAATCTCCCACCAATATTACATCAATTCCGGCAGAATCAACAATTTTAGCCATTGTAAAATCGTATGCAGTTAACATGGAGATTTTTTCTCCTTGTGCTTTCATATCAATTAGAGACTTTGTTGTAATTTTTTTATAGTCTTTTTTTGCTGTGGACATAGTCGTAGTTTTTGGAACTGCAAAAGTAGTAAAACAATTTTGGATGAAATATAGAAAAAAGAATTAGCTTCCTATCTTATTCTTTTTTTTAAAATTCCTCAACAACTTTTTTGTTTTCTAACCACGCTATCATGTTTATAACAAGGTAGTTCCAGTTTTGAAAGCCTTTATTCAAAATTGGTTCTCCTGATTCCGGTTCGTAATATTCATGTAAGGCTCCATTTTTTTGAAAATCATTTCCAAACAGACGAATTGTTTTTTTAGCTAATTCTGTTGCTTCTTTAGTATAGCCATATTTAACTAATCCTTTAAAAACCATATAGTTTGAAATTCCCCAAATGGGACCTCTCCAATTAGAAGGATTAGCGCTGGATCTTAAACTGTACATTTTTTCCATTTTAGAAAGAGTTCTTACACCGGCAGGAGCGTTGAAAGTTTTTGTATTCAAATAGTGTTCTTTAACAATACGATCGGCTTGTTCCGGAGTAGCAATACCTGACCAAAGTGCTAAAAAGCCACTCCAAACACCAATGCGCTGAATTAAACCATCATAATCCCTTGGATAACCACTATGAATGATAAAAGAACGTCCTAAAGTTTTATCTTCAACATTTGCAACCGGACGCAAGTTTAAATCTACGCTGTAAAAAAATCCATCTCTTTCGTCCCAACAATTATTTTGAAGAGCAGTTTTTAAATTTTCAGCATCCAAAGCGAATTCTTTAGCTACATTTGAAAGGTTTAATAGATTGGCCAGATAAACCATCGATTGAAGTTCTTTGTACATTAAACAGTTAAGGTATATAGAGGCCGAGCTTTTATTTGGTCGAAAAAAAGTGCTTGGATCATTATCGACTCCAATGGCTACATCGTTTTGCCAATAATAAAGACCTGTTGCTTTATTTTGATGGTGTGATTTATAATTATTGACAAATGCCTGAAGGTGATAGAATTTTTCCTTAATCCATGCAGCATTGCCGTTGTTGTTTTGGGTTATAAATGCAGCATGTTGCGCCAAAACAGGTTTGTGCATATTGACATCATAGATGTTTTCCGGTTTGATATCACGTGGTTTTGAATCTTCCCAAATAACTATTGGCAAATAACCGTCCCAATCTCCATAATGCAAAAAATTAAGGACACAGCCTTGTTCGTATTTTAAAGCTTCTTGTTTGTCTTTTTCACTTCCAATATCCATTAGGATTTGTCGAAGTGCAATGTTACTTAACCAGGAATCCCAATCCCACAATACATTATCATATTGATTGCTCCCGGGTGTTAGAAATGGATAAACTAATGAACCGCCACCTTTTCGGTACATGCCTTTGTAATCTTTATAGATATTCGATTTAATTGTCGAAATATAAGATGTAATAGAATCTTTTTGCTGGGCATTTGCATAAAAAAAGCTCATTAATACTAGCAATACTATATAATTTGTTTTCTTTTTCATGATACTATTTTTAAGAAGGGTTTTGTTATTCAATTCCGCATTTTTCTTGTAACCATTGGATTGATTTGTCATCTGTTTCAGCAAATCTCCAATGCGCCGAAATAGGAGTAATTACAATTTCTTTAGGTGCTTTTATAGAATTAAACGCCGAAAGAGTAGAAGTAGGAGAGCAGGTATTGTCATTATATCCGGTAGAATAAAAACCGGGAATACTAATTTTTCGGGCAAAATTTACCACATCATAATATTCCATTGTTTTTATTTTTTCAGGGGTATTGTTTTGGTATTTATCACTAAACATAAAAGGCCATCCGGCCGATCTGTTGTTTAAATAACCTGTATTATCGCTTAAAGCAGGATAAAATGAAGCAATATAAGTCACTCTTTTGTCAATTCCGGCAGCCACAATAGTTAATGCACCACCCTGACTTCCACCGGTAACTACTATATTTTTTTGATCAAATTCTGGAAGACTGGTTAAAAAATCAATAGCGCGAACACCATCTAAATACACTTTTTTATAATAATAATTGTTTTTGTCATCTAAATGAATAGCCCAATAATCTTTTAGTTTTGCTCTTGTGGATTCAAAATCAGCATCGTTAATTTCAGGGGAAACACCATGAATTTCGGTTGTGAAACTGATAAAACCTTTTTCGGCATAAGTAGTTACAGGAACTATTTTTTTTACTCCCGCACCCGGTGGATTGAATAAAACGGGATGTTTTTTATCGTCTTTAGGTTTACTCAAATACCCATAAAAGTATTGACCTAATTTATAGTTTTGTAAGCGAACCAAATAAACATCGACATTTGCAGTAGATAATTCCGGTTTGTGATTAACTACAGCATCCATCGGGATTTTGCTGTTTTCGGCTTTTGCCTTTTCCCAAAAAGCATCAAAATCCTTTGGTAAATTGACTGTGGGTTTGATTTCAAAAGGAGCAAAACCCACATTAATTTCATTTTTATACACATAACCATCAATTTTTGTCTGTACTCTTAATTGACGAAAACCGGGAATATTCATTGTTCCAATGTTGATTTCGCCAACACCATTTGCTAATGCAAGTATTCCTTTTTTTTCCGGATTTAATTTTTCCGGACCGTATTGGTATTCGATTTCTACATTCTCAACTGGCGAACCATACTTAAGTACGCTAACTTTTATTGTAGCTTCTTCATTGAGTTTGTAATTCCAATCGGGATAATCGGCGGTTAGCATAATTTGAACCAGTTTTATCGGAGCCGGAGTGTTTTGAGCGTTAGTTTTAGCGGTCAAAAGCAAAAGAAATAATGAAAAATAGGAGAGTAGTTTCATAATTTATTAAATGGTTTTAAAAAAGCAAAGGGCATAATGATTTAAATTATACCCTTTGGTGATTTGAATAGCTATGTTACAGTAATTATTTAATTACTTTATTATTAACAACTACGTTTTTAAGTTTTAAACCTTTAATGATACTTTTATCTATGTCATCATTTTTAGCTTCTACTTTTAAATTTTCAAAAGTAAAGTTGGTTAACTTATCATATTCTGTAATTTTCATATCGTAAAAAACATCACATTTGATGTCTATATTTCTCATGATAATATTATCACAATACGATAGCGGAACATCTTTTCTTCCTTTTAAATCAAAAAACTGAGTCCAGGGTTTTACATAAATCATACTTTTAGCATAACCAGTAATGTTTTCAACAGTAATGTACTCGTATCTTTGAGGTGTGTCTGGACGCATTTTAAGCCACAAAAGACGTATTGCATTATTAACAGTACAGTTGCGCACTAAGATGTTTTTGTTATGAATAGCTTCACTACCGCTTGTTAATGCCCCGTGACAGAATCCGAAGTCACAGTTTTCAATAATAATATTTTCGTTTCCTCCATTGCTGGCATCTTTGTCAGCCCATGGACCTTTTCCGCCTTTTAATGCAATAGCATCATCATTTACAGCCATATAGCAACCTTTAATTAACATGTTTTTGCAAATGTCAATATCGATAGCATCTGTACTTGG
This sequence comes from Flavobacterium sp. GSA192, assembly GCF_006386525.1. Lineage (NCBI taxonomy): Bacteria > Pseudomonadati > Bacteroidota > Flavobacteriia > Flavobacteriales > Flavobacteriaceae > Flavobacterium > Flavobacterium sp. GSA192. The sequence goes on along the minus strand of NZ_VAHC01000006.1, from coordinate 264,996 downwards.
CGCTTTTACAGGTGCATGAGGAGAAGTGATGCGTACATCAAGCACTTTTACATTATTGCACTGATAGTAGTGGCTGGTCCAGAATCCGGAGTTACGCAATTTTACGTCCTGTACCTGAACATTGTCGCACTTCCAGATAAATACTAAACGGGGTCTGGAAACCTCAAGATTGGTGCAGTTCGGATTTTCTTTTCTTCTTTGCCAAAAAGCTTCCCAGTATTTCAAACCATTTCCATCAATAGCCCCTTTACCAGTAATAGTAAAACCATTGTTACCATAAGCATTAACTAAGGCAGGAAAATATTCAATACTTTGTCCTTCTATTCTGGAAGGCATTATAGGGTAATCAATAATATTATCAGAACCTTTTAAAATAGCTCCTTCTGAAACATGTAAATGGGTGTTAGGATGAAAAAACAAAGCCCCGCTCATGAAAGTTCCTTTTGGGATTACTACAACTCCACCACCGTTACGATACGCTTCATCAATTGTTTTTTGGATGGCTTTAGTTTGTACAATTGTACTGTCGTTTAGGGTGCCATAATCGGTTACGGTATAAAATTTACCTAAATCACTGGGGTTTATTTTTGTAGCATCTAAAAACCAGTCGGACATTTTAGTTCCGTCAGGGAAAACATTTTTGTTGTTTTTTTGCGAAAATGTTTGTGGTACAATTGCCAATAAGGCAATAATCAATAAACAGATTTTTTTCATTTTTTTTGATAAAGGTTAATAAAGCTTGCTGTTCACAAAAAGAATGCCTTTTTACTATTTAGTTTATTAAAGACTTTAAATTTTTGGAAGAAACGAAGATATGAAAATTATAAGCTAATCTTCATCCTGCATGGCAGGCAGGATACTATAGCTAGAAAATGATTGAATACAAATTGCACCAATTTTATCAGCCTATGACAGATTGGTGAAATTAAAACGAATTGTGTTTTGTGTAAATTGGTGTAATTCGTGTTAGGGAATAAATTAATCTAGCTTATTTTTTTCTTCGAAAAACGGATTAAAGCATAAATGACCGATAAAATTCCAATTGCAATCAGTGTTCCAATGATCTCATTTTGAGCCAAATTGGATAAAAAATAAAGAATAATAACGATGGAAAGAATTGGAACTGTTAATCCGCCCGGAATTGTAAATTCGTCTGCTTTTGTTTCTCGGGAATAGCGCAATTTTATTACCGAAAACACCACTCCTAAATAAACTATTAATACTGAACTGCTTGCAATTACTACTAAACTTTCAAAACTTCCGGTTACTGCAATTAAAAATCCAAGTAAAGCATAAACAATAATGGATAGATAGGGAGTTGCAAATGATGGATGGATTTTGGCTAAGGCATTTATTGGAATTACTTTGTCACGAGCCAGTGCGTACAATGTTCTGGGATTGTTTAATATATCACCGCTTAAAAATCCGAACATCGATATCCCAGCTCCAACAGTTAGAATCACAAAACCGATTGGTCCAAAAATCACGTTGGCGGTTGCGGCAAGTGGAGTAGCGGTAAATTGTGGTAATTGGTTTCCTAGAACTCCCTGAGCCACGGTTTGGATTAGCATATAGAGTACTACGATTGCCGAAATACTAATAAAAATTGCTTTGGGAATAGTACGTTTAGGATTAATAACTTCTCCCGAAACCACAATTCCGGATTCGCAACCCTGAAATGCAAAAAATAAAACCAGAGAAGTTTTGCCCAGTTGCTGAATATCGGGAAAACTTTCGATAGTGAGATTGTTGACAGCAACCGCTTCCCATCCAAAAATAACGAGTAATAATAACGGAATTAACTTAGCAACGGTGTTAATTTTTACCAAACCAATACCTTGTTTTACACCAATAACATTAATAGATGCCAGACCCAAAAAAACAGTAGTTAAGCATAGTATTCGCATCCATTCTTCCTGAAAAACAGGATGCGTCGAACTCAATACATTTACCAAAGCGTTAGAAACGGCAGCATCAGCAAGAAGCGTACCGCCAACGGTAAAAATTCCCGCCAGGAAACCGGCATAAGGACCAAAAGCAGTTTCGATATAGGAGTAAACTCCGCCTGTTTGGGTTACCTTACTGGCTGCTTCGGCAAAACAGAGCATGATAAGTGCCATTAAAATTCCGCAAAAAACATAAGCAATAATGCTTGAAGCTCCCATGGATGCTGCAACAATGGCAGGAAGAGCAAAAATTCCGGCACCAATGATTACATTCATAATATTAGCTGATAAACCGATTACGCCTATGGTTCGTTTGAACTCTTCTTCTTTATGGGTCATTTTTTTGGAATTACAAATAATTGGTTAAAAAAACGAAGTTATGCAAAAAAGATTTTGATTCACTAAAGAAATGCGTTTGGATTATAAATTCAACATTTTACAATAGGATTTTATCTTTTATAACTGTTTTAGCTGACTTTATAGTTTTAAAATAATTTGTATTTTGGTTTAAAACCATAAAAAGCATTACAAAAACCTAACAAAATATCTCATTTTTTAAACTTTAAACAAAACAGAATTCCCTATTTTTGCTCTTCGAGAATTTAAAAAATAATAAAAAACAATATACTATGAATTCATTTGACGTAGTCGTTATAGGTTCTGGACCTGGAGGATATGTATCAGCGATTCGTTGTGCGCAACTAGGCTTCAAAACAGCTATTATCGAAAAATATTCCACATTGGGAGGAACTTGTCTTAATGTAGGATGTATTCCTTCAAAAGCCTTGTTGTCTTCTTCTCACCATTATGCTGAAATTGCTCATTTTGCTGATCACGGAATCGAGGTTTCCGGAGAAGTAAAAGTTAATTTAGAGAAAATGATTGCCCGTAAAAAAGCAGTTGTAGATCAAACTTCCGGTGGAATCAACTACCTGATGGATAAAAATAATATTACTGTTTTTAATGGTTTAGGTTCTTTTGTTGATGCAACTCATGTGGCTGTTGCAAAAGCTGACGGAACTTCTGAAACTATTGAAGCTAAACATACAATTATTGCTACTGGTTCTAAACCATCTTCTTTACCATTTATTAAAATTGATAAAGAAAGAATCATCACTTCTACTGAGGCTTTAAGTTTAACTGAAGTGCCTAAACACCTTGTAATTATTGGTGGTGGGGTTATTGGTATCGAATTAGGTCAGGTGTATTTACGTTTAGGAGCTCAGGTTTCTGTAGTGGAATTCATGGACAGAATTATTCCGGGAATGGACGGTGCTTTGTCTAAAGAGTTGACAAAAGTATTGAAAAAACAAGGAATGAAATTCTATACTTCTCACAAAGTACAATCAGTTGAAAGAGCTGGTGATGTAGTTACTGTGAAAGCAGAAAATGCAAAAGGTGAAGTAATTACTTTAGAAGGAGATTATTCATTAGTGTCTGTGGGTCGTCGTCCTTACACAGATGGATTGAACGCTGAAGCTGCTGGAGTTAAAATCTCTGAAAGAGGTCAGGTTGAAGTAAACGATCATTTACAAACTTCTGCTTCTAATATTTATGCTATTGGTGATGTAGTACGTGGTGCAATGTTAGCTCATAAAGCAGAAGAAGAAGGAACGATGGTTGCTGAAATATTAGCGGGTCAAAAACCACATATCGATTATAACTTAATTCCGGGAGTGGTTTATACTTGGCCGGAAGTTGCAGCTGTTGGACAAACAGAAGAGCAATTAAAAGCGGCTGGAGTAGCTTATAAATCAGGAAGTTTCCCATTTAAAGCATTAGGACGTGCAAGAGCAAGTGCTGATTTAGATGGTTTTGTAAAAATCCTTGCTGATGCTAAAACAGATGAAGTTCTTGGAGTTCACATGATTGGTGCCAGAACTGCTGATTTAATCGCAGAAGCTGTAGTTGCAATGGAATACAAAGCTTCTGCTGAAGATATTTCAAGAATGTCACACGCTCACCCTACATTTGCGGAAGCGGTAAAAGAAGCAGCATTAGCAGCAACTGAAAACAGAGCGATACACGTTTAGTGTAAACTCTTTTAATATTAACAAATAGGCTGTCCGAAAAGGCAGCCTATTTTTTTTGTCTGGTTCTTAAATAAATTGATTTAAACTTCTTTTTATATCATTTAAGGCAAATCCTGTTTCGAGGATTTGTTAGTCTTCATTAAACTAAATAAAATGATTATCTGATTAGATAGAAATACTAAATTTTACAGACTGGTTATTTTATCATTAAGCTTCTTAGAAATGTCTTTTTTTAAAGAAAAATTAAGAAACATTAACTTCTCAAATGGCTATATTTGGCGTCAAAATATTTATAAATCTATATTTTTTTGAGAGACTAAAAAGAAAAGTTTGATTCTTTAAATTTATGAAATCTATTAAGTTTATCTATATCATTATTTTGTCACTGCTCACTTTTTGTGGTGGTGTAGAATTGTATAAATATTCTTCTGAATCCAATAATTGCCTAACAAAAGATATTTTTTTAGATTCGGATGTTTCTCAGGTTGAATCATCTTCAGTATCGATGTCTTGTGACATAAAGATGCATTTTATTCTTAAAAAGAAGGCAAAAACACGTGTTGAAGATTCAAAAACACGTGTCTTAAAAAATATTTATTACACAAATTTTGTTGGACTTAAGTTTTTAAAGGAAAACATCATTTTTAGTGCTGCAAGTCTCTATCAAATTCAGCAACACATCCATCTTCATTTATATCAATTGTTCTAGTTTTAAAATAACTTCTTTGTTTTTATAATGCACCGATGTTTTTCGGTTGCAATATCTTTGTATATCACTAAGATAATTTCTTTTATAAAAATATTCAATTTATTCGTTGCTTCCTGAAAATGGAGTAAACGCAATTTTTCATTTTATCCTTTTAACTTATTTGTAAACTCCCTGTATTCTATACATTCGGGAGCTATCTGTCTATATAAATTATAATAAATTAATTATGAGCAATTTTAAAAAATCATTTTTTCTGTCTATTTTATCATTATTCGTTTTAGTCTCGTGTGGAGATAAAAACAAAACAAAAATCAATAGTATAAAAACGGTACCAGTATATAAAGTTACATTAAAAGATACCATTGTCTCCAACCGATTTGTTGCCGATGTACATGCCAAAAATAATGTCGAAATTCATGTTCGAATTCCGGGATTGTTGGAAAAAGTATATGTAAGTGAAGGACAAAAAGTAAAAAAAGGCCAACTGTTATTTAAAATAAGTGATGTAGAACTTCAAATACAATTGCTAAAAGCACAAGCTGTTTACAAAAGTGCTATGGCCGATTTAAGAATAGCCACTGTTGAGCGAGAACAAGCTCAAACTCTTTTTAATAAAAAAGTAATTGCCAATAACGAATTAGAATTGGCTAAAGCAAAATATGAAGCGGCGGCTGCCAAAGTTGCTCACGCTGCTGCCGAGAAAAAAGCGATTGATCAACAAATAGGTTTTACGACAATTCGTGCGCCATTTGACGGCACAGTAGATCGTATTCCGTTTAAAGAAGGAAGTTTAGTCGAAAATGGTTCGCTTTTAACAACGGTTTCTCAACTGGATGATGTATATGCCTATTTCTCAATTCCTGAGAACACCTATTTCCAAATGATAACAAACAAGAGCCTGAATGCGAAAGGTGATATCGAATTAGTTTTACCAAATGGTGTTGTTTACAATCAAAAAGGAGAACTTAGAACTGCCGATGGAGATATAGACAGACAAACAGGTTCTATTCAATACAAAGCTAAATTTCACAACCCACAAGGTTTTATCAAACACGGAACTTCTGGAAAACTAATAATTTCAGAGCCAAAAAATAATGCAATTGTCATTCCCCAAAAAGCTGTTTTTTCTATTCAGGACAAACAATTTGTATTTCTGGTGGATAAAGAAGGCATTGTAAAAATGACTAACATCACTATCGGAAGTACTCTTGATGATGTATATATATTGAATAAAGGTTTGAAAAATAATGATTTAATTGTTCAGGAAGGTATTCAGTCCTTACGCGACGGCGACAAAATCAATATTAAAGAAACGAAAGTTGCAAACCTGTAATTCAATTATACATTCTTAAAAGAAAAGAAAATGATAGAAATGTTTATCAAAAGAAAGATATTATCATTAATCATCTCGGTTATGATAGTACTTTTAGGATTGTTGGCGTTGTTCCAGCTTCCCATAACACAATTCCCCGATATTGTACCACCGTCTGTAACTGTTACAGCAAAATATACAGGAGCCAACGCAGAGGTTTCTGCTAATGCTGTTGCTCTCCCGTTAGAAAGAGCCATCAATGGAGTTCCTGGAATGACATATATGTCAACGGTTACTTCAAATGATGGTTTGACGTTAATTCAGGTTTTCTTCGAAGTAGGAACTGATCCTGATTTAGCTGCGGTAAACGTTCAAAACAGAGTTACTACGATACTTGACGAACTTCCCGAAGAGGTAATTCGTGCCGGAGTTACGACCGAAAAAGAGGTCAACAGTATGTTGATGTATTTGAATATAACAAGTACAGATAAAACTCAGGACGAACAGTTTATTTTCAATTTTACCGATATTAATATTCTTCAGGAATTAAAACGTATTGATGGTGTTGGACGTGCCGAAATTATGGGGCAAAAAGAATATTCGATGCGTGTCTGGCTGGATCCGCAAAAGATGCTTTCATATAATATTTCGGCAAATGAAGTCATTAGTTCACTTCAAAAACAAAATATTTCTGCTGCGCCGGGAAAAGTAGGTGAAGGTTCAGGACAATTAGATAGTCAATTGCAATATGTTATTAAATATGGCGGAAAATTTTTTGAACCAAGTCAATATGAAGAAATTCCGTTAAGAGCTAATACTGATGGAACTATTTTAAGATTGAAAGATATTTCGAAAATTGAATTTGGTGCCATGAGTTACGGAATGGTTTCTAAAACTGATGGAAAACCTTCGGCATCCATCATGCTGAAACAACGTCCGGGCTCGAATGCATCTGAAGTAATTGCCAGCGTTAAAGAAAAAATGGCGGAATTAAAAGGAACTTCTTTCCCACCGGGAATGGACTATAATATTGCTTATGATGTTTCCCGTTTTTTAGATGCTTCGATAGATGAGGTTTTAAGAACTTTAATTGAAGCTTTTATTCTGGTAGCTTTTGTAGTTTTTCTTTTCTTGCAAGACTGGCGTTCTACCTTAATTCCGGTATTAGCAGTTCCTGTGGCGCTTATAGGTTCGTTTACTTTTATGTCGATGATGGGATTCTCAATCAACTTATTGACGCTTTTTGCATTGGTACTTTCGATAGGAATTGTGGTAGATAACGCAATTGTTGTTGTCGAAGCCGTCCATGTAAAAATCTCCGAAGAACACATGGAACCACTGCCTGCGACCATTAGTGCAATGAAAGAAATTACCGGAGCTGTTATTGCGATTACGATTGTGATGGCTGCGGTGTTTATTCCTGTGGCTTTCCTGAGTGGTCCTGTTGGGGTTTTCTACAGGCAATTTTCATTGACCATGGCAATAAGTATTGTGATTTCAGGTGTTAATGCGTTGACGCTTACACCAGCTTTGTGTGCTATTATGCTAAAAGCACATGATCCAAATAAAGAGAAAAAATCAATGTTGGATCGTTTCTTTCACCGCTTTAATAATTGGTTTGATAAGATTACTTCCAAATACATCAAAGTATTGATGAAGTTTGCTGATCGAACCTCGATTACTCTTGGTTTGTTAGTTCTTTTTTGCTTGTTAACCTGGGGAACAAGTAAATTTTTACCGTCAGGATTTATTCCTTCAGAAGATCAGGGAATGGTTTATGTGAGTGTAACAACGCCACAAGGTGCAACGGTAGAACGTACCGAAAAAGCATTAGACGAAGTTACCAGAATTGCCAAAGAAATAAAAGGTGTTGATAACGTAACAACCCTTGCCGGATATAGTATTGTAACTGAAATTGCAGGTGCTTCGTATGGAATGGGAATGATTAACCTAAAAGACTGGAAAGAACGCAATATTTCAGTTACTGATTTCATTGCGCAATTGACCGAGAAGACAAAAGGAATTTCCGATGCTCAGATAGAAATTTTTGCTCCGCCAACGGTTCCTGGTTTTGGTAACACCAGTGGTTTTGAACTTCGATTATTAGATAAATCCGGAGGAAGTATAAACAATACTGATGAGGTAACCAAAAACTTCATTAAGGAGCTAAATACCTCGCCTGAAATCCAGAACTCATTCACCAGTTTTGATGCTACTTTCCCTCAGTATTTAATTCATATCGATTATGATTTAGCTGCTAAAAAAGGAATTTCAGTAGATAATGCAATGTCCACTTTACAGACTATGTTGGGATCTTTTTATGCAACCAATTTTATTCGTTTTTCTCAAATGTATAAAGTTATGGTTCAGGCTAGTCCACAGTTTCGTCAAAATCCGGAAAGTATTTTGGATATGTATTTGAAGAATGATGCTGGCGAAATGGTTCCGTTTTCGACTTTTATGAGACTCGAAAGAGTGTATGGTCCAGAGGTTTTAACACGTTATAATATGTACATGTCGGCAATGATCAATGGTGAAGCTGCCGCAGGTTTTAGCTCAGGTGAAGCGATTGCAGCGGTCGAAAAAATCGCTGCTGAAAAACTTCCAAGCCGTTTTGAACTCGAATGGTCAGGAATGACGCGTGAAGAAATCCTGTCTGGAAACCAAACCATATACATTTTTGCGTTGTGTATTTTGTTTGTGTATTTATTATTGGCGGCGCAGTACGAAAGTTTGTTGCTTCCGTTCCCGGTATTATTAAGTCTTCCTGTTGGAGTTTTTGGATCTTATTTGGCACTTTTAGCAGTTGGTTTAGATAATAATATTTACGCTCAGGTGGCACTAGTCATGCTCATTGGTCTGCTCGCCAAAAATGCCATTTTGATTGTCGAATTTGCTATGGCTCAAAATAAATTAGGAAGAGACATTACCGAAGCGGCAATTGAAGGTGCCCGACTTCGTTTTAGACCTATTTTGATGACTTCGTTTGCTTTTATATCCGGATTAATACCGCTTTGTATTGCTTCTGGTGCGGGAGCTGTTGGTAACCGCTCCATTGGAACTGCAGCGGCTGGAGGAATGCTTATAGGAACCATTTTTGGACTTGTGATTATTCCGGGTCTTTATATCCTGTTTGCCAAATTAGAAAAAGCAACGAAAAAATAAATTTAAAATGAAAAACACAATTAATAAATATATTATATTAGGAGGAATAGTGCTGTTTACAGCCTGTTCTGCTCCTAAAGTCAACCAAAATTTAACAGCAAAACAACTGCCTGAAAATTTTGATTTGAAAAGAAAAAAAGCAAGCGATAGTTTGCAAAATTTTATTCCATTAAAAACGGAAACCTATTTTAAAGATCCAAAATTAGAAGCACTGTTAGATAAAGCCATTGCTCAAAATCCGGATTATTTAATTATGCAGGAACGTATTTTAATTGCTAATTCACATTTAAAAGTAGCTAAGCTGGCGCTTTTACCATCTTTAGACATTCAGGCTGATGTTTCCGGAACCCGCTATGGAAAATACACCATGGATGGGGTTGGGAATTTTGATACCAATTTTTCTCAGAATATCTCAGAAAGACAGAGAATTAATACTGATGTAACGCCCAATGTGTTTTTAGGAGGAAAAGTTTCTTGGGAAGCTGATATTTGGGGAAAACTGAGTAATCGCAAAAAGGCAGCTTTGCAGCGATTCTTTGCTTCACAGGAAGGAATGCGATTGTTGCAAACGAGATTGTTAAGCGATATTGCTGATTTGTATTATAAACTGATTGCTTTTGACAAACAAGCAGTGATTTACCAAAAAAACTTAAAGACGCAGAAAAAAGCATTGGATATTATTTCTTCGCAAAGATCGGTTGGTAAAGCTACTGAATTAGCAGTTCAGCAGTTTAATGCCCAAAACAATAATATTTTGGCAGAATCGGAACAGCTTAATTTAAGCATTGATCAAACCGAAAAAGCTTTGTTGAATCTTTTAGGTGAATATGGAGGAAAAATCGACAGGAGTAATGACTTTTTATCAGGTCATTTGGCAGTTTTAAATCAAAAAGTAAGTGCGGATTCTATTATTCATAAAAGACCGGATGTTTCAGAAGCCTATCACGAATTATTGGCTTCAAATGCTGATGCCAAAGCTGCAAGAGCTGCGTTTTTCCCAACTCTAAATCTGGGCGGTTATGCCGGATTGAATTCGTTTTCATTTTCAACCTTTTTTGATAGCGGTTCTTTTGCCTGGCAATTACTCGGCGGATTAACAGCTCCTGTTTTTAACAAAGGACAAATCAAACAAGAGTTTTTTGTTTCGAATAAAAAGCAGCAAATTTCGTTGTTGCAATATCAAAATACGATTACAACAGCATACAATGAATTGAGTGCGTTACTGCATAGAACGGAATCTTTTGTAGATGTTTTAAAATTCAAATCGAATGAAATTAAGCATCTTGAAATAGCTGTAAATGTCTCAAACGATTTGTATTTAAGTGGTTATGCTAATTATCTGGAAATCATCAATGCGCAAAAAAATAAATTACAGGCCGAATTGGATTTTGTTGATATTCAATTAAAAAATGCCGAATCACAAGTGTTATTATACAAAGCTTTAGGTGGCGGAATAAATTAGAAGTTATATTTTTGAATTTAGTTCTTAAAGGAAATCTCATTGTTTAGAGATTTCCTTTTTTTATTCTTAGCGAATTTATTTTTTTGAACTTGAATTTCCAAAAAATAAATTACTGTAGGCACGAAATAAAACAGGTGGTTATGAGTTTTTTTAAAACTTCCAAAAAAGAATTCCAAATTCAGGCTTGCATAGGGAATCATTGTAATGCAGATATTTTTATTATGTTAATACTCTTCAATGTCGGGGATCAAGATTGGTAATATGATTTAATATTCTTATAGATATAAATTAATTATAGTGTAGAAAAATATTTCCTTTTTAATTTATAAATTTGAGCTCTTCTATAAATTATCTTTAAATAAAATCTAAAACCAGATTAATGAAAAAATCAATCATTATTTGGGTGGTGTTTTTTTTGGCCAGTCATTTAAGTTTTGCACAATATTCTAATTTAAAATTCGAAAATTTTGACACCAATAAAGGGCTTTCCAGTAGCACCAGTGTCGAAATATTTCAGGATAGTGAGGGGTTTTTGTGGTTTGGAACTATTGATGGACTGGATAAATACAATGGTTACGAATTTGAGATTTACCGTCCTGTTATAAACGATGTTCATTCCATTAGTAATAATCGTATTAATGCGATTACCGAAGATAGTAAGGGATATTTATGGGTAGGGACAAGTAATGGATTGAATGTTTTTGATAAAAAATCACAAAAGTTTTACCGAATCAATCTATACAAGAAAAAGACCGAAGGATTAAATCTAAGGGAAGAAATAAACAGTCTTTTATTTGATAAAAAGAATAATATTCTATGGGTGGGAACAAAGAATGGATTATTGAAACTGGATTTGGCTTCTGTTAATGCTCCGGATTTCAGTACCTTAAAATATACTCGTTATATAACTAATTCTAAGAATATAAAATCTATAGATAATAATAATGTAACTAATCTTATTCAGGATAAAAAAGGAACGATTTGGATAGGAACAGGAGGAAATAATTTGCATCAATACAATTCCAAGACCGATAGTTTTAATCGAATTAAAATAGTTTTTGAAGCTAATCAATATTTAAATCATTTGCCAAAACAGATTTTGTTGGATAAAGAAGGAAATTTTTGGATAGGAAATGATTTGGCACATCTCTATCTGTTTAATGTTTACAAAAAAACAGTTAAAAAAATCGCTCCTGTTAATCAAAGTATTCCTGTTTTTCATTTGTATCAGGATAAAAAAGGAACGGTATGGGCAGCGACCGATGGAAGCGGAATCTATTTATTAGATAAAAATAAGGGATTGATACAGCATCTTGTACAAAACCAGGACGATCCTTTTTCTTTACCTAATAACCAACCTTCAAAAGTATTGGAAGATAAGGATGGAATTTATTGGATTGCCAGTTATAATAAAGGAATTAATAAACTGGCGTTATCTAAATCTTCATTCGGGCATCACTTTTACAGAGCTAATGGCGGAAAAAGTTTAAGTACAAAAATAGCTCAGTCAGTAATTGAAGACAGTAAGAGAAGAATCTGGATAGGAACTGATGGAGGAGGTTTGAATCTTTTTGATGATAAAAATGGGAGTTTTAAACATTTCAAGGCAATTCCGGGAAATTCTAATTCTTTAAGTTCTAATAAGATTTTGTATCTGTTAGAAGGAGATAATAGTGATTTGTGGGTATGTACCTGGGATAGAGGATTGAATCGATTTAATACTAATTCATCTCAAACGAAAAGATATGAAAACGACCCGAGAAATCCTTTTTCTATTGGGCAAAATACGGTTTGGTGTGCTGCTAAAGACAGTCAAAAACGCTTATGGTTAGGAACATCAACAGCAGGCTTGAATTTATTTGATGTTGAAACCGAAAAGTTTTACCAGTTTAAAAATAATGTCAATAATCCAAAGAGCCTGATCAGTAATTTTGTTTTCTCTCTTTTTGTAGATTCTAAAAACCGATTGTGGGTGGGGACATCGCTCGGACTTTGTTATGTGAAATTAAATTCGTTAAGTTCGAAGATTCCAAAAAGCATCAATTTCGAGGAAATAAAGATTAAAAATATTCAAGGAAATCGTATCAATCATATTACCGAAGATTACAAAGGAAATATCTGGATAGGGAGTGATATGGGATTGTATCAGTTAGATATTAATCTACAACTCAAACAGGCTTATTCTTCTAAAAACGGACTTCCTAATAACTTAGTGGTTGGACTACAGGAAGACAACAACAAGAATATTTGGATTAGTACCAAAAGTGGTTTGTCATTATTGAATCCGAAAACACAGAATATCAAGAATTTTAATGTTCATGACGGATTACAGGGATTAGAATTTCAGAGTAAATCGATAGCAAAAACCTATGACGGGAGAATCATTGTAGGTGGAATTAACGGATTCAATATTTTTTATCCAAATGACATTTCGTTGAATTCAGATAGAGTGAAGCCAATTATCACCGAACTTAAAATTTTTAATAAGCGAATCAATGCAGGCGATGCTTTAAATGACCGCATACTTTTTGATGAGTCAGTGTCAAATCTTAAAGAAATTGAGTTAAAGCATAATGAAGGTTATATTTCATTTGGTTTTGTGGCTTTAAATTATCAAAATCCGGAGCGTGTTAAGTATGCTTATAAGATGGATGGTTTGGATAAGGAATATATTAGTGTAGATAATAACAGAGTCGCTAATTATGCTAATCTGGCTCCGGGTAACTATACTTTTGAAGTCATGGCTTCAATAGACGGACAATGGAAAAATGCCGAGAAAACAAGTATTTTGGTTCGGGTGCTACCTCCTTTTTGGAAAACATGGTGGGCTTATGTTTTGTATGTTATTATTTTGGGCGTTTTAATATGGTTTGGACTCGATTATTATACCAATAAGATAAACGAAGAGAAGGAACATGAATTAGACCAAATGAAACTTCGTTTCTTTATTAATGTTTCTCACGAATTCAGAACTCCACTTACTTTAATTTTAAATCCTGTCGAGAAAATTTTGTCTCATTTTAACGATGCTGAGGAAGTAAAAAAATCGGCTGTAATTATTCAAAAAAGCAGTAAGCGATTATTATATTTGGTAGATCAGCTTTTGGATTTAAGAAAAATGGATTTGGGTAAATCTCATTTAGAAATTACCAATTTAGATATTGTTAAATTATGTAAGGATACGTTCTTTTTGTTTGAAGATTTGGCTAAAAGTAAGAATATTAGCTTTGTATTTGATTCTAAACTAAAGGAATATTATGGAAAGTTTGATCCGGATAAAATAGAAAAAATGCTGGCAAATCTATTGTCTAATGCTATAAAATTTACCGATAATGAGGGGGTGGTCACGCTTTCGTTGTCGGAGGTTACTGTTGATAGAAAGCGTTATAAATGGTTGTTTTTTAGTCCAATTATTACCGAGAAAATGATTCAGATAAAAATTACCGATACGGGTATTGGTTTTAAAAAGAAACAGTTAAAAGAGGTGTTTCAACGTTTTTTTCATGCTGATTCTTCTAAAACAGGAACAGGTATTGGGTTAAATTATACCAAAAGTTTGGTCGAATTGCATAAAGGAGCTATTACGGTTGAAAGCAAGTACAAACAAGGAACTACTTTCAATATAGTGATTCCGGCAGATTTAAAAATAGATATTAAACAGCAAAAAAATGCAGTATTGAATGTACAGGGCAAGGAAATGAATGCGTTACAATCGACTGAATATGAAATTGCTATTGCCGATGAAAATACGAATCCGGTTAAGGCTACCGTAGAGAATGAAAAAGCCAGTAAGCCGGTAGTTCTTTTAGTTGAAGATAATAAGGTACTTCGCAATCATCTTAAAACGGAATTAAGCGATTTGTATCAGGTAAAAGAAGCGGCTAATGGAGTAGAAGGATTGGAAAAAATCAGAAAATATTTTCCCGATATTATTATAAGCGATGTAATGATGCCAAAGATGGATGGTTTTGAATTGTGTCATCAGGTAAAAACGGATTTCGAAATCAGTCATATTCCAATTTTGTTATTAACAGCCAGAAATTTAGATGAAGATGTAGTACAAGGCTATCAAACGGGGGCTGATGGTTATATTTCAAAACCGTTTAATATGTCGGTTTTGAGAGCCAGAGTAAATAATTTATTAGAAGCCCGAAAACGTTCCAGAGAGCGTTTTGCAGCCATTGGAGGAATTGTTCCTTCATCAGATGTTACAATTAATTCATTGGACGAACAGTTTTTAGACAAGGCAACAAAAATTGTGATTGATAATGTAAGCAATATCGATTTTACGTTGGATGATTTAATAGGTAATATGGGAATGGGAAGATCTCAGTTTTACAGAAAAATCAGTTCCCTGACCGGACAAAATCCAAGTAATTTTATTCGGACTATTCGATTAAAATATGCCTCCGAATTATTATTGACCAATAATTTGTCAATTAAAGAAATAGCATATAATTGTGGTTTTAATTCCACAGCCTATTTTACAAAAACCTTTAAGGAAGTTTTTAAAGTTACCCCTACTCAGTATATTCAGGATCAAAAAGAGAAGACAGAAGAGTAGGGGTGTTTACATAAAATGATAAAAAGAGAGCTCAATTTTTTAATTAAAATTGGGCTTTTTTTATTTCAATTATCATGATTTTGTCTAATTATGGAGCTTCTATGTTCTGAAAATAAGCTAGATTGTAAACTATAAAAAAAACTTAATAAAAGTATAAACGATAGTAAGTGTTTTTGTGTTTTTTGTTTGATTTTCAGTGTGTTAATTTTTGTGTTTGTTAAGGTTTTCGGGGGATTATATTAAAATGGTCTATAAATTATACTCTTTGAACGATGTGTTATAGTCGTGTTGTTCTTTAATATTTAATATTGTATCAGTATTATTTCGTGATGTAATAATAAAACCAATTTAAAATTATGACCATCTAAATTATTAACCTAAAAAACTATTAAATGTGAAATTAAAAAAACACAAATTTTATTATCAATCTATACTTAACATAGAATATAACGAAAACAAAAAAACTAACTAACTAAATTAATTAACAACAAAAACAAATTCATTATGAGAATAAATGTTTTGAATAAAACCGAATTATGGAACAGACTTAGACCTTCTTTGGTGATGTCTTTTCTTGTTTGCGTTTCTTCCCAATCGTTTGCTGCAAATGATGGGGTATTCAACGCTTCAAAAAAAGCTGTACTAAAAGAAGCTGAACAACAAATAACAATAAAAGGAAAAGTAACTTCTGCCGAAGATAATATGGGGCTTCCGGGTGTAAATGTAGTTGTTAAAGGAAGTACACAAGGAGTTATGACTGATATTGATGGAAATTTCTCTATTAGTGTTCCGTCTGATAAATCCATTTTGGTATTCAGTTATCTGGGGTTTCAAAATCAAGAAATTTCGGTAGCTGGAAAAACGGTATTTAATGTAGTAATGATTTCAGATTCTAAATCTTTAGAAGAAGTGGTGGTTGTGGCTTATGGAACTCAAAAGAAACTGACCTCCACGGGTTCTATTGAAACTGTTACTGCTAAATCATTTCAGGATAGAGCTGTTACAAATCCGGCTTTGGCTTTACAAGGACAAACTCCGGGACTTGTAGTGACAAGAAATTCATCCAGACCAGGAAGGGAAGGTCTTAATTTGCAAATAAGAGGAGCTACTTCTATTAATGGTGGTTCTCCACTTATTGTGATTGATGGAAATCCAGCAATCAATAATGAAGCTTTTTATAATATGAATCCTGATGATATACAATCGGTTACTGTATTAAAAGATGCATCAGCTGCGCTTTACGGATCACGAGCATCCAATGGAGTTATTATGGTGACTACTAAGAAAGGGAAATCTGGAAAAATGAAAATAGACGTTTCAACAACTACTAGAATAAATACATTAGGGATTAGACCACAAACTCCTACTATGCAACAATATGCAACAGTATGGCTTGAAGCTGCAGAACAAGATGGTGTAAATGCTAATTACTGGGGGTGGCAGTCTAAAGAAAATTTAGAGTTAATGAAGACGGGCTATGCAGGAATATATCCAACACAATTCTGGGGTAATGTTTACATCTCTAACTCTCCAAGATATGATGAGATGTTTGGTAAATCAGTTTCAACATTTCATACCGGAAGTATTTCAGGTGGTACTGATAAAACAAATTATAGAGTTTCTTATGGATACTCGGAAGATTTGGGTGCACTTCAAACCGCTTATGATGGAAAGCAACAGTATAATGTGCGATTGAATTATGATTATACGGTGAACAGCTGGCTTAAATTAGAAACCAATATGTCTTATTTAAAATATGATCTTTCTTCACCTTCTTCTGGCTTAGATGGTTCGGTATCACAAGATCCACCATTTTTCCCATCGAGAAATCCTTATGGACAATGGTATGCTAACTTTAATATAGCAGGAAATAGAAATCACGTTGCTGCTACAGTTGATGGTGGTAGAGATAATACGACCAGAGATCAAATCATGATGAATTTAGCCGCTACTTTTAAACTATATGATGGTTTAACTTTTCAAACTAAGGTTGCTTATAATAAAGATTTTTTCAATAATCTTAATTACGTTATAACAGTTCCGCAATATAGCTGGTACGGTGATTTAGCTCCTGAATCGGTTAATTCAGTTTCTTCAATAAGACAGGAAAATAAACAAATTACTTATCAAAATTATGGTGGATTTTTAAATTATGAAAAAGAATTCAATGATCATAATTTCTCAGCTCTTTTAGGAATGACTGCTGAAAAAACAGAAGACACCAGATTGTATGGTTATAGATTAGGTTTCATTGATAATGGAGTGTATGATATTAACATGGGATCTATTGAAAATAAGGTTGAAGCAACAGGAGGTAGAGGTCATAAAGGATTGTATTCTTATTTAGCGAGATTTAACTATTCGTATAAAAATAAGTATTTATTGGAGATAAGCGGAAGACGAGATGGTTCTTCACAATTTGGACCAGGGAACAAGTGGAATAATTTCGGAGGAATACAAGCAGGATGGGTTATTAGTGAAGAAAGTTTTCTAAAAAAATTCAAGCCATTAAGTAATTTAAAATTAAGATATACTTATGGAGAAATGGGATCACAGGTAGGAATTCCAACTTATGATTATATTTCTAATATAAGTAATGGTAGTGCTATTTTTGGAACTACAGCAGCGCAACAGGCGGCAAGCTGGGTTAATAGAATTACGTCTAATCAAAATTCATGGGAACGCGTTGTAATGAAAACCTATGGTGCTGATTTTAGTTTCTTTGATAGAAGGTTATTTGGTACTTATGATTTTTTTACTAAAAAGAATGTAGGTATGTTGACCGATATAATTTATCCTGATGTTTTAGGAGGTACTGCGCCCAAAACTAATGCTGGGGAGCTTGAAACTAAGGGATGGGAGTTTACTTTAGGATATAGAGGTGAAATAGGTAAATTAAAATACAGCGTTTCGGCTAATATGGGAGATACTAGAAATATTTTGCTTAAAAAAGAAAATGCAACTGCTATTAATCCCGGAGTTAATGGGAGCGGTGTGGTAGGTCATCCTTTGAATTCAATTTTCTTGTATCAAACAGGCCAACTTTTCCAAACACAGGATGAAGTAGATGCTTATTATGCAGCTACTAATGAAAATGGTGCACTTCCGTCAGGGTTAAATGTTTTACGTCCGGGAGATACTAAGAGAGTAGATTCGAACAATGACGGAATAATTGATGCTAAAGATGTTAAATTTATGGGGGACACCGCAGCACATTATGTATATGGTATTAACCTGAGTGCTAACTATCGTAATTTTGATATTTCAACTTTTTTTCAGGGAGTTTTAGAGCAAAATGTGCTTAGAACCGGTTTCTTATCTTATCCATTCAATACATTGTATGGTAGTCAAACAACTGCTTTTATTGGAAAAACCTGGACACCAACCAATATTGATGCAGCTTATCCAAGAATGACAGCTAATACAACAAGAGCAGCTTGGAACTGGCAAAATAATGATTTTGCTTTGCAAGACAATCAATATATCAGATTGAAATCGTTAATAGTAGGTTATACTTTAAATGATTTAAAAATTGGCAATTTTGGTTTAGATAAGTTTAGAGTTTATTTTTCAGGAAATGATTTGTTTGAATTTTCAAAAGTTAAAGATGGATACGATCCTGAATTTGGAGATAGTTCAAATAATATCTATCCATTTACAAGAACCTTTTCTTTAGGATTAAATGTTTCCTTTTAATTATTAAAACGACTAGTATGAAAAATATAGTAACAACATTAGTACTGTCTTCAGTATTATTATTTACAAGCTGTCAGAGTGATTACTTAGATTTAGAACCTCTTGATGCACAAACGGAAGCTTCTTATTTTAAAACACCTGCAAACTTTAAGGCTGCCTCCAATGATTTTTATAATAAAATGGTAAGTTGGAGATCTGTTGATGGTAGTAATATATACAATTTTATGGATTTTGGTACTGATTTGACCTCTTTAAGTCAGGAAGAAGGAAGAGGAAACACAGTAGAAGCTGTATCTGATATTTATTGGAGAAATCCATATAAATATATTAGAGCCAATAATATATTATTAAATGCTGCAGATAAATATCAAGGAGATAAAGCTGCTATTGCACAGTATGTAGCAGCAGCAAAATTCTTTAGAGCATGGCATCATTTCTTTTTGTTAAAAAGATACGGTGGAGTACCTATTGTAACTACTGTAGTAGATATTAATGATGAGGTGTTATACGGAAAACGCAACAGTCGTTATGAAGTGATGAACCAAATTTTAAAAGATTTATCAGAAGCGATTCCTGATTTACCATTGGAACAAAATATTTCTGGAGCAGATAAAGGACATCTTAGCAAATGGGCAGCTGAGGCTTTTAAAGCCAGAGTACTATTATATGAGGCTACTTGGGAAAAATATGTAGGTACTACTACTGATGGAGATGGAATTACAACAGGTGCAGGTAGTGAAGGAGCTGCAGCAAACACCACTGCTTATTTAGAAGAAGTAATTGCATTGACTAAAGATGTAATGAGTAATGGTGGCTACCAATTATGGAACTATAATTCACAGCTAAATAACTTTAGTATGTATTATTTATTTAATCTTGAAGATGCGGGTTCTAATCCGGCAGGTCTGGATAAATCAACAAACAAGGAGTTTATTCTTTATAATAAATACGATTTTGGGTTATTACAAGCAGGAACAAACTTAAGTCATACTGTAGGTTCAAGATTAGCTCCTTCCAGAAAGTTTATGGATATGTTTTTATGTACTGACGGTTTACCAGTTGATAAATCGCCTTTGTTTCAAGGATATGTAAAAGTAGGGGATGAGTATAAAAATCGTGATTACAGATTAACATCTTATTTTGTTGATTTAGCTACCGATGCAATTCCGGTTTCAGGAGCTATAAAATTATTCGGACCGGGTGGAGATAGTGGTTCTGGTTATGCTAATAGAAAATTTAGAGCCTATAAATATGGTACTTACAGAGCTGCTAATACAGAATCAGCAGATTATCCTCAAATTAGATTAGCAGAAGTTTATTTGATGTATGCCGAAGCCTTATATGAGTTAAACGGAAGCATTACAGATGCACAATTAAATGAGTCCATTAATTTAATTAGACAAAGAGCGGGGCTTCCAGCTTTGACTAACGCTTTTGTGGCTGCTAATGGTTTAAATATGTTAGACGAAATTAGAAGAGAAAGAGCCATTGAATTGTTTGGAGAAAATAGTCGTTATGATGATTTAAAACGTTGGGGTATAGCAGAGCAAGTATTAAATGAACCAATTTTAGGATCGGTTATTCAAGGAACAGACTATCAGGGTAACTCGGCTATTTATAAACCTGCTTCTTATCCTTATGGAGAGCTTTCGGTTGCTACAGGAAAAGGAAATTTAAACGCTTTGTTACTGGATCCGGCAGCAAATAGAAATTTTCAACGAAAACATTATTTATTTCCTTTGTCAACAACACAACAACAGTTAAATACTAAGTTGTTGCAAAATCCAGGTTATTAATTAGTAACTTTTAAACTTATACTAATATGAATCATATTATAAAAAATAAAATAAAAGCTGTAATAGTATTATTTAGCATGGTACTAATGGCTTCTTGTAGTGATCAGGAAAAAGATTTTACAGGAGAACCTCTGGTTACTTATCCGTCTGTAACAATAACTTCTGTTTCGCCTTCAGTAGGAACTTCTGGAAATATTGTTACTCTAACAGGTACTAATTTTGGAGAATATTCTCAAGCTGCAAAAATCTATTTTAATGGTGTTCTTGCTGATGAAATTTTAACTTATTCAGATACTTCGGTTACTGTTAGAGTACCTCAAAATGCAGGAACAGGGCCTATTACAGTTAAAGTTTGGACAAATACAGCCACAACTGCCGATTTCGAATATTTAGTAGGTGCTACTATTGCTTCTGTTTCACCCACTTCTGTAAATGTAGGTGATCAAATGGTGATTACTGGACAGGGTTTTGGTACTGATGCATCAAAAGTTAGTGTTAAATTCTCTGACGGAATAGTTAAAGATGCTTTTACAGGAACTGTAGTTTCTGTTTCTAATACACAAATAGCAGTATTAATTCCTAAAGGTGCAGTTACAGGAAAAGTAAGGGTATGGTTAGAAAATCAAATTATTACCGGTCCTGAACTTAAAGTAATAGCACCTCCAAAAGGGAAGTATATTTTTGAATTTGACGACCCAACAGATGTACAATGGCTACCAGCCCAAAATGCAACATCTAAAATTGAAGAAGGAAAGCTAAAAGTAACTTTTGATCCTGCACAATTAGGAACTACCGCTAGTAAACGTCGTGCCGATTTATACTATATTATTAATGGTATTTTCCCTTCTCCGGGAGGAACTGCAAAAACAAAATGGGTTCAGTCTCCTGCTTATCCTATCATTGCCATGAAAATTGCTTTTTCAGGAACAGGAGCTGTAAAACCTGGTGTAGGTAATATTATTCTTGATCCTGCCGTTACCGGAGGAATTAATGTAGGTAACAATAAATACAAAACAGATTTTGTTGCTCAAAATGTTATTTATTATGATTTGTCTGCGGATTATTTAACAGAGACCGAATTAACAATAAGACAGTTTAAAATAGCTGATATAGTAGGTGCTGAAACGGGTTATGAAGTAGACTGGATACGTACATTTAAAAATAAAGCAGAACTTCAGACATTCCTTGGTTTGTAACGATAAGTAATTTATAGGCCAAGAAGAGTATCTCTATTCTTGGTCTATTATTAGAAAATGAAAACACTTCTAAAAATATAAAAAATGATAAATACAAAAATAGCAATCGCAATAATAAGTTCTTTGTCTTTTATTGCCTGCACTTATGAATACGGATTACCAGAAAAGAAGGTAGAGGAAGTTTCTGTAATTGAGGATATTACAGTGCCTTCAAATAAAGTTTTTGCCCATCCGGGATTATTACATTCTCAAGCCGATTTTGACAGAATGAAAACAAAGGTTGATAATCAGGTAGATCCATGGATTTCAGGGTATAATAAAATGATTTCTAATAGCCATGCTTCAGCTACTTATGTGATGAAAGGACCGGTGGTAACTCTTATTAGAGGAGGAGGTTCTAGAGAAGAACCATTAGCAGATAATTATTCAACAGCAATGGAAGATGCTCATGCCGCTTATTTAACAGCAATTCGTTGGAAAATTACAGGAGATGTAGCTT
Organism: Flavobacterium sp. GSA192; assembly: GCF_006386525.1. Taxonomy (NCBI): domain Bacteria; kingdom Pseudomonadati; phylum Bacteroidota; class Flavobacteriia; order Flavobacteriales; family Flavobacteriaceae; genus Flavobacterium; species Flavobacterium sp. GSA192. The sequence goes on along the minus strand of NZ_VAHC01000006.1, from coordinate 242,618 downwards.
ATGCCAATAAATCGATTCAAATTTTGAATGCTTGGGCTGCTACTTGTACTTCTATCAGCGGAGATTCTAATAAAGCATTAGGTGCCGGAATTTATGGATATCAGTTTGCAAATGCAGCTGAAATCATGCGTGACTATTCAGGATGGAATGCTACCGATTTGGCTAAATTTAAAAAGTGGATGTTGGATGTATTTTATCCGGTAAATAAAGCTTTTTTAGATACGCATTGGAACGCTTGCAGCACGCATTATTGGGCTAACTGGGATTTGTGTAATTTGGCTTCTATGATGTCTATAGCAGTATTGAATGATGATGTCTCAATGTACACTTACGTTATTAATTATTTGATGAAAGGGGTAGGAAATGGACAATTGTTAAAAGCTATCAATCATATTCATCCAAAATCGGCTAATGACGATATTGATTTGGGGCAAATTCAAGAAAGTGGTCGTGATCAAGGGCATACTTTGATGGTAATAGGTTTGCTCGGTTCTATTGCTCAAATGGCAGAAAATCAAGGTTTAGATATCTATGGCTATAATGACAATATGATATTGAAAGGTGCTGAATATGTTGCTAAGTATAATGCTGCGAGATTAAGTGTACCTTTTAAAACTTATACTAACTGTGCAAATGTTACTCATACAACAGCTGCCGATGATGCAGGCAGAGGAGGTATCAGACCTGTTTGGGAAAGAATTTACAATCATTACACAATAGGAAAAGGGATTAAAGCTCGTTACATAAAAACAGCTAAAGATGTTGGCTATCCCGAAGGTGGAAGCGGAGATTTGAATCCTAATAGTGGAGGATATGATGATTTAGGTTTTGGAACTTTGTTATACTCTAAATAATTCGGGTTTATTTTTATTGAATAAATTCTAAGATTATTTTTAAGCCTGTAAAATTCTCTAAAATAAGAGTTTTACAGGCTTTTGTGTTTGTAAACTCATATATCAGTTTGAGTCTGTCGAAGACTTTATAAATTTCTTTAAGTCCAATTTGATAATTCATCAAATAACAATTTTACCAACGGTTTATGCCAAGATTGCGTTTTTCTTAAGCGCAATCTTGGCTTTGTTTTTTATAATTATTGGTGAATTTATTTCTGTTGTAAATGGTTTTAATTGAGTGTTTTACAGTGGAAAAATAAATTGTAAAATTTAACTATGTTTTTAATGAAATAAATTTAAAAATGAGTGATAGTTTATGCAGAATGGTTGATAATTAGTATTCAGGGAGAATTTATGTAGGTATTTTTGATTGTAGATAAATAAAGAGAATTGAATTCTATAATCAAATTAAAAGCCTATGGGGAAACAAAAAAAGATTAAGTGATATGTAATTCCTATTGATTGCATATCAAAATGGGATGATTAAAAACAAATTCAATTCAATCCCAATGAGTTGGAAAATAACCGAAACCACAAAAAAATAAATTATGAATTTATATTTAAAAACCAACCAATGAAAAATTTTAAACTGATAAATATTGATAAAAATTTTACTTTTATTAAATAGTTGTAATGATCTTTAAATAAAGCTTTTGTTTATTTGTAAAAGATTAGTAATAACTCATATAATTGTAATTATACCCTTGTAGTATTGTAAAAAACACACCTTGTTATTTTTAGAAGAAGCTATGTTTGCATGGTTAGTAAAAAGTTGAAGGCTATAACTGGTAATTATAGTTTTTTTTAATTTAGTTTGGTTGTAATAGAAGAAAGGATAATAAAATTTATTATTCTTTCTTTTTTTAATGTAATGATAAAATGAGATTGGTTTGTTTTTTTATATTCATTGCAGGGATAGTACTTCTTCCTGTAAATTCAGTTTTTGCAAATAAAATAGATTTTCTTGTTGCCTTGGATGGTTCGGGAGACTTTAAGTCTATTCAAGAGGCGGTTACTGCCTGTGGCGCTTTTTCTGCTGATGAAAAAAAGATATTTATTAAAAATGGAGTTTATAATGAGAAAGTTTTAATCGATTCTTTTCATGCTAATATAAGTCTCATTGGTGAGAGTGAAGACAAGACAATTATAAGCTATAATAATTATGCGGGTCAGGAGAATATAGGAACTTTCAATAGTTATACGCTAAAGATTTTAGGAGATCATATCAAAATTGAAAATTTGACTATCGAAAATTCAGCGGGAAGAGTAGGTCAGGCGGTTGCGCTTCATGTCGAGGGCGATTATTTTGTAGCTTCCCGATGTCGATTATTAGCTAATCAGGATACTTTGTATGCTGCGGGAAATAATAGACGTCAGTATTTTAAAAAATGTTTCATTGCAGGAACTACCGATTATATTTTTGGATCAGCTACTGCAGTTTTTGATCAATGTGAAATTCATAGTAATACAGATTCGTATATAACGGCAGCCAATACTCCCAAAGAGAATCAGTTTGGATTTGTTTTTTTGGATTGCGTGTTGACGGCAGAACCGGGTGTTAAGAAAGTCTTTCTGGGAAGACCATGGAGGGAATATGCCAATGTAGTTTTCATAAGATGTTTTATGGGAAAACATATTCTGCCGGAAGGCTGGCATAATTGGGACAAACCCGAAAAGGAAAAGACTGCTTTTATGCTGAGTTTGGAAATACAGGACCCGGTGCCGATGTTTCAAAACGGGTAAAATGGTCGCATAACCTAAAGAAAAGCCAAGTTTCTGAATTTGAATTGGATAAAATTTTTAAAATGGAAAGTGAATGGAAACTAGATTCGAGCAAACTTTAATTGTCTAAAAAGTAATCTGGAGTTCATCTGTAAAAATATAAAGGCATTAAAAAAGCAAATAATGAAAAAAAGATCTATCAAAAATGTTTGTACTGTATTTCTTATATTTTTTTCCTTTTTGGGATATAGTAAAAATTACGATATTAAAATATTAGGAGCAGACAATACAGGTAAAACAAAATGTACTAAACTGATAAATCAAACTATTGATTTGGCAGCTAAAGAGGGAGGAGGAATACTCTACTTCTCTTCGGGAACCTATCTCACTGGAGCAATTACTTTAAAAAGTAATATTACTATTTATTTAGAAGCTGGTGCGACTTTAAAGTTTTCGTCTGATTTTAATGATTATGTACCTTTTCAAAATGTGCGCTATGAAGGGATTTTTATGAATACGTTTGCTCCATTGCTCAATGCGTATAAGGCAGAAAATATTAGTATAAAAGGAGAAGGTACTTTGGATGGTAATGGATTTGCCTGGTGGAATGAGATAAAAAAGATATCAGCTGAAGTCAAAGAAAAAGGACAAATAGAAAATCCTACTGAACTTCAGAAACTGTGGACTAAAGAGAATAAAGATTTGAAAGTTGAACCTTATTATGAAGCGGGGCTTAAAAATCAATTTTTCCGTCCACCATTTATCCAGTTTTTAGAATGCAATAAAATTAAAATTGAAGGTGTTCGTATCCAAAATTCTCCTTTTTGGACAATCAATCCTGTAGGCTGTAATGATGTTGTTGTTCATGGTGTGACTATTTTTAATCCGTCAACTAATCCGCATGGTCCAAATACTGACGGAATTAATCCATCATCTTGTAGTAATGTTAGAATTTCGGATTGTTTTATTAGTGTTGGAGATGATTGTATTACCATAAAATCCGGGCGTGATTTTCAGGGCAGAAGCTATGGTAAACCATGTGAAAATATAACTATCACTAATTGTGTAATGCTTGCCGGTCATGGTGGTGTGGTTGTAGGAAGTGAGATGTCCGGCGGGGTAAAAAATGTAGTTATTTCTAATTGTGTTTTTGATGGAACCGATGCTGGTATTCGTATGAAATCATCGAGAGGAAGAGGCGGAGTTGTGGAAAATATTAGAGTTTCAAATATCGTAATGCGAAATATTAGTCGAAATGCATTTACTTTCGATTTGTTTTATGACAGATCGTCTAAAGCAGAACCAGTTTCTGAACGCACTCCTATATTTCGAAATATTCATATAAGTGATGTTTCGGGAATTAATATAAATAAGGCCGGGGTAATAAACGGTATCGAAGAAATGCCAATAAATGAGCTGTCTTTTACGAATATCAACATGGAGGCAAAGGAAGGTTTTAGTGCAGCAATTGCAACAAATCTGAGCTTTAATAATGTGGATATTAGTACACAAAAAGGGGCATCTTTGGAGTTTTATAAATGTGATGGCTTACTTTTTAATGATATAAGGTCGAAGAAACCTCTGGAAAATCAATCAGTAATAAAAGTAACAGAATGTAAAAATGCTTTGCTGAATAATTGTTTTCAAAGAATAAATACTGATGTTTTTTTAGAGACTAAAAATAGTGAAGTTATTCAAGGAAGTAATTTTCTATCTTTATTAAAAGAACCAATCAAAGAGATTAAATAGCGAAAATGTGATTATGAATAAAAAGTATATCATATTGATTTTGTTGCTAGTATTGACAACTACTGCTGTATTAGCACAGGATTATAAAGCACTTTGGCCCGAAGGGAAAATGCCTAATTCTAAGGGAATGAAGTTAGAACATATTGAAGAACGCGAAAGGGTAACTCAGGTGAGTACACCGGGAATGTATTCTTTTTTTACTTCAAAAGAAGAAAATACGGGTGCTGCTGTTTTAATTTTTCCGCCAGGAGGCTATCAAAAGTTAACTTATAATATTGCCGGAATCCAATTGGCAAAATGGTTCAATACCTTTGGAGTGAATGCTTTTGTAGTGATGCATAGGTTGCCTACTTCGCCTGATTTGAAAGCCCCCACTTTTGGACCATTAATGGATGCACAACGAGCCATAAAAATTGTTCGTGATAATGCTGAAAAATGGGGAATAGATAAAAATAAAATTGGCGTAATGGGATGTTCTGCAGGCGGTGGTCTGGCGGCAAATTTAGCAACTATCAAAAAAGACTATTCGCAAATAAATGATGCTTTAGATGCAATAGCTTTTAATCCTAATTTTCAAATCCTGATTTCGGGAGCTCTGAGCATGAAGCAAAATGCACATAAAGGAAGTTATGATGCGCTGCTGGGTAAAAATGCTTCGGCTGATTTAGAAACTCTTTTTTCGGCAGAGTTGAATGTTTCCACAGATACTCCTCCTGCCTTTGTAACTTGTGCTGCTAATGATGCTGTAATTAATCCGTTAAATAGTCTTCAATATTACCAATCGCTTTTGAATTCAAATGTCAAATCGGCTTTGCACATTTTTCCACAGGGAGGACATTCAATTGCTTTAAGAAACAATCCCGGTTCAACGGAACTTTGGACAAATTTATGTGAAGACTGGATGAAGGAAATGGGATTTTTAGGGAAGTAGTTTTTTAGCTAAAATCAATTATATTATCTAATGAGTATTATTTTGCAATGCTCAGCTTCACAACAATTATAGTTGTTGTATAATACAAAATTTCCCGGTATAATACAGTATATAAGTAGCTCTCTTTAATTTTTGGGATTATTGGATTATATTGAATACATAATCAGTATTCTTTTAAATATACTGTTTCATTTCAAAAGCTATTTTTTTTCTATAATACTCCTGCTTTGTGGTGGTTTATTTTTTGATAACCACTTTTTTTTTCACAAAACAACATATTCAAGCATCAATGCGCTTTAAAATTAGAGTAGCACTTTATTCTATTTAGTTTTCTTTACTTTTTTAAAACTAAATTAAGTTCAAACTACCGTAAAATATAGATTTATGGTAATATGACCCCCTTCAATTTGTATTTTCTCCCTATTCTCCTAAATGACAAAATTTACTTTTGACTTAATATTATGCGCTAAAAACAAGATTTTTTATTAGAAACACATTTTAATCAATCTAAAATTGAATGCTGCATTTTTTTTGTCAAACTTCTAACCAATTAACTATGTAAAAACATTTAAAAAAAAATTTAGAGAGGTAAGCAACATCGGAATGATTAAAAATTATTCTTACCTCAAAAACACAAAAGCAATTAATTAACTAACTAAACCAAAAAATTATGAATAATAAGTTGTCAAGGAAAAACTTTGGCTTAAGTAATGCTTTGATAGAAAAAAGGCATTTAGCTTTATTAGTTATGGTAGCTTTTTCATTTTCACCTATTGTTTATGGAAAAACGAAGACCGTATTGAATAATGCTATTTCGGTAAGTTTAAAAAAAAAGAAAACCGTTTTAGTCCTTCAGCCCCAACAAGCAAAAATTTCAGGAAAGGTCGTGGATGATAAAGGACTTGGAATTCCGGGGGTGTCTATTCTTGTTAAAGGAACTAAAAAAAGCACAATTACAGATATGGATGGGAATTTTGTACTTCCTGATGTTTCTTCAAATGCTGTTTTAGTTTTTAGCTATATCGGAATGGAAACTCAGGAGGTTCCTGTTTCCGGAAAAAAAATAGTTAATGTACTCATGCAGGAAATCTCTAGCAAACTTGAAGAGGTAGTGGTTATTGGATACGGAACAGCAAAACGAAAAGATTTAACAGGTTCCGTTGCTTCAGTAAACATGAAGGATTTAAAGGATATTCCGGCTACCAATGCTTTACAGGCTATAGCAGGTAGATTAGCCGGAGTAAACGTTACGATTACCGAAGGAGCTCCAGATGCCCGAATTAATGTTCGTGTAAGAGGAGGAAGTTCGATTACTCAGGATAATTCCCCTTTGTATATAGTAGATGGCTTTCAGGTGAACAATATTAATGATATTCCTCCTGGCGACATTGAAACTATCGATGTACTTAAGGATGCGTCATCAGCAGCTATCTACGGTTCTCAGGGAGCTAATGGGGTAGTGCTTATAACAACCAAGTCAGGAAAAAAAGGAAAAGTTGAGATTACTGCAAATGCTTATACAGGTTTAAAAAAGACTTATAATTTAACGGATGTTTTATCTCCTTATGAATATGTATATTTTCAAAAAGAGATTGATCCGGGATCAAGTGTTTCTGGTACAAGTTTTTATTCTGCTTACGGTTTGTGGAGTGATCGTGATATTTACAAATCAAAAAAAGGATTCGACTGGCAGGAAAAATTATATGGTAATACCGGATTTCAAACCCATACTGATTTAGGTTTGACCGGAGGGGATCAGAAATTACAATATAAGATTAATTATACGCATGATTTTGAAGATTTTATAATGATAAACTCTTCTTACAAAAGAGACTATCTGAGTTTTAAATTAAATAAAGAGATTAGTTCAAAATTTCGTTTAGATATTAACTCCAGATTTTCAAATACAATCATTACCGGACCTAGTGTTTCTAGTGGAAGTAAATTAAGAGATGGAATTAAATATGCGCCAGTTAGAAGTTTAACTTATCTGGATCCGGGTGCTCTCCTGGGTACTAGTGACAACATAACTTCTGCTGAGGCTCTAAGTAGTCTTAATGATCCTATTTATAATATTTCAAACGAATATAAAGAGCAAAATAATCTTAATCTTACCATGAATGGAGGATTAACTTTTAAGCCTTTTAAAGGAATTACTATTGTTTCTCAGGGTAGTTATGCAGTAAATAGAAATTTTACTGATAATATTTGGTTGAAAAATACAGGTGAGGCCAGTTCCAATGGAGGTCAGCCAGTTGCTAGACGTCAGGATGTAAAAGGGGTTGACTGGTCTATGCAAAATACGATAAGTTATGATGGAAGTTTTAGTAATTCGAATCATCGATTGAATGTTTTATTGGGACAGGAAGCCCGTGATTCACACACTAGTGAAACATTAATACAGTCAAAATTTTTCCCTGATGATTTCAATGCTAAAGACGTATTAGCCATGTGGAATTATGGAACTCCATTGCCAACTTATACTACGATTAACGAGCCTAGCAGAACGGCTTCTTATTTTGGACGTATTAATTATACATTATTCAATAAGTATATTTTTAGTGCTACTTCAAGACTAGATGGTAAAAATGTTTTTTCGCCAAAAAACAGATGGGGTTTCTTTCCGGGAGCTGCTTTTGCATGGCGATTATCGGAAGAGAAATTTATGGAAAAAACCAAAGACTGGTTATCCAATGCTAAGTTTCGTTTAAGTTATGGTGAAGTAGGTAATGCCCGTGTGGGATCTTATTGGAGACAAGATTATACTTTTGAATCATCAGCTAACAGATTGATTTATATAGGCAATAATGCTCAGAGTACTTTAAAACCTTCGACAACTTTAAAAAACGAAAACTTGACATGGGAAACTACGGTTTCAACTAACTTAGGTCTTGATTTAGGATTTTTTAATCAAAGATTAAATTTGAGTATTGATGCTTATCAAATCGATACTAAGGATTTAATTCTTGCAGTGGCATTACCTTCTAACTCAGGATATACTTCGCAATACCAAAATATAGGTAGCACATCTAATAAAGGGTTAGAGTTCACTTTGTCAGGAGATATCGTTGACTCCGATCAATTTAAATTGTCAGCTAATTTTAATATAGCATTTAATAAAAATATAGTAAAAAGTTTAGACGGTTCTAATGAAATGATTGCTGCTACAAATTGGGCTCCTAATGTAGGACGTGATGATTATAGAGCCAGAGTAGGACAACCTGTTGGGTTAATGTATGGTTATGTTTCGGATGGGTTTTATAGTTTTGACGATTTTACATATGATAACACTCAAAAGAAATGGATTTTGAATCCGGGAGTAGTAGATGCTTCTAAAGTAATCACAACTTCAGGGAATTATTTTGGACCGGGACATATGAAACTTAAAAAATTAAGCGGTACAGGTACAGTTATCAATCCTGATGAAGATCGTAAAGTTATTGGTAGAGCACAGCCAAAACATACAGGAGGTTTTTCAATCAATACTTCGTATAAAGGTTTTGATTTGTCGGCAATGTTCAACTGGTCTTATGGCAATGATATTTACAATGCCAATAAAATTGATAATACTACTTTCAGTGGTTCAAAGCGTTACAACAATGCAAGTTCTATTATGAGCTTAGAAAATCGTTTTACAACTATTGATCCGGTTACAGGCAACAATATCATGTTTGGTGCCGATGCTAATCCGCAGTTGTTACAAGAGATTAATCAAAATGCCCAAATATGGCATCCATTATCTAATTCAACAATAATAACTGATTGGGCAATTGAAGATGGTTCTTTTTTAAGACTTGGTAATTTAACATTAGGTTACACACTTCCAGAAAGTATTGCTAAAGGAAGATTCATTCAAAAAATCCGCTGCTATGTATCTGGAAATAATTTAAAAGTTTGGACAAAATATTCAGGACAAGATCCCGAAGTAAGTACAAATAGTTCTCCATTGACACCAGGATTAGATTGGTCAGCTTATCCAAAAGCCAGAACAGTTTTATTTGGAGCTAACGTAACATTTTAATTAAAAAGATTATGAAAAAAATAATATACTATTCTTTCATTGTTGTTGCTTTGGGATTATTCTCCTGTAGTGATGATTTTTTGGAAACAACTTCGCCTTCTAAATTAAGTTCTGAAACCGTTTTTAAAACACCATCAATGGCTAAAGCCGCCATTATGGGAGTTTACGGAAAGATGACCGATACCTATATTTATGGACAAAAGTTATCAGTAAACTGGCAGGGAGTTTCGGATATTGAGACTAATTCGGGTTTCTCGACCACAGGTTATAATTCTACCAGTAGTGATTCTGGTGCCGGTAATTTTTATGATGATCCTTATAATCAGACTACCAAATGGCAAACGCTGTATGAGTTTGCTGAATTAGCCTCTACAGCTGTGGATGGAATTAGGAATTCACCAATATTTGAGACCAGAGCTGCTGAGATGAAACCGCTATTAGGAGAAGCTTTAACTCTTAGAGCAATGGCTTATTTTGAATTAGTGAAATACTGGGGCGATGTACCATTTAAGAGAGAAGCATCTAAATCAGATCTTTCTAATGTTTATATGGGAAAAACCGATAGAGATACCATCTATGCTGGTTTAGTAGAAGATTTGACTGAGGCTGTAGATTATTTGCCATGGTTAAAATCTAATGCGGAGTATTCGACTTCAGAACGTATTTCTAAAGCTTTCGCAAAAGGGCTTTTGGCAAAGGTTGCTCTTTATGCCGGAGGATGGTCTTTGCGTGACGGTAATTTATTTCCTGATGCCGATGTTGAGCATCATCCAACGATACAGGAAGAAAACGGTTATTATGTGGGGAGAGTTAAAAACTGGAGAGATTATTATCAAATAGCGGCTCAGCAAACGGCTGAAATTTTAGGAAGCTCGGCACATCCGCATGCCTTGGATCCTAGTTATGAAAATATATGGAAAACCGTATGTAGTTTACAACAGAATACCTACAACGAGAATCTTTTTGAAGTTGCTTTTGGTTTAGGAAATAATGGGGATATTGGTTCTTTGATGGGTTATGAAGTAGCAGGTAATACAAAATATGGTTCAAGAGGATTTGGAGGAAGTTATGTGGCTTCTCAGGCTTATTATTTTTATTCTTTCGATCGTGATGATTTACGTCGTGATGTTACTTTAACATGGACAAGTTATGGTAGTGCCAATAAAGAAACTATGAAAACAGATGCTTTAAATGTTAGTTTCGCAAAATGGCGTATTTACTGGATGGCACCTTCTTATTTGGCATTGCATAAAACAGCCAATTCCCGTATAGCTACAGGTGTAAACTGGATTTTGATGCGCTATTCAGATATTTATTTAATGTTTGCCGAAGCTCAGAGTCAGTTGACTAGTCCGGATGCGGTAAATACTGCAGCAGGAATGTCTCCTCGTCAGGCCTTAGAAAAAGTAAGAGAACGTGCTTTTGGTGCTGGTTCTCCAAAAATTAAAGAATATGATGCTAATTTTTTCAATGCCATTGTTAATGAACGCGCTTGGGAATTTGGTTGCGAATCCATTCGTAAAGGTGATTTGTGTCGTTGGGGATTGTTATATGAAAAAATAGAAGCGATGAAGAAAACACTTTGCTTAATGTTGGATAATAAAGTGCCTGTAACCATTTTTGACAAAACTTATCAGCCTTCAGATTTCCCACAAACGATTTATTATAAGTTCAAAGATGCTGAGTTTATTGATCAAAAATCCATCAATTTTTATACTAATCTGGGAGCCAGTCCTGGAACGGAGTATCAGTCGGCCTCCTGGTTTACAAAGAGTATCGTAAAACCAACCAGTGGAACCAGTAGGACTTATTTGGATAATCCTACAAAAGTATTATTGGCAGCTACCGGAATTAATAAGGCTTACGATTATTCTAGTTTTCTTAGCTCTATGACAAATGGTGGTGAGATTCAGGCTAATCTTGCCCAATATACTATGGGGAATAAGAACTGTAATTACAGACAATATTTTGCTATCTATTATGAAGATGTATTTGAGTCAAAAGGTTTCCTTACAAATTCTTATGGCTACTAAACTTTTAAACTAAATTTAAATGAAAAACAGTATATTAATTTTTGTGGTATCAATACTCTCCTGTTTTATGGTGAGTTGTGAAAAAGATTATAATGATTGGGAGGTTGAGCCGGGACACGACAGGCTTTTCAAGTCATTAATATTCGAGGTCTCTAAACTTCAGTCTACTTCAGTTGAACTTAAGTTTACCAAATCCATTTCGGCAACTAAATATGTCTTCGAATTCAGTAAAGACAGTTTGGAATTTAAGGAAATTGTAAAAACGGTAGAGTTTTCGGCAGCTAATTTGACTCCTTTTGCTGATTCCAATAATCTAACTAAGGTTGAATATCGGGAAATGTTTACTGGACTAGATGGAACAACTAAATATTCAGTTAGAATGAAAAGTATAGATGAATCATCCGGTATGGAATCAGGTTATAATCAGATTTATTTTGAAACGCCACCAGAACAGATTTTTACTAATTATTTTCCAACGACTAATAGTATAAAGCTAAAGTGGGCATTGACTCCAAATGTAACTAAGGTTGTTCTTTACAGTAATGAAATGCAACTAATAAAGGAGGTAACTTTAAACCAAGAGCAGATAACATTGGGTGAACTTAGTTTTGACAATTTAAGTATTGGGACAAAATATATTGCTAAGATTTTTAATGGAGCGAATAATAGAGGTACTTTGAATATAACAACTACAGGAATTTCTAATAGTGCTGTTTACAAAGTTTTACAAGCTGACAATGCAGCAAGCATAAATACGGTTTTAAGTAACCTTGTATTAGGTGGAGCTACTGATATTACGGTAGAATTTGAAGTGGGTAAAACTTATGCAATTGGGGGCGAAATTATGGTTCCTACAGGAGTGAATAATATTGCTTTTACAGGATCTACAGGTAGTAATGGTGAGTTACCAATTTTGACTAATGCCAGATTTAATGTTGCCACTCAAATAAAAGATATCATAATTCAATACTTGACGACAACCTCTTCAGGAAATTTCTTTATTGATCTTGGAGGAAAAACAGTCAATAACATTTTTATCGAAGGTTGTAATGTATCTAATATCAATTCTTTAGTTAGAGCCGGTGGTGTAACTGTCATAAAAGATATTTATGTAAACAATTCATGGATTTCAAACACAGGAGGTTGGGGAATGTTTAATTTTGGAGGAACTACCACAGTAGGTTCACTTAATGTCTCAAATTGTACTTTGACAGAAATCAGCACCAGATTTGGAGACATCCGTATTGCTACTAAAGTTAATTTTAAAAATATTACTTGTGTAAATATTACACTATCAATGGGGCATCTTTGGTTATTTGATAATAATAAACCTTCACAAGTTTCTATTCAAAATCTTATTTTAGGAGGCCCTAACGGAGGTGCTAAAATCAATGATACTAATGGAAATTACAGTAATATTCCTATTTCTTATACAGGCAGTTATAAAACAAATGACATGATCGTAGATGTTAGACCATTTAATGGTATAACAGTAGTGCCATCTAATATTTACGGTTTGTTTGTTAATCCGGCCATTGGAGATTTCCATGTTAAAGAAGGAATAGGTTTTGCAGGAACAGGAGTTGCTGGTGATAAAAGATGGTTTAACTAGATAATTTTTTATAGTAGAGGGGAATTTTTAGGATTCCCCTCTTTTTTAAAGATTGAATTAATTCAAAATTAGTAAGGGATATTTCTTTTATTGAACCTAAAATAAAAACAATACTGATAAAAAAATAAATAATGATTGCAAAAATTTTAATGGCTTCTGTGTTTTTAATGAACAGTTTTTTTATTGAAGCAGCTAATGATTCTAAAACTATTAAAACTTCAATCAAAATAAATAAGTACGATATAGTGGTTGCTCAAGACGGAAGTGGTAATTATAAAACGGTAAAGGAAGCTCTTAATTCGGTAGCGCTTCTTAAGACCAAGGAGACTAGAATTCTAATAAAGAATGGTATTTATAAAGAGAAATTGGAAGTAATCAAGGATAAGAATAACATTAGCTTAATTGGAGAAAGTAAAGACAATGTTATTCTTACTTATGATGATTATGCTTCGAAAAAAAATGCTTCAGGACAAGATATAGGAACATCCGGATCAGCCAGTTTTATTGTTACTGGAGATAATTTTAAAGCTAAAAATATCACCTTCGAAAATTCATCAGGACCTGTTGGACAGGCCGTAGCTGTTCGAATTGACGGAGATAAAATAATTTTTGATAATTGTAAATTTCTGGGTTTTCAGGACACACTCTATCCGCGTAGTACCACAAGCAGACAATACTATAAAAACTGTTACATTGAAGGGACTGTTGATTTTATTTTTGGAGCTTCAACTGCTGTTTTTGATCAATGCGAAATTTTTGCAAAAGCAGGAGGAGGTTATCTTACTGCCGCAAGTACGAACGAAAAAAATCCTTATGGATTAGTTTTTTTAAATTGTAAATTGACGACAAATTCAGCAAATGGCAGCTATTATCTGGGAAGACCTTGGAGAAATTTTGCTAAAACGGTATTTATTAAATGCGAAATGGGAGGACACATAAAACCCGAAGGCTGGCATAACTGGGGTAAACTGGAAGCCGAAACTACTACTTTTTATGGCGAATACAATTCTACAGGCATCGGAGCTTATCCAAATGAACGGGTAAAATGGATGAAACATTTAACTGCTGATCAGGTAAAAGAATATAGTGTAGAAAATATTTTTAAAAGCTATGCTGAAAAGCCGGTTATCGATAACTGGAACCCAAAGAAAATCCTTGATGATATATCTAAAAAATAGATTTTTGGCTGTGTCCATTAGGCTTAACTCAGGATGACAGTATTTTTTAAATTTAAATACTTTTTTAATTTCCAATTTTTTAATGTTAATCAACGAATTATTTATGTGTTAAAAGCTTTATAACAACCAATTAGACCAACTATGAACCAAAAAATACAAATATTTCTTTTCAAAAAAACAGTATTTTTAATGCTGTTTTTATTTGGGATAACCACTCAGCTAATAGCCCAGCGCAATGTTGAAAAACTAAACCGAGGCCTTATCGCAACACGACTCGATGCTAGTAGGGTGTATGTGGGCTGGAGAATGCTGGGAACCGAATCCACTGATGTAAGCTACAATTTATATTGTGACGGTGTAAAACTGGCAGGAAGTCCTTTTACGACTACTACAAATTATACTCATGCAACTACTACCAACGGTACTTATACTGTTCGGGCTATTATTAATGGAGTAGAAGAGTCGGCTTCAGAATCAGCTACTGTTTGGGCAAATCAATATTTGGATATCCCCATGCAAGTTCCTCCCGGAGGTACCACTCCCGATAATATAGCCTACACCTATAACGTGAACGATTGTAGCGTGGGCGACGTAGACGGTGATGGCCAATATGAGATATTTGTAAAATGGGATCCAACTAATTCAAAAGACAATTCACAGCCAGGTTATACGGGTAACGTTTACATTGACTGCTACCGCTTAGACGGAACACGTTTATGGAGAATCGATTTAGGAAGAAACATTCGTGCTGGTGCCCATTATACCCAGTTTATGGTGTATGATTTGGATTCGGATGGGAAAGCTGAATTGGCCTGTAAAACTGCGGATGGAACCATCGATGGAACCGGAATAGTTATTGGCGATGCAGCAGCAGATTACAGAAACCCAAATGGGAGTAAAACATCAACAAGTACTTATGGTGGAGTTATATCGGGGCCTGAATTTTTAACCATTTTTAACGGAGAAACCGGTAAAGCTATGGCAACCACTAATTATTTGCCAGCGCGCGGAAGCGTATCTTCCTGGGGTGATAGTTACGGAGGACGTTCAGAACGTTTTGTTGCTGCTATCGCTTATCTTGACGGATCCAAACCCAGTTTAATAATGGGACGTGGTTACTATACCAGATTAGTACGTGTGGCCTGGGACTGGAGAAACGGTACGCTTTCTCAACGATGGATTTTTGATAGTAATACTTCCGGAAATTCTGGAGCGGCAGGTATGGGAAATCACCAAATGACCGTGGGTGATGTTGATGGGGATGGTAAAGACGAAATTTTTAACGGTTCAAGCGGTATTAATGACGATGGGACACTATTATTTGCCAACACTTTAGGTCACGGTGATGCTTTACATATGACCGATATGGATCCCGACCGTCCCGGACAAGAAATATGGATGTGTCTGGAAGAACCAGTTAAATATAAAACCAATGGTTTGGTATTTTTGGATGCCAAAACTGGAGCAACACTATGGGGAATACCTGCAAATACAGATGTAGGACGTTGTAATGCCGCAGATATTGACCCACGCTACAAAGGATATGAATGTTTTGGTAGTGCTGGTGTAAAAGATGCTTCAGGCGTTACAACTACCACAAACTATTTGATGGACTGCAAAGGCAATCTTATAAGCAATAAAAAACCGACACAGAATTTTTCTATTTGGTGGGATGGAGATTTAAACCGTGAATTATTAGATTCGAATAAAATAGACAAATGGGATTATATTAATGGAAAAACGGTTAATATGCTCACTGCCACAGGATATTCATCAAACAATACCACTAAAGCAACACCATGTTTAAGTGCCGATCTTTTTGGGGATTGGAGAGAAGAGGTAATCTTTCGTAAAGATGACAATACTTCTATCGGGATTTATACAACCAATATTCCGACTACGCATAAATTATATACTTTGATGCACGATCCTCAGTATAGAGTGGCAATTGCTTGGCAAAATTCAGGCTATAATCAACCGCCTCATCCAGGCTACTATTTGGGTGTGGATATGGATGTAAATAGCTCTACTCCAAATATTACCATTGCAGGCAATTCCTCAACAGCTACTCCTAAACTTAAAGTATATGTAGAAACACCTACTTGCCCGGCTAAGGCTAATGGTAAAATTAGTGTTGGTACTGATTTGAACGGTTATACGTATAACCTGACCATCACAGGAAACGGACTTAACTTAGCATTAAATAACCAAACTATTACTACTACAACCAATTGGGTGAAATCAGATCTTACAGCAGGAACTTATGTGATTACTGTTTCGATACCTTCTATTTCTTTCCAGGAAAGTTATACTGTAGTTGTCAAAGAAATTTCGGCTCTGACTGCTAAGAGAGAAGAATTTAACAAAACGGTGACTTATACTGTTTCCGGAAGTAATGAGTATAATGTAACGGTTAATGGTGTTAGCAGTACTTACATTACAGCTAACAGTGAAATAGCTAAAATTGAAATCGATGCCAATTTGCTTCAATCTACAAACACGGTAACTATTGAAACTAATAGTGATTGTCAGGGAATAGTTCAAGATACTTTTAAAATGAGTCCAACAGCCTTTGTACATCCAAATCCAACTAGCGATATAGTAAATGTTGAAGGATTAAACAGCGGTTTAATCCAAGTGTACACTACCAGCGGAACATTAATGCTGGAGCAAAAAGTTAATAGCACTACTACCAGTGTAAATTTAAAAGGATTTGCTGTGGGAATGTATCTGGTAAGAATTACTCAGGGAACCGAAGTACAAACATTTAAAGTTATTTTAAAATGATAATAATAAAAAATATTAAAACAATATGCTTCTCTGTTAGTTTAGGGCTTTTAGTGTCCTGTGGCGGAGGCAACTCAGATGGAGAGCCGAAAGTGAATCTGCCGGCAAAACCCAATTTATCCTTGCCTGCTAATGGTGAAAACTGTAGTGCCTATACTGTTGTTGCCAGTGACAATACCAAAGCTGAAATCAGTTTTAGTTGGACTGGAGCTGCTTATGCAACTTCCTATGTTTTAGTACTAACTCAGGCTGGGACTGAAGTGTTGAAAAAAGAAATTAGCACTACTTCCTACAAAGTGATTTTGGACAAAGGAAAAACTTATTCCTGGACTGTAACTGCCAAAAATAGTGATGGAGTGAATGCTAGTGCAACGAATTCGTTTACCACACCTGGAAATCCTATAGGAAACTATGTGCCTTACACAGCAGTAATAAACTTTAACATAAACAAAAGTACCAGCATGGCAAGTTTATCTTGGGTAGGTAAAGATGAAGATTCTACTACTGGTGAATTAAAATATGACATAGAAATAAAAAAAGATAATGTAGTTATTCAGTCTTTAACCAATCAAACTATTAGTTCTATTGCCGATTTTGCAGCAGTACTGAATGCTACTTATCAAATTAAAATCAATACTATCGATAAACAAGGGTCTTATTCAACTTCGATAGTAACTTATACTTACGAATAACTTTGAACAAAGTAATTTTCGATAATATAAAATCAGAAAATTATATTTTTTCATCAAATAAAAAAATAGAGAATGAATCGAATTAAGATTATTGCGGGCTGTTTATTGCTATATATAAGTGTTTTTCAGGGAAATGCCCAACAGAAATTAAAATTGCAATATGATACGCCGTCAACCAACTGGAATGAAGCTTTACCAATTGGTAATGGTCGTTTGGGGGCAATGGTTTTTGGAAATCCTCAAAAAGAAGAATTGCAATTAAACGAAGAAACTGTTTGGGCTGGTGAACCAGGCAATAACGTTCCTAAAAATGTCTATTCCAATATTGAAGAAATAAGGAAATTACTTTTTGCAGGGAGAAATAAAGAAGCTCAGGATTTAGCCAATAAAACTTTCCCGAGACAGGCTCCAAAAGATTTGAATTACGGAATGCCTTATCAGACAGTTGGGAGTTTATGGATTGAATTTCCGGGTCATGAAAATTATACGGATTACAAAAGAGATTTGGATATAGAAAAAGCGGTTTCGTCTGTGAGTTATAAAGCAAACGGAATAACGTACAGGCGAGAATTTTTTGCGTCTTTTTCAGATGATGTTATTATTGTGAAATTAACTGCTGATAAGAAAAAAAGCATTAGTTTTTCATTGTCAGCTACAAGTCCACAAATAGTTAGCAATTTTAAAACTCAGGATGGTAAATTGTTTTTTGAAGGAACAACGGGTGATACAGATAATAAAACTGGTAAAGTAAAATTTGTTGGAGAAGCAGCCTGTACTTTAAAAGGCGGAAGTTTAATAACTACCGCTGACAAGCTAACGGTTAAGGATGCTGATGAGGTTGTTATTCGAATTTCGATAGCGACTAATTTTAAAAACTATAAAGATCTTTCAGTTAACCCATTAGAAAAAGCAACTACTATTTTAGCTAAAGCCTCTAAAAAAAGCTATGCAGAATCCTACCAAAATCACGTGGCAGCGTACCAAAAGTATTTTAACAGAGTATCATTGTTTTTAGGAGATTCCCCTCAATCGAATAAAACTACTGATGTAAGAATTAAAGAATTTGCTACATCCTATGATCCACAATTGGTGGGGCTTTATTTTCAGTTTGGAAGGTATTTGCTTATTTCGAGTTCGCAGCCAGGCAATCAGCCGGCGAATCTTCAGGGAATTTGGAATCATAAGTTGAATCCTGCATGGGACAGTAAATACACGGTAAATATCAATACCGAAATGAATTATTGGCCTGCCGAAATAACGAATCTGAGCGAAATGCATCAACCGTTATTTAGTATGCTGAAAGATTTAGCCGAAACAGGAAAAGAGAGTGCTTCTGAAATGTATCACGCCCGAGGTTGGAATATGCACCACAATACCGATTTATGGCGCATGACAGGAGTGGTTGATGGCGGATTTTATGGGCTTTGGCCAATGGGTGGTGCATGGCTTACCCAACATTTGTGGCAACATTATCTCTACACTGGTGATAAAGCATTTTTAAAAGAATATTATCCGGTTTTAAAAGGTGCAGCCCAATTTTATCTGGATGTGCTTCAGGAAGAGCCGGAAAATAAATGGTTAGTGGTTGCTCCGTCCATGTCTCCCGAAAATACTTATGAGAGTAGTGTGGGTGTTTCTGCAGGAACAACGATGGACAATCAATTGGTTTTTGATGTTTTCAATAATATCATTGATGCTTCTAAAATTTTAAAAACCGATAGTCGTTTTGCTGATTCGGTTGCGGTTGCATTAAAAAGATTGCCGCCAATGCAGATAGGACAATATTCACAATTACAGGAATGGCTTCATGATTTAGACAAACCAAATGATCATCACAGACATATTTCTCATTTGTACGGCTTGTTTCCATCTGGACAAATTTCACCATTTAGAACACCGCAATTAATTGAAGCGGCTAAAAATACTTTGATTTCCAGAGGTGATGTTTCAACGGGATGGTCTATGGGCTGGAAAGTAAATTGGTGGGCTAGATTATTGGATGGAAACAGGGCTTTCAAATTGATAAAGGACCAGTTAAGTCCGGCACCATTAGAAAGTAAAGGAGAATCAGGAGGAACCTATCCGAATCTTTTAGATGCGCATCCGCCGTTTCAAATTGATGGGAATTTTGGATGTACAGCCGGAATAACCGAAATGTTATTGCAAAGTTATGACGGCGCAATTTATCTGCTTCCTGCTTTGCCGGATGATTTTAAAAGTGGAAAAGTGAGCGGTTTGAAAGCCAGAGGAGGTTTTGAAGTGGGTATGGAATGGGAGAATGGAAAATTGAAACAATTAATTATAAAATCGGTTTTAGGAGGAAATTGCAGATTGCGATTAGCGTCTGATGTTATGTTAGTAGGTGATGTAAAATTAGAGCAACCCAAAGGAGAAAATACCAATATTTTCTATAACGTAAATGCTATCAAAGATCCTTTAATTTCAGAAAAAGCAGCTCTGAGAGGCTATCAATCTCCTAAAACTAAGTTGTATGATTTTAATACAGTGGCTGGAAAAACTTATGTTTTTGAAGCAAAATAATTGAACCGAAATTTATGAAACAGAATCCCTATTATATAAAAATTACAGCAGTAATTTTGCTTACTAATTTGATAAACATAGCTTCATTTGCCCAACAAAGAATAGAGCAAAATCTTTCCAATAATGATTGGAAAATATGGTTGGATCCGGCGGCACAATGGCAAAATGATGTGTTGTTTACTCCTCCTGTTGACGTTAAGAAATTAGCTGTCAATTTGCCTACAGGCGGTTGGCAGGCATTAGAAAAAGGAGAAAGTAAAACGGTTCATCTTCCTGCTACGGTCGAAGAATTTCATTGGGGTATCAATAAAAATCCTTTTGGAGTTTCAGGCAATTATTTAGGAGTTTCCTGGTTTTCGACCCAAGTGAATGTTCCGCAGTCGATGAAAGGGAAACGAATTGTTTTGCACTTTGAAAGTGTTCGTTTCAGAGCTGAGGTATTTGTCAACCAAAAGTTGGCAGGCTATGATTTAATCAACGGAACTCCTTTTGATGTCGATATTACCAATTATGTTACTATTGGTAAAATGAATTCGATAGCAGTTAGAATTACCGATCCTAACGGAAATTTTGACTGGAGAGACAGTTCTAATTATATGTGGGGGGATTATCGCACTAACCCAACTCACGGTTTTGGTGGTATTACCGGAAAAGTTAGTCTTGTGGCAACGGATAATGTTTTTGTAAATGATATTTTTATCAAAAACAAGCCAACTTTAAATGAAGTTGATGCCGAGATTTCGTTGACTAATAATACAGCTACAATTTTTAAAGGCAATGTTTTATTGGAAGTAAGCGAAAGAAAAACGGGTGCATCCGTTTGGTCAAAAAGCTATCCAATTGAAGCCGTTCGGGGTAAAAATGTTTCTCAATCTTTTTCTATAAAACTGGATAACGCAAAACTTTGGGATGTTGACAACCCTAATTTATATTTGCTGAAAGCTTCGCTTAAAAAAGACAATGAAATAAAAGATGTGGTGGAGAAAAAGTTTGGTTTCCGTTGGTTTGAAGCTAAAGACATTGATGGAGACAAACAGTTTTATCTCAACAACAAACGAATTGTATTAAGAACAGCGATATCATGGGGATTTTGGCCGGTAAACGGAATTGCTCCAAGTGATGAACTGGCCAAAAAACAAATCGCTGATGCCAAAGCTATTGGTCTGAACATGCTGAATTTTCATCGTACAATTGGACAAACTAATGTTTTAGATTATGCCGATGAATTGGGTTTATTGTATTATCAGGAACCGGGAGGCAATCAATTTCCGGCTAACCAATTCAATCCTAAAAACGATTTGGAAAAGAGACAAGCCGATTTTTATTTTGCTGCTCGCGATGAAAAGTTTTTTAGAATGATAAAACGGGATCGAAGCCATCCTTCATTGGTTATTTACAATATGCACAATGAAAGAGGAGCAGAGCCTCAGAAAAAAGACAGTTTGCAAATGTTAGCCGGTCACAAGCACGATCCAACAAGAATTATGACTTACAATTCGAGTAATGGTGCAATAAAAATGGGACCGGATCCCCGTTTTAAATTACATCTTTTACCTTATAACAATCAATTTTATAATTACGGTTGGTTTGATCAGCATCATGCAGGAGGGCCCGGTGTGTATCACGATAATTTATACAATAATCCTAAAAGTTATGCCAAGATTTTTCCGGATCATAAAGATGAAATTATTTATTATGGAGAAGAAGGAGCTATTGGTACACCGCCAAGATTACAGTTGATTAGAGATGAAATTCTAAAAAGAGGAAAAGACATTGGTTGGGAAAGCGATGATTATTTAAAATGGTATGATGCTTACGATAATTTCCTGAAGAAGAATGATTTCCAGAAGTCGTTTCCTAACGTAGATAGTTTGACCAGAAAAATGGGGAATGTGTCTTTTTATTATCAGGGAAGAACGATTGAAAATGTGCGTATCAACAATATCATTGACGGTTACGCCGTGAATGGTTGGGAAAGTATGAAATTGGAAAATCATTCTGGTGTAGTGGATAACTACCGAAACCTGAAAGGTGATGCCGATTTAATTGCCCGTTACAATAAGCCTTTGTATGTGGCCGTAAAGTTGAATCATAAAGTGTTGTCAGTAAAAGATACCACAATTGTTGATTTTTTCATTGTGAACGAAAAGGATATAAAAGGAAATTTTGATTTAAGGGTTAAAGCAACAAATAATAAAGAAACGGTCTGGACAAAAACAATTCCTGTTACGGTAACTGGCGGAATTGTGTATGGAGAATTGCTGTCTGCTAAAAACTTTTTTGTTCCCCAAACAGAAGGTTATACAAGGATTTATGTCGAATTAGTTTCGAAAGACAATACTGTTATTGCAACAGGAAGCGACGAATTATTTGCTGTAAAGCTGAATAAAGAAAAAATGGCTTCTGCTATTATGGTTGCCGATACGACTGGAGTGATTGGTAAATATTTTGATTACGAAAAGATTAGTTTCAAAAATTATAAAAGCGGAACTCCTTCAGGAAATTGTCTGGTTATTGGTAGTTTTAAACCGCAGCAAACAGGAAATCCTTTGGTTACAGACCTTTTAGAATGGGTTAATAACGGAAATACAATTGTAGTTGTTAATGATACAGATACCTGGGCAACTTATTTCGCTAAAAAAGAAGCTGCCGATTATAGAGGTTCTAAAGTATTAGGAACTTCCTGGTATGGAGGAAATTATTTTGTGAAAGACAGCAAATGGTTTGAAGGTTTGCCACAATCTTGTGTGTTCAATTGGGAATACCAATGTTTTGCAACTTACAACAAAAACCGATTAGGACTTCGAATGTTTAACGGAGAAACGATTGTAGGATGTGTTTCTGATCATAAACAAGAGGTTTATTCTGCCTTAAGTGTAATCCCGCACGGAAGAGGGAAAATAATTCTTTGTGCATTAGATATCTTTAGTTGTATAAAAGAAAATGAAGTGCTTAAAAAAGCTGAAGGCGACGGTGAAAATGCTTCTATGAAAACGTTTAATGTTTCGGCTAAGAATAAAGCCAACATTGTAGGGCAACAACTTTTATTGAATTTGTTAAAGTAGTCCCGCAGTTTATTTAGTTATTAGAAATGAATAAATTAATTATATAAAAGTGAAAAAAATAAAAATTACATTGTCATTAATGGTCGCTATTATTGGTATTTCCAATGCACAAAATGACAAAAAAAATGTTTCAGAGGTTTGGGTTTCCGATTTAGGGAATGGCAGTTATAAAAATCCGGTTCTTTATGCGGATTATTCAGATCCTGATGTTTGCAGAGTAGGTAAGGATTATTATATGACAGCTTCGTCTTTTAATTGTATCCCCGGCTTGCCAATTTTACATTCCAATGATTTGGTCAATTGGTCATTGGTCAATTATGCTTTACCTAAGCAGCCTCCTTTTGAGGTATATGATAAAATTCAACATGGAAATGGAGTTTGGGCACCTTGTATACGTTATCATAAAGGAGAATTCTATATTTTTTATCCGGATCCCGATTTTGGAATTTATATGATTAAAACCAAAGACCCTCGTGGAAAATGGAGTGAGCCTGTTTTAATGAAAGCAGTTAAAGGAGTAATAGATCCAGCACCGTTTTGGGATGAAGATGGCAAAGCTTATTTAGGTTATGCACTTGCAGGAAGTCGCGCAGGAACAAAAAGTGTATTGATGTTGTGTTCTATGAATGAAGAGGGTACGCAAGCTAATGATGACGATATTATACTGTTTGATGGTCATGAAAAACATCAAACGGTTGAAGGTCCTAAATTTTATAAAAGAAATGGATATTATTATGTGTTTGCACCTGCTGGTGGTGTGGCTACTGGTTGGCAGTTAATTTTACGTTCCAAAAATATATTTGGACCTTATGAGGAAAAGGTAGTTTTAGAACAAGGTAAAACAAAAATTAATGGACCACACCAGGGAGCCTGGGTAGATACGGTAACTGGTGAAGATTGGTTTCTTCATTTTCAGGATCAGGGAGCTTATGGGCGTGTGGTTCATCTAAATCCGATGAACTGGAAAGACAACTGGCCGGTTATGGGCGTAGATAATGACCATAATGGAATTGGCGAACCTGTTGCTACTTATAAAAAACCAAATGTTGAGGCGAAATATCCAATTGCAACTCCTCCGGAATCAGACGAATTTAATGGAGCTGTTCAGGGATTGCAGTGGCAGTGGCATGCCAACAAACAATTAGTTTGGGGATATCCATCAGCCGGAATGGGATATTACAGACTGAATTGTATTCCTAAACCGGATAATTATGTGAGTTTATGGCAGGTACCGAATATTTTGGCGCAAAAGTTTCCGGCAAATGAATTTGTAGCTACTACCAAATTTGATTTCAAACCTAATTTTGATAATGAAGAATTTGGTTTCTTAATCATGGGCAGAAGTTATAGTTATCTGGCAGTAAAACTAATTAAAGGAAAACTGAAATTAATACAGGCAATAGGTGATAAATCCGATAAAGGAAAAGCAGAAACCATTACTGAAATAGCCGATTTAAATAGCAGTTCACTGTACTTTAGGGTAAAAGTTGAGAATGGAGCCAGATGCCAGTTTTATTACAGCTACGATAATAAAAAATTCATCAAAGCAGATGCTGAATTTGAAGCCTCGGAAGGAACCTGGATTGGAGCAAAAATGGGATTTGTGGCTTTAAGAGAAGGCAAAATTAACAATGCTGGTTATATAAATGTGGATTGGTTTAGAGTGACTAAGAATTAATTATAATCTTTAGAAAATTAAAAAAGGATTGACTTATGAATTTAAGTCAATCCTTTTTTTGCAGTTTATTTGTTGGGTATGGAATTGCGATATTCACTTGGAGTCAAACCGTATTTATTTTTAAAGGATTTACTAAAATATTTTATATCCGAAAACCCGGTCATGTAAGTAATTTCTTTAATGAGTAACTGACTGTTAATGAGTAATTGTGCGGCTCTTTTAATACGAATGTCTCTTATGAATTCTACAGGAGTAAAACCAGTGAGACTTTTTATTTTGTTATTAAAAGAGGTACGATTAAGCCCAATTATAGCTCCTAAATCTTCAACAGAAAAATCATTGTTGTCAATGTTTTCTTCGATAACCATCATTACTTTTTGCATTATTTGTTCATCTTGGTTCGTAATCAAATAAGGCTTGGGATTGTATTCTTTAGCATTTGGTTTATCATAAGATTCAAAAATGCTTTGCAATCTTTTACGTTGTTCTAGTAAATTGATAATTCGGGCTTTTAAGTAGGAAACACTAAAAGGTTTAGTAATATAATCGTCAGCGCCATAGGAAAGCCCTTCCAGTTGACTTTCTATAGTAGTTTTGGCTGTTAAAAGAATAACAGGAACATGACTGGTTTCTATATTAGTTCTGATTTTTTTCAATAAATCAACACCATTCATTTTTGGCATCATGATATCACTAATTATAAAATCGGGAGAACTGTTCAGTGTTTTTTCATATCCTGTTTCACCATCTTCGGCTTCCAGAATTTCATAATCATCTTCCAGAATATTTTTAAGGAAAGTGCGCAGTTTTATATCATCTTCAACAATTAGGACTTTTATTTTTTCGGAGCTGTTCTCCTGATTTTTATAAAGTGCAATTGGTTGGGTTTTGATTAATTTTTGTTCATCCGATTCTTTGTTTTCTTCTTCGCTTATAATTTCTACTTCATCAGTAAAATGGCTGTTTCCGGTTTTGAAATAAATGGAAAAAGCACTTCCAATATTCGTTTTACTTTCAAAATTAACTTCTCCATGATGTCTTTCAACCAGTTCTTTTACCATAGATAACCCAATACCGGTACTTGGGTTACTACTCTTATTAAATGAAGCAAAACGATTAAAAATACTGTTTTGATGTTCTTCAGAGATTCCAATACCTTCATCGATTACGGTGAGTATTATTTGCTTGTCGTTTTTATTAATACCTACGGTAATTGCTTTTTCATCAGGAGTATATTTAAAAGCATTGGATAAAAGATTCATAATAATTTTTTCCAAGGCATTTCTGTCTGCCCATACTTTGATGTCCTCAGCTTTAATTTCTAAATTATAATTAATCTTTTTTTCCTGAGCAATTTCGATAAAATTATTAAAAATGTCACTGGTAAATTCCGTTAGATTAATCTCTGAAATTTTTAATTTCTGATCCTGAATTTTTCTAAAATCCAAAATCTGATTCACAAGACGTTGTAATCTCGTGGTACTTTGGGATACGTATAAAAGTTGTTTTTTTATAATTTCGGGTGTTCGGGTATCGTTCATTAAATATTCAATTGGTCCGGCAATTAAGGTCAAAGGAGTACGTAATTCATGCGAAATGTCTATGAAAAACTTTTGTTTCATATCAAACATATCTTTTTCAATTTTTGCATTCGTTTTTAATCTATAAATGGTAATAACAGTACGATTAATAAGCATGATACATCCAATAATCAGTAAGGCGTAAACGATATAGGAAACAGTGGTGTTCCAGAAAGCAGCTTTAACATTAATAGTAATACTTCTTTCGTTGTTTACCCAATAACCTTGGCTGTTAGTCGATTTAACTTTGAAGGTGTAACTTCCTTTAGGTACATTGGTATAAAAAGCGGTTCTTTGATTGTTTACATAGTTCCAGTTTTCATCAAAACCCTCCAGTTTATAGGCATATTTAATATTTTCAGGATTGATATAGTCCAATGCGGCAAACTCGATATTAAAGAAGTTTTGATTGTGTTTTAACTCTATTTTATTATTGTTATCTATCGAAGTCAATAACGGAGAGGATTGGTTGATACGAACTTCTTCGTTGAATAATTGAAAATTTGTCAAAGCTAAATAGGGTTTGAAATTATTCGGCTTTATTTGGTCAGGAAAAAAGTGCAACAATCCTTCGGAGTATCCAAATAATAATTCTCCTGTATCCAATTTAATTTTAGTAGCTTCAGTAAAATTTCGATAAGACATTACGGGCTTTACATCCGAAAAAATTTCAAAGCGTTCGTCAATTGGATTAAAGCGAACTAAAAGATAGTCGGTAGTAATCCAAATGTTTTCGTCGTTGTCTTCAACTATCGAAAGAATATTGTTTGAGGGTAATCCTTCTTTTAAGGTGTAGTTTTTAAATTGCAAAGGAAAGCCAGCCTGATTTTTTGAAACCACTTTGCTAATACCTCCATCGGCAGTGGCAATGTAGATTTTTCCTTTTTTTGAGATAGAAAAATCAATGATATCATTACTGTTTAAAGAAGGGTTTTCATTTTTTGTAATCTCATAAACCTTTACATTTTGAGGTAAATTAAGGTCTTTTTTAGGGTCTAAAACCAGTAATCCTGTGGTAGTTCCAATGTACAGAAAACCTTTTGAGTCTTGTGTAATACAACGGATACTACTGTGTTTTTTTATCAAATTAGATTTCCATTTATTATTAGTATTGATAAATTGCACAGTTTGATTTTGAGTGACAATACGGTTGAGTCCTTTTAAGGTTCCTACCCAAAGATTTCCTGTTTTATCTTTAAATATGGAATAAACATTATCATCAATCAAACTATAGGGATTAGAGCTGTCATTCTTGTAATGGGTAACGGCAAAAGAATAAGCCCCATTAGAAGGAGAGAATTTGTAAATACCATTTCCTCTTGTTCCAATCCATATATTGGATTGAGCATCCTGAATAATACTATAAACCGGTTTTTCCCATATAGCGTTGGTTTGTAATTGACCATTGGGCGATAAATGACCTATTTTTTTGAACTTTTTGTCATAAATAGTGATTTGATTTTGTTTAGTAGCTACCCAAATATTTTTCTGATTATCTTGAAATAGTGCTCTGACATCATTTCGGGAGGTTGGGATAGCCTGATTGTGGGTATGTAATGATTTGAAATTAGTTTGGCTAAAAACTACTTTTACAATTCCGGTTGTTTGCGAATTGTACCATAAGTTTCCTTGTTTGTCAAAAAAAGCAGTATGTAAACTATTACTGAAATTACTATTTGGAAAATAGGAGGAAGAAGAGGTAAAAGAAATTAATTTATTGTTGGACGGATCGTATTTAGAGAAATTACCTCCGCGGGGTTGTACCCAAACATCGCCTTTAGAATCGGTTAAAACTAATGCTGCTGTTGGGCTAAATGATGTGGAATATATGTCAGTTTTGGCAGGGAAATAAGTTAGTTTCTGGTTTTTAAAATTAAACAAATAAATACCCAAATTGTCATTGTTTGTCAGCCATAACAACTGCCCTTTAGTAAGACAAACAGGACTGAGATTTTTTACTTTTAAATTAGGAAGATTGTCTGAATTGTAATTGACAATCTGTCCCGTATAAATATTGATTGTACAAAATCCTTTTTGGTCAGTTATTGCTAAGATTCTTTGTTTGTCCAGTTTTTCAATCTTGATAATGTTTGCCTCCAGTGCTAGTTTTAGAGTTCTATAAGTTTTGGTTCCCTTGGCATATTTTATAATCATTCCATTTGTGCCTCCAAACCATATTTCATCATCTAATTCAACCGCTGTATTAAAAGCATTAGAACTATTATTTTTAGGAATGAGATAGAAAGGAGCTTGGTTTATTTTACCAAATGGAACACAGGCGATTCCTTTATCGGTTAATAACCAGGAATTTTTTTGACGGTCTTCAAAAACATCATTTATAGTATTGGTATTTAATGTATGTTTTTGTATGTGGTATATTTTATAAGAATAGCTTTTGTTAGTAATGGCGATACTTCCATTTTTTTTAGAAAGTAACCAAACCAATCCTGATTTATGGATTTTAATTTGACTTATTTCAAAGTTGTTGTTTGGAAGGTTTTTTAGAAGTTCTGTACCCCAAAAAGCTTCTGTTTTTGGATCAAAACAATAGGCTTTCATCTCATTTGCATAAGCTTTCATCCAAATTCGACCATAATAGTCTTCAGCAATCCAGTTAATTCGGTTGTTTTTCATTACAACCTGATCTTTAGGTTCTGTTTTGTAGTTTTGAAAGCGATAGCCGTTGTATTTACTCAAGCCATTTGTAGTAGCTAGCCAGATAAAACCTTTTTTATCTTGTATGATGTGATTAACAATATTATGTGGAAGCCCATCTTCGACTAAGAAATTTTTAAATGAAAAATTTTCTTGACCAAAGCAGTATTGCATTAGCGATAACAGAAAAAATAGTATGCTATAAATTTTTGTATGGATTTTCATTTTGGATTTCTACTTGTTGGGTTAAACAAAAATAACATAATATAAATGTTTTTAGATTACTATTTTTTATGATAATCAGTAATTCAAAAAGGAAGGAGTGAGGTTGTAAACCTAACTTCTTCCTTTTATAGCATAAAAAAATAATTTTTTATTGCGCTATTTCAAATTGATACGAGAGCCCTTTTTTAGTATCAATATCATATTCATAAACGGTTTTTATATTTGTTCCTTCCAGTTTGGCTTGTGGGGAAATCTTAGCTTTTTCAATAGGCTGGAATTGATAAAAATAATTTGGGTTTTCTTCTTTAGCTTTAGTAATATTATTTCCGGTTAATTGGTGATAGCTTCTTAACCTAAGATTTCCACCTAAGTTGGACTTAATGATGATACTTGCTAATTTGTTGTTTTTCCAAATCATTTTTTCAATTTCAAAACCACCTCTGGCTCTTAGTCCTGAAACCGAACCCTCTTTCCACGCATCCGGAAGGGCAGGGAGGAGGCTTAAAGCACCATCGTGACTTTGGATAAGCATTTCGGCAATTCCCGCAGTACAACCAAAGTTTCCATCAATTTGAAATGGAGGGTGCGCATCAAACATATTGCTGTAAGTTCCTCCGTCGGGATCTTTGATAGTAGCATTTGCAGGCTTTAAATTCAGTTGGTTTTGAATTAACTTGTAGGCATGATTTCCATCTAAATAGCGAGCCCAAAGACACACTTTCCATCCCATAGACCATCCTCTGCTGGCATCACCTCGTCCAATTAAAGAGTTTCTTGAGGCTTCAAAAAGTTCAGGTGTTTGAAAAGCTGATATTTGTCTTCCGGGAAACATCCCCCATAAATGTGAAAGATGGCGATGAGCATCATTTTTTTTATCCCAGTCTTCCAACCATTCTTGTAACTGACTGTATTTACCAATTTGCATAGGAGGTAATTGGGAACGAAGATTTTCAAGTTGTTTTGAGAAATCTTTGTCAATTCCTAAAATCTTTGCTGCGTCGATAGTATTAGACAATAAATCAAATACCATTTGGTTGTCCATAGTTACTCCTGCATACACATTGCACCTTTCTTTAACTATGCTGCCATCGGGTTTTGTTTCTTCGTAGTTATGTAGTCCGGGTGTGTGCTCTGGCGAAATGGATGGTGAAACTACTAAATAACCTGTTTTTTTGTCTTTAATTAAAAAGTCCTGATAAAATTCAGAAGCACTTTTCAGAATAGGATAGATTTCTTTCAGGTAGTTGTTATCTCCAGAAAAAAGATATTTTTCCCATAAATGCGAACTGAACCAGGCATTACAAGTTGGCCATATTCCGGCTGTTTTGTCAACAGCACCTGTCATCCTCCACAAATCCGTATTGTGATGCAAGGTCCAGCCACGGCTGTTGTACATTTCAGCAGCAGTTTGTTTCCCAGTAATGCTCACATCTTTTACCAGTTGGATAAAAGGATCGTGACATTCTGTTAGATTGGTAACTTCTGCCGGCCAATAATTCATTTCTACATTGATATTTGTAGTGTATTTACTGTCCCATGCAGGGTATTGACCTGAATTTGGATTCCAAATTCCCTGTAAATTGGCAGGTTGTGTTTCTTTTTGCGAAGAGCTAATTAATAAATAACGACCAAATTGAAAATAAGTAGAAACTAATCCCGGGTCATCATTTTTAGCAAATTCAGCAATTCTTTGATCAGTAGGTTTTTTTGACTGAGAAGATTGCCCCAGATTTAGTTCAACACTTTTAAATTGTTTTTGGTATGCGATTATATGGTCTTTTTTGGCAGTTTCGTAGTCTTTTGAAAAATTAGTCAAATATTCACTTGCTTTCTTTTCGGCATCTCCAGAAATATCTTTATAGTTTTTAAAATTAGTCGCTACCGAAATATAAATTGTCACTTCGTCAGCATTGGATACATTAATACTATTAGCATTGGCCTTTTGTACACCGCCTTTGGAGTTGACTTTAATTTGGTTGTTGAAATGCAGTAAATTTAAAATGTTCTCTTCTTTTTCGTGGGTACATTTTCCTGTAGCGACAAGAAGTTCATTTTGTCCTGAGGGAACAGTTGTAGCTACGGTTACCATATTCTTTTTTAACGGGCCTACAAAAGAGGTGTTAAAACTGATAGTTCCTTTTTTACTGGATGTTAGATGAATAATGATTAGCTGGTCAGGGAAAGAAGTGAATATTTCTCTTTGATATTCAATGTTTCCAATTTTATAATTAGTAGTAGCAACGGCTGTGTTTAAGTCTAATTTTCTATTAAAATTGGTGAAATTTTCATGTCCGGGAAAATCCAATATCAGATTGCCTATAGATTGATAAACTTGTCCATGTGAGGTATTGTTTCGGTCAGCTATGATATTGGTTAATGCCAGTTTTTGGGCATCAATATAGTTTTCGTCCTGCAAATATTGCTGTATTTTTTTGAGATTTTTTGACGTATTTGGATTGTTGTTTTGGTATGGACTTCCTGACCAAAAGGTATCTTCGTTAATTTGAATAGTATCCCGCTGCGGAATACCGTAAACCATAGCTCCTAATCGTCCGTTTCCTAACGGTAAGGCATCAGTCCAGGCTTTTGAAGGACTACTGTACCATAAAGTCAAATCTTGTTGAGCAAACGAAAGATGATGTGTAAGAACACACAATAAGCTGAAAATAATTTTTCTCATATTTTTCTATTTTTTGGATTCCAATTATCATTTCCTTTTAAAACATTTTCTACTGAATAGAGTCCCGATTCCTGATTGGTAAGTTCACGTATTCCAACCCATTTTGCACGATTGGTCATATTGGCTCCTTTGCCTGTGTTTTTGTATTCGTACAAATGCAAATCTTTACTGGTAGAGGCATAATCCATGTTCCATGTTGTAGGCCAGCCTTTAGGATCTATTTTATCGCTCATGTCACATTTTATCCAGGCAACTTTTGGATAATTATGCCAGGGACGTCCCAGACTTATTAGTTGATTGTCGTCTTTTTTTTGGGGACTATTTGGAGCATAAGTAAGTTTGCATTTATAAAAAATATATCCGTAATTCTGCGTTTTAGGAGTGCTGGGAGCTGTGATCCAGCCACCGCCATAACTTCTTATTTCACAAGAGTCGAAATAGCCAATTCCGCCTCCAAAAATGTAATCTGTTCGTCCTAATACCAAGCAATTTTTGAAATAAGTTCTTGTACCGTCTTTTCCCAGTAAAATAGTGTCCTGATAACCTAAAAAAGAACAGTTTAAAAAGATATTTTTATCAGAATGAATAGTAATGGCTAGTGCCTGACCAACTGGTCCTGCGGTGTTTTGAAAAGTAATATTTTCAGCTCGAAAACCATTACCCTGAACGGTAATTGTAGCCGAAGTACGAATCGCTTGCCCGAACCATTTTGCTGCATCCTCTGCAGGACATTTGTTATTTAATCCTCCTTTACAATCGTAAATATGGTAGCTTATTATTGTCTTTTCACGGCTTTCTCCTTTAAAGCTGATATTTTTTTTATCCTCAGCTATTATAATCTTTTCGGTTTGATACAATCCGTTTTTGATATATATGATTGTTCGTTCTTCTTTATTGGGAGTTACGGAGTTAATCGCTTCCTGAATGCTTTTAAAATTACCTGTTCCGTCAAGTGCAACTACTATTGTGTTTTCTTTTGGTGTAGAGGCGTAAAGCGATGTCAGATTTAGTGAAAGAAGTAATAAGATTAGGAAAAAAAAATTCTCAAGTGGTTTCATACTGGTATAGGGTAATTAATTATTGATCTTGATATTATATCCAGGAGCCTGAAAGCCCTAATAATTAACAAAAGTAATAGCTGAGTGCCAATGTGTACGGTGGTGTTTTACACATAAAGAGGGGTGATTTCACAATTCAAAACAATAAAAGTTACTAGATTTAGGAGACCAGCTTTTAAGCAAGTAGTTGAAGGTTTAAATCTTTCCGCAATTTTTTTTGAAGTTTACAAGGTTGAATCTAGTTAAGGTATCACTTTATATTATAGTATTTAGTGCACTTACTTTCTAAGCAAGCAGTGTATTTTTGTATTTTTAATTTTTCATTGTGACAAAGCTCTGTAGGTTCAAATCCCTCCATGGTCACAATTTATCATCTTTAGAGAGCGTAGGATTCATAACCCTTAGGTCACGGGTTCAACTCCCGTCTTCGCTACAATGATAATGTATGTATTTTTTGACACAGTATAAAAAAACAAAAAGCCTTTAAACACTAGTATTTAATGGCTTTTTGACTTTTAAAGTTTCTTTTGAAACTTCTACTGGCGGAGAAAGAGGCTTAGAGACCTTTATAATAATCCCAGTAATTACGGGGTTTTATATTTTATAGTTAAGAACAAGGTTACACTAATAGCGACACTAGACTTTCGTAGTTTTTATTTGTAATAGTACGGAGGTAAAGAAAAAGTATTTTATCCAATTGTTTCAGGGTTTCCAAATTATGAAATACAAATAAGGTACAAGTCTGAACGAAATAAAACAAAGTATATACAAACAAAAAAACTATATTATTTTTGGATACTAATTTTTGAGACTCAAAACATTTGAAAGTACACTAGAATTAGTATAAAATAAAGTCGAACACTATCATTTTTATATGTAATTTGTATCCGTAATAATGTAGATTTTGAGAAGCACAAAATCCTTTATTTGGTCGAGCATAATCTCCTTCTCACTAGATACTAAAAAAGAACACTCAATAATAGTAGTATTTCCTAAACTATTCTTTTATGTTTTTTGACTGAAAAGTATTAGTTTTTTTGGCAACCACATTGGTAATGATAAACTGTAATATACTGCCTAAAATTTTTTTGACAGGATTATGACTATCACCTAAGATTATTTTTTTAGAGAGATAGCCTGTTGTTAATCCGATAGCATTGCTGACCAGATTATTTTTTTAACCAGTTACCGATGTCATACTCATAATAGCACTTTTTAGTAAGTTTTGAGGTTTAAGACTATCAAAAGTTGTTTCCAATTGCCATTTAAGAATGGCTAAATCCTCTTCTTGTTTGAATTTTAAAACAGCAATATTTTCTTTTAACAAATCGATAGGGGTATTTTTTTTCATGCTGTTTTGGGTTTACTATTTTAGCAATAATGAGATTAGTGATAGGAATTTTAATCCATGAATTTCTAAAAAGATACAGTAGGATTATGAGGACTAAATTACCTCCGGCTACTATAAAAAAGCCATAAAACGATTTACCTAATAGTTCGCCAATCCAGAGTGAAATTCCAATATTAACTAAAAATGAAAACAAAGCAACAAAGGCAAGGATAATAATTTGCGTCATTAGAGAAGATAAAACATCGGAAGACTTGTCTATAACATTTAGTTTAGTGAGCTCAACGGTTGTTTTAACATAATTCTCGGCTTTTTCAAAAAGTAATTCTAGGGTTGTTGCTTTCGTTTCCATGTTTTAAAAATTAAAGAGCACCATTTTTAATTTCGTTTTTTACAGTATCATAAGAATCCTTTTTTTCTGAAATGAAGTTTTCCCCTTCTTTCAAAAGATTTTCGTATTTATTTGTCACTGTCCCTATAACTTTGTCTAATTTACCTTTTAGACCATCGACATAATCGGTGCCTTTATCCAGAATTTTTTTTCTTGTTTGGCTTCCTTTTTCGGGAGCAAATAATATTCCTAATATCGCTCCGGCAGCAATACCGCCCAGTATTCCTAATACCATTTTATCTGTTTTCATATATGTAAAATTTAATTTATTAATTAAATCAGGACGTCAGTAGATTTACCTTTTACGATTCAATTGATTGCTAAGGCTAAACAGAATCTTTCTCTTTATATGAATAAAGAGTACGCTGTAAGTCTCGAACCTACGATTGTAGCAATTAAAAATTTAAAATCGGCACTTAGTGTGACTACAGTTGATAATCAAAACACCAATTTACTTCTGGCTCATGAAGGAACAAATCCGGAACGTTCCAGAAAAATTCTTGACGAACTGATCGTATTGCTCGATAAAAATATTGTGTTCAATAAGCAAAAGTTATTCAACAATACCGTTTCTTATTTAGACAAACGTATTGCTGTTTTTTCAAAAGAGAAAGATTCTATTGAAAGCGTAAAAGAGCGGTATTTGCAAAATAATGACATATTGGTTTTAGACAAATATATTATTGATAAAATGGATGTGCAAATGAAAATTACAGTTTGAGTTAAGCTACATTTTTGTAAATGCAGTTTTGGTTATTAAACTCTTCTATTGTTTTATAATTTAAAGCACGATGTCTTCTTTTTCTATTATACCATATTTCGATGTATTCAAAAATTTCAAGTTTCATTTCTTCTTTTGATATTAGCTTATTTCCATAGATAAGTTCTGTTTTTAGAGATTTAAAGAAACTTTCTGCCACTGCGTTATCCCAGCAATTTCCTTTTCTACTCATACTCCTGATTACTCCATAAGACTTAATAGTATTAGCAAATTTCTTAGTTGCATATTGCACCCCTTGATCGGAATGAAATAGTAATCCTTTTTTAACAGCTCTGTTTTTTATAGCCATTCTCCAAGCAGCTAGGGACGTATCATCGGTACTCATGGTATTGCTTAAGCTCCAACCAATTAATTTTCGGTCATATAAATCAATTACTGTTGTTAAATACAAAAAACCTTCTTTTGTTTGAATATAGGTAATATCAGATACCCAAACTTCTGAAGGTTTAGTTACCATAAAGTTTCTGTTGAGCACATTATCAGCAATTAGATAGTTGTGTTTTGAATTGGTTGTAACTTTAAATTTCTTACTTACTTTACTTCGTAGACCAAGTTGTCTCATGTATTTTGCAACAGTAAATCGTGATATTCGATACCCTAAAGCATGTAGCTCAGATGTTATTCTTGGGCTACCATAACGTTGCTTGAATTCAAAATAAAGAGCCTTTATTTTTTCTTTGAGCATATTCTTTTTTAGTAATCTTTCTGAAACACTCCTGTTTTTCCATTTATAATAACCACTTGGACTGATTTTTAAAATCAAACACATTTTCTCAATCGTAAACAGGCTTTCATGATTCTTAATGAACCTATATTTCATCGACCGCTCTTGGAGAAAATGCTGATTGCTTTTTTTAATATATCACGTTCCATTTCTGCATCTTTCAATTTTTTCTCCAATTCGTGAATACGTTCTTGTTCAGGTGTCAATTTTAAATTTC
The DNA here is from genome assembly GCF_006386525.1 of Flavobacterium sp. GSA192. NCBI lineage: Bacteria > Pseudomonadati > Bacteroidota > Flavobacteriia > Flavobacteriales > Flavobacteriaceae > Flavobacterium > Flavobacterium sp. GSA192. Next base: position 206,057 of record NZ_VAHC01000006.1, on the reverse strand, counting down.
CTTTTCCAGGAAAACTGCCATCACCATACTCTTGGTAATCTTTACGCCATTTGTAAAGCAATGAAACTTTTATTCCAAGTTCTCTGGCTAACTCTGATAAATTACTTCTTTCATTACTCAATTCTACAGCTTTAATTTTAAAAGCTGGATCATAAATTTTTCTTTCTTGTTTCATGTGTTAAAATTAAGATTTTAGTCTTAACTCACACTGTAAGCTAAATTAGTACATCCAAAGTCTTATGGAGTAATCAGGAGTATGAGTAGAAAAGGAAATTGCTGGGATAACGCAGTGGCAGAAAGTTTCTTTAAATCTCTAAAAACAGAACTTATCTATGGAAATAAGCTAATATCAAAAGAAGAAATGAAACTTGAAATTTTTGAATACATCGAAATATGGTATAATAGAAAAAGAAGACATCGTGCTTTAAATTATAAAACAATAGAAGAGTTTAATAACCAAAACTGCATTTACAAAAATGTAGCTTAACTCAAACTGTAATTTTCATTTGCACATCCAACACCTTTATTGAATAAAAAAGGCTTAAATTTTCATACATCAAACAGTTTTTTATTTGGATTTGAAAAAAGTAAAAATAACATCAAACTATACTTGTCTTTTAATTTTTCCTTTAGGATCTTGTAAGCTTTACTTATTTGAGCTTCCACCGTTTTAATAGAAACATCCAAATGTTCTGCTATTTCAATATTAGTAAGACCTTCTTTTTTACTAAGAATAAAAACTTGCTGGCACTTAGGGGGTAGATTTTGTATTTCTTTATTGATAATAGCCAGCATACGCTCTATAGAACTATCATCTGTCGTTTCAACAACGTTCTGAATAGATTCAATATATTTTTGTTGCAACAACATCATAGCTTTATTTTGCTGATAGGTATTGATAAACTCATTATAAACCGATTTGTATAAAAAACTCTGAATAGAAAATTCAGGATTGAGTTTGTTTCTGGATTTCCATGTTTTTAAAAATACATTTTGAACAATATCCTGAGCCATCGAATGATCATTTACTAAGGTAAGTGCATAAGCATGTAATTTTCTATGAAATTTATTCAATAGAAACTTATAGGCATTCTCTTCTCCATTTACAAGGCATTGCACTAAAATTGCATTATCATCAAAATCCATGAAAAGTATTTATTAGGCAAAATAAAGAAAAAAAATATATCAATATTAAAAAAAATATTAATAAAAAATTAGGGTATTGTAATTTTGTCTTGTATTATATAAAAAAAGCACAACGATGAATTCCCAAGAAATTGAAATTATAATTACTAAATACTTCTCACAATCCGCGAACATGGATGACTTAGATGTATTAAATAAATGGATTGAAAGTCAAGAAAATCAAGAGATTTTTCAGGAATATGTAAAAACGCATTTTGCAGTAACATTAGCTATGAACGATCCTGACATTACCGCTATAAAAAATGAACTTTTAAAAGAAATTAGAAAAGGAAAGAAAAAAGAGCCTAAATATAGGATAGGGATACTAATGAGATATGCAGCAATTGCCATTCTGTTTTTAGGAATCGGATTTTTAATGCAAAAGAAATTTTTTATTAACAATAATGATAAGGAAGTGTTTGTAAACTCAAAAAATGAGATTACACTGCAACTGGAAAATGGAGAAGTACAAGTCATAACTGTAGGGAAAAAAAATAAAGTAACAGATTCTAAAGGAAATGTAATAGGGAATCAAAACGGAAACAAAATTATTTACGATATTAAAACTCCTTTAAACAAATTAGCCTACAATACTATTAAAATTCCTTACGGAAAACGATTTGAATTAGAACTGTCTGACGGAACCTTGGTGCATTTAAATTCAGGATCTACTCTTAAATATCCTGTAGCGTTTATTGCTGGTCAAAATAGACAAGTTTTTTTAGATGGAGAAGCTTTTTTTGATGTCTCAAAAGACAAAAAACATCCTTTTGTTGTTAATGCTGATAATTTAAACATCCGTGTTTTGGGAACTCATTTTAATGTTTCAAATTATGCAGAAGATGATGTAACAGATGTAGTTCTGGTGGAAGGTTCTGTTGGAATGTACCCAACAAACGAAAAATTTGATGTTTCCAAAAATACTATCCTAGAGCCTGGATTCAAGGGAAGTTTTAGTAAAAAGGACAGACGTATTAACACAGCTTCAGTGGTTACGAGCACTTATACATCTTGGATGCAAGGAGGATTAACATTTAGAAATATGAGTTTTAAAAATATTTCTAAAAAACTAGAAAGACATTATAATGTTAGCATTGAAACACAAAACACAAAATTAGAAAACGAATTATTTAATGCCAGCTTTAAAAGCAATGAGTCTATAGAAAAAGTATTAAGCTATTTTAATGATGTTTATGGCATAAAATACAACATAAAAAATGATCAAATACTAATTAAATAACCACTAAAAACCATGAAAAATGAAAGAATAAAAACAGAAGAATAAAAAAAATCGGAAAGAGCTGCGAACAATTTCCGATTAAATAAGCGATTGAATATAACTGATTAAACACAATCTATTTACAAAACTATGAAAAAAAAACCAAAGAACATTGGTATGCAATTTCCATTGTTCAAATTTGACCTGAAAATGAAACTAACTACATTATTTATTTTGGTCGCCATGTTTTCTATTCGAGCCAACACTTCTTATGCCCAAAAAACAAAAGTAAGTTTGGAATTGGAAAACACTACCGTAGAAAAAGCTATTGAGACCATTGAACAAAAAACAGACTTTCGCTTTATCTATAAACTGAATGATATTGATTTGAATCGTGTCATTTCTATTCGTGTCAAAAACGAAACGATAGATGTTGTCTTGAACAAATTATTCAAAGGAACTGCTACCGATTTTAAGGTTAAAGAAACTCAGATAATTTTAAAAAAACCTTTTGAAGTAAAATCTGAACATAATCTTTTTCTAAAAAAAATAATTAAAGGAAAAGTCATTGACGAAAACGGTATGTCTTTACCCGGAGCCAATGTGATTGTAGAAAACACACAAAATGGTGTTATTACAGACTTTGACGGTGTTTTTGAAATAACTGTTGATAACGATGATGCTATAATTGTGGTTAGTTATCAAGGATATAAATCTAAAAAAATTACTGCAAGTCAACAAAATGTAACGATACAACTCTACCCTGAAACAACAGATTTACAAGAAATTGTAGTGGTTGGTTACGGTACATCCTCTAGAAAAGATGTTACAGGAGCTATAACTACTGTAAAAGCAAAAGACATGAACCAGGGAGTAATTGTAAGTCCATTACAACTGATTTCAGGAAAAGCTGCCGGGGTAAACATTACGCAAACATCTAGTGAACCAGGTTCAACACCAAGTATCCGTATTAGAGGGATTAGTTCTTTAATGGGAGGAAATGATCCTTTAGTAGTAGTAGATGGAATTCAGGGAAATATGGATTTACTAAATCAGATACCTCCAAGTGAAATTGAAAGTATAGATATCCTAAAAGATGCTTCAGCAACTGCAATTTATGGTTCAAGAGGTGCACCTGGTGTACTTATTGTAACTACAAAAAAAAATAAGGAAGGAAAATCAACAATTGAGTATAACGCATCCATTTCGATAGATTTTATACCAAAGAAACTAGATATGTTGAATGCTGACGAATGGTGGAGTGCAGCTCAAAAATATGATGTAGCAGCATCAGCAAATCACGGTTCAAATACTGATTGGTATGGACTTTTGACTCAAACTGGTATTTCACAAACTCATACTTTATCTTTTGGAGGAGGAACTGATAAATTTAATTATAGAGCCTCTATAACAGCTATTTTACAAGAAGGAGTAGTTATAAACTCGGACAATAAAAAATACATTGGGCGTATTCAAGCAACACAAAAAGGTCTTAATGATAAATTAAAATTGACATTTAATCTTAACAACGGGATTTTCAGTGGGAATAATAGTATTGGAGATATTGGTGCAGTAGAATTTTCTGCAAATCTGATTACTAATGCTTATTTAATGAGACCTACAGATCCTGTTTTTAATACCGACGGAAGTTATTATACTGATCCAAATGTATTTCAATACTTTAATCCTTATGCAGCTGCCCAAACAGTTACTAATGAAAGGCAAGAAGATAATTTATTTGGTAGCTTAAAGGCAGATTTGGATTTAGCTAAAGGTTTAACGGCAAGCTGGTTTGGAAGCTGGAGAAAAACAAGCGCAATGAGTGGTTATTATCTTCCAGCTGCATCAACAAATGCGTATGCTATTGATCAAAAAGGATTTGCAGACATTAACAATCAAAGACAAAATGAAAAATTAACCAATGCAAGTCTTAACTATAAAGAAACATTTGGTATTCACACTATAAATGCGTTGGCTTTGTATGAATGGCAAAATCAAACCTATCAGGGTAATTATGCACGAGCTAAAGGTTTTGTTAGCGATATAACAACATACAATCAACTTCGACTTGGTGATGTTTCAAAAGTTGCAGCGGGAGATCTTAGTTCTTATAAAAATGATAGAACATTAGTATCCTTTTTAGGACGTATTAATTATTCTTTATTAGATCGTTATTTAGTAACAGCAAGTTACAGACGTGATGGCTCATCAGTGTTTGGTGCTAATAATAAATGGGGAGATTTTCCATCTGCATCTGTAGCATGGCAAATAAATAAAGAGTCTTTTATGGAGAATCAGAATTTATTTAGCGAATTAAAATTGCGTGCAGGTTATGGTATAACCGGAAACCAACAAGGACTTTTTCCTCAGGGATCTATTGCATTAGTAGGACCACAAGGTTTAGTTAATTTTGGTGGCGAAACAATAAATTATTATGGTCCAAGTCAGAATGCAAACCCTGATTTGAAGTGGGAAACAAAGAAGCAAACTAATATTGGTCTTGATTTTGCCCTTTTGGACAATCGATTAAGAGGAACATTTGATGTATATACTGCTACAACAGATGATTTATTATTTAATTACACAATTTCTCAACAAACAAATGATTATAATCGAATAACAGCCAATGTAGGAAGTATTTTAAACAAAGGTTTAGAGGTTTCTTTGGGATATGATTTGATTAAAACAGATAACAGCACACTTACTTTGGCGGGGAATGTTTCATTCATGAAAAATGAAGTACTAAATTTAAGCGGAACATTTGGTGACGAGAATTTGCTTACTAATTACATAGGATGGGGTGCACCAAACTCCTATTTGGTTAAAGGAAAACCAGCAGGTGCTTTTTATATTTTTAAATCAGCAGGTGTAGATAGCAATGGAGGAGAAATTGTAGCGGATCTTGATGGAAGTGGTACTGAACCTGGATTTGAACCTTCAAGTCCTGATCGTTACTATGCAGGTTCTGCTTTACCAACCTATACCTTTGGTTTTAGCCCTTCATACAGATACAAAAATTTTGATATGTCTCTATTACTGAAAGGTTCCGGTGGAAATAAAATTTACAACTCTCTAGGTCAAAATTTAAGCACACTAGACAACATTGGTTCATCAAATATTTTAAAGAGTGGTCTTGACAAAGGTATACGTACCTCGACTTACAGTTCTGATTTATGGCTAGAGGATGGTTCTTTCATTCGATTAGAAAATATTACAGCAGGTTATAGTTTACGCTTTACTGATAGATATATCGAGTCTATCCGATTTTCTCTTACAGGAAACAATTTATTCGTGATTACTGATTATTCAGGTATGGATCCAGAAATTAATGTAAACGGAAGCAGCGATTTAAGCTTTGGTAATGACAGAGGTTATTATCCTCGTACCAGAAGTATTGCATTTGGTTTAAGTGTAAAATTTAAATAGTAAAAAAATGAAAATTAAAAATATATTTTTAACAGGAAGCTTGTGTTTTCTTACCTTATTTAGTTGTACTGATCTTACTGAAACTGTGTACGACAAATATACTGAGGAGGAATTTTATTCAACTTCTGAAGGAATGAACAGTTTACTCTCGAGTATATATGCCCAAATTCCGGGAGAATTTACAAGAGAAGGTTATAATGGAGTTGGTTATGCGGGAGCAGACAATGGCTGGTATGATATGAACTGTATGTCATCTGATGAGCAGGTTATTCCGCATAGAAATGACGGTAACTGGCAACAGGATTTTGCCCGTTTTCACAAACATGGATGGCTAGCAAGTGAGGGGATTATAGAAAATACATGGAACTGGTTATACAGAGCTATTTTTAAAGCCAATCAAGCAATAGAGTTATTAGAAAAAGCTAATGCAGATGCTTCGAGGATTGCGGAAGCTAAAGTAGCCCGTGCGTTTTTTTATTATTTATTGATGGATGATTTTGGAAGCGTTCCTCTTACTACCAATAACAAAACTCCTTCATCAGAAATCCCACAAGCAAGTCGTAAAGAGGTTTTTGATTTTGTTGTAAATGAACTAACAGAAAATGCAGAATTGCTTTCTAATACGAACGGTGGAGCTTACTACGGAAGATTTAACAAATGGGCAGCTTATACCGTATTAGCAAAAGTATATTTAAATGCCGAGGTTTATACTGGTGAAGCAAAATGGACTGAGTGTTTAGCAGCTTGTAATAAAGTGAGCGAAGGTGGGTTTACACTTCATCCCGCTGTTAGTAATGATTCGCCATTAGGAAATACCTATTATGAATTATTTGGAGATGTTTCTCCTCAGGATGAGACTATTTTATCCATTTTCGCTACGGTGGATCTTGTATCTCGAAATATTTACGGAGTTAGAAGTCTAAATGGACCACATGCACAAGTTTTATTTGGGTTTAGTGGTTGGAATGGAACTATTGTTCCTAGTGATTTTTACATGAAATATGCCGATAATGACATTCGTAAAAAGCAGTTTTTAGTAGGGCCACAGGATGGAGGTACTAATTATACATTAGAGGTCAACTCTATAGATATCCCAGGAGCAGACCCACAAGCTGGTGTTCGTTGTCTGAAATTTTATCCTGCCGGAAAAAGTACCGGAGGAGGAGCTTCAAATGATTTTCCAATTTTCAGATATGCTGATGTAATGTTAATGATGGCTGAATGTCATGTTCGTTTAGGAAATGCAGGAACTGCAAAACCATTTATTGATGCTATTAGAGTTCGTGCAGGACTTAGTGCATTAGATTCTAATCCAACTCTTGACGATGTGTATAATGAAAGAGGATTTGAATTAAACTGGGAAGGACATAGAAGACAGGATATGATTCGTTTTGACAAATTTTTATTATCAAGGGAATTCAAAACAGCTGAATCTCCTGATTTTAGAAAATTATTCCCAATTCCAACAGCAGCTAGAAATGCTAACCCATCGTTAAACCAAAATCCGGGTTACCCTCAATAAAAAGAACATCATGAAAAAATATATAACTAAATTATTCCTATTAGGCAGTTTACTTTTTTTAGGTACGTCCTGTGAAAATGATGCCGAATTAACGACTTTAAAAACTGTTACATTTCCATCAAATCTGGAAGCAACTACAACTAATTTAGTACTTACAGAAGCCAGTGAAGATGAACCTGTAGAGTTATTTTCATGGCCAGCAGTAACATTTCCAGTTGGAACTCCTGTTACTTACAGCTTACAATTTGATTTAATTACTGATATTACTGGCCCTACAGCTTGGCAAAAAGCCAAAATAGTTGTAGTGGGAGAAGACGTTTTAAGTAAAGCGCTTCTAGGAAAAGAAATAAACAAAATTGCCCTGGATCTTGGACTTACTCCTGATCTTCCAGGTAAATTAATTGTTCGAGTAGAAGCCCGTTTAGATCATAAAATTTATTCCGAAAATCTTACATTAACTGTTACACCTTATTTAAACGTATATGTTTTTGGAGAATTATATATGCCTGGAAGTTATCAGGGATGGAATATAGAAACTGCAGCTGCTTTACCTGAAATAGAAAAAGGCATTTATCAAGGCTACATGAGTGTTTTACCTGGAGCAGGTTTAGGATTCAAATTGAATAAAGAAAGAAATTGGGAATTCTTTTACGGTGCAGGTGACACAAATTCAGATCTAAAAAGACCGAGTGATGTTGATTTTGTACTTCCGGGAGAAGGATCTTATCTTATAAAAGTAAATACAAATACTTTAAAATGGACAGCTACTCCTTACTCATGGGGAATTGTTGGTGATGCCACAGCTGGAAGTTGGGACAATAGTACCCCAATGAGCTATGATCATGTAACAAAAACATGGAAAATAACTACATCTCTAGTGAGTGGAAATGTAAAATTCAGGTTAAACAATGCCTGGACAATTAATTATGGTCATAAAAATGTAACTGATGGTTTAGTTTATTTAGACGATCCGGGAGCCTATTATATTGGTGAAGCAGGAACTTATGAAATCACTTTCAAAATAGAGGAAGTAGATCCAGCTACTAATGGATATCCTCCAACAGCTACTTATACTATAACTAAAATATAATTAAAATCTAGCATAGTTTGGTTGGGGTATTGCCTGTCTTCCATTGATGGAGGGCAGGCTACTTCTAAACGTTTTATTTATTTAAAACAAACTTTTAATTTATTAAAAACTAAAATTTAAAATTATGAAATCCAATATAAATTTCGTCTATGCACTGCTGCTTACGTTAGCGTTTGTTTCTTGTAGTTCTTCTGATGATGATTCAAATACTCCTTCGCCTTATCCTCAATATGGTACCTCATTTGAAAAAATGCCTAAAAAAGAAGATGCAATTATTTATCAAGTTAATATACGTGCTTTTAGTCAGGCAGGAACCTTAAAAGGAGTTCAGGACAGACTTACACAAATTAAGGAATTGGGAGCCAATGTAATTTATTTAATGCCTATTTACCCTATTGGTATTGAAAAAGGTATCGGATCTCCTTATGCGGTTAAAGATTACAAAGCGGTAAATACTGATTTTGGAACTCTGGAAGACCTGCGCACTTTGGTTGAAGAAGCACATAAGAAAGATATGGCGGTTATTCTGGACTGGGTTGCTAACCATACTGCTTGGGACAATGCCTGGATTACCGCTCATCCAGATTGGTATCAAAAAAATTCCGAAACTGGTGAAATTGCTTCTCCTCCAGGATATGCTGATGTTGCCCAATTGGATTTTACAAATCCCGAAGTAAGATCTGCTATGATTGATGCAATGGAATACTGGGTTTATACTGCAAATATCGATGGTTTTAGATGTGATTATGCTGATTTTGTTCCACAGAGCTTTTGGTCTGAGGCAATTTCTAAGTTAAGAAACATTAAAAAAGACCAGAAAATATTGATGTTGGCTGAAGGTACTAAAGTAAATCACTTTGATGCTGGTTTTGATTACACTTTTGGGTTTAATTTCTTCAGTACTTTAGAGCAGCTTTTTAAAGATGGTAAGCCTGCAACAACTATACAAGATTCTAATGCGACAGAATATGCAACTAATTACAACGAACAAAACAGAATAGTTAGATATACTAGCAACCATGACGTGAACTGGATTGAAGGAACACCATTAGAACTTTTTGGAGGTAAAAAAGGATCTGTTGCTACGTTTGTTGTTGCCGCTTACATGAAATCTGTTCCAATGATTTATAACGGACAGGAAGTTGGATACGCACAAAGAATTAATTATTTCAGTAACACCCCAATCGACTGGTCAACCGCAGATTCAGAAATGCTTGCTGAATACAAAAAAATTATCGCTTTTAGAAATACTAGCAATGCGATTAAAAAAGGAACATATACTGGATATAGCAATAATGCCATTAGTGCATTTACTATGGTAAAGGATGCAGAAAAAGTATTTATACTTTCTAACTTAACCAATGCTACTACAAAGTATCTTGTTACCAATACATTAAAAGGAACATGGAAAGATGCCTTTACAGCTGCTACGGTAATAGTTGGCAGCGAAATTACATTAGCACCATTCCAATATTTAGTGTTAAAAAACTAATCCAAAAGCAACTTTAGCAAAAAAATAAATTTGCATAAAAAATAAATTACATGAATTTTCAATCTAAAAAAATGCTTCCTCAAATTCGTTTGAGCAAGATAGTTATGCTTTTACTGTTTGTGTTTGCGAACTCATTATGGGCCCATGCACAAGAAATCTTTTCGCCTAACAAAAATCTTTCTTTAAAATTTGAAATAAAAGAAAATGGCGTTCCAACGTACCAATTGACTTGTAAGAAAAAGCCAGTTATCCAACCGAGTTCATTAGGTTTAGAACTTAAAGATATGCCTTCATTTATGGATGGTTTTTCCATCACAAATACGGCTCAATCTTCAGTTGATAATAGTTGGAACCCAGTTATGGGTGAAGAAAAAACAATTCGTAATAACTACAACGAATTGGTTGTCACTTTAGCGCAAGCGAAAAACAACAACCGATATATTCGTATTCGTTTCCGATTATTCAACGACGGATTGGGTTTCAGATATGAATTTCCAAAACAAAATGACCTGAATTATTTTGTAATTAAAGAAGAACGTACTGAATTTCAATTGGCAGGAAACCATAAAATTTTCTGGATTCCGGGAGATTATGACACCAATGAATATGCTTATACGACTTCTAAAATTTCAGAAATTCCTTCTTTAATGCAAAAAGCTACTATCGAAATCAATTCACAATGGCCAATTAAAGAATTAGCGGTACAAACTCCATCTATGATGAAATCAGCTGATGGTTTATACATCAATATTCACGAAGCAGCATTAATTAATTATCCCGCAATGTATCTTGAAGTAGATCCAGTTACCAATAAAATGCGTAGTCATTTGGCACCAGATGCTGTTGGTAATAAAGGCTATATGCAAACCGACACACAAACTCCATGGAGAACTATTGTTGTGAGTGATAAAGCAACAGAGATTTTGGCTTCAAAATTGATTTTGAATCTAAACGAACCTACAAGTTACAAAGATGTATCTTGGATTAAACCAATTAAATTCATTGGAATCTGGTGGGAATATTTTGTAGCGGGTAAAAGTACTTGGGCATATGGAGTAGAAAACAATGTAAAACTAACGGATGATTTTTCGAAACTAACGCCAAACGGAAAACACGGAGCTACAACGGAACGTGCGAAAGAATATATTGATTTTGCCTCTAAAAATGGTTTTGACGCTATTCTTATCGAAGGTTGGAACATTGGATGGGAAGACTGGATTAATAACTGGAAAGAAGAAGTTTTTGATTATATGACAGCCTATCCAGACTTTGATGTAAAAGCAGTGCATGGATACGCAGCTTCAAAAGGAGTGAAAATTATGATGCACCATGAAACTTCGGGTTCGGCTACCAATTATGAACGACGTTTGGACCGCGCGTTTCAATTTATGAAAGACAACGGATATAATTCCGTAAAAACAGGTTATGTAGGCAAAATTATTCCACGTGGCGAACACCATGACGGGCAATGGATGGTCAATCATTACATACATGTGGCTAAACGTGCAGCTGATTATAAAATTATGGTTGATAGTCACGAAGCTGTTCGTCCAACTGGATTGAACCGAACTTTCCCAAACTGGATTGCACAGGAATCAGCACGTGGAACAGAATTTGAATCTATGGGAGGACTATCTCCAGACCATACTACCATTTTGCCATTTACACGTTTAATGGGGGGACCTATGGATTTTACACCTGGGATTTTTCAAACAGATCTTTCTTATTATGGTACTGGAAGTACACAACGTGTAAATACTACTTTGGTTAAACAACTGGCATATTATGTTACAATGTACAGCCCTTTACAAATGGCTGCTGATATTCCGGGGAATTACGAGCGTTTTCCAGATGCATTTCAATTCATAAAGGACGTTGCCGTAGATTGGGACAACAGTTATATTCTGGAAGCTGAACCTGGAGATTATATCACTATTGCGCGTAAAGCAAAAGCGAAAAACGAATGGTTTGTTGGAGGAATTACAGATGAAAATGTAAGAACTGCAAATATCACTTTCGATTATCTTCCTGCTGGTAAAAAATATATCGCTACTATCTATGCAGATGCAAAAGATGCTAATTGGAATAAAAACCCACAAAAATATACCGTAACTAAAGTTGTTGTAACTTCTAAAAGTGTTTTAAAACAGTACATTGCTCCGGGTGGTGGTGTTGCCATTAGTATTAAAGAAGGAACTACATCGGATATGAAAGGCTTAAATAAGCTCTAAAATTTGTCAGGCTAAGCGTGGCGAACCTTGATTAAATAAAAACGTCAATGATAGTGGACGTAACATATTGAGAATTTTTATTCTTTTCTGTTTCTAAAAAAACACTTCAATTGACGTTTTTGTTTAGTTGTAATAAAATGATAATCAGGTTATTGATATTGTAAAATAAGACGGATTAGCAGTTGTTATTAAATTGATGAAGCTATAGGGTTTACGTATATATTTGATGAGAGAATTTAACAAACGTTTGAACAGATAATTTTTTTATGAGTTGTTTATAATTGTAGGTTTTTATTTTGATATTTTGATCTGAAATGCTTTATATTATCGATTCTTTTCTGGTGTAGTTTGCAACAATATGAGGTTTGGAAATTGTAAAATTACTTTTTATTTTATTAGTTTTTCAAAAATCGAAAACTATCCTTTTTTGCTTCTAATTGCAATTCATTTTCTTTTTGAATAAAATTCATTTCAATGATTGCTGCCTTTCTTGGGGCTTCATTTGTAATACTATAATGGGTATGAAGTACATACTGCCATTGGTTGTCTTTGTCTAAAAATAAGTCACCGTGACCTGGACCATTTATTTTTAATAAATTTCGTGAAATTATAGGATTCGCTGTTGATTTTTTCCAAGGTCCTAAAGGACTTTTACTGGTTGCATATCCAACTGGAAAAACCGGTCAAATTGACCACCACTTTCCAGTGTAAATTGACCACCAGTTCCGGAGCAAACTGACCACCACTTTCCAATTCAAAATGACCACCTAACTTTGGGGTAAATTGATTGTTAAAAACTACTGACTTTTTCATGTTGTTAGAACCATACATTCGTTAAAAAAAATACGGATTATGGCAAACAAAATAACAGACATGAGTAAAATTAGAAAAGTAATTAAATTCTATTGTGATGGAAAGAGTAAGTTATTTATAAGTAGCTACTTATCCCTTTCCAGGAATACGGTAAAGAAGTATATTTCTTTATTCGAAGTCCTCGGATTAAGCTTTGAATTAATTGATAAAAAAACAGATGCGGAACTAGAACTTATGTTTTCGCAGACTACTGTTGAATCAATTAATCCCAAATTGCAGACACTTCATAATTTTTTTCCTAAAATGGAGCGTGAACTAAAAAAAGTTGGCGTTACCATACAACATATGTGGGAGCAATATATTGCCACAAACCCTGATGGTTACAGGAGTTCACAATTTGCTCATCATTACAAAGAATGGAGTAAACGAGTCAATCCGGTAATGCACATGAACCACAAAGCCGGAGATAAAATGTATGTGGATTATGCCGGAAAAACACTCTCCATTATTGATAACGACACTGGGGAAATCAAAGAAGTACAATTTTTTGTGGTCATATTGGGAGCCAGTCAATACACCTATGCCGAAGCTTCCATGAGCCAACAGAAGGAAGATTTTGTCACTTCGGTAGAAAATGCCATGCGCTTTTTTGAAGGTACTCCTGCGGCAATTGTCCCGGATAATTTAAAATCTGCAGTAATAAAAAGCAGTCGTTTTGAACCGACAATTAATGAAACCTTGGCTGATTTAGCAGAACATTACGAAACTACAATCTTACCTGCCAGAGCTTATAAACCAAGAGATAAATCATTAGTTGAAGGAGCTGTTAAGATATTGTACAGAAGAATTTATGTAACCCTAAAAGAAACTAAATTCTTTAGCCTAGAAGAATTAAACCAGCAGATATGGGATTTATTAGACACTCATAATAGTCGAAAACTCACAGGACGTCCTTACTCTCGAAAAGAATTGTTTTTAGAGGATGAGAAACAAAAACTGCGCCCACTACCACAAGAACGCTTTGAAATCAAATACCAATCCTTTGCAACGGTAATGCAAAACGGGCATGTCCAACTAAGTCAAGACAAAAACTACTACAGTGTTCCGTATCAATATGTAAAGAAAAAAGCGAAACTCTTGTATACCAAATCAACCGTGGAGATCTATTATAAATACAATCGAATCGCTGTCCATCAGCGAAATTACAAACCTTATGTCTATACCACAACCCCGGAACATTTAGCCAGTACCCATCAATTTATAGCTCAGTGGAGTGCTGCCCGATTTATTGATTGGGCAAATAGTATTGATGAATCAGTAGGAGAATATATTATGCAGATAATCGAAAGCAGAAACCATCCTGAACAGGCTTATAAAAGTTGTTTAGGAATACTAAACTTCGAAAAGAAGGTTGGTAAGCAGCGATTAATAAATGCCTGTAAACGGGCACTCGATTTTAGAATATACAATTTTAAAACGATACAGAATATTTTGGAAAACAACTTAGACCATATTGATTTTGAACAAGAACCCGAACAAGAACTCCCGAATCACGGTAACATAAGAGGGAAACATTATTATAACTAAATTAAATCTTGAAAACATGAATGAATCCACAGTAACAAAAATGAAACAAATGAAGCTTTATGGTATGTTTAATGCTTTTAAAACAGCCATTGAAAGCGGGAAAACAGACCATTACACACTCGATCAGTTTGTATCGATGATTATTGATGCCGAATGGGACGAAAGGCACAATCGTCGTATTGAACGCAGTATCAAGAATGCCCGATTCCATTACAAATCAAATATTGAAAGCGTCAATTTTGATGTATCACGAAATCTTGACCGAAACACAGTACTGCGTCTGGCAGAATGTGAATTTGTAGAAAAGAATGAAAACATCTTAATTACAGGAAGTACAGGTGTAGGTAAAAGTTATTTAGGTACCGCATTGGGTTATCAAGCCTGTATACAAGGTTTTAAAGTAAGTTATTTTAATACTTCGAAGTTGTTTGCTAAATTAAAAATGGCCAAAGCAGATGGTTCTTACCTGCGAGAACTTGCCAAAATTGAAAGGCAAGACGTCATTATACTTGACGATTTTGGACTCCAAGCATTAGATAGTCACAACCGAATTACCCTTTTGGAAATCATTGAAGACAGGCATAATAACGTTTCTATAATTGTGACATCACAAATCCCAGTGCAAGGTTGGTATGATATAATTGGCGAAAAAACTATAGCTGATGCAATTTTGGACAGGCTTATACATCAATCTCACCGACTCGAATTACATGGAGAATCTATGAGAAAGAAAAGAGGCATAAACAAAGGGTAATATTTTAAGTATATTTGAATACTAATTAACAGATGAAAAAGAGTAGTTTTTAATGAAAAATGGAGGTGGTCATTTTGCTCCGGAATTAGGTGGTCATTTTGAATTGGAATCAGGTGGTCACTTTAAATTGGAATTGGGTGGTCAATATCGCTGGAATTTGCACTTTAGCTTAGAATTCTTTTTTCAAAATTCCTGAGAATATGAATAACGATGAGATTGTTTCTTTGAAAGAGGGAGAATTTCCCTCTTTCAATAATATTTAAATGACAGAGATACATGGCAGATTTATTTACAGCATTATTGAAACCTATATTTATTAAAGGGGCGGCAATAGCTTGGGAAAACAGAAAACATTTAAGTGTTTTTTTTAGAACCAAATTTGGTTCATATAAGAATAAGGATATTCGATTTTCAATCAGTTACCTTTTTAAGATTCAAATACCAGATACGAATAAATATCTGCTGGTGCTGAACCGAAGGATTGAAAACCAGCTTCAGCCAGTTGGAGGAGTATATAAAAGATATGGTGATGATTCTCTTTTCAACAAATGGCAGTATAAACCCGATAACAAAAGAAATGGGTTGGATACTGATAAAAAAAGCTCTTCAGATCTACGATTTATGGTTAGGGGAAAGTACGTCATTGAGGTAATGAACTGGTTTGAAAGCATGCAGGAGAGAGAAACAGATCCAAACCGGGAATTTAAAGAAGAACTTTTAGATACAAGTATTCTGAATTCTGATGTTTTTCAGAATCTCACTTATAAACATATAAGAAGATATTCTGACAGTCTAAACTGGAGTAAATACTTTAAATGCTATGAGGTAAAAATCTATGATGTTTTTGAGCTTATTCCAAATGAGCAGCAGAAGAGAAGTCTTATTGATTTAGCTCAGCAGGATTTAGATTTGGCAAGAGGATTTGCAATAGCAGATTGTGATGATATTGAACATCTTCGGCTTGTAGTAGACGGGAAACAGATAGCACGTATTGGAGAACACACAAAACTAATTATAAATAAAACTTTGAAAGAATGATAGATATATTTAAAAACTATGCATTACAGAGAGATGAACTTCTGGCTAGAATTGCGCAGGAATTACAGCTGGATAAAACCCGTCTAGAGCGAATGGAAAGTGCATATAATGCCGTAGCCGACCTTCTGAAAAATGACGAGGACTTTTTTAAAGATGTAGAAATCGAGGTTTATGCTCAGGGTTCTAAGCGAATAGGGACCAGTATTAAACCTATTAATAATGAGGATTTTGATTTGGATACAGTCCTTCATATTTATGATGTCTATCATAGATATTCACCTGATGAAATCTATAATGCATTAGTTAAGGCTTTGGAGAAGGACAGCTACTATAAATCCATAATGGAAAAAAAGAAAAGATGCGTCCGTTTGAATTATAAAAGCGATTTTCATATGGATATTCTCCCAGCATGCATGCCCTCCCATTTTGAAAAACAAAAGATTGCGATTCCAGAGAAAATGATGAGAAGCTGGTCCTCAGGAAATCCAAAGGGCTTTTCGGAATGGTTTTTAAGAATTGCCGATTCGGTTAAGAATCCTGTATTGATAACGCATATGCGCGCTTTGATGGAGGCGAAGGTGGAATCAGAACCTCTGCCTGTGGAGCTATACCAGAAAACACCGCTTCAAAGGGGTGTTCAATTGATAAAACGATGCAGGGACTTATATTACGTCGACAAAAAGTACAGAGTGTCAAGCATTGTTATTACAACACTGGCTGCTCATTTTTACAATGGAGAAAATTCAATTTTTGATACAATTGACAATGTACTGGAAAAGATAAAAGGAAGCTATCTTGACGCTGTAAAATCAAAGGCAAAATTTGAAGTTTTAAATCCAGTTAATCCTCAGGAAGATTTTACCGACAGTTGGACTGATGAGCATTCTAAGAGTTTTTATGGTTTTATTTCAGATTTATATATTCAGTGGCAGAATCTTAAAACTTCTTTCGAAACAGGTAAAGACGATTACATTAAGCTTTTTGGAGAAGGTGTTTATAAAAAATCTTTAAATGAGCAGATAGTAACTTTTTCAAAGAATACAGATGATGATTTTACAAATGTAAGCGGTCTGATTATCGGCGGAAAGGCCTATACAAATACTCAAGGCCAAATAAATTCAAATACAGGAATTAAAAATGAATCTCATCACAACTTTGGAAGCTGATCTGAAGGCGCGCAACAGGAAGAATTGGCATGTTTTTTTAATTATCCAAAAAGCATTAGTTGAGCAGCATTTTAAATGGTTGAAAATGGAGGTTAAAAGTGAAACAAAATCTTTATACGGAAGAGGAAACTTAATTGTAAACGGAAAAAATTACGACATTGAGCTGTATTATTCACCATTTTTCGATATTAGATTTGACAGAATCTATATTAGAGATAAATCGATACAATACAGCAGTAAAATTCATTTGTACAGTGATATGTCATTGTGCTTGTATCATCCTGTAATTGATAAGCCCATAATGCAGATTGTTCCCTTATTTAAGATGATACCTTGGATAACGGAATGGATTGTTTTTTATAATCAATGGAAGAAATATGGCGTATGGCTGAATAAAGAGATAAAACACTGATTAGTGAAAATCATAGTTGCAAAACAAAGGCATTCACTATTTTATAGAAAGATTGCGTTTCTGAAATTCTTCTATTGTCAAATTTCCCAGAGCGGAATGCCTTCTATGTTTATTATAAAAGTTTTCTATGTAGCTGGAAAGGGATTCCTTTGCTTTTTCTTTCGTGGCATAGGTGTTATGGTAGACCAGTTCGGTTTTCAGCGTTTTGAAAAAGCTCTCTGCTACCGCATTGTCATAGCAGTTTCCCCTGCCGCTCATGCTGCGGGTTATCTGGCCGGTGCCTTCAAGCATTGACGCAAACCACAGGCAGGCGTACTGTGCGCCCTTGTCCGAGTGGAACAGCAGTTTCTGGCCGCTCTCTAAAGGACGGTTCACTATCGCATTCTTGAAAGCCCTGATGCTGGTTTCTTTCGCTTTGAGCGTTTCGCTTAGCGACCATCCAATCACTTTTCGGTCAAAAAGGTCAATTACCACCGTAAGGTAGAGCCAGCCCTCATTGGTTTGGATATAGGTGATGTCCGAAACCCATACCTCATTGCAGCGGGATGTGCTGAATTCCTGTTCCAGTATGTTTTGGGCGGTCAGATATTTATGGGAGGAGTCTGTGGTTTTTCTGAATTTCGTTTTCAAAATGCTGCGCAGGTGGTTTTCCATCATAATTTTAGCGACAAAGGCTCTGGAGACCTTAATGCCGATAACTGAGAGTTCTTTTGCAATTCGCGGGCTTCCGTATCTGCACTGGCTCCAGTGGTAGATCCGGGTGATCTCTGAGGTTACAAAAGCTTTGTGCGTGGCCCTGCCGGTGGAAAGCCTTCTGAGCCATTTGTAATAGCAGCTGGGAGTCGCCTGAAAAACAGCGCACATTTTCCCGACGGGAAATCTGCCTGTATTTTCCCGTATGAACCGGTATACGGAGCGTTTGTCCCGGCGTAGGATTCCGGCTCCTTCTTTCAATATGTCCCGCTCCAGCGTGATATTTTTGAGTTCTTTGTGCAGCCTGGCTGTTTCCTTTCTGTCCGGATCCGGACCGCTTATCAGGTGCAGGGTGAGCTTTCCTTCCCGGAAGAGATTTTTCCAGTGCTGCAGGCTGTTCTTGTTGATCCGCAGCTTGGCGGCGGCCAGCCGCACGCTTTTATGCTCGATGCAGGTTTTGGCGGCCCAGATTTTAAATTCGGCGCTGTATTTTTTTCTGCTGCTTTTCATGCCTTCAAAAGTTAGGTGCGTTATTCTGTCCTGTTGTACTAGGATCATAACGCAGATTTATCCCGCTTTTAAACCGCTTTAGACAGAATTCGCCTTAATTTTCTGTGGCACTTTTGGAGGCAACTCCACTTTTTGTATGCTATACTTTTGCGATAATTAGCTTTCGGATAGTTTGATAAAAGACGTAATTTTTGATATATACTTTGAAGAAAATTTGATTAATTGGGGCGTATTACTGCGATCATAGATATTTAATAGACTTGAATTGTAGTACTTTTGGTTTTGATTTTGAAGTACGCTAAATGAAATTTTGTAGTTTTAGTATATTTTTATTCTCTAAATGATTTCAAAAATGAAAAAACAATCTTTAAATATAGACCAATTATCGTGTTTTACAATTAGTAATGTACAAAAAGTGATTCCACTTTATGATGAAAAAATACCTAATTCTAAAGATGTAGATACCACCGACATTTTTTCGACAGAAACAGAAGAATTTTCATTTGTTACAAGAGTTCATACTCCAGATTTAACAGTTTTTTTACCCGATAAAAGTAAATCTACAGGAATAGGAGTTATTATTTGTCCTGGTGGGGCTTATTTGGGTTTAGCAATTAATCACGAAGGTTATGATATAGCTAAAAAATTAAATGAAAAAGGTATTGCAGCTTTTGTTTTAAAGTATCGTTTACCCAATGCTGAGTATGTTATCAATAAACAAATTGTTCCTTTACAAGATGCTCAACGTGCTATTCAGATAGTAAGGAGAAATTTTAAAATGTTTGGTATCAATCCCAATAAAATTGGAATTGCTGGAAGTTCTGCTGGAGGTCATTTGGCTTCTACCGCAGGCACACATTTTAATAAAGAATTTATTGATAATCCTTTAAAAATAAGTTTGCGTCCTGATTTTATGATTTTAAATTATCCAGTTATCAGCATGGCAGATAGTTTAACTGATTTTGTTTCAAGATACAATTTGATTGGAGAAGGGTTATCCCCAAAAGAATTAAATCTAATTCTGATGGATAAGAAAACCTCGAGACAAAAATTAGCAAATTTATCTATAGATCCTCAAAAGATTAATGAATATTCGAATGAACTTCAAGTAACTTCGGAAACTCCTCCGACATTTATTACCCATTCTGTTGATGATAATACAGTCAAAGTACAGAATTCAATTTTATTTATTGCTGCATTACAAAAAAATAGAGTTCCTGTCGAATCTTTCTTCTATGCTAATGGGGGACATGGTTATGGTATAGTTAATCCAACAAGTGATATCAATTGGATTGATTCGTGTATTAATTGGATTTTGAAAATATTTGTAGGATAATTAGAATTATAAATAAAATATAGTTTTCAATACTTCATTCTTTTGATGAATATACCTGATATTGGTATTTAAAGATTATAATCTGATTTTCTATAATTTTCTTGCTCGTTTGGAAAAGTATTTAGTTTATTTAACCACTTACAATTTGAGAAGTTTTTTTGAATACTGAAAATGGTTGAATAATCATTGTAAAAAATCAAAAGGTTTTATAATACTAATTTCTAATTTATTTTGTTGACATATGTCTTAATTTTAGAAAGAAATTACATATTTTTTTATTTTTTCTGATTTTTTTTTTTAGCTCTTTAAGCCCTGAATTTATTGAAATGTGCTCGAAAACATAATTATGTGCTCGATAACATTTTGTTTTTTTTTCTTGTTCTTATAAAAGCGTTTTCATAATATTGTATAGCTTAAGCCTTTATAATTAATCTGATTAGCATTTTGATTTGAATAGATTCTTTTGTTTTCTTAATTACAAGATTAAAAAAATGATAAAATGGTTTGTACAACATTTTGGAACTCGAATTTAAATGTTGAAATGATTTTGAAGAAACATTTACTAAAAAATAACCAAAAATCATAAAATGAAAATTTCTCATCTCACAATTTGTTTGTTTTTGATAACAACTTTTACTAAAGCACAAATTACTATTGACAAAGTCGGATATAATTGGTCTAGAATTGAAAATAGAACCCCAGTTATTATTGTTAATAATGATGCCAACAATGGAGACGGTCTTAATGATGGTGCAATTGTTATTAAAGGGACTGCAAACACGCCAGAGTTCCAAGGGATACAATATTCTTTATCGGGAAGTCCGCATAATAGTGAAAAGATTAGCCTTGAAGCGAAATATTACCAAAATGCAGCATCATATGTGAAATTTAAAATGCAGCTTTATGATCTAACTAAGAATCTTGTATTGGCTGAGACAGATGTAATCACCACCTCTACTGGAGTAGTAGGTACGGCTTCTTTGGATTATAAGTTTACTGATACTAGCGTAGGAGATAAAATTGTTATTCGATTTGTCCGAGCTGATGATCTAAATATAGTACGAGTAGTAGCTTTAGATTATTTAAAGATAAATGATCAGTTTATTGAACTCAAAAAAAGCAAGAAATGAAAATTAAAATTACTCATTTAATCATTTGCTTGATTTTAATTTCAAGCGTTATGCAAGGACAAATTACAATTGACATTACTCATTTTAATTGGTCTAAAATTGAAAATACTACTCCCGTAACTGTGGTTAATACTGATGCCGATAATGGCGATGGTTTTAACGATGGGGCAATGTTGCTAAAAAGTGCTGCAAATACACCTGCGTTACAAGGAGTTCAATATCAACTGGCTGGAAGTCCTGTTGTTGGTGAACAAATTAATCTTGAGCTAAATTATTATCAGATAGGGAGTTCGTTTTTGAAATTTAAAATGCAGGTCTATAATGTAACCGATAATGTTGTTTTGGCAGAATCAGCAGTGATTACTACAACAACTGGAGGTATAGGCACAACTCCATTATCTTATGCTTTTACGTCTTCAAGTGTTGGTGACCAAATTATAATTCGATTTGTCCGTGCCGATGACTTAAATCCTGTTCGTCAGGCAGGTATAGACTATTTAAAAGTAAATGGACAATTTATTAGTATGCAGGCACCGCAGATTAACTTCGATGTAAGTGATTTTTCCTGGTCCAAAATTGAAGATACTACTCCTGTTTCTACCGTTAAAACTGATGCTGATAATGGAGATGGTCTTAATGATGGGGCTGTACTTATTAAAGGAACTTCCAATACACCTGCTTTACAGGGAATTCAATATTTGTTGACTGGAAGCCCTTTTGCAAATGGTCAAATTACAATTGAAACTAAATATTGGCAAACCGCAGTTTCTTACTGCAAATTCAAGTTGCAGATTTATAATGTAACTGATAATGTTGTTTTAGCAGAAACTGCTGCAGTTACTACCTCGTCAGGTAGTGTGGGAACACTTACATTAAATCATATTTTTACTGCATCAAGTGATGGAGATCAAATTAGGATACGATTTGTTCGTGCCGATGATTTGAATCCTGTTCGTCAGGCTGGTTTAGATTATGTAAAAGTGAATGGACAATTCATAAATATGCTTCCGGTATGTAAGCCTGTCTTTAATTTCGATTTACCACTTACAGCTGCTACCACTTCAGAAATAGATGATTTAGCAGCTATCCGTGCGAGTTTGTCTAATCAGATTTTAGGAACATCTGCTCCAACAATGGCTCAATTAAATACTGCAATTAGTGATTATAACGCGTTGAATATTACAGCTTCAGGGAATGTTATAACAGGAAATCCTATAACAAGTGCTGCACAGATTGGTTTCTTGAAAATTTTTGCCAGATATTTAAAATTCAATCCAAGCGATACCAATATTAGCGATAAGGCAGTTAAAACTGTTTGGTATATATCAAGCTTGTTTTGTAATAACGGAACGAGTGCTTATTCTGCAGTTGATTTTTATGATTATCCCACATTTACCCGTCCTGCAATTTTTCTGAATAATTTTCTTCCCGACAATGTGAAAGATTTGTTTGGGAATACTCTTTCTATAGAGACTGATTCATTTAAATATCTTTTTGATTCAAGTTATGATTTTAGTATTACACAAAGTAACGGAGCTATTCTTACTGATATAATGTATTTGGATATTGATGTCTTGTTTGCTTATGCTGATTGGTTTAAAACTAATGATGAAAAAATACGCTATTTAAAAACGGTAAAAAGATTTTTAGATCGTTTTTTAATATATACTTATGGTCAGGAAGATGGTTTGAAAAAAGATGGTTTATCATATCATCATGGGGTTGGTTATGACGGTTATATGTATGCCTTTAATACAATTTCCGTTGCATTGAAATCTTTAGAAGGAACTAATTTTCAAATAGATCAACCTACTTATCAGAGATTTAGGGATGCCGTTTATGCACAAGCGATGTATAGCAATGACACAGGTGTTAAATCTTTTGCTTTAGCAGGAAGAAACCCACAAATTAAAACTACTTCCTTATCCTCACAAACATTATCCAATGTAGCAATAACTGGAGGTAAAATTTTAGGATTAGGTGGTGCAGATCCGGTTTTGGCAGGAATTTACAATAGAAAGTATGGTGTTAACAGCCAATTCAACAACAATACAATTACTCCTTTTGAAGAAGGTTACATTCAGTTTAACTCGGGTAATTTAGGAGTGTATAGAAAAAATAACTGGATTGCTTCCATGAAAGGACAGTCTGATGTTTTATGGGGGTCTGAGGTTTATGCCGGTCAAAATAGATTTGGAAGATATCAAAGCTACGGTGCTTTAGAAATTATATATCCAGGAAATAGTACAACCGGAAATGGATATAGTGATATAGGATGGGACTGGAATTATAATCCGGGTACAACAACGATTGTTTTACCTTGGAATAAGTTACATGCCGAAAGAGAACGTGTAGATGAATATAATACCTATGGCTTTGCAGGTTCATTAGCTTTAAATCAGATCAATAATGATGTTTTGTCTAATACTGTTGGACAATCAGGTTTGTTTGCTATGAAATTTAAAGAGCGTAATAATTTAGGGTTTGGAATTTCTTATGGAACTATAACTCATAATGCTACATTTGAGTTTACAAAAACCTATTTTGCAATTGATAATTACATTATTTGTCTGGCAAATGGTATTAAAAATAATGATGATGTTAATTCGACTGTAACAACCTTGTTTCAAAGACTCAATAATAATTCAGCTGATATTTTGGTTAATGGAGCGGTAAAAACCAACCAAAGTGCTGAATCATTTGGAGAGACTTCGGCTAACTGGATAATTGATAATTATAACACGGGTTATTACATCTTACCTAATTCCGGAACTTTAAAAATTAGAAATTCTAACCAAATTACTCCTTATCAAAATCAAGTTAATCCATCGGATGAGACTATCGCAAGTAATAGTGGAAATAATTACCATCTGGCTTATCTTGATCATGGAAATGCTCCTGCAAATGACTCGTATGAGTTTGTTTGTGTACCTGCTACAAATTCATCTCAAATGACCAACTTTGCACAGCAAATGCAATCAGCAGAGGACAAACCTTATAAAGTTTATCAGAATAACACTAACCAACAAATAATCGAACATATAACTTCTAAAACCTGGGCTTATGCTTTGCCAGCTGCAAATACAGACATAACAAATGGTTTTGTTAACGCAAATGATACTCCTTGTTTGGTTATGTATCGGTCTTTAAATCAAAACTATTCTCAAATTGTTTTGTCAGTAAGTAATCCTGATTTAGGTGCCTCACCTTCTTCTCCTAAAGTAATCACACTAACATTAAATAATAAATGGAATTTACTGGAAACTAATCCTAATGCCAATATTGTTTCGGCAACTGAAACAGCTACAACAATTGCATTTACTACTTTTGATGGACTTCCGGTAGAAATAAAATTGGCTTTAGAAAATCCATGTGCACTGTTAAACGGAACGCCTGAAGCCCCCATTTTAGATATTACACAGCCAACGTATACTGAAGCAGGAAGTATTCAGGTTAGCAGTACAATTGTTAATTTGAGTTTTAGTTTGGATGAAATCACATTTGATAATACTACAGGTCTTTTTGAGAATCTGTCACCGGGTAATTATACGGTATATGCTAAAAATGCCGACGGATGTATTTCTTCAGGAACTAATGCCGTGATTGATCCGCAGCCTGTCGCACCACTGGTAACAATAGATTCGTCTTTGTCAAATAAAAGTTTTTATGCTCCTGCAAAAATTACTCTTACTGCAGATGCATCAGATGCAGATGGAACAATTACAAAGGTTGAATTTTTTAATGAAGCGAATAAGTTAGGAGAAGTTGTAACTGGACCGTATAGTTTTGAATGGGATAATGTTTTGGCAGGAAATTATTCGATAACCGCTAAAGCTACTGATAATGATAATGCGGTTAGTACATCAGAAATAGTTAATGTAAATGTAGCATGTCCTCCTGTACAATTGTTAATTCCAGATGTTTATGCAATGGATCCAAGTGTAGATTTGAAAAACACACTCTATATCGGTTATGGCCCATCATCATTGACACTAACAGCCTTGGTTTTAGATAATCAGGCTGAGGCATATAGCTGGAATACGGGAGCGAAAACAGCTACTATTGAAGTTTCAGAAGCAGGAACTTATACCGTAACAATAACTTATGCAGGGGGGTGCCATGCATCGGCTTCCATTACTATTAATACTTTGGATGTATCCTGTGGTAATAATACAGATAAAGTACAAATTTGTCATAACGGAAAAATCATTTGTGTAGCCAAATCAGCAGTTCAATCACATCTGGATCATGGTGATCATTTGGGGACTTGTTCGGGTAATGGTTTAGATGGATCAACACCAGTTGTTGTTTATCCAAATCCGGTTCAGGATTTTCTAAATGTTAGTGTAACTGAATTAGCGGTAAATGCAAAAATAAGTTTGTATAATTTTTACGGAAATAAAATGAGGGAAATAGCATTTACTACTATACCTCAAAATTTATATGTTGGCGATCTGGTTGTTGGAACTTATTTTGTAGTGATTCAAAATGGAAATCAAATAGCGCAGTACACCATTATAAAAAAATAAGTGATTAGAAAACATGAAAATTCCTAATCAAAATAAGTTTTAAATTTTGATTAGGAATTTTAAACATATAGATTTTAAGTTTTAGTTTAGGTAATAAAAATAGAACCTGCTTAGTATTGAAATTAATAGTAAAAAAAATGAAAAGAATCAAAATGACTAAAAAGTTTATTACAGCCATAACTCTTATAACAGGGGTTTTGTCTTTTGCGCAGCTAAAAGAAAGTAATCCGGCTAAAGAATCCTTTGAGAGTGAATCTTCGATAATCAATTTCAAAAAAAATAAGTCGAGTAGTTTATCAATTAGTAATAAACACCATCAATTTGGGAAATCATCATTACAATGGGAATGGTCAGGAGTGAGTTTTTTTAAAACTTCTAATTTTGGAATATTGAGTAAAAAGGATAGCCCTTTGAAATATGGAGATCATTTTCCTGCGAGCCCAACTTTGGTAATGTCTTTGTATAATGAAAAATCTCAGGATGAAATCATTAAAATTTCTTATGAAAAAGAAGGTAAAGAAGAAGTTTGGTTTTCTATCAAATTAAATTTTACTGGATGGCGTACTATTTGGGTTCCTTTTTATGAGATGAATGGTAATCCGCCCAAAAAAGGAGATGCTATAGCTTATGATACTTTTAAAGTAAGTTGTAGTTCTATTAGGAGCAAAGGGAAATTGTTTTTTGATGATATTGTGTTTTCTCAATATCAAGATGATCGTCACTCTTATCCAGATGTGATGGTACCTTTTATTAAAAAAGATATAGAAGAAGGAAAAGATCATTGGATGCCTTTGATTCGAGATATGAAACGCATTCAGGAAATGCTTGTAAAACCAGTTTCAAATCTACAAAAAGAAGAAATACGGATTATTAAACAACGTATTGATGATACTTTTGATAAAAGTACTGAAAAGAGTGATAATTTATTAAAAGCGAAAAAAGAATATGCTAAATTAAATCTGGTGAAAAATGAGACTGTTTTAGGAGCTCCTTTGACATTTAAAATTGAACAGGTTTACTTTGATAGAGAAGATGTAAATCAGAAAAATTTTTCAGAAATTCAAGATTTTGGTAAAGTTTTAAAGAAAATAGCTAGTTATTACCTTCAAAGCACTGATGAAAATAAGGCTCAAATAGAAGAAATGTTTATTACTGCATCCCAATATTTTTTAGATCAAGGTTGGCAGGAAGGAGCGTCAGGAGGTACCAGACATCATATAGGGTATAATGTTCGAGAGCTTACAGATGCTTTTTATATGATGAAAGAACCATTAAAGAATGCAGGTTTACTAAATGAGGTGGGGAATAGTCTACAATGGATTTTTAATTTGGGTAAGATTTTGGGACCAGAAGAAGAATTTGAAGCTAATATTGATTATTTTAATACTCAATCTTTTTATCATTTGATGCTAATTTTTATGTCGGATAATGTTGAAAAACAAACAGCATTATTAGAGGCTTATTCTAATTATATATCAAAAACTCTGGCTCAGGACAACGAAATAGGTGTGTTTAAGATAGATGGTACTTCATGGCATCACAATGGGCATTATCCAGCTTATGGATTAGGAGCTTTTACTAGTATACCTCCTGTGATTTTTACACTTTCCGGAACTCAATTTAGAATTAACGAGGCCGGGCACAAAAACTTTAAGAAAGCATTAATGACAACAAGGTTGTACAGTCAATTGTTGGATTTTGGTTTTGGAAATGCAGGGCGCCATCCGTTAAAAGACTATTCTATTAAGTCCTTGAAAAATTCATTTTTGTTAATGGCTCGTTCAGGAAATCCTGAAGGTACTTCCAAAATAGATAATGAAGTGGCAGCTGCTTATTTAAGATTGTGGGGCGAAAGCGATAAATTAAATACTACTTTATTTGCAGATATAGATAATGTTGGAAAGGATACTTTGCCGGGGTATCATGTACTCACTTATGCAGCAACTGCTATTCATAGGAGAAATGATTGGGCCGCATTTATCAAAGGATACAGTAAATATGTTTGGGCCTCAGAGATATATGTTGATGCCAATAGATATGGAAGATATCCTGCAAATGGGAGTATTCAGATAAATAATATTGGAGGAGATGAAGCGAGTGGTTTTAAGCAAGAAGGTTGGGATTGGAATCGTTATCCGGGAACAACAGTTGTAAATCTTCCGTTTAAAGAATTAGAGCCTAATACACCATTGTTAATGTTTAGGTCTGAGGAGACTTTTGCAGGAGCAGTAATTTTAGATAATAATGGTGTTTTTGGAATGAAATTAAATGAATCAAAAGGTTCTAATGCAGATGGACCAGAAAAAAATATAGGATTTCCAGGAAAACTTAAGGCTAATAAATCTGTTTTTTCTTTTGGAGATAAATTAATTTGTATTGGAACAGGAATTTCAAGCGTTGACACTGTAAATCCAATACAAACAAACTTATTTCAAAATTTCCTGAGTAGTACTTCGATGCCTATTTATTTATCTGAAAAGAAAGACATTTCGACGTTTCCTTATCAATCGAAGATAGAAGTAGTTGGTAATTCCCGAAAATGGTTAATTGATGCTTATCAAAATGGATACTATATTTTATCCCCCAATACAATTGAAATTAGAAGACAAACTCAAGAATCTTATATTAATAGTTATTCTATAAGAACAAAAGAGATTAATTCAATAAACAAAGGAATTAGCGTTACTAGAGGCAATTTTACTTCTTCATGGATTGAACACGGTAAAGCTCCTAAAGACGCCTCTTATCAGTATGTTATTTATCCCGGTCTTCAAAAGGAAGATATTAATTCTTTTGAAAATAAAATTGAAAAAGATAAATCCTATCAGATTTTGAGAGCTGATAACACGGCTCATATTGTAAGAGATAATGAGAGTTCAACAACAGGCTTCGTAATATTTGATTCGAGTAAAGAGTTGGATAATTCTATTTTGAAAGGTGTTTCAGTCCCTTCGCTTTTGATGATTAAAAACAAAGGAGAAAATGTTACCATAAGTGCGGTTCAGCCAGATCTTAATTTTTCTGAAGTAAAAGATAAGACAATTAGTGGCTATAGCTTGCCTGTTGAATTGAGTATTACTTTAAAAGGGCAATGGAAACTTGCAGCTAATTCAGTAGTCAAATCTATTGTGATTACGGGTAACAATACACTAATAACTATAGAGTGTAGACATGGATTTTCTAATAAAATTAATTTGACCAAATAAATTTATTATGATTACTAAATTTAAAATATTATTTTTTGTAATGTTTGTTGGAGCTTTTATTGGAGTTAATGCCCAAAAAAAAGAAAAACCGAACATTATATTAATAATGACGGATCAACATCAGGCAGAAGCATTGAGTGTTGCAGGTAATGCAGATGTAAAAACTCCTAATTTAGACAGGTTAGCAAGAAGTGGTATGCGATTTGAAAAAACGTATGTAACTTTTCCTTTGTGTACTCCGTCAAGGTCAAGCATTTTTACAGGTAAAATGCCTCATAATTTAGGCGTAAATTCGAATGAAGTTGGAGATAATATTATAAAATTATCTGAAAAAGAATTGATGCTTGCTAAAGCACTACAGCTTGCAGGTTATGATTGTGCATACGGAGGAAAGTGGCACGCACATGAATCAAGTATGGTTGCCGGTAATGGTTTTGATATGATAGCTCCTATGGGAGACATTGGTTTAGCTGAAAAAAGTATTGATTATTTAAAAGCAAAAAAAGAATCAAAAAAGCCATTTTTTTTGACGGTGTCTTTTGATAATCCTCATAATATATGCGAATGGGCAAGAAATGAGCCATTACCTTATGGAAATATTTTGAGTGTACCATTACATGAGACACCACAGTTACCTAAAAATTATCAGCAAGGGAACTCATTTCCAGAAGTTCTTAAAATGGAACAAGATGCTAACAAAAAAGTTTATCCAACTGCTAATTATACAGAAGAAGACTGGCGTCAATATAGATATACTTATTATAAATTGATTGAAAAAGTAGATTTGGAAATTGGAAAAATTCTAGATGCTATTTATAAACTTAATCTTAGAGAAAATACTTTAATACTATTTACAAGTGACCACGGTGATGGTAATGCTTCACACAGATGGAATCAAAAAACGGCACTTATTGAAGAGTCTGTTAAAGTGCCTTTTATCGCTAGTTATAAAGGAAAAATTAAAACCAATCAAGTCAATACTACTTTGATTTCGAATGGACTTGACTTGTATCCTACCATTTGTGAATATGCTGGTGTTGAAGTACCAAGACAATTAAGCGGAAAAAGTTTAAAAACGGTTTTTGAAATATCAAATAGTACTTTAGATAGAGATTTTATTGTTGTTGAGACTAAATTTGAAGGTAAGAATGCTTTTGGTTCAAGTGGTAGAGCGGTTGTTGGGAAACGTTTTAAATATGTTTTATACAGTTGGGGTAAAAATAGAGAACAGTTATTTGATCTTGAAAATGACCCTTTAGAAATGAATAATTTAACTGATTCTAAATCCCATTCAAAAATTTTAGATCAATACCGAGAGTATTTATTAGATTGGTGTAAATCTACAGGTGACGCCTCTTTTCTAAAAAAAGTAATCTTACCAAGTAACAGTAAATTGTCTTCTAGTGCTCTTTTTGACAAGCCATATTAATAATAACTTTAAATAAATTTTAAAAATGATAAAATCAATTATTACTGGCTGTTTAACTTTAATAACTTTTAGTTTTTATTCCCAAGAGTCTCAAAATAAACAGATTTCAGCCAAACCCAATGTGATTTTTATTTACGCAGATGATCTTGGATATGGTGATTTAAGCTGCTATGGAGCAACTAAGCTTAAAACTCCAAATTTGGATAAACTGGCTAATCAAGGGGTACGTTTTACCAATGCTCATTGTACTTCGGCAACATGTACTCCTTCCAGATACGCATTGCTTACGGGGCAATATCCATGGAGAAAATCAGGAACGGGGATTTTACCGGGAGATGCAGCTTTAATTATTCCAACAAATAAAATGACTTTGCCAAAATTATTTCAGCAGGCAGGTTATAGAACAGCCAATGTAGGTAAATGGCATTTAGGTTTAGGAGATCAGGTAGCTAAAAATTGGAATGGAGAAATAAAGCCAGGCCCAAATGAAGTTGGTTTTGATTATTCCTTTATTTTCCCTGCAACGGCTGATAGGGTACCATCCGTTTTTATGGAAAATCACAAGGTTGTTGCCTTAGATACTAATGATCCAATTCAAGTAGATTACAGTAGTAAAGTAGGTAATGATCCTACGGGGAAAGAGCATCCTGAATTATTAAAAATGAAATCTTCTCCAGGACAAGGACATGACAATACAATTGTTAATGGTATTGGACGTATCGGTTACATGAGTGGTGGTAATAAAGCAAGATGGGTTGATGAGGAAATTTCTACAACTTTTTTAGAAAAAGCAAAAGAATTTATAGAGGAGAATCATAAGAAAACATTCTTTCTGTATTTTGCTCTTACTGAACCTCATGTTCCGCGTATGCCTGCCACGATGTTTAAGGGAAAAAGTGGTCTGGGTTATCGTGGAGATGCAATTTTGCAGTTAGATTGGACGGTAGGTCAAATCATGAAACAGCTAGAAACATTGGGAATTAACCAAAATACGATGGTTATTTTTACAAGTGATAATGGTGCAGTTTTGGATGATGGCTATCAAGATGAAGCAGTAAGTCAACTAAATGGACATACCCCAAATGGAATTTTAAGAGGTGGAAAGTATAGTGTTCTGGAAGCGGGAACAAGAGTGCCATTTATTTTAAGTTGGCCGGATGTTGTAAAACCAAAAGTATCTTCTGGAATGGTTTGTCAAATGGATTTATTAGCATCTTTTTCTAATTTATTGGAACAACCTATTCTAAAAGAAGATGCGCCAGACAGTGAAAATACATTAGAAACTTTTCTTGGTAAATCAGAAAAAGGAAGAACTATTTTAATAGAACAAGGAGGAAACACATTAGGTAAAGGTGGAACTCTTGCTATAGTAAAAGACAATTGGAAATTTATCCCTGCTAATGATGGAATTTCTTATGATCAATTAGTGGGTATTGAAACAGGTAATGCGAATGAACCCCAATTGTATGATTTAAACGAAGATTTAGGTGAAAAAAATAATTTAGCTAAAAAATTTCCAAATAAAGTTAATGAGTTAGCCAAGTTGTTAAAAGAAAAGACTCAGATAAAAGAGTAAATTAGAAAATAATTTTAAAAAAAATTGCATTCATTTTCCAATTCGAAATTGGCTTATGAATGCAATTTTTTATTTATTAAATTAATTCTTTTTTAGTTTTTAAGATTTTACATTGTTGGTTTTCTTTAAGTTAATTTCAGCAACTTTTTAGTTCTTATTTCCACAATAAAATTTAAAAATAATAATTCTAACTAAATGACTTTTTTATAGTTAATAATATGGTTTTTTTAAGCTAATAAAAAAAATAAAAATTAAAACAAGGGTCATTTTATTACATTTTAGTTAATTTTTTGTGCTCGAGCACATTTTTTCATGCTTTATCTTGTTTATATAATAACGTTTGCATAATATTGTAGTATAAACTAACATATTAACCATATAAATAGAGGCTTATGAAAAATTACCAATTGAAATTCCCAATATTTAATATTGCTTTAAAGCAGTTTTTAATGGGCGTTTTTTGTATGATTGCTCCAGCATTTATACATGCACAAAACAGAATAATATCAGGTTCAGTAAATGATAATCTAAATGAACCTCTTCCTGGGGTTACAGTTTCTGTAAAAGGGACTAAAGTAGCTACTTTAACAGATGGAAATGGTCAATTTAAAATAACCGCTGCATCAAAAGATCAATTGATTTTTACTTACATCGGTTTTGAAACCAGTACTCTTGCTGTTCAAGATAAAACAACTGTAGCTGTTACTTTAAAATCGACAACCAGTGCTTTGGAGGAAGTTGTTGTAATTGGATATGGAACAGTTAAAAAGAAAGATTTGACAGGGGCAGTTTCTAGCGTAGCTATGAGTGATTTAAATAAAGCGCCTGTTCGCTCTTTTGATGAGGCATTGGCTGGTAGAGTAGCGGGAGTTCAGGTCACATCTTCAGATGGTAGACCTGGAGCAGGTATTAATATAGTAATTAGAGGGAATAACTCAGTTACACAGGCTAATAGTCCGTTATATGTTGTGGATGGTTTTTTGATTGAAGATCCTGATAATAATGTTGTGAATCCAAGTGATATTGAATCGATTGATATTTTGAAAGACGCATCGGCTACTGCTATTTATGGTGCTAGAGGAGCTAATGGGGTTGTTGTGATTACTACAAAACAAGGTAAGGCTGGCAAAGCGGTATTTAGTTTCTCAAGTTCAGTAGGGGTTCAAAATAATATAAGTAAAATGGAATTGATGAGTCCTTATGAATTTGTGAAATATCAACTAGAGCTTAATCCTGCTGAAACGTCAATACCGCGTTCACCGACAGAGATTTATCTTTCTGATGGAAAAACCCTAGATTATTATAAAACGCAGAAAGGTATCGATTGGCAAGACTTGACTACTCGAACTGCTTTGTTTAAAAATAATGATTTTTCTGTAAGAGGTGGGACTAAAAAATTAAAATACGCATTTTCTGGTTCGACAAGTGATCAAGATGGTATTTTATTGAATTCCAATTATAAAAGATATCAAGGTCGTGCAGTTTTGGATTATAAAATTACCGATAAATTGAAAATAGGAATTAATACTAATTATAGCCATTTAGAACAATCAGGAATTAATCCAGCCATGTCAACAGGAAGTGCTACTACAAATATTATGGTTTCGGTATGGGGATACAGACCAATTGCAACTGATTCTTCAGTACTTGATTTACTTCAGGATCCGGATGTTAATTCAGCAAATGATTATAGAGTGAATCCACTTTTAAATTTACAAAATTTGTATCGTTTGAACACTACTAAAAATATTAATGCTAATGGATATTTAGAATATTTGTTTACAAAAGACCTTAAACTCAGAACTTCGTTTGGAATTATTGAAAATAGGTTAAGACAAGATCAATTTAATAATTCAAAGACTCAATATGGATTTCCAGGAAATACAAATGGAGTAAACGGAAGAATTTTACACAGTAATTCTAGCAATTGGTTAAATGAGAATACATTAACCTGGGATAAAAAAGTTTCTAAAAAATCAAAAATTAATGTTTTAGGAGGATTTACAATCCAAAAACGAGATTCATGGTCTTATGGTCGTTCGGCTACTCAATTACCAAATGAAGATTTGGGATTAGCAGGATTAGATCAAGGAGTAGCCCAACGTGTAGATTCTTTGGCATCAGTTTGGACAATGTCATCTTTCTTAGGTAGGATTAACTATAATTATGATTCTAAATATCTCTTAACAGCATCGTTCAGAGCAGATGGTTCATCAAAGTTTCCTTCTAAAAACCATTGGGGTTACTTTCCTTCAGCTGCTGCTTCTTGGAGATTTGATAAAGAAAAATTTCTTAAAAATAATAAAACTTTATCTGAGGGTAAATTAAGAGTAAGTTATGGTGTGACAGGAAATAATAGAGTAGGAGACTTTGATTACCTTTCGACTTATTTTAACCCAATAGGGAATAGTTACGTTTTTAATAATGAATATGTACCCGGAGTTGTTGCTACAAATCTTGGAAATTCTGATTTAAAATGGGAATCAACTGAGCAAGTTGATGCAGGTATTGATTTAGGTTTTTTCAATCAACGAATTACTTTGACTGCTGACATATATAGGAAGATAACAAAAGATTTATTATTAAATACTCAACTCCCTCCTTCTTCTGGATTTGGTTCAGCAATAAAAAATATTGGAAGTGTTGAAAATAAAGGATTGGAGTTAACTTTAACTACTAAAAATATTAATACAAAAGATTTTACATGGACTACTAGTGCTAATATAGCTTTTAATAAAAATAAGTTAATTGCTTTAGGTGAGGATCAAGAATCTCTTGAGAGTACTGTAAATTGGGATAATCAATGGAATACTACAAGTGCTTACATAGCTAAAATAGGACAACCTTTGGGTTTGATGTATGGTTATGAGTCATTGGGAACTTACAAATATGAAGATTTTAATTTAGATACAACTACAGGTATTTATACATTAAAGCCAGATGTTACAACTAACGGTAATACAAGAGCTAATATTAAACCAGGAGATATAAAATACAAAGATCAAAATGGTGATTTAGTAGTTAATTCTAATGATTATACTGTAATTGGGAAAGGATTACCTGTTCATACAGGTGGATTTTCTAATAACTTTACTTATAAAGGTTTTGATTTGAATATCTTTTTTCAGTGGTCTTATGGAAATGACATTTTGAATGCTAATCGTGTTTTATTTGAAGGGAATACAAAAAACCAAGGTTATTTAAATCAATTTGCCAGCTATGAAAATAGATGGACACCAGAGAATTCAGATTCAGATATTTTTCGTACCAGAGGTTACTTTGGTGGAGGTTACTCATCTAATTTTGTAGAAGATGGTTCTTATTTAAGATTAAAAACAGTTTCTTTAGGTTATAATTTTGATGCTAGTTTTCTTAAAAAATTACGTTTAAAATCATTAAGATTTTATGTGTCAGGACAAAATCTAATTACTTGGACTGATTATTCCGGTCCAGATCCGGAGGTAAATACCTATAGTTCAGCATTAACACCAGGATTCGATTTCTCATCCTATCCTCGTGCACGAACTATAGTTTTTGGTACAAATATTTCATTTTAATAACATTAATTCTTTTCAGATGAAAAATATATATATAGGATTATTACTGGTCTCAATTTTCACTAGTTCATGCGAGGATTTTTTAAATACCGAACCAAAGAATAAAATTGCTTTAGAACAATATTATACAGATGAAGAAGGATTAACACAGGCTCTAGCTGGAGTGTATGATCCTTTAGGTTCAGATAAATTGTATGGAAATGCAATGTATACAACTTTAGAGGCTTGTACTGATGAAGGTTATTATGCTCGTTCTGCTCAAGTAACAGGTACACAGGTGTATAATTTTGATCCTACTGCAGCTGATGTGGCTGGATTATGGAGTGAACTCTACAATGGAATAAATAGGGCTAATGATTTAATCGCAAATATAAATGTTCCTAAGATGGATGAAAATAAACGTGAGGTTATTTTAGGCGAAGCTTTATTTTTGAGAGGCTATTATTACTTTATGCTAGTAACTAGATTTGGAGAAGTACCTTTAAAAACTACACCTACAACTAGTCCTAATGGGGTTCAAATTGCTAAATCTTCAATTGCTGAAGTGTATGCTCAAATATTAAAAGATATGACAGAAGCTGAAGCAAAAGTTGGAACTGTTACCTCTTATGGATACTCTAGTCGAATTTCTAAAACAGCAGTACAGGGCATTCTTGCTAGGGTTTGTTTGCAAATGGCTGGCTATCCTTTAATGGATAGTTCAAAGTATGCAGATGCTTTAGCTTGGTCTAAAAAAGTAATAGATTCAGGAGAACATTCTTTGAATGTTAGTTTTGATACTAATCCTGCTTTAGCACCTTTTAACCCAACTATAACAGCTAATACCTCTAATAATGGATACCGTCAAATATTTATCAACCAAGCACAGGATATCTATGATGTAAAAGAATGTATTTGGGAAATTGATTTCAAAGGAAATCGTACTGACTCCTATACTGAAACTGGTCGTGTGGGAAACACCAATGGAATTACTATGACTGGAGTTAATTTTGAATCAACAATAGGATATAGTTATGGTTTTATTAAAGGTACAGGTCGATTATTTAATAAATATGGCACTGGCGATTTACGTCGTGATTGGGTCTTAACAACTTATACTTTTAATAATAATACTGGAGCCAAAACTGCTATTGCAAAAACAATGGCTTATGGTAGAGATTGTGGAAAATGGAGAAGAGAGTATGAAATTCTAACACCTAAAAATAAAAATCATACTCCTATTAATTTTCCTGTTTTGAGATATGCAGATGTTCTTTTAATGTATGCAGAAGCTGAAAATCAAGTAAATGGGCCAACTGAAGAAGCTGTTGAAGCAGTTAATAAAGTACGTCGTAGAGGATATGGACAAACTAATTTGACACTAGCTTATCCAACATCTGATGTAGCAACAGCAACGGCAGCAGCGTCTAAAAGTGCTTTTCAACTATTTATTGAAGATGAACGTATGCGTGAATTGTGTTTTGAGGGTACACGTCGTTCTGATTTAATTCGTTGGAATAAATTTGTTAGCACAATGAATGCTGTAGGTGCTGAAATGAGTGCAGCCCCAACTCCAGCAAACCAACAGTATGGAGGTTTAGGAGGGAGAAATGTTACTGCAAGAAACGTATTATTCCCTATCCCTTCAGTAGAAATATTGTCAAATAAAGCATTAACACAAAGTGAGCCTTGGTTAAATTAATAAATTATCAAATTGCCATGATTCATTGTATATAATGAATCATGGTGATATTATATTTCTTTAAAAAAAATAATAAATAACAACTTATGAAAATACTTAAATATCTTTTATTACTGCTATCTTTTTATAGCTTGTCAGTTTCTGCACAAAAAGCTAATAAGAAAGAAAAGACAGTAATGAAAAAAATGATTCAGGATAATTTTGTATTTGCAGCAAAGCAATATAAATATTTGGAGAAAGCGACTCCTTTGGATTCAATGCCAAGAACATTTAGTAATAACAAGCATATTAATTCTGATGTGTACTGGTGGTGTAGTGGTTTCTATCCGGGAACGCTTCTATATATTTATGAATATACTAAAAAACCATGGGTATTTGAAGATGCTAAAAAAAGATTAGCGATTTTAGATACAGTAAAGTATTTCACTAAAAACCATGATTTAGGTTTTATGATGTTTTGCAGTTATGGGAATGCGTTTCGATTAACTAAAAATGAAGAGTATAAAAAAGTAATTCTGGAATCGGCTAAATCATTGGCAACAAGATACCGTCCTAATGCCAAAGTGATCCAATCTTGGGAAATTACCGATGGAGGCTTGAGACAAAAAGGATTTGTAGGTCCGGTTATTATTGATAATATGATGAATATTGAAATGCTGGAATGGGCAAGCCAAAATAGTACTGATAAAAGTTTTGCCGATATAGCAAGAAATCATGCTAATACCACAATTAAAAATCATTTTAGACCTGATTATAGTAGCTACCATGTACTAGATTATGATTTAAATACTGGAGAAGTTCGTAAAAAAGTTACCGCTCAAGGGTATTCAGATTCTAGTTCATGGAGTAGAGGTCAAGGTTGGGCACTTTACGGTTATACTATGATGTACCGTTTTACAAAAGATCCTGTTTACTTAAATCAGGCACAAGGAATTGCAAAATTTATATTGAACCATCCTAATTTACCCGCCGATAAAATTCCGTATTGGGATTTTGATGACCCTAAAATCCCTGATGCGCTAAGAGATGTATCAGCGGCATCCGTGTTTGCCTCAGCCTTGCTGGAATTAGGACAATATACTTCAGGAAAAGAAAAACAAAATTATGTTGATGTTGCTAAAATTATTTTAAAGTCATTATCTAGTCCTAAATATCGAGCACAATTAGGTTCTAATGGTGGTTTTCTTTTGAAGCATAGTGTAGGATCAATTCCTCATAAAAGTGAAATTGATGTACCTCTTACTTATGCCGATTATTATTTCCTAGAAGCATTATTACGTTACAAAGATTGGTATTTGTAGAAAAGAATATTCATTAATGAATTAAATAAAATCTATTAAAATGTATAATTGTAATAAAAGCCCTATTCAAAATATATTAATTGTCTGTCTGAATTTATTAGCTTTAACAGCTGTTTTTGCTCAAGATAAATCTAAAATATTTGAAGATTATAAGAAAGATAGAAATCTTTTACCTGATTTCTCTTATGTAGGTTATCATCAGGGAGAAAAAGAAATTCCCAATGTTACTAATTATAAGATTTTTGATGTCACCACTTTTGGAGCAAAGCCTAATGATGATATTTCAGATAAAATTGCCATACAAAAAGCAATAGATGCGGCTAATAAAAATGGTTCTGGAATTGTTTTTTTCCCTAAAGGAAGATTTTTAGTGAATGAAGAAAGTGATGCAACAAATTCTATTATATCAAAGAAAGGCAATATCATTTTTAGAGGAAGTGGTTCTGGTTTGAATGGTACTGAATTGTATATGAAAAATACACTTCCGCCAGCAGATCCATCAAAAATGTGGACCGTTCCACCATTATTTCTTTTTACTAGCGGAGGTGCTGATAAAAAAATAGGATTTATTACTAAAGCAGCAGCAGTTGGAGATTGTACTATTGAGTTAAATACGATTGAAGGTTTAGAGTCAGGAGATTGGATTGTTTTAAAATTATTAGATAATAATAAAGATTTAATTGTAGCGGAATTGAAGACTCAACAAGTTGAACCAACATGGAGTTATCTGGTTAATAAAGGAATTGATGTTAAGGTTTATTATCAAATCAAAAGTATTAAAAACAATAAGCTCATTCTTAAAGCACCTGTTTCGTATACTATTGATCCAAAATACAAATGGGAAGTTTCTAAATTTGCTAATAGTGAAGAGATTGGTATAGAGGATGTTGCATTTGTGGGCAATTGGAAAGAAAAATTTGTTCATCATCGTTCATGGCAAGATGATAGTGGCTATACGATGTTGCGAATCAATAGAACAACAAATTCATGGATGAAAAATTGTCGTTTTACCGATTGTAGTGTTGCAGCAATAGTTTTACAAAGTGCTAATATTTCTGTATTAAATTGTAAAATTGACGGCAACAGTGGTCATGAAGCCATTACTTCTAATGGTTCTACCAATGTATTAATTGCGAATTGTGTTGATGAAGCATCCCAATGGCATTCCTTTGGTTCATCACATGGATCAATGAATACTGTAATTTTAAATTGTACTTATCCTTCGACAACTTGTTTTGAATCTCACGCAAGCCAGCCAAGAAATACATTATTAGATGGTGTTGAAGGCGGTTTGATGAAAAATAGAGGAGGAGGTGCATTAGAAAATATGCCTAATCATATGCAAGGTTTAGTTCTATGGAATTATAAACAAACTAATGAACCGGTAAAAGATTTTGAGTTTTGGCCATCATCTAAAGTATATGAATATTGGAAAATTCCTAAACCTGTTATTGTTGGATTTATCAGTAAGGGAACAACTTTTAGAATGGATCAATTAGGACAATCAGAATCAATAGGAAAAGCTGTAGAGCCTGCTTCTTTGTATTTAGCTCAATTAAAATTAAGATTGGATAAGTTACCAAAATGGATTAAGGAACTTGAATAAAAAAAAACTAATTATGAAATATATAAGATACAGTATTTGTACAAAGTTTTTCCTTTTACTCTCAATAGTTTTTGGAATTTCTTGTGATGCTCAAAATAATGTTAAATATAAAAAAGCACCAAATTTACTTATTATTCTTGCTGATCAGTGGAGAGCTCAAGCAGTAGGTTTTGAAGGGAGAGAGCCAGTTATGACTCCTTATTTAGATCAATACGTTAAGGAAAGTTTAGTGTTGGAACAGATGGTCAGTAATTATCCTGTTTGTTCGCCAGCCAGGGCTATGCTCATGACTGGTCAATATCCTATTAAAAATAAGGTTTACAGTAATGTAAATTCTGCATCTGCTCCTTTTGGAATTGAATTGCAGGAGAATGCTATATGTTGGTCTGATATTTTAAAAGAAAATGGATATTCTAATGGATATATTGGAAAATGGCATTTGGATTCACCATATAAACCTTATGTGCCAACATCTAATAATGTAGGGCCAGTGGCATGGAACGAATGGACTTCACCTGATAAAAGACACGGTTTTGATTATTGGTATGCTTATGGAACTTATGATGAGCATGATAGACCAATGTATTGGGATACAAATGATAAAAGGGATGAATTTAAATATGTAAATGAATGGGGACCAATACATGAAGCTGATAAAGCATTGGCATATATGAAAAATGAAGAGGGGAAAATTAGAAATTCGGATGCGCCATTTTCTTTAGTAGTATCTATGAATCCACCCCATTCAGAATACCAAAGAGTTCCTGAAAAATATTATCAGCTTTATAAAGATGTTCCATTAGAAGACCTTATTAAAGATCCCAATATTCCTGCTGCAGGGACAAAAATGGGAGATACTTATCGAAAAGATATTCGTTATTATTATGCAAATATTACGGGAGTTGATGAACAAATTGGACGTATTTTGAATGGTCTTAAAGATATGAAATTAGACGACAATACTATCGTAGTGATTATGGCTGACC
The DNA here is from genome assembly GCF_006386525.1 of Flavobacterium sp. GSA192. Lineage (NCBI taxonomy): Bacteria > Pseudomonadati > Bacteroidota > Flavobacteriia > Flavobacteriales > Flavobacteriaceae > Flavobacterium > Flavobacterium sp. GSA192. Next base: position 164,582 of record NZ_VAHC01000006.1, on the reverse strand, counting down.
ATGGTAATTGTTTAGGTAAACATTCGGAAATATCAAAAAATAACATCTTTGAGGAATCATTAAGAATACCATTCATAGTTCGTTGGAAAGACCATATTGTTCCAAGAAAAGACAGTACTTTTTTAGGAAGTTTGCCTGATATTTATCCAACACTATTAGAACTTATGGGGTTGAAAAATAAAATACCTAAAAATTTAGATGGTAAAAGTTATGCTCAATATTATCTGAACGGTAAAGGGAAAAAGCCAACCGAGCAATATATTTTAGGTGCTATTATTAGTGACAATGTTGATATGAATACTGGTTTTAGGGGAATCCGAACTAAAGATTATAAACTTTCGTTTGTAAAGAAAAAAAAGAAAGGGGAATATGTATTATATGATTTAAAAGCAGATCCTTTTGAATTGACTAATATTTATAAACCAGATTTACCAATTGTAAAAAAATTACAGCCCGTTTTAAAGCAATGGCTTGAAAAAACTAAAGATGGCTTTATTTTAGAATAATTAAGTATTTAATAAAAAAAATGACAATGAATTTATTTGATTTAACAGGGAAAACAGCACTAATTACAGGAGGAGTTCACGGTTTAGGAATGGCTATGGCAAAAGGATTAGGATATGCCGGAGCAAAAATTGTAGTAAACGATCTTTCGCAAGAAAACATAGACAAAGCTATCGCAGAATACAAATCGGAAGGAATAGAAGCTTATGGATATGTATTTGATGTAACTGATGAAGAAGCCGTAATTGCTGCAATTAATAAAATCGAAGCTGAAATAGCTCCAATTGATATTTTAATTAATAATGCGGGAATTATTAAAAGAACACCAATTATCGAAATGGAGGTTAAGGATTTCGCTGCGGTAATAAATGTAGATTTAATAAGTCCCTTTATTGTTTCAAAAAATGTTGCCAAAGGTATGATTCAACGCGGTGGAGGAAAAATCATTAACATTTGTTCAATGATGAGCGAATTAGGAAGAGACTCTGTAAGTGCTTATGCTGCTGCAAAAGGTGGTTTGAAAATGTTAACTAAAAATATGGCAACTGAATGGGCCAAATTTAATATTCAAACTAATGGTATTGGTCCAGGTTATTTTGCAACCAGCCAAACAGCTCCAATCAGAGTTGATGGACATCCATTTAATGAATTTATCATCAGTAGAACTCCTGCTAATAGATGGGGAGATCCAGAAGATTTACAGGGTGCGGCAATATTCTTAAGTTCAAAAGCGAGTGATTTTGTAAATGGGCACATCCTTTATGTAGATGGAGGAATTCTTGCTACCATTGGAAAACCTTCTAATGAATAATAAATATTTTAAGCTATTTCCACTAGTACTGTTTCAAAAGCAGTATTAGTGGAAATAAATATCAGAACAAAATCTAAAACACTATCATGAAATACATTAAGAGTGCTTGCTTATTATTTCTTTTTTTTCCATTACTACTTTTGTCCCAAACAAAAAGAATTATTGAAATACAGAATACTTCGAATTTAGAAAGAAATGAAGTTGTTGTGGCAATCAAATGGGAAACCATCTTATCTCATTATCCTCAAATAGATACGTTAAATTTTGTTGTGATTAATACTGAGACTAAAAAGCAGATTCCCTATCAATTGGAACACAAAGGACTTCCGGGAATTCAAAATTTACTGGTGCAAGTGAGCGTGAAAGCCAAAAAAACAATTCGTCTTTCTATACAAAAAGGAAAACCAATGGTACTGCAAACCAAAACCTTTGCCCGATATGTTCCTGAGAGACTTGATGATTTTGCTTGGGAAAATGATCGTATTGCTTTTAGAGCTTATGGTAAAGCACTCGAAGGCACAAGAGATGATGCTTATGGTTTAGATGTTTGGGTAAAACGGACGGATAAAATGGTTATAAATGAACGCTACAAAGTAGGAGAGTATCATGTTGATCATGGGAATGGATTAGATTATTACAAAGTTGGTTTTACTTTAGGAGCAGGAGGTATGGCTCCATATATTAAGGATACAGTGCGTTATTCCGGAAATTACCATCGATGGAAATTACTGGATAATGGTCCTTTACGTTCTACTTTTCAATTGGAGTACGATACTTGGGATGCAGTTGGTATCAAAGTTAGATGTACTCGAATAATTTCATTAGATGCAGGTTTACAACTGAATCGAATAGAAAATAGTTACACTTATGTGGATAGTAAAGTATTACCAGTTGCAGTTGGTATAAGTAAAAGACCTGAAAGTGGAGTACTTTTGTTAAATGAGCAACAAGGAATTATAGGGTATTGGGAACCTACTCATGGTAATGATGGTACGACTGGGGTTGGTGCTGTTTTAACTACTGCAGTCAAGAATATGTTGGTAGGAAATAATCAATTATTAGCTCTAACCGAGGCAAAAAATAGTGAGCCAATAGTTTATTATGCAGGAGCTGTTTGGGATAAGGCAGGGAAAATTACAAATTCAGTCCAATGGTTTGAGTATCTAGATTATTTCTCTCAAGGATTAAAGAGTCCATTGTTAGTAAATTTAAAATGAAATTCAATTATAGTTTATGAAATCTAATGCTGTCATTTTTGGATTATTATCTTGTTTCTTTTTTGCTTGTAAAAATAAGCAGTATGATAAAAAAGTTATTAATGAAACAATGAGTTGTGAAACTTCTTTGCCAGCTCGTTTTTCTGTTAGAAAAACTTCAGAAACAGTTAATAAATCAAAAATAGTTTCTTACGAAGGGATGGTCAAGATTTCCGGAGGTGATTTTCTGATGGGGGCTTCGGATAAAGAAGGAAGATCCGATGAGTATCCTCAACACAGGGTTGTTGTTAAAAGTTTTTGGATCGATGCTACCGAAGTAACTAATGCTCAATTTGAGAAATTTGTCAAGGCAACAGGCTATATCACAACTGCTGAAATAAAACCCAATTGGGAAGAAATAAAAAAACAATTACCACCTAATACTCCTAAACCTGATGAAAGTTTATTAGTTGCGGCATCATTGGTTTTTACGCCTACTACTACTGCAGTTAATTTAAATGATGCATCCCAATGGTGGACATGGACTAAAGGGGCTAGCTGGAAACATCCGCACGGACCTGAAAGTACTATTAATGGAAAAGAAAATTATCCTGTAGTACACATTTCATGGGACGATGCAAATGCATATGCAAAATGGGCTGGCAAAAGATTACCTACCGAAGCTGAATGGGAGTTTGCAGCTCGAGGAGGATTGATTGATAAAAAATATTTTTGGGGAAATGAAGAGCCCGAAAAAGCGAAACCCAAGGCAAATATTTGGCAGGGAAAATTTCCCTATTTGAATACTGCTGTTGATAAATTTACAGTAGCAGCTCCTGTAAAATCATTTTCGCCTAATGGTTATGGTTTGTATGATATGGCAGGAAATGTTTGGGAATGGTGTAGTGATTGGTACACGCCTGAGTATTATAAAGAATTAACACAATCTGTCTCAGAAAATCCCAAAGGACCTTCAAAGAGTCATGACCCAATGGAGCCAACTATTCCCAAAAAAGTGGTTAGAGGAGGATCGTTTCTTTGTAATGCTTCTTACTGCAAAGGATACCGCGTTACGGCAAGAATGAAGTCATCACCCGATACTGGTTTGCAACACACTGGTTTTAGATGTGTGGCAGATGTCAAGTAATAGTATTGAGAAAAGAATCTTCGGTTTAACGGTCTAAAAGCGTTGTCTAAGCTTTTAGTAAGGAGTAACTCTTGTAATAAATTTACAAGAATTTTAATATATTAACGTGAGTTCGACATAATCACGCAATAAATACGTAAAAATAATTGTACAAAAAAGCAAAAGTTAGTATATTTAAAGTGCTTAATTTCAAATAAATACTAAACTTTTGCTTATGCTTTCGCTAGATAAAATTACTACTATTTTTTGCTCTATTGATGATTTTTGTAAAGATTTTGTGCCAAACTGGGAAAGTCAACTTCTTTCAAACGGAAAAAAACGAATAAGAAAATCTAATTTATCACTTTCTGAAATTATAACAATTCAAGTTCTTTTTCATATTTCTGGTTATAGAAATTTCAAAACTTTTTATCTGGATTATGTTTCTCAATTTTTAACAAATGAGTTCCCAAATTTGGTTAGTTACAATCGAATGGTAGAACTCAAATCTACATCTTTTATACCGATGATGATTTATTTAAAAACTAAAGGTCTAGCAGACTGTACAGGTATCAGTTTTGTAGATTCCACACCATTAAGAGTTTGTGATAAAAGGAGGATTCATCAAAATAAAACTTTTAAAGGCTTTGCTCAAAGAGGTCAATGTTCCTTGGGCTGGTTTTATGGATTCAAGCTTCATATTATAACTAACGATTGTGGAGGAATCATTGATTTCATGCTTACTCCAGCCAATATTCACGATACTTCTCCGCTGAAAATGAAAGGGTTCATCAAGAAACTTTTTGGTAAACTTTTTGGTGACAAAGGATATCTTTCTAAAGAACTTTTTCAGGATTTATTTTCAAACGGAATACATCTTGTTACCAAATTAAGAAAGAATATGAAAACCAAACTTGTTACTCCGATACAAGATGCTTTTTACTTAAGAAAAAGAGCTATAATTGAAACTATATTTGATCAATTAAAAAACATTTTTCAAGTAGAACATTCAAGAAATCGTTCACAAACTAACTACTTCAACAATATTTTTTCAGCTCTCATTGCATACAACTTTGCAGACAAAAAACCGTCCTTGAAAAATAATTTTGTAGACACGAAACAATTGATACTTTTTCAATAAGCTTATATCGAACTCACGTTATATTAAATTGACAAATAATTATGAATTCTAAATTATTTCAAAACATTTTTATTGGCTGTTTTATCACAATTTTTAATTGGTCGTATGCGCAGCAAAAGCCTAATATAGTTTTCATCCTTTCCGATGATGCTGGTTACGCTGATTTTAGTTTTCAATCTTCGCGACTAATACCTACTCCAAATATTGATCTTGTTGCGAAGGAAGGTGTGAAATTTACTAATGGGTATGTTACTGGTGCTGTTTGTAGTCCGTCGAGAGCAGGTTTGCTTACAGGAGTGTATCAGGCAAAATTTGGTCACACTACAAACTTTATTCAAGGGGTAAAATATAACCTTCCACTCGATAGTCTCGGTTTACCAACAAAACAAAAATTAATTGGTGATTATCTAAAACCTTTGGGATATACTACAGGTATTGTTGGTAAATGGCATTTGGGATTGTCTGCTCCTTTTCATCCCAATAAAAGAGGTTTTGATTATTTCTGGGGATTTCTCTGGGGTAGCAGTGCTTATGATGTAACCAAAAAACGGTTTATTGAAGAAAACGGAAAACAACTGGATGCTTCAACCATTCCATATACGACAGATGCAATTGGAGATAAATCGGTAGAGTTCATTAAAGCGAATAAGGATAAACCCTTTTATCTTTATGTGTCATTCAATGCACCGCATACACCTATGCAAGCTAAACCGGAATTGTTGGAGAGGTTTACTAAAGAATTAAACAATCGTAACCGCGCATTAAATGCCGCTCTCACTTACAATATGGATGAAAACGTGGGTAAAATATATAGAGCACTTGAACAATTGAATTTATTAGAAAATACTATTATTGTTTTTACGAATGATAACGGTGGACAGGTAGAACATAGTTTTGCTGATAATTATCCATTACGTGGAATAAAAAGTGATGTGTATGAAGGAGGTATTCGGGTGCCAATGGCTATGAGTTGGAAGGGTAAAATAAAACCAGGTACTGTATTCGAAACACCAGTCACTACACTTGATTTTTTACCTACCTTTTTAACTGCCGCAGGAGCCAAATTGAAAGATAGTGTTTACGCTAGGCTTGAAGGTAGGAATCTCATAAGAATGATTAACTCACCTACGGATAAGGATTATAATCGTTCTCTTTTCTGGTATGTAAATACCAATAGAGGATGTATGCGAAAAGGAGATTTTAAAATGGTTTTTCTTCCAAATCAGCAGCCTCAATTGTATAATTTGAAAAATGATATTTCTGAAACAAAAGATTTACTTGGAACTGAAAAAATAATTTCTGATGCCATGACCAAAGAATACATGAGTTGGAAAAAACAGTTACCTCCGTTCAAATGGTATCCAATTGGAAAAATAGATAAACAGGAAGAGTAATTCATAAATTTCATGAAAATGAACAAAAGGGATATTAGGTCATTAAATCCAGAATCATTTTTATATTTCAAGTCCAAATTAAGGGCCTATAACATCAAAAGCAGAATAACCATGCGCATTAAATGTTTTTTATCTTTCGTTGTATTAATTGGTATTAACACTAACATTTTTGCCAAAAAAATCTATGTTGATAATGTTGCTCAAACATATAAAGTCTTAAATAATTTGAGACCCGGAGACAGCCTGGTATTCAAAAAGGGAGAATATAAGGATATTCAATTATTGCTTAAACAAAATGAAAGCAGCAGTAAACCAATTGTTTTAATTGCGGAAACACCAGGTAGTGTAATTTTCTGTGGAGACGTGAAAGTGGCTATGTATGGTACATACACAGAGCTTAACGGCATTTATTTTACCAATGGAAACCGTAATCCAAATCAATGGAAGTCACATGGACCCGGACTTATTGCTATGTATGCCAGCTATTGCAGGGTTTCCAATTGTGCATTTAACAATTTCGATGAAGCTAATTCAGCATACATTACTACATCATTGGACGAAAACGGAAATGTCCCCACACATTGTCGCATTGACCATTGTAGTTTTACGAATAAACTTACCTTCGATCAGGTTATTAACTTAAACAATCAAAAAGCTCCAGACAAAACAAGCCAGGTAATTGCACCACCAATGTACCATCGTGTGGATCATTGCTTTTTCTCGAATCCCAAAAAGAAAGGTAATGCCGGAGGTGCTATCCGTGTAGGGTATTACCGAAATGCACTTGGTCGTTGTTTAGTTGATTCAAATCTTTTTATTCGTCAGGATTCGGAATCAGAAATAGTAACCAGCAAGTCAATGGAAAATGTATATTATGCCAATACAGTTTTAAATTGCCAAGGAACTCTTAATTTTCGTCATGGTGACAAACAAGTAGCGATTAATAATTTCTTTTTATCAGATGATGAAAAATATAAAGGCTATGGAGGCATGTATATATGGGGTAGCAAACACATTATAGCCGGGAATTATTTTAGTTTGTCAAAAACAATTGAATCTAGGGGTAATGCCGCTATTTATCTTAATACTGGCGCTGAGGGAACGGAACATGCGCTTGCATTTGGAAGCATTATTGCTAAAAATATGTTTGTTAATAACAATGGTTACGCCATCCACTTTAATCCTTTAGAAGAGCTTAGAAAGAATTTTTCAAAAGAGAAAAACCTTCCCTACAATGTGCCTCACCATATTACGCTTAGTGATAACACCTTTTTTGACAATAAAAAGTATGGTTACACTTTTTTTAAAGATGATTATAAAGATTTGAATAGGAATAATCAGTGGAATAAAAATATTTATTGGGGTAAACAAACAGGTCTTACTCCATTGTTAGGTCTTGAAGAAAAGCAATTTGAAATGGTTTTACAAAATGGTTTTTATTTTTTGAAAAACAAAAATGCTCAAAGTAGTCTTGCAGGATTGCCTAACTTTTATAATAATATTGAAGGTATTGAGCTGAATTTTGATGAGGCTGTAAGTAATTCTACTATGCAAAAACCGCTTAGTATTGAACAAGTGATTCCTAAATGGATGTTAAATACTTTGGGGGATTATTATAAAACAGGAAAGTTATCTCCTGAGTTAGAAGTAAGGTTGAAACGAATTTCAGCTACAAGAGAAGAATGATATATTTACAATCAAGTTAATGAATTTATTTTGGTTTTCACGATAATTATTTGTATTAGTTTACAATATTATTAAGCTCTTATTTTGATAATGATATTAGATGTATAAACAATAAAACAATTTATTCTAAAAAATCTATCTGAATAATATTTTTTTAAGCTGTTTTTTTATGTAAATAGAATACAAAAAACGATATGTAACCAATTTATTTTTGTCAAATCTCTTTAAATTGAAACCGTAAACTCAAAGATTAAGAATACAATCTTTGAATTTACGGTTTCTTTTATCGGGTTTGTAAGTAATGTTTAAAGAACTAAATCACTAATTTCTAACGCAATTCCCTTAGCTTTTTCATAGGTGTTGGCTTCTGAATAGATACGTAAAATAGCCTCGGTATTTGATTTTCTCAGATGAACCCAGCTATTGTCCATTTCAATTTTGATTCCGTCGATAGTAATTATAGGATAATTGGAAAATTTTGCTTTTATTTTTTCCAAAATTCTATCCATTGATAAGTTGTCAGGAAGATCTATTTTGTGTTTGTACATAGCATATAATGGGAATCTTTCTTTTAATACAGATAATGATAGACCAGATTCAGCCATATAACTTAGTAAAAAACCAATTCCAACCAAGGCATCTCTTCCATAATGCAATTCAGGATAGATTACTCCGCCGTTTCCTTCTCCGCCAATTATGGCATTGACTTCTTTCATTTTTTCAACCACATTTACTTCTCCCACAGCAGCTGAATAATATTTTCCTCCTCTTGTTTCCGTAATATCTTTTAGGGCACGGGTAGAGGATAAATTTGAAACTGTATTTCCTTTTTGGTGCGATAATATATAATCCGATACGGCTACCAGCGTATATTCCTCATTGAATGGCTCACCATTTTCGCAAATAACAACCAATCTGTCGACATCTGGATCTACTGCAATACCAATATCAAAATTACCCTCTTTCATTCTTGCGATTAATTCGGTTAAGTTTTCTGTGAGTGGTTCCGGGTTATGTGCAAATTGGCCTGTGGGATCGCAATTCATTAGTTCAATCTGATCTACTCCCAAACTATTCAATAATAAAGGAACCGCAATTCCTCCGGTAGAATTCACCGCATCAATGACTACTTTGAATTTCCTTTTCTGAATAGCTTCCGTATTAATTAAAGGCAAAGCTTTAATGGCTTCGATATGGAAGTTAAAATAATCGGTATTAATAGTATAATTACCTAAATGGTCTACATCAGCATATTCATAATTTTCAGACTCAATACTTTTTAAAATAGTTGTTATGTCTTTGGCCGAAATAAATTCTCCTTTTTCATTTAGTAATTTTAAGGCATTCCATTCCTTAGGATTATGACTGGCTGTCAGGATGATACCTCCTAAAGCTTTTTCGGCAACTACTGCCATTTCTACAGTTGGTGTTGTAGATAATCCTAAATCAACAACGTCTAACCCCATTGATTGTAGCGTGCCACTTACAATCCTAGAAACTATTTCTCCTGAAAGGCGGGCATCTCTACCAATTACTATTTTTTTTCTTGTAGTGTCTTTAGATTTTAGCCAAAAACCAAAAGCTGCTGTAAAAGTGACAATATCATTTGGGGTAAAAGCATTTCCTGTAGTTCCTCCAATGGTTCCTCTTATTCCTGAGATGGATTTTATTAAAGTCATAATTATTGATTTTTATTAAAATTACTTGTGTTTATTTTATACATAAAATTATTTTGATGATGGAGTTTTTCAAAAGAAAATGTAGATTGAAGAGGTGAATTGATTTTTTACTTTTTGAGAAATATAAAAGTATTAGACCAAAAAGATTTAAGAGAATGATTTTCTTTATTTTTGTTTAAAATCAGCTTGTTGTTTTTTGTTGCTCTGGTGTTCTTACTCTTTTGAAGGCCAAAAGTAGCTATATGATAATAAAATTCCAAGAAAATGTATTGAAAATGTTCTCGAGCACACTATATTTGTGTTTAAAAGAAATAAGAGTTCTATTAGCATTAAAATAAAAAATAGTATGAAAAGAGAGAGCAATATTTACAGGGTTAATTTGATAGAGAAATTGGAGTTGGAAATTACAGGAAAAGGGGAGGGGGGTGTCTGGGATAAAGCAGAAGTATTGACTCAGTTTCTTTCTCCTTGGGATATAAAGGAGCCTTCAAAAATAGAATTTAGAGCCTTATGGGATGGAGTGTATTTCTTTTTTTGTTTTAGAGTTTTTGATTCTAAAATCCATATCGTAGCCAAAGACGACAGTTTTGTCAGTATCAATGATTCTGACAGAGTTGAACTTTTTTTTAGACCTGATACTTCGTTAAATCCTTATTACTGTTTAGAAATCGATACTGCTGCAAGAATAATGGATTTTATAGCTTATCCTGATAAAAAATTTGATTTTAACTGGAACTGGCCAAAAAATGATATCAAAGTAAAATCATCAAAAAATGATAAGAGTTTTACAGTAGAAGGAGCTATTAGTATCGATTCTTTTAATAAGTTTAATTTGATTAAAGATAATAAGATTGAAGCTGGAATTTTTAGAGCAAAATATAATTCTGAAGATGGAATTAATTTTGAGCCAACTTGGATTTCCTGGGTAAATCCTAATACTGAGACTCCTGATTTTCATATTCCATCTTCTTTTGGAGTATTGCATTTAATGTTTTAAATTTTTATTCCATGTAATAACTGGCGTTTTCAGAGTTAACTATGTCTATAGGTAAGAGTGTTTCGGGAGTGATGTTTTTTCCAAATATAAAATGATCTACCAATGAACAGATTCCTAGGTATACTTGTTGTTTTGGATTTTGATTAATTAGAAAATCTATTGTTCCTTTGTTTAAATAATTGATGTTGTCTTCTAGTAGGTCATAACCAATAATTGAGATCTTGTTATTGTTAGTTTCATTAATAATTCTAGCAACTTGATAAGCCTTAGAAGTAGTTATGAAAATACCAGATAGATTTGGATTTTCTTTTAAAAAAGCAGTAAATTTTATTTCGTAAGTTGATTTTTTTAATTTTAAAGTTGTTATATCCTGATCTGATTTTTTATTTTCAAGAAAATAATTTCTAAAACCTTTTTCTTTTTCCTGCATGTGTATAGCATTTTTGAATTTTTCATCAATATGAATAATTGCAATTTGTCCATTTTGAGTTATAACTTCCATTAATTTAGCTGCGACTCTACCGCTTTGATAAAGATTTTGTCCTACAAAATTTCTGATTTCTTCAGATGGTACTTGGTTGTTGAATGCATTAACTAGCGTTCCCTGTTTATTATAGTTTTCAATTGCAGTCAAGGCTTCATGGAAAAATAAAGGCGCTAATAGTACGGCATCTGGTTTTAATTGCAATACGTTTTCATTTATATCTATAAAGGAATTTGTGTCTTCGGGATTAAAATAATGTGCTTTAATCGATAAGTTAAAAGCTTTAAATTCCTTTATGGCATCTTGAATCCCTTTGATACAAGGCTTCCAGTATGAATCGTATGCCGGATCAGGGAGTACTACACTTATAGTGTATATTTTATTGTTTTTTAGATTTCGGGCAATTAGATTAGGTTCATAATCTATTTCGTTTAAAACAGCATTTATACTATCAAGCGCCTTTGGAGAAACTTTTCCTCGGTTATGTAAAACTCTATCGACTGTGCCTTTAGACACTCCTGCTAATTGTGCAATGTCTTTTATAGTATATTTTTTATTCATAGATGCTAATATATCAGGTTTAATCTGTTTTATGCTTCAATTTATTTTTTTTAGCAGTTCTTATAGTAAAGTTATTTTTAATATTAAGTGTAAATTTATTAATGGATTTTTAATATCAAAATCGGTTTTTGCTTTTAAGAGTTCTACTTTTTTAATAAAATTTGTTTTAGCATCCAATTATACACTTTTTTTTTGTTTTATAGAAATTTAGTAGTAAAAAACGTATTTTTTGTGCTCGAGAACATTGTTTTGGTGTGTTCGAGCACATTTTTATTGTTTTTTCTTGTTTTACTTAAATTAAATCTATAGTTTCGCATTATAAAACTTAAAAAATGGGGTTGATGTTTTGAGTTTTAAGTTGTTTAATGTATTGTTTATTAGTTATTTAATTTGTTAAAATGAAAAATATTGTATCGTTAGCGCCAGGGAGAACTTGCCTTTTTGGAGATCATCAGGATTATCTTGGATTGCCTGTTATTGCTTGTGCAATAAGTAGAAATATAAAGCTTTCTGCAGTACAAAATAAAACAGGTGTATTCAAGTTGGATATGGTCGATATTAATCAGCTTAGAGTGATAGATATCAATGAGGTTTTTTCGGAGTTAGAACCTCGTGATTATTTTGCTTCTTCGTTAAGGGTTTTAAGAAGGTATGGTTGTGTACCTAATGTAGGATATGATATTACTATAACTGGTAATATTCCAATCAATTCTGGGACATCAAGTTCATCAGCTTTATTGTTGGCGTGGATTAATTTTTTGGTCGAAGCTTTTGGTGTTAATGAAGAAGTAACACCGGAATTTATTTCTAAAATAGGTTATTTGTCTGAAGTTGTGGAGCACGGTGAGCCTGGAGGTATGATGGATCATTTTAGTATCGGTGTTGGCAATGTGGTACATATAAATACTGTAAATCCATTTTCGGTTACGGTCATAGGAAAAGGCTTAGATGGTCTGGTAACAGGGGTTTCAGGAGTTCCAAAAGAGACCATTGGTTTAATAGGGGAATTAAAAGCAAATGCATTATTGGCAATAGAAATTGTAAAAAGTCATTTTGAAAACTTCGATTTGAATAAGACTGAAATTGAGGATTTAAAGCAGTACTGCAACTTTTTGCCAGACCGATTGATTCCTTATTTTGAAGCAGCAATCAAAAATCACCATTATACTAAAATGGCTTTAATTGAATTTCAAAAACCTTCTCTTGATTTAAAAAAGATTGGCGAATTAATGAACTGTCATCATGCTGTTTTGAGAGATTTACTAAAAATAACAGTTCCAAGAATTGATGCTATGATTAATGCTGCACTAGAGGCAGGCGCTTATGGAGCTAAAATTGTTGGTTCAGGAGGTGGAGGCAGTATTGTAGCGATAGCTGAACCAGGAAAAGAATCTAAGGTGGTAGAAGCAATGTTGGCTGCTGGAGCAGTTGCTGCTTATGCTGTAAATGTAGATCCAGGAGCAAGAATAGTAAAAACATTGTAAATTTTTTAATAAAAATGAATATGCATACTAATTTAATAATTTTAGCAGGGGGAGCTTCTTCAAGAATGAAAAAAGAAGCGATAGTTGAAAATTTGACAGAAGAGGAAATCGCACAAGCAAACGAAAGAAGTAAAGGTTTGATAGGAGTTGGTCCTAATGGAAGACCTTTAATGGATTATCTTTTAGTAAATGCAAAAAAAGCGGGATATAAAAACATCTATATCATTATAGGGGAACAGGGAGAGTTGTTTAAATCGTTTTATGGTAATAAGGATAAGAACAATGATTTTCACGGATTGAATATTTCTTTTGCTGTTCAATACGTTCCAGAAGGAAGAGTCAAACCATTTGGAACTGCCGACGCTTTATTTCAGGCAGTTGAGCAATATCCTGAATTAAATACCCAATTTTATTCGGTTTGTAATAGTGATAATTTATATTCAGCTGAGGCATTGTATGCACTTCGTGAAACCAATAGTCCTAATGCGTTTATTAGCTATGATCGTGATGCAATGGAATTTCCTGCTGAGCGTATTTCCCGTTTTGCAGTTGCAAAATTGAATCAAAACAGCTGTCTTCTTGATATTATTGAAAAGCCAGAGGCTGACGTTGTAGAATCCTTTAAGGATGCTGATGGAAAAATTAGGGTAAGTATGAATGCCTTTAAGTTCAAAGGTGAAACTTTATATCCTTATCTTAAAAATTGTCCGGTTCACCCTGAAAGGGACGAAAAAGAACTACCAACAGTGCTTTTAAACTTATTACAGGATTTCCCTAATACTGCTTTAGGAATTCCTTTTTCAGAACATGTGCCTGATTTAACTGCAAAAGAAGATATTGTAGAAGTAAAGGCTTATTTGAAAAAACATTTTCCTGTATTGGATTGGAATTAAATAACTTAATAAACAATTTAAAAAAAAAACAGAAAGAAATGAAAAAATATGTAATTACAGGAGGATCGGGATTTATAGGAAGTCATATTGCTGAACATTTATCTGGAGAAGGACACCAAGTTATTGTGTTAGATAGTCTAAGAACTGGATTCGAAAAAAATCTCGACGGATTAAATGTTCAGTTTGTTAAAGGAGATATTAGAGACAAGGGGCTTGTTGATGAGTTAGTTCAAGGAGCAAGTAGTATTTTTCATTTGGCAGCTTTAGTTAGTGTTCCTGAATCATTATTGCGTTTGGATGAATGTATTGATATCAACACCATCGGAACAATTAATATCCTGGAGGCAGCAAGAAAAAACAATGGCTGCAAAGTGGTGCTTTCTTCATCAGCTGCTAATTATGGAAATAATCCTGTTTTGCCTAAAGTAGAAACTATGATTCCTGAGCCAATGACTCCTTATGCAATTACAAAATTAGATGGAGAATTCTATTTAAAGATGTATCAGGATCAATGGAATGTTCCGACAGCTTCATTGCGATATTTTAATGTCTTTGGACCAAGGCAAAATCCTCAATCAGCTTATGCGGCAGCAGTGCCTATTTTTATTAATAAAGCCCTTCAAAACCAGCCGATAACTATTTATGGAGACGGTTCACAAACTAGAGATTTTATTTATGTGAAAGATGTTGTGAAAGCCAATATTTTGGCATCTCAAATTGGTAATGAAACCTATAATGTAGCTTTGGGGTATAGTACTTCTATCTTAGAATTGGCAGAAAAAATAATTAAAATAACAAATTCTAAATCCCAAATACAATTCTTAGAAGAACGTTCAGGTGATATTAAGCATTCGAAAGCAGATCCATCAAAATTCAATAATTTAGGTTTTAAGCCAGCTCATTCTATTGAAACAGCTTTAGAAGAAACCATTGCTTTTTATCATCAGGAATTGCTAAAATAAAAGAAGGGTTTGGGATTCCAGACGAATTGGTTATTATTTAAAGCATGATAAATTAATTTAACGATAAGCAAAATGACACAAATTAAAAACACATTAGAAAAAAGTCAAAGTAAAGTTTTAATACCGATGGCTATTTTAACTTTGTTATTTTTTATATTAGGGTTTGTTACCTGGTTAAATGGACCTTTGATTCCATTTTTTGAAATAGCCTGTGAATTATCACCATCAGAGGCTTATTTTGTAGCTTTTGCTTTTTATATTGCTTATTTTGTAATGGCTATTCCGTCTTCTTGGATTATAGAAAAAGTTGGGTATAAAAATGGTATTTCACTCGGTTTAATAGTAATTGCTATTGGGGCATTCATGTTTTATCCAGCTGCTGAAATGAGAACTTTTCTTTTGTTCTTAGTAGCTTTGTTCATAATGGGAACAGGATTAGCCATTTTACAGACTGCGGCAAATCCTTATGTCGTTGTAATTGGTCCAAGGGAGAGTGCAGCGGCAAGAATTAGTGTTTTAGGAATTGCCAACAAATTAGCCGGATTTATAGCACCTTTAGTATTAACTGCTTTGGTATTGTCTAACATGAAGGATTATACTAAAGAAAAAATAGCTATGCTTGGCACTGTGTCTAGATCAGAAGCATTGGATACGCTGGCACTTCAATTGCAAACACCGTATATTTATATGGGAATCGTAATTTTAATTTTAGCAATCTTAGCGAAGTTATCCCCTCTTCCTGAAATTGATTTAGATGAAGATGGCCATGTAGCTCATTTGAGTATCTATAAACAAATTAGTAATGCATTCAAGTATCCACAACTTGTTTTGGGGGCAATAACTCTGATGTTGTATGTTGCAGCAGAGGTAATAGCGGGAGATACAATAGGAACTTTTGGAAAACAGCTCGGAGTTTATGGTGAAAATGGGGATTTTTATCTTAAGTTGACCTCGTTTACCATGACAGCAATGTTGATAGGTTATATTGTTGGAATCGCATTAATACCTAAATACTTATCTCAGGTTAATGCATTAAAAATTTCAGGTATTTTGGGAGTGATTTTAGTGATTTCCATTGTGTTGCTGTCTCCGAGTATTATGATTCAATTACCTTTTATTCCCGCTTTGCCTTTGGTAATTATTTTAGTAGCACTATTCGGTTTGGTCAATGCACTTTGTTGGCCGGCAATTTGGCCATTGGCTCTTCAGAATTTAGGAGGATACACAAAAATTGGTGGAGCAATACTAATTATGTCTATCATAGGTGGAGCAATTTTTCCTTTATTATATGGGCTTTTAGCCGAAAGTATCAATATGTCTAATCAAGCTACAGCAGCTTTATCCACAGCAAAAACAGGAAATCAAATAGCATATTTAATGCTTTTACCTGCTTATTTAATGATTTTCTTCTTTGCACATAAAGGGCATAAATACACCAGCTGGTCAAGAAAATAAGCGAATAAATACAATATAAAATTTAAAAATAAACTAACAATGTTAAAAAGTAATATAGACAAAGCGACAGGTTTTGAAAAAAGATTTGAAAATATTGATACAGTAGTTTTTGAAAATTCAACGGAGGCTTCTAAGGCTGTTGCTCAACAAATAGCTTCATTGATCAAATCAAAACAGGTAAGTAATGAATTATGTATTTTAGGTTTGGCAACAGGTTCTTCACCAAAGGGGTTATATGCTGAATTAGTACGCTTGCACAAAGAAGAAGGTTTGAGTTTTAAAAATGTGGTTTCCTTCAATCTGGATGAATATTACCCAATGGAACCGGATTCGATAAACAGTTACGTGCGATTCATGAAAGAATTATTTTTTAACCATGTTGACATTCTGCCTGAAAACGTAAATATTCCAGATGGAACTTTATCAAAAGAAGCTATAGCCGATTATTGTGCTAATTATGAAGCTAAAATTGAATCTTTGGGAGGAATTGATTTGCAGATTCTTGGAATTGGAGGTAACGGTCATATCGGTTTTAACGAATCAGGTTCTTTACAGAATTCAAAAACCAGATTAGTAGCCTTAGATCATATTACCAGAGTTGCGGCAAGTGGAGATTTTTCAGGGTTGAGTAATACGCCAAGAACAGCAATTACTTTGGGAGTAAAAAAAATAATGGAAGCTAAACAGGTTATTTTGATGGCTTGGGGCGAAGGAAAATCGAATATTATCAAAGCCTCTGTAGAAGGAGAGGTAACAAATCAGGTACCGGCTTCCTTTTTACAGGAACATGATAATGCGGTTTTTGTTTTAGACAAAGAAGCTTCTTCAAAACTAACAAGAATCAATACTCCTTGGTTAGTTGAAAAAATTGTCTGGACTGATAAATTAATCCGAAAAGCAGTTTTAGGTTTAGCATTAAAATTAAAGAAACCTATTTTGATGTTGACTGATGCTGATTATATCGAAAACGGTATGAGTGATTTATTAGCCGATTCAGGACCTGCTTACGAAATCAATATTAAAATTTTCAATAAACTTCAAAATACCATTACTGGATGGCCAGGGGGGAAACCTAATGCAAATGACGAGAACAGACCTGAAAGAGCTTTACCTTCAAGAAAAAAGGTATTGATTTTTAGTCCGCATCCTGACGATGATATCATTAGTATGGGAGGTACTTTTATGCGTTTACAAGAACAAGGGCATGAAGTACATGTTGCTTATCAAACTTCAGGAAATATTGCTGTAGCCGATGATGAGGCATTACGTTTTGCCAATTTTGTTTGCGATTATAATGAGAAATTTGGTATAAAAAGTCTTGAAGCTGAAACTATTTTTAAAAAATCAATTACTTTTCTTAAAAATAAAAAAAGCAGTGAAATCGACATTCCAGAAGTTCGTTATATCAAAGGTTTAATTCGAAAAGGAGAAGCGCGTGCAACTAGTCATTATGTTGGTTTAGCTGATGACCAAATCCATTTTATGGAGTTGCCGTTTTATGAAACAGGTACGATTAAAAAGAATCCTATTGGTCAGGATGATATCCAAATTACGATGGATTTGATTGAGAAAATTAAACCACATCAGATTTATGCAGCTGGTGATTTAGCCGATCCACACGGTACCCATAAAGTTTGTTTGGATGCTATTTTTGAAGCTGTGAAAAATTTAAAATCTAAGGATTTTATGAAAGATTGTTGGTTGTGGTTGTACAGAGGAGCCTGGCAGGAATGGGGAATTGATGAGATTGAAATGGCAGTACCAATGAGTCCGGATCAGGTTTTAGCTAAAAGACATGGTATTTTTAAACACCAATCTCAAAAAGACGGGGTTGTTTTCCAGGGATCGGATGCCAGAGAATTTTGGCAAAGAGCTGAAGACCGAAATAGTGAAACAGCAGCCTTATATGATAAATTAGGGCTTTCCAGTTACGCTGCTATGGAGGCTTTTGTAAGATGGGAGTATTAATTTGGTATTTTCTTAATAATCGATAAACAAGCTGCTGCATATAAGAAATTGGGACGTCTGATTATGCAGTTCTGTAAGCATTTTTTAAGTTGAATGTATTAGGTTTGTTTTGAAAAAAAAATTGGTTTTATTTTTTTTTAACCTCAAGAGTATCAATCCTTGAGGCTTTTTTATTGGTCTCAGTTTAGGGTCTAAAACCCTGCAATTTATTGCAGTACTTTAGTAATGTGAAAAAATCTTTACCTTTAGATTATGAGTAAAGATTTAAGAAAAGGTTCGCACACAGTCAGCAGATTAATATGTCATGTTGTTTGGGTTACTAAGTATAGGTTTAAAGTTTTCAAAGGAGATGTTCAAAAGCGTTGCCGTGAGATTTTGATACAGATCTGTGAAGCTGAAGGAATTGAAATTTTAAAAGGAGTTGTTAGTTCAGATCATGTTCACACGCATATAGAATACGCTCCAAAGCATAACGTCAGCTCAATTTTAAAAAGTTTCAAAGGAAGAACTTCAAGAAAATTGCAGATGGAATTTCCCGAATTGAAAGAACGTTATTTGGGGCAACTTTTTTGGGCAAGTGGTTATGGTGTTTGGAGTACTGGAAATATAACTGATAAAATGGTAAATGAATATTTGGAACATCATAGAAGAAAAGAGAGTGATGATAATTCAAATTTCATTCTCGAATGAAATAAATGAGGGACTTTCAGTCCCTCGTAAAACAAACCTCTGCACTTTCAGTGCAGAGTGGTTTAGTAACAGGTTTTTTTACTTTTTGTAAATAAATTTAACATTTAAGAAGGCTAGTTTATTAAATGTATCAAAATTAGGACGAATTAGATGACTAAGTACACTAATTTCAGACGATAAAAAACAGTCAAAGCATTTTTTTAAAATGCTCTTACTGTTGAGGGGGGTGCATTTAAATAGAATTTAGGATAAAACCAATCAAACTATATTATTCATAATTTTTATTTTTTAAGATTAGTTAATTCAAGTTGCTAGTTAATCGATTTATTTAATTGTAATCCGAAGACAAACAAAGTTAGCTTTATTAGAAAATCTTTCAAAGTCACCGCGTGTATCGTTCTTGGGAAAAGTTTTTTAGACACTATCCCTAAAAGTGTGTAAGTTGAAAAGTTAAGGCTTCGTTTTTATAATCGGAGCCTTTTTTCAAATATAAGGGTAAATTGGTTTAAAACAATTCCCCAATTTTGAATAGGCATTGACCATTTTTTGGTCGCTTCTCTTAAAGCCAAAAATACCGATTTTAATACAGCATCATCTGTTGGGAACGACATTTTATTTTTAGTGTATTTTCTAATTTTTCCGTTTAAGTTCTCGATTAAATTTGTTGTATAAATGATTTTTCTAATTTCAATTGGAAAATCAAAAAATACGGTCAATTCATCCCAGTTATCTCGCCAGGATTTAATTGCATAAGAATATTTGGATTCCCATTTGTCTGCAAAATCGTTTAAAGCCAACTCTGCTGCTTGTTTTGTTGGAGCGTTATAAATATGTTTCATATCGGCAGTAAATTGTTTTCTATCCTTCCAAACAACATATTTACAAGCGTTTCTAATTTGATGAACCACACAGATTTGTGTTTGGGATTCAGGAAAAACACTTCGGATTGTTTGAGTAAATCCATTTAAATTATCGGTAGCTGTAATAAGTATATCTTCAACGCCACGGGCTTTTAAATCAGTCAAAACACTCATCCAAAAGCTACTGCTTTCATTCTTACCAAGCCACATTCCTAAAACATCTTTTTTGCCATCTCTGTTAAGCCCTACAGCTAAATAAATAGTTTTATTGATAACTTTCGAACCTTCTCTAACCTTAAAAACAATACCATCCATCCAAACAATTAAATAAAGCTCTTCTAGTGGCCTGTTTTGCCAAGTAACTACTTCATTTGTAATTGTGTTGGTAATACGTGATATAGTCGAAAAAGACACTTCAAAATCATATACCTCCTTGATCTGTTCTTCAATATCACTAACACTCATGCCTTTAGCATAAAGTGAGATGATGACATTTTCAATACCTTGGGCTATATTTTCTCTTTTAGGAACAAGCAGGGGATTAAAGGAAGAATCTCTGTCACGAGGAACTTTGATTTCTTGTTGACCAAAAGAGGTCTTTATTTTTTTAGTTCCGTGTCCGTTGCGATAATTACCCTTAGTGGTTTTATCGTGTTTTTCATTGTCTAAATGAGCATCAAGTTCGGCTTCGAGCATATGTTCAACAGCTCGTTTGTGCATCGTTTGAAAGAATGAGGTTAAATCTTCTGCATTCTTGAAGGATTTATAGAAATCCTTGTTGTTTAATAAGTCGTCTTTGTCAATCATAATTATGTAAGGTTAAAAATAACAAAAAGTTATTTCCGAAAAATATTTTTGAGCTTTTTAAAGGAGCTCAAATATTTTTCAGAATAACTTTTCAACTTACACAGTTAGTGAGACACTACCGTTTTTTAATATCGCTAATAGTTGTTTCTATTCTTTTCCTCATTTTTAATTTTTCTTTTTTTTGTTCCAAAGTGTCTATTCTTTTAGAATTTGATTTCTTTTGAATCTTCAAGAAAATACATTTTTGTTCGCGCGCAAAATCTTCCAAACCATAATCCAAATAGGCACTATCTCCATAAATTGATGCTTCTGCAGGCAATTTATTTATCATTTTTCCCAATGCTTTTGCATCAGCCGTTTTTCCCGGAGTAAAATGAAAGGCTATTGGGATACCATCTTTTGTTGTAACTAATTGTACTTTGACTCCATAAAAATAGTTTCTCATGCTTGCCGTGTAACCTCTCCACTTTTTATCTTTAACAATTTTACAATTAAGAATCCTTAATATTGTTACATATTGCAACTGGAAAGGAATCTATAATGTATTGCATTTCGCAACAAAAGCGTTTAAAATAAGAACTTATAATTTCAAATAACTCACAAAGAAGTTTTCCGACTTTATGAATTCGTCTGTTAAATCGGCTCTTATCGAGCGTATTGGGAATAAATCCGTATTGTTTCATAAACCGAATAGCAGAGGAATGATTCCCGTAAAAACTCGTTGATGATACAATAGCGGTCAATATAATTTCACTATCGCTTACTTGTCGTCTTTTGTCTTCTTTGTGTTCAATTCCTTGTAAAATATCATCGATTAAACAAAAAATTGAGATAATTTTGTCTTTGCAAAGCATTGGTAAAGTTTTTATGTCGGCAAGACAAATTTACTTATCCTTTGCTTTGTTTTTTATACTACTTAAACTAGCAACTTGAATTAGTTAGTAAAAAATTATAATTGTAAAACAAAAGCAATTTATTTTTTTACAGAAATATTGTGTTTCTGAAATTCTTCTATTGTCAAATTGCCGAGTGCAGAATGTCTCCTGTGTCTGTTGTAGAAATTTTCTATATAGCCTGAAATAGATTCATTTGCTTTTTCTTTTGTGGCATATGTGTTATGGTAGACCAGTTCGGTTTTCAGCGTTTTGAAAAAACTTTCCGCCACGGCATTGTCATAGCAGTTCCCTCTTCTGCTCATGCTCCGGGTTATCTGTCCGGTTTCTTCAAGTAAAGACGCAAACCACAGGCAGGCGTATTGCGTTCCCCTGTCTGAGTGGAACAGCAGTTTTTGGTTACTCTCTAGAGGACGATTCCGTATTGCATTTTTAAAAGCCCTTATGCTTGTTTCTTTTGCTTTAAGTGTTTCGCTGAGCGACCATCCGATTACCTTACGGTCAAAAAGGTCTATTACCACAGTGAGATACAGCCACCCCTCGTCAGTCTCTATATAGGTTATATCCGAAACCCATACTTCATTGCAGTGGGATGTTTTAAAATGCTGCTCCAGTATGTTCTGAGCGGTGAAATGTTTATGAGTGGAGCTTGTCGTTTTTCTGAATTTTGATTTTGCGATGCTGCGCAGATGGTTTTCCATCATTATTTTAGCAACAAATGCTCTGGAGACTTTAATACCGATTGCGGAGAGTTCTTTGGCAATTCGCGGACTTCCGTATCTGCACTGGCTCCAGTGATAGATTCTTGTAATTTCAGAGGTGATCAATGCTTTATGTGCAGCTCTTCCGGAAGACAGCTTTTTCAGCCATTTATAATAGCAGCTGGGAGTCGCCTGAAAAACCTGGCACATCTTCCCAATGGGAAATCTATCAGTATTTACTCTTATAAACTTGTAAACAGCTCTTCTGTCCCTGTGAAGAATTCCTGCAGCTTCCTGTAAAATATCCCGCTCCATCCGAATATTTTTAATTTCCTTCCGAAGTCCGGTTGTTTCCTTTCTGTCTGAATCCGGGCCGCTTCTCTGGTACAGGGTGAGCTTTCCGTTTCTGAACAGATTTTTCCAGTGCTGTAGGCTGTTTTTGTTGATCCGCAGCTTATCGGCAGCGAGCCGAACGCTTTTGTGCTCGATGCAGGTCTTGACGGCCCAGATTTTAAAGTCAATGCTGTATTTTTTTCTGCTGTTTCCCATCCTGATAAAAGTTAGGTGCGTTATTCTGCCCAGGGGGCAGTAAGAATTATAACGTAGATTTTTCCAACTTTTAAGCTGGTCTAAACAGAATTCGCCTTAACTTTTTGTAGCACTTTTGGAGGCAACTCCAATGTAGTATATGCACTATAATGCCACATTATGTAACTAAGCTTTGGGAAAAGTTTTTGTTGCCTTGCACATTTTTCAATCGGAGTGAT
This sequence comes from Flavobacterium sp. GSA192, assembly GCF_006386525.1. Classification (NCBI taxonomy): domain Bacteria; kingdom Pseudomonadati; phylum Bacteroidota; class Flavobacteriia; order Flavobacteriales; family Flavobacteriaceae; genus Flavobacterium; species Flavobacterium sp. GSA192. Next base: position 141,523 of record NZ_VAHC01000006.1, on the reverse strand, counting down.
ATTCTTCTGGCATACAAAAACTTTTTGGAGCGTTGGCAAAGGAATGGCTTATGAAATACAAGACTTCCTTTTCTAAAATGAACATCATTAAAAATTATTAGAGAGATAAATTCTTAGTTAATCGAGATGGGATTTTACATAAAAAAATGCTTGTTGTATAGACAAGAATTCTATAATAAATAATTAATTTATCTTTACAAAAAAGCCTATAATTTAGATTACACCGTATTAATTCTGGAAAAAGTTAGTTATAGCTCAAATCTTTTTTCTAAAGAACTTGAAAAAGCAATAAAAAACAATTTTACTCACCGAGATTGAACATTTCACTATTGTTTATGGATAGGAGCCAAAAAAAGTTAAAATACAAATTCTAGTGTAGTATAAAAAGTTCTAGTATCCGATGGAATAATTCCTGGCCCTGGATAACCAGTAGCTCTTCGGGTAAAATAGCTGTTGTTTGTAAAGTTGGTAATTCCAGCTTCCAGTTTAATTTTTTTCCATTTGTAAGAAGCTGAAAAATCAGCTACATAATAGGACGGAATTTGTCCAAAAATCCCATAAGTATTATCATTTACATCCGTTTTACTGTTATTTGCTTCTGTAAACTGAGAAGATACATATGTAAATTGAATACTTGACATAAAGTTTTTGTAGCCAATTCCTGTTCCTGTTTTAATATTGCAAAGCGGTACAAACTCTACTTTGTTTCCTTCAATATTTGGTGCGTCCGATTTTAGATATTTTGAATCGGTGATAGCGATATTAGAAAACAGATTCCAAAGAAAATTGTCATTTTGCTTGAAAAAAGTTTTATTCAAACTCCAATCGAACATCGTTTCAAAACCATAAGTCACGGCTGTTCCTATGTTATCCCTGAACCTCACAATTGCGGCTGAACCGTTCGGATTTCTGGTTTCATACTCGCCTATTTTGTCATTATAATACAATCCGTATATACTAGCATCAAATGTTACCTTATTGCCTATTTGTCCGCGAATTCCAATATCTGAAGTGAATCCTTTTTCGTCCGTAATATTTTCGTCAATTACTTGACTTGGACTTACGGTTCGAATATCATTAAAAGTTACTGAACGATAATTTTGCGAAATATTACCATAAAATTCAATTGTTTTTTGTGGTTTATAACTTAATCCTACTCCTAATAAAATAAAATTTCGATCTTTTACATTATCCTCATTTATGCTTTCATCTAAAATTACATTTCCGGCTAAATCAAGATTTATCTCTCGATAAGAACCTATGGCCTGAGTTTTTATTTTTTCAAATCTAAAACCAGGAGTAATCGAGAAATTATGTGTCAGTTTGAAAATATTTTCGCCAAAAACAGCTAAATTCAAATTAGGAAAAGTATAGTTTGACTGATTTTGATAAAAAGGAAATTCACCATCTGCAATTCTAAAACTAGCATCACTTCCGGAACTACCAGGTCCTTGAACTCCGTTATTTCGTGATTGATAATATTTGGCACCAATCAAAAAAGCACTTGTATTTTCTTTTATTGCATAGCGTTTTAAATACCTTGCTTCTGCTCCCCAATTGACAAAATCTCCTATTATCAAATCTCTTTCTGTACCCACTATATCGGGATTTGACACCCTGTTAGAACGATAACCAACTGCTTTTCTACTGGCATCCAGCCCAAATAATTGCAAAGAAAAATCAGCATTTGAATTAAATTTATGCTTTAATCGCAATGCAAATAAATTCCAATCAACAGCAAACCAGTTTCGGGTTCTATTACTTTGCGTTGGGTCTTCGTTAAACATAACATCTGTCAATCCTCCAGCTTGTTGTGCCAAATAATTAAAATAGGTATAATCAAAATGCAATGAGGTTTTGTCAGTAAATTGATAATTTATGTTTCCAAAATAATTATTACTGTCAAATTCCGAATTTGGTCTAAATCCGTCACCTTGTTTGTAGTTATAAAAAGTGTAATAACTGAATTTTCCTTTTGTTCCGCTCAATGAAGTAAAATTGGTGAACAAACCATAAGATCCAATTGTATTTCTTGCTGTAAATTCGAATGGCTTTTTACTGGGTGTTTTTAGTTTAAAATTGACCAATCCCCCAAATTGCGTTCCGTATTGCAGCGATGCTGCACCTCTAACAATCTGGATTTCTCCTAATGCTTCGGTAGGTGTAGCATAATAACTCTCGGGATACCCCAAAACATCAGCACTAATATCGTAACCGTTTTGTCTTGTATTGAAGTTTGAAGTTCGGTTTGGATCTAATCCACGTCCACCAATACTTAACTGTAAACCGCCATCGGAACTTTCATTGATGGTAAGACCTGTAATTTGGGAAAATATTTGGCGTGTATTATTAGTTGCTTTGTTTACAGTAAGCTTGTCCAATGAGATTACTTCGGTTTTTTTACCTGCATAAATAGCCGTTTCCTCAATATCTTTCAACTTATTGAGTGCAAATATTTTTTCTTTTTGTTTACTGACAACCACTTCCGAAAGATTTGTGATTTTGTTTAAAACAATGACAATATTCTCATCAGATGTTGCAATTGTTTTTTCTAAAACAGCATAATTATCTTTATAAAACAGGAACTCATAACTGCCCGATTTCTCTAATAGTATTGAAAATTTACCTTTAGAATCAGACATATATTTTGTCCCAGAAGTTTTATTGTAGATTTCAACGGCAGCCATTATTTTACCATTTTCAGATGTAGTTATTCCTGAAATTTTTGTTTGGGCAATGGCATTAGCCGATACAAACAGCAAGGTTGAATAAATGAACAGTTTGAATAATAAATTCGAAAATTGATTTTTTTGCTTGCTTTTGGTAATCTTCATTTTTTGCATTCTATTTGGAAAAGTAATTATTTTGAACACTAAATATCCCAACATTTGAAAACAATTTCAAATGTTGGGATATTTAGTGTTTTTATAGGAATAAATAATGCGTATTAATCGCCATCACTATCTACGTAATCAATAGTTATCTTTAATGCTTGCATCATATCTAATTTTGCATAAATTACATTTTGCTGTAAGGCATCATAAGTTCCAATCATTTTTGAATTATCCGCATTTATCTGTTGCGAAAAGCTGCTATTAAGTACATTACTAGCTGCATAAATAGCCGTAAATTGATTATTTATAACATCACTTAATTTCGTTCCGTTTTTAACGGCATTTAAGTGATCTAAATAGGATTTTAAACCTTCACCAGTTGTTGTATGACTGAAATGCTTACCATTAAAAAAATCCTGAGATGCTTGTATAGCAACATTTAATAACTCTTTAGAAACATCATTTTTATAATAAGCTTCCACTTTTTCCGGATATTTAACCCCTCCTGAAAAAACTCCTGCAGGAATTCCTAATTTACCTGTACGGATATCTTTCTCAAGATTTTTCACAAAAAGATTTGCCGTTTTGTTTACTGAACTACTCACCGAAGTCCCATTGTTAGCTACATAACTATTTCTGAAACCTGAATTCCAATCGTTCACAATGACATCAACATTAGTTTTTAGTCTGGCTGCAAGAGCAGTTAAATATTGTTTATATTTTACGGCATTTGCATTTGTGGTGTAAAAACCAACAATTGAAGCGTCATTAGCCCCTAAACCATTTATCAAATAATCCAATGCCGGAAAACCTTGCTTGTCTAATTGAGAAAGTAATGATAAATCATAACTGCCTGATGATATATTAGATTCTATACCAGTTACATTTGTTGGATAAGTATTCGAAGCCACATTTAAATTGATTTCTTCTGCTTTACCCAAATTATACATTGCTATATATTGATACCCTTTGTAAGCTTCAAGCCAAGAAGTTCTAACTGTTTGAAGATTTACCTCGGTTGGAGTGGTGACAAAAGTAGCTGTAGCTGTTACCAATAATTGCACTTTCGCTTGATAATTTACGTAACCTGGAACAATAATATTATCAGCCCAATTAGTCAAAAGTGCTGTTCTGTTATAATTGTCGCTGTTGGAATTATCACTATCGTTTGATGAACAGGCGATGATTAGTGCAATAAAACCGAAAATTAATATTATTTTTTTCATTATCTAAATTTTTGACAAAAGTACAAAAAGCAAGAGAAGTTAATTTCTCTTGCTTTACTTTTTTATGAGATTAATTTACTGTTGCGGCTTGAGCAACTGTAAAACCAAATTTTGTTGCAATTTGGGTTGATATCGTGTCTAGTTTTGCTCCTAAAGTGTCAATAGCCCACAAACCATTGGTTCCACTCAACATTGAAGCTAACATAGTATCTACTTCAGTTTTTGAAAAATAAGGGCTGTTAGTCCCTGGTTTATTTGTATATCTCAATGACATGATAAACCCATAAGCTTCAGATAAAGCATGAAACGCTTTTGCTCCGTTATCAGTAGCTAATTTTCCTTTCCCTTCTTGAAGATAAAACACTGCTCTCACTGCTGGTACCATTGCTAATTTTGCTTTGATAACATCTATTTGAGCATTACGAACCGCATAATCATTGGCAACAATTGCTGCTCTACCTTTACGGAAAGCCAAATCAATATCTGCCTTAAGAGTATTAAAATCTGTATCGGCATTTACTTGATTGATATAGCTACTCCAAAATTTAAAAGTATTTGGCGTAACTGTTAAATTATCCGCACCATAGATATAACCGTAAGCCTCATCCCAAGCATGTTCCATTGTTGTGTAGGATTTACCGCTTACTAAAATTTTAGCGGTATTATCTGTTTTATTAGTTCCTTCATCTAATTTATTTAAACTCAGGTAATTATTGCATATTTGATCCAGAAAACAGGCTCCCATCATCCCTTTTAATAATACCTGCTGAGGCTCTAATCCATTTGCTGCGAATAAACGCTTGCTAGATCCATCAAGATATACACCTGCAACTCCTGCAGCAGCTGTAGGACCTTGGCTCGCGGCCTCTCCATTATCAAATTGAGCTTCAAATAAATCACGAACACTTACTTGTTCAACAGTTGAACCACCACCTAAATACAAAGAAAAATAATCTTTTGAAGAAGCCGTTTTATCTTTTAGTTGTTTTCCTGAAGTGTTTAAACCTGTTCCGGCAAAACGATTGTTTGTATTTATGTACATCTCAGATAAAACGGAATCATCCGCTACGGTTCCGTTAGCTGCAGCTGTACTAAAATATTTACCCATTTCATCAAGCATTAACAAACGGCTTGATTGCCCTGAATAATCTACAGAAGTAACTGCATTTCTTTCGAATGTGTAAGTAGCAGGAACGGTATAATTAAAAGTTTCTACATTGTCATCGTCATTAGAACATGAAGTAATCGACACAAATAAAATTGGCATTGCAGCTAAAAGTAAATTTTTAAATTTCATTTTTTATCTTATTTAGATTGAATTAAAATATTTTTTTTGCAAATATAGGAACGTATTCCTAAGTACCAAAAATTATTTAGAATAAATAAATATAGTTTTTTTAACAAACTACTAATAATTGTTTAACATAATTAAACGGGCTATAAAATAATATTTTAACGTGAAAATTTGTTTGCGATTGTTTTACAAATAGTTACAAAAGGCAAAAATAAATTATTAGTGAATGATTCATACTTTTTTTGAAGATCTTCCTCTTTACTTATACCAAAAGTAATTTTATCAACTTGCTTTGAACGTAATAATGTACCAAACATCCAATCCCAAATAGCAAATTTTGACCCCATATTACGATCAAAATGTTCTGGGTGGTTACTATGATGAATTTGGTGCTGATAAGGACTCATAAAGATGTATTCTAAAAAATTAAAATATTTTAATTTCACACTGGAATGACGTAAATTAGCACCAAAAAGCATAAAAACAAAAGCAAAAACATTAACACCTAAATAAGTGATTGTTTCAACTTGATGTGATGACAAATAATCGAATACCCCCATAACTAATCCAAAAACCAGAGTCTCCTTGATGTTCACAAGAATCAGTTCAACTGGATGGATACGATATTGAGTTACAGGATTCAACGTTGTTGCCGCATGATGAATTTTGTGAAACTCCCACAGAAATTCAAATCGATGCATGAGGTAATGAATGACATAAGTTGAGAAATCACTTAATAATGTCAATGTAAGCGTATACAAAACCAAAGTTGAAGTTGTATCTAAAGTAAATCTTTCATAACCAAAAGTTTTTGCTAAAAAATCATCGGTATAAAAAGCTAAATACAAACCAAAGGTTAAATATGGTCCAATCAATAAAACTTTTACAAAACTGTTAAAGAAAAGCATAGAATAATCAACTGTAGCCGATTTGCTTAACCATGTTCTTTTATTAAAAATATAATTCAGAAAAGAACCTTGATTTTTCGATTTAACAAATACAAAATAAGCAATTAGTGCCGTAGGTATTAAGTAAATAATGGAAAGTCGGTTATCCGATTCTGTAAAATTATCCAAGACAACTTTAATTACTTCATTCAAAGTTTGGAAAACTTCTACCATTACTTTTATATTATTTTACAATTAAATTAAACGATAATCCTATTCACTTTCATTTACTTGGCTAATTTACTATTCAATTAGCACTTTCTTGTTTCCACACTAGTCTACTTTATTCCATTTCCCGAAAATAATCGCTACAAGCGAAATATTTTTTTTGTAAATGTACAAATCAATGTATAAAATAAATGTTTTTAATTTAAAATAATTCTAAATAAAATTCAATACTTTAACAAAAGAATGTAAAATTATAATTTTTTATATTTAGTTGCTATTTTTTGAATTTATAAGATGCAAAATAGAATTTTAGATGCTCTCTATTATTTTTAGGATAACCTGTTAGTTTATTTTAACCATATATTAGCTGCTCATTTGAAAAAAATATTTAGATCTTCTTTCTTTATTTACATATTATGTATCGCTACCTAAAACGTCAATCTATAACTAAACTAAAAATGCACTCTCATTATTAGAAATGAAAATAGTTAAATGAGGTAAACGGTTGCTTTGAGTTATGGAATGCTTATACCGAACGATCATTTGTTCCAAATTTGCAAATCACATCATAATTAGTTCTTGATTTTGAGAACAGAAATACTAGTGCTTTTTTCTACTTCGAAAGCTCCTATTTTTTTTGTTCCTTTTGAAACCATAGTATATCTATTAGATTTATGGTGTCTTTGGGAGCCATATGGGGGATTTATTAAGCGTAGTAAATAAAAAAATGACCATCAAATAATTTGTTTTTGTTATTATTAACTAGTGTACATCAAAACCTGATAAAGTTCTTTTTTTAGTAAATGATACTGTATTTCGTTGTGAAGTTTCTCTGATTTTACTATTTGGATTATTTGAGTAAAGTTGTTCATTTTTGATATAGCTATAGCTTATTTGTATTTACAACTAAATAATATTTGTTTTATACTATAAAAACAAATGGTTCGTTTTAAAACGAACCATTTATTAAAAATTATTTTTTTGATTTTTCATCATTCATCTTTTGCTCTAATAATAAGCAATGTGCTGCACACGCGTGGAGTTTGTAATTCTGGTGTACGCTTCCTATATTATGACCTTTTCCATCCAATATTTCACATTTTTCTTCTTGAGTTTTTCCAACATTAAGTACATTTTCTCCTTTTATGTTGTAATATGAACCATTTTTCTTAGCCATTCCCATTTTTTTCCCCTTGGAATCAATAACATTACCTCTTGCGTCAATAAAATAAATTGTCTTACCTTCATTATTTTTTACAATATTTTCTTTGGTAATAAATCCTAATTTGTTCCAACCGTGATCGTGAATTTCACCCTTTTTATTGATATGAATTTTTTTGTTCTGGCTAGAGTCCGATTTGGTTTGTGCATTGGTACTTAACGTGATTACCGTTAAAAACATTGTTAATAATAAAACTGTTTTTGTCGAGATTAATTTTTTAATTTTCATAATAAATAGATTTAATTATTCGTCAGTTCCGCTGTTGTCCGGTCTTCAGTATCGCTGTTGCCTGATTTTAATTTTATAAAATTTTGATTTCATTTATTTTAAAAACAATACCAATTGTAGGAATCGAACTAAAATATATTTTCAAGATAGCTGTACTTCATTTGTTATTTTTAATCATTACATTTTCATCCCTTCCATTGGGTCGCTTCCTTTTCTAAATTCATATTCACTGTTTATAGCATAAGTTCCAGTAATAACAATTTTTTTTGTACTATCTATTTCTGATTTAATTTCTACCATCCCATTAGTTTCTATTCCAGTTTCAACCATTAGGTTTTCAAATACTCCTGATCTTTTTTCAACCCAAATATACGAAGAATTCTCTTCTCTTATAACTGCATCAATAGGAATGTAAATTCCTTTTAGTTTGGATTGAGTTAGTTTTACTACGGCTTGCATCCCGGGTTTTAATTGTAAATTTGGATTTGATATTTCCAATCGGATTAGAAGCAGACGAGTATCTGGGTTAATTTCAGGATTAATAAAAGAAACTCGTGAATTTATAATTTTATCAGGGAAATCATTAAATGTAATTTGGGCAGTTTGTCCTATTTTTAAATTTTTGGCATAGTTTATATTGACTTGAGCTTCTAACCAAAGATTGTTTAAATTGGCCAATTTATAGATGGGGGAACCTTCCATTGCATAACTGCCTTCTGTGATACTGATTTCAGATATTGTTCCACTTGTAGTACTGTAAAAGATTGTATAAGGAGAGACATCTTTGCTGGTTTTTAAACTTTCAATTTGGGCATTGGTTAAACCAAAGAATAACAGTTTTTGTTTAGCTGCTTTGAGCATATATTGGGCATTTTTTCCAAAATCGCCAGGCATTGCCAGTTGTTTGTATGCCGTGTGATAATCCTGTTTGGCTATGGCTATATCTTCGCTATACAATTCGTAAACGGCTTGGTTTTTTGCAACATAATCACCAATGGTTTTGAAATACAACTTTTCAATTCGTCCCATTGCTCTTGATGAGATGGAGTTGATTTTTTCTTGATTAATGGTCAAGACACCCGTATAATTTTGCTCTAAACTGTTTTGAGTCTCTGCAATAGTTTGGGTTGTAATATTTCCCAGTTGAATTTGCTGTTTGCTTAAACTTATTTCGTTAGCTTCTGTGTCATCTTGTTTCATTGGGGTTAAATCCATGTGACAAATAGGGCATTTTCCGGGTTTGTCTTCCTTAACTTGGGGATCCATAGAGCAAGTATAGTATGTTGTTGCTGCACTCTTATCGTGTTTGCTATGGTCTTCTTTATTTTTAGTATTGCAAGCTATCATTACCAAAAATAGTATAGCCAGTAAAGTGATTATTTTTAGTATTTTCATCATTATTCGGTTTTAATAAAGCTTTCGCTGTCAATTAAATATTGTGCATTTTTGGCAATGGTGTCTTTTACTGAAATACCTTCAATAATTTGAATATAATCATCCATTTCAATCCCTGTTTTTATGGAGGATGCCTTAAAACCATTCTCCATTTTTAAGAAAACTATTTTCTTGTTTCCAATGCTCACCATTGACTGTTTTTGTATCCAAATTCCTTTTACAGGATTTGTCTCCACAACTCCTTGCAATCGCAAACCAATTGGTAATTTTAATTTATTGTTATTTAAATAAACTCGAATTCTATTGGTTTTATCTGCTGGATTCAATTGCGTTTCGACAAAATTTATTTGAGCATTAATAACTTCATGTTTGTCAAGTTCCGTAGTAATTTTGATAGATTGAGTGGTCTTGATTAAGCTGTTATAGCCTTGGATAACATTGAAAATTCCCCAGACTTTATCTGTATTTAATAATTTAAAAATGACTTCGCCCTTTTTTATATAGTTACCTTCCTTTACATTCAAAATTTCGGTGTTGTTGCTTGCGCTTTGCATTGCCGGATTATTTGTATTACCCATCGTTTCAGTCCCTTCAATAATACCTGAAGCGGGACTATAAATCGAAATTCGAGGGTTTGCTGTTTTGGAAGTAATCAAAGTATTAATTTGATTCTGACTCATTCCATAAAGCAACAATTTTTGTCTGGACGCATTGATAATAGAAGGGTTTTCAACATCATTAATGACCATATAAATGAAGTTTTGTTGCTCTGTCAGTAATTCAGGGCTGTATAAATCAAATAGTTTTTGTCCTTTATTTACTTTTTGGTACTTATAATTGACATACATTCGTTCGATTCTTCCGCTCATTCGAGCTGCAATATTTACCGATGAATTAGGGTCGTAGCCCACAATGCCGGGTAAATTTATTTCACTGCCAATAGTGGTGTCTATTGCCGTAGTTGTTTGGTAATTTCCTACTATAAAATTGTCGGTGGGTTTTACAAGATTGTCGATTGAATTGTCTTCAACTGCATTATTTTTGGTTATTTTTTTTACTAAAGTCATTCCGCAAATAGGACAATTTCCGGGTTTATCTCTAATGATTTCCGGGTGCATCGAACAAGTGTAAACTTCGTTTTGATGTTCCATTTCTGAATGATTTTTTGATTTTATGGTAAATAAATAGATCGCAATTCCAATAATGGAAATCACTATAAAAGCCAAACTATACTTTATATATTTGTTCATAATTATTTGGTTTCTAATTGTTTTTCAATTTCTACTTGTGCTGCCAATATATTTTGCAATTTATCTAATGCATCAATTTGAGCCATATTCAATGCTTCCCAAGCATCGAGAGTGGGAAACAAATCTCCTGTGTTGTTTTGCCACGTCAATATTGCAGTTTCATAATTTTTTTTCAAGGCAGGAATGATACTTTTTTGGGCAACTTCGTATTGTTTTTTTAAAGCATCTAATTCTTTGGTCATACCCGAAATCATTCCTGTTGCCTCATTCAAAATCATTTGTTTTTGCCAATTCAAACTTTCATTTTTGATTTTAAAACTATTGATGTTTGCTTTATTCATTTTGGATGACCAAGGCATAGGAATGGTAATCATTCCCATCAAGGAAAACTGTTGAGGTTGGTCTCCAAAGGCAAACATATGGTCGTATTTAATACCAAATTCGGGTAATAATTTTGTTTTTTCGGCTGCGATTTTGAGTTGATTTATTTCTACTGTTTTTTCGATGGCTTGTACATCGCTTCTGTTTTTAGAAAGAGAAGCGGTATCCGATATTGCCAAATTAAAATCTTTAAATTCGAAAGTTTCAACTATTTCAAATACGGTGTTTTTATCTCTTGCCATCAAGGTGTTTAGCATAATTCGCTTTTGGGAAATATCATTTTGCAACATTAGAATCATATTTTCTAGTGCACTGTATTGCGATTTTGCTTTGTAATAAGTAGGCAGTTTGTCCATATTATATTGGTAGCGGATTTCCATACTTTTAATCATATAGTCTAAAAGCAACAAATTATCATTGGCTATTTTTATTTTTTTATTTAAAACCAACCATTGATAATAATTTGTTTTTGCCAGTGCCTTTAATTGATTAATTGTATAATTTTTATTTTCTATTTCGACAGACGACATAGCTTTCATAAGATTAGAATCAGCTTTCAGCTTGGAAGCATTGGGTATCATTTGTGTAACACCAAGCATATAACTTCCCATTCCAGGATTCATTTCGGTGGCTTTCCACATATTGGCATTGTAAGGAGTCATAAAAAAACCGGTTTCCACTTGTGGAGGCATCCAGCTTTTAGCTCCTTTTGCTGCGGCATCCATACTTTGGATGTCGGCATCGTACATTTTTAGTTGAGGATTGTTTGTCTTGATTGTACTCAAAACATTATCCAAAGAAAGTGTTTGTGCTACCAAATTAGTGGCGCTTAAAATCAAACAACTTATGGCGATATAAAATTTATTCTTTAACATCTATAAGTTCTATTTTACCTTTTGTTCTTAATTCTCGAAGTTTTACAATCTCAAAAACAATCGGTGTTACTAATAATACATAAATCGTGGAGGTAATGGTTCCTCCAATTAGCGGAACAGTAATGGGAAGCATTATATCGGATCCTGTCCCAGTTGCCCAAAGAATAGGAATTAATCCGAATAAGGAAACGGAAACTGTCATCAATTTTGGTCTTAACCTTTTGGCAGAACCATCAATAATATATTGTTTCAATATTTCTTCTGTTATGGTTTCCGTGCTATTTCCATACTTTTCTACCATCTTGTTCATTGCTTCATTCAAATAGATGGTCATTAACATCGCCGTTTCGATTGCCATTCCAAAGAGTGCAATAAATCCAACGGCAACCGCAACGGATAAATTAATACCATAGAAATAAACCATAAATATTCCTCCAATTAATGCAAAAGGTACTGTTATCATCGTGATTAATGCCTCTTTCATAGAATGATACGTAAAATATAAAACAAGGAAAATAATAACAACAACAATTGGTAATATTAAACTTAATGTTTTGTTGGCTCGAATTTGATTTTCCCATTGTCCACTCCATTCCACATAATATCCTTTTGGCATTTTAGTCATCATTGTATTGAGTTTTTTCTGCGCTTCTTTTACAGTACTCCCTAAATCACGTTCCCGAACGTTGAATAACACAGTGCCACGAAGCATTGCATTTTCGCTGTTTATCATTGGCGGACCATCACTTATTTTTACATCGGCTACCGTTTCTAAAGGGATGGGACCAAATTGCATCGTTTGAACTTGTAGTTTTTTCAAGGCTTCAATACTGTTACGATATTCTTGGGCATAACGTGCATTGACTGAAAAACGTTGTCTTCCTTCAATAGTTGTGGTGAGTTTCATCCCTCCAATAGAAGCTTCAACTACATTATTGATATCATCAATGGTTAGTCCGTATCTACCAATAACGTCTCTTTTTGCTTCAATATCAATATATTTTCCGCCTGTTATTGGTTCAGCATACAAATCTTTAACTCCAGAAGTTCCTTCCAATGTTTTTTTAATTTTTTGAGCCAAAACATTGATGGTATCTAAACTTGCTCCGTAGATTTTTATTCCTACATCGGTTCTAATTCCTGTTGAAAGCATATTGATACGGTTGATGATAGGTTGTGTAAAACCGTTAGTAACACCTGGGATTTGTAATTTGTTGTTTATTTCCGTGATAATGTCATTTTTGGTTTTGTCTTCTCTCCATTTATCTTGAGGTTTTAACAAAATAATTGTTTCGATCATACTTATAGGACTATTATCTGTTGCCGTATTTGCCCTGCCTGCTTTTCCCAACACGTGAGCCACTTCAGGAATTGATTTTATCAATTTGTCTTGAACTTGAAGAATTCTCTTCACTTCGGAGTTTGATACATCGGGTAAGGTTACCGGCATAAACAGTACAGATCCTTCATCTAAAGGGGGCATGAATTCTGAGCCAAGTCTTGTAAACATTAATCCTCCAATAAGTAATGCAATGATGTTGATGCCTAATACGGTTTTCCTCCATTTTAAACAAAAAATTAAAATGGGTGTATAAATGTTTTCCAATTTTTTGTTAATTGGATTTTTATTTTCTGGACGAAGTTTTCCTTTTAGTAAAAAACTAATTAGCACAGGTGTAAGTGTAATGGCTAAAAAAGCATCAACAATCAGTATGAAAGATTTCGTCCAGGCTAAAGGACCGAATAGTTTGCCTTCCATCCCTGTTAGAAGAAATACAGGTAAAAAGGATGTAATTACAATTATTGTGGAGTAGAAAACTCCTGGGCCAACTAACTTAGAAGAGCTTTCTATAAGTTTCAACTTTTCTTCAGAGGATAGTGGATCGTTTTCTTTTTTGAATATTTTTTTAATTTTATTTTTCATCTTAATTTCCAATTACTGATTATTATCCATTTCTTCCTGTTTCTCTGAAATTGTCCTGTAAGCATTCTCTACCATTACAATACCATCATCAACAACAACACCAATTGCCAGAGCAATACCCGTCAATGACATAATATTGGAAGAAATACCAAATGCTTCAAGTAAAATAAAGCCAACGGCAACCGATATTGGTAATTGAATGAGTATAATTAAAGCACTTCGCCAATGAAAAAGAAAAAGCAATACTATGATGGAGACGGCAATCATTTCTTCTATCAATGTGCCTTTGACTGATTCGATGGCTTTTTCAATCAATTCGCTTCTGTCATAAGAAGTTTTAAAAGTAACGCCTTCTGGTAATCCTTTTTCGACTTCTTTCATTTTTTCTTTTACGGCAGTGATGACTTTGTCAGCATTTTCACCATAACGCATTACGACAATTCCTCCAACCACTTCACCAGTACCATTTTCGTCAAAAATTCCCAAACGTAAATCACCTCCCATTTGGATGGAACCAATATCTTTTACTTTTACCGGAACGGAATTATAATTTTTGATAGCAATATTTTCAACATCTTTTATGTTTTTGATGTAGCCCAAACCTCTGACAATGTAGGACATATTGCTCATTTCGAATTTCCTGCCACCCACATCGTTGTTGTTTGTTTTGACGGCATTCATCACTTCCATCATATTCACATTGTAGTATTGCATTTTCAAAGGATCTAATACCAATTGGTATTGTTTTTCAAAACCACCAAATGAAGCTACTTCTGCAACTCCTGGAACTGTTTGCAAGGCAAATTTTACGTACCAATCCTGCAAGGCTCTTTGTTCTCCCAAGTCCATTCCGTTGGCGTTTAAATGATACCAAAAAACGTGACCGACACCTGTTCCATCTGGTCCCAAAGTTGGCACCACATTTTGGGGCAATAATCTCTGTGCATAATTTAATCTTTCCAATACGCGTGTTCTTGCCCAATAAACATCAACATCATCTTCAAAAATGATGTAAACAAAGCTCATCCCAAACATCGATGTACCTCGAATGTTTTTAACTTTAGGAATACCTTGTAGGTTGGAAACCAAGGGATATGTTACTTGTGCTTCGATGACCTGAGGGCTCCTTCCCATCCACTCCGTAAATACAATTACTTGATTTTCGGATAAATCAGGTATGGCATCAATGGGGTTTTGTTGCACACTGTAAACTCCCCAGGCAAATAAACAGGCTGAAACCAGCAATACAACGGCTCGATTTCGTAGTGATAATGTTATTAATTTTTCTACCATTATTTTAATTTTGTGATGAAATACTATCTTTTGTTTTATTTACCCAATCCATTACTTCTATTTTCTGAGTTTTCGTAAGAATTGCATTTTTATGGATTAAGGTGTATGATGCTAAAGGCATTTCATCTGATTTTATTTGTTTGACAATTCTATCCAATTTATTTACTTGTTTCCGTTTTGAATATTTTCCCCATTCACTGAAATTTAAATTTTCTTTAGCTTCATTGATATGGTGTTCCATAAAAAAACGTGCTGGTTGGATGTTAGAATACCAAGGATAATTAGTGTTGTTGCTGTGGCAGTCATAACAAGAAGTTTTCAAAATTACTTCTACATTTTTAGGAGCATTATACATTTTCGTGAAATTTGAAGTTATATCCTGCTCGAAACCAATATTTCGAGCAGGTTGATATAACTGTATCAGCAAAAAAATAATTAACCCAATAAAAAGTATCTTTTTGATGATTTTTTTCATTTTAGAATTCTTTTTTTATAGAACCACAAGTAGCCATTTGTGAGCCAAAATATGGATTTTTGATTTCTTTTGTTTCACTAATCCAAATAGCTCCTTTATTGTCATCTGCCATTGGACAAAAATCCTGATACAGTTTTTGATTGGTTCCGAATAATTGAATTAAATCATTCACATCCTTACTTAACATTACAAAATGTTCTCTTTGATGGGCAATATCACCACCATTCGAAACGATGTGTTCGGCGTGTTCTTTAGCGTCATCAGCAATGTCCATATAGTCTTTCATTTGTTCTTTGGAAATGCTATTCATATCTACTTTTCCAATTGTTGTAACCAAGGCATTACCTGAATTTGCAGCTTCTTTGCTATTGTCATTGACCAAGTTGTTTTTTAGTTTCAAATAATTGGCAACAACTTCGTTGATTGAAGCATTAGAACTTTGAGCAGAATTCATTTTAGAATCATTTTTCATTATTAGAGTATTTGTTGTCTCTGCTTGCTTGTTTTTTGGGTTACAAGAAACCATTACGAATACTATTACTACGGTTATAAAAATTATATTTTTCATTATTTTATTTTTTTAATTATTAATTTAATTTTAGATGATTATTTTTTGAAATTATATTAACTAGAACATCTGATGCTAAATTCAATGCTGTTTCTTTACTGTCATCGACAATAATTTAACTCTGTGTAAAACAGAATTTATCATAAACGGCTTCAAATGGTTTTAAAGTTTTATCAATTCATAACTGTCTTAGACAATGATTTAAAAAACATCTTTGCTTTCTAATATACTGCTTTTCATTTAGTAAATAGAGCTTTATTTCAAACCGTAATTTCAAAATTATCTAAACAATAGTAAATATATAGTTTAGAAAGCTATATTCTTGAAATTACATTAGTCGATAAAGAAATGATTTTAAAGAAAAAACATTAATTATTTGACGCAATTATGGCTGTCAAATTTTGGAATTAGCTTATTTTTGGAATTAGCCAAAGTGAATAGAAACCAGAGGAAATAGAGGTTTCATAATTGTGGAAATTTTGTTTTTCTAAATTGAAATTAAATAGATTACTATTAAATAGCAATTCATTAATCGAAAAAACTGAGGAATTACAAGAAGAAACACAAGTACATTTAGAATGACTACATTTTCCGCCACAACCTTCGTGACCATTAGTTTTTGAATGATTGTCGTTTTTACAACAATCATTTTTTTCCATTTCTGTAAATCTTTCTTTTGTAGAAGAATGTTTAGAAGAATTATTTCCACAAGCAAAAGAATTACTTGGTATCAATAAGAAACCGAATAATATAATTACTATTAAGTGGAATTTATTCATTTGAGTTATGAATTTTTGCCAAAATTAATCAAATTATATTAAAATTTCACTAATAAGATGTTAAAAACATATTCATTATATTTTTATCAAAAAGGTAGTGGTAAAATGTTCTCTTTTTAACAAATGCAATTAGTGAAATGAAGCAAACAAAGACTTGAGTTTAGGAATACTTGGACTAAATGAAAGTTTTGTGAAGCTGAATGAGATAATGATTGGTCTAAGCTCTTTTCTACTGCTAATACTAAATCAGCTAATGAATTTACATTTTTTGACTATCAAATCTCTTGAAATACTATTAGAAATTATAGTCAAAAACACGTTTTTGATAGAAAATTTGTTTTTTGGTTTAAGATGGCGTATATTTGCCAAGTCATTTCCCTAGGGAAAAGGATCTGGTTCGCCACAACACCGTAGTTGTGGCATTTTTTATTTAACCCTTTTTGTATATTTGTCTTCGTAGTACTTTTGGTTTCTTGCATTATCGATATGAAAACAAGAAATTATCATATAGTCTGGAGTGATTTTTTCCATTACTACTAAAAAGTTTCCTTCTTTGAACCAAAAGTAGTCCCTGATTCTACCATCTGCTTCTAAAAACTGAAAGCAAGTTACATCATCTGTATCTTTATTTTCTAATATTGGTTTTATCCAATGAATTTTGTTGGCTCTTTTTTTGTCAAAACATCTTTTTCCTTTTGACCCTCTTGTAATGATTTTTACAAAAGTGTGCGGATAGGCTTCGAAGCCTTCTTCTTTTGAATTTGAGATATCTATTTTTACTTTGAAACCATCAAAATAAAAAACGTTATCAATAAAATCGGTTTTGAATAATTGAAATAGTTCTTCTAAATGTTCAGCCGACGGATCAATTCCTAAACCAGGTATGTGATCATCCAAATTAAATAAATCCATTATAGTTTTATTCTAGGTTGGTGATCAAAAATATTGAATTTAGTTTCCCAAGGTTCTGTTCCTTCTTCGAGATTAAAACCAGCTTTAGTTTCTAAATATTGAATAAAATCCATTCTGCTTGGAGTTGGATTCTCAATATTCTTCATTACAATTCTTGTTTTATAAGTGATAGCTCCAATAAAGAAATCGGCTAATTGAAAGAAATTGTTATCGTGAGAATGTAAATGCTGGAATTGTTTGAATGGACTTTTACCTTTGTATTCATTGTTAAAAACTTCATTGATTTTTTTAAGTTTTTCTCTACCACGTGTATTTTGAATATCTATAAAAACCCTGTATTCATCGCCATTGCTGTTATTTGGGCGTAATAAATAATAGGTCATTTTATAATAGAAATTGTCGTGCGAGCCCTGGTTAAAATCTGTGTGATTTAGACGCTCTTTGTATTTGACTAAAATGCAACGAAATTGTAATGAAGAATTGAAAAAGTAATCAACTAATTCTTTGTATAATGCTATTCTAGCATTTGAAAATTTATTCCATTTTAATTCTGATTTTTGATTGTGCTTCGCTAATATTTGATTGAATTCTTTTTGTAATTCAACATAATCTGTCATTGGTACTTTGATATAACCGATACACATAACCGGAATTTTATCATTTTCTAAATGACAGCTTTCGTCTATATAAAAATCATATTTATTTTTCATTCGAAATTTGATACGCTAATTTTATAAGTTAGTTTTGCTGACCAATTGTAGTAATTTTTGTTAATTCATCAGAAGCGTCTTTGCTGAAATTTATTCCTTTTTCTTCAAGATTTTCAATAATTGATGACTTAAATTCTAATTTATCAATTAGGTGTTTATGTTTGATTTTGAATAACATAAATAAATCATCCCAAGTCATAACATAGATTTCATAATTTCTTATTGATTGAACTAAATATTTCTGTCCCTTATTCTTTTGGTTTTCATATAAATCGGTGATATAGTCATCTACTTTTTTACCAACTAAAATAAATTTCCAATTTCTTCTTAGACTATTAAAACGCTCTTCTTCAATTATAAATCTCAAATATCTTTCAACTTGTTGAAACTGTTCGGATCCAATAATAACAGAAGGTCTTTTCAATTCTACAATGATATTTTCTTCAATTGTTAAATCATTATTAGTCGCGTCTGGAATGTCGGATTTTCTACTAACAAAAATATCAGGTCTTTTTAGTTTTTCATTACTTTCTATAGTTTCAGGTTTTTTATTGTTGATTTCAAGATGAGCGAAATAATTGTTTAATAGAATTTCAAAATTTTTGTCTGCAGATACTAAATGGAACTGCTCACCAAATAGCCAATAATTTTCTTCTATAACTTTTTGAATATGTTCTCTTTCGTTGGTAAACTTTTCTAAATCAAAGATTAGCGTTTTCAAAATTTCGACAACATTAAATCTATTTTCCAGTAATTTTATAAGCGCATTTATATGGGATAAATTAGTTTTTTTTAGAGTATTAGCTAATTCGTCTCTTTCTATATCTGAAAGTTTTACTACATTTTCAACGATTGTCAGCACACTTTCTCTTTGTTCTGTATCGAGCAATAAATTAAGAAAACCAACTATTGTTTTACTTTGTATGGTCGTCAGGCTTTGGAAAATTTTTGGTTGTGCACTGTATAATTCCTTGATTACATTTTCTAAATCAAGTTTTCTTAAATGATCATATGAATTATTTTTGAACGTTGGAAATACTTTATTTTTATTATAATTTTCAATTAACTCATTAGCTTTTGAATTTCTGATAAAAATTTTTTCTTTTTCAGACACAAATTCATTTAATAATTCTACAAGATTTTTAAAGGTAATATCAGTTTGATTTTTTCCGAAAAAGTCAAATGCCGGATTGTCGTCTTTTGTGGCGCTGAAGTTGTCAAAATAACCAGCTTCAATATATAAAGAATGATGGAAATCTACTGCTTTATTATTAAACGAAGTATGTTTTCTAAACACTTGTTTTTTTTCATCATTGAGAAAATAATAATAGTATTTATCACCAATTTTTTCTTTCCATCTTATATAACTTACTTTAAAATTATAATCTCCAATAGGGATATTTTTTTCATCAGTTTCTTCTATTACAGAAAAATAATCTAAAGGCTTCTTATTTATTAATATTTTAAAATAACTTTCTTTATTTAAATACAAAAACCATCCAAACTCATTGGCTAAAAAAGTCTCGAATCCTTCATTGTCTAATAAATCAGCGTACATTCCGGTAAAATCTTCAAATATCACTTTTGTACCCGTTTTTTGTTCTTTCGAAATAGTTCTATCAAAAGTTTCAAAATCCTGACTGTTTTCTTTTTTAATTTGAATATTATACTCTAAAAACTTATCATCTTCCGACCTAAAGATTGTGTTCCAGGTTGATTTGTTACAAAAAGTTGAAAAAGAATATCTTCCTTTTCCCTTTTTTCCTTTTACAAAACCAGTTTCAGAAAATGAGTTTGCTTTTAATGAAACCATAAAATTCCCAAATGTTTCAGATATGTTATCAAAGCTAATTCCTGAACCATTATCTGAAATTGAAAAAATATTAAGTGTACCTATTTCATTTCCTGAAAAATCAATATCTATTATTGAAGCTCCAGCATCAAAACCGTTCCAAATGTATTCAGCAATAGCTTTCTTGTAATCAGATGGTAATCCACTGCCTTCTATACTTTTAGATGTAAGTTTTGTAGTATGCTTCTTCATGTAATAATTGAATAAATTGAAAAGTAAAAATATAAATAATTCAGCACAAATTAACCGTTATAAATACTAAGTTATTTTCTTTTATCCGCAATTTCGTTTTCAAATCCAATTAGATTAATCATTTCTCTTAATCTGCTTCTTACCCGATTTCCATAATGGGTTTCTATCTCACTAGCCGATAGATTTGTCGTTATATGTGTTAGGATTTTTTTTGAAATAAAAATATCATGACGACTCAATAGAATTTCAGCCATTACATTGCATTCGTTTCCGTAGTATTTTAGGTTGTTTTCTACTCCTAAATCATCGAAACAAATTGTTTTTGGTTGTGATTCATATAATTTTCCGATACTGTATTTATGAATGATCTGGTAGCCATCCTGAATGAATTCGAAACTGATATCCCGGCATGGTTTTACCGAAAATTTATATTCTGTGGCAGTTAGGTATTTCATTAGGTTCATTAATGATGTCTTGCCGCAGCCTACAGGTCCTGAAAGCAAAATTCCTTTGTTGAGGTTGATGTTGTATTGAAAACAGGCAGGTTTGTCTTTGAGGAAATAGGCTATTAGTTTGTAGATGATAGGATAGTCGGATTCCTGGATTTTGAAATGATTACCGTATAGTTCAACGCCTTTTTTTTCGAGCCAATTGATTACGTCGGGATAGCTGTAGTGGGATTTTATTTCATTTTCCATAACTAAGAGGTTTTTGCTTCAAAAAGCATTTTTGATTATGCTCTGTGTGACAATGAAAGGTTCGCAAAGTGAGATTGCTTCATTCCGATAGCTATCGGAATTTGCTATGACAGCTACAAGGGTTCTGCATAATTTTTGTCTGTTGTTGCGTTTAGATTTTGACGGTGGTGTGTTGGTGCTGTATCGGTGCTATGATTGAAATTTACACTGTTAATTATCCAATTTTGTGCTGCCGCTTGCCAATCGACCATTGGTGTTTTGCCACCAATTAACCAGCCCACACTGGAGAAATAATTGAAAAACTTTTGGGCTTCAAGTTCCGGGAAGTTGTTTTCCTTGAAATAGGTTTTGACTTCTTCGGTTGTTGGATTAAGTTCTCTCGACTGCGCTCGGGAAGACAAATCGGAATTCTTAATTTTATCTTTTTCTTTTTTCGCGGAACTTTTTTCTTTTTTTTCTTCGGCAGCTTCGTTTTTTAAAAGCTCATCTTCAGAGATTGCTTCATTCTTTGCAATGATTTTTTTTGCTTGCTTTTCCAAGTTTGAAACGTTTTTTTTGTTTGAAATGTTTGTATTGTTTATATAGTTTATAGAAGGTACTAGTGCTTGTTCAGTACCAGTCCCACTACTAGTGCAAGACTTGTTCAAAGCTTGTTCAGAGACCTGTTCAAAAAGAAGTTCATTTTTTGGTTTTCTTTCGGATTTTGGCAACGGTTTTAAATCGTCTGAAAAATTGAATAAAATAACATGACTTCCTTTGAATGGATTGTATGATGGTTCGTAGTTGATATACCCGAGACTATGTAAGTTCTTAAGACATTTGTGATAGGTTGCTTTTGAACTGATTTTACTAATTCGCATTACCTCATCACGATTGATGCTTATTGGGTTTTTAAAGCGGTTGCAGTTCCAGAATTGAAAAAGTGAAATGTATAAGCTTACGTGAGTTGGATTGAGTGTTTTATCAATTGCTACTTTTTCGAAGAATCCGGTGAGGTGTTTAATGTAGTTCATTTTTTCAGTTGTGGGTTATATGCTTTGACAAGCTCAGTATGACGATAGTTATTGTTATGAGTTTTCAACCTTATCTCACTAGCCATTTTGGATTGAATAGAGTAACTGTAGCATCGACTTTATTTGCGTCTAGTAATTTATCTAAATCGGCACTAGAGTAATATAAAATTCCTCCAATTTTAGTGTAAGTAATGGTTCCGTTAATTCGAAGGTTCTGTAAAGTACCAGAAGAAATGTTTAGCAGTTTTCGGACTTCATTGGACTTGAGCCATTGTTTTGTTTGTTCCGTTTTGGATTGCAGGATTTCTTTTAGGTCGTTTAGTAAAAGTGCTCTGAATTCGTCGAGATCTTCTCGTGTGATAATTTCAACTGCCATATTATTGTGGTTTTAATTGTTAATGACAAAGAGAAAAAATTAAGTCATACCAAAACAGTTACAAGGGGTTACGTAACCCTCTTAAACTTCAACAAAATCAACTAATCGAGGTAAAAAAGTTTTTTATTTTTTAAGTATTTGATACCAATTGAATGGAATTATACTAAATTTGTCCGCAGAATACCGAATAGGTAATTCAATTGAAAATATATTGCGAAAGTTATTTCGAGCCAAAGAAAACGACCAAAATTCTAAAAGCAGCTCTACAAATAAACTGTTCGCCCTCGCTATGCGTGGGCTCGGTTTATCGGAGCTGTAGGTGCTTGGTCGTACCTCTTTGGCTGATGATCGATGTCCCACGCTGTCGTTTGTACTCATTCCAAAAGGGAATTGTTTGCAGTTTGTTAGGTTAATTATGAAAAAAAATTCCTCAGTTAGTCCCGAATTATTGGAGTTTATGAAACTTCATAGCATCCCTAATCTAATAGCTTTATTAAAATTTGAAGATGAAAGTTTGTTGAAAATGAATGGTTTTGGGTGGAGACTGATGCGTGAAGTATTAGTGTTTCGTGAGTGCCAATAGTTCCATTATTTTTTCTCTGATTGCTTTTTTAGTTCCAATTTCTACATTGTAATACTTCACCTTTAGACTATCAATAGAAATATTATCCGTGTTTTTAGTTTTGAAATTTTGAGCAATAAACTTAAAAATGTCTGTCTGGTTTTTGTGTTTTATAATTTCTGTTTCAAGCAATAGTCCAAAAAAACAGCTTAATTGTGCAACAGATAAGCCTGAAATAAATTTAGTACTAAGTTCATTTTCTGGCGGTAGTTTAAAATGTTTTGTTTCTAAATTGAAACTTCTATTCAGATAAGCAATTTCTTCTTCAATCCAATGAATAATTTGGTTCTGGACTGAAGGCAGATTTATACGGTATTTTACTGTATTAATTCTTTGTTTTTGATTGTAGCATTTAAGTGATAAGTACAAACAATCAATTTTTTGAATGTTGTTATCTGAATTCTCTAGATTTTTTAGAATAGTGTCCGTTAAAAACTTAAAAAACTGTAGTGAGTTGAAATTAAGATAGAAGAGACAATCTATGAGTGCATCTTCAGTTATTTTTTCATTTTCAATTATTTTATGGATTTCTAAAATGAATTCTGAGCAGTAATTAAAATCATAATAAGTTAATTTTTCTTTAATATTTATGGTGCTTATTTTAAGAATAGGTTCATATACAATATTTAACAATTGGATATTTATTTCACTATTCAATAAGGCTGATTTGACGTTTTTTAGTTTGTTGGTGATTTCTTTTTCTTTAATAAATAGGGAACGATAGGGAATGTTACTTTGTACGTTTATGTAGTTTTTATATTCCTTTTCAATAAACCGATGTAGCTTTTCAAGATAAATATATGTGATTTTTAAGCAGTCTGTTTTATTGTAATTATCGGAAAAATGACGTAGATATTTATAATTCTCCGGGTTAATCTCTTTGATTAAACTATGAGCCAAATTTTCAAGGGATTGTTGTTTTTGATGTATGCGCTGCTCAATTTTATTTTTAGATTTTAAATTATAAATACGTTCCTTATTAGCTTTTTTGATCCTTTCATTTTCTTTTTTAAGTGTTTGATAACAATATAGAAAGAAGCGATTTTCGTGTGTTAAATCTTCAATTTCACAGTTTTTTACAATATACAAGCGGCTCTTTTTTTTAGCGCACCAATTACACTTTACATTATTATTTGAGATATTGAGTTTCTGGAGTATAATAGGAATATGTATGTCAAAGGTGGAAGTATTGCCGGAGGGTTTGAACTTTATTTTTCCAAAATCCGGATGTAGATTATGTATGGGATTCTTTACGGAATATTTTACTTCTTTATTAATTGTTTTGAAATCAACGGGATAAATCAAATAACTTTCAGATGACTTTTTTTTAAGATACGGTACTAAATCATTGCTAAATATTATTGGAGGATTTTTAATTTGATTTATAATTCTGTCGTAATTTTCAAGTAAGTATTTGTATTTCATGCTAATTCAGAAACGTAACTTAAACATTAGTTTTATAAATCATTTTCTAGCTTGAAATTTCCAATTCTTTTTCTGATTTTTCTTAAAGTTATTAAGATGAAGCATTTGCTTAACTATGAAATTGTATAGTTAATTCAATTTTTAACTGGATTTTTTGTAGAAACGTAAAGCTAATGTAAGAAATATTTTGGATTAATATCTTTGTGTAATAAATCTTATCAAAATAGAGTAAAAATGTTAAATATCTTACATGCTTTTTTGAATAGGAGCTTTTAGGTTAAACTTGTTTTTTAAAATTTTCATATCCTCACTTACTTTTCTGTCTAATACTTTGGCATAATGTTGTGTGGTTCTCAAATTTTTATGTCCTAACATTTTACTCACACTTTCAATCGGAACTCCATTTGTAAGCGTTATAGTGGTTGCAAATGTATGTCTGGCAATGTGAAAAGTTAATTCTTTTTCTATTTTGCATACGCCAGCTATTTCTTTTAGATACTCATTCATTTTTTGATTGGATAGGATAGGGAGTAATTTTTCTTGATTATTACTTTGTGGATGATTTTCATATTTGTCAATAATCATTTGTGTTACCGGTAGGATTGGAATTTTTGAAGCGGATTCGGTTTTTTGTCTATGCGTGAATATCCATTTCTCGCCATCAATTCCGTAGCTTATATGAGACCTTGTTAAGTTTTTGACATCAATATATGCCAAACCTGTAAAGCAGCTGAAAAGGAATATATCGCGAACGAGAGATAGTCTTTCTGTTTTGAAATCTTTTTTTATGATTGATTGAATTTCATCTTCAGTTAAATAAACCCTTTCAACTTCTTTTACTTTTGATTTGTAGTTAGCAAAAGGATTCTTGTCAAGCCAGCCATTGGCCAAACAAATTTTAATAATTTTATTGAAGTTCTTGATGTATTTTATAGCAGTATTGTTGGCACAGTTTCGAACGCTTCTTAGCCAGAATTCGTAATCGGCTATAAAGGCATGATCTATCTTTGTGATATCTATATCGGAAACATTGTATTTCCATTGCATAAACTCAATGGTGTGCTTTAGTGATGTAGTATAGCGTTCTAGTGTCCCTGGAGCGTATTCCTTACCAACCAATTCTTTTATTTTGTTGTTGTGGTCTTGGAAGATAGGAGTAAGCATTCTTGCTCTTTCATCAAGGCCTAATAATTTGCTCTTAATTGTTTCGGTGGTTAGAGCTATTTTTTTATGGATTAATTCCATTTCGGCATCTCTTATTTGGCTTTTCAATAAATCAAGATGATTATTTATTGAACGAGCTTCTTCTGAATTACCTTTTATTTTACCTGCTTCTGTGGACCATTTGGATATTTCCACAAATCGGTTTGTGCTGAGCTCTATACGTTTTCCGTTAATTGTAATTCTTGTGTAGATAGGAACTAAACCGTTTGCGGCTGCTTTCGCTTTTTTTGCATAAAAGAGAATTGATACTTTTGTTTTCATTGTGGTGACCTCTTTAGTTGTTATTAAATTTAACTTCAATATGACTAATCCACAAGATGTACAGTTTTTAAACTGGTTGTTGAACTGGCTGTAAAGCCTCGTGGATACTAGTCTGAAATAAAAATCGGTTACCCGAAATTTGGGTTGTTTAGGGTAACCGATTTTATCCCTTTAGGTTCACGAATGAATGAATAATTTGATATGTGATAAAAAGAAAAAACCCTTAAAATCATACGATTTTAAGGGTTTTAATTCAATTTGCTTTTCAGCTTGCGGAGAAAGAGGGATTCGAACAAAAACGTCACATCCCGCTTTTATACTGCATTTCTAATATTTTTTTAACTGTTGTGCCACGGATGTGCCATGAAGATTTTCGCTATTTTTATAAATATTGAAAGTTCTAGACTGGTTTAAATCCGTTTAAATTTAAGTTGTAATTCTTAATTAATTGAAAAACAAAGTTAAGCATTTTTATGACAAACTCAGACAAATATTTTTGAGAACAGATTTTGAAAATTGGATTAAGGAATTTATTCTTTTTAGTTGATTACGTTTTTTAAAGAGGAGTCGAAGGGGCGCAATTAGACACCTTATACCTAATTTTGACTTTTATAAACAATCTTTATTTTGTTGTAATATGTTGTTTTTTATTCGATTTCAGAATGATTTGTCTTCTGTGCAATCAAGAGTTGTATATGCGTTTTAGGCTTAAAATTTAAATTTTGATAAATCACTAAAATAAAATAAATGACGTATAATCAATTTCAAAAAAAAAAATTAAATGGGATTAGAATCAAACTTTTTTTGTATTTATAAAAGCTACATGAAAAAAAATATCAAACTGTTTATAGAGTATTTAGAACGATTAGCGAATATGAATAATGAATATTAAATGCGTTTAAGACTTTATTTAGATTTAATAAGTAAAGTTGTGTTTATGAGTAATTGTTCTTGGATTATTTTATTTTAAGATTTTTTTTACTTTAGTATGGCAATATTTTTTGTAAAATTGTGTTTTGTAGTATGTAAAGTCTTACGGTACTAAGGCGTTTTTTAGAAGTAAAATAGCCGAAGTTTTCAAGACTATAAATTTATCTTAAAACAATTATAAACACATGCAATCTTTTAATGACATAGCTGCTTAGTATCTCCATTTGTATCTGTTTTGATTTAATAGACGCATCGATAAAATTGATTTTGTTTGTATAGGCTATATTTTTATGAGATTAAAAATAAACGTACAATGAAAAACACTTTAAATGATATACTGGTTCAAATAAAGAAGTATGAAAAAAAAGTTTCTGATGAAGCAACTAATCTAATAGATGAATCTTATAAAATAAGTACCTATTTAAGGGAATTGTTATTCGAGATAAAAAATCAAATTTTAAAAGTTGGTTTTAAAGATAATTCTGAGGAGATAAACTTTTTCAAAAATATAAAACCTCAAATACTTGGCAAATTAATTTATTACAATAAGGTATTTCGAATCGAGACTTCTTGTCCTGTAAACGACGGAAAAATGTACCATAATTTCTTCTCGAATGAACTGGAAGAATTAAAGTTAGAATATAAAGAGCACATTTGCAATTCCGATTTTCACAGGTATTATCGTTCTGGAAGGACAGACAGAGATAGTGAGTATTTCATGTTGGGTAAAATAAATTATCACAATGGACTCAATAGCTTTGTATTTGAAATAGATCCCAGTTTTTCTACCTATTATGATTACAAAGTTGCCCGAATCATAGCTAATGAATTGCTTTATACTTATTTGTTAGAGAAAGTAAATCCGGATTATAAATCAGATTTTATTTTACAAAATCCGGAATCGGTTAAGGAAATCTTTTGGACTGATTCTAAAAATGCACTAATAGAATTGATTTATGCATTATATGCTTCAGGCGTTATTTCACAGGGGAAAATTGGAATTCGAAAAATTAGTCTTGCTTTTCACATTTTATTTCGAACTCCTTTAGGAGACATTCATCATGCTTTTCATCGAATGAAAGAAAGAACTGGTTCCAGAACAGTTTTTCTTGATAAACTTAAAGCAGCATTGGAAGAATATATGGATAAGGATTTGTAATTACATTTCAAATTATTAATAAGAACAGCGTTTTTATCACGCTGTTTTTTTATGCCCATCAATACCCATTGGTATCCCATATTTATCACTTGTCGGTTTGAGATATTATCAACAGAATAGTTGCTTTACCACATTTATAAAATTACAAATATTTAAAAAATCTTCATTTTCAATTGGTACATCTTGGCGGACAATTACACTCATACTTTTCAAATTTGTACAGCTTCAATAAGTAATTGTGTAATGTGTTAAAATAAAAGTATGAATATAGACAGAATGGAATTTATAGCATGGATGGAGCGAATTATGGATCGTTTCGATATCCTAAATGAACATATAAATGATGTTCAAAAACAACGGAATAACATTGATGGAGAAGAATTGTTAGACAATCAGGATCTCCTTCAGATGTTGAAAATTAGTAATCGCTCACTTCAGCGTTACCGCTCATCAGGTAAGCTACCGTATTATACAATTAGTGGGAAACTTTATTATAAATTATCAGACGTTCATCAATTTATACGTGATAGTTTTAATACTCCTTTCAAAAAGTGATAGACAAAAAATGTCAAGTAAAGCCATTGAAAGTCATTTGGTATATGCTGTTATTTCATCTCATTATTTTCGGGTTTATAAATTAAAAATGCTATTGTGATGAGCGAGCAATCTATAGATGCACCAAAATTTGAAGATCAGTTTTCTGATATTTTATTGGTACTTGACAAGAAAAAAAAGAGAATAGAGGCAGTTAAAGGAATAGATAAAAATGGTGAACTACAAACGGTAACTGCCAACAAGAAAAATGAAAACCAGTTTATGCGTGTCGATAAGCATGGTGATTTGTTTTCTAATTTTTTTTCAAATTTTCTGAACCAATTAAAGAATCCAACTCATTTTAATTTTTTTAAAGTAGCTGTCCATGACGGGATTAATGTAGCCAATAAAATGCAAAAAGAAGTTGATAATCCAACTCAAGAACGAGAAAAACTATTTAGCGAACATGAGATAAAAATTAATAATAAACAAGAAAATAAGAATATTATGGAAACAACACAGCCAACAACGGAAACGAGTGAATACCGCTTTAAATTAGAACAGATTGATTGGAATGCGATGTCTAATCTCGGATTAAGCAAAGAACGACTTGAAAAAATGAAGCTACTTGATCCTTTATTAAAAGGATATAAGACAAATGAATTGGTTCCTATAAGTCTTGATTTAGGAACTTCCATTACCCGTATGGATGCCAGACTTTCGTTGCAACAGAATGATAAAGGGCAGGTGGTTGTTGCTATTCACGGAATCCGTAAAGAACCACAGCTAAATTTCCCGTTTTTTGGACACGAATTTACTAAAGAAGATAAGGAGAACTTACTAAAAACAGGTAATATGGGACGAGTAGTTGATTTGACCAATCCTAAAAATGGAGAAACAATACCCTCGATTATTAGTGTGGATAGATTGACAAAAGAGCTTATTGCTTTGCGTACAGACCGTATTAAAATACCTGATGAAATAAAAGGTGTGAAGTTAGATGAACAACAAAAGCAGACATTGAGTGAAGGTAAAGCTTTGTACATAGAAGGAATGATTTCTAAAAAGGGAGAACCTTTTGATGCAGCTGTTCAATTTAATGCAGATAAATGTTATGTGGAATTTCTTTTTGACAGAACTAAAAATACGCAATCTGTAACTCAACAACAGGATGTACCTCGTGTGTTTAGAGGAAAGGAGCTTGATGAACAACAATATCAAAAGTTCCAAGAGGGGCAAACAGTATATGTAAGTGGTTTAATTGATAAGAAAGGTAAAGAATATCAGGGCTATATCACATTCGATAAAGAAACTGCAAAAACTAATTTTTCTTTCGATAACCCAAATAAAATAAAAGAAAAAGCCCAACCCAAAGAGGAAAGTAAAACACAAGTTGCTGTTAATTCGGAAGGCAAAACAAATGACGCTACTAAAAATATTAAAGAACCTTTGAAAACGGAACAGAATAATCCGGATAGTAAAAAGCAGCAGCAAGAACAGGAGAAATCTAAAGCGGCTAAATCCAAAGGTCGAAAAATCTAGCTATTCTAAAAGTTATAAAATGAAAGTAGTAATTGCAGAAAAACCAAGTGTGGCTAGGGAAATAGCTTCGCTTATGGGAGCTACAGAGAAGAAAGAGGGTTACCTGATAGGGAATGAATATCAGGTAACCTGGGCATTTGGACATTTAGTTACCCTGGCAATGCCAGATGATTATGGTATTAATGGTTTTCAAAAAGAAGTCTTACCGATATTACCTAATCCTTTTTTATTAACCGCTCGTAAAATCAAGACAACTGATGGTTATGTTCCAGATACAGCAGCATTGAAACAATTGAAAATCATAGAGCAGCTTTTAAAAAAATGTGAAAGTATTATTGTAGCCACAGATGCCGGACGTGAGGGAGAACTGATATTCCGTTATATTTATGAGTATCTAAAATGCGACAAACCCTTCGAGAGATTATGGATAAGCTCATTGACAGAAAAAGCGATTCTCAAGGGATTTGATAAGCTGAAATCAGGAAAGGAATTTGATGGTTTATATTTTGCTGCTCAAGGGAGAAGCCGTGCAGACTGGCTAGTAGGTATCAATGCCTCACAAGCTTTGACAGTTGCTGCCGGAAGTGGAATTTATTCTTTGGGAAGAGTGCAAACCCCAACATTAGCACTTATTTGTAAAAGGTTCATAGAAAATAAAGCATTCACAATTAAGAAATTTTGGCAAATTGAGTTAGAACATCGAAAGGATTTTATTGATTTCAAAAGTCTTTCTTTAACCAAATGGGATGATATTAAACAGGCTGATCATGCACTGAAATTCATTCAACGACATGGAATGGCTACGGTCACAGCTCTTGAAAAGAAGATTGTTAATGAACAACCACCCTTATTATTTGATCTTACAGCATTACAGAAAGAAGCTAACATTAAATTGAATCTTTCAGCAGAAGAAACTCTTACTATTGCCCAGAGTCTTTATGAGAAGAAATTTATCAGCTATCCACGTACAGGGAGTAAATATATTCCCGAGGATATGTGGGCAGAAATTCCCAATTTAATAGGGATATTAGAAGAAATAGATAAGTTTAGAGATGTAGTGCCTAAAATGAAAAGAGGACGTTTGAATAAACGCATCGTTAACGATCTAAAAGTAACCGATCATCATGGTTTATTGATTACTGATAAAATGCCTTCCGCTTTAGCTGCAAAAGAGAAAGCCATTTATGAAATGATTGCCTATCGTTTATTAGAAGCAGTGTCTCCTGTTTGTTTAAAAGAAATAACAGATGTTGCCTTGCAAGTGGCACATTATGATTTTTCACTAAAAGGATGTAAAATTATTGATGCAGGTTGGAGATTCATTAAGGGAAGTTTTATCGATGAGGATAACAATCCCGTCCAGGATTTACCGGAACTAAAAATAGGAGATGAGTTAAAAATAAAAGAAACGAAAGTTTTGGAAAAGCAAACAAAACCACCAGTCCTTTATACCGAGGCTAGCTTATTGGGAGCAATGGAAAATGCAGCTAATCAGATTGAAAGTGAACAAGAGCGAAAGGCTTTACAAGGAATAGGAATTGGAACCCCGGCAACAAGAGCCACTATTATTGAAACACTTTTAAAAAGAGAGTATATCAAACGGGATAAGAAGTTTTTACTACCTACAGAAAAAGGATTGAAGGTTTACGAATGGGTAAGAGATAAAAAGATTGCTGATGTTACTATGACGGCAGATTGGGAACTAGCTTTGCAAAAAATCGAAAACAATGAAGTAGATGTTGCCCTATTTCAAAAAGAGATGGAAGATTTTACAATGACTATTACACGAGAAATCCTTACATTATCTATTGATCAAGAAAAACAACCAGAACTGATTTGTCCAAGATGTAAAATTCAGAAATTAGTAATTCGGGATAAATTGATAAAATGTTCAGATGAAAGTTGTAATTGGGTTCAATTCCGAAATATATGCGGCATACAGTTAAGCTTTTTAGATTTAGAAACTTTGATAACTAAGGGTAGAACTAATCTCATCAAAGGTATGACCAGTAAATCCGGAAAAAAATTCAACGCTTATATCGAAATGGATGAAAAAGGGGAGACCACTTTTACTTTTCCTGAAAACAAAAAAAGGCGATGATTTAAAAATTAGGATAGTTTTTTTGAAGCTATTTGTTTTCTTACTTTTCAGTAAGTAATGATAATGAGTGTATTTTTTTTTATAAGATTAGTTGTTTTTTTTTTGTTTTTTGTAATTTTTTTTATTTCAATTTATTAATGATTTTGTCTTTATTTATATGAAGTTTTGGAGTGAATTTTATTGTTTTTTTATTGTGGTGTAAGTAAAAAATGTCAGATTTAAACTTGTTAATTAAAATTTAATTTTTTAGTATTGTATGAAAATATGTTAAAATTTTATTCCTTTTGAAGTTGTTTTTAGAATTTTAAACATGAGTATACGTCATTAAAGTAAAAAAAGAGGATTAAAACCAATACTAAAAAATATGAAAAGATTAGTTGCCTTATTGTTTGTAATTTTAGGAATGAAATATTCGTTTGCCCAAAATCAAGATATTGCTTTTCCTCATGTAGTTCCGATGTCTCCTAATGCGGCTGAATTTGCAAAATATGGTGATATTCCAGTGTCTCACTATACAGGTGTTCCTAATATTAATATTCCTCTTTACGAAATAGATGTAGATGGTCTTAAATTACCTATTTCACTTAATTATCACGCATCAGGAATTAAAGTAGATCAAGAAGCTACGTGGGTTGGTTTAGGTTGGTCACTTAATGTGGGGAGTAGAATTTCAAGAACTACTAATTGTGTAGATGATTTTTTAAATGGGGATGAAACAGATTACAATCATCCAACAGTAATAGGAGGATATTATACAACTCCAGAGCATGATGCGGTTTCCCAAACACATTATGACCCTCCTATTTCATATTACATGCCTATGGAAAGTAGATTAATTTATGATACAGAGCCTGATATCTTTTACTATAATTTGCCAGGTATAAATGGTAAATTTATACTTGATAAATCAAGAGGTGCTGTTTTGTTTGATAAATCTCATAATTTGAAAATCGAAGTACTTAGAGATTCTTCGGTTAAATTTAAAATAACTGACCAAGAGGGAAATCAATATTTTTATGACAAGCATGAGATTACAGAAAGTTTTTCTAAAGTTGGATTCTTAAATAAGAATATCCATTCAAGCTTAACTAGGTATGATGATATTGATGGTGACGCATTAGATTTTGTAGCTTGGGATAGATATTATAACGACTCTTTTTCAGGTTCATATAATCCATATAAAATGATAAGTAGTTGGTGTTTAAGTAAAATAACAACGAGACATGGTAGGGAAATAACCTTTACTTATGATACTGAAAAACAATATTTACCAACTCAGGAATCATGTGAAAATTATAGGCGTAATGGTCAAAGTTACCTTTATTATTATAAATCAAAAATAGTTAATACAGCTTTACGATTAAGTAAGATAGAAGGAGATTTCGGGCGTGTTGAATTTAATTGTTCTGATCGACTTGATATAAAAGGCACAAGTAAGAAGTTGGATTCATTTTCTATTTACAATAACAATAATACTTTAGTAAAATCATACAAATTGGATTATAATTACTTTAATGATGATTATTCTGGAGATTCTCAAGGCAATTTAAAATTTCAACATGTTTTTAAAAGGCTTAAATTGAACAAAATAACCGAGTACTATGCTTTAAGTCAACCCTTAAATAAGGGATATTCATTTACTTATTATGATGGAAGTTTTCCTCCAAAAAACTCTAAAAATGTTGATTATTGGGGTTTTCAAAATGGTAAAAGTTATGGTGAAAATTATTATATAGGACTTAGATTACTAAATAATGAAACATATAACGGAGTTAAAAAAGATGCACTTTTTGATAAAGCAATTATAGGAACCTTAAAAAAAATATCATATCCTACAGGAGGTAATTCAGAATTTAAATTTGAGAGCAATACATTTTCCTCATCGTATTTTGAGGATAATACTTATGAAGCCTCCCATACCGATCCTTATAGTGTATATAAGAATTTATCTGTGTTTAATAATTATATTTCAAATGATTACGTATATGTGGAATATCCTAACCAAGATACATACACCTTTCAAATTGAACAAGAAACTACTATAAAAATTAATTGTACTTTAGAAAATGTTTTAGGTACTAGAGATTTAACTTATAATTACGAAAGTTATGGTAATCCATTAGGTGAGCTAAGGAAGGTAAGTCCAACAGCAACTAGTATTTTTACTTACACATGTCCACCAGTTTGGGAATCTACTTCATCGCAGCCACAAGGAGAAGGAAGTGAAATCATTTTAGTAGAACGACATTTTACATTACAACCGGGGACATACGAATTTAAAGCATACACTCCTCCTCGTGATGTATATGCAGGTTGGACATTATATTATGATAAATATGTTTTGCCAACAAATGGAGTTTCGCATGGGCCATATAATGGGGGAGGAATACGTATAAAAGAAATAGTTGATTCAAAAATTAAAAAATATAAGTATCCGATAGGTAGTATGCTAGTTCAGCCAGTTTTGTGTAGTTTTCTTCCTCGTGGAGGTGTGCCAGAATTTTTATTTCCTCAAGGAACTCCTTTAGCACAAGTATCAGAATCTAAAACTCCTTTATCTACATTTAATGGAGGGAATATTATAGGTTATGATTGGGTAGAGGAAGAGTCAAACTTTGATGAAAATGATAATATTTCTAAAATTAAATATATTTTTTATAATGATAATGAGTCTGATTTTTTTGATGATAAATTTCCAGACTCTCCTCGTTATATAAATTATACAAATGGACTAATCAAATCTATTGAAAAATATAAATGCGAATACCCCAATATTTTTAATACACTAGTGGAGAAAAAGGATTTTACTTACGCCTCCTCATTCAATAGTAATATAATAAAAGCATTTAAGGATAAAGGTATAGTAGATCCGGGGTCTATAGTAGTTGGTAGAAAAATTTTAGAATATTATTATCAAGTCGAATGGCCTTTACGAGCGAAAGAAGTTACTACGTTGAGCACTGATGATGGTAATAATATTATTTCTGAAACAAATTACAGTTATAATTCAAAAGATTTAATACAATTTACTTCGAACAAGCAATCTACTTCATCTTCGATCAATAATACAGAAATAATTGAAAAGATAAAATACCCTTTTGATTTTAATGATTCAGTAAGTGCGTCAATGGTTAGCAAGAATATAATCGGATTACCAATTGAGAAAACTATTTTCAAGAAAGTTGGTACAAATCAAGAAATTGAACTATCAAAACAAAAAACAGTTTATGAGGATATAGGTAATGGGGTTATTTTACCAAAAAAAGTTCAAACCTCAAAAGATGCGGCTGTACTTGAAGACAGGCTAAAGTACAATCGTTATGATCTTAATGGCAATTTATTAGAAGTAGAACAATCGAATGGTATGAAAGTTAGTTATATCTGGGGGTATAAAAGTACACTTCCAGTAGCTAAATTAGAAAATATTTCTTATTCAAACATTCCATCGGATTTAATCGCAACGATTCAGAATGTTACTGATTCCTCTATAGAAACAGATGAGCAAGTACGGGTTGCATTGAATACATTACGTAATAGTTCAGATGTAAATATACAACAATCACTTATTACAACATATACTTATAAACCACTTGTTGGAATAACTAGTATGACTGATTCAAAAGGTTATACAGTTTTTTATGAATATGACGCATTTAATCGCTTAAAAAAAGTTAAGGATCAGGATGGTAAAATTCTTTCTGTTAATGATTATCATTATAAAACCCTAGAATAGTTATGAAAAACATATTTACATATATTGTATTATTTATTTTTAGTTGTAATGCTGGATTTGCCCAAATTCAAAAAGAACAATTGGTTGGTACTTGGATTTTTGATTACCCCATTTCAGTAGCTAATATGGATGCCGGAGCAAAAAAAGTATATGAAAAGAATCAAAGATTACAAGTAGGATTAGAAAGTAGTTTTAAAAACAGACAGCTTACTTTTGATAGTAGAGGTAATTATTTACTTCGTTTAGCAAGCGGGAAACAAGTTCCGGGAACATGGAATGTAAATGCCATAAATGGGAGTAAATTATTGATGAGTTCTTCAAAGCATACTGAAAATCTAACAGTTGTAATGTTGTCTGCAACATCATTAGTTTTGAAACCGATAAATAATGGTAAAGCGAAACCTATTTTGGGTACTTGGTATTTTACAAAAGTGCAATAAGGAATACTATGAATAATAAAAAAGTAAATAGATACTTTGTTATTTGGATAATAACATTGGTCGTATTATTGTGTACTAATCCAATTCATGCCCAGCAATATCATATTCAGGGACCTACTACGGTTAACTATGGAGAAACGGTAAGCTATACTTTAGGAAATATGGTAGGAGATTATGAGGAGATTTGGTGGGGTGGTGATGTTAATGTACTAAATAACGATACAGGTTATGAATCAACTGTAAATGTTCTCTGGGATATTTATATAGAGAAAGCTGTATGGTTTAATGTTTCCTATTACAATGTTAATACAGATCAGTATTATTATGATGAAACAACTGTTGCTGTATTACCACCTACTCCTACTGAACCTACAGTATTAAGTGCTAGTTGTAATGAAGTGGTTTTGCAAAGAACTAGTCCTCCAATTTTTACTAGTAGTTATCCATATGGATGGGGATTTGTTAATGATGTTATATGGTATTGGCAAAGTACAGCCGATGGCACCAGTACCGCCAATTCAGCTTCTACAATAACACTCACTAGTGGGAATCAGTATTTTTTAAGAGCTAAATCTATTGCAGACTATGGAGAGGATTATGGTACATGGAGTGCTGCTTCTAGTAGTGTATCTTATACTATTGGAAATCCCGCTCCATTAGTGGGAACTATTACGCAACCTACTTCGAGTACTCCAACAGGAAGTGTTGTACTATCAGGTTTACCTAGTACGGGGACATGGACAATTAATCCCGGGGGTATATCAGGTACAGGGACAAGCACAACAGTATCAGGATTAACAGCATCCAATGCTTATAATTTTACAGTTTCAACTTCAACCTGTACATCAGCTCCTTCTGCAAATGTTGTTATTAATGCTCAACCATTAGGAGTCGTTACACCAACTTTAAGCACAGTTACACAACCTACTTCTACTACAAGTACCGGAAGTTTTACAATAACGAATTATAATGCTTCTTATAGCTATTCAGCTAATCCTTCAACTGGAGTTGTTATTTCAGGAGCTGTGGTTACAGCTCCTCAGGGGACTTATGTTATAGTAGCTACATCAGGAGGTACTAGTTCTTCTCCATCAGCAAGTGTAACGGTAAATGCACAATCAATTATTTGTGCAGGACTTAGTAATGAAAATTACATTCATACTATTATTCCACAAACTGCAACAACGGATATTTCGAGTTTAGTCAGTTCAGAAAAGCAAGAATCGGTTACTTATTTTGATAGTTTCGGAAGACCTAAGCAAAAAGTTGCTGTTCGTGCAAGTGGTTTTGGTAATAAAGATATTATTACCCATATTGCTTATGATGCTCTTGGGAGGCAAACCAAAGAGTATTTACCTTATGCAGATGAAAATAGTTGCGGTATGTTTAGAACAGGAGATATTGATGCTTTGACTAAAAATTTTTATTTTGTAGATAAATATGAATACAATACTAGTCCTTATTCAGAGAAGGAACTTGAGGCATCACCACTTAGCCGTGTGTTAAAACAGGCATCTCCAGGTCAAGATTGGGCCATAGGAGCAGGTCATGAAATTAAATTTAACTATTTGACTAATCTTGAGACTGATCAAGTAAGATCTTATGAAGTGGTTTTAGGTAAATCCATAGTTAATAACACAGTTACCTACGTTCCGGTACTTCAGAATTCAATATCTTATTATTCAGAATATGAACTATATAAGATGATTACTAAAGATGAAAATTGGGTTAGTGGATATAACCATACTACCGAAGAGTTCAAGGACAAGCAAGGGCGTGTTGTTTTAAAGCGTACTTATGATGCTAATATCCCACACGATACCTATTATGTTTATGATGATTATGGTAATTTAACTTATGTTTTTCCTCCTAAAATGGAAGCAACAACAGCATCAGTATCAACAATAAATAGCCTGCTTAGTGATTTAGGATATCAGTATAAGTATGATCAGAGAAACCGTTTGGTGGAAAAGAAATTACCAGGAAAGCAATGGGAGTATATAGTGTATGATAAATTAGATCGTCCTGTTTTAACTCAAGATGCTAATTTAAAAGCTCAAAACAAGTGGTTGTTTACCAAATATGATGTTTTTAATCGTCCTGTTTATAGTGGCGAATATACTAAAATAACCCAAAATAGTCGTGTGGATTTACAAGGTTTGGTTGATACAGCTACAACTTTGTTTGAAACTAAAACGGGCAGTAATTCTATCAATGGCACTACGGTGTATTACAGTAACAATGTGTTTCCTAATGCAGACATAAACTTATTTACCATCAACTATTATGATGATTATATTTTTGATATAGATGGAGGAACTTCTGTTGTTTCTTACGGAGAAACGCCAATTACTAATGTAAAAGGCTTAGCTACTGGAGGTAAAGTACGTATTCTGGGAACTACAAATTGGATTACTAATGTGAATTACTATGATGTTAAAGGAAGGCTGATTTTTAATTCTAGTAAGAATAATTTTTTAGAAGCTATCAATGCTGTAAAAAGTAAATATGATTTTACAGGAAAAGTAATAGAAACCACAAATACACATCAGAGAAATAATATGATTACTACAGTGGTAGATTCTTTTACTTATGATAATCAGGGACGTTTGTTGACCCAAACACAAAAAATAAACAACCAAGATGAAGAACGTATTTTTACTAATGAATATGATCAATTAGGTCAACTTAGTAAAAAAGGAGTTGGAGGAAAAGCGACAGCTGCAAATCGCTTGCAAACGGTAGATTATAACTATAATGCTCGTGGTTGGCTTAAAGGAATTAATGATGTAAACACTATTGGAAATGATTTATTTGCTTTTAAAATTAATTATAATAATCCAACTGATTTGACTAAGGCATTATTTAATGGAAATATCAGTCAAACCATTTGGAAAACGTTAAATACGGACACGAGTTTAAAGAACTATATTTATAGTTATGATGATTTAAATAGGTTGAGTAGTGCCGTTGATAATATGGCTAGATACAATGAAAGCCTGAGTTATGACAAGAATGGAAATATTATGAGTCTGTTACGTAAAGGATATACGGATGATATTGCTAGCCAACTAGGCATTATGGATAATCTGACTTATGTTTATGATTCAGGTAATAAATTATTTAGTGTTGAGGATAGCTCGGGAAGTACCGAAGGATTTAAAGATAGCAGTCATACAACTCAGGAGTATAATTATGATGCTAATGGTAATATGAATAGGGATGATAATAAAGGTATCACTACAATTGCATACAATCATTTGAATTTACCTACCGATGTAACCTTTGAAGGAGGGACTATTCATTATGATTATGATGCTACAGGAGCAAAACAGCGCAAGATAGCAGCGGGCATAATCACTGATTATGCAGGAGGATTTCAATATGAAAAATTAGGTGCTAATTCAGAAGTTTTAAAGTTTTTTCCAACTGCTGAAGGATATGCTGAAAATAATAACGGAACTTTTTCATACATTTACCAGTACAAAGATCATTTGGGAAATGTACGATTGAGTTATAAGGACAGTAACAATGATGGAGTTGTGACAACGGCTGAAATTGTTGAAGAAAGTGCTTATTATCCTTTTGGTTTGAAGCACAAAGTAGCAGGTGAAGTTGTGAACCAAACTAGCTATAAATATAAGTACAACGGCAAAGAACTGCAAGATGACAATATAGTAGGACAACAATTAAACTGGTATGACTATCATGCTCGAAATTATGACCCCGCTTTGGGTCGCTGGATGAATATAGATCCTTTGGCAGAAAAATCAAGGCGTTTTTCTCCTTATAATTATGCTCTGGATAATCCTGTTTATTTTATTGATCCTGATGGGATGGAAGCTATTGGTGGAGTACCATTAGCCCAATTAGAGAAGCTTAGGAAAAATACTATGGGTATATCTGATTTAAGTGATGCAGAATGGATAGCAGCTTCTAGACCAGATGGATATTATAATTCAGATAGTGATAATGGAAGTATGGCTTCTGAAATTGGAGAATCTGAAGAGAGCAATGTGCAGAAACAGAAATCAACAACTGAAGAGGAGGTAAAAAAAATGTTGAAAAAACACAAAAAAGGGGCTAAAATTGATATTGATGATTTTGGGCTGGGTATACCTACTTTGGCTAAAAAATTAATTAGTAATATTGAAAGAGTTTCTGAAACAAAATTTAAAATTAATAGAACCTTTGCTGGAAAATTAGCGCTTAGCGAAAATGCTGGTTTTATTATAGAAAAAAATGGAATTCTTGTAGAAGGCGACTCAAAAAAACAAGGTTTAAAAATAACACCCTATGGCTTACCTAAATCAGAAATTAAATTCGAAGACGGAACAGTTCATTCTTATAATTCATTTATTCTTGTAAATGATAAAATTATATATGGACATAATGGAAAGTTTTATAATACTTCAGCAAGTTTTTAATTAATAGCATATGAAAACATCTTTTGAAAAATACAAAATAGTTATTATTCCTTTTTTTTATATACTTTTTTATTTTTGGGATTCTAAAATTATTTTATTTAAGTTTTTATTTTCAAATTTATCTAAAGAAATTTACAAATTAATTTATTTTCGAAAAGGTAAAACATTATTAATTGGATCATTGGATGATATTCTTATTTTCTATTGTCTATGTTGGATATTTATGTTAGCAATAATTTGCTCACTATTTTGTTTTTTTAAAGCAGAATTTTTAAGAAAAGGTATTTATATCACGTTGTTTATTCATCTGTTTTTTTTTGTAATGTATCTGATGTATTGATGACTAATTATTTTAAACTAACCAACAATTTGTAGTATTGGATACATATTTGGGCACATTCATAATAAAATAAACTATTGTTTTTCAGTATAATACGTCTTATATTAGAAGAAACAAACCCCGAAATTACTCAAAAAGAGTCAAAAACGGGGTTTTTCTTTAATATGCGATGCCAAAAATAACACGTTTAAGCGAATTTCAATACGAAATTCCCATTTTTACCCTCAATAAAGATTTTGATGGTTTTTACGCCAATTTTTTAAAAACCGATTTAGGTAAAATTTACCTTTCCACACCTTTTTCTGAACTTAGTCAGACTTTCAAATTGAAAGATTCTAAAAAAGGAACTCATTGCTATTTTAGTCCTAAGGGAAAAATTGCCCTGATGATGCTTAAAAACTACTACGGTTGCTCGGATAAGAACTAATCGAGCTTTTAAACGGAAATATTTTCATGCAGTTTTTTTGCGATATTTTAATTCCTTTAGATAAACCACTGACCAGTTATAAAATCGTGAGTCAAATCAGAATGGAACTTTCCAAGAATTTAAACATTCGCAAATCTCAGGAAATCCTTGCTAAGAGCTGGATTCCTTACATGAAAGATTTGGATAAAATGTTTACCGATGCGACTTGCTATGAAAGCGAAGTACGTTTTCCAACCAATCAAAAATTGCTTTGGGAATGTGTTCAATGGAACTATAAACAAATGGAATCCTTATGTCGCATTTTGAAAATCAAATTGCCCAGAACCAAATATTTGGATTGGTGCAGACGCTATAATGAATATTCCAAAAAGAGAAAAAAACAATC
This sequence comes from Flavobacterium sp. GSA192, assembly GCF_006386525.1. Taxonomy (NCBI): domain Bacteria; kingdom Pseudomonadati; phylum Bacteroidota; class Flavobacteriia; order Flavobacteriales; family Flavobacteriaceae; genus Flavobacterium; species Flavobacterium sp. GSA192. Next base: position 99,361 of record NZ_VAHC01000006.1, on the reverse strand, counting down.
AAAATTAAAAATTAAAGTTACCCGTGGACTACTGAAATTATTGTACAAACTTAACGCAGAACTCAGTAGAATCGAGAACCAAAATTCTTTTGAAGCAACAGCAAAATACAAACAACAACGTACTATTATTGCCAAAGTTTACCAACAACAGACACAAATATTTAAAACAGGAAAAAGTGTTCCTGATAGAATTGTAAGCATCAGTAAAAGCTACATCCGACCAATAGTTAGAGGAAAAGAAGTTAAACAGGTAGAATTTGGAGTCAAAGTGAATAAAATTCAAATAGACGGAATCAATTTTATAGAACACATTCAATATAGGGCTTTTAATGAAGGAACCCGTTTGCAAAGTAGTGTGTTTTGCGCCCAAAACCTCACTAAAACTAAAATTAAAATGCTTGGAGCAGATGCTATTCCTGCCTGTCGGCAGACAGGTATGCTACTAACAAAAACCGGACATTTACCTCTGGTTATAAAATTCAAACCGATTTTATCAGAAAAGGAAAAGCTGGTAAAAACGAAGAACAGCGTAAAATTTTAGCCAAAGAAATCAAAAAAGAATGCGCTACCCGATTAGAGGGAAGTTTTGGCAAAGAAAAGGAACATTACAATCTGAAAAAAATCAAAGCCAAAACTCAAAAAAGTGAAATACTCTGGATTTTCTTTGGAATCCATACAGCAAATGCCTTAGAAATAGGAAGAAGAATTTTTAAGAAATCGTTAGAAATAGCAGCTTAAAAAACAGAAATTAACTTCCAGGGATAACTATGTCTTGTTGGTACTAAAAATCCAGTTTTTGACCTAAAAAAGGTATTAATGAGCCTAAAAAAACAAAAATGACCGAAATTGAAAATCAAAATCGATCATTTTTTTATGTTTTACTCATAAGTTGACTTACTTCTGAATGTGCCTAGCAAATGCTTTTCTAGTTTTAAAATCTCGAATATAAGTATCAATCAAATCATAGAGCGTTTGTTTTTTACTTTCTTCTAAAAGTTCGAGTTCCTGAATACGTTCAAGAGTTCTTTTATCAAATGAAATTTGGCTAGTCTCTCCAACTAAATAATCCAAAGACACTCCAAGGGCATCAGCAATTTTTTTAGCGGTATCAATAGAGGGAAAAACCTCGTTTCTCTTTTGCTTATCTTAAACGCGTAATTTTTTCATGATTAAACGGTCGAATAATTGGTTAATTCATGCCACTATTTTTCTGTAAAACTACCTCAACAAACAACTGATCCGCATTCGTTTTAAAATTCTTTTTTTTGATGAAATTCAAATGTTTGATGTTGCCCAGATTAGGGCTATTTTCAATTTTATTGAGTAAGGATAAGCAGCCATTAAAAGAACCTTCTAAAGAAAAAATATAGCTGCTGTTTTTGAATTCTTTATTAGAAATGATATGCGGTTCTTTGAAATCGGTAATTTTAAGATGGTGTTTGTCACAAAAGCTATTCAATTGCTTTAGTAAATCATTTTGGAAAGTTTCAGAAGAGCTGACATTGTATTGCGATAAAAGATTATCCAATTGGTTTTCTTTTTGGTGTAATTGAAAAGCTAGTTTTGGTGTTGCCGTGTTTTCTGTTATTAGTTCGTTTTTAGATTGGTATTCTTTATAATATTTTATGGTTTTTGTAATAGCAAAAGAATAGCAAATGTACAATGCTAAAAGAAAACCCAATAGTAACAGTTTGTTTTTCTGGTTTAACTTCATTTTATCTTAAAATTAGTTTAATAGCAAATTGGGTTTCGTTAGCGTCATTTTTTCCAAAATGAGTAATCACTACTTCATTGATCCAGCTCAATTTTTCGATGCCTTCAATCCATACTGTGAAATCAAGGTTATTGACTGTTGTTCCAGAAATAGTTATAATTTTATCGGAAGTGCTTATGGTTTCCTCTGCTTTAATCTTTTTTTCAAGAGGTTGGTAAACCAATTCCGTTAACAAAACAGAAGCAGGAACACGTTTGGCAATTTCGTTGAGTAGGGCAGTACTTTGTGATTGAGTACCTGCTATGACTGTTTTTAGTTTTTGCTCTTTAGAAAGGATGCGTTGTTTGGTTTGGCTAATTTCTTCGAGAGAGGATTTGTTCAGCATCAAATTGACATCCGTTTCTTGTGCTACGTTGTAATAATGTGAAAATACAAAGAAATTAATCAGTAAGATTCCTAAAAGTATTCCAACCATTAGCTTGCCCCCTTTTGAAAAGAAACGATGTTGAAGGTAATCATTGTATTTTTTCTGGCTTAATTCAATTGTATTACCTGTGTTTTTAGAGTTTTGGACTAAAAAGCCTAATATGGCTGAAAAAGCCAGCATGTGACTGCTTTGTATCGATAGTCCGTTTATCTCATAGTTTGATTCTGAATTTTCAGAAGTAGCGGTTATAATTGGATTGTCTTCATTCCAGGAAACCGTTTGATGATTCGTTGTAAAAGTATCTTTTTCGGTATAAGAAATAATTTCAGATAAAGAACATACACCAAGATTGATTCCAGCAATAGTAATTCCTTGTTTTGCATATTCTTCTATGAGTGGTTCGATATAGGTTTTTCTACTAATTGCGATTATTGATTTGGTTTGCAATCGCCAGATTTCAAAATAAAATTCATCCCAATTGGTATTAGGAAAAGCTTTATGTAATAGTTTTTCATCGGCTACATCTGTGCCTGCTACTTCTTTTTGTATAACCTGATTGGTATTGACTGTTAGAATAAAAGGAAGTTTTTTATCCCATTTATCGGGAATAGTTCCATTGTAATTCACCTTGTCTTTTTTCACAATGCGTAATTCCTCTTTTTTATTTTCAACCAATAAGATTGCAATCATTTCTTCGCCATTAGTGGAGAAATGTTCAATGCTTATATATTGATTGCCTAATAAAATAGCAGATAACGATGGGAATTTCATTAGTAAATAACTGTAGGTTTAATTAATACCGATAATTTTTTCTTAGAATCTTCTCTTTTTCTGGAGCTGAACAACCACTTGATAACAGGAATTCTCGACAATAAAGGTACTCCTGTTCCAGAATCATTTTTTACCGATTCTTCAAGACCTCCTAATACAATGATGTCTTGATCCTTGACACGGATAATGGAAGTGAACTCTCTTGAATTTATTCCCGGAGGGGCATCTTTATCCACCTTTTGACCATTAAAACTAGATTGGATTACTTTAATGTCCATCGTAATTTGTCCATCTCCTGAAACCAAAGGCATAATAGTTACCGATAATTCGGCATCAATGGATTGGTAGTTTTTAACCTCAGAAGCTTGTGGGATTTGAGAACCATAAAAATTCTGATTCGTTACTACGTAATAAGTAGTTTCACCAATAGATAAAAAGGCTTTGTGTCCGTTTAAAGTAGATAATCTAGGGGAGGAGCGGATTTTTAGATTGCCATTGGTTTCCATCGCTTTTAGGCTTAGGTAAAAGTTAGGAACTACGCTACCCACATTCAAAGACCCAAAACCATCAAATCCATTGATGATTTTATTGATGGTTGTGGCACCAAGAGTAATATCAGCATTAGGAAAAACAGTTCCTGAAGTAGTTACGGGTTTATCTCCAATACCGGCATTGATACCGGTTTCTACAGTAGCACTTCTGTTGCTTTCAAGTAGCATTACCTCAATTAAGATAACAGGTACCGCTTTGTCGATATATTTGATAAAAGATTCAAAACGTTCAATATTAGCAGCAGGACCATTAACTATAAAACTATTTAATTCTTTGTCAATTTTGATATCCAAATCTGCTTTTATTTCGTCAGGGATTATGGTTAAAATCGATTCGGAAGGATTACTGCCATTCGAATTTGAATTATTTCCTACATTGGAATTATTATTCTGTGAGGGGAAATTAGCATTGTTTTTAAAGTCTAATGAGTTGTTATTATAACTGGAAAAATTATTAGCATTTGCATTTATTTTTCCAGCGGTTCTGCCTTCTTTAGACGGATCGCTCAACAACTCAATAGAACGGTGCATTAATGGAATGGATTTGATGTTTCTAATAATGAGTTGGCTTTTAGTTCCAAAATAATAAATGTTTCCAGACTTTTTATAGGTGTAACTATCATTTGCGCTACCAGCATTTCTATTCCCGTTTCCAGTATTATTATAAGCTGTTTGTGATGGATTATCATTTGATGCTGTTTTGCTTTCGGTTTTAGTTTCAAATAATTTATCAAGTAGTGCATCAAAGCTGATATTTTTAGCTTTCACCGTAGCATTGCCAGCACTCTCTAATGGACTGGAAATAAAAAGATCAATATCTAATTCGTGTCCTATATCATAGATGATACTTGAAATCGGAGTGTTTTCAAAATCGACATCAATCATTTTTTTATCGGCATCGACAATGTTGAAGAAGAAGTTTGATTTTCTGGCTCTTTGTGGTTTGTTTTGACGAATAGCATTCGTGTTGGTGTTGCCGTCTGTTCCGCTTGCAGGAGTATAGTTTCCTTCTAATTGGTCAAAAACATGAAAATTATCTCTGGTTTTTGTTACACTTAAGTTGTTAGCGTATGCTAATTTATTTAAAGCAGCATCAAAAGGCATGTTTTTGATATATACCTGCAATAATTGATTTTCTAATCCAGGAGCAAATACAATATTCTTTCCGCTCTCGTCCATGATTTTTTTGAAAACATCATATAAAGGATCTTTTTTTAAATCCAATGATAGAAAATCATTTGAAGCATCATAAGAAACAATTATTGGTTTTTTTACAGCTACTTCAACCGCTTTTATAAATGGTTTTATCGCAAGGATATTACCAGTGAATTCAATAGTAAGGTTATATTCTTTGCAAAGGAAAATCAATAAATCACCTACGGTTACATCCGAAAAATTATTAACGATATTTTTACCATTCAGTTCTGGTGAAATGCTTATGTTGACTTTATGAATTTCCGAAACAGCTAATAAAAAACTGGAAAGAGAAGTCTCTTTGATATTTATGTTTACTTTTTCAGACAAGCCTTTTACATCAGTACTAATGGCTTCAATATTGTTTTTTATTTGCTGTATTCTATTTTCTTGAGAGTAGCCTAACTGAAAAAGGAATAGTAAAAGGAATATGGTAATTTTCTTCATGAAAGCGTATAATTGAATTAGCTAATATAGGTTTTATTGTAGCAATAAAGAAAAAACTTCATCAATGGATGTGGTTCCTTCTTTAATTAATGACAAAGCATTTTTTTGCAATGTAAATATTTTTTTTTGTTCGATATATTCATCAATGGCTAGCTGATTGTTTTTAATTAAAGCAGCCAGTTCAGTATCTATGGGTAGTATTTCATAAATGGCTTTTCTCCCCGAATAGCCTGTATGGTAGCAATGTTCACAACCTACTGCTTCATGATGGGTATGAAGGTCTTTAGGAATTTCAAAGCCACTAGGAAAGGAAGCCGTCTCTATTGGTTTTTCTGTTTTACAATGCACACATAATTTCCTAACCAAACGTTGAGCTACACTAATATTAAGTGTACTTGCAATCAAAAAGGAAGGAATCCCCATATCGATTAATCGGGAAACAGTTGCCCAAGCCGAATTGGTATGTATGGTTGATAAAACCAAATGTCCGGTCAAAGCGGCTCTGATCGCCATATTAGCCGTATTTACATCGCGAATTTCACCCACCATGATGATGTCTGGATCTTGGCGTAAAAAAGTTCTCAGCGTACTGGCAAAGTCAAGTCCGATGTTTTCTCTTAATTGTACTTGGTTGATTCCTTCAAGGGTATATTCTATAGGATCTTCTACAGTAAGTATGTTGGTGTTTGGAAGGTTCAGTTTTTTTAAAGTCGCATATAAGGTAGTTGTTTTTCCGGATCCAGTAGGGCCTGAAATCAGCACAATACCATTAGGCTTTTTGATGTTTTCGAGAAATGTAGCCAATTCTTTTTTAGTAAAACCAAGCGCATTTATATCAATATGGCTGGTGTCTTTGCTAAGAATACGTAAAACTACCTTTTCACCATGAAGGGTAGGTAGAATTGAAACTCGGATATCAAAATCTTCATGATCTGTCACTATAGTGATACGTCCGTCTTGTGGTAATCTTTTTTCAGAAATATCAAGTTGTGCCCTAATCTTTATTTTATTGATTAGGATAGGATATTCCTCAGTAGTAATGTGAAATTGTTCTTTTAATTTTCCGTCCAGTCTAAAACGAACCCGGGCATTTTTTTCATAAGGTTCAAAATGAATATCACTGCTTCCTATTTCTTTTGCATTAACAATTATCTTTTCCAGAAAGTCAGCAGAATAGTGAATGGTTGATACTGATTTAGCCGATGATTTGCGGTAATTGGTATTTAAGTAGCGATTTAGATTTTCTGTAGTTTCTTTTTTCAACTCAGTAGGAAATCCTAATAGCACAGATAATTCCGTTTGTAAGCCAATAATATCAACAACGTCAGTTTTAAGCACAATTTGATTGCCTAATTTTTCAATAGGAATGATTCTATAATGAAAAGCCTGTTCAGCACTTACTAACTGTTGTAAGTTGATGGGAATATTGAAGTCTGACATTGTTTAATAAGCGTATAAAAAATGAAAATTACAGAAAAAACTAACACCATAAACTACAGCAAAAAATAAGGACATATAACCTGCCAAAGGAACTGTTTTTTCTGTCTGTTTCTTTTGTAATACAAAATGTAAGATTAGTGAAAAAATCAACGAGAAAACAAAAAGAATCCAAAAGGATATGATAGAAAATGAGAAAGCGATAGCTATAAAAAACAAGACATCTCCTAATCCTAAGACTGATTGTAATACGTTTTTTTTCAATTTTATGCGAGCATATAAATAACAAAAAAATAATAAAAAAAGAACAAACAATAAATTGAAAGCTAAATTTATTAATGCAATATCGATAGGGATAATTTGTATTTGTAATATCAAAACAAGAATGCCTGTAATGGGATATAAAAACCAATATACTCTTCGGTCTTTATAATCCTGAAAAAAGATAAGACTAAAAACAGCTAGTAAAAGAAGTTTCAATAGCCACATCAATCGATAATGATTTGTTTTGGAACACCATTTTGATCGATTTCCCATACATTAAAAATTCCGTTTCCATTAAAATCAGTTAAGGCAGTGGCTTTTACTTTGAATTCACTCTCTGAGGATTGAATGATTTCATAGGAATAATTAGCACTACCATTTTCTTTAACTGTTTTTGGTACTTCAAAATCAATTTCAGTAAAATTAGAGCTGTATTTAGAGTACATAAAATAGTACTGTTTTTCGGCATTATAGATGGCTTTTAATTGCACCTGAGCTTCTACACTTTTGGCTTTGGTGATTAAAGGCATCAAATTCGGTAAGGCAATTAAAAGTAAAATTCCAATGATAGCTAAAACAATTAGCATTTCCTGGAGGTTAAAGGAGGGGATTCTTTTATTTATAGGGGTTTTCATGGAAAAAGACTTTTAAATCACAAATATAAATAAAAAATGTAAGAAAAAAACTTTCGCCAGAATCTTGTTAATTAAAATATAATTTTTATAATTGCATAAAAATGTAAGAAAATAAAATGAAAAAAGTTCCTTTTTACGCTGCTGTTGCAGCAGTTATTCTAAGTGTAGTGGCGATTTATATGGCAAAATCGAGTTCGGAATTGGTTTACGTGGATGTAAATAAATTAATTGAAGGGTATAGTAGAACTAAAGTAGCTAAGGCTGAATTTGATAAAAAAGCCAACCTGATGAAAGCAAATGTTGATTCTTTAGTTGCGAATTGGCAAAAAGAGTTAAAAAACTACGAAAAGGAAAGATCTTCTTTATCTCCAAAAGAATTAAAATTAAAAGAGGAGTTGTTGGGTAATAAGCAACAACAAATTAATGGCTATCAGGAAGCTATTCAGAAAAAAATCCAGGAAGAAAATCAAAAGGTTACTCAAACGGTTATTAATGACATTAATGATTATATCAAAGAGTATGGTAAAAAGAATGGATACAAAATTATTTTTGGTGCAAATGGAGGAGGAACAATTATGTATGCCGATGAGTCTTCTGATTTAACAGAAGATGTATTAAAAGGCTTAAATGAAGAGTATGGTGAAAAATAGTCTTCTGATAGTAATTCTTTTGTTGGTTGTTTCTTCTTGTAATAAAAGTTTTGATACAGTAGAAGATGCTTATTCTTATATTCAAAACGAAGATAATGGATATACTAAAACAAAAAAAATAAATGGTATAGACATAAATTTAACCTACAAACCTTCTGAACTTATTGCAGGACAGGAATTTTCAAATAATAATTATTCTGAAGCTAAAAAAGATTCCTTGAAAAAAGAGTATAATAAATATCTTTATTTTGTTTTGAGTCTAAGCAAAAACAACAAGGAAATTCTTTCTTCTTTCCCCCAAAGTAGGGAACAGTTAAATTCAATTCAAAACACTTTGACTTTTGAAATGAATCAAAGAGCATCATTGGTAAACAGTAATAGAGATACCATCCCTTTAATTGATTTTAATTCTCCCAGAACCTATGGTATGTCTAAATCTACAAGTGTTTTATTTGTTTTTGAAAGAAATAAATTAGTAGAAGATAGTGATGAATTTTACTTTAATTTACAAGATATCGGTTTAGAAACAGGAGATTTGAAATTTAAATTTGACAAAACTATAAAAAAACAACTGCATATTAATTTTTAATTTTTTTTAAATTATTATTTATGAATAAAATTCTACGTTCCCGGCTTATAGCTATTTTTTTCTTGGTTGTAATAGTGCCTAGTACATTCCCAATTGGTGCACTCTATGCTTCAAATAACGGACCAAATGCTCCTGAAGCTTCAGGTTTTGAATCTGTTAATGCTACCGATATGGTCAATCTCAGTAGTGGTGATATGTCTTATGTACTACCGTTGATGGATGTGGGTGGAATGCCTGTTTCTTTATCCTATCATGGAGGAATACCTCTGGATCTGGAATCAACGTGGACAGGTTTAGGATGGAATTTAAATACAGGAGCTATTAACAGAGGCTTAAATGCAACGCCCGATGATTGGAATGGTGGGAATACTTTGGATTTTATTCGATATCAAAATGCGGAAACGGTATATACGGTTAATGTAGGTGTTGGTATAGCTACGGCTGCAGAAGTGGGTGTTGGAGCTTCATGGGGATCTAATAAGAGTTTGTCAGGATCTGTATTTGCTAGTGTTTCCATTGGTGCTGTTGGAGCTTCAGCAAGTATTGATACTAATGGAAATTATTCACTTGGTGTAGGCGCAGGTGGAGGTAAAGATGGAGGTAGTAGTTTTGGTGGTGGTGTGAGTATGTCTGGAAATGTAAATGGAGGTAAGACTAATTTTGGTGCTAGTGTAGGGGTTCGAACTGCAGGAGGGATGACAGCTGGTTTAGGAGCAAGTTTAGACGGAGGTATGTCAGCTTCATTAGGATATTCAAATCAAACAGGTAGCGGTAAGACTCAGTCCGGTGAGGCTGGAGGAGGATCAATGTCGGTAGGTAGTTTTTCATCTGGAGATTGGGATATTAGTAGTAAAGGATGGTATGTTCCAATAAGTATAGGTATCTTTTCTTTTGGTTTTGGAAAACAAAAAATTACCTATAATCTGGCAAAGGCTTATAAGAAGAAAGGATATGGTGTTTTGTATTCCAATTCAGATAATACAACAAATGATGCTGTCGAGAATGATAACAATGGTCTAGATACTCAATTTACGGATTATCAAAACAGATATCGTTATATGGACGCTTATGAACAAACTATACCACAATCTGAAGAAGATTTTGTGGCAGATAGTGATGCTGACAGGGAAAAAGTAAATTTTTCATTTGCTGGTTATGATTCATTTGATGTGAATGCTACCGGAATTTCCGGTGTTATGAATCCAAGAATTTTGCAAAATGCAACTGTTTTTGGTTTAGGATATAAAGGAAATAATCCTAATAGTACTAGTGGAGGAAAAATGAGAATATACAGTCATAATACACTTACTACTGATAAAACATTTGGTAAAAATACAGCTAATGATATTGAATTTTATTTTAATGGACAGTTTACTCAAAATACTTTGACATCTAATCTGACGCCATTGTCTAATAGCAATACTACTTTGCAGGGGATTTTAAGTACCAGAGCAGCCATAAATAATCAAAGGTTAAGACAGGGGAATTACGTAGAGGTTTTTACAAATGCACAAATAAAAAACAATCAGGCTTCAGGTTTATTAGCTCCATTAGATCCGACTGCTAATGGTTCAAACTTGATAGCTTTAAACAGAAATTCTGCGGAGTATAAAAATGAGGGTATAGGAGGTTATAAGATTACAGCTCCTGATGGAAAGGTCTATCATTTTTCCCAACCTGTTTATCATTTTGAAGAAGTAGAAAGGACTGTGTTGAAAAACACTACGGAAGAACATGTTAGTGAGAAACGTCAGTACACACCTTACGCAACGCATTGGTTACTTACAGCAATAACAGGACCTGACTTTATAGATACAAATAATAATAATATTGCAGATACAGCAGATTATGGCTACTGGGTTAGGATGGATTATGGGAAATGGTCGGATGGTTATGTATGGCGTAATCCAACAGATAAGACTCTTAGAGATTATAATTCGAACTTAGAAGGGGATATAGGTAAAAATGAATTTGGAACTTACCAGTTTGGTCGTAAACAATTGTATTATTTAGATCGAATCGTGTCTGCTACGCATACAGCTTATTTTGTAAAAGATCTTAGATATGATTCGGCAGGGAGTGATTTGAATTATAAATTTATTAATGTTACCATGACTAATGATGGGACTGATAATGCAAGTGCGTCATTTGCAGGAGGTTCTGTGAATCCGCAAGAGGATTTTACATATAAAAGACAAATGCAATTGATGCTAAAAAAAGTAATTCTGGTAAAGAATGAAAATGCAACCATTTCCAAGGGGAATACTTCGGATGTCTTAAAACTCAATTATCCAAGTCCTGGTGAATTGAAAAGTTACCAACCTGGATTTAGGTTAGGAGGTGGGTTTAATGATGAATATGGTAATCCTGTTATAACTATCAATAATGAGAGTGGGGTTTATGATGTAAAAGATTTTATTGGTTTTGATTATAATAATGCAATTAAGACGATTGAATTAGGATATAATTACAATTTAGCGGTAAAAGATCATACGAATACTGCTCCAGGTCCTACTTCCCTAAAATCCAACGGGAGTCCCGGAGCCATTTTCTGCTCGGAGAATCCTAATGCAGGTAAATTGTGTTTAAAAAGTGTAAAGTTCTTAGGACGAAATAATTTTAATTATATGCCTCCTTATCAGTTTCAGTATAAGGGAGAGTATTTAGGACCTCAATCCAGTTATATTATGTACCCTAAAAATTCTTTAGTGCAAAAAAAAGATAGCGGAATTCAATTTACCACCTATAGTGGTAAATATCTTAATTATGGGGCTAATACAGCAATCCCGATTGCTGATATAAGGGCAAAAGATGAGTGGGGATTTTTAAAAGATATTCCTGGTCAGGAAAGTGAAGTTAGGGCTGCAGCCTGGACTATGGCTAAGATTATTACGCCTACAGGTTCTTCTATTGATTTTGAGCACGAAGAAGACGATTTTGATCAGGAGGCTTTTTCCAGACGTTATTGGAATAATAATTTAAAATTTAAAACCACTGACTTAACAGATGATATCCTAATTGAGGTACAAAATCAAAATGGATTAGGTACAGGTCTTGGGGTAAATTTTAACGATTATTTTAGGGTTGGAGAAAGAGTTTACTTGGATTTATGGTTAGCTAGGACTAAAGGAGACAGTCCTGATACTAAAGGAGCAGTTGATATTCGTTCAAATACTCGTTGTACTGTTTCAGAAGTGAGTTCGACTTATGTTAAAATTCTGGCTAGTAAATCGGATTGGCCTGAATTAGTTGAGCTTAATTCTACGACTCCTGATGTATGGGTTTCGACGGCAACGCCTGCGACTTACTTAGGTAATCGTCCTAGTCATGTCCGGAATTGTTTTTTCAGTATAAGTGATAATGAGTGTTCTTCTAATAAATATGATCCATTACCAAGGGGGGTGTTTCCTTCTGTCGGTGCTTGTGGGCTTTTTGGTTCGAATTGTCCGGATCATTGGACTATGAAATACAAACTTTTGGCAAACAAAATGCCAACTGGCTTAGGTGGAGGAGGAATACGTGTAAAATCCATAACGTTAAATGATGAGAATAACCATCATTATAAAACAAATTATTATTATAACAAACCAGGAAGTACTAAACAGAAGAATCTTCCGGGTTATATTTCTTCCGGGATAACCTCTTATAGTCCTGTTAGAGGGACAAAATTTGTTCCGTATCAGTCTGAATTGCCTAGTCCTGGGGTAATGTATGAATATGTAACTATGGAACCTCAAAGCGAAACGGGACAAAATCTAGGACAAACAAGATATCATTTTTATGTACTTAAGCCTATTTTTGACATTTTTGAGGAAAATATTGAGATGAAAGATGTTGATGAAACTGTAATTTTTAAAGCTGAGGTCGAGAACTATGATTCAGATGGAGGTTATTTAAATCAGGCTAAAAAGATTAAAGCAAAATCGATTAAATTAGATGTAAATACGTCTCTTATTGGACAATTTAAATCAATCGAAGAGTTTAATAGTCAAGGACAGTTATTATCCAAAGTTGAGAAAAAGTATAAAAGTGGTTTTGAACTAAAACAATCAGGAATTAACAGAGGAAGCATTGCGGAGTCATTTCAATCGATGAAATCTGTTTTTACAACAAATTCTTCTGATGCCAGTCCTGTATTAAAAAATAGGTTACTTTCTGTTTCAAGTAAAGAAGAATATACCAGTGTATTAGAAAGTATTATAACAACTGGTCCTCATGGTAGAAATACTGAGCAATACAGTCAGACAGATCCGCAAACAGGTGCTTTTTTAGTAGTTGAGAAAACACTTTCTAATGGTGTTAAAACCAAAGAAGAAAGAGTTCCTGCTTACACTAAATATCCGGGAATGGGAAGTAAAGTAGATAATATTAATAATAAAAATATGTTGTCACAAACTGCTGTTGATTACTCTTATATTTTGGACAACGGAGAATGGAAAAAAACAGGAGTGGGTATTACTACCTGGAAAAATGAATGGGAGTATGTTGATATGGCAGGAAATTTTACAAGTCCTTCAGTAGCAAATCAGAAAATATGGCGTAAACATAAAACATTTGTTTGGAACGGTCAGAAAGATACTAATGGTATTTTTGTGAATTACGGAGCTAACGATGATGGATTCAATTGGAATGTTCCGGGTGTAGGAATAGATATCACACAACTTCCACAATGGAAACAAACATCCGAAATAAGATTTTATGATTATTTTTCTAGTCCGTTAGAAGTTAAAGATATTAATAATAACTATGCGGCAACCAAAATGGGGGATAACAACTCTAAGGTAATAGCAACTGCTAATGCTGGTTATCATGAAATGTTTTACACAAGTGGTGAGAATCCATTAACAACTCTAAGCGGTATAAACTACTTTGAACCAGGAATTAGATTAGAAAATGCATCTATAAATACTAGTTATTGGCATACAGGAAAAAAATCCATTATGACAACTTCAAGCTCTCAGTTTGGAGTAGTTATGAATAGTGGTCAACATAGATCAGGTAAATACAAAGTATCCGTTTGGGTGAAAGTAACGTCTGCATCTAGTGCAACTTTAAAGGTAAATAATATTATTGTCCCTTTTACAGAAAATTATTCTGCGGATGAATGGGTTTTAAAATCGGCATATATCGATGTTCCAGTAGGTGTTTGTACTGTATATTTGAATTCATCTAGTTCGATACCAGTTTATTATGACGATTTGATGATTCGTCCAGTAGCATCTTCCATGACAGGGTATGTTTACGACCAATGGGATCAATTAACTTATATTGTGGGGGATAATGGTTTGGCGACTAAATTTGAATACGATGAGGCTGGAAGGTTGATAAAAACTTATACGGAAGTAACTGATTTCTTTTCATGCGAATATTGTTGTGATAATATAAAAGGAGGTTTTGAGTTGACAAAAAATTATACCTATCATAATAGATTTGTAAATAATTAGTAGCTGTTTTTAATAAACTAAAAATCAATAACAATGATGAAAAATATACTATCTCTCTTAGTGTTGCTACCAATGTTCATTTTTGGATACCCAAAAAAAGGGTATCCAAAAAAAGAGAATCCTTTATTTCAAAAAGTTATAAATTCAAAGCCTATTACAACTAGTACTAATGTAGTTACACAATACAGTGATTTTAATTATACTGTAACTGGAAACTATATAGGTTCTTATGATGGTTCTGAAAATGGTTATATCAGAATGCAAAATAACATTTTTGAAGTGGCTATTGATATGGTTTGGGATTATGGTGTTTATTATAATACAGGAGATTATATTGACCTCAATTGTTACCCTGCATTACCTGATATGCAATTAGGTCAAATTTATGGTCAGAATGGTATTGAAACTGGTTTTTTTGCTAAAATTGAGAATAATAGATTTATAATTTATAGTACTGATCCTAATAATTATTCTTATTTTACTCAATTTAGCCTATTTTTTGAAGTAGATATGAATTGTGTTTCTTATTGGTATGAAGACAAAGATAATGATGGTTACGGAAATCCTGATTTTATTCCTTTAGCTAACTGTTACGATCCCAGTGACGGTTCAAATTTTTATGTAACAAACATTCTCGATTGTGATGATAATGATGATAATATCACTTACAAGCGTTGGTATGCTGATAATGATAATGATGGGTATGGTTCTACAGAATATGTTGACTCCTGTACTAGCCCAGGGGCTTATTATTCACTAAATAATACTGACTGTGACGATACTGATCCGACGGTACATATGACAGCCAGTTGGGCGCTTGATGTTAATGGTGATGGAATATTATCTGATCTTGACGGTACTCCTTCGTATGTTAATTCTTGCACGAAGCCCAATGGCAATTATATACCTGTAACAGACGATCAAAATCATTGGATTCATGAGGTCTCATTTGATGTGGATGGCAATGTTACAGGGGCTTCCAGGACCTTTTTTAATGATTTAGGGAAATCTAATGTTACTTTGTCCAAAGATTTTTCTAATAATAAAATATGGGGAACTGAAACGGTTTATGACGGTTTTAACAGGCCTTATATTTCAACATTTGTAGCTCCTTCCATTTATACTGATTTTAGGAAAAATAAATTTTTTCAATCATTTAATTTAAGTTCTTATTACAGTAATTCTAATACTGATGAACCTTATCAGGATACTGCAACACAACCTTATTTACAGACCAATTATGATTTATTGAATCCTTCTAATATTATTAATACTGTTGGGGGAAATAAAATTAACAACGATTGGAAAACGGGATATTCCTATACTGTTCCTGCTGCGCAGGAAATGTATTATGTTTATGGTTCTGATTATTATGACGGAACAATTACTTCTGGAAAAGAAGAAGTAATTACCAAGTTTTTTAAAACGGTAAGTGTAGATGCTAATGGTATTGAGAATGTGTCTTTCTCCGATGGTGAAGGAAAAGTATTGGCAACTGCTCGTTCGGGTGGATCTACTTCTTATCCTGTAGTATCTCTTATAGGAACTCAGGGCTTTGTTGATGTACACATACCTGCTGGCATTACTTCAGGACAAATTTCATTAATAGGAGGGGCTTCTTTATATAGTGTATTTAATCTCAAAACTGGAGGTTACGCCACCTATCCATTAACAGGTGGTAATGCTTATCGAATTAAACCTTTTGTCACTCCTGTAACAGATCCTAAAACTTACATTTTAGGAGGTGTGCCTACTTATGATTCAGGTGCTTTGGGGATAACATACGCAGTGAATTATTATGATTATGCTGTTAATGTTTATAACAAAACGGGACAATTGGTGAAATCAGTACAGCCCAACGGATTTCAATTGAATTCAACTGTTGTGGCGCAACCCGCCTATATGTCTCCTTTGGCTACTAATTTTATTTCTACCTATACTTATAATGACCAAGGGCAACTAAAAGAAGTTGTGAGTCCTGACGAAGGAACAAGTAAATTTCTCTATAGACAAGACGGTCAGATACGCTATTCCCAAAGTACATTACAAGCAGATACCAAAGTCTCATATACCGATTATGATACTTACGGAAGACCAATAGAAAGCGGTGTAATTGCTAATAATTGGGCAACAGCTTCTGTGAATCCTGATGCAGCATTAATTTCAGGAGCACGCAATGAACAGACGATAACTATTTATGATTATGTTGATAATAACCAGACGAGCGTAACAATTCCTCCTCATTTGTCATTAAGTAGTTTACTTACAGCCGAGGGGTTAACAGCTGTATACTATAAACAACAAAATCTATCAGGGAATGTGGCAGTAACTTTTACCAAGCCTGATACTAATATAACTGCTATCTCCTGGTACAGCTATGATGTTTATGGCAGAACCGAATGGATGGCACAGTATAATGAGGGGTTGGGGATTAAAACAACGCATTATTATTATGAAAGAAATGGTAATCTTAGATCTGTAGTGTTTCAAAAAGATAAAACAGCTGAGCAGTTTACTCATAGATTTACTTATGATATCAATTCGGTGCTGACCAAAGTAGAAACGGCTACCTATGGTACTTCATTTATTACTCATGCCGATTATTCCTATTATCAGACTGGTGAACTTAAACGTGTGAATATTGCACAAGGCATACAAGGGCTGGATTATGTTTATACACTAGGCGGGCAATTGAAGAGTATCAACCATCCTAGTTTAGAAGCATCCAAAGACCCGGGAGGAGATTCCAATGATTTATTTGGGATTACATTGGATTATTATGCTGGGGATTATCAAAGGTCTAATACTAATGTTATGACTTCGCCTTCGTTAACATCTGCTGATTATAATGGAAATATTAAAGCGGCACGCTGGGCAAACAAAAATACCATGATGGATTTAAGTGGTTCGACCGTTAACCAAAAGGGGTATTTATATGACTATGACCGAAACAATTGGTTGACATCGGCTTCGTTTGGAGATACTAATACCTCTACTGCTGCTATAAGTCCTCTTACTAAATACAAGGAAGCAGGATTGAGTTATGATGCTAATGGTAATATTAAAAACCTGCAACGAACGAATGCCTCGGGTAATGTACAGGATAATTTGACTTATAATTATAATGCTAATAAAAACCAACTTAACAGCGTAACAGATGCTGCAGGAGCTTCTACAAATGTTAATGACATAGGAAACCAAGCTGCTGGGAACTATGTGTATGATGCTATTGGGCAATTAATTCAAAATACTTCGGAAAATTTATATTACTTTTACAACACACAAGGATTAGTAACTGAGGTAAGACTTGGAGCTACTAACTCTATTCTGAAGTTCTTTTACAATGAGCGGGGCCAACGTATCAGGAAAGAAAGTTATGCAACTAATGGAAGTGGGGCTTTAGTAAGTACCAGCTATTACGCCTTAGATCTCTCGGGCAATACGATGGCAGTATATAATAAGCCTGTTTCAGGAAGTATTGTACAGGCTGATTTACCTATTTATGGATTGAGCCGTTTAGGAGTATATAACAGGGCTGGTGCTGTGAGCAATTATGAGATTACCGACCATTTAGGAAATGTAAGGGCAGTAATCCAGAAAGTAAATGGTAACCCAATCATGCAGGCTTATGCTGATTATTATCCTTTTGGAGAACAATTACCATATCGTAATTCGCTAAGCAATTATCGTTATGCTTTTCAAGGGCAGGAGTTGGATACTGAAACCAACATGGAAGCGTTTCAGTTGAGGCTTTGGGATGGAAGAATTGGTAGATGGTTGAGTATAGACCCAGCAGGTGAATTTCATAGTCCTTACTTGGGGATGGGAAATAATCCTATTAATGCTGTTGATCCAGATGGTGGTGATATTATATATCTTAATAGTTCAGAAGCTGTTTTTGGTTTTGGACATGCTGCAGTCTTAATTGGTAATGATAAGGATGGATGGCGTTATTTATCTATGAATGGTACTGGTGAAGGACAAGCACCTTTCGGGAAAAGTAAATATGCAGATTTAGGTAACATTAAAGCGAGAAAAATTAAAGGCAGGTGGATTGGGAATGATTTTAGAAAAACTGGTCTTACTGCTGCTGAAGTTATGAAAGCTGTAAATAAATCTAATTTAAAAGAAAGTCACAACTATGATAGAGCTATCAGAATAAAAACATCTGGTTTTGAAGATGAAATAGCTTATCAAGCAGCTAAAAAGCAAGCGAGTGGTGAAAATTACAATATTTTCGGATGCTCGTGTTTAGATGTGCCTCAACAGTCTTTTGCTTCCGTTGTGTTACATCGTATGGGGAAACCTGTAGATAAAGGATATAATGGATTTGATTTTATGGATCAAGGTCGTTTTGGATTTGAGGTATTGACTCCAAATACGTATTTTGATATGTTTAATCATTTTATGAATAATATAAATACAAGATTCAGGATAAATAATACTCCTAAAGCTAAATTTGAATATAGTAAGATTTTGAACCCTAGAGATTTTTAATTATGTCAACAAAAACATCGATTAAGTTTTTTCTTTTTCTTATTACAATATTTTCATTGCTTTTTTTCTTTTCTAATACCGTTGGATGGTACGGATATGAAAAGTGGAAAGATAGACGTTCAACATTTGGAAATAAAAATGAAGCAATAGAACGAGGAGTTTTCGTTAAAGACTTAAATTATTTCTCAAGTATTAAACTGAAAGAGTTTAATGTGTATATTGAAAGAGGTTATAGATATGGATATTTTAACGAGAAAGATACGAGGATAATCAAAAAAGATAAATACCCTTATCAACTCTGTTTTAATTTGATAGATACAATAAATAATTACAATTATGATTATGTGAATTACATAGATTTTGATACAATAGATTTAAATCTGTATCTAAAAAAAGCAATTTTAGAGAAAACGTTATATCTTAAAATACAAGAATTTAAAAATAATAAATGGGATTCTATTGGATATATAAAAGTTTGGGATAAGCAGTGATGGGTAATGTATCAGATGTGTTGGTGACCAATCATTTCATACGACATCTGTGTAAATCAACTATTTGTAGTATTATAACTGTCATAAATTAACAACCTTCGGGTTGTTTTTTATGATATGTAGTTTCTCAATTGAAATATTTTTCAACACAATTTATATTGCTTTTACAACACACAAGGATTAGTAACAGAGGTAAGACTTGGAGCGACTAATCCTATAGTGAAGTTCTTTTACAATGAGCGAGGACAGCGTATCAAGAAGGATAGTTACAGCGTTGGTAGTTTACAAAACACTACTTATTATGCCTTAGATCTCTCAGGTAATACTATGGCGGTGTATAATAAACCGGTAAGTTCAGGTGTTATAACACAAGCAGATTTACCTATTTATGGATCAAGTCGTTTAGGGGTGTATAACAGGCAGGATAGTAGCAGTAATTATGAAATTACCGACCATTTAGGCAATGTTAGGGCGGTTATTAAAAAAGTAAATGGCAACCCAATAATGCAGGCTTATGCCGATTATTATCCTTTTGGCGAGCAACTACCGGGACGTAATTCGTTAAGTAATTACCGTTATGCCTTTCAGGGGCAGGAGCTTGATGGTGAAACCAATATGGAGGCTTTTCAGCTTAGACTCTGGGATGGAAGAATTGGTAGATGGTTGAGTCCTGACCCTTATGGGGAGTTTCATAGCCCTTACTTGGGGATGGGGAATAATCCGATATCTATGATTGACCCTGATGGAGGAAGTACAGAATGCGAAGGTTGTCCAGGAAAAGGTACTGCTGCCGATCCATATCGATTACCAGCAGTTGTAATTCAAGGAAAGCCGAAATCAAGTAATTACTTTTCATTTAGTAATATTCAAACAAGTTTGGATGTTCTTGGTTCGACAGAAATCCCTGTAGTTTCACAATTAGCAGATATAAGTAGTGCAGGTATGTCAGCATACCAAGGGGATTACACTGGAGCGATGTTGAGTTTAGGAGGGGCTATAATACCCGGCATGTCACAGGCTAAATTAGGATTGAAATTAGCTAAAAGAACTGAAAAATTAGTAGACATATACCAAGGTACTAAAAAAGCGGGTAAATATTTTGGACAATCTGTAGATTTAACGTCTAGATATACAAAAAGTGGAATAAAAAAAGAATTTGTAAAAGCCCCAGAAGTAATTATTCAAGTACCTGCAAGAATTGCAAGTGCAGTAGAACAACAATTAATATCTATACACGGTACTGTTAAATATGGTAATGGTATGGGAGCAAACAAACGACTACAAATGTCTCTTAAAAATCAGATTGAAAATAAAGAATTGATGAAAGAAGCAATGGATTATTTAGACAACAATGTACCTAATTGGATGACTAAATTCTAAGGAAATTAATTATGGCAAAAAAAACATTAAATAGTGGTACTGTGATTCAGGTTACATTAAACCATAAATTGGGATTTACTTTTGTAAAAGTGATTAATATGTGTGATTTTTCGGAGTATGATTTATCTACTACATTTCACTTAATCATTTATTCGTATAATTATATTGTTCAAAAAGAAGAAGATTATAAAGAAGAAGATTTTTTAAAAGCAGAACCATTAACAGGACCTTTGTTTGTAGATGATATATTGTGGGCAATACGAAAAAAAATATATAAAGTAAAAGGGGAAGTTTCATTACGAGATTATGAAAAAAGACTGCCTGCATTTAGAGGATTTTCAGGAAATGTTTTTAAGGTTCATTATTATGAAGATGAAGCAACTCATTGGGATTATTTTGAAAATGGTTCGCCTAGAAAAAGGTTTGAGGCAACGTACGATCAAGTAAAGCATTTAGAAGGAAATACAGCTCTTGATTATGAAGCCATAGAAATGCGTTTATCTATGGAATTTTTACACCGTTCGGGTAAGAATATCAAAGATTATTATAAATTGGAAGATTGGCAGGAATTGTCTTTATACAATAACATGATTTATAAAACCCCGTTTAACGAAGTTCCTGATGAATTAAAGGGAAGAGTGAAAAAATAGTAAAAAACAGGCGCAATTGCCTGTTTTCTTGTTTTATATTGTTACGTTAATAAACCTTAAAAACATCCCTCAAAACAGGTTTTACCTTTTCAGAAACTACCGCAGGGTTGCACACTATGGTTCCTTTGAGCGGTTTTAAGACATCGGTTATCAAACTATGTGCTACGGTTCCTAATTCAAATGATACCATCAGCGTAAAAGGGCGGTTATTATAACCCTTGGCAAAATCTTCACTTTGCACAAATTTCATCAGGTTGTTCACGATGGTCATCTCGTCAATGGTATAACCCACTCGTGCTCGTCTTCGACGAGTGCCAAATTTAAGCCCCTCTTGCCCTCGTTTGTCCGCTTATCTGGCGCTTGCTTATAGCGAGTGCCTACATAATTAAAATAGAAAAACGTAGCGTTTTTAACGCGGTTATAAACAAAGAAACAGGCAATCAAGCCTGTTTTTTTTGTGGTTTTTTATGAGGAATAAGTACTTCTGGCTTTAGCATCCCTTACAAGAGCGTTGAGTGTGTTGAGTATGTTTTTTCTATCGTCTTCCAACTGGTGCTCGTCTTTGACGAGTGCCAAATTTATATTAAAAGATAAATCGTAGCGTTTTCAACGCGTTAAAACAAATAAAATCAACTCGTAAAAACGGGTTGCTTTTTATTTAACTGGATGTCGGTTCTGAAATAATAATAGATAGAAAGTTGGTAATGAAAATACAAATATCAAAATGTACCCAACAGGGATAATGATATGTCAGTTTAAGTGCAAATATTTTTAGTGGTTTTATAAGAAAAAATGTATTTTTACATACCCATTTTCTTAAGGTATGAAAAAAAAAATCCTCTTTATTATTTTACTATTCCTTTCATTAGTTTCTTATTCACAAGGAGAAGCGAATATCTGGTATTTTGGTGAATATGCCGGTTTAGATTTTAATAGCGGGAGTCCTGTACCTCTTACCAATGGACAGTTATTTACTTATGAAGGCTGTGCCACAATATCAGATAGTTTTGGTCAATTGTTGTTTTATACAGATGGCGGGTATGTCTTTAATCGAAATCATCAGGTAATGGTGAACGGTACTGGCTTGATGGGTAATGAATCAAGTACACAATCGGCTATTATTGTAAAAAAACCTAATTCTGCCACTATCTATTATATTTTTACTTCTGCAGAGTTGGGAACTGCAAAAGGAGTAAGATATTCTGAAGTAGATCTTTCACAGGATGGGGGCTTAGGAGCTGTTACATCCAATAAAAACATTCTACTAGTTACGCCTGCTTGCGAAAAATTGACAGCAGTTAAAGACAAAACTGGAGATGCAATTTGGGTTATTACTCATGGATTTGGAAATAATAATTTTTATGCATTTTCAATTGATAATATGGGTGTAAACCAGACCCCAGTAATCAGTAGTACGGGTGTTGTAGCCAATCCTGTTGACGGAATCTACTCTATAGGTTATATAAAAGTTGCGCCTTTAGGAGATAAATTAATATGTTCTAACAGGCTTAGTTTGGTTGAATTATTTGATTTTAACAATGCAACAGGAGTAGTTAGTAATCCCCGATTAATTACTGATAAAGAAAGTAATTATGGGGCAGAATTTTCTCAATCCGGGAAAATAGCATATATTACTACGGGAAAGGATATACATGGTGATTATGAATTAAATCAATATGATTTGACATCTAATAATATTCCGGGTACCGAACTAAATTTATTTAAAACAACTGATCAACTTCATCAACCATTGGGGTTGCAATTGGCACCTGATGGAAAGATTTACTTAGCCATTTTTAATACTAAATATTTAAGTGAAATTGCTAATCCCAATATTTTAGGTAATGGCTGTAATTTTAAATTAAATGCTGTAGGGCTTAATTCAAGGATAGCCTATTCGGGATTACCTCAATTCATCCAGTCTTATTTTCTTTCAACGATTACTGTTCAAAACAATTGTTTCGGGCAAGCTACTTCGTTTTCATTAAATAGTGATCAGGAAATAATTGTAGCACAATGGGATTTTGGAGATGGAACTACCTCTGAAGATATTAATCCAACGCATGTTTATGCGACTACTGGTAATTATACTGTTTCTGTAAAGGCAACATCAAATACTGGGATTACAATTAAAAATAAAGATATTGTTATTTACACTACACCCACTGCAACTAAACCACAGGATATCTTAGTTTGTGATTCTAATAACGATGGTTTTAGTACTTTTGATTTGACCTCGCAAAATGGTTCAATTCTGAATGGTCAGGATGCTACTTTGTATTCAGTTAACTATTTCGCAAATGCAACTGATTATGCCAATAATGTATCAATTGCAACACCTACAAATTATACAAATAATGCTGCTTACCAACAACAAAGCATTATCGCCGAAGTTTCGAATATTGCTAATATTTCTTGTAAAAGTACCACTTCATTTTCAATAGCTGTTTTTGAAAAACCTATGCCTAAGCTTTCGTCAGCGATTCCTAAACTTGCTTTATGTGACAACACTAGTGTAGGAACAGATACAGATGGTCGAGCAGTTTTTGATTTAACCCAACGAGCAACAGCTATTTTAAATGGTCAATCGGTAACACAATTTGTACTTTCGTATTATAAAGATGCTGTTTTAACTCAAAACATTAGTAATCCAACAGCTTACCAAAATACGAATGCAAATGAAACTGTTTATGTAAAAGTGGTAAACAAAGACAATCTGAATTGTACTGCTGTAACTTCTTTTGAAATTGAAGTAATGGCTTTGCCAACGATTAACAATGTGGTAGATTTAAAACAATGTGATGATAATACAGATGGATTCAGTGTTTTTAATCTGGAAGAAGCGATTGCTAAAATATCTCCGAATTGGGCAGTTGAAACTATTTCTTTTCATAAAACAATAGCAGATGCTCAAAACAATGTGAATCCTATTGTAAACAGAACTGCTTATACCAATCAGACTGTGAGTACAGATAAGGTATTTGTGAGAGTTGCTAATAGCAATAGTTGTTATAGAATAGCACAATTAAACTTAATCGTTTCTACAACTCAAATTCCTGCGACTTTCTCAAGGACATTTACTGAATGTGATGATGTGACATCGGGATCTAATACGGATGGGATTGCTGCTTTTGATTTTAGTAGTGTGGACAATGAAGTTCTGACAATATTTCCATCAGGTCAATTATTAGACATTACCTATTATAAAAATCTGGCTGATGCCTTAGTGGAAAAAAATGCCATTGCAGACATTTCCAATTATAATAATATTGGTTATCCCAATACCCAGACTATTTACATCCGTGTGGATAGTCGATTGAACAACGATTGTTTGGGTTTAGGAAGTTATATCACACTAAAAGTAGAACCTGTTCCTATTATCGCTCCAATAGTTCCTTTTGTACATTGTGATGACGATCAGGATGGTTTTTATGCTTTTGATATTACTGGTTTGGATAGTCAAATTAAAAATGGAAAAGATGTTGTAGTGACTTATTTTGATGCGAATAATAATCCGTTGCCAAGTCCACTACCCAATCCTTTTGTAACTGCTTCGCAAACGATACAAGCGACAATCACTAATAACACTACTACTGCTTGTTCTTATAATATTTCTATTCCTTTTGTAGTAGATGATTTGCCGGAAGCTTTTCCAGTTGCCACATTATTAACGACAGCGTGCGATGATGAAATTGATCCAAGTCAACAAGATGGAAAATATGCTTTTGATATTTCCTCTTTTCAAAATACTATTTTAGGCAATCAAACAGGAATGATTGTGAAATATTTTGACCAAAATAATATTCCGCTTTCAAGTCCATTGCCTAATCCATTTGTTACAGGTACACAAAATGTCCGAGTGGAAGTGGTGAACCCTGGAAATGCTAATTGCGTAGCTACAACAACAATTCCTTTTATTGTAAATCCAGTTCCTAATATTGCGTTAGAAGGTGACGAATTAGTGTGCAGTAATTTACCCACTTTTACAAAAGTAATCGATGCGGGAATCCAAGACGCTACTCCAATAGCTAATTACAGTTATGCATGGTTTTTTAATGGTGAACCAATAGTTGGAGAAAACAACTATACACTTACAGTAAACACCGAAGGTACTTATACTGTTGAAGTAACTAATAGTCAAGGTTGTTTCAGAACGAGGACTATTACTGTTTCCGCTTCGGATATAGCTGTTATTAATGATGTGGATATTGTAGAGTTGTCTGATTCGAATAGTATAACGGTTTCGGTAAGTGGAAACGGTGATTATGTTTATGCTTTGGATGATGAATTTGGAGCATATCAGACGGAAAATAATTTCATGAATGTAAGTGCTGGAATTCATACTGTGTTTGTGAAAGATTTAAACGGTTGCGGTGTAGTTCCAAAAGAAGTAGCTGTATTGGGAATTCCAAATTACTTCACCCCTAATCAGGATGGTTATAATGATACTTGGAATATAAAGGGAGTCAATATTTCTTTTAATGCCAAAACACTGATTCATATTTTTGATCGTTATGGGAAATTAATAAAGCAAATAAGCCCAACAGGAACAGGATGGGACGGAAATTTTAATGGAAATCCAATGCCAGCTTCTGATTATTGGTATTCCATTCAATTAGAAGACGGTAAAGTAATGAAAGGACATTTCGCTTTAAAACGATAAAAAAATATTGCAAAAAAGAAAACTAAATGATTACTTTTACTACAAATAATAAATTAATTTAATGAAGAATAGTTTTTTTGTACTGCTTCTTGTAGTTTTTGCAAGTTGTCAATCTACCCAAATCAAAAATGAGAGTTATAAAGTAGCCCCTAGTTCTCCTGAATTAGGAAGTATCGGGCAATCAAAATCATTATTTGATTTGCAAAATGAGTTTGAGGAAAGAACGCTACCTAAGCTAGAAAACAAAATTAGAGTAGCCATTGAGGTAGTTCCTTTCAATAAGAAACTGAACAAAATATATACGGCCAAGGCAAAGTTTAATCAGAACCAATCTAAAATCAATTATGTTGATAGTTTGCCAACTAAACCGGAATTAGTCACTATACGATTGCAGGACGTAACCGGAATAGTAGAAGAATTGAATGCCCCTCACAATACTGCTGTTTTTAGGTTGCTTGTCGATACTCAAAAATATAAAATGGTTTCAGGGATAGCGGTTAGTCTAAGTAATGATGAAATTGCAAAAATAAGACAGGCTGACACCTATTATTTGACCAATACACAGGAAAATAAATATGATATTGCTTTATATAAATCGGGTAAAAAAACGAGTACGATAGCAATTAATGCCGAAACCGTATTAGGTTATCAGTTGAGTTCTTTTTGTTGGGGGATTTCAGAAAAGGGAAATTGGTATATTGCCGATATGGTTCAGGGAAATTCAAATTGTAAAGGAAAAACCTATTCTAAAATTAAGAAAAAGAAGAAAAGTAAAGCACTGTTTGATATGTAGATGATTTTAATGAAGAATAAAAATCAAAAGAATCAAAAAAAAACAGAATAGCTAATCTGGCTTATATTTAATAAATAATAATATGAAAAGAATCATAGTGTATCGATTTCTTCTGGGGATTTTATTAATGACTGTGTCTTCTTGTGAAGAGATTCTTTTAGAAACCGATATTTCAAAAGAAGAAGTACAATTAATAGCTCCTGCCAATAATACTAATTTTAGTTCAACCGGTGTTTCTTTTACTTGGGAAACAGTTCCCGATGCGACCAAATACCGTTTGCAAATTGCCAAACCTAATTTTGAAAGCCCAACGCAAATTGTATTGGATACAATTGTGAGCAAGACTTCTTTTACCCAACAACTTGCAATTGGAAGCTATGAATGGAGAGTAAAAGCCTTGAATAGTGCTTATGAAACAGCCTATTTCAGTCGTTTTTTTTCTATATCTAGTAACGACGATTTCCAAAACAATACAGTAGTTTTAAATACACCGGCGAACAATTTAATTACCAAAACCGATTTACAAAACTTATCATGGCAAGCGATCATTGGAGCGACTAATTACCAGTTGCAGATATACGATAGCAGTAATACCATCAAGTTAGACCAAACCCTTACAGCAACTTCTTATAGTTATACTTTCGCCGAAGGAAGTTATTCATGGAGAGTAAGGGCAATTAATGGTGAAAAACAAACCCTGTATACTTCCAGAAATATTTTAGTAGACAAAACCGCTCCCAATACGCCAACATTAGTTAGTCCTGTGAATGCAA
The DNA here is from genome assembly GCF_006386525.1 of Flavobacterium sp. GSA192. Taxonomy (NCBI): domain Bacteria; kingdom Pseudomonadati; phylum Bacteroidota; class Flavobacteriia; order Flavobacteriales; family Flavobacteriaceae; genus Flavobacterium; species Flavobacterium sp. GSA192. Next base: position 71,991 of record NZ_VAHC01000006.1, on the reverse strand, counting down.
GTACTGCTTCTAACACTACAGTTAGTTTTCAGTGGAACAGAACTGCAATTGCCGGGAGTGTAGAAAAAGACAGTATTTATATTTATACCAATAGTGCATTGACCGCATTGCAACTAAAAGCAGAGGCTACAAGCCCATATTCGAGTACGCTGACCACAGGGACTTATTATTGGTATACTAAAGCCTTTGATGCAGCGGGTAATACAAGTGCTAAGAGTTCGACGTTTAGTTTTACAATTAACTAAAGAGGAATGAAGAGTAAAAAAAGTATCTACATTTTACTTCCCTTGGTGTTGTTTATATGGGGGACCGTAATGTATCAGGTTTTTTCCTTTAGTGCTAACGAAGAAGAAGTGATTGTACCTACGAATGAGATTAGCTTAAAACCCATAAAAATTTCTAAAAGGGACTCTGTTGTAATCAATACCAATTATAGGGATCCTTTTTTGGGAAAAATTTACAGTACGGAAAAAGTAAAAACCCCTAAAAAGAAAGCAGCACCCAAGAAAGTGGAACCGCTTGTTTGGCCAATGATCCAGTACAAAGGAATCGTATCGGATACTAAAGATAAGGTAAAAATATATATGCTAGTGATTAATAATCGTACTTGTCTGATGAAAAAAGGGGAAACTCAGAATGAAATCTTTTTAAAGGATGGCGACAGAGAATCAGTCTATGTTAAATACAAAGGCCAACTAAATCTTTTCCTGATAGAGTGAAACTAATCTTTAAACTTAAATCCGGAGCTTTACAATTTGCCGTTTTTGTAGCGGTTGTAATTGCGCTGCTTTTAGGTGGATTAATGTTGTATGCCTATACTTTTGGCTATATGAAAGAGCAATCAAAAGGAACGATTGAAAATATTCAACTGGCAGATGAAGGGATTAATTATCTGTTAAATACATCAGAATTTAATTCGAAAGATACTTTGACACTTAAGCTAACGGAAAAAGAAAATCAGTCTGTTAAAGTGCATTTATCGCAATGGGGCATTTTTCAAAAAGCATTTGTCTTGACACAATTTCGAAAAAAGAAGTTTGTAAAAACAGCTGTTTTAGGAAGTTTAATTGATGCAGAAACGGCACCGACTTTGTTTTTGCAGGATACTCATAATCCGTTGACTGTAGTAGGTAATACCAGTATAAGAGGAAATGCTTTTTTGCCCGAAGCAGGAGTAAAGTCCGGTTATATCGCTGGTAATAGCTATTATGGTTCGCAGTTGATTTATGGTAACGCAAAAAAAAGTACTGATATTTTACCCGCTTTGAATGTTGAAATTTTAGAAGGTATCGTTTTTTATCTCAAGGAGTATTTGCCTACCCATCAGCAGGATTACATTTCTATAGATAACATTAAAAAAACAATCCATTCTTTTAAGGAAAAGACAAAAACGGTTTACAAGAAAGAAGTCATTGTACTAGAAAATCAATACATTTCGGGAAATATTGTTATTAAATCGGATACTTTGATACAAATAAAAAAGACAGCTGTTTTGAAAGATTTGATTTTGATTGCTCCGATTATAGAAATTGAAGAAGAAACAACAGGGAATTTTCAGGCTATTGCTTCTAAGAAAATTTTGGTAGAGAAAAATTGTGATTTACGTTTTCCTTCAGCTTTGGTTGTGTATCAGGATACTAAAGAACAATTACCTACTTATTCAGGAAATAGTACCGAAATCCCAATTTTCATAGATACAGCCACAAGCGTAAAAGGAAGCGTCTGCTATTATCAAACCAAAGAAGAAACCGATTTTAGCACCCAAATTAAAATAGAGGAACAGGTTAGAATAAAAGGACAAGTGTATTGCAAAGGCAATTTAGAGTTGAAAGGAACCGTTTCGGGAGCAGTTTATACCCGACAATTTGTAGCCAATCAGGCAGGATCTATATTTGTAAATCATCTTTATAATGCAGTGATTGAAAATGAAAATATTCCCAAGCTGTATGGAGGACTTGTTTTTGAAAAAGAACCTAAAATAGTTTTGAAATGGCTGTACTAAAGAAAATAAAATCAGCCACGCTGGTGGAAGCTATCGTGGCTACCGTACTCATTGTGATTGTATTTATAGTAGCTAGTTTGATTTTGAACAATTTGGTATTGAATACCTATTCTAAAAATACCCATGCAGTAGAAAACAGGTTGAACGAACTGGAATATGAAATTCAAAACAAAATAATTGAATTACCTTATGAGGAAAGTTATAAAGATTGGCAGATTGAAATTAGTACAGTCTCTGAAGAATCTGAAAAAGAAATAGTTATTACGGCAACAAATCAAAAAGGTAGTAAAAAAATAACGAGACATCATGGAAATCTCCAAAACTAAAACGGCATCATTTACTTTGCCGGAATTACTGGTAGTTATGATTATAACTGCCATAGTGGTAGGGATGGCTTTTAGTGTTTTGCGATTGGTACAAAATCAGATTCATACTATTCAGACCAATTTTGAAAAGACGAGTACTCTTGCTCTTTTCGAACAGCAATTGTGGCAGGATTTTAATGATAAGAATGAAATTCAGTTCAATGAAAAGGAAAGTAGTCTGCTTATGGAATCGGAGATGGATACCGTGGTATATTCGTTTCAGGGAAATTATATACTGAGGAATACCGATACTATTAAATTAAAATTACAGATTAATAAATTATTTTTTAAGGGAAAAGAAGTGCAAAGAGATACAATAGACGCTCTTTCTATTTCAGGAAAAGCGGAATTACCCGATTATGAGATTTTTGTTTCCAAAAAAAATGATCTAACTTTTTTATGAATCAGCAAGATGGCCTTTAAACTTAATACTATTTCAGCTAAAAGCAATACTGCTTTGCCTCAAAAGCAAAGCAGTATTGAGACTTTATTACAAAAAGAAATCGTCTTTTTTGGTTCAGGATTTAATAATAAAAAGAAACAGGCTTTTTATCAGGAATTGGCAGTGTTACTCAAGGCAGGAATCAACTTCAAGGAAAGTTTAACGCTTATTGTAGAATCTTTAAAAAAACAAGCAGACAAAGAACTGATTCAAACCGTATTGAATGATTTAGTAAACGGAAAACCTTTTTCGGAAGCCTTATGGGCTTCGAAATCCTTTTCAGAATATGAATACTATTCTATTAAAATAGGGGAGGAAACAGGAACTACCGCTCAGGTATGTCAGGAATTAGGAACTTTCTTTGAGCGCAAAAACGAACAAAAGCGTATAATTATAGCAGCCTTAACCTATCCTTCTATTGTAATGGCAACAGCTATATTGGTAGTTGTATTTATGTTGAGTTATGTGGTTCCGATGTTCCAGGACATCTTTAAACAAAACAATGTAGAGTTACCTGCACTTACCAAAATGATAGTGAAATTATCCCAGATTACCAAAACCTATGGTATCTACGGATTGTTGTTAATTTTTCTGCTCCTAATAGTAAGTCGAGTCTTTAAAGATAATGATCAATACAAAAAAACGAGTCATTATGCATTATTGAAAATTCCCATTTTAGGGAGTTTTATCAGTAAAGTGTATTTAGCACAATTCACTCAGGCAGTAGCGCTTTTAACTACAGCCAAAGTTCCTTTGCTGAATAGTATTCAATTGGTAAAAAAAATGATTCGCTTTGTACCCTTACAAGAAGCCTTAGAAAAGGTTGAACTCAGTATTTTAAAAGGAAATAGCTTAAGTGTAAGTCTCAAAGAAAATCCACTCTTTGATAACAGAATCATCTCCCTAGTAAAAGTAGCTGAAGAAACCAATCAAACCGAATACGTCTTCAAACAACTTAGTGAACAATACAATCAAGAGGTTGTGCAACAATCTAAAACGATGACTACAGTTTTAGAACCTTTTATTATTCTTTTTGTGGGGGTATTAGTTGCTGTTTTATTGGTGGCTATGTACTTGCCAATGTTCCAGTTGAGTAGTGCGATTGGGTAGATTGTATGATTTTTTTGTAGGTATTAGCTTTGTTTTTGTTTAGAAGTTGCGTGAAAAATCACTAAAAGTGGGTATTGTTTTTATTTTTAAAACAAAATACTTTTGAATTTTTTTCTAAAAATTAATCGTTTAACCAATTTAGTATAGCTGCTAATTTTAAAACAATAACACATAAATAAAATGAAACAATTATTTACTTTATTTTTTTTACTTCCAAATCTATTTTTGAATATTTTATCTACTGATAGGGTAGATTTTTGTGATTTAATGGCGCAAAGTTTTGTTCCCAATAGACCGGAAGTTATAGGTCCTTCTCCACAAGCCTCAGCTATCACGCTCTATGGAGATTACCCTGTGAATCACAACACAGGATTGGTAGATATGAGAGTTCCTATTTATACTGTAAAATCAGGAAGTTTAAGTTTGCCTATCGATATAAGTTTTCATGCTTCTGGACGCATGGCTAATGAAACAAATGGAATTTTAGGCATGAGATGGGTACTAAATGCAGGAGGTGTGGTAGCAAGAACTGTACATGGATATCCTGATGAATGGAATTATTTAACACCTTATTCGGTAAATCCAAGTCAAACACCTGACTATGATGAATTAAGATGTTCTTCTACAGAAGGATATATGCCAAGTGATTCTAGTTTAGGTTCTAATAGAACGGATAGTGAATTTGATATTTTTAGCTACGTATTACCAACTGGAAAAAGCGGAAAATTTATATTAAAAAATGAAAATGGGGAAAAAAAAGCTATACAAATTCCTTATGAAGCATTAAAAATTGAGTTTACAAAAGATAACACTTTTATGGGATATTTTGGAGCAATAAAAATAACCGATGTAGATGGAGTAATTTATAACTATGGAAACGGAAATGTGTCTAATTCTAATTATTGTGAATTTTACGATAGTCCTATAATTGATATAACTGGATCAGCCCCTACTGGATGGTATTTAAAAAGTATTGTTTCTGCAGATGGTACAGACACTATAGAATTCGATTATCAAAAGGTATATAGTCCTATAAGTTCTTATAGTGAGATCATAACTGCAGCAGACATGGTTAGAGATGAGTCTGTTAATGCTAATTTTCACCAAAATGATGCAACTGGTGCTGGTTTATTTTATACTTTGGAATTTCACCCTATACAAGATGTAGAGTTAGCGGATTTTGATAAAACGATGGTTGTTCCTTTTTTAAAATCAATTAAATTTAAAGAAGGTGAACTTAGTTTTAATTACACTGGACTACCTTCTTATGACAGTACAGTTGCTCTTGACTATATCACTCTCAGTGGATCAGTTGACAGGAAAATTAAATTTAATCAAGAATTAGTTTCTACTGAAAAATATCTCAGGTATTTAAAAGGGATAGAAATCTTTAGCGTTGTAGGTAGTGAAGAGAAAATTGAAGAAAAATATAATTTTGATTATTTTCAACCTTCTAGTACAGCTGAGACTTTTGCTCTTTACTTGTCAAAACGGAAAAAGGATTGGTGGGGATATTATAATTATTTAGCTTCCAGTTCTGTGTTGCATAGAACCATCTCTTTAACGATTAAATCATCAGGAAGTACTAGTGCAACTAATAGAGATATTGGAAGCAATAATCTAGAAGCAAGAGAACCTCATTTTGAATCTATGCAGTTTGGTATGCTTAAGTCTATAACCTACCCAACAGGAGGGAAAACGGAATTTGAATATGAGCTTAATCATCATAAAGATTATAACGCAACATCTTCACAATCTTTTTACGACAAAACAGGTCCTGGACTTAGAATCAAAAAAATAACTAATAAACCAACTATTGGTAATGAAGTAGCTAAGATATACAAATATGGCATAAATGAAAATGGTATGGGGAATTTAAACCAAGCTTTAAAAGCTAATCAAAATAATATTCAAGAAATGAGTACAATGATATATTGGGATTATTTTTATCTCGTAGGGTCTACAAACCCTATGAAAGTATATATGCCAGAACAAGCTGGTTGTCGACTCAGAGACTATTCATCTGATCCGTTTATTAATCCAGCTGATTTTGGAGGTAATGTTGTTTGGTACGATACTGTAACTGAATACTCAGATGAAAAGATTACAGGAGGATATTACCCATACAATGATGCAAAAAATGGAAAAACTATTTATGAATATACACCAAAAGATTTTGATGTGAAAAATTTCATAATTGCAGATCCCCTTCATGCACTTACAGAACACCCTAAGATATTTGCAGATCCTTATAGATTATGGAAAGGTGGTAAACTCGCTGCTAAAACCTTATATAAAAAAGAAAATGAAATTTTCATTCCCAGTCTAAAGGAAACTTATGCTTACACAGATACTCTATTTGATGAAGTTTGGGATATGCCTACATATGCTTATGTCTTAATGCAAAATATTAGAACTAAACCAGATAATAGTTTTTCACAAACATGGTATAATATACAAAAGAATTATCATAATGATATTTGTTCTATTTATGGATATGGTTTTAGAAAATACGTTTCAGGTTCGGAAAAGCTAGCTAATAAAACAGTTGAATATTTTGATGGTGATGGGATAACTACAACAACCGATTATTTTTATGATCCTCAATACGATCAACTGAGAAAAGAAGAAATTACAAAAAGTGATGGAAAAAAGATTCGTTTTGAGTATGAATATGCTTTTGACAAAACGACACTGCCTTTGAGCGATACAACTAATGTCTATAATAAGATGGTAAAGATGAACATGCTCTCTTTACCCTTGAAAAAGTCACAGAATGATATTAATGGAACTACTAGTATTTTTACTCAAAGTAAAAGAACTGATTTTTTTGAACCGTTTGCAAATGTAATTCGTCCGCAAAAGGAATATTTTAAAAAAGGAAGTGGTTTAGAAGAACCGATAATTGAATACCATAACTATGATGATAAAGGGAATATAATAGAGGTTTCACAAGCCAATGGTACACATACAGTATATATTTGGGGCTATGAGAAACAATATCCTGTAGCTAAGATTGAGAATATGACTTATGCTACTATACCTGTAAATTTAATTACAGCTATAGAAGCTGCTTCATCTCCTTTAACAGGTTCTGAAGCCAGTTTGATTGTAGCATTAAATAATTTAAGAAATCATACCGCTTTAAGCAATGCTATGGTTACTACTTATACTTACAAACCTCTCATAGGTATAAGTACTGTAACTGATTCTAAAGGAGATGTCATACTTTATGAATATGATGCATTTAGTCGTTTAAAGCAAGTAAAGGATAAAGAGGGAAATATTTTATCTTCTAATAATTATCATTATAAAGGTCAATAATACTTTCATAAATTATATGTACATGAGATATTCAATTAAAATAATCGGTGTTCTATTAGTAATTTTTAATTACTCAGTCTCGAGAGCCCAAACTCAAAATGATCAATTAATAGGTACTTGGATTTTTGATTTTAATGCTTCCGTATTTAACATGGAAGAGAAAGCAAAAGCTATAATCCAAAAGTTACCTGCTGTACAAGAAAAATTAGAAAAGTCATACAAAAACCGACAGATAACCTTTGGTGTTGATGGTCATTATACACTTTATTTATCAGATGGCCGTCAAACAAACGGAATCTGGACTTTTGATAGTACTGCAACAAGAAATAATACCATAGACTTAATAACTTCTGAAAATCAAATTCAAAAATTTATTGTACTATTTATTTCCACCGATAAATTAATTTTGAAACCGCAGGATGATAGTAATGGCAAGCCAATGTTTTCTCAGTGGTATTTTACAAAAAAAATCTAAATCTGAAATAGGATGAATAAAAATTACAAATACAGTTTCTTTTCTACTTTACTACTTTTGACAATTAGTTTATTAAATAATACTAAATCTTTTGCTCAGTCCCGAATTACTGGACCATTGGCTGTTGTAGGTGCTACATCAACCCATTATGGTGATAGGGAAATTTATCGGTTTCAAGATCCTTCAAGTTGGGATGGTAGTTTTGCAAGTAATGAATATGAATTTTGGTGGTATACAGATGGAACAATTCTAACACCTGAGGATAGTTACAACCAAACCGAAGTAGAAATCCAATGGGACTCTCCTGGGCAAAAAAATATTACCGTATTATATGATGGTAATTATGATTCTACGCTTTATTATGCAGAGCTTGAAGTCAATGTTCAGTCAAGTCCAGGAGTTCCAGAGCCACCTTACGTAATAAATAATAATTGTACCCAAATTGTTTTACAAAGAGATAGTCCTCCTATGGGTGGTATTACTTGGTATTGGCAAAGTAGTGCTACAGGAACAAGCACAGCTAATTCAAGTCCAACCATAACTTTAACAAGTGGTACAGAATACTTTTTACGGGCTTACGCTAACGGGCAATGGAGTTCAACATCTAGTAGTGTGCAATACAATATCCAACCTAACACTCCAATAGTTGGTGCTATTACTCATCCTACTACAACTGTAACAACAGGAAGTGTGGTTTTATCCAATTTACCCAATGATGGAATGTGGTTTATTAGCCCAGTAGGTGTATCTGGTTACGGAACAACTGCAACAGTAACAGGATTGAGTGCTTCAACAACTTATAACTTTACGGTAACAAATGCTTCAGGCTGTACTTCAAATGCTTCAGCAAGTGTGGTAATAAATGGCTCTCCCTCAGGACAGCTTCCTGTGCCAACAATTGGAGTAGTTACGCAACCTACTTGTGCTATTAATTCGGCTAGTTTTACTATTACTAATTACAATCCTGCTTATACATATACAGCAACCCCTTCAACAGGAGTGAGTTTTTCGGGAAATATCGTTACAATTCAAGGAGGATATGGTGGTAATTACACCATAAAGGCAAGTTCTGGAACAAGTAATTCTTATCCATCTGAAAATATAGCAATTCATTCGGGTAAATTTACTCCAAGTGCGCCAACAGTTGGAACTATTACGCAACCAAGTGCAACAGCAACAGGAAGTGTTGTTTTGTCAAATTTACCTCTTGCTGATTGGATTATCAATCCCGGAAATGTTTCAGGTTCGGGGACAACAACCCTATTAACAGGTTTAGCCCCTTCGGCTCAGCCCTATAATTTTACAGTTACCAATTCATCTGGTTGTACTTCTACTCCTTCTACCAATGTTTTAATAAATGGCTATTGTGGTATCAGCGATGAAAATTATATACATACTATTACTCCAACAGTAGCAACTACTAATGTTGCAGCATTGAATAATAATCAAAAGATAGAAAACATTACTTATTATGATGGAATAGGACGTCCTCTGCAAAATATAGGTATTCGTGCAGGTGAAGTGGTTAATGATATAACAGGTTCTATGGTTTTAAATGATATCATCAGTCCTATTGAATATGATGAATTTGGAAGACAAACTAAGGAGTATTTGCCTTATTCTGATACATTTAATTGTGGTGCTTTTAGAGGAACTACTTTGACTAATGCTATTGTCACGGGTTTTTATAATAACAGTAAATATGAGAACACTACAAATCCTTATTCAGAGAAAGAATTTGAAGCTTCACCACTTAATCGTGTTTTAAAGCAGGCTGCACCGGGTAATGATTGGAGGTTAGGAGGCGGTCATGAAATAAAAATGGATTATCAAAGCAATGGAGGAAGTGAAGTAAAGAATTTTGGTGTTAGTTTGTCTTTTGCAAATAATACTTATACTCCAACATTAACCTTAAGTACGGTAAATAGTGGTTATTATAATGCCAATGAATTGTATAAAACGGTTACCAAAGATGAGAATTGGATAACAGGAAATGAGCATACGACAGAAGAATTCAAAGACAAGCAGGGTAAAGTAGTATTAAAAAGAACTTATAACAACGGAGCACATGATACTTATTATATTTATGACGATTATGGAAATCTAACCTATGTTATACCGCCAAAAGTAAATACAACTGATGGTGTTTCACAAGCCGAATTAGATGAACTTTGTTATCAGTACAAATACGACCATAGAAACCGTTTGGTAGAGAAAAAACTACCAGGTAAGGGGACAGATAATGACTGGGAAGAGATTGTTTACAATAGATTAGATCAGCCTATACTAACCAGAGATCCTAATTTAAAGGCACAAAACAAATGGTTATTTATCAAATATGATGCTTTTGGTAGAGTAGCTTATACGGGATTAATAAATAATAATAACAGTTCCAGAATAGATATGCAGAGTGCTGCTAATGGAACAGCTTCTCAATATGTAATCCAAAGTGCAACTGCTATTACCATAGCTGGGACAACAATACATTACAATAATGACGCATACCCTACTGTGGGAATAAACGATAAACTCCATACCATCAACTATTATGATAATTATAGTTTTGATATTGACGGAGGTGTTTCAGAACCTGTGGGTAGCAATCCACAGATCACGCCAAGTACTGCAACCAAAGGATTGGTAACCGGTTCTAAAATTCGAGTATTAGGAGAGAATAGCTGGATTACCAATGTGATTTATTATGATGACAAAGGTCGTTCTATTTACAATTATTCTAATAATAACTATTTGGGAGTCGTTCAAAAAGTAAAAACTGAACTAGATTTTGTGGGTAAACCAACAAAAACCACCACTACTCACGAAAGAAATAATGTAACCACAACAGTAGTAGATACTTTTGTCTATGATTCTCAAGGACGCTTATTAACTCAAACCCAAAAAATCAATACACAGCCAGAAGAATTAATTGTCTCTAATGAATATGACGAATTAGGTCAACTTAAAGGAAAAGGAGTTGGAGGAAAAGTGACGGACTTAAACCGATTACAAACGGTGGCTTATACTTATAACATTCGGGGTTGGCTGAAAGGAATAAATGATGTCAACGCTATGGGGAATGATTTGTTTACTTTCAAAATTAATTACGACAAGCCAACTGATTTAACCAAAGCATTGTTTAATGGGAATATTAGTCAAACCCTTTGGAAAACAGCTAATACTGACACGGTTTTAGAAGATTATACCTATACTTACGATGCGTTAAACCGATTGACCGATGCAAAGTATTCGTTAGAAGACCGCTATAATGAAACTTTATCTTATGATAAGAATGGAAATATCATGAGTCTGATCCGTAAAGGATATACAGATACTAATGCCACTATTTTAGGAACGATGGACAACTTGGTATATACCTATGATGCAGGAAATAAATTGTTTAAAGTAGAAGATAGCTCTAATAGTACCGAAGGATTTAAAGATGGAAGTCATACTGCTCAGGAATATGGTTATGATGTAAATGGTAACATGACATCAGATAATAATAAAGGCATTAGTACTATAACTTACAATCATTTAAACTTACCCACTAGTGTTACTATGGCAGGAGGGACAATCAATTATACCTATGATGCTAAAGGTGTAAAACAACGCAAAGTAGCAGCAGGAACAACGACAGATTATGCAGGAGGATTTCAGTATAAGGATGCTGTTTTACAATTTTTACCAACAACAGAAGGATATGCAGAGTATAATGCTACCAACGGAATTTTTTCATACATTTACCAATACAAAGATCATTTGGGTAATGTAAGATTAAGTTATAAGGATGTTGGTACAACAACACCATCTCTGCAAATAGTTGAAGAGAGTAATTATTATCCTTTTGGGTTAAAACAAAAAGTTGCCGGAGAGGCAGTTATTAATAGTAGTTACAAGTATAAGTACCAAGGACAAGAGCGTCAAGATGAGCTGGGACTGAACTGGGACAGTTTTAAGTGGAGAAATTATGACTATACGATTGGTAAATTTATGTCTATTGACCCATTAGCTGAAAAATATCCATATAACTCGACATATGCGTTCCAAGAAAACAAAATGGGAATGGGCGTTGAATTAGAAGGACTAGAATTAGTGGCTAAAAATCCTCTATCTGGTTTTGGCAATTATGTTAAAGGTAAATTTGATTCAGCAATTAGAAGTATTCAGACAACTACAGAAAAAGCTGTACAAGCTGTATCAAATGCTGTTTCTAGTCTCGAAGTAAATCAAGTAGATGGTTATACGGTTACGGGAAGTAAGACAGGTATTTCAGATAATACTGGTTTTTTTCCTGAAGCTAAAGGTGCAAAATCAAGTGGAACTCTCGATGGAGATTTTGTTGCAACACTTGCGGAAGCTTATGCCCCAAATTTGGATGCAAATAAAATTATGAATGGAGCAAACATACTCTCTGGTTTTGTAGAAAAAATTGGAATACCAGTAGCAAAAAAGATTAATTTAGTCTCAAATAATTCTAATTCTAGTGCAAAACCAATTGTAAAAGCAAAGGATACAACGATAACTGTAAGTAATAATAGTTTATATGCAGTACCTCACGGTAATTCAGCATTTCTTATGCAGACAAATTATCAAACTAAAAATGTTACAGTTCCTAATAATAAAAAATCAGTTGATAGTGCAAATAATGCAGCTGCAAAAAGAGAACAACAGTTGACAAAAGAAGTAAATGAATCTATTAAAGCTCTTGAATAATGAAAAATTACATTGTAATTACCTTTCTGATAATTCTTGCCATTTCTTGTAGTAAAGAAAAACAAGAGAAAATATATTATAAAAATGGTAACCTAAAATCTTTAAAACTAATTTATGAAGATTCAAAAAAAGAAGTTCTTGAAGAATATGATATTTTAGGGAATTTGATTTTAAAAGGATTTTATACAAGTGGCACAAGAGATTCTTTGTTTGGATATAATAAGAATAATACATTAAGTTTTAAAAAGCGTTTTAAAAATAATGGAGCATACAGTAAAGAATATGATACAAATGGTAATCTTGAAAGAGAAGGAATTTATATTTACGATACTATAAAGGCTGATTGGTGGAAATTTTACAAAAAAGGTATTTTAGAAGCCAAAAGAGAGTATGTGATTGTCTGTGATGATTATTATCTTAACCAAGTAATTGTTTTTAATAGAAAAAAAGATACTGTTATTAAAAAAGACAGCATTATGAATGTTAGTACTTTCTTTAAGATAAGAAAAGAGAAGAAAAAAGATTCATTTCAGTTATCTTATAATGTTAGATCAATATTTGTGAAAAATAAGCTAGAATTTATTATTCTAAAAGGAACGAATTGTGAAGAAGAACCGGATTTTATTATTGAATTAAACTCTAATAAAGGAAAAATCGTTTTGGATAAAAAATATTATAATCGGAAAGGCTTTTTTTTCGATTATAACATTGATCAAAATAATGGAAATAAGGTGAATAATCATAAAAAATATTTTGATTTATCAAAGTTAAATAATTAGGTAGTATGTTATTGGGTGTGGTTAAATTATTTCATAAGCATTCTTATAAATCAGCTATTTATAGGTTATAATAATTTAAAATAGGTATATTCATAATGCCGAAAACTATTGTTTATCAATAGAATAGATTTTGTGTTTAGAAGAAATAAACCCCGAAATTTCTTAACACAACAAGGTTTCCTTTATAAATTTGACGCCCTCCTACTCACGCAATTCTTTTATAATAAATGATTCCATATAAGGAATTGTAATTTATAATGAGGTTGTTTTGATATATTCAAAAATTAGATTACAATCCAAAAAATAAGGATAAAAGAATAAAAAAACCGCTGGCACTCGTTTGAAAGTTCACCTCTGCTTTTCTTTGAATAAATTTAATGTTTTTTATCTTTTACAAAGTAAAGGCTCGATTGCATCGAGTATCTCTGCTACTCACACGATTCTTTTTTAATAAATCGTTCCATTTAAGGAATTTTGATTAAAATAAGGCTATTACAGCAAAGTCAAAAAAGGACAATCCTAAAATTGAGGATGAAACATTGAAAATCCCTCTAGTCCTCGTTTGTTAGCAACTCTGGCTCTTGCTTTTATAGCGAGTGCCTACTTAAATTAAAAGATAAATCGTAGCGTTTGTAACGCGGTTAAACCAACAAAGCCACTTCAATAAGGAGTGGCTTTGTTGGTTTTTATACTAATTGTTTAATCATATCTTTTTGAAACAGAAATGCTTTTAAGAGTGATTTTACGCATTTTTTGTCTTCATCTTCAAGTAACTGTGCTTTGGTAAACATTGTTAAAAGCTCACTCTAGTCCTCGTTTGTCCACAACTCTGGTGCTTGCCTGTGGCGAGTACCTACTTAAATTAAAAGATAAATCGTAGCGTTTTCAACGCGATTAAAACAAAAAAAACACTCTGTTACCGCGTGGTTTTTTGTTTAAAAGAGATTTAGTTTTCCTGTACCAAATGCTGTAAATCAGGATCATTTTTAATGCGTTCCAATTCACTCTCAATGATTATGACAATATCCTGTTTTACTTGCCTATAATTAGCTTCAATTTCAGCTTTCATATTGTCTTTACCATTTTCATCAATGAAAGATAAAATCTCTGGTATCTTTTTATAAGCTTTAGTTTCTGAAGCTACTTTTTCATTATCCACGACAATTTCGGAATGAAAGATCTTCTGTTCGATACGCTCATCAAAGTTATCAGAAACTGCTCCTACAAACATTCCTTGTGTAAGTGTTGAAATTTTTGAAGTTGGGATTAAGCTGTCCAGTTGTGTAGATATAGATGTTGATTTGTCGTTTCTATTGATAGTCATACTTTGTCTTTTCTGTAGCACTTTTCCAAAACGCTCTGATAAGCTTTTAGCAGTTTCTCCTGCCACTTGTCCACTAAAGATATTACCCACAGTGTTTTGGATAACCTTGCTTTCCTTGTCACCGTAATCGCGTGTTAATTGTGAATAATCTTGAAAGCCCAAACAAACCGCTACCTTATTACTTCTGGCAGTAGCTATCAGATTATCCAATCCTCTGAAATAAATAGTTGGCAACTCATCAATAATAACAGAACTTTTTAATTTCCCTTTCTTATTGATTAGTTTTATAATTCTCGAATTGTACAAACCAAGTGCTGCAGAATAGATATTTTGTCTATCCGGATTATTTCCAACGCAAAGTATTTTAGGTTCGTTTGGATTATTGATGTCCAATGAAAAATCATCACCCGTCATTACCCAATAAAGTTGAGGAGAAATCATTCTGGATAAAGGGATTTTAGCAGAAGCTATTTGCCCTTGCAATTGATCCTGTGCGCCACCTTGCCAGGCATCCATAAAAGGGGATAGGTAGTTTTCGAGATCCGGGTAGGAAGTAAGGATAGTAAATACATCTACATATTTCTTGTTGAGCAATTCAATGGCATGAGGAAATGTACAGTATTTTCCATTATCGTATATTTTCAAAAACCAAATGATAGCCGCTAACAGAATTATTGGAGATTCAACAAAGAAATCTCCTTGCTTTTGTATCCAACTTCTGTTGAGGTTAAGCATAATAGTATAGGCTGATTCATAAGCATCGGAGATGTCTGTCATGAAATCTGGATTAATGGGATTACAACGGTGGCTTCTTCTTGGGTCATCAAAATTAATGATATAGAATTTTGGCTTAACCTTATATTTATCGGTATGCTTCAATAAATGATTGTAGGCAATGGTCGAAAGATCATCAAATTTGAAATCATAGATGTACATCGAAAATCCCTTTTCGATATGTTGCTTGATGTAATTATTTATAATAGCATAACTCTTACCGGAACCAGGTGTACCCAAAACTATCGATGCTCTGAATGGATTTACTACGTTAATCCATCCCTCATTCCATTTTCCTTTATAATAGAACTTCGTGGGAAGATTAACAGAATATTCATTTTCCATCAATTTAGTTTCTTGCATGAAACTTTCGTTCTCGTTATTAAATACATCATCCATGAGATTTGTACGGAGTAAACGGCTAATCCACACCCCAGTCATCATTAAAGCAATGTAACCTATCGAAGTTGTTAGTATATATAATGAGGTCGCCATTTCTGTAGGCAATCGCAGCAACGGTGTGTTTAGAAAGAAAAAAATAAAACCTATGATTAAGCAAATGTAAATTTTAGACCAGGTAATTTTTTCATTTTTCACACCTTTTGTTCCCAAACAACTTAATGCCAGCAAGACCAAAGAAAAAATCTTGGTGTGAAATGTATGAGAGAATAGACTTGCTGTTCGCTGGAAATTAGCTAATATCTTATTGATGACTTGTAATGTCCAACCTCGTTCTAAAAAAAAGCTATAACAAAACCAGTAAAAGTGCATCAATACCAACAAGATGCTTACTGCACGCATAAAAGCCATTATTTTGGCTAGTCCTCTTAAATCGTCTTCTCCTTGCATTTTTGAATAATTAAAAGTGTGGTAGAATTTAGGAGTTAAGTAAAACCTTTAAAACGAACGGTCTTCAAATGGCTTTTATTGGCATTATTTGTCTATATAAAACTTAAATTGGAATTCTATTTCTTATTACCATTTCTTCTGCGTTTCTTCTTCATTATGTTAGCAAATGTTAGTTCTTCATAATCCTCTCCCTGTGTTTTTGGTAATAAACCACCAAGGTTTTCTATAAAACCAAAATCAGTATTAGATTGAGTTGATTGACTCTTATCAAGAAAATCAAAAAGAGCATGTGGTTTTTCTGTTTCTAATTTTACATTGTTAATACTTTCTTGAGATAAAATCTTCATACTGTCATGTATCTCATCTTGTTGCTTTTGAGTTGTTTTTTCATTCCAGCAATCGTTAAAAATGTTAGCAGAAAGGTTTTTACCCAATTGTGAACCATTCCAAACACTGCGGGATTCATGGTCAATAAAAGAAATACCGTAAATACGTCTTTCCTGATTTCTACGAACAACTGTATTGATACCTTGCTCAAGCAGTTGTTTCTTAAATTCGGTTTCATTGGAAGTGGTGTGGATTGCAATTTCTATTGTTTTTTTTAGAATTTCTTTTGCTGGTTCTACTTTCATTTTTTCTTTCGATTGCTCGAAATGTTTTTGTAAAGCATCCAGTCCTGCATGTTTACCAAAGCGAGATGCTTTAAACGGATTACTTGCTTTTTCTCCCTGCTCATTCAGTGCGAAATAAACTAATCCTTGTTTAGCTTGTCCGTGAAATTCGCCTTTTACTTCTTCTGCGGTAATGTTAAAAAGAGAAAGCAAGGCATTATAAGTTCCTAAACCTTGATACTGGTAATACTTTGGTAAATGTCGAATTACCGAGGCTATTTGGCTTTTTACATTCGCTGCCCTGTAGTCAATCGGCCTGAAAATTTCTTCTTTCGGATTACGTGCTTTTTCAGTTGCAGCTATTAGTTTGTATTTTTGTTCCAATGCACGACAAGCATCCATGGAGCGTAATTTTTCATAGTTGTCAGCTAATTTTTTACCGCTACGATCTACACAGGTTGATACAATGTGAATATGAGTTCGTTCAATATCGGTATGTTTAAAAACTACATAAGGCTGATCTCCATAACCCATACGTTCCATATAATCTTTTGCTATTTGTTTGAAATTTTCATCGCTCACTTTATCTCTTGGATCAGGGTTGAGTGAGATGTGTAACACGGGTTTTTCGGTTCGTTTATTTGCGATTAAGTAAGGTTCAAATGAGTGATACAATTGGGCAACGGTATAATTCCCGTTGCCTGTTTCTCTTATTCTATGAGTTGTTAATATTTCGCCGTTTTCCTTATCAACTTTGAGTTGATTATAAGAAAGTGCTCCAATAATATTTGCTCCACGACCAATTTTAGCTATCATTTTTTAATGTCTTTTAATTATTTGGCGGTTTTTACGACCTTTTTTTAGAAACTTTTTTAAGTTAAGCAATAGATTTTTTTACTATTTAATAATGTATCTGATGACTCTATTTGTCCAAAAGATACTTGATAATAGAATGGATTTAATTGGATAGATGTTGTTTTTATTTAGTTACAAATAGATTGTGTTATTTTTATTACTATTTTTACGAATGACTTAAGTAACTTTCTAATATTTCTAATCCAGCTACAGAATTGAAATCAACTATTAAAAAAATGAAATGTGGCAGTGATTTATGTGTTATCGATATTGAAAATATCGATACAACTTTAAAAACTGTTTTAGATAATAAGTTCATTAAAATATGTGAAGGAAATGTTTCAGTTGATTTAAATGGAGTAAAGCAAAGGGTAGTTAATTATCTCGCTCCAAAAAAAGGAAAGACCCTTGAAATGGGAGCAATCGCAGAATTTTTTATCCACTTATATTTAAATGAAGTTGGTTTTGAACCACAATTTCTATTTTTTAATTTAGAAGAAAATTCGATAAAAAAAGGTTTTGACGGTTATTATTTTCATAATGCCGAGGAATGGATTCTAGAGAGCAAGTCCGGTTTAATTTCAACACCAGGAATTTCACATAGTTCAAAAGTAAAAGAATCTTACAATGATTTAAAAGCAAAACTAGCTGGGGATGTAAAGAATAATCCATGGCGAGAGGCTTACAACCATGCATCTCATATTGATGTAGGTGCCAACGTGGGCGTCAGAGCTAACATTAAAAAGTTTACCACAGAATTTGATAACAAAGTTTATCATAAGATTGATGATTTTAACATTATTCCAGGCTCTACAATTTTCTTAAATGGAACTTGGAATGCTACCGATGCCACCGCTTTAGAAATAGAGATTGAGGAAGCAATCTCGAAATTCAATTTTAAAAAAATCAAAATTGTCTGCGTGACAAAAAAATCCCTAGACCTTTTTTGGCAATACTTGACAACCCCTTAGTTATTTATGAATCAAACAGAAAAAACAGCACTTACAGATATCAATAAAATTGAGGCTTTCCAAACTATAGTGGAAAAACTAACGATTGGTAGTGAATTGATCCATGAGGAAATTGTTTATATATTAGGCTGTGCCATCATATTTTTAAAACATTATGAGCAGGACAACAGATACACCAGCTATGCAGAGTTCGCATACTATATAGTGCTAAAATACAGTACACAATATAAAGATTATGTTCCCCTTTATGATTTTTCTACCAATTTTGGTTATTACCCCGTTGCTAAGGCTATTTTAGATGATTCTCTTTTAAGTAAGGAATCCTTAGAAGATTGTTGTATTGGAATTGAATTGGAACGCTATAGACATGAGGAATATATAGAAACTGTACATCAATTCAATAGTAAAAGACAGCTACTTGCTGATCAGACTTTGGAAGTAAGTTATATTGCTCCGACATCATTTGGTAAGAGTTCGGTAATTGTGGACTACATAAAAAAATATACCGGTTTAAACAGCAAAATTGGAATAATTGTACCAACAAAATCGTTGTTGATGCAAACATACCGGATGATTAGAAATGCTAATCTTGGAAAAAAAATTATTATTCACGATGAGATGTTTCAAGGCCAAAATTCTTTTATAGCAATCTTTACACAAGAACGGGCATTACGACTCTTGAGTAAAAATAACATTCATTTTAATGTCCTTTTTATTGACGAGGCACATAATATCTTAAAAGACGATCCTCGAAGTATTTTGCTTTCGAGACTTTTAGCGAAAAACCGTGTGCTTAATCCCAATCAAAATGTAGTTTATTTATCACCTCTTATTGAGGATGCTCATAGCTTAAAAATTGCACAAGAGCAAAGTATTAATCAACATAAAATACCGTTTAATATCAAAGAACCAGAAATATATGAGTTTTGTACTGATGGAAATGTAACCAAATATAATAGGTTCGTTAACGAACATTACCACGTCGGACAATTTAGGGATATGTTTGTTTATATCAATTCAACAACTGCCAAAAAGAATTTTCTATACAATTATCGTCCTGTAAGTATCGAGTTGGCTGCAAAAGAGTTAGCAAAACATTTGCCTGAAATTGGTAACTCAGAAGCTATAAACCGATTGATTAAAATTTTGAAGCAAGAGGTACATGAAAAATTCTATGCTGTAGACTATTTAAAACATGGAGTTGTTTATTTACACGGTAAACTTCCTGACCTTATAAAAGAATATCTTGAAAGTAAGTTTAAAGATTTAGTAGAAATAAAATACATTATTGCAAATTCTGTCATATTAGAAGGAATGAATTTACCAATCGACAATCTTTATATTTTAAACACATATTCGTTGGGAGGAAAGGAATTAACAAATCTTATTGGTAGAGTTAACAGGCTCAATACCATTTTTTCATCATCAAAGAATGATCTTAATAAACTTCTGCCCACAGTTCATTTTGTTAATAGTGAACTTTTTAATAGAAAAGATGGAAAGATGGCGGCAAAGATTGGCTTGTTGCGTAGTCGCATTTTTAAAGATGTAATTCGCAATCCTACACTCGATACATTCGATTTGGACAAATTGACAAAGAGTGAGCGGGAACGTAAAAAGTTATTATATGATCAAGTAAGAGAAGATGAAACGTTTCTAACAAAAGTTCCTCAAACGTCTTTTGAAAGAGTTAAGCAATATCTTATCGAATCAGGGATATCACACTTTTACGAGGATCTTGACATAATTTGCCAAATCTTGGACAAGCGGTTAGAAAACGTAAAAATTAACCCTGTCTGGAATACATTAGATATGTTGGGTAAGATTAATTATGTATTCATAAATAATGTTGATGTAAAAGATGCCGAATTTAAACGACTTCAATATCCTCAAGCTCGCACATATTATGACTATCATATTATAGTAAACCAAAAAAAAGCTTTAAAGGAAAACGTCAATCATATGTTCAATTATTTCAAAAAACGTATTAAAGATAGAAATCCATTGACATTTTTTGGAAAAACATATGGTGAAGTGGGCAGAACGGAAGATCCAAAGGAACCAAAACTCTATGTTAATCTTGGCAAAAAGACTGATACTGAAATGATCAATTTAGCAATCATCAAGTTAAAAATGGAAGACGATTTTATTAGTTTTAAACTTAATAAATTTATAATTATGTTATATGATTACAAACTAATCTCACTTGATGATTATAATAAATATATTTATGGGACAACTAACCAATATAAAATCGACCTTTCAAAAATTGGTTTAAGTGTAAGCTTGATTTCCAGGCTCGAAACTGACAATCAATTGCAATATCTATACTTCGATGATTATAATAATTTGAGATCAAGACCTGAATTTGAAGTATACAAAAACTCAGTTAATGACTTCTATAGATTTGAAATCG
Organism: Flavobacterium sp. GSA192; assembly: GCF_006386525.1. Taxonomy (NCBI): domain Bacteria; kingdom Pseudomonadati; phylum Bacteroidota; class Flavobacteriia; order Flavobacteriales; family Flavobacteriaceae; genus Flavobacterium; species Flavobacterium sp. GSA192. The sequence goes on along the minus strand of NZ_VAHC01000006.1, from coordinate 50,981 downwards.
AACGGTTTTTAAATTAATCAACTAATTTCAAGGAAGATTTGGCTATTATTAATATAAAACAAAAAATGGTTCCTAAAAATATTAGCGAAAAAGTAACCATTTCTTTTATCTATTTTGAGTTTTTACAGGAAATTGCTTTAAATATATTTGCTCCACGACTAATTTTAGCTATCATTTTTTCTCATTTTTAATCAAATGTTTTGCTTCAAATTCCTCGGTCAATTGTATTATGTCACGGCATAATTTGGCTAATTCTGTTGTTTGTTTTTCTAATTTAAACAGATAAGCTGCTGCTTTCTTTTCTGAAAAATTACGGTACAATATCTTCACAATCTGATTGTAATTAACGCCAACAGAACGAAACTGACCATATAATGTGGTTAATCGCATGTAGTAATCCATAGTTGCCATATCGATTTTTACGGTTTTTATTTGTCTTTCAAACAGAACAGAAGTAATAAAATGAGCTTTATTATCAGCTCCTGAAGCTTCAAAAAGGGAAAGAAATTTGGCATTTTCTTCGTCAGTCAAACGAAAAACATAACGGTGGATACAGGGATTCTTTTTGGGATTCCTGCCGCCTTTATGTTGTTTTTTGCTTTGTTGTCCATCCATCATAAATCCATTTATAAATTTCATAAAACCCCGACTTCGGAGGGTGTTTTAAACTCCGCCGCGGCGGACAAGTTGTTTTGAGGCACGGAATTCATTTCGAGTGCCTCAAAACACAACTTGCTCTGTTCTGGCGAACAGATAATCCGTCCGCCTGTCGGCGGAACCGGATTTAATAAAGCAGGGAAAAACGGCTTAAGGCCGTTCCAGTTGCTGTCCAAATATTGATTTGATCTTTCCATCGATTGATCAGATTTCTGTTTTATACAAAGTAAACGATTGGATATAGAATCATTATAGTGTTAAGACTAGCCAAGAATTGCCAGTAAATGCCAATTACTACCAAGAGAGTAAAAGCAAGTACATAGCTGTATTTCTTTGTACTTATAAATAGATATAAGGACATAGTTAGCTATCTGAGTAACAACGTACTTACGCAAATAGAAATGTAGAAAAGTGCAGCTATATGAATTTAAATAGATAAATGAGTAAGTCGTTACTTTTCTGCTTACGGACATAAAGACATATTTAGATAGCTAAACAGTTTGATAAGTACTTGCCTAACTAAATAATGTTGTACAGAGAGATAAACCTATATACAGTAATTAGTAAATAACTGTGGAAATACATAAATAACTAATTGAATGTATAAATAATTAAAACCGTTGAAATATGAATGCAAAACACAAAACAGTATTTATCGCCTTTTCTTCTCAAAAGGGCGGTGTCGGAAAAAGTACATTTACAACACTTATTGCCAGTACGATGCACTATCGATTGGGCTACAATGTTGCAGTGTTTGATGCCGATTTTCCACAACACAGTTTAATGAAAATGAAATCCCGTGATCTGGCTATGGTAATGGAAAATGAGCATTTAAAAAAGTTGGCATACAAACAATTTACAACCATTAACAAAAAAGCCTATCCCATTATGCAACACAAGGCAGAAAGTGTATTGGAAGCAGCTCATGAATTTTTGAATACCTCTTCAGTTCCTATTGATGTTGTATTTTTCGACCTTCCAGGAACGGTTAACACTCCCGGTATACTCAAAGCATTGGCTGGAATGCACCACATTTTTACGCCTATTACGGCAGATCGTTTGGTGATGGAGAGTACGCTTGTATTTACACAGCTTTTAAAGGATGTGATTATGAAAAAAGGGACGACTTCCATAGAAACCATTAATCTGTTTTGGAATCAGGTGGATGGCAGGGAAAGCACTCCCTTATATAACGTTTATAACCAACTTATAGAACAATTGGGGTTAAGCCTGATGCAAAGCCAAATCAAAAATAGCACTCGTTTTCGTAAAGAAAGCGAAGAGAATAGCAAAACTGTATTTCGCTCTACCGTTATGCCTCCGGATGAACGTTTAATGAAAGCTTGTCAGCTGGATTTATTTGTAAACGAATTTTTAAAAATCATTCAATTATAATTTATGGAGAAAGATAATAAGAGAAAAGTGGCTCCTGAAATTAACGAGGAGTTGATGATGAACCTGATGGTGGATGGCATAAAAAAGGAAGGTTTACAGTTGCCACCAGAACAGATTGAAGAATCACAAAAGGAAGTTCCTAAGCCTAAAGAATTATCACCTACGAAATCAGAAATTAAAGAAAAGACCAAAATCAAAAAGACTAGTGAACCGGATTATGAAAGCATTTTTTTTAAAAGACCTGATACGAATGCCCGTGATGGAAAAACGGTGTATATCCGACCTGATTTTCACGAAAAACTATCCCGTATTGTTCAGGTGATTGGCGAAGACAAGATAACTATTTATGCTTATTTAGATAATTTGTTGAATTACCATTTTCAGGAATTTGGAGAGCAGATAACCAAGAGTTTTAACGATAAATACAAACCTATTTTATAAGCCATGGAAATAGTAATTGTGATATGTTTACTGATTGTAATTGCTCTGCTTTTGCAGGATAAGATTGTTATCAAGATAGGGGTGGAGCAAAAGCCAACTAAGAAAAAACAAAAACCAAAGCTAGCCGATATTATGGGGCAGTCCAAAACACTGAGAAGTCTTTCAGTGTCAAACAATGCCAATGAAAGCCAAAAGAAAAAGCAGGAAGATAAAACGGATAATTTTGATATTGAAATTGATGATCAAGATAACGAGAGTCAAATTCCGCAGGAAGAGCTGGACGAAGTTTTCAGAAATATATCTGATTTTGAGGACGAGGCAGAAGAATGGAATAGTTATGGAATATCCAATGTTGATAACGGTTTTGCCCAAGGCGTTACCTTTGAAGAACTAAGCTCCGTTGGGATGCTGCTGCAAAAAGATAATTTGGAGCCTTCTCAAAAGGAAAAAGCAATTGGCATAGTTCAGAAAATACAAGGAACCGAATTATTTGACCTACTGGAAAATTCTATGGAAAGTGCTTCACGTAAAATAGCCGAGCTATTAGATAGTAGCCTTTCTTTTGAAACAGAAAGCAGTTCTTCCATTTTGCGGAAAAATGATTTCGAAGATTTTGATATTGGGGAGTTTGTGTGAGCAGACTCCTTTTTTTTTTGATTTTTAAGTTTTTGATTGCGAAAAGGGTTAGAATTAGTAGCTAATTGCAAATTAGGACTTAATGGTTGTCGTAAAATATTTAAGTAAAATCTTGGTTTTGATATTATAAAAATATAAGTTTGTGTTTGCATAAGGGGTTGAAATTATACCCCTATCGCAATTATGAACTAAATAATGGCAGAGCAATACAAATATTTAGACTCCTTTATTAATGAACAAAGGGCAAACGGTAAGTATAGTTTTATTACTGAGGGTCTGTATGAGCAATTGGATGTTTCTGAAAATGCTTTGAAGAAATCACTGCAACGGCTTAAAGGTCAGGGAGCGGTAGAAATGGTACGTAAAGGCTTTTATGTGATTGTTCCGCCAGAGTATAGTATCAAAGGTATTATCCCAACCAGTTTTTATGTAAATGATTTGATGAAGTTTCTCAATCGGGATTATTATGTGGGCTTGTTAAATGCAGCTGCCTATCACGGAGCAGCTCACCAGCAACCCCAAAATTATGCTATCATCACTGAAGGGATTGCTTTGAGATCGATTAAAAATGATAAAGTGGGTATTGATTTTTATATTAAAAAATCCTGGAATAAAAAGGATGTTGTAAAGAAGAAAGTAGATACAGGATATATCAATATTTCGTCTCCTGAGTTAACTGCATTGGATTTAGTCAACTATTTCAATGAAGTGGGTGGGTTTAATCGGGTGGCTACTGTATTGGAAGAATTGAAAGAAGTAATGCAGTCTGATCAATTGGTAGAAACCGCAAAACAATATGGGGATATAGCGGTGGTGCAACGTCTGGGATATTTGCTGGATTACGTTTTAGAAGAACATTTATTAAGTGATGCCTTGTACAACTATCTTGAACCAATAGGATTTTACCCAACTTTATTGCGTCCTCAAAAAAAGAAACCCGAAAATAAGATAACTGGCAACAAATGGAAAATTGTGCCTAATATAGAAATAGAAGCAGATATATGATACCACAGTCGTACATAACAGCGTGGCGAAAGCAGGCTCCCTGGCAGGAAAATTATCAGGTTGAACAAGATTTAATTATACAACGGGCTTTGATTGCTTTATTCAGTAATGAATTTATTAGAGAACGATTGGCTTTTCGAGGAGGAACGGCATTGCATAAACTGTTTTTAGCTCCGGCTGCAAGATATTCGGAAGATATTGATCTGGTTCAGGTAAAAGCAGAACCATTCGGGACAATTATTGACAGCATACGGGAGCAGCTTTCATTTTTAGGAAAGCCCCGTATTAAGCAAAAAGAACACAATAACACTATTGTGTATAGCATTCAGTCCGAAGATGATGTACCAATAAAATTAAAAATTGAAGTCAATACCAGAGAACATTTTTCAGTATATGGCTTACAGGATATTCCTGTAAAATTGGATTCCGAATGGGATAACGGCGAAGTATTAGTACCCACTTATGGATTGGATGAATTATTAGCCACCAAACTTCGAGCTTTATATCAACGAAAGAAAGGACGTGATCTGTTTGATTTGTGGTATGCTTTTAATCATGCAGATGTCAATGTAGATAAGCTTATTGAAGCATTCAAACACTATATAACAGAAGAAGGGAATCATGTTACGCAAAAAGAGTTTCTCGATAATATGGACAAGAAAATTGAAGATCTGGATTTTAGAGGAGATATGAACGGATTGCTCAGGAGTGGTATTGACTACAATATAAATGAAGCATACGAATTTGTGAAAATAAATCTTTTGGAAAAGATTTAAGATAGAGCACTCATAAAGCTTTTAATTATGGATGAAAAAGTAATAAGGCAAGAACTTGAAAGAGTTTTAAAAGAAGAACCGAATGATTATGGTAAAATTTTAAAATTATCTACAAAGTTATCAGGCTTTGATAATGATAATATTCGTTTTAGTGTAGATGCCGGTGTCATAGATAGATTAGGTAGAGAGCTTGTCGCAAGACAAGAAACAGCTGTTTCAGAACTAGTAAAAAATGCTTACGATGCAGACGCAACGAAAGTTGATATAAAATTTGAAAATTCAGATAATATTGGTGGCACTCTGTATATCGAAGATAATGGTACTGGAATGACTAGAGATCAATTAATAAAAGGTTTTATGAGAATTTCCTCAACATCCAAGGTTCATAATCCATTATCGGATACTTATAAACGTAAAAGGGCAGGACAAAAAGGTATAGGTAGATTTGCTGTTCAAAGATTAGGAGAAAAACTTACAATTACTACTCAAACAATGGATAGTGATGAAGCGTTAGTTGTTACAATAAATTGGAATGATTATTCAAATGATATTGATTTATTTTCAGTTAATAATAAAATTAATACTAAAACAAACAAAAGTAGAGAATCTGGTACAACTCTCAAAATAGAGCTTTTAAAGGATAAATGGTCTGAAGCATCTATAAGAAGAATATATAATTATGTTGGAGATATATTACAACCTTTTCCCTTATCGGAAATCGAAGAGATTAAAAATGACGGAGAAGAAATTATTGATGATCCGGGATTTAAAGTTTATTTTTCTAAAGTAATTAATGGCAAGAAAATAAATATTGCGGATGAAAAAACAATGGTTTACAATCATGCTACAGCAGTAATTGAAGGTACAGTAGATGCAAATGGCGTGGGATTATTCTCTCTTGATAGTAAGAAATTAAATATCAATGAAATTGGATATATAAGTAGTGATCCTGATAATGAGGATATTCCTTTTACTAAATTAAAAAACGTTAGATTTAGAGCATATTATTATATATATAATGCAGATTTGGTTCCTAAATTACAGGAGTCTAATATTAGAAAGCTTGCAAGAACCCAAGGAGGAATTCGGTTGTATAGAAATGGTTTCAGAGTTTTGCCTTATGGCGAACCAAACAATGATTGGTTAGGGTTAGATGCATCAACTGTTAGACGTTCAATTTTACCTGTTCATGCTAATATCAATTTTTTTGGGTTCGTAGAATTACTAGATAGTAATAATGAATTTTATGAAACTTCAAGTCGTGAAGGATTAATTGAAAATGAAGCACTTATTCAGTTGAAAAACTTTGTTTATAGAACATTAATGACAGCAGTAATAAAGATTGCAGAAGTTAGAAATGTGAAGATTGTATCTGGGCAAACAATGCAAAATGAAATCTATGAATCTGTTGAGGTGAGAATTAAAAATATTGCTTTTACACTTGAAGAGCTTGACAGAGAATTAGAGAAAGATTCTGGAAATGTAGAAATCAAAAGACGAAGAAAGAAAAAACTACAACAAGTTCAAAAAGAAATTGCAGAGTTGCAAAAAGCTCAAGAAGAAGAAAAAGAACAATATCTCAAAGAAAGATCAATGCTTCGTGTACTAAGTAGTGTAGGCTTAACAATTGCTTTATTTATTCATGAAGTGAAAGACTATGTTTTGAATATGAACTCTGATATAAATTTTTTATTGGAAAAGTTAAAATCAGAAGAGCAGACATTTAAACGATTAATAATACTTCAATCAAATGTAGAAACCTTCAAATCATATACTTCATATTTTGATACAGTTATTTCTCAAAATGTAGTTCGTAGTTTAATTCCAATAGAGTTACAAAATAAAGTAGAAGAATTTTGGGAGAATACTCAAAATGATGCTAAAAAGGGTAATATAAAATTCAATAAACCAATTAGAAATGGGTATTATTTGTTTACTACACCGATGCATCCATCAGAATGGTCTTCAATTTTGTTTAATTTATATACAAATGCAAAAAAGGCAATTAAGAGATCTAAAAATAAAGGAGAATTAGATATTGAGTGTGGAAAAATAGATAATAGAGTTTTTTTAAAATTTTCTGATACTGGTGACGGAATTAATGAAGAGATAAAAGATCGTATTTTTGAAGAATTTTTTACAACATCATCACCTAATACTTTAGATAGTTTAAACTCAAGTAATGAAGTAACAGGAACTGGATTAGGATTGAAAATAGTAAAAGATATCCTCTCAAGTTATAGAGGTAAGATTTATGTTGATGAACCTAAAGATGGATTTTCAACTACAATTTATATTGAAGTACCTAAAGCAAACGATAAAGACTTAGATAAATATGACTTATAAAATTTTTTATATAGAGGATTTGGATCCTGAAAGCCGAATAGAAACTCTTAGGAGTGAAAATTTCGAAATAATTTCATTTAAACCAGATGTTAAGATTGATGATATTATACAAAAAATTAGTGACGAAAATCCAGATATAATTTTGATGGATTATAAGCTGACGGAAGGCAGTCAGCTATCATATTGTGATGCTCCAACAATAGCATCAACTTTAAGATCAAAATATAATGATGGAATAAAAGAGAGGCCTATTGTGTTAATATCAACACTTGATAATATCGTTAATATATATCGAAAAGATTATACAAGTCATGATTTGTTTGATTATGCAATAAGTAAAGAAAAGGCATTAGAAAACCCGGAACGTTTTAGAAAAAAATGTTTATCATTCTTAAATTCTTATACCAATATTACACAAAATAAATTTGATTTAGATCAAATATTAAGTCTCAAAGGAGATGTTAATTTAATCCACTCAAGAATAAGAATTCATTTAAACAAAGATGTAAAATCAGTTTACGAGTATAGTAGATTCATTTTTGAACATTTAATCAGATGTTCTGGCTTACTGATTGGTGAAGATATTTTATCAGCTAGATTAGGAGTTAGCAAAGATTCGCCAGATTGGGGAAAGTTAAAAGAGCAATTTTCTGATTATAAATATACAGGTGTTTTTTCGGATGTATATAATAGATGGTGGATGTCTAGGATTGATTCATGGTGGTTAGATTCTATAAAGGAAAAGCATACATTAAGGCATTACAATGCCGAAGAAAGAATAAGAATACTTAGAGAAAAGTTTGTTTTAGACTTAGATATCGTTATCTCTAGTGATAAAAATTTGAGTTCTAATTATTGGACTATTTGTAAACAGACAAAGCTTCCTTTGGATCCATTTGATGGTATTGAACTACTGGAAGAAGAGTTTAAGCCATGGCAAGATAAAGATTATGTTTCTATTGATGGATATTTAGCTAATATTGATAAATATAGCAAAATTGTTAGTGAAATAGATAGAAAAGAGATGCGTAAATATTCTTAGTTTATGGAAATATGGAATAGAATAAGTTATATAAAAGATGTGAAATTCCTTTTAGAAATAATCTCTGAAAATAATATACTAGGAGATTTTACAGGTCTGAATAATGTAATTGAATCAATAGAAAATAATCAAGTAGATTTGGTTGATTATAGATTGGATAATTTTAGCATTTATTTGAAAGGAGCAATTGCAGGAGCAAAGCCAAATGAAATGCATTATTGTAAAATCGATTTAGAGAATAGACTTGCTTTAAAAGACAGTCTAAATGATAAAATAGATCCTCTTTTTAAATATACTTTGGATTTGAAGATAAGTTTATTTAAGTCAGAGCAAGATCAAACAAAAGAATATTGTTGTACTTGGCATCTTGATAAAGAAGAAAGAGAATTAGATTTTTCTTATGTTCATCCTTATTATCATATTCAATTTGGAGGTAAAAAACACGAATTTTTAGATTCAGATATGGCAATATTAAGTAGTCCAAGAATCCCACATCCTCCAATGGATATAATTTTAGCATTTCATTTTGTAATTAATAATTTTATTGATAGGAAAAAACATAATTATGTAGACAAGATTTTAATAGATGCAAGGTACCTGAGAATACTTAATAATTCGAAAAAGAGATTATGGGAATCATATTTTAATGGATTTGCTTTAGATTATAATCACGATGATTACAAACTAATTAGATTATTTCCACTGTATAATTAATCAATGAATCAAAATATTTTAAAATATCTCAGAGAATATTCATATAAAGAGCAGGATATAAACAGATTGTTAGTTTCTTCGTTTATTCGAGTTAATAATATTGAAGAAGTAAATAACGAGTTTATAAAGGGCTTTATTATTGAAAATCAAGATGAAGTAGAAAGTAAACAGTTAGAAAAGTTTATAGCATTTTTTGATTCAAAATTCGATATTGAGTTTTTACTTGAGTTATTTGAGTTTGTTATCTCTCCCGAAGATAAGGAAGTTAATGGGGCTGTTTTTACTCCTAAATTTATTAGAGAGTATATTGTCAAACAAATTTTAAAAGAATTTGAAAAGCAAGATAGAGATATTGATAATTTAAAATTGGGAGATATTGCTTGTGGATGTGGAGGTTTTTTTAAAACTATTGCAGAAGAATATAGAGTTAAGTTAGGTAAAAGTTATTTTGATATTTACAATGAGAATATTTTTGGCTTAGATATTCAAAAATATAGTATTGTTAGAACTGAAATATTATTAACGCTTCACGCTATCATTAATGGCGAAGATAGGCAAAAATTTAACTTTAATCTGTTCCAGGGAGATGCTTTAGAGTTTGATTGGAATCAGGTTTTAGTTATACAAAATAACAATGGACTTGATGCAGTTGTGGGTAATCCTCCTTATGTTGGTTCTTCAAATTTAGATGAACACACAAAAGCACTTATGAAAAATTGGTCAGTTTCTTCAACGGGTAAACTGGATTTGTATATTCCATTTTTTCAAATTGGATTGAGATGGCTAAATGAAACAGGTATATTAGGATATATAACTGTAAATAATTTTTATCGTAGTTTAAATGGACGGGCTTTAAGAAATTTCTTTTCTGAAAATAGTTATTCATTTAGGCTTATAGATTTTGGAAGTGAACAGGTTTTTAAATCAAGATTGACATATACCTGTATTTGCCAAATAAAGAAGACACGTGGGAATTTGCTTTATACAAATACTACACCTCAAAGTATTAATTCTTTAACAAAAAAAGATTTTATTACTTTCAATTATGAACAATTGAACAATGTTGATGGTTGGCAGTTGGAAGATGCTAAAACACAGCTTAATTTACAAAAATTAGAAAATGCAGGAGAAAAATTAGGCGATTTGTTTAATATTAGGAACGGCTTTGCAACTCTAAGGAATAATATTTATTTGTTTACGCCTTTAGAAGAAGATGAAGATTTTTTTTATTTAGAAAAAGAAGGTCAACGATTCCAGATAGAGAGAAAAATTTGTCGCGATGCAATAAAACCTAATATTTTAAAAGAGGAGTCAGATTTAGAAAGGTTAATGGAGAAAATTATTTTTCCGTACAATGTTTTTGATTTAAATAATAGTAATTTATTTCAAAATCAATCTAATCGTTTAGTAAGAATTATAAAAGAAGAAATTTTTCAAAGAGATTTTCCGAATGCATATAATTATCTTAAATCTCAAAAAAATGAGTTAGCTAAAAGAGATAAAGGAAAAAGAGAATATGAAACATGGTATGCTTATGGAAGAAATCAAGCTTTAAATATTGTAGGGCTAAAATTGCTTTTTCCTTACATATCTGATACGCCTTACTTCGTATATACAAATAATACAGAATTACTATTTTATAATGGATATTCATTAGTTTCTAATTCTCAAGAAGATTTGATGTTCATTCAAAAAATATTAAAAACAGAGGTGTTTTGGTATTATATTAAATGTACAAGTAAGCCTTATGCAAATAATTATTTTGCCTTAGCAAAAAACTATATCAAAAATTTTAGTATTCCTTTATTTACATTAAAAGAGAAGAAATCTTTTATGAATTTGAAAAGTAAAGGAGCTATTAATAGATTTTTGCTTGATAAATATAATATTACTGATATTGAATTATAGTCTAAACATAATCTAATTCAGCTTTTTAAACGTTAAATATATTAAAAGTTTCTACTTTGTGTAACCACTCAGTAGAAATTTTTCCTTTTCATAAGGCAGTATTGCCTCTAACAATTACACTGTTTTATCATAGATACTAAGTTGTTATTAACTCTTTTCTACTTTCTAAAGTGGGTAAGAGTCTGTCGCATAAAATGCAGTAAAAATCAGGATATATAAAGGTTTTTACTAATCATCTCATGTAATTATATCAGCTTTTTTACGGGTGTTAAATTGATTTAACCGCCATTCACTGCCAAATAATTCCTCTAAAAGCTATTTCATTATGACTTTTTGATTTCCGTGACAAATTTGTTCCAAAATCCTGCAACGAGCAGGAATAAGAACAAATAAATTATTCAAATCATGGAAAAACAAAGAAAAAAACTTTGGCTGTCAGTCTTGGCTATACTGTCAGGAATTGGTGCGTTCGCACAAGGAAATGGCTCGGCAGGAATCAATGAGGCGACTCAAATGGTAACCTCTTATTTTGATCCTGCGACAAAACTTATCTACGCCATCGGAGCGGTAGTTGGTCTAATAGGAGGTGTTAAGGTGTATAATAAGTTCAGTAGTGGTGATCCTGATACCAGTAAGACAGCAGCGAGCTGGTTTGGAGCCTGTATCTTCCTGATTGTATCGGCTACAATTTTACGTTCGTTCTTCCTTTAATCTTTTGGCTGATGAGTAGTTACAATATTAACAAAGGCATTGGGAGAACGGTAGAGTTTAGAGGTTTAAAATCACAATACCTGTTCATTTTCACAGGAGGATTGCTTGGGATTCTTATTATGGTAATGATTTTGTACATGGTCGGGGTCAATTCCTTTGTCTGTCTATTTCTGGGAGCTGGTGGTGCTTTGTTAATTGTAGGGCAGACATTCTCATTGAACAAAAAGCATGGAGAACATGGTTTAATGAAAATAAGTGCCCAGAAACGCCATCCTCATTACATCATCTGTCGCAAGCGGGTACGCCGTTATTTCAAGTTCAAAACTAAATTCAGGCAGCTATGAGAAATAAATCAAAAGCGACTACCTTGGAAAGTAAGTTTCCATTGCTAGCGGTAGAAAATAATTGCATTATCTCAAAGGATGCGGATATCACAGCCTGTTTTCGGGTGGAACTTCCGGAACTTTTTACAGTTGCTTCTGCGGAATATGAAGCGATTCATTCTGCTTGGCATAAGGCTATTAAGACTTTACCTGATTTTACTGTTATACATAAACAGGATTGGTATATCAAGGAAAATTATGCTCCGGATATTGCTCAGGAAGATTTAAGTTTTTTAGCAAAATCCTATCAGCAACATTTTAATGAACGTCCGTTTCTGAATCACTATTGCTACTTATTTCTAACCAAAACTACTAAAGAGCGTATGCGAATGCAGAGCAATTTCTCTTCGCTTTGCAAAGGGGTACTTATTCCAAAAGAAATAAGGGATAAAGAAACAATCCATCGTTTTATGGAAGCGGTTACACAGTTTGAACGAATAGTAAATGACAGTGGTTTTGTAAAACTGGAACGATTAAGTGAAGAGGATATTATTGGAACAGATGACAAGCAAGGAATATTGGAACAATACCTGACACTTTCAACGGAAGCAGGAACACCCATGCAAGACATTGCCCTAGGTGCAGAAGAGGTTCGCATTGGTAACAAAAGACTTTGCCTGCATACCTTGTCAGATACAGATGATTTACCTGGAACGGTTTCGGCAGATACTCGTTATGAAAAACTATCTACAGACAGGAGTGATTGCCTTTTGTCTTTTGCCGCTCCAGTTGGATTGTTGTTAAGCTGTAATCACATTTACAATCAGTATTTGTTTCTGGATAACAGCGAAGACAACCTGCGTAAGTTTGAGAAATCAGCAAGAAATATGCACTCGTTGGCACGTTATAGTAGAGCGAACCAAATCAACAAGGAATGGATAGAACGCTACCTAAACGAAGCACATTCTTTTGGGCTTTCTTCCATTCGGGCTCATTTTAATGTAATGGCTTGGTCGGAAGATCCTGCCGAACTAAAACAGATAAAGAATGATACCGGTAGTGCTTTAGCACTAATGGAATGCAAGCCTAGGCACAATACCACAGATGTGGCCACGCTTTACTGGGCAGCAATGCCCGGGAATGCAGGAGATTTTCCGAGTGAAGAAAGTTTTTATACTTTCATAGAACCCGCACTCTGTTTTTTTACTGAGGAAACCAACTATCAAAGTTCTCCGTCACCTTTCGGGATTAAGATGGCTGACCGGCTTACAGGGAAACCCATTCATTTGGATATCTCCGATTTGCCAATGAAGCGAGGCATTATCACTAATAGAAACAAGTTTATTCTTGGTCCTTCAGGTTCAGGAAAGTCATTCTTTACCAATCACATGGTCAGACAATACTATGAACAAGGTGCTCATGTGTTGCTGGTGGATACAGGGAACTCGTATCAGGGATTGTGCGAACTCATTAAAGGAAAAACAAAAGGAGAGGATGGAGTTTACTTCACTTATACAGAAGACAATCCTATAGCCTTTAACCCTTTCTATACCGATGATGGTGTTTTCGACATTGAGAAAAGAGAAAGTATCAAAACCTTGATATTAACCTTATGGAAAAGGGATGACGAACCGCCAACCCGTTCCGAAGAAGTGGCATTGTCTAATGCCGTGAGTGGTTACATCGAACGGATTAAACAAGAGGATGAATCTCCTTCTTTTAATGGATTTTATGAATACGTGAAAGTTGATTACAGAAAGGTGTTGGAAGAAAAGCAGGTAAGGGAAAAAGACTTTGATCTTGCCAACTTTCTCAATGTACTAGAACCCTATTACAAAGGAGGCGAATACGATTATTTGTTGAATTCCGACAAGCAATTGGACTTGCTTTCTAAACGATTTATTGTATTTGAAATTGATGCTATCAAGGATCATAAAATCCTTTTCCCGATTGTAACCATCATCATAATGGAGGTTTTTATCAATAAAATGCGTCGTTTGAAAGGAGTACGAAAGTTAATCCTTATCGAAGAAGCCTGGAAAGCTATTGCAAAAGAAGGAATGGCTGAGTATATCAAATACCTTTTTAAAACGGTAAGAAAGTTTTTTGGAGAAGCTATTGTAGTAACCCAAGAGGTAGATGATATTATTCAATCACCCATTGTAAAGGAAAGTATCATCAATAATTCAGATTGTAAAATACTGTTGGATCAGCGTAAATACATGAACAAATTTGATGATATACAAGCCATGCTTGGTCTCACTGAAAAAGAAAAAGCACAGGTACTTTCCATCAACATGAATAACGATCCCAGACGCTTATACAAAGAAGTTTGGATTGGGTTGGGAGGGACTCATTCGGCAGTATATGCCACAGAAGTGAGTTTGGAGGAGTATTTGGCTTATACGACAGAAGAAACTGAAAAGATGGAAGTGATGGCGTTAGCTAAAAATCTGGATGGAAATGTAGAACAGGCTATCAAACGGATAGTTCTTCAGAGAAAAGAAAACAAATAATAATCATTTTAAAAATTTAAAACAATGAAAAAGTTAATGTTTATGGTGTGTACAGTGTTACTATTTGCTGTAATACCGTCTGCTAAGGCACAATGGGTGGTACCAGATCCTTCTAATTTGGCTCAGGGTATTGTCAATACTGCGAGACAAATTGTACAGACTTCTACCACAGCGACCAATATGATTAACAACTTTAAGGAAGTACAAAAAGTGTATAATCAGGGAAAAGAATATTATGACAAGCTAAAGGCAGTAAATAATCTGGTAAAGGATGCCCGAAAAGTACAACAGACCGTATTGCTTGTAGGTGATGTTTCTGAGATTTATGTAAAGAATTTTGGAAAAATGATGAATGATCCTAATTTCAATGCACAGGAACTGTCAGCAATTGCTAATGGATACTCTGTCTTATTGAATGAGAGTGTATCACTTCTGAAAGAGCTCAAACAAATTGTAAATGCTTCCACTTTATCATTGAATGATAAAGAGCGTATGGATATTATCGACGGTGTATATAAGGAAGTTAAGGAATACCACAATTTGGTTCGTTATTTCACCAACAAAAACATTTCGGTCAGCTATCTCAGAGCTAAAAAAGCCAATAACAGCAAAAGGGTATTGGAACTTTACGGAACAGCTGACCAAAAATACTGGTAACCATGGAATTTAACAATCTTCATGAAGTACTACACTCGCTCTATGATGAGATGATGCCATTGTCAGCTGATATGGCAGCGGTAGCTAAAAGTCTGGCAGGATTAGGAGCTTTATTTTATGTGGCATTAAAGGTATGGCAGGCACTTAGTAGCGCAGAACCAATAGATGTCTATCCGCTACTCAGACCATTTGCTTTGGGACTCTGTATTATGTTTTTTCCAACTATGGTATTGGGGACACTCAATGCAATTCTTAGTCCAGTAGTAAAAGGGACACATAGTATCTTAGAAAATCAAGTTTTAGACTTGAATGCGCTACAGCAACAGAAAGACCAATTGGAAAGAGAAGCAATGCTTCGTAATCCTGAAACCGCCTACTTGGTTTCAGATGAAGAGTTTGATAAGAAACTTGCTGAATTAGGTTGGTCACCTGCAGATTTGGTTACCATGTCAGGAATGTACATGGAAAGAGAAATGTACGGAGTCAAAAAGGAAATTCGTGATGGTTTTCGGGAGTTTTTGGAAATACTGTTTCAGTCGGCTGCGCTGGTCATTGATACGATAAGGACTTTCTTCCTGATAGTCTTGTCCATATTAGGACCGATAGCTTTTGCTATTTCAGTATGGGATGGATTTCAGTCCACACTAACGCAATGGTTAACCCGATACATCAGTGTGTATCTCTGGTTGCCTGTTGCCGATCTTTTTAGTGCGATGTTGTCTAAGATACAATCCTTGATACTACAGAAGGATATCGAAAGTTTATCAGATCCTAATTTTATTCCTGATTCATCCAATACGTTGTATATCATTTTTATGATTATTGGCATCATTGGATACTTCACTATTCCTACCGTAACGGGTTGGATTATACAGGCTGGGGGAGCAGGTAATTTTATGCGAAATGTAAACCAAACCACCACAAAAACAGGAAATATTGTAGGGGCTGGTACAGGAGCAGTTGTAGGCAATATCGGAGGCAGACTAATGAAGTAATAATATTAAATAGCAGTAAAATGGAATTTAAAACCTTAAGAAATATTGAAAATAGTTTCAGGCAAATCAGATTGTATGCCATTGTGTTTGCATTGTTCTGTATCGGAGTAACCGGATATGCGGTTTGGCAATCGTATCACTTTGCAGAACTGCAACGTCAAAAGGTGTATGTGTTGGATAATGGTAAATCCTTAATGCTGGCTTTGGCTCAGGATGCTTCTATCAATCGTCCGGTGGAAGCCAGGGAACACGTCAGACGTTTTCATGAACTTTTCTTCACACTGGCACCCGACAAGAATGCTATCGAAAGTAATATGAAACGTGCGTTCAATCTCGCAGACAAAAGTGCTTTCGATTACTATAAAGACTTGTCTGAAAAAGGATATTACAATCGTATTATTTCAGGAAATGTGCAACAGCGTATCGAAATAGATAGTGTGGTATGCAACTTCGATAGTTATCCGTATGCTGTGAGAACTTATGCTGGGCAATTTATTATTAGATCCAGTAATGTAACCAAGCGTAATCTAGTGACATCTTGTTACCTCGTGAATTCTGTTCGATCGGATAATAATCCACAAGGCTTCAATATAGAAAAGTTCAATGTAGTAGCCAATAATGATATAGAAATTATGGAACGTTAAAGTCAAAGAATATGGAACAGCAATTTGATTTAGACGCATTCTCAAAAATCCTTACTGATAAAGGGTATGACGGTTATTTCCATACGGAGGGTTGTTGTGCAGGCAAACTGAAGGATAGCATCAGTGAGTTTTTGGAAGCTTGGGACAATGGTAAAGAAGTTCCATTGTTAGAAAATCATCTGCATTTATCTACTTACCTCCAATGGAATGGTGAAGACAAACCAACGATTAAGTGCAATATGTGCGTAAGATATGAGAACGGGAAATTCGATTTACAGGAAGCAGAAATGTATATAAGAAGTATAGACCGTTACGGGCAATTATTGAAGCAATCTAAACTGACCACTCTGACCGCAAGTTCAGTTCCGACAGCAAAAGAAGCTATTGCTCAAGTATCAGATAAACTTAAACAACAGTTGTCTTCAAGAAGCAGGCGATTTAAACTGTGAAACCCGATAAACATTAAAGTATGAAAAAAATAAGAGCAAATATGGATAGCTATTTTGATAAAGTGGATGATCGTTGGCGAGCATTACCCTTGCGAAAACAGTACAAGTACCTCTTGTATTGTTTCCTGGTTTATCTGATTCTAACTATAGCTGTTATTCTAAAGGTTTGGTATGATACAGGAAAATCCAATCATAGAGTGGTTATTGAGCATATTGAAAATCCAGTTGTTAAAAAGAAAGAATCAGCTGTATTGTCGCAGGATTCATTGTTGAAAAATAAAAAAAATAGAAGACATGAAAGAAAATGAAAATAAAAAAAATACCGTCTTTGTTACAGATGGTACTCAAAATAAAGCTTCGGATGTAATATTAGAAAGTAGTCTGAATAAAGGCGATAAATTTAAAAAGCCAATCATCTTTGCGTTGATGGGGATTGTATTTCTGGGATGTATGTATTTGATATTTAAATCATCTGAGAATAGCAAAGTGACAGAAGATATAGGTCTCAATGATTCGGTTCCTGAAGCTACTGATAACGGCTTACAGGATGATAAGGAAAAAGCCTATGAGGAGGCAATATTGGAGCAAAAGAATCTGGAAAAACGAAAATCACTATTGTCTCTTTCTGATTATTGGAAAGAAGACGATATTGATAGTACAACTCCAGTTATTTCTGAAGATAGGAATGAAGCTTCTAATAATATTGTAGGAAACTCAAATCCTTCTTTAGATAGTTATCGTAATGCACAAAATGCAATAGGTACTTTTTATCAGAATGATAATTCGGAGACATTGCAACTGCGTAAACAATTGGATGAACTAAAAGAACAATTGGCTAAAAAAAATGAGACACCAATTGATCCTGTGGAAAGTCAATTGGAATTAATGGAGAAATCGTATCAGATGGCGGCAAAATATCTTCCAACAAATGCGGTTTTAGGGGGACAGCCAAAGGAACAAAAAACAGTACTTTCTGGTTCATCAAATCAAAAAGAAACTTTTGTAGCATTTATTCCTACCCATAAAAATGTGGTTTCTTCTTTACAGCGAGCACTCCCTGATAGTACGTTTATCGCTAATTGGAGTGAAAAACGGAACAGCGGATTTTATACAGTAGGTAAAACCGAGCAACAAATACAGCCCAAAAATAGTATCCGTGCTGTTGTGCAACAAACACAGCTTGTAACGGAGGAGAGTAGTGTTCATTTACGCTTATTAGAACCTGCCAAAATAGGAACTCATATTATTCCGGCAGGGACAGTATTGACAGCCAATTCAAAATTCCAACAAGGACGTGTCCAAATGAAAATTAGTTCGATAGAACAGCAAGGCGATATTATTCCGGTTAACATTATAGTGTTTGGACTGGATGGGCAAGAAGGTTTGTTTGTACCTTATTCTCCCGAAATGAGTGCTTTTAAAGAAATGGCGGCTAATATGGGACAGACTTCAGGAAGCAGTATTATGATGACCAATTCTGCCGGACAACAAATAGCAGGAGATTTGAGCCGTGGATTGGTACAAGGTGTTTCTGGATATTTTTCTAAAAAAATGAGAACTCCAAAAGTAACACTCAAAGCAGGACATCAAGTATTTCTTGTTTCTAAAAAATAAACATTCAATTCTTTAAACTTTATACAACATGAAAACAATAATGAAAAACATATTAATAGCATTAATCTTAGTATTAGGCTATGCTACGCCATTTCAGGCACAACAGACTGTTCATAATATCAAAAAGCTGGACTTGGGAAAAATAGAACCGTATAAGATAGAAGTAACTTACAGTAAAACTTCGCATTTGATATTTCCTGCTGCTATCCGCTACGTTGATTTAGGAAGTGATTATCTGGTTGCAGCCAGGGCGGAAGATGCAGAAAATGTATTACGAGTAAAGGCAGCTGTTCGCGATTTTGATGAAGAAACCAACTTTTCGGTAATTACCGAGGATGGACGTTTCTATAATTTCAATGTGCTTTACAACTCTTTTCCCGTTACTCTGAATTACAATCTTCTGGAAATGCAAAAGGGGATAAGTAGGGAGAATGCTAATGATGTCCTTTTTGAAGAATTAGGTAAAAATGCTCCATCATTAGTGGGAGAGTTAATGGAAACGATTTATAAAAAAGACAAGCAGCTTATAAGAAATATTGAAACTAAAAGTTTTGGAATTCAATTTTTATTAAAAGGGATCTATATCCACGACGATAAATTCTATTTCCATACCGAGGTTCTTAATCTTACCAATGTGCCGTTTCGAATCGATTTTATTGATTTCAAAGTAGTAGATAAAAAGCTCGCTAAACGTACTGTGATACAAGAAAGAACGATAACTCCATTACGAATATATAAACCGCTAGATGAAATTACAGGTAATACAGTAGAGCGAAATGTATTTCTGTTGGATCTATTTACTATTGCCAATGACAAAGTACTCCTTATAGAGATTTTCGAAAAGAATGGTGGCAGACATCAGCTATTAAAAATAGAAAATTCTGATTTGGTTAAAGCAAAACTTATCAAGGATATGAAGTTAAAGATTAATTGATTTTAATAAAAAACATAAAAAGGGGTTGTTTCACAATTGGTGAGGCAGCCTCTTGCTATTTGTTGAATATATTTATTTCTTAACCTTTTAAAAACAATAAGTTATAGGCAAGAAACGTTTTTTTTAAATTAAAAGAGTGAAATATAAACGTACACATTATGAATCCAACATTGTTTTTAAGCATCTTAGCTTTGTTAAGTGGTTTTGGTCTTCGTTACTGGATTAACAGAAGAAAATTTTATAGAAGAAGCCCAATGGGAGCGGAAGGTTTTTCGAGTTATGAAAAATCAGTATTGATTTCTTTTCTGGAGCGTACAGGGAAATGGATTGCTTTTATTTTGATTGTTTTTGGACTTTTGTTCTTCTGGAGTTATTCAAGACAAAAGAAAGAAAAAGAAGAAGTGGTTATAATTGAAACACAAAATCCAAAATAATCAAGCGGCATTCTTTTGCTTCTTTTCTTTGGTCGCTGATGTAGAAAGAAAAGAAGTTAAACCAAATCAATAAAGAGGATAATGAATATTCTCATGCAAAACCCGCAAGCTTTTTGGTAAAATGGGAGGATTCACATTTTACTAAAGTGCTTGTACCTTTTTTTAGTAAAAAGACTTTCCCGACCATCGTAAGGGAGTGTCTTTTTACTCTGATTTCATCATAAATAATAAAGCGACGTTCTTTTGCTTCTTTTCTTTGGTCGCTTATGTGGAAAGAAAAGAAGTTTGAAAATAAATAATGAGGATAACGAATATCCTCATGCAAAACTCACAAGCTTTTCGGTAAAATGGGAGGATTCACATTTTGCCAAAGTGCTTGTATCCTTTCTTGCAAAAAGACTTTCCCGACCATCGGAAGGGAGTGTCTTTTTGCAGCCCGATTTTGAGCTTAGCCAACTGGAATGGGTTGTGACCTAAAATCTTTCAAATTCAGAAAAAAGCCTCTGTATTGGGTAAGTCCGTTGCGAAATAAAGCCCATAAAAGAGAACTTCCCATTTGTGCAAGTGCAGAATTGATATATAAATCTTGTCTTTCTAAGGCTTCTGCAAGGGAACAACTTGGAGTATCATCTATAATTTCGGACTGTTTCAGCAGTTCTGGAAATTCTTCGGTTACAAATGGCAAGTTACAAACAGTATCGTATTTCTCTGAATTAGGCTGTTTAATAGTACCTATAGAGGATAGTATAACCTGTCCTGTGTGTTGGCTATTGCCAAAATCCATCCAATAACGTGGGCGATTAGCATAAGCTCTACTGTTATTAAGTAGTTTTAAAATGTCAGCAATTTCAAAACGAGCTTTCACGCTATCCACACAGCTAATAAAAATACTTGCTCCCGCATTTTCGGGTAATATATCCAAACTGTCTTTTTCAAATTTTATGGTTTCCGCTTTCCAGTTTGTACCCGACCAACGGTTGGCACGGTTTATCAGTGCGACCGATTTGTACAGTCCTGTTTCAGAATCTGCAAATCGTTGTCTGCCCAAATTGGCTTCCGTTATACTATCATCATCCCACAAGCGAACGCTCAAACCTGCATGACCTAAAGCAATTAGGCTATGATTCATTTCAATTAGGGAAGTTAGTACTTTTGAACCTGTACCACCAGCACCGATAAGATTTACCGTTATTGGATTTGTGGGATTCATTAAATAGTTATCCGTAAAATGGACTTTTGTTTTTTCGATATTCATGACAATACATCTTTTAAGGTTTTACCATTCTTTTTTAATACTTCTTTAGGAAAAGTGGTGTTTGTATTGACAAGACTTTCCCAAAGTGTTACACAGTTTCCTTCTATCGGATTGTAGTCTGGCATCAAATGACTGAAATAGCTGTTGAAAAAATAATTTTCCCATGCAATTGTAAATTCTTCTAATGAAGCAATTTTCTTCATCTGAACATCTACCGTTCCCATGCAAACATTGGCATTTTCATATACATTAAAAAAAGGAGCATTGTACAATTTTGTGTTTTCTTTAGGTCTGCGATTACTTCCCAAAGCAAAAACAGAAAGACTGTTTTTGTTGGCAATCCATAACATAGGAGGTACATTTACCAAGCCTTTTGGGATTCCTAAATTTTCTGTAAAACACATTTCTCTTTGCATGGCTTTGGTAAACCAGATTACTTTATTTTGGGTAGGGTCAATATGTAAAATAGCATTGCTTATTATTCCTTCTGATTTTAAACAAGGTTCTTTTTCTTCTTTGGCTGTTTTCAATGCCTTTGCCAGTTGGTTTGCTTCTCTTACAGTTAATGGATGGGCATTAATAGGATTCCCATTTTTATCCATGTCAAAATATTCTACATAGGTATCAGAATTCATTCCTTTAGTCTGGTAGAATACTAATGCAGATTTAGGATGATACAGTGTTCCAAAATTTTCTGTAATGTCTTTCATCACTATTGTTTTAAAAATTGTTTAATAGGTAAATTAATTCTCCGATAAGGGCAAACAATCTATTCTCAAAATCAAGATTGTTTGCTGTGATGTCACTTCCATCGAAACGCTTAACGATACTAGGCTCTTCAATTTGTCCGTATTCTTGTAATTCGTTATTTACGCATTGAATAATATTTTCATTTAGCCAACCTTTTCCATCAGCATAAAAAGATATGTAGTAATCCATTGTTAAAATGTTATCTGTTTCTTCTTCGTTTTCGTCTGCTTCATCGCTGGGTCTTGCATTTCGAAATACATTTTCATTTGGATATTGTTCTAAAAGGATATAGGTTTCTTGAGCTAATTTTAAACAATCCTGTTCAAAAATGTTCGTACATTTAAAGTGGTTCAATCGTTTTTTGAAAAAAGTTAAATTGGCAGTATTGAAGATTTTTTGTTCCATTTTGTCACCAATACATTCCGCTTGTTCGAATTCACTCAAATAAATGGATGTTTCATCGGAATCATCATCAGTTAGTTGCCATTCTTTTAACATCTCGTATTGATAATACAGAAAACTATTTTCCTGTCTGTAATAAGGGATGTTTACACTATGATAGAGATAACTACAAACTGATAATAAAAGCTGTGCACTGTATTTTTGTTTTCTGTTTTTCAGTAATCTGTACAGTGGTACTACAGGAATATAATATAGTGTAGAGTTAGTATTGTATCGTTCTTCACTTGTAAAAAAGGTTTTTTTACTATCCTTTACGAGTTTGATTTCTTCCCAATCCTTAACTTTATCTTTTAGTTTTTCTTTGGTGTCCCATAAAGCCAAAGCGATATTATATGGAAAACCAAAAGATTGGGTATGTATGGGGTTAATGTTATAATGCGTTGCAAGTTGGGAAAGAGATTGGTAAAAATCTCTTTCCGTTTTTGCTGTTTTCTTACAAGCCTTTACCGTTTTCGTTTCTGCCAAAACTGGCAGGAATGAAGTTCTTAAAAAACCATTGGCAACATGGGTACTGGTACGGACTGTTGTTTGTCCTTGCGAATTTCGTTTGCGTCCTTTGTTCGTTTCATCCAGTTTGCGAACTCTCCTAATTGGCGGTGTAATTGCTTTTGTTTGGATTCTTTGGGTAGCTGTATCATACCCGCTATGATATGTGATTGCATAAGTCATGTTTTATTGTTTTAGGTTTAACCTTTCGTACCTATAGCACTTTCAAAGCGGTATTGTACTGTATCATCCTTTATTGTAGGTGCGCCAATTTTTGCGGTTGTAAGTATGGGATAAGTATTGGAATAAAAATTTAATACCGCTTGTACACTCCATTTTGGTTCGGGATCTGTGAGTTTGATTTCTTGTCCTTTATCGTTAAACAGAAATACTCTTTCTAATTGCGTGGCTAATAACATAATGATTCAATTTAGATTAAACATTTTCTTGCTCTGCTGCGAAAAGACTAGGCGAAGCGAATTTATCGGATAGTTCCTTTTTACGTTTGTGTATTGCTTCGGCATATTCAGGATAATCGTTAGGATTAGGTACTTTCATCCAGGCATCACGGGGTTTGCCATCGTTGTCCAATTCATCAGCCTTTGCCATAGCTTCTTTGTATTTCTTTTCTTTTTCGTCCTTCGCTTTTTTCTCCTTATCGGTTTTTTCTTTTTCCATTGCCGATTGCTTTTGGGCGTTTTCCAATTGCTTCATGTATGCTTCCATGTTGACCATTAAACCCGAGGCAGTTTGTAAGGGTACTGCAATACTTTCAAAAAATCCCTCGTCTAGTTCTTCTGCTGTCCCTCTAAGATTAAGAGGGGGGATTAGTTGTTTGGCATTGTCTCCACATTGTTCGTTTTGGATTAGAATAGAAACAACCAGTTTGTTTTCTGCACCTCTTGATATGGTTAGCTGTAAATTGCCTGTGATTTCTAATTGTGCTATCTGATTGAAAAAATTAGTGTTCATCTCTTAAATTTTTAAAGTGTTATTTAATCCGTTTTTAATTGCCGTTAATTTTTTGTACATATCCATCCAATAGGCTTTTTGTCTTTCATTGAAATCTGAAAAATCGTTACCCTCCTGTTGATAGTCTTTGTATTCTGCCGTTATTTTGATGGCTTCATCAAGGTCGGATACCTCAATAGTGCAACCGTTCAAATCAATTACTTCCATTCATCAAAAAATTTATGTTGATAGCGTTCGCACCAATTTTTGCAAATGAACTACATAGTTCGAATGCTTTTTGAGACTTTATTTGTGCCGTACCTCCTAATACAATGGATTGTAATTTGGCTTCATCATCTTTATAATTGCGTACATTTTGGTAGTAGCCAGTCACAGCGTTATAAGCCCCAAATAATGTCCCTTTTGTGGTTTCCATCTGTTGGGTATCATTAGTCATAGCATAAGCATAAACACTTTCAACGGTGTTTTTGAACACGGTGGATATTTCGTCTTCATTCCCTTTTTTGATATGCTCTAGGGTTTCTTTATTGGGACAAAGTGCCAACTGTATCAATTTTTCTACCTCCTTATCACTTACTTTTACTTTCGCCCAGTCATTGAAGATGTTTTCTAATTGGTTGCTAAACTCGTTTGCCAATCCCATTACTTTGTGGGCATTGTCCAAACGTTGTTTAGCTCCCGAAGTATGGCGGATGCGTACCACGTTACTCATATTGCGAAGTGAAGCGTTAAGCGTATTTTGGCAAACAATTCGAACAGGGGTAAAGGCTGCGGTAATACTTCCGCTACCATCGTGAGAAGTGGTAAGGAAAATATATTTTTCTGTTACATCATCGCCATTACCCACACGGATATAATCAGGCAGTTTTGCAGTTATGAAAATGCGTTCCCCATTACCTAAAGCCCCTGCGGTCTCGTATAAGATTCCGTCAGTTCCTCCAACAATAGCATCAAAAAAACTAAAAGCCTCCCGATTTTGCACAATATGGTAGTCTTTACCTACCACACCCAAAACGCTGTTGTTGTCAGTGCGCATAGTAGCAAAATAATTAGGCACGTTTAGTTCGTTGTCTCTAATTTCTATACTATTTGTATTTTGAATGATATTAGAGCCTTTTGTGTATAGCAGCCTTTTGATTACTTCATAATCCAGTCCTGCGTGTCGGATTGCTTCTGCACTTGTGGGATAATCTTGTACAATTTGTCCTAAACCGTGCCATGCTTTTTCCTGAACGCTTAAAAAAGAATAACGTCCAGTTTCTTCGTTGAAATTTAAATTATGTGCCATGATATTGAGATTTTAAAATTTGAAAAGATTAAATGAATTGTGTTAGAATGGTAAATCGTCTCCAGTATCTTGATTTGGAGTTTTGGTTTTCTGTTCGTTGGTGCTTGTCTGAGCGTTTTCTATTTTCTTACCGCCTCCATGCAATTTGATAGTTGAAGTATGGAAATTTAAACTTGCTCTTAATTCTCCATTATTGGCTGTCCACGGTCTTGTGCTAACTCTACCTGTAAGCTCTACCAAAGTACCTTTCGTGAGTATCTTCGCTACATTTGGGCTTATCCAGTAAGAGCAGTCGAAATAGGTAGTTTGTTCTATGCGTTCGCCCTGTTTGTTGCGATAACTGTCATTTGTAGCTATTGAAAAGTTCACTACTTGTTTTTCTTTTAACGTTGTGCGTACTTCCGCATCCCTTGTCAGTCTTCCGATGATGTTCATAATCTTTAATTTTTAGAGTTAAATTTTTATTTTATTTATTCGGCAATGAGAGGAGGAGCTGTTTCGTTTCATTCTATTACCATTTCTAATGCTTTTGTTTTCCATAATTGACATTTTTTTATTCGTCTAAAGAGCCGGAGTATGCTTTGTTTCGTTTCAGGAGCATAAAAGGTTAGTGTTTAGCAGGAGCAAGGTATTGTCAAATAAATACAACCCGAATGGGTGGAGATTTTTTGACAAACCCGTAGGGCATGACCTTGTTTCTGCGTTAAGAACACTAGTATACCTTTGCTCTTGAAATGGGACAAAACAGCATACTGGCTCTTGAATAAAAAAAGCCGTGGAAGTGATTAAAAAGGCATTGAGTAAATGGTTCAATGTGATTTAAAAAAAATGAATTAATGAGATAGAATTTCTAAAAACTTTAAGTGTCATTATTTTCTAAATATTTGGCTATGAAAGCCCTATAAAAGGATCTTGAAAAATACTGTTTGGGAGAAGATTTGGATTTTTTCAAGATGCTTTTATTAGGCATCCGATTAAGCTCTTTTATGAAGTAGAGTAGCGGATGAGTAAATGTGCTTTGAGGATTTGATGTTTATATGTTGGATATACATTATCGTAGGAGTCAGTTAAAGCCAAAAAACTCCATTCAGAACACCATATCGATTATTTATTTGTTACTCTATTACATTAGCTATATGAATGGCTGATAAAAAAGCTATTGTTCCAAAAAATAAAAAATAAAAACAATAGATAGTGTTATGGGGGAGATTGTAACTAAAGAAGATTTAAGGCAGTTTGGTATATTATTAATTGATAGTATGCGAACTATTATCCAAGAAAATAATAATGATAAAACCGAAATATTAGAGCTTGAATGGCTGAAAAGTAAGGCTGTGAGAAAGCTTCTGGATATTTCTGCAGGTTCAGTACAGAATTTAAGGATGACGCAGAAAGTCCGATTTAAAAAAGTTCTTGGCTCCTATTACTACAATAAAAATGATCTGCTAAAACTTTTTAAAGATGAATCAAACAAATAGTAAAACAGAAGACCAAATAATAGATCAATTATCTATTTATATGGATGATCCGCAGCTAAATGTTTGGCATTTAGCTATTTTAACAGCAATTTTAAGTTTGGGATATAGGCAGAAGGAAAGACATAGGATTAGAGTCAGCCGACGTAAAATTATGTTATTGTCACATATTAGTACAATTCCAACTTATCATAAATATTTTAAACAGCTTCAGGAGTTGGGGTATATTAAATATAAACCTTCCTACCACCCAGGTTATAGAAGTGAAGTTGAATTAAATCAAAAGAGGTTATCTGATAGATAACCTCTTTCCTTTTTTTAGTATAGTGTCAAATTTTATTGGTTCTATGTTTAGAAGGATGAAATATTATATTTCTCTTTAATTAATTCTATTTCATTCTCCAATCTGTTCAGTGTAGTTAAATCTTCCTGTGATATTTCAGTTTTTTCAAGCTTTAGTTTTTTATTCAGAAGTGTCATTTCCCGACCTATAGTAGCTTGTTCTGTGATAGCGTAAGCTTCCGTCTGTTTCACTGATGAATGCCCTAACATTTCCTTTACAACATTAATAGGGACGTTATTATTTAATGTTACTGTACTTCCAAATGTTCTGCGTGCCATATGCGTATTGAGCGTGAAGGGAAAACCGCATAATTCAGCAATTTCTTTAAGGTATTCATTCATTTTCTGATTTGAAGAAACAGGTAGTACGGTTCCGCGCTTAAGGCATAAGGGATGATCTTTATATTTTTCAAGAATTTTGATAGCCTTTGGAAGAAGCGGAATTCTTGCCGTAGAATTTGTTTTCTGTCTTTCATATAAAATCCATTGATTTCCGTCAACACCATCTTTTATGTCGGCTCTCTGAAGCTGAAAAGCATCAATGTAAGCAAGTCCCGTATAGCATTGGAAAACAAAAATATCACGCACAGTATTAAGTCTGTCTGTTGAAAATTGATGTCTCTCAAGTTCAGCTAATTCTTTAGCAGAAATAGGCTTCTTTATAATTTTAGTTTTCTTTCCTTTAAAACTCTTAAATGGATCTTTAATAATGATTTCTTTATCGATGGCTCGTATTACAATTTTTTTGAAGTTGGAAATGTATTTAAGTGTGGTATTATTTGCGCATTTCCTAACTGTACGGAGATAGAACTCAAAATCTTTTATAAATTCAAAATTTAAATCAGCAAATTCAAAATCACTGGCATTATATTTTAATTTAATGAAAGCTGTAACGTGGTTTTTAGTGATATTGAATCTCTCTAGTGTGGCTTCTGTATATCCGTTACCAATTAGCGCTTTCATTTCATCATTGTGTTTTTGAAATTCTTCCAGCACCCGAGCTCTGGGTGTTATTCTTCCCATAACATGATCCATAATCTTTTGAGAGGTTATGGGTTTTCCTGTATACATAATTTCTGTTTTGATTTCATGGATTTTCGTAGTGAGTGAATCCAGAAAAAAATTCAGCGATTTTGCATCTTCTTTTGTTCCTATTGCTCTCTCTGTTTTCTGGTTCCAGCGCTCAATGTCCCATTGGCGTCTGGTTGATGCTTCTTTTGGGATACCGTCAACGGTAATCCTGAAATAAACGGTTCTAATGTTACTTTCATGGCGGGGTACTTTCAAAAAGAAAATTAGCCCAAAGCTTTTCTCTAGCATAATTCAACTTATTAGATTAGTAAATGTAGAATTATAACTTAATTTAGACAAGATGTAAACCAGCTTAACCCCTATGATAACGGGACATAAGATGAAATTTTGTGGCACAATTTTAAAATTTCACGCTGTGCCACGAATGTGCCATATAGATTTTGCGTGATTTTATAAATATTGAAAAGTGGTATAAAAGAAAAAACCCTGCAAATCGTTTGATTTGCAGGGTTTACCGCTTTTTTAGGCTTTTTTGAAAACTTTGAAAAGTCTCTTTTTTAGCCTTCAGCGGAGAAAGAGGGATTCGAACCCCCGGACCTGTTACAGTCAACAGTTTTCAAGACTGCCGCATTCGACCGCTCTGCCATTTCTCCTGTATGTTGCTATCATTTTGTGATTGCGAGTGCAAATATAGGAGGTTTTTATTGATAAAAAAAATATTTAATGATTACCTAAGAACTTATTCTTCTAAAAAAGGACTGTAATTTTTTAATTGAGTTTTAACTGGTTGAAAACTAGTAGAAAAACCTAATAAAATTAATTTGTTTTTTTTTGAAATATAAAGACTTGTACTCTTTTATTGTTTTAGAATAATGGTGATAGCTAGAGAAATTGTTGGATTGGAAAAAATTAAACTATAGACATGACATCCAAACTAAAGAAGGATTTCTATATTTGACTACTATTGTGGATTTATTTATATGACAGAAAAATTATACGTTGGAGTTTGAGCGATGGAATGAGTAAAAAGGAACCCTCTCTTAAAGCTTGGAAAATGGCAGTTAAAAACCGAATATTGGAGAGGTTTGATTTTTCATTCAGACAGAGTGTTCAATATGCCAGCAAAAAGTTTGTAAATGTTCTTGATTCTTATAAAAAAATAAACCGCAGTATGAGCCGTAAAGGAAATTGTTAGGATAATGCTGTAGCTGAAAGCTTCTTTAAATCTTTGAAAACGGAATTGATTTATGGAAACAGACTGATTTTTAAAGAACAAATGAAACTAGAAATCTTTGTATACATTGAAATTTGGTACAATCGAAAAAGAAGACATTCTGTTTTGAATTACAAAAAAATCGAAGAATTTAACAATCAAATTAATTACAAAAATGTAGCTTAATTTAATATGCAGTTTTTATTTGCATATCATAGATTCTTATACTAATGTTGATGAATGGGAAGAAAAAGCAAAAGATTTGGCTTCCCGTTACATCCAGAATTTTGAACGCTATACGGATACCGAAGAAGGAAAACGTTTAGTGGCTTCCGGACCAACATTAGAACCGGTATTGTTCTAAATTAGAGAAACTATTTTTTAAATGTTGGGAGGCATTTTTAAAATAGTTATTTTTATACGAGTTAATAATTATTACACAATCAAAAGACAAATTAGAATTAAGATTTATTAAATTTTATAATTGAATTTATGAGTAAAGAAAAATTAAGAAGAGACGCCTTATTATACCATTCAGAACCACAACCTGGAAAAATCAAAATAGTACCTACAAAACCTTATGCCACACAACGTGATTTAGGATTGGCTTATTCTCCGGGAGTAGCCGAGCCTTGTTTAGAAATTGCTGCTGATGTCAATAACGTCTATAAATATACCGCTAAAGGAAACTTAGTTGCAGTAATATCTAACGGAACTGCTGTTTTGGGATTGGGAGATATTGGTCCGGAAGCTTCTAAACCCGTAATGGAAGGAAAGTCGTTATTGTTTAAAATTTTTGCTGACATTGACAGTATCGACATTGAATTAGATACCAAGGATGTGGATAAATTCATTGAAACGGTAAAAATCATGGCGCCTACTTTTGGAGGAATTAATTTGGAA
Organism: Flavobacterium sp. GSA192; assembly: GCF_006386525.1. Lineage (NCBI taxonomy): Bacteria > Pseudomonadati > Bacteroidota > Flavobacteriia > Flavobacteriales > Flavobacteriaceae > Flavobacterium > Flavobacterium sp. GSA192. Next base: position 20,606 of record NZ_VAHC01000006.1, on the reverse strand, counting down.
GACATTAAAGCGCCGGAAGCATTTGAAATCGAAAGAAGACTTAAAGAAGAATTGGATATTCCTGTAATGCATGACGATCAGCATGGAACCGCAATTATATCGGCTGCTGCCTTATTGAATGCCTTGGAAATTACCAATAAAAAAATAGAAGAAGTACGTATTGTAGTCAGTGGAGCTGGAGCTGCCGCTGTTTCTTGTACTAAATTATATAAAGCTTTTGGTGCCCGTGCTGAAAACATTGTGATGTTAGACAGTAAAGGGGTAATTAGAAGTGACAGAGAAAATTTATCTGGGGAGAAATTAGAATTTGCTTCAGACAGAAAGATTGATACTTTGGAAGAAGCTATGGTCGATGCCGATGTTTTCATAGGTCTATCTATTGCTGATGTTGTTAATCCGGAGATGTTGTTGTCTATGGCAAAAGATCCGATTGTTTTTGCTATGGCAAATCCAGATCCTGAGATTGCTTATGAACTGGCGGTGCAAACCAGAAAAGACATTATCATGGCAACAGGACGTTCAGATCATCCTAATCAGGTGAATAACGTTTTGGGATTCCCATATATTTTTAGAGGTGCTTTGGATGTCAGAGCAACAAAAATTAACGAGGCTATGAAAATGGCTGCCGTTAAAGCTTTGGCCGAATTAGCAAAAGAATCTGTTCCTGAGCAGGTGAATATTGCTTATGGCGAAACGCGTCTGGCTTTTGGTAGAGATTACATCATCCCTAAACCTTTTGACCCAAGATTAATTTATTCAGTTCCTCCGGCTGTTGCTAAAGCGGCAATGGATTCAGGTGTAGCCCGAATTGCTATTGAAGATTGGGATAATTACAAAGAAGAATTGTTATTGCGTTCAGGTAATGATAATAAGGTAGTTCGTATGCTTCACAATAGAGCAAAAACAAATCCTAAAAAGATTGTATTTGCCGAAGCAGATCAATTAGATGTTTTAAAAGCAGCCCAAATTGTCTATGAAGAAGGAATTGCTATTCCTATTTTATTAGGTAATAAAGAAACTATTGTAGAGCTTAAAAAAGAGTTGGATTTTAATGCCGATGTTGTGATTATTGATTCTAAAGATGCTGAATCTAAGGACAAAAGAACACAATATGCTGAGAAATATTGGAACAACAGAAAAAGAAGCGGAGCCACTTTATACAGTTCTCAGTCAAAAATGAGAGAGCGCAACTATTTTGGGGCTATGATGGTTCTTGAAGGTGACGCTGACGGAATGATTTCGGGTTATACCAGAGCCTATCCAACAGTTGTAAAACCTATTTTTGAAGTGATTGGAAGAGCTGCTAATGTGAAAAAAGTAGCTACGGTTAATATTTTGGCAACCGAAAGAGGACCAATGTTTTTAGCTGATACAGCTATTAATATCGAACCAACAGCAGAAGAATTAGCCGATATTGCCCAAATGACGGCAAATGTTGCGACCACTTTTGGTTTTGATTCTGTTATTGCAATGCTTTCGTATTCTAATTTTGGTTCATCAACTCATCCTAATTCTGCTAAAGTTAGAAAAGCAGTAAGCATTTTGCATGAAAACAATCCTGAATTAGTAGTGGATGGAGACATTCAAACTGATTTTGCCTTGAATACCGAATTGTTAGAAAAGACTTTTCCTTTTTCAAAATTAGCAGGTAAAAAAGTAAATACGCTTGTTTTTCCAAATTTAGAATCGGCTAATATCACTTATAAACTGATGAAGGAATTGAATAAATCCGAATCCATTGGACCTATTATGATGGGATTAAATGAGCCGGTTCATATTCTTCAATTAGGTGCAAGCGTGAACGAAATCGTGAATATGACTGCTGTAGCTGTAGTTGATGCCCAGGAGCGTGAAAAAACAAGAAAAGCTTAATAACATGGCTATTCACAAAAAAAATAGCTTTCGAAAAAAGCTTCATTTTGTCGTATTATTGCTCTTTTTTCAAATCTCAATTTTTGCTTAATCAGATTTGGAGAGGCTGTCCTGAAAGTTATTTTCGGACAGCCTTTTGCTTTTTAATAGTTCAGTTTTTTATACTGCATAGGAGATAAGCCAATTTGGTTTTTAAAGGAACGTGAAAAATAATAAGGATCATCAAAGCCTACTTCTTTAGCTATTTCTTTAATATTAAGATTGGTGAAATGAAGGTATTCGCAGGACTTTTGTATTTTTAATCTAATGAAATATTGAATAGGAGAATATCCAGTTTTTTGTTTGAACAGTTCCGAATACCTGGAAATGGAGTAACAAGCCTGATTAGCTAATGCTTCAATAGTTAGTATTTCGTTCAAATTTTTTTTCATAAAAATAATAGAGTGACTTATTGCATCATCAATATTGTTTTCCAGAGTGTTTGTATAGCACAAAGAACTTAAGAGACCAATTAATTTGAAGTGTGTGAGTTCAATTTTTTCATCATCAAAATCATTTTCTAATAGTTTTATTATTTCGTTCAATACTATAATTCGATTTTCATCGAATGCAATTTTGACGGCTTCCTGGTTAGATACCGAAAAACGCTTATACAGTGTGGCTGCATAATTTCCCGAAAAATGAATCCAATAGATACTCCAGGCATCTTTTGATGAACTTCCGTACTTGTGTGCTGTGTTTTTTGGAATAATAAATGCGGTATTAGGAGTTAATGTAATTGTTTTTTTATTGATTCTAACCCAGCCTTCTCCCTCAAGACAGTATAAAAAAATGTATTCTTCGATACCATTTTTTCTGGAGCGATTATGATGTTTGGCATTAGGAAAATAACCAATAGCATCAGGAAACAGATTTTGGAAAAAAGGCTGTTGTTGTGCTTTTTCTTTTTGTTCCGGAGAGAGGACCACCATGGTTTGTCCTAAGAAGCCTTCTTTAATTTTTGTTTTCGGTAGATTGTTCATTATAAAATTGGTATTTCTATGTATATTGAAACATGGTCGTAAGATAATCCATTTATTTCAATAAATAATCCATTTGTAGATGAATTCGTAAATGTATTTTTGTTTTAGTATTAATTCAATCACAATATAATTTTATGATAAATAAAAATAAGCAATTTAATAATTCCTATTTGTTTGCAATATCTATGGTTTCGGCAATGGGAGGATTACTTTTTGGTTACGACTGGGTTGTTATAGGCGGAGCCAAACCTTTTTATGAACGCTTTTTTGATATTACCACATCGGCTAATTTACAAGCCTGGGCTATGAGTTCGGCTTTGATTGGTTGTATTGTTGGAGCGGTAGTATCTGGAGTAATTAGTGATAAGTTTGGTCGAAAATGGCCGCTATTACTTTCGGCTTTCTTGTTTACAGTAGCTTCATTAGGAACAGGATTAGCATCGACTTATTGGGTATTTGTTATTTTTCGAATAATTGGTGGTGTGGGAATTGGTCTGGCGTCAGCACTTTCACCGATGTATATTGCCGAAGTGGCTCCATCTCATCTAAGGGGACGTTTTGTTTCTTTAAACCAAATGACACTTGTAATAGGTATTCTTGCAGCGCAAATTGTCAATCTGTTGATTGCCGATAAAGTTCCAGCAGGAGTGAGTGATGCATTTATTCGTGATTCATGGAACGGACAAATGGGTTGGCGATGGATGTTTTTTGCCTGTGCAGTACCTTCGGTAGTGTTTTTTCTATTGGTATTTACGCTTCCCGAAAGTCCCCGTTGGTTGATGAAAGCAGGAAAAGAGGATAAGGCTTTCCCAACGCTGAATAAAATTGGCGGTGAAGAGTATGCCCGAGAAGAAATGACTAATATAAAGGCAACTATAGATGATATTACTGAAAAAGTTGATTTTAAGGCACTTTTCAATCCTAAATTCAGAGATGTATTACTGATTGGAATTGTGGTGGCTGTTTTCCAGCAATGGTGTGGAATCAATACCGTTTTTAATTATGCCGAAGAAATCTTTACAGCTGCAGGTTATGGCGTAAGCGATACCTTGTTCAATATTGTGATTACCGGAACGGTAAATCTGGTATTTACCTTGGTTGCTATGTTTACAGTGGACAAATGGGGAAGAAAAAAACTGATGGTTCTAGGGGCATCGGGCTTGGCGATTACTTATTTACTTTTAGGTTCTGCGTTTTATTTTGAATTGAAAGGTGTGGCTGTTCTTTCGTTGGTTGTAGTAGCCATTGCTATTTATGCGATGTCATTGGCACCTATTACCTGGGTTATTCTTTCTGAAATTTTTCCTAATCGTGTGCGTGGAGCAGCTATGGCTTTGGCAACTTTTGCCTTGTGGATAGCCTGTTTTATTCTTACTTATACTTTTCCGTTACTTAATGAATCGCTCGGTGCAGCCGGTACTTTCTGGGTGTATGCAGGAATTTGTGTTCTTGGATTTTTGTTCATTTTGGTAAAATTACCGGAAACAAAAGGAAAAACATTGGAAGAAATTGAAAGTGAATTGGTGAAGTAATTTATGGCAAAAAATAAAATTAAGTAATTATAAAAATATAAAAGATGAGTGTTAAAGCTTGGCAAGAGGAGGTAATTATTCCTACTTATGAAATTGGGAAAGCAGAAAAGAATCCTATTTTTCTTGAAAAAAGAGTATATCAGGGAAGTAGCGGAGTAGTTTATCCGTATCCTGTGGTGGAGAAAATTGAAGATGAGAAAAAAGATAAAAGCTATCAAGCCGTTTATTTAGAAAATGAATATATCAAGGTGATGATATTACCCGAGTTGGGTGGTCGTGTGCAAATGGCTTATGACAAAATCAAAAAACGCCATTTTATTTATTACAATCAGGTGATTAAGCCTGCTTTGGTGGGGCTTACAGGACCATGGATTTCAGGAGGAATCGAATTCAACTGGCCGCAACACCACCGTCCGAGTACTTTTTTACCGGTAGATCATACTATTGAAAATAATGCCGATGGTAGTATTACCGTTTGGGTGAGTGAAAACGAAAAAATGTTCCACCAAAAAGGGATGGCCGGATTTACATTACATCCGGGAAAAGCCTATTTAGAAATTAAAGGGAAATTATACAATCCAACACCTGTTCCGCAAACGTTCTTGTGGTGGGCAAATCCTGCTGTGGCGGTGAACGAACATTATCAGTCGGTTTTTCCACCGGATGTACATGCGGTTTTTGACCATGGAAAACGTGATGTTTCGACATTCCCTATTGCAACAGGAACTTATTATAAAATAGATTATTCGGCTGGAGTTGATATTTCAAACTATAGAAATATTCCAGTTCCGACTTCTTATATGGCTATCAACTCTGATTTTAACTTTGTAGGAGGTTATGAGAATGATACCCAGGCAGGTGTACTTCATGTGGCCAATCATCATATTTCACCGGGAAAAAAACAATGGACTTGGGGGAATGGTGATTTTGGAAAAGCCTGGGACAGAAATCTTACCGATGAAGACGGACCTTATATCGAATTGATGGCAGGGGTTTATACTGATAATCAGCCAGATTTTACTTGGATGCAACCTTATGAAGAAAAAACTTTTACTCAATATTTCCTGCCTTATCGCGAACTGGGTGTAGTGAAAAATGCCTCTCAGGATTTGCTTTTAAATATTGATAAAGCAGGAGACAAAGCCATTGTAAAGATTTTTGCTACTTCATTACAGAAAAATGCAAAGGTAGTACTAGAAGCTTTTTTTGAAGAAACTTTAGACTTGAGTCCAGAGCATGTTTTTGAACGTGAAATTTCAGTTGGTGACATTGCTCTTATCGATTTAAAGTTAGTCGTTTATTCTGAAAAAGGCAGAGAATTGTTAAGTATAAAAGCAGAAGAACAAGAAGCGACAGCAACTCCTGAAGCGGCAAAAGCTGCTTTTTCTCCTGAAGAAACGCCTACTTGTGAGCAGTTGTATCTTACAGGATTGCATTTAGAACAATACCGTCATGCTACTTATCTGGCTATCGATTATTATCAGGAAGCCTTGAAACGAGATCCTTCTGACGTTAGAAATAATAATGCAATGGGACTTTGGTTGCTACGTCGTGGGAAATTTGCTGAATCTGAAAAGTATTTCCAGGCGGCCATAGATACCCAATTACAGCGAAACCCAAATCCGTATGATGGAGAACCTCGCTATAATTTAGGGCTTGCTTTACAGTACCAAGGAAAAAACAAGGAAGCCTACGCTGCATTTTATAAATCATGTTGGAATGCTGCCATGCAGGATGCCGGATATTTTGGTTGCGCACAAATTTCTTGTGTTCAAGATAATCTGACTGATGCATTATATGAAATTGATAAGTCTTTAACCCGCAACTGGCACAACCACAAAGCACGTACCTTAAAAACGGCAATTTTACGAAAGTTAGGAAACGTAAAAGAAGCCTTGTCACTGATAGAAGATTCGTTGAAAATTGACTTATTCAATTTTGGATGTCGTTTCGAAGAATACCTTATTTCAAATTCGGCTGCTACTTTGGAAGAAATGAATAAGTTAATGCGTGGCGAAATTCATAATTATGAAGTGGTGGCATTGGATTATATTGCTGCAGGAATGTATGATGAAGCTGTTCAATTATTGGAAGAAGGAATCAAAGTATGTCCAACAACTCCAATGACCTATTACTATATTGGTTGGGCGTTGCATTTAGCCAACAAAGATGCTAAAGCAGCATTTGAAACAGCCGCCAATCATGCACCTGAATATTGTTTTCCTAATCGTCTGGAAGCAATTTCAGCATTGGAAACAGCACAAAAAGTAAATCCAACTGACTCCAAAGCACCTTATTATTTAGGGAATTTATGGTATGACAAACGTCAATATTCTGAAGCTATTGCAAGTTGGGAAAAGTCTGTTGAAATTGACGGTACATTCCCTACGGTGGTGAGAAATCTTTCTTTGGCTTATTTTAATAAATTGCAACAGGAAGAAAAAGCACTTCAATATCTGGAAAAAGCTTTTTCATTAGATACGACTGATTCCCGTATCCTGATGGAGTTGGATCAATTGTACAAGCGTCTTTGCAAACCACACGCAGAGCGATTGGCCTTTTTGGAAAAATATTTCAGTCTGGTAGAACAACGTGATGATGTTTATTTGGAATACGTTACTTTGTGTAACCAATTAGGGGATTATGCAAAAGCGATTGCATTAATTGACAATCGTATTTTTCATCCTTGGGAAGGTGGCGAAGGAAAAGTTCCGGCGCAATACCAATTGGCAAGAGTAGAATTAGCCAAACAATTATTGGCAAAAAAAGAATTTGGTAGTGCTATAAAATTATTGGACGAATGTCTGGAGTATCCACACAATTTGGGTGAAGGAAAATTATATGGTGCTCAGGAAAATGATTTTCATTATTGGTTGGGCTGTGCTTATGAAGCTTTGGAACAAATAGATGAAGCTAAAAAATATTGGGAGCTGGCTAAAGACGGAAATACAGAACCAGCCGCAGCCATTTTCTATAACGATCAAAAACCGGATAAAATATTTTATCAGGGATTGGCATTATTAAAATTAGGATTAGTTGAAGAAGCGAATACGAGATTTGACAAATTGATTGCTTTTGGAACAAAACATTTGAACGAAATTATCAAACTGGATTATTTTGCAGTATCATTGCCTGACTTATTGATTTGGGAGGATGATTTAACTTTCCGCAATAAAATCCATTGTCATTACATGCTTGGTTTAGGTAATTTTGGATTAGGCGAAATAGCTAAAACAAAAATACATCTGAACGAAGCAGCGAAAATGGATGTAAACCATCAGGGAGTTCAACAGCATTTGTCAATAGTTAATGAATGTACAGTAATTAATTCAGAAATTGCATAAGAATTTGGCAAATACATTTAATTTCCTATTTATGAAAAAAAATAAAATTTCGAAATCACTATTGAGTATTGCTTATGTTGTTTTAGGTACTTTTTCGATATCGGCACAAACGAATTATTCGATTGATATTACTAAAGTGAATACCGAAGTAAAGCGCGGTCATCTTGATTTGGGTGGAAGTAATGCTAAAGGTGATAAAATCGACGTAAACAGTTTTTATCTGGAACGTAATGGAAAACCTTTTATTCCGGTTATTGGGGAGTTTCATTTTAGTCGTTATCCGCATCAATATTGGGACGAGCAGCTAAAGAAAATGAAAGCCGGTGGGATCACCGTTGTAGCTACTTATGTGTTTTGGAACATGCATGAATTCAAGGAAGGTACTTTCAACTGGAGTGGAGATCTCGATGTTCGTCGATTTACGGAATTGTGTGCCAAAAATGGTTTGGAAGTGCTCATGCGTGTTGGCCCTTTCGCTCATGGCGAAATTCGTAATGGCGGTTTACCGGATTGGTTGTACGGTCGTCCTATTGATGTAAGAAGCAATGATCAGGTCTATTTGTTTTATACCAACCGCTTGTATCAGGAAATAGGCAAACAGTTAAAAGGACTTATGTTTAAAGACGGAGGTCCTATTATTGGTGTGCAATTAGAAAATGAATACCAGCATTCTACAGCTCCTTGGGGATTTACTTATCAGGATGCTCCTAAAGAGCGCACTGTTGCAGGACGTGATAAAAAGATTATTCAGGATGGAGTAGGTATCAATACCATGGGGAATGAATTTGCCGATGTAGGGCGTGACCACATGAAAACACTAAAAAAACTGGCCATTGATGCGGGTTTAATAGCACCTATTTATACGGCTACAGGTTGGGGTTATGCTACTATTGTCGAAAAAGGGTCTATTCCGGTTATGGCGGGTTATGCTTATCCGTTTTGGACAGCTGGAAATAGTCCGTCGCCATTTTATTTGTTTAAAAATATACATCAAAAGCCCGATTATTCTCCAGTGAGTTACGATGTAAATTTATATCCATCTATGGCAGCCGAATTAGGAACCGGAATGGCGGTTACTTATTCACGACGTCCACGTGTTCCGGGTGAAAGTTTTCTTCCTATGATGGTTCGTACGGTGGGAAGTGGCACTAACGGACTTGGGTTTTACATGTATCATGGGGGAACTACACCTTCTATTGGGAATTATTTTTTTACCGAAGGTGCGGGACTTCATAATAAATCGTATGATTATCAGGCTCCAATTGGCGAATTTGGAAATGTAAGCAGCGGCTATTACCCTTTAAAATTGATGAATTACTTTTTGAAAAGCTATGGTAACGATTTAGCACCTTTATACCCAATATTGCCTTCGACTAATGACAGTATCAAAGCAACTGATACCAGTACTTTGCGTTATGTGGTAAGGGGAGATGGCGACAAAGGTTATTTGTTCATGCATAATTTTCAGGATCATTTAGAAACGAAAGATTTAAAAGATTTAAAAATTGATATTACTACCCAATCCGGTGCAATAACTTTTCCTCAGACAGGAACTTTTACATTAAAATCGGGCAGTTCGGCGATTTTTCCTTTTAATGTTAATTATGACGGAATTGCGATTCGTATGGCAATGGTACAGCCATTTTGTAGTTTTACAAATACGAATAAAAAGTACAATATGATGGTTTCTGTTGATGGTATTGCTCCTGAAATTGTACTTAAAGGTAAAGTAAAGGTAAATGGAATTAAAACCTTAACCAGGAATGGAAACACAGTTATAGTTTGTACAGCTGGAAAAACAAATACTTTCGAAATAAACGGCGTTTCCTTTTTAGTTTTACCCAAAAGTGAAGCAGAAAAAGCATATTTGATTGGTGAAAATAATAATCAAAAATTAGTGGTAAGTGAGGCAGTAGTATTAGATAATACCGGAAAAATAACGTTGGTTAGTAATAATCAGGAACAAATTGATTTTTATACTTTTCCGGCTTCCGCCAATGTTACTTCGGTGGATGGAAAAGTGACCAAAGGAAAATCAGCAATTAAAAATATCAGTGCCTGGCAAGTGAGTGTACCTAAAGTAGCTGCCGGTATTCAATTGATTCAGGCTGATAACAGTCATTTTGTGTTAAAAGCAGGCAGTCTTGATTTATCGAAAATAAATGATGTTTTCATCACTTTTGATTACCGTGGTGATCGCGGAATTTGTATGATGAACGGTGAGTTGCAAACAGACGATCTTTATACCAGCAAGCCCTGGACAATAGGTTTAAAAAGATATCAGGAAGCTTTAAAAACAACCGACATGTATTTTTATTTTATGCCCATGCAAAAAGACGCTCCCTATTTGAGTTATCTGGACAAAAAAGTATTGCCTGATTTTAGTGATAAAAAAAGCTTTCTGGAAGTAAAACAGCCTCAAATTTCAGTTGAATATAAGGTAGATGTTGAGTTAAAATAGAAATTGTTATTGTCTGATCATAAGTAAAAAACAGCTCACTCCTTTGGAACTTTATTTAAAAAATGCTATCTGCTACAAACCGTTTACTGTTAACGGAGCTGTTTTAGTCCCATCGGGACTTACTGTTTGTAGCAAAATTGAGTAAGCTAAACAAGCTCCAGAGGAGCGAACTGTTAATTTCCAACATCAGTATTATGTTCCAAATGTTATATAGGGTTGAATCAAATAAATACAATCAAAAATTAACTCATCTTTAATTTTGGTTTGATAGTTGCTAAATGTATTTTTGAAAAAAAAAGATTACTATTAATATATGAAAATATCAAAAATAATTCTTGCTATTGCTTTTTTAATGACCTTGGCAACTCAAGCGCAAACTGCTGGAAAAGCCGGAACTTTTGAGGCTGGAGAAAAAACATTTCTATTAAACGGAAAACCATTTCTAGTGCGTGCTGGTGAAATCCATTTTCCCCGAATTCCGCGTGAATATTGGGAACAACGCATTCAAATGTGTAAAGCCATGGGGATGAATACCATTTGTATTTATCTTTTTTGGAATTTTCACGAGCAACAACCGGATCAATTTGATTTTACAGGACAAAAAGACGTAGCCGAATTTGTGCGATTCGTTCAAAAAAACGGAATGTATTGTGTGGTTCGTCCCGGACCTTATGTTTGTGCAGAATGGGATATGGGCGGTTTGCCTTGGTGGTTATTGAAAAAGAAAGATCTTCAGGTGCGAACGTCTAATGATTCCTATTTTATGGAACGTTCTTTAAAATATTTGAAAGAAGTAGGGAAACAATTGGCTCCGTACCAAATTCAAAATGGCGGAAATATCATCATGGTTCAGGTCGAAAATGAATATGGTGTTTTTGGGAATGATATGGGTTATATGAATCAAATTAAAGATGCTGTACGTGCTTCAGGATTTGACAAGGTTCAATTGTTCCGTTGCGACTGGAGTTCTAATTTCTTCAAATACGATGTCGAGGGAGTTTATACGGCATTGAATTTTGGTGCTGGTTCGAATATTGACAAACAGTTTGAAAAGTATAAAGAAATTTATCCGAAAGCGCCGCTCATGTGCAGCGAATATTGGACAGGTTGGTTTGATTACTGGGGTAGAGCGCATGAAACCCGCTCCATCAGCAGTTTTATAGGCAGTTTAAAAGACATGCTGGATCGCAATATATCCTTTAGTTTGTATATGGCGCATGGTGGAACTTCGTTTGGGCAATGGGGCGGAGCAAATTCACCTCCTTTTGGTGCGATGGTTTCTTCTTATGATTACAATGCTCCCATTAATGAAGCAGGACAACCTACAGACAAGTTTTATGCGGTGCGTGATTTAATGAAAAATTATCTGAATCCGGGTGAAACCATTCCGGAACCACCAGCTAATTATCCGATGATTTCGATTCCTAAAATTACATTTAATGAATCGGCATCGCTTTTTGAAAATCTTCCAAAAGCCAATAAATCGGAATTAATCCAACCAATGGAAAATTTTGATCAGGGTTGGGGACGCATTTTGTATCGTACCAAATTGCCAGAAAGTGCTACTTCATTTGATATAAAAATTAGTGATTTGCATGATTGGGCAGCTATTTATATCAATGGAAAACTGATAGGAAATTTAGATCGTCGTAAAGATCAGAACATCCTAAAAATACCTGCAGCAAAAAAAGGCGATGTTCTGGATATTTTAGTAGATGCTTTAGGGCGGGTTAATTATGGAAAAACGATTATTGACCGCAAAGGAATTACTGAAAAAGTAGAAATGCTAGTCGGCTCAACCGCTACTAATCTGACTAATTGGGAAGTTTTTAATTTTCCGGTAGATTATGATTTTCAGAAGAAAATGAAATTCAAAAAAGCCAAAGCTAATGGTCCGGCCTGGTACAAAGCTACTTTCGAATTGAATGCTGTAGGCGATACTTATATCGATATGAGTTCTTGGGGCAAAGGAATGGTTTGGGTAAACGGATATAATATTGGTCGTTATTGGAAAATTGGACCACAACAAACCTTGTTTATGCCTGGATGTTGGTTGAAAAAAGGAAAAAATGAGATTATCATTCTTGATTTAGAAACTCCAAAACAAGCTCAGGTTACAGGAGTAACGGTTCCTGTTTTAGACAAAATAGTTGTAGACGAATCACTTTTGCACCGTAAAAAAGGAGAAACTTTGGATTTATCTGCTGAAACACCTGTTAACGAAGGAGAGTTAAGCAGTGGTCAGGGTTGGAAAGAAGTCATTTTCGAAAAAGAATTCGAAGGGCAGTATTTTTGTTTTGAAGCCTTAAATTCTCACAATCCTAAAGATACCAGCAGCAGTATTGCTGAAATGGAATTAATTGGCACTGATGGTTTGCCGGTCAATCGTTCTAAATGGAAAATTGCCTATGCAGATAGCGAAGAAGTCTCGGTAGGAAATTATTCGGCTGAAAAAATATTTGACCAACAAGAATCTACTTTTTGGTCGACTGCCTGGACGGTTTCAAAAACGCCACATCCGCATCAGCTTGTTGTAAACATGGAAGAAAGCGTTAAAATTAAAGGATTTAAATACCTGCCGCGAACTGATAAAAGTACCAATGGAAATGTAAAAACCTATCGTTTTTATATTAAACCAAGCTCATTTACAATTAAAAAATAAGGTTCTATAAAATTTGTATGAAATAAAAAGATTTAAACCATTAAGTTCATTAAGTAAATGAAGAGTTACAGTGTTTTTAACCTTCTTAAATTTCTTAATGGTTTAAAAAAATAAATGTTCACAAGATTAATTGTAGCACTAAAAATAATACACAATACTATGAAAAAATTAAATTACGTCTGTTTCTTTTTGGCAATTCTATTTTCTTTAAGCAGTTTTAAAGGAAAAGACGAAGTAATCAATTTGGATGGCAATTGGCATTTTGAAATTGATCGAAATGACGAAGGAATTACCGGAAAATGGTACAACAGAAATCTTTCGGATAATATCAAGTTACCGGGTTCGATGGCTGAATTTTTAAAAGGAGACGAAATCACTTTAAAAACGAAGTGGACAGGATCTATTTATGATAGTTCCTTTTATTTCAGACCGAGTTTAAAAAAATACCGTCAACCGGGAAATATCCATATTCCTTTTTGGCTGACACCGGCAAAACATTATGTTGGAGCTGCCTGGTACCAAAAAGAAGTGAACATTCCTGCCAAATGGAAAGGCAAACGCATTATTCTTCATTTAGAAAGAACACATATTGAAACCAGAGTTTGGGTAAATGATAAAGAAGTAGGATTGCAAAACTCTTTAGTGGCACCGCATGTGTATGATTTAACGTCTTATTTGACCGAAGGAAAACAGCGTATTTCTATTCGAATAAACAACAGCATCAAAGAACTAAATGTAGGACCTGATTCGCACAGTATTACTGATCATACACAGGGAAACTGGAACGGGATTATTGGTAAAATAGCTTTGGAAGCAATTGCTCCCGTTTATATAGATGATGTACAAATTTATCCGGATGTAAAAAACAGAAAAGCGCGAGTAAAAATTACAATCAATAATAGTACTCCAACTATTTTTAGCGGAAAAATAGCTATTTCAGCAAAGAGTTTCAACAGTTCTAAATCGGATAAAACGAAGGAAATAGAGAGTAAAATAGTCGTAGCTCAATCAGATGCTAAAACTATTGAAATCGAATTACCTTTTGGAAAAGGGATGCTGAGCTGGGACGAATTTGATCCTGCCTTGTATCATTTGGATGTAAATTTGGTTGGAAAAGGAATAGAAAACAATAAAGAAGTTCAGTTTGGAATGCGTGAATTCAAAATTGAAGGAAACCGATTTTTAATCAATGGAAATCCTGTTTTTTTGAGAGGAACTTTGCATAACTGTGAATTTCCGTTGACGGGTTATCCCGCAACTACAGTAGATGCCTGGGATAAAATTTTTCGAAAAATCAAATCCTATGGGTTAAATCACGTTCGTTTTCATTCGTGGTGTCCACCGGAAGCGGCTTTTATAGCAGCTGATGTGGTTGGGATTTATTTACAGCCGGAAGGACCAAGTTGGCCTAATCACGGACCTAAAATAGGGTTGGGGCAGCCAATTGATCAGTTTTTGTATGATGAAACAACCAGAATGGCTAAAGAATATGGTAATTACGCTTCATTTACGATGTTATCAGCTGGAAATGAGCCAGCAGGAAATCAGGTGAAATATCTGAATGCTTTTGTTGATTTTTGGAAAGCAAAAGATAGCAGAAGAGTCTATACGGGAATGTCAGTAGGCGGAAGCTGGCCTGTAGTTCCTAATGCTGAATATCAGTCGCGTGGTGGTGTAAGAGGTTTAGAATGGAAAAAAATGCCGGAAACCGAATCAGATTTTAGTGCCGGAATTGCACCGTTTAAAGTTCCTTTTGTAGCACATGAAATTGGTCAGTATTGTGTTTTTCCAAATTTCGAAGAAATTCAAAAATATACAGGAGTTTACAGAGCTAAAAACTTTGAGATGTTCCGTCAGGATTTAGCTGATCATAATATGGCCGATCAGTCTCAAGATTTCCTAAATGCTTCCGGAAAATTACAGGTTTTATGTTATAAAGGCGAAATCGAAAAAATGTTAAGAACGCCGGGTTATGCAGGTTTTCAAGCCTTAGGTTTACAGGATTTTCCAGGTCAGGGAACAGCTCTTGTAGGAGTGCTGGATGCTTTTTTTCAGGAAAAAGGATATGTTACAGCTAAAGAATATTCGAGATTTACTAATTCAACTGTCCCCTTGGCTAAGATTCCAAAATTTGTTTACAATAATGGAGAAACTTTTAAGGCTGAAATTGTTCTTTTTCACTCGGGTAAAACGCCATTGCAAAATGCAGTAATTAGTTGGACCATTAAAAACGAAAAAGGAGCAACTGTTTCTTCCGGAAAATTCGATCCTAAAACATTCGAAAATGGAAATGGAATTTTTGCAGGCAATATTGATTTTGCTTTAAGCGAAATAACAGCAGCTTCCCAACTAAAATTAGAAGTAAAAGTAGATGGTACTGATTTTGCTAACGATTGGGATTTTTGGGTGTATCCAAATAGAAAACCTGAAATATCTTCTTCTGTTTATTATACAAATGTGTTAGATGCGAAAGCAAAAGAAGTGCTGAATAATGGTGGAAAGGTGTTTTTGAATGCATCAGGAAAAGTGGTGAAAGGGAAAGAAGTAGAAATGCATTTTCTACCCGTTTTCTGGAATACGTCCTGGTTTAAAATGCGTCCGCCGCATGTTACAGGAATGCTAATTCAGGATAAAAGTCCCGCTTTTGCTGATTTTCCAACTAGTTTCCATAGTGATTTACAGTGGTGGGATATTCAAAACCGTGCTCAGGTGATGAATTTAGAAGATTTTCCGGCTGATTTTCGTCCGTTGATTCAACCTATTGATACCTGGTTTATGAACCGAAGACTGGCTTTGGTATTTGAAGCACAAGTGGGAAAAGGAAAAATTATAGTGAGCAGTGCTAATTTAGGACCGGATGTTCAAGATAAACCCGCTTCGAGAGAATTGTTTTTCTCACTGCAAAACTATATGAATTCAGATCAATTCAACCCTAAAAATCAATTGACTCTTGATGTGATACAGGATATTTTTGTCAGTCCATCCAAAGAACAATTTCAAACTTATACAAAAGATAGCCCTGATGAGTTGAAGCCCAATTCGAATCAGAATAAGGTGAAGTAAAACAATAGCAATAGCAATATAAAGGACTACGACTTTAACTTTAAGTCGTAGTTTTTTTATGGAAAATTTTAAGGAAAGTCAGTCAAGTCAAAATTAGTAATACGTTAATTTGCTGTTATTTCAATTGGTTTAGGGGGAGTTTTCCGTGTATTTTCAATATTTTTGCAATACATTAGAGTGAAAGAGAATATGATAAAAGAAAATATAAAAGTAATCATTAGTGATTTAGACGGAACATTATTAAACAGTGACCACCGAATTTCAGATTACACCAAAGAGGTTTTTAGAGAATTATACAATCAGAATTATTTAATTATTGTTGCTACAGGTCGTCATCATTTAGACGCCATGCCTATAATTGAAACTTTAGGTTTCCCTATTTATTTAGTAACTTCTAACGGAGCCCGAATTCATGCACCAAATAAAGAATTGCTTTTTGCCACTAACATGGAAAGTGAGGCTGTGAAATCGGTTTTGGAAATGGATATTCCTGCCGAATTTACTACCGTTCTTTTTAAAGAAAATGTTTGGCAAACCAATAAACACAATGATAAATTATTAGAATTTCAAACAGAACTGAATTATGTTCCTGAATTGGTAAACTATAAAGAAGTAACCGATTTTGACGTAATTAAAATATTTTTTACTCACGAAAGTCATGGGAAATTAATTGAGTTAAGAGAAATGATTCTGGAGAAACATCCTGATATTTTTAGTCATGCTTTTAGTTTGCCGCATTGTTTGGAATTTATGGATAAATCAGTTGATAAAAGTGTGGCAATTGCCCGTATTTTAGAAATGGAAAACTATCAATTTCATCAGTCAGTTTCTTTTGGAGATGGTTATAATGACGAAAGAATGCTAACCTCTACAGCTAAAGGTTTATTGATGGGTAATGCTCCTGATAGTTTGAAAAATAAATTGTCTCACCTTGAAGTAATTTTAAAAAATCATGAAGATGGTGTTGCTAATTATTTGGCTGACAAAATATTGAATAATGTGAGTTTGCTGTCTAAATAAACATGAAGTAATGATTGTTTTTTTAACCGCAAAGAATACAGAGATTTGTGTTTTCTTCAGCGCAAAGACCGCAAAGCTTTGTGAATCTTTTAGTTAAGTTGTTTAACTATAGATTAATACAAATTTTTTATTTGTGAACTTAGCGAAACCTTAGTGCTCTTTGCGGTTAAAAAACTTTGTGACTTTTGTGGTTAAATTATTTAGAAAAACAGAATTTTAAATCTGTAAAATCCGTGTTAATCTGTGGCAAAAAAAGCCACAAAAGTAAACATCACTTTCTTTGTTTTTCTGTCTAAAATAATCCTAAATTTGCATTCTTATAAAATCAACGAAATACGTATCTAAATGAGCAATACAATCACTACTACTAATTTTAATTTTCCAGGGCAAAAATCAGTTTACAGAGGAAAAGTAAGAGAAGTTTATAATATTAATGACGAATTATTAGTAATGGTGGCAACCGACAGGCTTTCGGCTTTTGATGTTGTTTTACCAAAAGGAATTCCGTATAAAGGACAAATCCTAAACCAAATTGCTACTAAATTCATGGAGTTGACTCAGGATATTGTTCCAAACTGGTTGATTGCTACTCCGGATCCAAGTGTTGCTGTAGGTCATTTATGTGAGCCTTTCAAGGTAGAAATGGTTATTAGAGGTTATTTATCAGGTCATGCTTCACGCGAATATGCTGCTGGAAAAAGGCAAATTTGTGGAGTAGCGATGGCCGAAGGTCTAAAAGAAAATGATAAATTTCCGGAGCCAATTATCACACCAACTACAAAAGCCGATAATGGAGAACACGATGCTGATATTTCCAGAGAAGACATTCTTTCTAAAGGAATCGTAAGTGAAGAAGATTATTTAGTTTTAGAAAAATATACCAGAGCTTTGTTTCAAAGAGGAACTGAAATTGCTGCCAGCCGCGGATTGATTTTAGTGGATACTAAATATGAATTTGGAAAAACAAAAGAAGGAAAAATTGTATTGATTGACGAAATCCATACTCCGGATTCTTCCCGTTATTTTTATGCCGAAGGTTATCAGGAAAGACAAGACAACGGACAAGAGCAAAAACAATTATCGAAAGAATTTGTACGTCGTTGGTTAATTGAAAATGGTTTCCAAGGACAAGAAGGACAACAAATTCCTGAAATGACGGATGCTTATATCGAAACGGTTTCGGACAGATATATTGAATTATATGAAAATATCATTGGAGAAAAATTTGTAAAAGCTGATATTTCGAACATCAATGAAAGAATCGAAAAGAATGTTTTGGCTTATTTATCAGGCCAAAAATAATTTCGAAAAGAATTAAAAATCAAAAGTCGCAATTTCAAAAATAGAAAATTGCGACTTTTTTTATGAATTGTTAGAAACGGTATTATTTAAAATAAGAGAAAGTTTCATTGTTCTCTATTTTAAGTATCGTTTCATAAATCAATTTGATTACGTTTTCAACATCTTCTTTATGTACCATTTCGACTGTGGTGTGCATGTAACGCAACGGAAGAGAAATCAAAGCCGAAGCCACTCCGCCATTACTGTAGGCAAAAGCATCAGTATCGGTTCCTGTAACGCGTGAAGAAGCCAGACGTTGAAAAGGAATTTCTTTTTCTTCGGCAGTAGTAATAATTAAGTCTCTCAAATTGTTTTGTACAGCCGGAGCATAAGTAATAACCGGGCCTTTACCAATTTTTGTTTCGCCTTCGATTTTCTTATCAATCATTGGAGTAGTAGAATCGTGGCACACATCAGTAATAATGGCAACATTTGGTTTTATGGTTTGTGTAATCATTTCGGCACCACGCAAACCTACTTCTTCCTGAACGGCATTGGTAATATACAATCCAAAAGGTAATTTTACTTTGTTTTCATGCAAAAGTCGGGCAACTTCAGCAATCATAAAACCACCCATGCGATTATCGATAGCTCGACAAACTAATTTGTTTTCGTTTAAAACTATAAATTCGTCGGGATAAGTAATCACACACCCCACATGAACACCTAGTTTTTCAACCTGTTCTTTAGTTTCGCAACCTAAAT
This sequence comes from Flavobacterium sp. GSA192, assembly GCF_006386525.1. Classification (NCBI taxonomy): domain Bacteria; kingdom Pseudomonadati; phylum Bacteroidota; class Flavobacteriia; order Flavobacteriales; family Flavobacteriaceae; genus Flavobacterium; species Flavobacterium sp. GSA192. The sequence continues at coordinate 1,584 of NZ_VAHC01000006.1, read as the reverse complement.
CAATAAAGATATTGCTGATTTTTGGATTTTCTTCCTTGTCTCTGTTTCGGGTGTGTATAGCTGGCCAACCGAAAACACCTTTTACAATACCATTTTTAGTATGAATGTTTACACGTTTTGAAGGTGCAATTTGGTGATCAGAACCTCCGTTTCTAATTACGTATATCAAACCGTCTTCGGTAATATAATTTACATACCAGGAAATTTCATCGGCGTGACCTTCAATTACAACTTTAAAAGGAGCGTCCGGGTTGATGATTCCTACAGCTGTTCCGTAGGTGTCGGTCATAAAAGTATCAACATACGGCTTAAGATATTTCATCCATATCTTTTGTCCACTGCTTTCGTAACCTGTTGGCGAAGCATTATTAAGGTAGCTTTCTAAAAAAGCCATTGAATCATTGTTCAGTATTGATTTTGTACTCATAAAAATATTTTTTCGCTAAAATATAAATTTGCTATTACAGTTGCATAGATATTGTATAATTTTACATCAAAATATTGTCTTTATGAAATCTGTTTATTTTTTAATATTCTTTTTATTTGTATCATTTTATGGTTTTAGTCAGGGAGTAGTACCTTATGACCCCAATGCTATGGGATATGTGCTGACCGAAAAAGACAGTGTATTAAGTGATACAATAAGACTGCCTGAGATTATTATTTCAAATGAAAAACTCGATCCTGAAGCTAAAAAGCAATACCTCATTTTGCAAAGTCGTGTTTACAGAACCTATCCTTATGCTAAATTAGCTGCTGATAGACTGGTGAATTTGAATAAAGGGATGGATCGTCTTACATCTGAAAGAGAAAAGAAAAGGTATTTTAAAATAGTTGAAGACTATCTTACTAATGAGTTTGAAGCTAGGCTTAAAAAATTGTCTCGTAGTCAGGGACGAATTTTAGTAAAGCTAATCCATCGCCAGACAGGAACAACGACTTATGAATTGATTAAGAAATTGAAAAGTGGCTGGAAAGCTTTCTGGTCTAATACAGCAGCGAGTATGTTTGATATCAATTTGAAATCTGAATATGCACCTTTTGAATCTAACGAGGATTATTTAATAGAAAATATTCTCAAAGAAGCCTTTGAAACCGGTCGATTACCAAACCAGCCGGCAGCAACTCCTGTAGATGTGGATAAGTTAAATGAGTATTGGGAATCTAAATTGTCTGCTAAACCTTAAAAATCTAATCATACCTTATATAAGAAGCTTACACTATATTTATATTACAGTGTAAGCTTTTTTATTTTGAAGCTCTTTCCCGCTATCCGCTATATCTCTTGTGTCCGCTGTCGCTACCACAAGAGGATGCCGCTGCTATCGGGGCTAGGGTTGTGCGGTTAAAATGATATTGGTTGCTATAATTGTTAGATAAAGCTCTTAGCGAATCTCTGTGTTTTCTTTGAGTATCTCTGCGAAACAACTTCTGATAAACTCCAAAATCCTACAAAAGCTAAAAAATAAAAACCACGTTTTCAGTTGATTAAAAAATACTTTCAAAATAGTTTCGAAAAGTTATTGTCAAAACGAATAAAGGTTCTACTTTTGCACCCGCAACAGCGCAGACGTTCTTTAAAAT
>NZ_VAHC01000005.1:0-412682 GCF_006386525.1 Flavobacterium sp. GSA192 | reverse complement strand
CCATTGATGGTACAACTTTTGGTAGCAGCGGAACTTTCAATAATCTTGCAGCGGGTGCTTATACTGTAACGGTTAAAGATGCTAATGGATGTACTACTACTCAGGCTGTAACAATCACTCAGCCGAACGCAGCTCTTGCTGCTTCTATCTCTTCTCAATCTAATGTAGATTGTTATGGAAATAGCACTGGTAGTGTAACCGTAGCTGGTGCTAATGGTACGGCTCCTTATACTTATGCCATTGATGGTACAACTTTTGGTAGCAGCGGAACTTTCAATAATCTTGCAGCGGGTGCTTATACTGTAACGGTTAAAGATGCTAATGGATGTACTACAACTCAGGCTGTAACAATCACTCAGCCTGAGGTTGTCGTTTCAGTAAGCGGAATTGTCTCCAATGTAACCTGCTTTGGTGAAGCTAACGGTTCTATTACGGTAATAAATAGCCCAGGTTCAACTGTAGTAATTACAAATGCAAATAATGAAATAGTTTCCAATACAAACTTAGCAGCAGGAACTTATACTTTAACTGCTACTGCTCCTGGGGGCAACCAGGGACAAAATTGTACCGCTACTGCTCAGGTAACAATCGGCCAACCTGAAATCGCCGTTTCGGTAAGCGGAATTGCCACCAATGCAACTTGCTTTGGTGAAGCTAACGGTTCTATTGCGGTAACAAACAGCCCAGGTTCAACTGTAGTGATTACAAATGCAAATAATGAAATAGTTTCAAATACAAACTTAGTAGCAGGAACTTATACTTTAACTGCTACTGCTCCTGGAGGAAACCAGGGACAGAATTGTAGCGCTACTGCTCAGGTAACAATCAGCCAACCTGACGCTACATTAACTGCAACAGCAATAATAACCAACAACAATAATTGTGTAGGATGTAGTAATGGAACTATCAATATTACTCCTACCGGAGGAACAGTTCCTTATTCATTCACCTGGTCTAATGGAACTTTAACTGAAGATATTTCATCTTTAACAAAAGGTCAATATAATGTTGAAATAAAAGATGCTAACGGTTGTATTGCTAATTATACTTACTTCATCACTGAATCCGGAATTCAAATACTTAAAGATGCAACCTATGTTGACTCTAATCAAGATGGTAAAACAAATGTGGGGGATGTAGTAACTTATAACTTTGTTATTACTAATACCGGAAATGTAACTTTAACCAATATTACAGTCACCGATAACAATGCTGTTGTAAGCGGTGGACCTATTGCCTCTCTTGCTCCCGGAGCAACTGATACAACTACTTTCTCGGCTTCGCACACTATTACACAAAATGACATCAACACAGGATACGTGTACAATCTGGCTTTGGCTAATGCCAAAGATCCTGAAAACATTACTGTAACAGATACTTCGTCTGACCCTACTCCTTGTACTTCTTGTCCTGTTAACCCAGAATGTACTGATTGTACTATCACGGAATTAAATCAATCTCCAAGTATCTCTATCACTAAAGATGGAACTTATGTAGATACCAATCAGGATGGTAAAACAAATGTGGGTGATGTAGTAACTTATAACTTTGTTATCACTAATACCGGAAATGTGACTTTAACCAATATTACAGTCACCGATAACAATGCTGTTGTAAGCGGTGGACCTATTGCCTCTCTTGCTCCCGGAGCAACTGATACAACTACTTTCTCAGCTTCGCATACTATTACACAAAATGACATCAACACAGGATTTGTGTACAATCTGGCTTTGGCTTCGGCAAAAGATCCTAAAGGAAATGACGTAACAGATACTTCGTCTGACCCTACTCCTTGTACTTCTTGTCCTGTTAACCCAGAATGTACTGATTGTACTATCACGGAATTGAATCAATCTCCAAGTATCTCTATCACTAAAGATGGAACTTATGTAGATACCAATCAGGATGGCAAAACAAATGTGGGTGATGTAGTATCATACAAATTTGTTATAACAAACACTGGTAATGTAACCTTAACTAACGTAACGGTAACTGATAATAATGCAACTGTAACTGGTGGACCTATTGCAACTCTGGCTCCCGGTGCAACAGATGCAACTACTTTCTCGGCTTCACATACTATTACTCAGGACGATATCAACAAAGGTGTAGTTTACAATTTGGCTTTGGCTACGGCAAAAGATCCTAAAGGAAATGACGTAACAGATACTTCGTCTGACCCAACTCCTTGTACTTCTTGTCCTGTTAACCCGGAATGTACTGATTGTACTATCACGGAATTGAATCAATCTCCAAGTATAGCCTTAGTAAAAACAGCTGTATTTAATGATACCAATAATGATGGTTATGCTCAGGTTGGTGAAAAAATAAATTATAGTTTTACAGTAACTAATACTGGAAACGTAACCATCAGTAATATCATCATCACAGATCCATTAGTTGGATTAGCATTAACAGGAAATCCAATAGCTAGTTTAGCTCCTGCTGCCAGTAATAATTCGGTTACCGGAGTTTACACCATAACACAGGCTGATATCAATGCTGGCAGAGTAACCAACTCGGCTTTAGCAACCGGAAAAGATCCAAAAAACAACAACGTAACCGATACTTCAGGAACAACTGTCGAAAATGATACACCAACAGTTATAACACTTCCTCAAAATCCGGGACTAAATGTTGACAAAACAGCTATTGTCATTAGTCGAGGTAGCGAAAGTGAAGTTTACAGCTTTATTGATGATGTTATCAACTACACTATAACTGTTACTAATACTGGTAATGTTACAATTAATAACATCATAGTTAAAGATCCATTAACCGGATTAGATACTACAAATCAAGCATTCAGTCTTGCTCCCGGAGAATCAATGGATTTTTCTCAAAGCTATACTATCACATTAAATGACATGAGAGCTGATAGTGTAACCAATACTGCTACTGCCAATGGGCAAGGTCCTAATAACACAACTATTAGTGCTGAGGATACTGTAGTTATCGAAAAAGCACAAGTTTTAGGCTGTGGTACTATAGTAGTTCATAATGCATTTACTCCAAATGGAGATTCTTTTAACGAAGTATTTAAAATTGATGGTATTGATGATGTTATCTGTTATCCTAGCAATACTGTCGAAATTTACAACCGTTGGGGAGTACTGGTTTATGAAGCCAGAGGATATAACAATGAGGATGTATCATTCAAAGGTATTTCTGAGGGAAGAGTTACAGTTGACAAATCGGCTGGATTACCTACCGGAACTTATTTCTATATCTTGAACTATACCGCTGTAGATTTACAAGGAGAGAATATCGCTAAAAGAGAACAAGGTTACCTATACCTTTCCAGATAAAAAAACTCAAATCTAATACCTGAGGTTTTATTAAACAAACCTCAGGTAATTATAAAACTTAAGTCAGATGAAAACAAAATTACTACTAATCAGTTTGATGTTTACAACAGTGGTAAGTTATGCACAACAAGATGCACAATTTACACAGTACATGTACAACACTATAAATGTAAATCCGGCTTATGCCGGTTCGAGAGGTGCAATGAGTATATTTGCCCTGCATCGTACCCAGTGGGTTGGATTAGACGGAGCTCCTACAACTAATGCGGTTTCTATTAACACTCCTTTTAACAATAGCAGATTGGGTTTAGGTGTATCGATTATTAATGACAGAATTGGTCCAACTACTGAAAACACATTATCTACCGACCTGTCTTACACCATACCAACTTCTGAAACTGTAAAACTATCTTTTGGTATTAAAGCTACAGCTAATTTATTTGATTTAGATCCTAATAAACTAAATCCTGAAAATAGTGGTGATCCTAAATTACAGGGCTTCAATAATAGATTTACACCTAATATTGGTGCTGGAGTATATCTTCATTCTGATAAAGCTTATGTAGGTTTATCAATCCCAAACTTCATAGAATCAAATCGCTATGATGATAATGATGTAGCTCTTTTTAAAGAAAAAATGACTTACTATTTAATTGCCGGTTATGTTATGGATTTAAGTTATAATCTTAAATTCAAACCTGCTTTATTAACTAAAATGGTGCAGGGATCTCCTTTACAGGTAGATGTTTCTGGTAATTTTATGTTTTTTGACAAATTAACAGCCGGTATTGCCTATCGCTGGAGTGCTTCTGTAAGTGCCATGGTTGGCTTCCAAGTTTCTGATGCCATGTATATTGGCTATGGATATGATTTAGAAACGACCAAATTAGACAATTACAATTCCGGTTCACATGAAATTTTCTTGAGATACGAAATTTTCAAAAACAATAAAAAAATTACAACTCCAAGATTTTTCTAGACATTTATTTAGCCCAAAAAAGTGTGACCTATCAACTTAATCAGTGATGAATTAAGTAAAAAAACAATGAAATCATGACACTTTTAAAAACAATTATTATAGAGAATTCTATTTTTCTTTACTTAATAATAGCAAGTGTTTTTTCATGTACTATCTATTCGCAAAAATTAAAATTATCTGTTGATCAAATAAAAGATTCTTTAAAAACGTCTTTAACAGGTTCAGAAGTAATACAAAATCGAATAAAAACCATAATATCCTACAAAGTAGTAGAAACAATCAATATGACATTTGGTGGTTACACTGTTACCTATGTAGTTTCAGACATAAGTTTAATAAACACAACTGATTTAGGTCCCAACAATACCCGAATTGTGACCCCCATTTTTGATATAAAAAGACAATACATTAACGATAAAAAAAAATCCGTAATTGACTCACTAAAACCAATGCCTAAGAATAATTATAATTCAGATATAACCGTAAATTTAAATATACCTGAAAAACCAATATATGAAGACACAGATCCAAGTAATGGCGTTGAATATATTGATATTATAAAAACCTATGAAAGAGTTGTTGGAAAAGGATTCAAATCGGTTGAAATGTTTAAAAAATTAGCAAACGCCTATTATTTTAGAGGAAAACTGGACAAAGCCGCTAAATACTATCAGGAATTATTCAATATGACCTCTGATTTAGAAGCTGAATATTATTTCCGTTATGCGCAATCTTTAAAATTTATCAATAAAAAAGATAAAGCTAATGAAATGATGAAAATATACCATCAAAAAGACAATGGTTTATAACTAATTGACTTAAAAACATGAACTAAAAACCTATTATTATGAAAAATTATTTAGTTGTTTACATGATAATGATAAGTATTTTTTCATGTGCTATTTATTCGCAAAATGAAAAAAAAGTAATTGTACCCAATAAAAACAAAACCAATTATTCAGACATAGATCCTTTAAAAACCTATGAGAGAGTAATTGAAAAAGGATACAAATCAGCCGATATGTTAAAAAAAATAGGAAATGCCTATTACTTTAATGAAGAACTGGACAAAGCGGCTAAATGGTATCAGGAATTATTTTCAATGAATACCATTACTGATTTAGAACCTGAATATTATTTTAGATACGCCCGCTCTTTAAAATCTATTAATAAAAATGATGAAGCCAATGAAATGATGAAGATATTCAATCAAAAAATAGAGGCAAATACCGAAAAAAATTAAAACTCCTAGATCCATCCATATAAAAAACAAATATTATGAAAAAAAATATACTCCTTTGCGTAGCTATAATAAGTGTTTTTTCATTCAACATTTATTCACAAAAAGCTAGTTTGGCTTCAGCTGACAAAAAATATGACAGCTATGCCTATATTAATGCTATTAAAACTTATGAAAGGGTTGTCGAAAAAGGATATAAATCGGCAATACTGTATCAAAAGTTAGGTAATGCTTATTATTTCAATGCCGAATTAGACAAAGCCGCTAAATGGTATGGTGAATTATTTGCCATGACCACTGACTTAGAACCTGAATATTATTTCCGCTATGCCCAATCATTGCGTTCAATTGGTGAGAATAATAAAGCCAATGAGATAATGAATAAATTTACAGAATTATCAAACAATGATAATAGAGGACAATTGTTCAAAAAAAACCAGAATTATCTTGATGCTATAAAAGAAAACTCAGGAAGATACAAAATTGAAAATGCCGGAATAAATTCTAAATATTCAGATTATGGCACAACAATCCATAACAACAAAATTTATTTTGCAACAGCCAGAGATACCGGAGGTTTAGGTCATAGAAAACATTCCTGGACTGATCAATTCTTTACAAATATATACACCGCTGATTTAGGTGACGAAATGACTGCCGGAAATCCTAAGAAATTTAATCGCTCAATTAATACTAAGTTTCACGAAGCCACTCCCGTTTTTACAAAAGATGGAAATACAATGTATTTTACACGAAATAACTATCTCGAAGGAAAAAAAGGAAAAGATGGAAACAACGTCAATTTGGTAAAAATATACAAATCTACTTTAGTTGATGGAAAATGGACTAATACAAGCGAATTGTCTTTTAATAGTGATAATTACAGCACCGCCCATCCTTCATTAAGTCAAGACGAAAAAACATTATACTTTGCTTCGGATATGCCGGGAACATTAGGACAATCGGATATATTTAAAGTTAAAATAAACGAAGACGGAAGTTTTGGAAATCCCGAAAATTTAGGTAATCCAATCAATACATCCGGACGTGAAACTTTCCCTCATATAAACGATGAAAACGAACTCTACTTTGCCTCAGATGGGCATCCCGGTCTGGGAGGATTAGATATATTTGTTTCAAAACTCAATCCCAGCGGTTCATTTAATGAAGTTCAAAATATAGGTGCCGACGCAAATTCTCAAAAAGATGACTTTGCTTATGTAATCGATACAAAATCCCGAAGAGGTTTTCTAAGTTCTAACAGAGACGGAGGTCAGGGATTTGATGATATATATAATTTTTTAGAAACCAAAAGACTTATCTGTGAACAATTACTTTATGGAGAAATAACCGATATTGAATCTAAAATTCTATTACCCGGTACCAAATTAAGTTTGTATGACAGTCAATATAATCTGGTTAGCACCACAACTTCTGATGAAAAAGGAAACTATTCTTTTGCCGTAGAATGTGGAAAGAAATATAGTGTAAGAGCCGAAAAAGAAGATTATACCACCATTGAAGAAAAAGTTACTATTGCCAAAGAAAATGGAAAAACACATTTCCCGCTTGCATTGGAAAAAGCTAAATGTAAAGTAACAGTAGGTGATGATTTAGGTAAATGTTTTGGTATCAAAATGATTTATTTTGATTTTGACAAATCCGATATTCGAGTGGAAGCCGCTATAGACCTCGAAAAAATATTAGATGTTATGAACGAATATCCAAAAATGAAACTCGATATCCGCTCACATACTGATAGTCGTGGTTCTTCTAAATACAATGAATCTTTATCCGATAGAAGAGCCAAATCTACTATTGCATGGTTAATTAAAAACGGAATAAATCCAAATCGATTAATTGGAAAAGGATATGGTGAAAATCAACTTGTTAACCAATGTTCCGACGGAGTAAAATGTACAGAAGAAGAGCATCAAATGAACCGAAGAAGCGAATTTATTATTACTGCTCTTTAACTAATACATCCATTTTTTTGAGCATTATTTCTAAAATACTTGTACTAAAAAAAACACAAATTCCAATAATTTTAAAAATAATGCTCAAAAAAACAGTCTTTTTATTAAATATATAGATATTTCTATTAAATTTAAATCCTCTTAATTACACAAAAATTAGCAACACAATAATTTTTATGTAAAAAAACAACGGTATTATGACAAAAAAACACTTAAATTTAGAATATGAAAATACCCCAAATCTATTTTTTTATTTTAGTAAGTCTGTTATCCTATAGTGGATATTCTCAAAATCCAAAAGTTTTTATCACCGAAAGAGTTGGCGAGAGTTACGCATATGTAAATGTTACAAAAACTTACGAAAGAGTCGCCGAGAAAGGATACAAATCTATTGATTTGTTTCAAAAATTAGGTAATGCTTTCTACACTGATTTAAACATGGGAAAAGCCGCTAAATGGTATGGCGAATTATTTGCAATGACAATGGATTTAGATGCAATATATTATGATCAATATGCAAAATCATTGTACGCTATTGGTGAAAATGAAAAAGCCAATTATATTATGGAGCAATTAAAACAAAAAATTAATTCAATCAAAAACAAATAACGAAGATTCGTTTTTTCTAACCACACTAAAACAGTTGCAAATTATAATATTTTGCAGCTGTTTTTTTTTGCATCATAAAGATTATTGTAAAACCAATATTCATAAATATGACTATCCGTTTCTTATACCAGTTGCGGACAGCCATATTCATAAAAATATCTTTTGGTCAATAATAATTTCAACTCTAAGCACATACAATAAAAAAGAGGCTGCTTAATCAAAAACAGCCTCTTTAACACAAACTCAAACTCAATTATAATTTAGCAAAAATATTGGTATAATATTTTTCACCTGTAGCAGAATCCTCTTTTATAGCTAAACCAAAATGAGTGAAATCACCAACAATATTCACCCTGTGTTTAGGACTGTTTAACCAGGCATTCAAAACTGATTTTGCTGAATGGTAATTGAAAGCAATATTCTCAGCAACTGCCTTAGCTCCTAAAACCTTCATTATATTTTCGGAACGGGCATAAAAATCATAATGATTCAAAACCTTATAATTAATCATATAAATATCGTGCTCTTCTGATTTGAATGATATATGATTAATTTTTTCTAAACGATTCAAGCCTATACTGACCCTATAATCATTAATTAAATCCATAGTTTCTAATTCAGAAACATTGTAAGTGTAATTTAAAACTAATTCTGGTTTAACTTTAGAACTTAAGTTCTCTGACTCCTCATTATCAGATGAACAGGAATTTAACATAAATAAAGCCGATAACAGCATTATTTTAGGCAATAAATTTAATTTCATACAGTTTTGGTTGTTTTTTTTTGGTTTTATTTTTTTTGGTTCTGCCAAACATACAAGTTTAATCGATTACACAAAAAAAAAACAGAAAATGAAATGTAATTTTAACATTAATTAAATGTTACCAATAATTTTTCTTACGGAATAAAAAAAGCAATAAAGAACTACTTTTCAACTTCTTACAAAAAAATAAAAAAGCAAAAAAAAGAGGCTGTAATTGGGGATTTACAACCTCTTTATTTTTTTAATACCAAAAGAGAATCGATTTGGGGAAAAATTCTCTTTGGTACTAAATAAAAACCAAAAAAATTAAATTTTTGCAAAAATATTAGTGTAATATTTTTTTCCTGTTGTTTGATTAGATCTAATAGAAATTCCAAAATGAGTATAATTCCCTTCAATATTTTTCTTGTGTGCAGGACTATTCAACCAGGCATTTAAAGCAGATTGTGGACTATTATAATTATAAGCAATATTCTCACCCACTGTTTTAGCTCCTAATAACTTCATAATATTTGTAGAACGATCTACAAAACCATCATGACTTACCACATTATTATCAATCATATAATAATCATGCTCTTCAGATTTATATGAAATATGATTGATAATCTCTAAAGGATTCAAACCAATACTTACTCTATAATCATTAATCAATTTCATAGTTTCTAACTCAGTTGCACTATAGGTATAATTCTCTACAATTACCGCAGAAGTTGAATCAGCAGTTACTTCTGAAGAATCAGATGAACAAGAATCCAATGTAAATATTACTGTTAAAAGCAACATTAATTTGAGTAAATTTACTTTCATAAGCTAGTAGTTTAAGTTTAAAGTAGATTGTGGGGCAAACTCTTTAAATGTGTTAGTTTGTGTTCTTATTTGTTATTCAAACATACAACACTTTATCGGTAAACTACAAAAAAAATCGACGAAATACATCTTTTTTACTTAAAAAAGAAATTTTTCTTACATATCAAGGCGATAATCGTTCTTTTTTCCATGAGTAATCCTCCTGAAGAGAATAACGAATTCTGTCATGCAAACGATTGGCTCTTCCCTGCCAAAATTCAACTTCCACAGGACGAACAAGATAGCCTCCCCAATGTTTGGGTCTTGGAATTACCATACTTTCATATTCACTTTCCAACTGTTTTAAATTTTCTTCTAAAAATTCCCGGGAAGGAATTACTTCGCTTTGATTAGAAACAATTGCTCCTAGTTTGCTTCCATCAGGTCTGGAATCAAAATAATTATCAGAAATAATTTCAGAGGTCTTTTCTGCAATGCCTTTAATGATTACCTGACGTTCGGCCCCATGCCAAAAAAAAGAAAGACAAACATGAGGATTCTTTTCTATTGCTTTTCCTTTTTCCGAATTATAATTGGTATAAAAAACAAATCCTTCTTCATTATACCTTTTCAACAACACCACTCTTGCTTTTGGATAACCATCCAAACCAAAAGTAGAAACCGTCATAGCATTCACCTCTTCTCCTCCACCAAAATCTTCTACCTCATGAAACCAACGATGAAAAAGATTGATAGGATCTTCGGGAATATTAGATTCCAATAATTCACTCTTTTCATAAGATCTTCTATAATTACTTAAATCTTCCATTGTATATTGTAATTAGTATTATAACTATAAATCAAAGCTTACGCCATCATCTGCCAATAAAATAGCAGGAAAAACCGTTTCAGCTTCTTCTTTAAACAAATTGATATTGTCATATCGGGTAGAATAATGACCTAAAATAAGTTGTTTTACCTGAGCTTTTTTAGCAATAGTAGCTGCTTCTATAGCTGTTGAATGCATTGTTTTAGCGGCTAAATTCTCCTCAGATTGCAAAAAAGTAGCTTCGTGGTACAAAACGTCGGCTTTTTCGATTATTAACAAAATAGCTTCATTATAAGCTGTATCTGAACAAAAAGCATAACTTCGGGGAATTTCAGGATCAAATGTCAATTGTACATTAGGAATGAGAGTTCCATTATCCAAAAGAATGTCTTTACCATTTTTTATATTCTGATAATAACATTTCTCGATTTGGTACTTCTGGACCGCTTCAATGTTCAGTTTTCTTTTATCTATTTTTTCCTGAAATAAAAATCCATTGGTATAAATACGATGTTTTAATGGTATGGTTTTCACCAAAACTTTTTCATCCTCATAAATCACTTCACTTTCCTTTGATGTTAATTCATGAAAATGCAGACCAAAATTAGGCCAGGAATTGGATAATCGCAATTGCAACATTATGATTTCCTTAATCCCTTTAGGACCGTAAATATGTAAATCGTTATTGCGATTTAGTAAAGAAAAAGTAGAAATTAAACCGATTAAACCATAAAAATGATCTCCATGCAAATGCGAAATGAAAATTTGGTTAATCTTAGAAAACTTGATTTTGTTTTTCCGAAGTTGGACTTGTGTTCCCTCCCCACAATCAATAAGAAACAATCTGTTTTTTATTTCTAAAATCTGAGCAGTAGGATTGGTAATTGTGCGAGGTGTTGCTGCATAACAGCCTAGAATAGTTAATTTCATTTAAGATTATTAATTTTAGATTGAGCAAGTAACATTTAAGATTCATTCAAAACCTAAAATCTGAACTTTAAAATCTAAAATCCTAAGTCTCTCTCTATTTCTTCCATCTCAATAATATCATGAGCTTCTAACAAAGAGGGAACTACAGTAAATTTTTCAGGTAATGCGTTGTAATCAAAATCTGCTACCACTACAACAAATGATTTTTTGGACTTCTTATGTTTTTTTGACAGAGGCAAAAACAACTTCAACTCGCTTACCGGTATTTCGTCTTTATAACCTAAAAGATCAATAATAATATTATGGTTTTCATAACTCTTATACTGATGTGTAACCTTCATCAAAAAAGAAGTAAAATCACCCTGAGTATCCTTAATTGTAATAGTATGGTCTTTTTGATCTACTTTCATTGCTTTGAAATTTTATTGTTAGATTACAAAAATCTAAAGTTACTAAGTTTTTTTTACTTACTGAATTTTTGATGCCAAAAGATAAATCACCGCCATTCTAATAGCTACTCCGTTTTCTACCTGGTTCAAAATAACCGATTGTCCGGAATCGGCTACCTCAGATGTTATCTCCACTCCTCTGTTGATTGGTCCCGGGTGCATAATTACAATTTCTTTGTTCAAAGACTCTAATAATGCTTTATCAACCCCGTATTGCTGTGCATATTCTCTTGTCGATGGAAAATAATTCACGTCCATTCTTTCGTTTTGAACGCGCAACATATTGGCTACATCACACCATTCTAAAGCTTTTCGTAAATTAGGTTCTACTTTTACGCCAAGAGATTCAATGTATTTTGGAATCAATGTTTTAGGACCGCAAACTTTTACTTCGGCACCTTGCATTCGCAAAGCATAAATATTAGACAAGGCTACTCTTGAATGTAAAATATCCCCAACAATCACCACTTTTTTTCCGGCTACATCTCCTAATTTTTCTCTTATCGAATAGCTGTCTAACAAAGCCTGAGTGGGATGTTCATGAGCTCCGTCACCCGCATTTACAATACTGGCTTTTACATTTTTAGACAAAAAATAAGCAGCACCGGGATTAGCGTGACGCATCACCACCATATCCACTTTCATCGAAAGAATATTATTTACGGTATCAATAAGCGTTTCTCCTTTTTTAACCGAAGATTGTGCTGCCGAAAAACTAATCACATCAGCTGATAATCGTTTTTGGGCTAATTCAAATGACAATTTGGTTCTTGTACTATTTTCGAAAAAAATATTGGCAATGGTAATATCTCGTAACGAAGGCACTTTCTTTATAGGACGATTAATGACTTCTTTAAAATGATCGGCTGTTTCAAAAATAAGGTCAATATCATTTTTGTTGATATATTTTATTCCTAATAAATGATTTACGCTTAATTCGCTCATTGTTTTTTATTTGTTTGTAGTTTATTGTTTTTGGTTTTTAGTTTAAAGTAACAATGAACCATGAACAACAAACGATTCCTTTTTTAACTTAATTAGTAACCAGATAAACGGTGTCTTCGCCATCATTTTCTTTCCAACTCACTTTTACCTTCTCATCATTAATAGCATCCACCTGTCTTCCTCTATAGTCAGGCTGAATTGGTAAATCCCTACTAAAACGACGATCAATCAATGTTAACAATTCAATTCCTGAAGGCCTTCCAAAAGACTGAATAGCTGTCAAAGCCGCTCTAATACTTCTTCCGGTGTACAACACATCATCAATGAAAATAACTTTCTTATTTTCTACGATAAAATTGATATTGGTTTTATTGGCTTCCAATGGTTTTTCGGTTCTTCGAAAATCATCTCTAAAGAAAGTAATATCCAAATAGCCTAATTGTATTTCAGGAGTATTATATTCTTTTTCCAACAATTCCTTAAGACGATTGGCTAAAAAAGTTCCTCTGGGCTGAATACCTATCAAAATAGTATCTTTAAAATCAAGGTGTTTTTCAATTAGCTGACAAGCCAAACGATGAAGAATGATATTGACTTCTTTGGAATTAAGTAAAACTTTTTGAGTCATAGTAAAGTGTTATCTTGGGTCATGCAAAAATAGCACTTTTTTTCAACCCTTTTTTTAATTCTATTCAAAAAGCATAAAAAAACCGTCTCAAATTAGTATCGAGACGGCATCTTCTTATTGTTTTCCCAATCCATTAAAGATTGTACATTTTCTTTCTTTGTTCCTGAATTTTTTCATCATCCAAGTACTCATCAAATGTCATGTAACGGTCAATTACCCCATTAGGAGTCAACTCTACTACTCTGTTACCCACAGTTTGTGCGAACTCGTGGTCATGAGTGGTAAAAATTACAGAACCTTTGAAGTTCTTCAATGAGTTGTTAAAAGCCGTAATCGATTCCAAATCCAGGTGGTTTGTAGGTTCATCCAGCATCAAAATGTTAGCACGTTCCATCATCATTCGGGACAACATACAACGCACTTTTTCTCCTCCTGACAACACATTACTTGTTTTTAAAGCTTCTTCTCCTGAGAAAATCATTTTCCCTAAAAATCCTCTAATAAAAACCTCATCACGCTCTTCTTCGGTTTTTGCATATTGACGCAACCAGTCTACAAGTGATAAATCATTCTCAAAAAACGAATGATTTTCAACCGGCAAATAAGCCTGATTTGTAGTTACACCCCAGTCAAATTCTCCCGAATCCGGTTTTTGATTTCCATTCAAAATTTCGTAGAAAGCAGTTGTAGCACGGGAATCTTTTGAGAAAAGAACAATTTTGTCTCCTTTTGCCATATTCAAATCCACATCTTTGAACAATATTTCTCCATCAATAGAAGCACTTAAATTCTGAACATTCAAAATCTGGTCTCCTGCCTCACGCTCCTGATCAAATATAATCGCAGGATAACGACGACTTGAAGGCTTGATTTCAGAAATATTCAATTTAGAAATCATTTTTTTACGGGAAGTCGCTTGTTTAGACTTCGCCACATTCGCAGAAAAACGACGAATAAACTCTTCCAATTCTGCTTTTTTCTCCTCTGCCTTTTTATTTTGTTGCGCTCTTTGTTTCGCCGCTAACTGGCTAGACTCGTACCAGAACGTATAGTTTCCTGAATAATGGTTTATTTTTCCAAAATCAATATCCGAAATATGCGTACAAACAGCATCCAGGAAGTGACGGTCGTGAGAAACCACAATTACTGTATTTTCGTAATTAGCAAGGAAATTTTCTAACCACGCGATGGTTTCAAAATCCAGGTCGTTAGTAGGCTCATCCATAATCAACACATCAGGATTTCCAAAAAGTGCCTGCGCCAAAAGCACACGAACTTTCATTTTCCCTTCCATATCCGCCATCAACGTATAATGGTGTTCTTCGCCAATACCCAAGTTTGATAACATAGAAGCAGCATCCGAATCAGCATTCCAGCCGTTCATTTCTTCAAATTGCACTTGCAATTCCCCGATTCTGTCGGCATTTTTATCGTTATAATCTAAATAGAGTTCGTCCATTTCTTTCTTAACAGCATACAGGACTTTATTTCCCATAATTACGGTTTCTAAAACCGTATGCTCATCAAACATGTTGTGATTTTGGTTTAAAACCGACATACGTTTTCCAGGCTCTAACTGAACATGACCCGAAGTAGGATCCATATCGCCCGAAATGATTTTAAGAAAGGTAGATTTTCCAGCACCGTTAGCACCAATGACACCATAGATGTTACCGTGAGTAAAAGTGGTATTTACTTCGTCGAATAAAATTCGCTTGCCAAACTGAACTGATAAATTATTTACTGTTAACATGAATATTTTTTATAAAATTTGCTGCAAAAGTACAAAAAAATAGCTATTTATCAGAATGCTTTCTAAAGTTAGTTTTTATCTTTATTTGTAGGAATATTTTAATATATTTGAGAGTTATTAAACTCTATTTCTAAAATTGTATTCCTAAAAAATAACAATCATAATGAATTACTACATCAAGATAATTCTAATCTTAATTTTTTATTGCATAATAAATCCGGTTTTTACATCTTTATATTTAAGTATTTCTGGTTTACCTGGAGGAAACGTGGGAATGATACCTTATGGAATTTTACTAGCTAATATGATTGCCACTCTTATTTCTTTACTGATACTCTACCTAATAAGACTAAAAAAAACGATTGGAATAAATTTATCAATAGCAACAAATAATTTAATTTATATTATCACGCTCATTTATTTTGGACTTAATCCATTTTTTGATGAAATGGGAAAAGATTATGCAAAACTTGATTTCGTAATTCTTTTGTCTTCATTTTTATCCTCGATAATAGCAGTTGTAGTTTTTAAAATAGTACATGCAAGATGCTCAAATTAATTTATACAAAACCAAACTTGTTTAAAATGCTAAAAAAACATCAAAAATTTGCCCTGATTATTTGTGTATTACCAATCTTTGCAAACATCATAGCTCATTTAACACAAAACTACAAATACAATGAAAATCTAAGATATATCTATCTAATTGGAGTTATTACTGTTTACTGTTCTTAGGGAATTTCATTTATATGGGACTTGATAAATTCTGTAGAAATTTCATCCAACAAAAACACTTCAAAATTATTTAAAATAGTTTGGACAACTATTAGCTTAATTCCAATTATATATCTGTTTTCTATGCTATTAATAAGCATAATTTATAAACCTCTATAGCAATGATGTAGTATTCACCTGCTTGCCTAGCTTCAAAATAAAAGCTTTATCCCCGAATGCGCGGAAATTCTTTCCATACCCGCAACGATGAGCAACTTTGTCGAGTTACGTGATGAGATTCCTCTATCGTCGGAATTGACAAAATTGAGGAAGTCTCCCAAAACCAACTTAATTCTCGTCTTTTTTCACAAGAAACACTCAATTGAATATTAAATTAACATTTTTATAAATAATAATTTTCGAATATCAGAAAAATCAGTTTATTTTTTTGTAAATTTACTATACAATATAAAAACACAACACGATACTCATCGTTGTACAGTTTTAAAATACTGGTTTTTCTGATTGAAACGGTTTTTAGGAATGAGTTTTAACTAACAATGAAAGTGCTGAACCGCAACAGAATTTTATGATTTGTTAACCCATAAAACCAATATATCATGAAAATTGCAACCCTAATTATTCGTACATTAATGGGAGCTATATTCCTTTGTACTTCTCTCAGCTACTTTTTTTTACCAAGCCCTGAACCTGTTTCCACAGGTGATTTCAAAGCATTTCAAGTTGGTCTTATTGCATCAACTTACTTGATGCCATTAGCAAAATCAATTGAATTTTTATGTGGACTGTCTTTTCTGTTAGGGAAATTCACCACCTTGGCTAACATTGTAATCTTCCCGGTAATTATTAATATCGTACTCATTAATTACTTTTTAACTCCAAGCAACCTGCCTATCGGTATTGGTATTCTTTTCGGCAACATCTTCTTAATCTATTCGCACTGGGAGAACTATAAAGGATTGTTTAAAATGAATGGTTAAAATAAAAACATAAAAATCGTTTTAAAGACAGAATCCCTGACAAAGAAAGTTAGGGATTTTTTTGAACTAATTTAACAACTTCTCCAAAGGATAATGATCAATTACACTATTTCCATAATGTGCTATTTCAATTTGTTTATCTTTTCCAATTAAAAAATCAGCGGGGATTTGATTGATTGTCCCTTCTACTCTACCCATAATTTTAAATTCATTTTTAAAAGCCAGCTTTAAATTTTGAATTGCTTTTAACGAAAAAGTACGTATTGTTTTAAACCAGGAAGGATGCACTCCATACAAGGTATATAATTCCCTATTTCTATCAGCTATTATTACAAAATCAAAAGAATGACGGTCATAAATACTTGCTTTCAAACTCTCTTCCGAAGATTCAAAAACAGTAATTAATTTCAAATTATGTTTAGCAAAATTTTCTTTTTGCTGCATAATTTTGGCAATTTGAACATTACACATTGGACATTCGGCATACCTAAAAAAACTTAAAATAATTTTTTGATTCTCAATCTGACTAAGATCTATGATGTTTCCAAAAATATCTTTGGTAACAAATAAAGGTGCTTTTTGCCCTGAAACTAATTTCATAATCGATGTTGTTTATATTATACATCCACAAATTTGAAATTAAAACAAGAATTCCTACTTGATTCAAATCAAGAAATTTTAGCCCGAATTCTGCTTAAAGTCTCCGGTTTCATCATCAAATAAGAAGCAATATATTTTAAAGGAATTTTATTTATCAAATGTCCACTTCTTTTAATAAAAACGGCATAACGTTCCTGAGGCTTTAAAGTAAGTAATTCCACCTGTCGTTGAATATGCCCGGTCAATGTAGACTCAAGCATAGATTGATACCATAACGCAATTTCAGAATTGCTTTGAATCAGCGGCAATAAATCCGATTTAGCAATAGCAACTAATTCAGTATCTAAAATAGCTTCTATGCTTATCAACGAAGGCGTTCCTTCAATAAAAGTCTGAAAACAAGTAATCAATGAATTTTCATAACCAAAACCCATATTAATTTGTTCTCCATTTTTATCTATCACAAACAGGCGTACACATCCTTTTTTCACAAAATACAAATTGGAATCTTTTTGCTTAAACCCTAAAAGTAATTCTTTTGTTTTAAGCATTTTATTTTTATTCCAAAACCCTAGTAAAGTCTTCCTTGATTCAGTTCCTAAAATTTTGTTTTCAGACAAAAAATGCGACAATGCTAAACTCATAATAATACAATCCAAAAATTATATTTTAGTAAAAACCAAGCAAACAGGAGCGCACAAATAGATTCTTTTGCCTGTGTCTTCGAGTGCTCCCGTAGTTTTATCAATTTTAAAAATTACTACATCATTCGAATATTGATGAGCAACCAAAAGAAAATTCCCCGAAGGATCAATTGCAAAATTTCGCGGTCCTTTTCCCAATGTACTGTTTTGTCCCAATGATTCCAACTTGCCATTCTTTTTAACTTTAAAAATCGAAATCGTATTGGCTTCTCCTCTGTTAGAAGCATATAAAAATTTCCCGTCAGGCGAAATATGAATATCGGCTGAACTAAAAGTTCCTTTGAAATCTTTTGCCAAAATAGTGGTTTCGTCTATTTTTTTTAATTTTCCATTCAAATAATTAAACGTCGTCAGGCTACCGTCTAATTCTTGCAATAAATAAACGTGGTTTCCGTCATTACTAAACGTTAAATGTCTGGGCCCACTACCTGATTTGACAGCAATACTATCCGAAATCCTCAAAGTTTTATCATTTGAATCCAAATCATAATGATAAGAATACACCTTGTCATTCCCTAAATCATTTACCAAAACAAACTTTTTATCGGGTGAAAAACACACCATATGAACATGAGGTTTCTCTTGTCTTTGTACATTTATTCCTTTACCAAAATGTTGAATTAGCTGTTTAGCGGCTGTAATACTTCCATCTTCATTCTTTCCAAAAACGGCAATATTTCCTCCTGAATAATTAGCAACAATTACATTCTTATCGTCACTAATAATGTAACAAGGATCCGCACCTTTAGAATCCTGCTGATTGATTAAGTTTATTGCACCACTTTTGGCATCAAATTTAAAAGAACTTACTGCACTATTATCGCCATTCTCATTAACAGCATATACAAATTGATTGTCCTTAGAAACCGTCAAATAACTGGGACTAACAACTGTTGAAGAAGTGTTTTTAAAACTAAATTCAGCTATATTTGTATCAAAATCATAAACATAAATACCTTTGCTTTCACAGCTGTTAGTATAAGTTCCTATGAGTAAATTCAATTTATTTTCCTGAGCCTGAACCCCAATACAAAACAATACTATAAATACAATTAGAAGGTCTTTTTTCATTTTCTTATTTTTAGTGAATGCTAAAATACATATTAATCTGTGTAATCTGTCACTAAAAAAATCTCAGAAGCGAAAAGCAAAGTGCATAGTTTTAACTATTTTTGGATATTAAATAAAACCCAAAACAAGAATGCAATTCAAACATCCCGAAATTTTATACTTTCTGTTCTTATTGATTGTACCTGTTTTGGTTCATTTGTTTCAATTTCGTCGGTTTAAAAAAGAATATTTTACCAATGTTCAGTTCTTAAAATCGATTTCCATCCAAACCCGAAAAAGCTCCCAACTAAAAAAATGGTTGCTGCTTTGTTGCCGATTGTTATTGCTTGCTTGTGTTATTTTGGCCTTTGCCCAACCTTTTTTTGATGCTAAAGACCACAACAATCGTTCGAATGAAATGTATATTATTCTGGACAATTCTTTCAGTATGCAAGCCAAAGGAAAAAAAGGCGAATTACTTAAAAGAGCCGTACAGGAATTACTCGAAGAAACTCCCGAAAACACTAAGTTCTCATTGCTTACCAATACCGAAAGCTATTGGAACACCGACATCAAATCGATTAGAAATACACTGCAAAATCTAAAATACAGTGCCATACCGTTTGAATTAGATCATTTGTTAGCCAAAATAAATGCGCATCCTACCAATGCAAAAAAGGACATTATCATTATTACAGATGCTATAGGAATTAACCAAAAACAACTCAAAAGCATTTCTAAAAATGATGTCAGTTATTTTATAATTCCAAAATCGGAACAAAAAAACAATGTGGCTGTCGATAGTGTTTTTATCAATGAAACTACTACTGATTTCTATGATATCAATGTGGCTTTATCAAGTTATGGCGAGGCGATAAAACCGGTTTCTGTTGCCATTTACAATCAAAACAAACTGATTGCTAAAACGGTTTCTAATTTAGAAAGCCCGAAAAAATCATTGCATTTTAGCATCCCTAAGCAAGCTTTTCAGGGTTATGTTTCCATTTCTGATAATAGTCTGGCTTATGATAATAACTTTTATTTCAGTATTTCAAAAGTCAAAAAAACAAATATCATCAGCATTGGCGAAACCTCCAAAAGTAGCTTTTTACAACGCATCTACACCAATGATGAATTCAATTACAGCAATTCCGAATTGGCTCTGTTAAACTATAATAACATTGAAAAACAAGACGGAATTATCTTAAATGAATTAGACGAAATCCCACAGGCTTTACAAATTACCTTAAAAGCTTTTGTTCAAAAAGGCGGTAATCTTATTGTTATTCCTTCGGCAAAAAGTTCGATTACAACACTAAATTCTTTTTTGGGGAATTTTGGAAATATTCAATTCAAATCTTATCAGAATACCGAAAAACTAATTAGTAAAATAAACTTCAATCACCCTTTATTTTCAGATGTTTTTGAAAACAGGATTAGTAATTTCCAATATCCTTCTACCAAAGCTTCGTTTAGATTTTCGGGTTCCAGTCCCGCAGCTTTGTTTTATGATGATCAAAGTGCTTTTCTATCGGCGATGTTTAATCCCGTGTCGGCTGTTTCTGTTTTTTCGGCACCTATAAATACCGAAAATTCCAACTTTCAACAATCGCCATTAATTGTTCCTACATTTTATAAAATGGCATTGTACAATCAAAACAATGGTGTAAACGCACTGACTATTGGAAACCAAACTCCTTTTATCGTTGATGCCACGTTATCAAAAAATGCTATTTTAGAAGTTAAAAATTCGAACGAACAATTTATTCCTATTCAGCAAATCATGAATACTAAAGTCAAAATGACTTTTAATGATTTGCCTTTGGAAGCAGGAAATTTTGAAATTTACAATCAAAAACAATGGGTAGAAAACATTAGTTTTAATTACAACAGAAGCGAAAGTAATCTAAACCCATTGGACAACAACTTCCTATCCCAATACAACACCGCTGAATCTATTGAAAGTGTTTTTCATAGCCTACAAACCGACCGAATGGATAATCAACTTTGGAAATGGTTTGTTATCTTTGCACTGCTCTTTCTGATATGTGAAATGGCAATTATAAAATTCCTGAAATAAAATATTCTCTATATATGAAACTAATTATCCGAAACGCCAAAATTATCGACCCTCAAAGTTCTTTTCACAATCAAACGGTAGATATTTTAATTGTAGATGGATTAATTGAAAAAATCGGAGCTTCTTTACCCAATCCAGAGCAGGTAGAAGAGCTAAAATTAGATAATCTTCATGTATCTCAAGGTTGGTTTGACAGCAGCGTTTCTCTGGGCGAACCTGGTTTTGAAGATCGCGAAACCATCGCAAACGGATTGCTGGTTGCTGCAAAAAGCGGTTTCACCGGAATTGGTTTACAACCCAATTCTTTCCCTGTAATTGACAATCAATCCCAAATTAATTTTGTAAAAACCAAAGCTATTGGTCACGCAACAACACTTTTTCCTATTGGCGCCTTAACTAAAAATGCCGAAGGAAAAGACATGGCTGAATTGTTTGACATGAAACAAGCCGGAGCGATTGCTTTTGGAGATTATAATAAAAGTTTTGAAAATGCCAATTTGTTAAAAATTGCTTTGCAATACACTCAGGACTTCAACGGATTAGTGATTGCTTATTCTCAGGATTCTAATATAAAAGGACAAGGTGTGGTGAACGAGGGAGTAGTTTCTACACGATTAGGGCTGAAAGGGATTCCTAATCTTGCCGAAGAATTACAAGTTGCCCGAAATTTATTTTTACTAGAATATACCGGTGGAAAATTACACATTCCAACAGTTTCCACAGCAAAATCGGTCGCTTTAATCAAAGAAGCTAAAGCCAAAGGATTGAATGTAAGTTGTAGTGTAACGGTTCATCATCTAACAATGACCGATGAAAAATTAGACAGTTTTGATACCCGTTATAAAGTGACTCCTCCTTTAAGAACAGAAGAAGACCGACAATCATTATTAGCCGGAATTCTCGATAATACCATCGACTTGATTACAACCGACCATAATCCTATTGACATTGAGCATAAGAAAATGGAATTTGATATGGCAAAAAACGGAACCATTGGTCTAGAAAGTGCTTTTGGAGCTCTAATGAACGTATTGCCTTTAGAAAAAGTAATCGAAAAATTAACCAGCGGGAAAACGGTATTCGGTATAGAAAGTCCTGCTATCAATGAAGGTGCTACAGCCAACATCAGTTTGTTCAATCCTGAAGGAGAAAGTACTTTTACAAAAGCTGCTATTTTATCGAAATCTAAAAACTCAGCCTTTTTAGGAATGCAAACAAAAGGAAAAGCATACGGAATTGTAAATCAAGGTCAATTAATTTTAAGATAAAAACATCATGAATCCAGATAAAGAAGGTAAAAACATAGCCATCATTAGCTATTTCACTATTATTGGAGCAATCATTGCTCTTTTTATGAACGCCGATAAAAAAAGTCCTTTTGCTTCTTTCCATATCCGTCAGGCCTTAGGCATCTTTTTATCCTTTTTTTTAATTGGATATTTTATTGGGTATTTTGATAGTTGGACTATTTCATCCGCTTTTTATTTGTTTTATTTCATCCTTTGGATCTATGGATTTATGGGAGCCTTACAAGGACAAATGAAACCAATTCCAATTTTAGGAGAACAATTCCAAAAAATATTTAAAAACGTTTAATCTAAAAAATGAATTTATCCCTAGAATACCTCATCAGAGAGCCTAAAATAAAATTAGATAAAAACCCTTTATTGCTTTTATTACACGGTTACGGAAGCAATGAAGCCGACTTATTCTCCTTTGCCTCTGAATTACCGGAAGAATATTATGTTATTTCGGCTCGTGCTCCTTATGACTTGCAATACGGAAGTTATGCCTGGTATGCTATTAATTTTGATGCCAATGAAAACAAATTCTCTGACCACGAACAAGCAAAATTATCTCGTGATTTAATTGCAAAATTCATCGAAGAATTAGTTGCTAATTATCCTATTGATGAAAAGAACATCACTCTTTTAGGCTTCAGCCAGGGTGCTATTTTAAGTAATGCTATAGCATTGTCACACCCTGATAAAGTTCAAAAAGTAATTGCTTTGAGCGGTTATATTAGCGAACCCATATTTGAAGAAAATTATAAAAACAATGATTTCTCTAATTTAAAAATATTCGCAGCCCACGGAACAGTCGATCAGGTAATTCCAATAGAATGGGCACGAAAAACCAAAGCTTTTTTAGACAATTTAGCAGTAAAATCTGTTTATCACGAATATCCAATTGGTCACGGAGTTTCACCTCAGGAATTTAACGACTTTAAAAACTGGTTGATAAAGGAGTAATTCTATAAAGCAGCAATTCCATAAAAAAATCCCGTTTTGTTCATCAGTACAAAACGGGATTTTTTCTATTTGATAAAGCTAGATTTAGTGACAAGCTGAATCTAAATGCTTTTTCTTTCTGCTTGAATTAGTTGTATTCCCACTACAATCAGGAATTGATGCAAAAGGAGTAACAACACCATTTATTGTTATTTCTGATCTGGTAGTAAATTTATCTCCATCATCATCAATATCTAAATAATCAGGAATGCCGTCTTTATCAGAATCATCAGTTTCAGTAACTCTTAAATAGCCATCACCATCAATATCTTCTAGATAAGAAGGAATTCCGTCATTATCTAAATCAGATCTTTTAACTGCGTACAATTTAAAACTAAAAACCAATGGAGAATAACTTGGTATAGACCCTTGCCCTGAACTGTAATAAGCTAATCCCGAAGGCAAAAACATCACTCCTGCCCCATAATTAGTATGCGTTACTGTTCCATCTCCATTTGAAACAGGAGTATCTCCCGTTCTAAATTCTGGAAAAACTTCGCTCCAACCCGTTATAACACCTGTTAAATTAAAAAAAGATTGCGGATATCTTAGTACTTCAAATTGACTTGCTAAAAGCTCAGAAGGCACAGCTGGTTGTGCTGGAGTATCACCTGAAGCAGGCACAGCTTCTTTAGCAACTGTACGATACAAATAATCTCCTCTGTAGGATGTCAAAACCTCATCGACATTAGTTGGTTTCTCTCCTACTCCTTCTCTTAAAACTAGATAATAGATTTCGTATGTTATTTCGTGTAATTCAACAGTTTTTTTCAATAATTTAGGAAAAGTACTGCTGTTCAAATATGACATTATGGATGGTTGAGTATCCGAATTTGTAATTTTTTTAATTATTACATCATTATCTGCAAAATTAGGATCGGCAATATCTATATAATAAGTCTCCAAGTATTCTTTGATAGCAATACTATCTATTGTAAACTGTTCTTGAAAATCTCTAAGAGGTACTTCTTCAATAGAAGAATTATCGTCTTTCGAACATGAAAATAAAGAGAGGCTTGTAATTATTAAAATAAAATAATACTTAAATTTGTTCATTATAGCTGAATTTTAAGTGCGCAAGATACAATATTGATTTATTTTTGTAAACTATTTAACTCTGATTTTACAATTTTTATGCGAATAGATAAATATTTATGGTGTGTCCGATATTACAAAACCCGAAATATGGTTACGGAGGCCTGTAAAAAAAATCACATCACTGTAAATGGCGTGGTTGCAAAACCCTCAAAAGAAGTTTTTCCTACCGATAAAATCACTTTTAGAAAAGACCAAATTACACAAATCATCACAGTTCTAGACATTCCCGAAAATCGTGTGGGTGCAAAACTCGTTGATATTTATCGAAGAAACGATACGCCTGCCGAAGTCTATCAGCATTTGGAATTATTAAAATTATCCAAAGAACATTATCGAAAAACCGGAACAGGACGACCAACTAAAAAAGACCGAAGGGATATTGATGACTACGGAAACGAAATTCATCATGAAGACGAAGAAGATTAAAATTACAAATTCAAACTTTTAGAAACGTATATACAACTTTGTTTTTTTATCCTGAAATTTGGGAATTTGGGATTTAAAAATTGGAATTTAAATTTACCTATATTAGCAAAAAAAATAAATTTATGAGCAAAAATATCATTCTAACCAATCTGGAAATTAAACACAAAACAAAACGTATTGCTTACCAAATCTATGAAACCTTTATAGACGAAGAAGAAGTGGTACTTGCCGGAATTGCCAGTAATGGCTATATATTTGCCGAAAAAATTGCTCAGGAATTAAAAACTATATCCGACTTAAAAATCCTATTGTGCGAAGTGCACATTGATAAACAAAATCCTAATCAAGCCATAACAACTTCCATTCCCGCCGAAAACTATGCCAATAAAGGTTTGATTCTTATTGATGATGTGTTGAATTCTGGCACAACCTTAATTTATGCAGTAAAACACTTTTTGGATGTGCCATTAAAAAAATTCAAAACAGCGGTCTTAGTCGATCGAAACCATAAAAAATATCCTGTAAAAGCCGATTTTAAAGGAATTTCTCTTTCTACTTCTTTATTAGAACACGTTAGAGTAGAATTTGACCAGGACAATGATAATTATGCCTGGTTAAGCTAAAATTGCCAAAATATCCTCCACTGTCTGCGCAATAGTTCTTTGATCTACAACAACACTATGTTGCGCCTGATTGTAATAATAACTTCTTTCAAATAAATGAGTAGCAATAAACTCTTTCATCTCGACATCGTTTTTGTTTGCGATAAGGGGTCTATTGCTTTTATTTAAGGATAATCTACCTACCAGGGTATCTATAGAGGCTTTTAGGTAAATAGACTCTACATCTTCTCTTTTTAATAATTCATGATTATTGGCATAACAAGGGGTTCCCCCTCCTAATCCGATAATAACTGCTTCGGGAAGATTCAGTAATTCCACAAAACATTCATGTTCTAATTTCCTAAAATGGATTTCTCCCTTTTCGGCAAATATGGTTTTGATGGTCATTTTTACCTTTTCTTCGATAAATTCATCCAAATCGATAAAAGGAATCTCCAGTTTTTTAGACAATTCTTTGGCGATAGTTGACTTTCCGCAACCCATATAACCCAACAGTATAATTTTCTTCATAGAATAAAACCCTATAAACTAAGGTGTTAAAATTTATTATTAAAAAAAGACAAATTTATAATAAAATAGCTTGGAAATAATAAAAAAAACGCCTTATATTTGCACCCGCAATCAGGGAACGATGCAAGACTCGATAGCTCAGTTGGTAGAGCACATCACTTTTAATGATGGGGTCCTGGGTTCGAGCCCCAGTCGGGTCACAAATTAAGTGATTCACTTGAAAAACGTTTTCTGATGCATTTGACTCGATAGCTCAGTTGGTAGAGCACATCACTTTTAATGATGGGGTCCTGGGTTCGAGCCCCAGTCGGGTCACAAAAGGTTAAGTAAATATTTACTTAACCTTTTTTACTTTTAGGCCATGTGGAGAAACGGTAGACTCGCCATCTTGAGGGGGTGGTGCTCGCAAGGGCGTGAGGGTTCAAATCCCTCCATGGTCACTTTCAAAAAAAGTGTTAAATCAATTGATTTAACACTTTTTTTTATATTGAAAAAAATATAATTTACCTACAAATACCACGCGGTTCAATAATTCCTGCAAAGTGACAAGACAGGAATTGAACCACTAATAATTATCCCTCTTAAAAGTACTAAATAACAGAATTACATCTACATTCTTAAACATCTCAAGAAACCTTTAAAGGTCAATTAACATCAAAAAAGATTATGGTTTTAAAAAACACACCCTTTCATTATCGCCTAATACAAGACCTTATATTTTTTCTATCAGTTCCGTCAGTTATCTTCCTAATCCAATTTGTAGAGACCTATTATTAACTTAAATTTGCAGTTATTCAATTAGCAAAAAAGACCATGGATATTTTAGATTTAATTCAACGAAGATATACTGCCAAGCAATACAACGCTACTAAATCCATTCCGCAGGAAAAAATAGAGAATTTAAAAGAAATTTTACGCCTTACCCCTTCTTCCATCAACATCCAGCCCTGGAAATTTACTTTTGTACAAAATACCGAAATAAAAGCTAAATTAGCTGCTGTTTCGATGCACAATACCGAGAAAATCAACCAGGCGCAATTGTTAGTCGTTTTTTCGGTGGCAGATGATTTGGACGTTTTTCAAAAAGTAGTGGATAATGAATTGCCGGCATTTAGAAGAGACTGGTACAACCAAATGAAAGCAAGCATGCCGGAAGCCGATTTAAAAACCTGGCTGGCCAAACAAGTCTATATTGCTCTGGGGGTAGGTTTAACTGCCAGTGCAGCATTAGGACTGGATTCGACTGCTATGGAAGGTATTGAAGCAGATAAATACAAGGACATTCTCAATATGAGCAGCTACCAGCCTCTTTTTGCTATGGCCGTAGGTTACGGTGCTGAAGAGGATTTCAACCGATTAGAAACAACACCAAAATCGAGAAGATTGCTGGAAAGTGTAATTGAATCAATCTAAACCGTTATCTGTACCAAAAATACTAAGAGCTTTTTAATTTAGTTTTGTCAGCATGTGCCGAATTTTCGGAATGTCGAGGACTCCGCTTAGTGAATAAATAAGCACTTCGACAAGCTCAGTGTAACAAAAAATAGAATACAAAAATTATAACAAACGATTTAAACCCAATTGTCATGTCTAATATCAACCTCATTATCGAAGAACGCGCTGCCGATATAGGCAATTTTCTGGTAGGCCGATTGCTGCCTTTTCGCCAAAAACGCATGGTGGGTCCTTTTATTTATATCGATCACATGGGTCCTGTAAAAATGAATGAACGCCAGAATTTTGATGTTTTGCCTCATCCGCATATTGGTCTTTCTACACTTACCTTTTTATTCGAAGGCTGTATTATGCACCGCGACACTCTGGGGAATGAAGTCGAAATAAAACCGGGCGAAGTCAACTGGATGACCGCAGGAAAAGGCATTGTACACTCCGAACGCACTCCTGAGTATTTACGCCATTCCGAAAAAAACATGCACGGCTTACAAATTTGGGTTGCCTTACCCAAACATTTAGAGCAAATGGAACCGGAGTTTTTTCATATTGACAGCAGCGAAATTCCTTCGTGGAAAGAA
Organism: Flavobacterium sp. GSA192; assembly: GCF_006386525.1. NCBI lineage: Bacteria > Pseudomonadati > Bacteroidota > Flavobacteriia > Flavobacteriales > Flavobacteriaceae > Flavobacterium > Flavobacterium sp. GSA192. The sequence continues at coordinate 384,354 of NZ_VAHC01000005.1, read as the reverse complement.
GATGATGTCGAATTCAAATTGGTTGCAGGAGAAGCTTTTGGCAGAAAATCCAATGTACCGGTCTATAGCCCGATGTACATGCTGGAGATAAAATCGGTTACAGAGAAAAAATTAAATATTGGGCAACATCTGTATGGTGAAGCCGGTCTTTATATTCTGAAAGGCGGAATTGAAAACGACGGTAGCGAATACGGTCCTAAACAAATATTAGTGGCAAAAAACAGTAGCCTTTGTGAATTTACCATAAAACCCAATTCGACTATCTATATTTTTGGTGGTGAAGCCTATCCCGAAGAACGATTTATCGACTGGAACTTTGTTGCAACAGACAAAGCATTAATTGAGCAAGCCAAACAAAACTGGACGGAACAAAAATTTGATAAAATAAAAGGCGAAACCGAATTTGTTCCTCTTCCTGTGTATCCTAAAAAGTAAAAAGCGAATGTCGAAACGAGATGAATTAGAACAATTTCCTTTGTATCAAAAAGCAGAGCAAATTTATAAAATTACCCAAGGATTAATAGAAATTATTCCTGCTGACAATGAATATCTTCAGGAAACCACGGTTCGATTTATGATGGAAAACGCCATGATAATCCCTGCTAAGATTGCCGGAGCTCAGGCAATGGAGTTGTATGATTTGAAAATGGAAAACGCAACTATCATTCGGAAAGCTGCACGGGAACTTTATGTTCAGGCAGGAAGTTTGCGCTTTGAAGAAGCTATTTCAGACCAGGATTACATTCATTTATTAAGAAATGAGATCGATGAATTCCGACTCTTGTTTATTGACTGGGTTGCCGGTTTTGATGTTTGGAATTACATCAAAGACGATTGGGGTTTATTCAATCCGCCGGGAGTAAGTGCTCATGACAAAGATCCGGATGACGACATTTCTTTTAATCCAGATGATTTTCTAAATTTTGATGACGAAGAGTAATTTTACATTAAAATTCAATCAAAAAGTAGTAATTTCGCTCTAATAAATAAACAAAAAAAAATTTATGGCATCAGGTTTTTTCGCACTATTAGATGATATCGCAGCAATTATGGATGATGTTGCGGTGATGAGTAAGGTGGCAGCTAAAAAAACAGCCGGTATTTTAGGCGATGATTTAGCAGTAAATGCCGAAAAAGCTTCGGGATTTGTTTCGTCAAGAGAACTTCCTGTTTTATGGGCTATTGGTAAAGGTTCCTTTATCAACAAATTAATTATTTTGCCCATAGCCTTTCTGTTAAGTGCTTTTTCACCAATGGCTATCATTATCATTTTAGTAATTGGAGGACTTTATCTGGCTTACGAAGGTGCCGAAAAAATATATGAATTTCTATTTCATCGCCACCACAGCACAGCGGCCATTACGGACGAAACCCTGAGCGAAGAAGAAATTTTAAATCTTGAAAAAGGAAAAATAAAATCGGCTATTGTAACTGATTTTATTTTGTCGGTCGAAATTATCATCATTGCACTAGGTACTGTAATTGGAGAACCTTTGAGCAAACAAATAATTGTGGTTTCTATAATTGCAATAGTTGCAACCATTGGGGTTTATGGTATTGTAGCGTTAATTGTCAGAATGGACGAAGCGGGTTTAAAACTAATTCAACTGAGTTCAAAAGAACAAAGCTTTACAAAATCCTTAGGTACTGTTCTGGTACAGGCTTTACCAAAAGTTATCAAAAGTTTATCTGTTATTGGAACTATTGCTTTACTTCTAGTTGCTGGCGGTATTTTTGTACACAATATTGATTTTTTACATCATTTTGCTCCACAATTACCAGCAATAATCAAAGAATTTACTGTTGGATTAGTCTTTGGATTTGTAGTATTAGGAATTGTAAATCTGTTGAAAAAAATCTTTGGCAAAAAACAATAAGTAACTGGAATGAAATAATGTCGTTTTTTTTAAACCACATAAGTCATATAAGTTTTTTACTTTATTCTAGTATCTCATTTAATAACAAATAAGACCATATAAGGTATGGCGGTGTTTTATATGACAATAAATTATTCTTATTACTTACTTCTTTATTATCTTCCAATATAATTAGGGCAACCAAAACACTTTTTGTCCAAATTAAACTGATAAGTCAAAGACAATTCATAAACACCACCTGTCTTTCCTATTTTGGTAGTATTCATATCATACGAAAGTCCAAATCGTAAGTGATCGTACTGCAATCCTGTAAAGAAATTCATAGAAGTTAACAAATGACCGTCTATGCCATTTTTAGCAGGATTAGTAACCGCAGTAGCACCAAAAAACATCTTTTCAAATAATATGGAAGCACCTATATCTAAACGATTGTAACGACCTTGCTGCATATAGTTAGCCGTTGCAAACATCTTAGTAGCATAAGGAAAAAATTGGACGTCGATATAATCTGCCAAAAGAAATTCGTATCCTGTACTCAATGAGAAAAAGGTATTCAAAGGTACGTTTCCATCTTTATTAAAAGCAATGTTGGGTTTATTGAGGTGTTTCATAGAAAGACCAATCCATAAATCTTCGGTGTTAAAAACCATAGCTGCTCCAATATCAAAAAAACCTACCTTATCATTTCTTAATGCCAGATCTATTGAAGTTGAATTGTTAATCCCGGTTCGAATATTAATTTGGTCTTCTAAAAGTAAATTCTGAAAAGCAAAAGATTTGAATCCAAATCCTACTTCGATTGCAGGTCTAAAATCCCATTCGTCACTTACTCGAACTCTGTAAGCATAGTTAGCATTCAACTGCGAGAAATTATAATTGGTAGCACTCTCCCTTTGGTTTAAAAAACTAACTCCCAGTCCGCTGTTCATTTCGTCGCTCCAGGTATTGATAAACGCATAATCGGTATCAATTTTTAAATTCAAATCAGGCCATTGTTCTCTGTGAATAATTCCCATGTAAGTAGTTTCCATATAGCCGGTAAAAGCCGGATTTAAGGTTTCAGGAACTAAAAAATATTGAGTAAAAACAGGATCCTGTGCTTTAACATTCGAATAAAAGAAACACGAAATCAAGATAATAACTAATTTAATTTTCATTTGTAATTGTACTCTTTTATTTGATTAATGTAACTGTACCTTCCTGAGTAATGGTATGATTGTAGAATGTTTTTCCCATCATTTTGAAATAATAATTCCCATTTTCGGCATCTAAATCTTTTACTTTTCCATTCCATCCTTTGATGGTTTCTCCTGTTTCGCTGTAAATCATACTTCCCCAGGTGTCATAAATATGCAAAGTCACCTCAACAAAACCTAAGAATACAGGCGCAAAACTATCATTAGTTCCATCATTATTAGGAGTAAAAGCTGTTGGCATTTCGACACTATAGCCTTTTTCTACCTTTATAGTTGAATTATATTCATATTTGCACCCAAAAGGATAAGTCACTATTTGTTTGACTGTATAAGTCCCTACTCGGGTATAAATATGGGACGGATTTTCTTCGTCAGAAAAATTACCATCACCAAAATTCCAAGAGATATTGGTATAATCTCCTGTTGCTAAATTGGTAAACAAAATAGGATCAAAAATAGAATACAAGTTGTAAACATCATGTCCATAAGAAGCAAAAGAAAAATTAGGATTCCCTAAAACAGGTGTATTAACACTAAAAGAGAAATCTTCTTTACAGCCAAAACTATCTTCAACACTAAAAACAATCAATCCGTTGTTATTCGTATTCATGATTTGGTTATTGCTTCCGCTAACCACACCGTCAGACCAACTGAGTGTATAAGGCGGAATTCCTCCCTTTACACGACCTACAAAAGTTTGCTTTACAAATTTAGTATCACAATCATAATCGGTTATCGTTTCCACGGTAGGTGTTAATTGTTCAAATCGGGTGATTTTCCATGAATTGGTAGCTTTACAACCATTGGCATCTATAACATTAACAATATAATTATCGGGTGGCAAATTGATTAAATCTTTGGTTGTAGCTCCATTAGACCAAGCATAAGTAAATGGTGGAGTTCCTCCTGTAACAATTAAATTTATTGCTCCGGTATTTGCATTATTACAACTCAACGGATTGGAAACATCAGCCCTTAACTCAATAGGCAAAGGTTCATTTATAATAAAGCTTTGTTCAATCTTACATAATTTTTTATCTGTAATAACTACGGAATATCTTCCTGGAGGTAGATTGTTTCGTTCTACACCGGCAGTTGAATTATCACTCCAAACTAATTTTATAGGAGCCACTCCTCCTACTAAGTTCAATCGGATGTGACCGTCTTTAGCTCCAAAACAGCTAATTTGTTTCACATCGGGTGTAATCGAAAATTCAGGAACATTCTCAATAATAACGGGAAATACTTTTGGACAACCTAAAGCATCTTCTACAGTAATAATATAAGTTCCTGCCGATAAATTATTTTGTACTCTTCCTGTCCCTAAATTACTCCATTTAATAATATAAGGCTCCCCTGTTGTAAACGGAACACCTCCTGTGATATTAGTAATCGTGATAGAAGCATTGGCATCATTATAACAGGCGATTTCGGTTTTAGTATATGTTAATTTTATTTCACTATTTTGAGTCAAAACAACCACTAAATCATCAGTACAGCGCGAATTATCAGTAACTCTTAATCGATAAGTTCCTGCGGGTACATTGCGTAAATTCTTAGCCGTACTGGTAAATCCGTTAGGTCCCGTCCAGAAATAGCTATAATTAAAAACTCCCGGACTCGTTTCTACCGCTCTTCCTCCTGCTATATTGACATCAATTTCTCCTGTAGCATAACCATAACACAGAATATCCTGCTGTCTGGCCAAAGTAACATCCAATAAAGGCGGATTAACAATGGTATAAGTATCTTCAAGAACATTGCAATTTCGAACCTCAGTAATTTTTACGTGATAAACACCTTCTGCTAAATTTCTAAGATTGTTTGTTCCCGGAAATGGATTTCCGTCTTTAGTCCAGACATAGGTATAAGGTGCTGTGCCTCCGCTTACATTCAAATTAATTTGTCCGTCATTCATATTATGACAAGAAATATCTGTTTTAGAAGCTGTAAAAGCAAATTGGTTTGGCTGATTGACTACATAAGTTGTTGAAAACGGACAATTTCCATTATCAGTAATAGTCAAATTATAAGTTCCGGCTACTAAATTTGAAATATCCTCATCAGTACTTGTAAATCCACTAGGACCAGTCCAAGAAAACTGATAGGGATCTCCTGTAGTAAATGGAATTCCTCCTCTTACTGTTAAATTAATGGCACCATCATTGGCACCAAAACAAGTCGTATTTCTAATAACAGGATTGGAATTAATCAAAGGATCTACAGTTATGGTTACTGTAAAATTTGGTCCGGGACAACTTCCTGCTGTAGGTGAAACAGTATAAGTAACAGTAGCCCGATTACTGGTATTGTTCGTTAATGCCTGACTTATATTGGTTCTGGGACTTGACTGCGCCGATGCACCACTAATTGCACCTAGAGGTGAAACTGTAGGTGTTGACCAAGTATAAGTTGTTCCAGCGGGTACATTATCGCCTCCTCCACTTCTTGGAGTAATTGTAAAAGAACTACCACTACAGATTTTATCTGATTTAGCAGCAATGATAGGCGACAAAACGGTATTTACAGAAAAAGTTCTCGATTTTGTATCTGAACCACAGCTATTGCTTACTGTTAAAGTAGCGGTATAATTTCCACTGCTTGCATAATTAATTGGCCCCGGATCTAAAGAAGTAGAACTCGACGGTGAACCTCCGGGAAAACTCCATAAATAAGTCAACTCCGAATTTGGTGCACAATTTTCAACTACTTTTGCCACAGGTCGTATCGTAGCCGAATTACAAAAATCAGAAATAGGATCTAAAGTAATGATTGGTGGTTTCTTGACCTCAATGATTTTTCTCATTTCCCTTTCAATACCACATGAATTTACCGTTGTTAATCGCAGGGTGAAAGTTCCTGAAACAGTAAAATTAATTACCGGATCTTTTGACCTTGAACCTGTCCCTGCAGTAAAATACCAACCCGGATTTTCATTTTTACAATAAGGATCATAATAATTTATTATATCCCAATAATAACTCTGAGGCCCACAAGCCTGACTTGTATCAGTAGTATTGGTTATTTGCGTATTCGAATTAACACAGGCACTCCCAAAGGTAAAATTAGGTTGTAAAACAGGTTCTACACAAACAGTTCTAGTAAATCTTTGTCCTACTCCACAAGGTGTTACGGCGTCTAAAGTCACAGTATAAGTACCGGGACGAGTGTAAACATGAGCAGGACTAACTTCTCTTGAAACAGCTGTTCCATCACCAAAATTCCAGGTGTAAACATTTTGAGTACTACAACCATTGGTGTAACCTGCAACGGTAGTATTACTAAAAAAAACAGCTGAATTAACACAGGCAATATTGGTTGTACTAAAACTTACTACAGGTTTGTCTAAAATAATAATAGGCCCTGCGGTTAAATTAGTACTTCCACAAGAATTAGAGATTGTCAAAATAACAGTATTTCCGCCAGGACAATTAAAACGGCTAAAAGTATGCGGAATGGGAAAGTTTCTTGAAGCAGTAGGATTTGCAGCATTATAATATACTGAACTTTCTAAATCCGATTGGGTAAAGTTCTTTGCTGTTCCGTCTCCATAACTTATCTGATATCTTGTGTCGGAAGGATTCAATGCCCAGGATCCAATAGCAAAATCCATCGGAGCATCTAAAGGCACACAAAAATTGGTTGTATTTCCGGGAGAAATCAAAGCTCCCACAGGATTATTGGAATTCTTTACAATATACGAAATTCGATTGTTACATCCGCTTGCTCCCACAGCTGTAATCACCATATTAAATGAACCTAATTTAGTGTAAGTATGTTGCTTAGGAAAACCAACATTAGTTTCTGTACTTCCATCGCCCCAATCAATATTATAAGAAGTAATACAAGCCGTGGAAGCTGACCTGTTATCTACATTAATTGTGTAATTGGGATTCGAATTATTATCTCCACATCGCTCAAAATTTGACGAATTTAAGTTAACAAACCTTAAATCGGGCTTTTGCTGTACTGAAACAGATTTAGTAACTGAATTATCAAGTCCGTTTCTATCCCTAACCGTTAGTTTGACACTAAAATTTTGAATTCCACAACCTAAAGCAGTAAAACTATGCGTGGGATTACTATCAACAGACGTGGTTCCATCTCCAAAATCCCATAAATACGTATATGGAGCATCGCCAGTTACGATAGGATTAAAAGTGATTGGCGTATCTGAACAGCTGTTATTATTAGTAAAACTAAAATCGACTGTAGGAGGTGCTAAAACCGTAGTTTCCACAACAGGACTTAGATTACTGGCCATTAAAGAATTAACTCCCGGCATTGTAATTAACACTACTAAAACAGCTGCAATTCGATATATTTTGAGCATAAAAAACAAAATCTATAATTTTCTGACAAAATTATATATAATTTTGAATAACTACACATTTTTAAAAAATAAATGTAAAATCCACTTTTTATTGAAATTCAAATCTCGCAATCCTTAGCAATAGGAACTAAATTTTCATTTCTACTCTTCATAAAAATCCCTACTTTTGCAATCTAAAATTTTTATCGATGCCAAATAAAAAATACAAAATAGCCGTTATTCAGTTGAATTTGAATGATATTGCCGAAAATAACCTAAAAAAATGTATCAGTTGGGTTAGAGACGCAGCCGCACAAGGTGCCGAAGTGATTTCTTTACCTGAATTATATAGCAGTCATTATTTCTGTCAAAGTGAGGATGTTGACAATTTTGCATTAGCAGAACCATTGTACAGTACTTCTTTCATTGCTTTTAGCCAATTGGCAAAGGAATTAGGAGTGGTGATTATTGTTCCTTTCTTCGAAAAAAGAATGGCTGGAATTTACCACAACAGTGCGTACATCATCGATACCGATGGAACAGAAGCTGGTTTGTACCGCAAAATGCACATTCCGGACGATCCTGCTTTTTACGAAAAATTCTATTTCACTCCGGGTGATTTAGGTTTTAAAAACAATCCAACCCAAAAAGGAAATATTGGAACATTAATCTGTTGGGATCAATGGTATCCAGAAGCAGCTCGAATTACCGCCTTAAAAGGTGCCGAAGTATTGTTTTACCCAACAGCAATTGGATGGCATCCACAGGAAAAAGAACAATATGGCGAAAACCAATATGGTGCCTGGATGAACGTTATGAAAGGACATGCCGTAGCCAATGGCGTTTATGTAGCTGCGGCTAACCGAATTGGTTTAGAACAATATTTACCAAATACTCCGGGAATTGAATTTTGGGGAGCTTCATTTATTGCTGGGCCACAAGGTGAAATTTTAGCACAAGCCTCACACGACAAAGAAGAAATTCTAATTGCCGAAGTCGATTTAGACTTACAAGAAAATGTGCGTCAAAACTGGCCTTTCTTTAGAGACCGAAGAATTGATGCTTTTGGAGATATTACTAAAAGAGCGATTGATTAATTTCTTTTATAACAAACAAAAAAATCTACCAATTGTAATTACTTACTTTTGGTAGATTTTTTTTACGAAGCTAAGATACTAAGGCTCTAAGTTTAAACTAAAGCCAAATATAATCTTAGCAACTTAGCATCTCAGACTCTTAGCAACTTTCTTTAATTCAAATCAGGTTGGAAAAACTTCACTGTTCCATCCCCTTCACTACTTACCACTAACAAACTTCTTTTGTTTGGACTTTTAGAAGCAGGAATAAACAGCAAACCTTCTGGAGCATCACCTGTTTTTATACTTTGTAAATATTGTGGTGCCGATGGATTAGTAATATCATACACCATTACCGTATCGGTTCTTTCAAGACCTACAAACAAAATATTTTTGTTTCCCATTTTGGCTACTACCACAGCTTCAGGTTCTGAACCTTTATCATCACTACGAGCGTCATCATAAGTACCAAAATCATTTGAACGTTTATCCAAATCATTTTTACTATCAAAAACCAAACTTCCGGAATTTCCGTTCCAAATAGTAAATGAACGTGCTCCAAAACTAATTAACTCGTCTAAATCTCCATCATTATCTGTATCACCTTCTGTGGAAACTAAATTCAAACGTCCCATTTTAGCATCGGTTTTCAAAGTGGCTGCATCAGGAAAAACAGTTGGATCTAAAGTCAATGATTTTAATCTGGCAACATCCGAATAACCATTATATTCTCTGGCATCACCTTCGTTGGCAGTAATAAAATATGGCGTTCCATTTACTATGTAACTTGCAACAGCATCAGGCATGAACAATCCTTTTAGTTTCCATGGTGTAAATGCAACAGCTAAATCTTTATCACTAACATCAATTCCGTTTTCGACAGTGTTGAAATCTTTGTAACCTAATCCAAAAACAGAACTTATCGTTTTGCTTGCCAAATCAACTTTAGCCACTCCGTTATTTTCTTGTAATGTAACCCAAGCCGTTTTAGAATCATCTGAAATCGTAATGTATTCCGGCTCAATATCGGCAGCAAAACTTTTAGTTGTTTTCGAAACTCTAAATCCTTTGGTTTTCAAGGTAGCTAACTGACTTTCGAAAGCAGCAAAATTTAAAGTTGTTACCGCATAATTATTAGTAACATCAATAATCGAAATTGTCCCATCAGGATCTACCGAATAATCAGCATTAGGTTCACCTTCGTTAGCAGTCATAATATATTTCCCGTCAGGCGAAAAAGTAACCATATCAGGCAACGCTCCCACAGTAATTTCTTTAATTAAAGTATAATCAGAAGTATTAAAGACCAGAACTTTTCCATTTGCTTGCTTATTAGTTGTCGATTCTAAGGCTACAGCCAGCTTACCACCGTAAACAGCCACACTATTAGAAGCTCCGTTGTAATCAGACAAATAAATCGATGCAATTTTTTTAGGACTCGTAGCATCCGATAAATCTATAATGTCAATTTGATTCGTTGCGCTGTTGTTTACTGTAAAAAGTCTTTTAGTTGTTTCGTCATAAGCACTAATTTCAGCCGCTGCTTCACCACCTATTTTTAATGAACCTACTTCTTTAAAACTTGCCACATCTTCGTTAACTTCAATTTCCTTGTTGTTGTCAGCTTTATCATTTTCGCAACTACAGAAAATAAAAAGAGTAGCCAATAATGAAATTCCAAAATTTTTCATGTTTTATAATTTATTTGTTTGGAGCAAAAATATATTTCGAACAAAGCTTTTGAATTAAGCCATCATTATGAAATCTTTAATTTAAACAGGAAAAACAGCAGCTAAAACCTGCTTTAATGTTAAGATATCAGAAACTAATGAAAAAATAAGGTGCAAAAAAAAGGCTGTTTCAACTTTACAGTCAAAACAGCCTTTTTATTATTTAGTTGTAAAAATTAATTCACTTTAAAAGTAACTCTTCTTACGATTTGACGTGCTTCAGCAGAATTTTTATTCACTGATGTATCTTCTCCATTCCCTTTCACAGTTAATCTTGAAGCGTCAATTCCAGCATTAGTTACAATATTTTTAACCGCTTCAGCTCTTTTTTGAGATAATTGTTGGTTATAACTTGTATTACCTACCTCATCTGCATATCCTATGATATCCGCTCTTTTAGATGGGTTATTTTTCAAATATTTAACTAAAAAGTCAACTCCTGATAATGAAGCGTTTGTTGGTTTAGCTGAATTAAAATCAAAATATACATTTACGTATCCTCCATTAATTAACTCTTCAACAGTACTGTTAGTAAGATTACTATTCTTTTGTGCGTATCTGCCATCTAAATAACTTTCCATTTCATCCGGAACTCCATTTTTATTATTATCAATAGATTGTCCTTTTGTATTAACGGCTACACCTGCAATAGAATTTGGTTCCAAATCATATAAATCCGCTACACCGTCTTTATCAGAATCAATAAGAGCTGTTTCGATTAAAGATACTCTATTTTCTAAAGCATCAAATCTGTCAGCTTCACCAATCCAGTCAGCATGTCTTTTATTTTTACCTAAGTAAAAAGTAAGACCTAACGATGCGTTAAAAATACTTCCGTTAAATGCTTTTGCGGTTGTTTGTGACATCCCGTCAAAATTATACGTTTGATTACCATTGATAATTCCTGTGAAATCTGCTGTTAAAGCAACTGAATTAGATAAACGAACTTGAGTAGTTAATCCCGCAATTCCATTTGCCATATAATCTTCACCATTAAATCCATCTGATGTAAGCATTGAAACTCCAAAACCTCCATGCCCTAATAATCCTATTCTATTAGTCCATGTTTCAAAATTCAAAACTCTTCCTAAATTGATTACCCCTTGTAAATCAGTTCTGAAATAATTAGAATCAAAAGCAAAAGACTCTTTTCCTTCTTTTAATTTATCGTATCCAAAATCTAACTTCAAACCAAATTTTGGGTTAAACATATACCTTACTCCTAAATCTGCATGAAATAAATTAGGTGTATCTGTATAAAAACCTGCTGTCATTGCACCAGTTGTTTTATTAATACCACCATTTAATTCGATAGACCATTTGTTATAGGCACTTACATCAACAGTTTTTTCAGTAGAAGCTGTTCCCACATTTTGTGCACTAGCAGCAAATGAAAGTACGAATAAGGATAAGGTTGCAATTTTCTTTTTCATGATTATTTAATTTATATTCTGTTTTTAAAATTTAGCACAAATATAAATCATATTATTCTTATAGTTGTTATTTTAAAGTTATATAATCCCAATATTTTATGGATTCTTCTTCATCTCTTGACCTAATTGGATACATAAAAAAGTAGCACCAATCTGACTACCAAAAAGTTAAATCCCAAAACAACATAAGCTTACAATTTCTTAAAATATTGTTATTTTTAAATTTTGTAAGCTAAATTAGCCTCATCATTTTAAATTCCCATTGAATGTTTATATTTGCGGTCATTAAATTTTAGCTTTTTTATGACAACTACAAACAGAAGATTTCCCGCCGAATGGGAAAAACAAGAGGGAATTTTACTTTGTTTTCCGCACAATGGAAATGATTGGCCTGGAAAATACGAAGCGATCCAATGGGCATTTGTAGAATTCATCAAAAAAGTGGCTACTTATGAAAAAGTGTTTTTGGTTGTTATTGATGAAAAACTAAAAGCCAAAGTAACCGATATGCTCGATAGAGCAAGAGTAAATCTGGAACAAGTTTCATTTATCATCCAAAAAACAAATAGAAGCTGGATGCGTGATTCAGGTCCTATCATAGTGTATAATAACGGAAAAAGAGAGGGATTAAACTTTAACTTCAATGGCTGGGCAAAATACAAAAACTTCCAACTGGACAAGCATGTTCCTACTATTGTTTCAGATTTCTTAAAAATACCATTAACACAAGTAACCTATAAAGGAAAACCAGTAATTGTAGAAGGTGGTGCCATTGATGTAAACGGTCGTGGAACGCTATTAACTTCAGAAGAATGCCTGATGCACCTGAGTATCCAGGTACGTAACGCCGGTTTTACTAAACAAGATTACGAAGCTGTTTTTAAAGAATACTTGGGTGTCACTAATGTAATTTGGTTAGGCGATGGAATTGCAGGAGACGACACTCATGGACATATTGATGATTTAGCTCGATTTGTAAACGAAGACACTATTGTAACCATCGTAGAAACTGACCCGAATGATGCTAACTACAAACCTTTACAGGACAATTTGAAGCGTTTACAAAATGCCAAGTTGGAAAACGGAAAACCACCTGTTATTGTAGCTCTACCTATGCCAAAACGCCTGGATTTCGAAGACTTAAGATTACCGGCTAGTTATGCTAATTTCTTAATTTTAAACAATTGTGTTTTAGTACCAACTTTTAATGACCCAAATGATAGAAAGGCTTTAAATATTCTGGCGGAATGTTTCCCGGACAGAGAAATCATAGGCATAAGCGCAATTGATTTAATTTGGGGATTCGGAACCTTACATTGTCTAAGTCAACAAATTCCAGAATAATTTTATTTTAACCCACAAATTTTAATCTAATCAATATTTACAATTTGTCAGAATCTGCTAAATCTGCGTGAAAATACATAAGCACGCAGATTTTCACAGATCATAAAAAACTTTGCGAAACTTCACATAAATCTTAGCATAACTTTGCGGTAAAATTTACTATATCTGTAAAAGTCCCTTATAAAGCATCGCAAATAAAATTCCGAATCCAAAACTCAACAAAGTTCCTATCAAAATATATTCGGTCAAACGAACGTCTTTGGATTCTTTTAAATCACCAAACCTGAAAATAGATTTCGCAGCCAATAAAAAACCGATTCCTTCCCAAAAATTCATCACCACAAAAAAGAAAATAAAAAGTCGTTCCAGAATTCCAATGTATTTCCCTGCATTATTGGTATTATCATCGGTTTTAATAAGTTGGTCACTCCATTTAGACAACAGTACTTTTAAAACAATAGCACTCACATAAGTTACCGAAACTAAAGCCGTAATCAAAGCTAAATTTTGCTGTGAGTACAAACTTGTTATAGAAATTTCAACTGGAAAATAATAAAATACTACTACTGCAATCACCACCAAATGCAACAGCTGATCGACAAAAAACCAAAGTTTTTCCGTTTTCTTTTTTTCAAAATACAATTTGGCACAATCAATCCCAAGGTGACTCAAAGTCACAAAAGCAACTCCTAATAAATAATCGCTGTTAAACTGAGTTGTAATCAACAATAATATAAAATGTAATCCTACATGAAAATACAAATACTTCGATTTGATTTTTTTCTTCTTCTTGTCTTTTACCCAGGCAGTTGGCTGCAACAAAAAATCACCTAACAAATGAGCCAAAAGCAAACTTAAAAATAATGCTACCATTGTTTTTTGATTTCTTGTTTATAAAATGCAATCATATTTTTCAATTCTTCATGAGCTGCTCTTTTTAACGAAGCACTTATCGAACTTTGGCTTTTTTTATTCAGCACCGTAGCCAATTGATTTTGATTTATTTCAGGATTTTCAAATGCTTTTTTAATAACCTCCGCAGATGTACTTGTCCAGTTATCAACAATCATCAGCATAAAAGAAAGAATAACTTCAAAAGTGGAATTAAATTCTATCCAAGGCGTTTGTATTCCTAATGTTTCTTTTTTCAAACCTTCAAAACATTCCCCTGAATTGATAAAAGCAGTACCATTCGATTCGGTTATCTTATCAGCACTATAATCAACATTACCCACACCTATTGCCATTCGAACATCAAGCGCTTTGTGTTGTTTGATTGTAGCTTTAATCAATAATGCTATTTCGAGGGCATCTTCGGCGGGTACAAGCAACTGAAAACTATCTCCTCGATAAATTTCCCAATCTTTAGGTTCATTGCCATAATTCTTCAAAACTGCCTTCAAATCAGTCAGCCATACTGACGAAAGAACTTTTCTGGAGTGCATAATATCCCCTGTAATTACTGCTTTCATATTTTAAAATTTGATGCAAGATACAAAATTATCGCCAAATAAAACGATATTTTAAATTATCACCAAATAACACGATAATTAAAATTATCATCAAATAAAGCGATAATAAAACCAAAATTTGCATTTTCAGAATTCCCAATTATAAACTATCTTCGTCTTAAAATTGAAAGATGCGACTTTGACGAATTGAAGATTTCTAAGAAATCTAAAATCTAAAATCAGCAATCTAAAATCTAAAATCAATTCATGTCCTCTAACAATCTCCTGCTCACTCCTATCGAATACTTAAAAGGCGTTGGTCCTAGTCGGGGCGAATTGCTTCGAAAGGAATTGGGGATTCATAAATATGCAGATTTACTCAATTTTTATCCAAATCGCTACATCGACCGAACCCGTTATTATAAAATCAACGAGTTACAAAATAATGTAGCCGAAGTACAAATCATCGGGAAGATTATCAATATAAAAACCGTAGAATTTGCCAAAGGCAGGAAACGTCTCGTGGCTACTTTTATCGATGATACCGGTCAGATGGAATTGGTATGGTTTCAAGGGCACAAATGGATCAGAGAATCCTTGAAATTAAATCAAATTATAGTGATTTTTGGAAAATGTACTTCGTTTAACGGCATGTACAACATGGCTCATCCCGAAATCGAATTGTGGAGCGAACACGAACAAAGTTTGCGTTCAGCGATGCAACCCGTTTATCCTTCGACCGAAACCCTGACTAATCGGGGGATTTCAAACCGGGTAATCAACAAAATGATGCAACAATTGTTTTTGGAAACACAAGCCTTGTTTACAGAAACCCTGCCTGATTACTTAACGCAAGAGTTGAAGTTAATTCCGAAGAATGCCGCCTTGTTTAATATCCATTTTCCTAAAAGTGCCGATGCCTTGGCAAAAGCTCAATTTCGATTAAAATTTGAAGAATTGTTTTTCATCCAAATCCAACTGATTATGAAAAACCTGATTCAAAAACACAAAATAAAAGGACATTCATTTACCAAAGTAGGCGAATTTTTCAACGAATTTTACCAAAATCATCTGCCTTTTGAACTGACTAACGCTCAAAAAAGAGTGATTAAAGAAATCCGAACCGATATGGGAACCAATGCCCAGATGAATCGTTTATTACAAGGCGATGTAGGTTCGGGAAAAACCATTGTAGCTTTTATGAGTATGTTGCTGGCGATGGATAACGGTTTTCAGGCTTGCTTGATGGCACCAACAGAAATCTTAGCCAATCAACATTTTATCGGACTTTCTGAGTTAGCTAAAAAACTGAATTTAAATATAAAAATACTGACTGGTTCAACTAAAACTTCAGATAGAAAAATCATCCATGAAGAACTGGAAAATGGTAGTTTACAAATCCTTATTGGCACACACGCTCTGCTGGAGGACAAAGTAAAATTCCATAGTTTGGGCTTAGCCATTATTGACGAACAACACCGTTTTGGAGTAGAACAACGTTCCCGATTGTGGAAAAAAAACGATATTCCGCCACATATTTTGGTAATGACCGCCACTCCTATTCCGCGAACTTTAGCGATGAGTTTGTATGGTGATTTAGATATTTCGGTTATTGACGAATTGCCTCCGGGACGAAAACCCATTCAAACCGTACATCGTTATGACAGCAACCGCTTAAAGATTTGGAAATTCATTCGGGACGAAATCGCTTTAGGCCGTCAGATTTACATTGTCTATCCATTGATTCAGGAATCGGAAAAAATGGATTACAAAGATTTAATGGACGGTTACGAAAGTATTTCCAGAGATTTTCCACTACCAACTTATGCTATTTCTATTGTTCATGGCAAAATGAAACCAGCGGATAAAGATGCCGAAATGAAACGCTTTGCCGAAGGAAAAACCAATATTATGGTGGCTACAACTGTAATTGAAGTGGGCGTAAATGTTCCTAATGCTTCCGTTATGATTATTGAAAGTGCCGAACGTTTTGGACTTTCGCAACTGCACCAATTGCGGGGTCGCGTAGGACGTGGTGCAGAACAAAGTTATTGCATCCTAATTACAGATCATAAACTGAGTTCCGACAGCAAAACCCGAATGGAAACTATGGTTCGCACTAATGATGGTTTTGAAATTGCCGAAGTCGATTTAAAACTTCGTGGGCCAGGAAACCTTATGGGAACCCAACAAAGTGGCGTACTCAACCTTCAAATTGCCGACATTGTTAAAGACAGAGAAATATTATCGCTCGCCAGAGCACATGCTATAAAAATTCTATCAGACGACGCACCTTTACAAAAACCGGAACATACTGTTTTGAGAGCAGTCTATATGGAATTGACTAAGAAAAAAAATATCTGGAATTATATTAGTTAAAAAACTAATAGAATACAACTTAACAGTAATAATACAAAATAACAGCACTTTTTTTTAGTAATTTTAAAAAAAGGAAATAAACCTTTCTTTAAAACAAATGTCATATTAAGATGCGATAATTAAAAACACACTTTCTACTTGTTAAATTTTGTTTAAAATAAAATTGTTGTACCTACAAATATCAAATTTACTTTTAACTTGCAAAGTCTAAAGATTCCCATTAAGAAAGTCTTTTTGACCACAAAATCTACTTTTATGAAAATTAAAAACATAGTTTACGCTTTATTAATCATCGGATTAGGTTCGTTCATTACTTATAGGGTCATCGAAAACAAAAGCGACTCTGAAAACGGTAAAGACAAATCAGATAAAAAAAGTCCAATTGCAGTAAATGGAATTGTAGTAAAACCACAAACTTTTGAGAACAATCTTTCGTTATCAGGTTCTATTGAAGCCAATGAACAAGTAGAAATTCGCTCAGAAGTTTCAGGAATTGTAGAAAGTATTAACTTCAAAGAAGGGAGTAATATCAGTAAAGGACAACTGCTTTTTAAAGTTAATGATTCTGAACTAAGAGCACAATTAAGTCAAACAACTACTAAAGAAAAACTGGCAGCCGAAAATGAAAGAAGAGCTAAGCTTTTGCTACAAAAAGAAGCAATAAGTCAGGAAGAATACGATATTGCCCGAGCAGAATATGCTTCGGCTAAAGCACAAAGTCAATTAATCAAGGCTCAAATTGCTAAAACTGCAGTAAGAGCACCTTTTTCGGGAAAAATCGGATTGCGTTCCATTTCACCGGGAACTTACATAACTCCTACCGTTTTAGTTGCCAAATTAGTCAATGTCGAAAAAGTAAAAATCAGTTTTTCGATTCCTGAAAAATATGCGGCACAAGTAAAAATGGGTGCTGTAATCGATATTAATGTTTCAGGTTCTACAAATAAATATACCGCAAAAATATACGCTATTGAACCCGAAGTAGAAATTACAACTCGAACGTTGAAAATTCGTGCTATTGCTGATAATACTGATGGGAAACTATTCCCTGGAACTTTTGCTGATGTAAATTTACCATTAAGCACCATTAACGATGCTATTGTTATCCCAACAGAAGCTATTGTACCGGTACAGAATGGTAAAAAAGTTTTTATTTCAAATATGGGCAAAGCCAAAGAAGTCATGATTGAAGCTACTACCAGGACCGATTCTTCAATTTTAATACTTTCAGGATTAAATGCAGGAGATACTTTAATAACCAGCGGTGTGATGTCATTAAAAGATGAGGCTCCAATAAAAGTAAAAGTAAGAAAATAGAAATTTCATTTATGTGTTGGGGTTATGATTTATACATCTAAACTCTAAAATCATAAATCATAATTCTAAAATCATAAATCTACAATCTCACATGAGTTTATCCACCACAAGCATAAGAAGACCTGTTTTGACAATAGTTTTGAACCTTTTAATCATATTATTTGGTTTAATAGGATACAGCTTTTTGGGAGTTCGCGAATTCCCTTCGATTGATCCTGCACAGGTTTCTATTCGCACGAATTATACAGGAGCCAATTCGGATATTATTGAATCCCAAATTACCGAACCACTCGAAAAAGCGGTCAATTCCATCGATGGTATCCGAAACATTACTTCGTCCAGTAATCAGGGAAGCAGTATTATTACCATCGAATTTAATTTGGACAAAGACCTTGAAAGTGCTGCCAATGACGTGCGTGACAAAGTATCTCAGGCTGTTCGAAATTTACCCAAAGACATTGATGCTCCACCAGTAGTTTCTAAAGCAGATGCTGATAGTGAGTCCATTATTTCGATGACCCTTCAAAGTGACCGCAGAAACTCATTAGAATTGAGCGATTATGCCGAGAATGTTATTTCGCAACGATTAGAAACCATCCCGGGAGTTAGCGGCGTTCAAATTTGGGGACAAAAACGCTATGCCATGCGTTTGTGGATTGATCCCATAAAATTAGCCGCTTATGGCTGTACTGTTGCCGAAGTTCGCGATGCCTTAAATGCACAAAATGTAGAATTACCATCAGGAAAACTAACCGGAAGCAATACCGAATTAGCCGTAAAAACCATTGGAAACTTATCCAGTGCCGAAGAATTCAACAACATCATTATTAAAACCGAAGGAGACAAAATTGTTCGTTTTAGTGATATAGGAACAGCCAGTCTGGGAGCCGAAAATATTGAAACACAACTAACATCATCAGGACTTCCAATGATTGGTATGGCTATTGTGCCTATGCCGGGAGCCAACTATTTAGATATTTCAACAGAGTTTTATAAAAAATATGAAGCCTTAAAAAAAGATTTACCCGAAGACATCAAACTCAATATTGCACTGGATAACACTGCTTTTGTAAAAAAATCAGTGCTGGAAGTTGCCGAAACTTTAGGGATTTCTATCATTCTGGTAATCATTATTATCTACTTGTTTTTTAGAGATTGGGCCATTGCTTTCCGACCTTTGATTGATATTCCGGTTTCGTTGATTGCTACCTTTTTTATTATGTGGCTTTTTGGTTTTTCAATAAATGTCCTAACCCTTTTAGCAATTGTTCTAGCAACCGGACTTGTAGTTGACGACGGAATTGTAGTTACCGAAAATATCTTTAAGAAAGTCGAAGAAGGTATGTCGCCGATTGAAGCAGCTATAAAAGGTTCTAACGAAATTTTCTATGCCGTAATTTCGATTTCGGTAACTTTAGCAGCGGTATTTTTACCTGTTATCTTCTTAGAAGGTTTTGTTGGGAGACTATTCAGGGAATTTGGGGTTGTCATTGGTGCAGCAGTACTCATTTCGGCATTTGTAGCCTTGACTTTAACCCCTATGCTAAATGCTTATTTGATGAAAGGAGGCGAACAGAAAAAATCCGATTTTTATGTTAGAACCGAACCTTTTTTCGAAAAATTAAATAACAGTTATGCTAATTCGTTAAAGGCCTTTATGGATAAAAAATGGATTAGTTTTCCAATTTTGATTGCTTGTTTTGGAATTATTTATTTATTCTACACTTTGTTACCTAAAGAAACTGCGCCTTATGACGACCGAAGTTCGATTACCATGCGTATGACCACACCTGAAGGTTCTACATACGAATATACCGATCGTTTTATGCAGGAAATTTCAAAATTAGTAGATGATTCCATTCCTGAAAAAAAAGTAAGCTTAGTGATATCATCTCCCGGATTTAGTTCGGCTTCTATTAATAGTGGCTTTGTCAGACTCACCTTGAAAGATGTTACCGAAAGAGAAGCTTCGCAAAAAGATATTGCCGATAAATTATCCAAATGGACTAAACAATATCCAAACGCTAAAACATCGGTTATCCAACAGCCTACAATTGCCGTAAACCGACGTGGTGGTTTGCCAATTCAATATATTATTCAGGCTCCAACATTTGAAAAATTGCGTGAAAAAATTCCCGTTCTCATGGAAGAAGTGGGCAAAAGTGATGTTTTTTCGATTACTGATGTCAATTTAAAATTCAACAAACCCGAAATCAATGTAACTATCGACCGCGACAAAGCCGAAAGTTTAGGCATTTCGATACTTGATATTGCCCAAACCTTGCAACTATCCTTAAGCGGACAGCGTTTTGGTTATTTTATTAAAAACGGCAAACAATATCAGGTTATTGGTCAATTTGACCAAAAAGACCGCTCAAAACCGCTTGATTTAACTTCGATATTTGTTAAAAACAACAAAGGCGAATTGATTCAGATGGACAATGTGGTAAGTGTTGAAGAACAAAGTAACCCTCCACAATTGTATCACAATAACCGCTATATGTCGGCAACAGTTTCAGCCGGTTTGGCTCCCGGCAAAAGCATCAGCGACGGAATTGATGCTATGAACGAAATAAAAGCAAAAGTTCTTGATGATAGTTTCACCACCGATTTAGGAGGAGAATCCAGAGATTTTGTCGAAAGTAGTTCCAATACATCTTTCGCTTTCGGACTGGCTTTATTATTAATCTTCTTGATTTTAGCAGCTCAATTTGAGAGTTTTGTAGATCCGTTAATTATTATTCTTACTGTACCAATGGCGGTAGCCGGAGCCTTATTTTCATTATGGTTATTTGACCAGACCTGGAATATTTTTAGCCAAATTGGAACAGTAATGCTCATTGGTTTAGTAACTAAAAACGGAATTTTAATTGTCGAATTTGCTAATCAATTGCGGGAACAGGGAAAATCCAAATACGAGGCCATTATGGAAGCTTCGGAAGCTCGTTTAAGACCTATTTTAATGACGAGTTTAGCCATTGCGCTGGGAGCTTTACCTATCGCAATGTCGCTTGGAGCAGCTTCTACCAGTAGAATTGGGATGGGAGTAGTTATTGTAGGAGGAACTATATTTTCACTAATATTGACCTTATTTATTATTCCAGCACTTTATTATATGTGGTCCCGAGCTAAGAAACATTATCCTGAATTTGACCGTATTGACGAATACGAAAAAGCTAGTAAATAATTTATTGGTCACAAAATCCTGAAATTGTGGCAAAAGGAAAACATAATATGAATACAAAAACAGTAATCCGTAGTCTCATTTTATTCTTGATTTGCATTGTAAAAACAAATGCTCAGGGAGTATTAACTATTGAAGATGCTCTAAAAACAGCATTAGAAAACAATTACGACATTAAAATTGCGGCTAACAATTTGAAAGTAAACCAAACCAATAATACTATTGGAAATGCAGGAATGCTTCCTACGCTAACCGCAAATGTAGTTGACAACAACAACATTCAAAACCTGTCCCAAATTCGTCTTGACGGAACAGAAAACAGTTTAAACAATGCTAAAAATAACAGTCTGAATTATGGTGTAAGTCTAGGCTGGACTATTTTTGACGGTATGAGTATGTTTGCCAAAAGAGAGCAATTTCAGGAACTTCAAAAACTCGGAGAATCGCAATTAAAACTAAGCATTTTAACTAAAATTGCCGATGTTTATGCCACTTATTTTGATTTAGTACAACAACAACAGCAATTAGCTGCATTAGACTCAACACTGGTTATTTCTAATCAACGATTAACTTTAGCACAAAACCGATTTAGCATAGGTAAGGCTTCAAAACTAGAGGTCTTAAACGCTCAGGTTGATTTGAATACCGACAAAGTAACGCTGTTAAAACAAAAAGAATTATTTGCCAATACTAAAATTCTTTTGAATCAAATACTAGCCAGAGATACTAAAATAGATTTTCAGGTAAGCACTATTTTTAACGTGGATGCTCATTTAAAACTGGATGAATTAAGTAATTTGGCACAAAAACAAAATCCGCAACTGCAGGCACAAATTATCAACAAAAGAGTAGCCGAATTACAATTAAAGCAAGTAAAAGCTACCCGATATCCTACAATAAGAGTCAATACAGCTTACAACTTTAGTGAAACCGAATCCAGTTTAGGTTTTGTCACTCAGTCTTCTTCAAGAGGATTTAATTATGGGTTAAGCGCTTCCTTAAATTTGTTTGATGGTTTTGCCCAACATCGTAATGAAAAAATAGCCAATCTGGCAATTGAAAATGCCAAATTACAAATTGAACAACAAAATCTAAATTTGGAAACCCAATTAGCAACTGCCTACCAAACCTATTTAACCAATTTAGAACTTATTAAATTAGAAGAAACCAATCAAGCAATTGCCAAGCAAAATCTGGCAATTACACTGGATAAATTTCATATTGGCACCATAACCACATTAGAATTCAGAACCGCTCAATTAAATTTTGTAAATGCTACTGTGCGATATACTAATGCACAATTTCAAGCCAAATTATCCGAAATTGCACTAAAAGAATTAGCCGGAAATATGAGTTTTTAATTTATTTTTGTCAAAAAAAATACATCAATGACTTCATACAACCCAAAAGATTGGATTCGTTTTATCTTTTTTATCAGTAAGGCAGATACCATTCGAAAATTATTCCCAATAATGGTCCTTATCGGAATATACTCTGGAATTATTGGCTATTTAGAACTCGTATATTGGCATTTACCCGAAAACAGTTATGTAAAAAACATTTCTGTGATGCACAGTATGCTAGGTTTTGTCATTTCATTATTGCTGGCTTATCGAACCAATACAGCTTATGACCGCTGGTGGGAAGGACGAAAAATGTGGGGGGCTCTGGTAAATAGTAGTCGAAATTTAGCCTTAAAACTATCGGCAATTTTAACTACCGAAAGTGACCGTAGTTTTTTTAGAAAAATAATTCCCGGCTATGCTTCTATTTTGCAGAAACATTTAGACGATAGTGATACCGCAAAACAATTGTTTGATGATGTTGATTTAGAAATTAACCATCACAAACACAAACCTAATCAACTGGCTAAAATGTTGTTCCAAAAAGTCAATGATTTATATGTTACCAAAAAAATTACCGGCGACCAGTTAATCATTATCAATAACGAACTGCAATCTTTCACCGATATCTGTGGGGCTTGTGAGCGAATTAAAAACACCCCCATTCCCTACTCTTACAGTGCATTTATAAAAAAATTCATTTTTATTTATGTACTTACCCTGCCTTTTGCTTATGTTTTTATTTTGGGATATTATGTTATTCCTGTAGTGGTTTTTATATTTTATGTCTTGGCAAGTTTAGAATTAATTGCCGAAGAAATTGAAGATCCTTTTGGATCAGATGCCAATGATTTGCCAACCAAAAAAATATCTGAAAACATTAAAAAACATGTAGAAGAAATAATTTAAAATTATAACATAAGCTTATTAATTACTATAAATTATTTTTATTAAATTTAAGGCACACTTGAAAAGTTTTAAACTTATGAACACCAATCGTGCTTTAATTACTCCTCCC
The DNA here is from genome assembly GCF_006386525.1 of Flavobacterium sp. GSA192. NCBI lineage: Bacteria > Pseudomonadati > Bacteroidota > Flavobacteriia > Flavobacteriales > Flavobacteriaceae > Flavobacterium > Flavobacterium sp. GSA192. Next base: position 360,694 of record NZ_VAHC01000005.1, on the reverse strand, counting down.
AAATTATCGAATGAGAAATCATTGAAAACTTTGATTGAAAACAGAACCGTTTACAATCTAAATCACTGTGAATTAAACTTATTTGAAACTTATAAATCCTCTACGTTAGTTCCTTTAAAATTTAATGATTTAGTGGTTACAAGTATGTTGAGAGGAAAAAAAGTAATGCATCTTTTTGATGATCCTGGTTTTGAATATTTACCTGGTGAGACAGTAATGATTCCGTCTAATGTAGAAATGAAAATTGATTTTCCTGAAGCTACTAAAAACAATCCTACGCAATGTTTGGCTCTAGCAATTGATCAAACTAAAATTAACAGTACGTTACAATTCTTAAATGAACGTTATCCTAAAGAAGGAAACAATCAGTTTTGGAAATTAAATTACCAAAACTATTATTTTTACAACAATACAGAATTAGCCACAACAATGAATAAACTCATCAAGGAATGCATGAGTACATCAGTTACAAAAGACGCTCTTGCCGACTTAACTTTACAAGAATTATTAATTCGAATAGTCCAAACACAAACAATAAAGTCCATAGATGATGGTGTTTACTCTGAACCAAATTCTCCAATTAATGAAGTTTTAGAATACATTCGATCGAATATTAGAGAGAATATAAATCTCAAAAAATTAAGCGATACAGCCTGTATGAGTACCACTTCTTTTTCTCGATTGTTTAAGCGAGAATTGGGTATAAGTCCCATTGAATTTGTGATTAATGAAAAATTAAAACATGCTAAGCAATTACTTAAAAATCCAACAATACAAATAAATGAAGTTTGTCACATGGCGGGATTTGATGATAGTAATTATTTTAGTCGTTTGTTTAAAAAACATGAAGGTATTACTCCTAAACAATACCAACTGCTCTATATAAATTAGCTTATTCAATATATTTTACGGGTTCTAAATTCAGCTCTTCTTCTGGTGTAAAAATACGATATTCAATTTGGAATGTTTTTTTCAAAGGTGTTTCTAATGAAAATCCGCCTACACCAAAAGCATCAATCACTTTCAAAGTAAAATGAGCATGTTTCCAATATTCGAATAAATCTTTATCAACCCAAAATTCGGTACCTTCAATTGTTCCAATACATACATCCCCCATACGTTGATAAAAACCTCCTTTTTCAAAGCATTGGGGTTGCGTACCTTCACAACAACCTCCTGCCTGATAAAACATAAGTTCTCCATGTTTTTCTTTTAGCGTTTGGATTAATGCAATAGCTTCTTGGGTAGCGTCAATTCTTTTTATCATGGTTTGTGAAATTTATTTATAAAAAAAGGCAAGTTCGAAAACTCACCTTTTTTCAATTAACAACTATTATTAAAAAAATCCTAGTTTATTTTTATCATAAGAAATCAACATATTTTTTGTTTGGCGATAATGACCTAACATCATTTTATGATTCTCACGACCTATTCCCGATTGTTTATATCCCCCAAACGGAGCTCCCGCTGGATAAGAATGGTACTGATTAATCCAAACACGACCCGCTTGAATTGCTCTTGGAACTTGATAAATTTCGTGTGCATCGCGAGTCCATAAACCTGCTCCTAAACCATACATGGTATCATTTGCAATAGCTATGGCTTCCTCGGTAGTTTTAAAAGTAGTCACCGCTAATACTGGTCCGAAAATTTCTTCTTGAAAAATTCGCATTTTATTGTTTCCTTTAAAAATAGTAGGCTGAATATAATATCCCCCTTCAAGATCTCCTCCCAATTTATTCTCATCACCACCTGTCAATAATTCGGCTCCTTCTTCTTTGCCTAATTTAAGGTAAGACATAATTTTTTCTTTTTGTACTAATGAGGCTTGTGCTCCCATCATGGTCGTCTTATCTAACGGATTACCCACTTTTATAGCAGCGGTTCTTTCGATTACTTTAGCAATAAATTTATCGTAAATATCTTCATGAACTAACAAACGAGAAGGACATGTACATATTTCTCCCTGATTTAATGCAAATAAAACAGCACCTTCAATGGCTTTATCAAAAAAAGCATCGTCAGCATCAGCTACTGATTTCATAAAGATATTAGGCGATTTCCCTCCTAATTCTAAGGTTACAGGAATTATATTTTCGGTAGCATATTGCATAACCAAACGTCCTGTTGTTGTCGAACCTGTAAATGCAGCCTTAGAAACTTTTTTATTGGTTACCAAAGCTCTTCCTAATTCAGCTCCAAAACCATTAACAATATTTACTACTCCTGGAGGAAGAATATCCCCAATTAATTCCATTAAAACTAATATAGAAATTGGGGTGCTCTCGGCTGGTTTTAAAACCACTGTATTTCCTGCTGCCAATGCTGGCGCTAATTTCCAAACAGCCATTAAAATCGGAAAATTCCAAGGAATAATCTGAGCAACAACTCCTAAAGGTTCACTTAAAGCAATGGAAACGGTTTGAGAATCTAATTCAGTTATCGAACTTTCTTCTGCTCTAATTACAGAAGCAAAGTATCTAAAATGGTCTATCGCTAAAGGAATATCTGCAGCCAAGGTTTCTCTAATGGCTTTTCCATTATCAATGGTTTCTACGGTAGCAATATATTCTAAATTGTCTTCTATAACTTGAGCAATTTTATTTAACAAATTACTACGTTCTGTAGACGACGTTTTTCCCCAAGTTTTAAAAGCTTCATCAGCAGCATTAACAGCTATTTCTAAATCCTCCTTAGTAGAATGTGCTGCTTGCGTAAATACTTTTCCATTTATTGGTGAAACCACATCAAAATAAGCACCATTGACAGGAGCTACAAATTTTCCTCCAATATAATTATCATACTTTGCCTTAAATTCAGGTCTTTGTGCTATATCACTCATATTATTTATATTTTTTAATTCTTTCAAATTTACTTTTATAGAATTCATAAGAGTAGCACAATCTTTTCAACTAACAGCACAAAACGAACATATTCTCTTTTTTAACTTAATTTTATTATACAATTCACAAAATATTAAACTTAAAAAAACCAATTACATAAATACGCTCCCAAATACAACAGACACAAATAACATTAAAAAACCAAAAAAATTGTTTCTTTCTCCAAACTGCAATCCTTATATTTGCACCTCATTAAAATTTACAAATGAAAATATCATACAACTGGTTAAAACAATTCATTAAAACCGATTGGAATTCAGAAGAAACAGCAGCATTACTCACTGATTTAGGACTTGAAGTAGAAGTTGTTGAAAAATATCAATCTGTAAAAGGAGGATTAGAAGGTATTGTAGTAGGACATGTATTGACTTGCGAACCGCATCCAGATGCCGACAGACTAAAAGTAACAACTGTTGATGTAGGAAATGAAACCCCAATACAAGTAGTATGTGGAGCTTCTAATGTAGCAGCAGGACAAAAAGTGCCTGTAGCAACTATTGGTACTGTATTATATGATAAAGAAGGAGGTTCATTTAGCATAAAAAAAGGGAAAATCCGCGGACAGGAAAGTCACGGAATGATTTGTGCCGAAGACGAATTAGGTCTTGGAACTGGTCATGACGGAATTATGGTTTTGGATGATGCCTTAGTTCCTGGAACTCCGGCAGCCAAAGTTTTCAAAATAGAAAATGACGAAGTTTTTGAAATTGGCTTAACGCCAAATCGCGCCGATGCCATGAGTCATTTAGGTACAGCGAGAGATTTGAGAGCCGGATTATTACAAAACGGGGTTAGTGTCGAATTAATTACGCCATCTGTAAGTAATTTTAGAGTAGACATGCGTACTTTAAAGATTGACGTTAAGGTTGATTCACCTGCATTAGCACCTCGTTATTGTGGAGTTACCATTTCGGGTATTACGGTAAAACCTTCACCAGCCTGGTTACAAGATCGTTTAAAAGCTATTGGGATCAATCCAAAAAACAATATTGTCGATGTAACCAATTATGTTTTACATGATTTAGGACAACCTTTACACGCTTTTGATGCAGCAAAAATCAACGGAAAAATTCATGTAAAAACGGTCGAAGCTGGAACAAAATTCACCACTTTAGACGATGTTGAAAGAACCTTACACGAAGAAGATTTGATGATTTGTGACGAAAAAGGTCCAATGTGTATTGCAGGGGTTTTTGGTGGTCAAAAATCGGGAGTGACTGATAACACGACTTCTATCTTCTTAGAAAGTGCTTATTTTAATCCTGTAAGCGTTAGAAAAACTGCAAAAAGACATCAATTAAATACCGATGCTTCTTTTAGATTTGAAAGAGGAATTGATCCTAGTATTACTGCTTATGCCTTAAAACGAGCGGCTTTATTAATCCAGGAAGTTGCCGGAGGTCAAATCACTTCTGATCTTATCGATATCTACACTAAAAAAGTGGAAGATTTCTCAGTATTTGTAAATTTTGATAAAGTAAATAAAATTATTGGACAACAAATCTCAAAAGACATTATCAAAAAAATATTAGCTTCATTAGATATTAAGGTAAATAGTGTTTCGGATGCCGGTTTAGGTTTGACTATTCCTGCATATCGCGTGGATGTTCAAAGAGAAATTGATGTTATTGAAGAAATCCTAAGAGTTTACGGTTACAATAAAATTGATTTTTCGAACAAACTAAGCGCTACTGTTTTTAACGCGCCAAGGAACGAAGATTATAAGTTGCAAAATATCGTTGGAAATCAATTGAATTCACAAGGATTCCACGAAATAATGGCTAATTCATTGACTACAGCTTCTTATGTTCAGCTTTCAGAAATGCTAAAAGAAGAGCACAATGTAACAATGTTGAATCCATTGAGTAATGATTTGGCAACTATGCGTCAATCTTTATTATTCTCGGGATTAGAAGCTATTGCTTACAACATTAACCGTAAAAATGCCGATTTAAGATTGTTTGAATTTGGAAAATCATACCATAAATTCCTTTCCGGCTATGAAGAACACAAACATCTTACTTTGTTTTTAACCGGAAACAGAAACCAGGAAAACTGGACTAATCCACAAAAACCTTCTGATTTCTTTTTATTCAAAGGTTATGTAGAAGGAATTTTTTCGAGACTGGGAATTCAAAAAACACAAAACACTCCTGTAAAATCGGATGTTTTCTCTGAAGGAATTGCCATTGGAACAACTCAAAATACGTTGGTAGAATTTGGTGTAGTAAAAAAATCAATTCTAAAACACTTCGCAATCAAACAGGAAGTTTTCTATGCTGATTTTAATTGGGAAGCTATTTTAAAAACCATTCCTAACAAAATTAAATACACTGAAATCACTAAATATCCTGAGGTAAGAAGAGATTTAGCTTTACTGATTGATCAAAATGTAAACTACGACAGTATTTACGCAATTGCCAGACAAACAGAGAAAAGCCTATTGAAAGACATCAACCTTTTTGATGTTTACGAAGGTAAAAATCTGCCTGAGGGTAAAAAATCCTATGCATTGAGTTTCATTCTTCAAGATGATTCAAAAACGCTTACCGATGCTCAAATTGACAAAATCATGAGCAAATTACAGAAGAATTTTGAAACAGAACTTGGAGCAAGTTTGAGATAAAAGACTAAAAAACATCAATAGAAAAAAGCTAACTTAAGAAATTTAAGTTAGCTTTTTTTATATAATGTTGTCCCGTCTTGAAACAGCCCAAAACCAAACAAGTCTCTTTTAGCTTATAAATACTTACGATTAGTACACTAAAATCACACTAAACAAAAAAAAGCTTAGTCAAACTATATGTTTAACTAAGCTTTTTCTATTTTATATTATTGTATTTATTATTATATACAATAAATTATCAATGTAGTTGACTACAAAAATTCTCCGTGTTGAGAGATGTCTAATCCTAACTCTTCTTTATCCTCACTAACTCTTAATGGAGTAATTTTGTTCACAATAAAGAATAAAGCATAAGAAGCACAGAATGCAAAAACAGATACAATTACTAAAGCTGTTAATTGGTTGATGAATAATGTTGATTCACCAAAGATAAGACCTTGGTCAACAACAGCTGGGTTAACATCTTTAGAAGCAAAAACTCCTGTTAACAACATACCTACCATACCTCCAACACCGTGACAAGCAAATACGTCTAAAGCATCATCAATTTTTCCTTTAGGGAATTTACTCACCAAAATATTACTTACAATACTACTAAACAATCCAATGAAAATTGCATGAGGAATACTAACAAAACCAGCCGCTGGAGTTATCGCTACTAAACCTACAACAGATCCAATACAAGCTCCCATAGCAGATAATTTATGACCTAATATTTTATCCAAAAATACCCAAGCCATACCTGCAGCAGCAGCAGCAACTGTAGTTGTTCCTAAAGCCTGAACTGCTAATCCATTAGAACCTAAAGCTGAACCTGCATTGAATCCAAACCATCCAAACCATAATAAAGCTGTACCTAATAATACGTAAGTGATACGAGCAGGATTCACTTTTTGTACTTTTCTTTTTCCTAAAAAGATTGCACCTGCAAGAGCAGCCCATCCTGCACTCATATGTACTACTGTACCACCTGCAAAATCCAATACTCCCATTTTAAAGAAATATCCATCAGAATGCCAAGTCATGTGACATAATGGAGTATAAATAAATAGAACAAATAAAACCATAAATAACATATACGCCCAAAAACGAACTCTTTCAGCAAAAGCTCCTGTAATCAAAGCTGGCGTAATAATAGCAAATTTAGCCTGAAACAATGCAAACAACATAAAAGGAATTGTTCCCCAGGCTGTTGAAACACCTACATTTTGAAACATTAAAAACTCTGATGGATCTCCAATAACTCCTCCTATAGAAGTACCAAAAGATAAACTGAATCCAATAACAACCCATAAAATTGTTACAATAAGCATAGCAACAAAACTTTGTAGCATTGTACTGATTACATTTTTTTTACCTACCATACCTCCGTAGAAAAATCCTAATCCAGGAGTCATGATTAATACTAAAGCTGTTGCAACAATCATCCAGGCTGTATCTCCTGTATCAAATTTTGCTGCCTCTGCAGGAACTGTAACTCCAGTTAAAATAGAACTTGAAAATAGTGTAACGACTAATAACGCAATCATTATCACACTTAAACTAATTTTTCTCATATTGTTTTGGTTTAAATTTTTACCAAAAATATAAAACAACTAACATACCCCCTAAAAAACAACAGTAAATGTTTTTACTTTTATTATTAATTCATTTTAGACCCTATAATTTTATGGGTACTACCTCCAAAATATGCAAAAAATAACGATTTGTTAAATTCCGACACTTACTTTTTTAAGATTTTCTCAGCAAAATTAAATTTTACCCGATATTTTTTAGCGTAAATTCTTATTGTTTTTTATTTTTCGCAAAATAAAATCCGTTTAACCAATTATTACATTGCCAAAATCGAAATTTCAGAAACAAATTGCATCAAATATTTAAACCTCTTGATAATAATTAAATTATAGTCTCAAAATAAAACCAACAAAGCACATTAACAAGCATTTACATTTTTTTTAATTAAAATCTAAGACCACAGTATTCTTGTATTTTAAAATTTATTATTTTTAATAAAAAATATCCTATATGCTAGTAAAAGTCTATGGAAGTGCCGTTTTTGGTGTAGAAGCCACAACTATAACAGTTGAAGTAAATATAGATAAAGGAGTGGGCTACCATTTAGTTGGTTTACCTGACAATGCGATAAAAGAAAGTAGTTACCGAATTGCCGCTGCATTAAAAAACAATTCTTATATGCTACCCGGTAAAAAAATTACCATTAATATGGCTCCAGCCGATTTACGCAAAGAAGGTTCAGCTTACGACCTTACTCTTGCTCTGGGTATTCTTGTTGCTTCAGGACAAATTAAAGGAGAAGAAATTGACCAATACATTATTATGGGCGAATTATCACTTGATGGAAGTTTACAACCCATAAAAGGAGCTTTACCCATAGCTATTAAAGCAAAAGAAGAAGGTTTTAAAGGTTTCTTTCTCCCGAAACAAAATGTAAAAGAAGCCGCCATAGTAAAAGGACTAGATGTTTATGGTATTGAAAATGTACAGGAAATCATTGATTTCTTTGAAGGAAAAGGCAATTTGGAACCCACAAAAATCGATACCAGAGCCGAATTCTATAAAGATTTAGATTTCCCGGAATTTGATTTTTCTGATGTTAAAGGACAAGAAAGCATTAAAAGATGTATGGAAATTGCCGCTGCCGGCGGACATAATATCATATTAATTGGCCCTCCGGGAGCAGGAAAAACAATGCTCGCAAAGCGTTTACCAAGTATTCTTCCACCAATGACTTTGCACGAAGCACTGGAAACCACTAAAATTCATAGTGTAGCCGGAAAACTCAAAGAAGTTGGATTAATGAATCAAAGACCTTTCCGCAGCCCGCACCACACGATTTCAAACGTAGCGCTAGTTGGCGGAGGCAGTTATCCGCAACCGGGAGAAATATCGATGGCACATAACGGCGTTTTATTTTTAGATGAATTACCCGAATTCAAACGCGATGTTCTTGAAGTAATGCGCCAACCTCTGGAAGATAGGGAAGTAACTATTTCGAGAGCCAAATTTACAGTAACTTATCCTTCTTCATTTATGTTAGTAGCCAGCATGAATCCGAGTCCTAGTGGATTTTTTAATGATCCAAACGCCGCTCAAACCGCTTCGCCTTACGAAATGCAACGGTATTTGAGTAAAATTTCGGGGCCTTTATTAGATCGAATTGACATTCATATTGAAGTAACGCCGGTTCCTTTCGAAAAATTATCGGATAATCAAAAAACCGAAAACAGCATGAGTATTCGAAAAAGAGTGACTGCAGCGCGCGAAATTCAATCTACCCGATTTGAAACAATGGACAATATTCATTATAACGCCCAAATGAATACCAAACACATCCGCGAATATTGTGTTCTGAACGAAGACTCCAAAACTTTATTAAAAAACGCCATGGAACGTTTGAATCTTTCGGCGCGGGCCTACGATCGAATTTTAAAAGTAGCACGCACCATCGCCGACTTAGAAGCCTCTGAAGATGTAATTTCTAATCACATTGCCGAAGCCATTCAATACCGAAGTTTGGATAGAGATGGGTGGTTGGGGTAATTAGATTTTTGAATGCGGATTAACGATTCTTGATTTCAGATTCTGTGTTAGTTATAAAAATAATTTGTTTTCAATGACTATAAAAATCTGAAATCAAGAATCGTTTAATCAAAAATCTACAATCATTTTATTTAAACTTAGCTATTCCAGCTTTCAACCAATTGTAATATTCTTCGACACCAACATAACTAATCGTTGGATTTTCAGTATTTAAACTATTACCTTCTAAATCGGTTAATACATACAAAGGCTGCGTATTGGTTTTGTATTTAGAAATCATAAAATCAGTCCACTTCTCTCCTATTGTTTTTATTTCTTCACCAGTACTTGGCGAAATAAACTGCTGCTCTTTAGGTAAATCCCTTTTATCATCTACATATAATGATATGAGAACAATTTTATCTTTTAAAATTGGTAAAACTTTGGCATCTGACCAAACATTGTTTTCCATTTTTCGACAATTCACACAAGCAAACCCTGTAAAATCAAGCATAATCGGTTTGTTTACTTTTTTGGCGTAAGCCAATCCATATTGGTAATTATCAAAAACAAGCAACCCATGAGGACCTATTTTTCCACCTTCAGGCAAATCAATTTTAGCCGAATTTCCACCCGAAACACTTAATCCCATTGGACTTTCGCTGTATTGCATTGGTGGTGGAAATGCGCTGATTATTTTCAAAGGTGCTCCCCAAAGTCCCGGAATTAAATAAATAGTAAAAGTTAACACCAACAATCCCATGCCTAATCGTCCAACCGAAATGTGCGTAATCGGGCTATCATGCGGTAAACTTATCTTTCCAAATAAATACAAGGCTAAAGCTCCAAAAATAGCTATCCAAATAGCTAAAAATACTTCTCTTTCCAATATATGCAATTGCAAAACCAAATCGGCATTCGATAAAAATTTGAAAGCCAAAGCCAATTCTAAGAATCCTAAAAATACTTTTACCGTATTCAACCAGCCTCCCGATTTAGGTAACGAATTCAACCAACCCGGAAACATAGCAAATAACATAAATGGCAAGGCCAAAGCCAATGAAAAACCAAGCATTCCTATTATAGGTGCAATTCCTCCATTGGAAGCAGCTTCAACCAACAATGTTCCTACAATAGGTCCTGTACAGGAAAAAGAAACTACCGCCAAGGCTAATGCCATAAATACAATTCCAATAACTCCGCCTTTATCAGCCTGACTATCCACTTTATTGGCCCAGGAATTAGGTAACATAATTTCGAAAGCTCCTAAAAATGAAACCGCAAAAACTACTAATAACACAAAAAATAACAGATTAAACCAAACATTAGTTGACAAAGCATTTAACGCATCGGCACCAAAAATCCATGTGATTAAAATTCCTAATAACACATAAATTACAATAATCGAAATTCCGTAAATAATAGCATTTCGAATTCCTTTGGCTCGTGTTTTACTTTGTTTGGTAAAAAAACTAACCGTCATAGGAATCATCGGAAATACACAAGGTGTCAATAAAGCTGCAAATCCGGATAAAAAAGCAATGATAAAAATGGACCAAATACTTCTTGGAGTATTTTCGGGAGCTGTTGCTACAACTTCTTTTTCAGATTTTTCAATAATATTGCTCTCGCCGAGACCAGGAGTTATCGAGTCTGTTTTTATTGTATCAACTGCTTTTTTATTCAAAACTACTTTATCCAAAACCTTCTCTTCTTGTCCCGGAGTTACAGCAACAATTGCATTAGCGGGAATTTGGAAAGTAAATTTCTTAGATTGATTAATACATACTTCTTTACATACCTGATAATTCAATTCCGCTTCAATCTTGTTTAATTTTGGATTGGTTAGTTTAATTTCTTGTTGAATTTGGGCTTTTCCTTCAAAAAAAGTTTCGTTTACTTCAAAAACATCGTTATAAGCCGTTCGGGTTTTACTTTCTTTGGCTTTGCCAATTAAACTAAAATTTCCCGATTGATTTTTAAAAACAACCTCCATAGCCAGCGGCCCTCCATCGGGAGTAAACTGCGAATACATGTGCCATTCTTTCTCAATTACCGCATTAAAAGTCAACACAAAAACACCTTCTGATTTTTGTTCTATTTTAGTTGTCCACTTTACAGGATCTAAAATTTGTGAATTGACATTGGTAAAAACCAAAAAAGCGATAAGTAGAAAGAATAGTTTTTTCATTATTGCAATGCTATTTTTAATATATTTTTTGTAGAATTATCAATTTTAAATCGTTCATCTTGTCGAATACCAAGCACCCAGACAATTTGATTTGCCGACCATAAAACCCAACAATTTTCTTTTTCTAATAAAGATATTTTTTCGTCTTTAAAAAGTTTACTTAACTTTTTAGACTTTCCATTCATTCCAAAAGGCTGAAAAGAATCCCCTTCTTCCCATCGTTTCAAAATCAATGGATAAACCAATTTATCCTGGTCAACAAATATAATTGAATTTGAAGCTCCTGAAATGTCGTCTGCTCTAGAAAAAGTAAGATTTAAGGGAAAATTAACTTCTCTAACATTTTTTTCTATAAAATACACCTCAACTTCCTTTTCCTGAAGAATCGGACTCAACATCAATACTTCTCTATCTTTCAACAAACGATAATTTGGAGCATAAACCTGCTTCCCGGATTGACTTTCGACCAAAGCATAAATATCTTCCCAAGCAGTAAAGCCAAATTCATGCAACCATTGGTACAAATAGGATCTATAATTGGGTAATCTTAGCAACTGATTCAAATCAAAAACTATGGTTTCACCTTCTTCTCTTGCTACTTGCTGGTACACCATAATAGCAGCATCTTCAACTAATTCCTGAGATTCTTTTAAATGCGATTGCGTTTTTTGAAAAGATTCCATAAACTGTGGATTCAATTCTTTCAACAAGGGAACTAAATGATGTCTGATTTTATTTCGTAAATATTTATCCGAAGCATTGCTGCTGTCTTCTCGCCATTGAATGTTATTTTCTTTGGCATAAACCAAAATTTCTGCTCTTGTAAAAGGCAAAATCGGACGTACAATTTTATCGTTTTGAGCCGGAATTCCAAGCAAACCTTCTAATCCGGTTCCGCGACTCAAATTGATTAAAAAAGTTTCTATAGTATCATCGGCATGATGTGCCGTTAAAATGTAATCGTAATTTTCGGTTTCTAACAATTCGTAAAACCAATTGTAACGCAATTCCCGGGCTGCAATTTGTGTTGAAAGTTTGTAATCTTGAGCAAAAGTTTCGGTATCAAACTGAGTCAAAAAAAGCGGAATTTCATTTTCATTAGCATATTCCTGAATAAAATTCTGATCACCAAAACTCTCTAATCCTCTTAACTGAAAATTACAATGTGCTAAAGCAATAGAATAGTGTAATTCTCTAAACAAATGAACCATAACCATACTGTCAATTCCCCCGCTGGTAGCCATAAGTAGTTTGCTCTTTTCTAAAAAAGGAAAATTTTGACTGATATGTTTTTTGAGTTTGTCGAGCATAGTATTTATTTTAAGACTTCAAACATGGCCTTGGCTTTGAGTAAACATTCTTCATATTCTTTCTCAGGAACAGAAAGCGAAGTAATGGCACTTCCTACCGAAAAAGACAAATACTGATTGTGCTGATTGTACAAAATACTTCGAATAACCACATTAAAATCAAAATTGCCTTCGGGAGTAAAATAGCCCACTGCTCCACTGTACAAACCTCTTTTAGTTTCTTCCAGTTCTTCGATAATTTTCATCACCGAAATCTTGGGTGCTCCTGTCATACTACCCATTGGAAAAGTATGTCTTAAAGCATCTACAGCAGCGTATTGTGCATCTAATTTTGAAGTAATGGTAGAAATCATTTGGTGCACTTGCAAGAAAGAGTAAATACCACACAATTCAGTTACTTGCACCGAACCTTTTTGTGCCGTATGCGATAAATCATTGCGAACCAAATCGGTTATCATAATATTCTCGGCACGTTCTTTAGCATCGGCAGCTAATTTATTTTTTGATTCTTCATCTTCAATGGGATCCAAAAATCGTTTTGCCGTTCCTTTTATAGGCTGAGAAATAAGCAACTCCCCTTCTTTTTTCAAATAGCGTTCTGGCGAAGCTGACAATAAAAATTGCTTATGATTTTTAAAAAATACGGCAAAGGGTGGTTTCGAAATTTCATTCAGCTTTAAAAAAGTTTCTATGGGTTCAATTTGCGCATTTTCAGCATAGAATTCCATACAAAAATTAGCCTCATACAAATCGCCATGATGAATGTGTTCCAGCATTTTAGACACTTTTTCGCGATATGCCTCTGCGGAAATTCGTTGTTGAATTGTGATATTGGTTTCTAAAGTCTCAAAATTAACCGCAATACCTCTAATTTCTTCCCAATCGGATTCAAATTCATCATCACAAAAATGCAAATAACGAATTTCAAGTTGTTTTCCTTTGGCTAAAAATAGTTTTTTGGGCTGAAAGAAAAACAAATCAGGAAATTTTAATCCATCAAAATTTTTCGAAACTAAGTTCTCTGTATCATTTTTTAAATCATAAGACAAATAACCAAATAACCAATCTTTGCTGGTTTGTTGGTACTGCTTTAAATCTTCAAAAGCATTAAAATAGTCTGTTTTGATCGAAGTAAAAGCATCAACAGCCAGAATCCAATCGTAGCTGGAATAGTCTTGCTGGTACTGGTTGCTATCCATAAAAGTCACTTCCCTAAACTGTTGTGACCACAATAAAAGCTGTTTTTTTATATCGACGAGATGCGTTATGTCTTGTAAAAAGGATGTTCTCAAAGCAAAATTTTAAAAAGTAAAATTACAATAAAAAAAAATAGTTTCTCCGGAAGAAATTACACAAAACTTTTGCTTAGTTAAACAAATATTAAAAAAGATTTTTCTTACTCAAAAACCTTATATTTGATATGAAATTCAGTACAAAAATTTCAAGAAAAACCAATCAAAAAAACATCCACTTTAAAAGTATAAATCTATGAACCAAATTGTAAAAAGTAGCTTGCTATTATTCACTTTTACGACATTATTGATTAGCTGCAAAAAAGCTGAAGCACCAGAAGAACTCTCAACAAACGATGTTACTCCAGAAGCAGCAATTTCTTCTTCTGCCGCAGTAGAAAAAAAAGACAGTACCCGAAAATTTGTGCGTACTGCCGACTTAAAATTCAAAGTGAAAAATGTTCCTCAAACTACTTATGAGATTGAAAACATCACCAATAAATTTGATGGCTTTGTAACCTATACCAACTTACAAAGTAACATTATTGATGAATTTGAAACTAAAATAAGTCAGGACAGTACCCTTGAAACCACCCGCTATAATGTGGAAAACAACATCACTATCAGAGTACCTAACAAACGTCTGGATACAGTAATCAAGTGCATTGCTAAGCAAATTGATTTTCTGGATTATCGCATTATTAAAGCAGATGATGTTTCTCTAAAAATACTTTCAAACCAACTCGCTCAACAACGAAGTACTGCTAAAGAAAAAAGAGTTGAAAAAGCCATTGACAGCAAAGGCAAAAAAATCAATGATGTTATGGAAGCCGAAAATAATTTGGCAAACCAAAAAGAACAAAAAGATGCTGCTAAACTGGAAAACCTTTCGATACAGGATCAAATTAATTTCAGCACCTTGTCCATTCAAATATACCAACGTGAATCAGTAAAACAGGAAATGGTTGCCAATACCAAAGATTACAACTATTACAAACCTAATATTGGAATTCGCCTACTCGATTCACTAAAAACGGGATGGAATGTTTTGCTTGATATTATTGTATTTCTGTTTCAAATTTGGTGGTTGTTATTGATAGGTTTTGGAGGATACTTTACTTATAAAAAATACTTTATGAAAGAGTAATGTAAAAACGGTGATTGCAAGACAAAAAAATTGAATTACAAAATAACCAATCAAACAAGCATAAAAAACGGCGCAAACTCTATAGAGACCTGCGCCGTTTTTTATCCCAAAATACCAAAGGAATCATCAATTCTAAACAACTAAAACAACTTGTATATCCTGTGAATAGGAATCATTACTCCTTGTTTTAAAATAACATTTTTGTCCGTAACCGCCCAAACAGTAGTATCTACTATCTTTTTGGATTCGTTGTCCTCAAAAAAGATTTTAATTTTTGAATGTTCTAAATTGCCCAGAGACAAAGCCCGATTAATATCGCTTATTCTTGTTTTTATTTCATTATCATCGTCAAGAACATCGGTTGTTGGAAACTTAAGAGAAGCTATATCTTCTTTCTCAATGATTGCAAATTCTTCTGTCATAATCTTAAAATTTAATTAATTACTAAGCCTAATTATTGAGTAAAACAAAATGCTTTAAAACTATTTGCTACAACAATAATCATTACTTAAAAATAAAACCTAATCTTTACTTTAAATGCCAATTTTTTATTAATTTTTTCACTATCCAATAAAAAATAATGTAACAACTTATTTCTCTTGCCTTTAGAGTAAAAGGAACATTTATTACAACAAATCCTAAATCTTGAAAATTTAGAATTAACTTTCTTTCATTAACTAAAAAACCTACTTTTGAAACTTTCTAATATTAATTCAAAGTAGCTGATTACCAATTATCAATTGAGTTCTCTTTGTTTCAACTATTGATTTTTCTAAACAATGAAGAAAATATTCGCACTCCTTTTTATTATATTTTTCTTTGTGCAATGCAGCAGCATAAAAAAGAACAATACTCATTTGCAACAACAAATCGGAGTAAACCAACTTAAAAAAGACGTTGATTTTGCTCAAAAAAAAATTCAAAAACTCCATCCTAAACTGGATTATTACATCAGTAAAGAACGTTTGAATCATCATTTTGACAGTTTGAAATCTACTATTGATAAAGCAATGACTCCACTTGAGTTTTATAAAAAAATCAGTCCTGTAGTTGCTTACATAAAACAAGGTCATAGTTATGTATTAGCTCCCGAAAAAGCATTTTCGAAAAAAGAAACCAAAGCAATTCAAAAAAAAGGAATTGGTCCCTTTTCACAATTTGATTTTTCTTTTTACAATAATAAATTATATGTTATTAAAAACAAATCGTACAACAAATCAATAACAGCGGGAACTGAAGTCTTTTCGGTCAACGGCATAAAACCAAAAGAACTTATTGAGGAATACAATCAGTTTTACAGTTCGGATGGTTTTAATACAACTTATAAAAAACAAATTGCCACCAAACGATTTATTTCGGCTTTTACCACCGAATACGGAATAAAAGACAGTCTGAAATACGTTTTTAAATTAAATGATAGTATTCAATCCTTCACCATTAAAAGATTTAAACTCGATAGTATTGAAAAAAAAGTTCGAAAACTAACTCAAAAAATTGCTATTAAAACTCCTGCAATCAGCAGAGAGAAAAAACAGGCTTTGAGAAGAAAAAAACGAATTAACGGATACGATAAACTAAGCAATACTTTTATTAGAACACTTGATTTTTTTCAAAAAGACAGTAGCGTAGCTATTCTAAAAATTAAAGGCTTCAAAAAAGGGAATTTCAGAAAATTTTACAAAGAAAGTTTTAGCGAAATACAAAAACAAAATACGCAAACCCTAGTTATCGATTTAAGAAACAACGGTGGCGGTCGATTAAGCGAAATCATTAATCTTTATAGCTACCTCTCAGACTCTACTTTTGTATTCTTAAAAAAATCAGAAGTCGTTTCCAGAGCCAGTATGTTTGAAGGTGCTTATTTCAACAAAGGTTCTTTTCCTGTAAAAGCTGTAAAAGCCATTTTCTCTCCATTTGTTTACGGTTATTTGCTGTTTTCTGTTCATAAAGACAAAGACGGCAAGAATTATATTTCCTCCGAAACCCAACCTCAAAAAATCGATAGAAAAGCCTTTAAAGGAAAAATTTATGTATTGATAAACGGAGCTAGTTTTTCGGCTTCGAGTATTTTATCTTCCAATTTAAAAGGCAGTGAAAGAGCCACATTTGTAGGTGAAGAAACGGGTGGCGATTATAACGGTACAGTAGCCGGATTTATGCCAATTGTAACATTACCGCATTCAAAACTAAAAGTTAGAATTGGAATAATGAACATAGCTCCCTATTATCAAACTGAAATCTTTGGACATGGTATTTACCCTGATGTACCTATAATTCCTTCATTAGAAGACCAAATTCAGGGAAAAGATCCTGAACTGAACTGGATTTTAAACCAAAAACAACAATAATTTTTTTTCAATAACCAAAATGGAATTTGAATTGTCTGTAGTTTAGACTAGTATAATTGATTTTTGAAATTATCATTACTACTTATTTTTGTAATTGCAATTGATTTTTAACGCAAGCAAACATCGCTATTTCTTTAAAAATCATTAACTTAGTAGAACCAATTTTAAACATACAGCAATATGAACAACGTAAAAGAATTAAATAAATGGGCCAATGCGCACACTTATTTCAGCTTAGATTTAGTACGAATTGCACTTGGAGTGTTTTTATTCGTAAAAGGAGTCCATTTTATCACTAATATTCAATATTTAGTCGATTTGATTTCTCCTATTGACAAAATTGGAGGGGGAATGTTTATGGTTCACTACATTACTCCTGCCCACATGATTGGAGGAATAATGATTGCTTTTGGGTTACTGACCCGTTGGGCTATCATAGCACAATTACCTATTTTAATAGGTGCTGTTTTAGTAAATTTTATGGGGCAAATGCAATCTGAGAGTTTATTTCTTGCCTTAGGTACTTTGATGGTTTGTTTGTTTTTCTTAGTGTATGGAAGCGGGAAAAACTCAGCCGATTATTATTTTAAAATGTATCAATAAAATTCAATTATAAAACTGATTTGCACAATACAGCAAATCTTTATACTACTTAAAGCCCGATTTTATCGGGCTTTTTTTTGTTGTTCTATAAGCCGTTGGGTGAAATTATTAAAAACGTTAGTTTGAATGTTTTTGCTTAATCATGAAGCTTCGGAAGAAATAAAAAATACCTGATGCCACAGGCAGCTATCGAGAACAGTTTTTAATGATAACTTTTATATACCTTAATTCATCCCTTTTCTACGTATAATTTAAACATTTTTAACAATGTAAAATTTTACTTAGTACGTATGCGTGTTTTTAAAAACATAAAAAACAATACATTAATTCAATTTTATGTTTTTACACCTGTTTTTTATTGTTTTAAAACATAAACAAAGTCGGTTTAAAAAGCTGGTTTTTACTGCGCAAGACGTTAAGCGTAAGTAGAATTACGTAAGTATGTTTGCAATGTAAAACAATTTAATATAAAACTTTAAAATCAACGATTATGAAATTACTTAAAACACTTTCTTTATCAATAATTGGATTAGTAGGTACCGGGGCAATGGCTCAGGAGTTCAGTTCTGATATTCAAATCAGACCCCGATATGAATACACAAACGGTTTTGGAACATTATTAACCCCTACTACTGAACATACTTCATTTGTTGGAAATCGTGCAAGATTAAACTTAAATTACAAAGATGAAAAATTAGCTGTAAAATTGGCTTTACAAAATGTACGTACCTGGGGTGCTGTAAACCATCTTACAGGAGGTGTTTCAAATGCAACGAACAGTTTTGTGCTGTTTGAAGGATGGGCACAATACAGTTTTACTGATAAATGGAGTACTAAAGTAGGTCGTCAAGTAATATCTTATGATAACCAAAGAATCTTTGGAGGATTAGATTGGGCAAATCAGGGACGTAGCTTTGATGCAGCTTTATTCAAATATAAAGGAGCTAAAAGCCAATTGGATTTAGGATTTGCATTAAATGCAAAAGACGAAACTAAAACGACTCTAAGCTTCCCAACTTCAGTTTCATTTAAAAATGACTTAGATTTTAAAGATTTTCAATATGCCTGGTACCACACTTCTATCAAAAAATTAGGAGTAAGCTTTTTAGCCTTGAATATAGGAAGAGAATACATGAAAACGCTAACAGAAGCAGAAACAAATTACTACCAAACATTTGGTACTTATGCTAATTATGCTGGTAAAAAATTAAGTCTTGACTTTAGTTTCTACGGACAAACCGGAAAAATTGAAACAAACAAAGTTTCGGCTTGGCAAACAGCAGCTAATTTAGGATATGCTTTTTCGCCTAAATTCAAAGCTACTTTAGGATATGAGTTCTTATCAGGAAAAGACCTAGGTACCTCTCCTACAATGGTTAAATCATTCAATCCTGTTTTTGGTACAAACCACGCTTTTAATGGTTTTATGGATTATTTCTACGTAGGAAACCACGCTAACTCAGTAGGTTTACAAGATCTTACTTTAAAATTAGACTTCCCTATCAAAAAAGTGAACTTGTCTGTTGCTCCTCATTTATTTTATACTGCAAATGAATTAACTGCAACTGATGATAAATACCTGGGAACTGAGGTTGATGTAACAGCAGTTTACAAAGCAAGTAAAGACATTACACTTATTGCAGGATATTCTCAAATGTTTGGTTCTGATTCTATGGTAGCCTTAAAAGGTGGCTTGAACGACACCACTAACAACTGGGCTTATTTAATGGTGAACATCAACCCACAAATATTCTCCAGCAAAAAATAATTAAAGTAATTAGCTTTATAAAATTTCAAATAAAATAGAGTATTACAATTTCTATAAAAACAAGCCCCACAATCATAATCCTATTATTATTACAACAAAAATCGAAGCCTGAAAACTTCGATTTTTTTTATGCTCTTTACTCAGAAAATAGTATTCTTGCAGGAATTCTACAAAAAAGTAAAACAACAATGAACATCGAAGATCTGGCAGGTAACTTTCAAATTATAGGAAGCAATCAGGATGCCGAAGAAAACAATTACAAAGGAACACTTTCTTTAAGTTTAGACATTAACAAAAGAATCATAGCCAAATGGCTCATTAATAATAGTCAACTCCAAACAGGAACCGGTTTTTTTAGAGATAATATTCTTGTAATCAATTTCAATTACGAAGGAGAGGATTCCAATATTTATAAAGGCGTTGCAGTCTATCGTTGTTTATCCAAAGATCTTTTAGATGGCTTTTGGTCTGAAAAACATGGCAATCCACTGTATTTAGGCAAAGAACGTTGTTTTAGAATTAACGAAATTACAAACTAAGTTAAAAGTCAGAAGTTGAAACTAAGGACTAGGGACTAATTACTAAGAACTAAGGACTCGTTACTGAAAACAAAACTTGCAGAAAGCACTCAATAAGTGTACTTTCGCCAAAAAAAATAAACAATGAGCATAGATAGAGAATTAAATAAACGCAGCGGAGGAAAATGTGAACTTTGCGGAGCTACCGAAAACCTAAAAGTGTACGAAGTACTTCCTACAAAAAAAGGCGGAATTGACGAAGCCGTTCAGGCATGCGCTACTTGTGTCGACCAAATTGAAAATCCTGGTAACGAAGATTTAAACCACTGGAGATGCTTAAACGACAGCATGTGGAGTGAACACACTCCTGTACAAGTTGTAGCCTGGAGAATGTTGAGTCGTTTGCGTGCTGCGGGTTGGCCACAGGAATTACTGGACATGATGTATCTTGACGAAGATGTTTTAGAATGGGCAAAAGCAACCGGAGAAGGAGAAGACGACGAAAATAAAATCATCCACAGAGACAGTAACGGTGTAATTTTAGAACACGGAGATTCAGTAGTTTTGATAAAAGACTTAAAAGTAAAAGGTTCTAGTATGGTAGCAAAACAAGGAACTGCGGTAAGAAACATCCGTTTAGACCATGAAAATGCCGAATACATTGAAGGAAAAGTGGATGGTCAACAAATTGTAATTATCACTCAGTACGTGAAGAAAATCTAGAAAGCAGTCGGCAGAATACAGAACGCAATTTGTAAAAAAAGTAGATTTCAGATTAAGAATATTAAAATTCTAATTTGAAATCTGCTTTCTTGTTTTGCGGTCTGCCAACTGCATTCTGAAATCTGCCTTCTGCAGACTGAATACTACTCTTCTACTTTCTTAATTACATTTCGGGCAACCTGAATTTTATATTTCTTGCCTTTCATTTTTTCGTCCTTAATATGATGAAGCAATTCTTTTACTTTAGAGTATTTTACAGCTGCAAACGAAATAAAATCTTTTACTTCAATCAAACCTAAATCGCCTTTTTCTAATTTTCCTTTTTGGGAAAAGAAACCTACGATATCAATTTTGTTCAGCTTATTTTTTTTCCCACCACTAATATAAATGGTTTGAAATTGTGGAGGTTTAGGCAAAGATTTTCCGTTTTCTACCGAAAAAACTTCGGTATTTTCATAATCCACATAATCCATTTTTTTCTCGGATTCATGTGCAATAATATAAGCCGTTCCAGTAGCAGTCATACGCGCTGTACGTCCGTTTCTGTGGGTAAATTCATCTTCTTTTAATGGCAAATGATAATGAATTACGTGATTCATTTCGGGAATATCCAGTCCGCGGGCAGCTAAATCAGTAGTAACCAAATAACTGACACTACCATTTCTAAACTGAATCAAAGCGCGTTCACGTTCTTCCTGATCCATTCCTCCATGATAATAGGTAGAATAAATTCCTTTTTCGTTCAAAGTATCACTAATTCGTTCAGCAGCATCACGGTGATTACAAAAAATAATCGCCGATTCAGATTTTAATGAACAAATCAACTGGAACAGGGAATTCAGCTTATCTTTTTCCTTAGAAACAACCAATTTCGTAGAAAGATTTGATTCTTCTTCAGTTTCTGGAATAAAATCTAAAACCGCCGGATTTACCACTCTGGTAAATTTTGGAATCTCAATATCAGAAGTTGCCGAAACTAAAACGCGTTTATTTACCTTAGCTAATTTGCCAATAATAAAAGACATTTGTTCATGAAAACCCAATTGCAAAGACTTATCAAATTCATCTAAAATTAAGGTTTGAATTTTATCCAAACGAAAAGTTCCTCGCTCGATATGATCGGCAATTCTACCAGGAGTCCCTATTAAAACTGCTGGAGGATTACTTAAATTCTTGATTTCTGTATCGATTGAATGTCCGCCGTAACACACATTTACCTTATAGTCAGTACCCATTTTTTTCCAAACCTGTTCAATCTGCAAGCCTAATTCGCGCGATGGAACTAAAATTAAACATTGTACCGAAAGGATTTCAGGTTGCAACATTTCTAAAACTGGCAGTAAAAAAGCCAATGTTTTTCCGGAACCTGTGGGTGAAAGCAACAAAACATTGTTTTCATTCAGGATGATTTCCTGAGCTGCTTCCTGCATTTCATTTAGGCTGTCGATACCTAAATTTAATAGTATATTGTTGGAATGGTGTTTCTTATTCATGCCGCAAAGGTACTTAAAAAAAAGAAGTGGGAAGTCAGAAGTTAGAAGTGGGAAGTGAAACACTATATAAAAAAACAGATTTTAGATTAAAAGTTTACGTTCTTAATCTAAAATCTGTTTTTCTAACTCATTACTTCTAACTTCGAATAATATTTTCTTCTTCAAATAATAATTTGATGTTCTCGTAGGAGTTTTTTAGTACTTCCGGAATATCATTTGGATGAATCCAGGCTACTTTTTCAATTCCTTCTTCCAATTGTCCTTGTGGCGTTCCTTCAAAGTCAGAATACATTTCGAACCAATGCGTAATTTTCAACTTATAAACCCCATTACGCTTAAAAACATGGTAGGTTTTTTGCAACTTATTGGTGATTTTCAATTGCCCCACACCTGTTTCCTCTTCTACTTCACGCATGGCAGTTTGCTCGATTTCCTCTTTTTTTTCGACACCGCCTTTTGGCAAATCCCACTTTCCATTTCGAAAAATAAATAAAACCTCACCTTTTTTATTATAAACTAATCCACCACCTGCTTTATTTACTGGAATTTTAGCTTTTAGAGTTTTCATAATCTCCTTTTCATCGGGATGATAGAGATACGCTTTTTGAATTTTATTTTGAAAAATTTTGATAATAATTTGCTCAATATCAATACTTTCCAACAAAAAAAGCTTAAAATCTGTTTCTTTTGAGATTTTATTTGTCAAAAAAAGTGGTTTGTCGTTCACAAAAACTTTATACATTTGTACTATGATTTTTAATAAAGATACAGCCGAAAAAACAGCCGAATTGCTTTTACAAATAAATGCAATTAAATTGAATCCTGAAAATTCTTTTACATGGGCTTCAGGATGGAAATCACCTATATATTGTGATAACCGTCTAATACTTTCATTTCCAGCCATAAGAAATTATGTGAGAGATGAATTTGCAAAACACATTGAAAAACAATTTGGAAAACCAGACGTTATTGCCGGAGTAGCTACCGGAGCTATCGGAATCGGTATGCTGGTTGCCGAAAGCATGGGACTACCTTTTGTTTATGTACGTCCGGAACCTAAAAAACACGGTCGCCAAAACCAAGTGGAAGGTTTCCTTCAAAAAGGACAAAATGTAGTTGTAGTAGAAGATTTAATCAGTACAGGAAACAGTAGTTTACTTGCTGTTGAAGCCTTACGTGCTGCTGGTGCTAACATTAAAGGAATGGCTGCCATTTTTACTTATGGATTTGATATTGCCGAAGAAAATTTCAAAAACGCAAAACTGGATTTATATACTTTAAGTAATTACCAAAACCTACTGAATTTAGCTGTAGCCAAAAAATATATTACTGAAAAAGAAGAAAGTACTTTAAGAGAATGGAGCGTTACTCCTTCAACTTGGGGACAAGTAGAAAGCAAATAAAAGCAATATTATGAACTTAGAAAGTCCAAAAGTTAAGGTTGAAAAATCGGCAGAGGAATTATTTGGTTTACTGACCGATATGAAAAATTTCGAAAAATTAATGCCTGAAAACATTGCTAAGTTTGAAGTTATTGGAGATGATTCTTTTCTTTTTGGTCTAAAAGGAATGCCTGAAATCCAGCTAAAAGTAACCGAAAAAACAGCTCCAAACAAAATTGTTTTTGGTGCAGCAAATGATAAAGTTCCTTTTACATTGATTACCAATATTGATTCGGTTTCAGCAACTTCAAGCACTGTAAAACTTGATTTTGAAGGTAGTTTCAATCCTATGATGGCAATGATGGTAAAAGGTCCAATTGGGAAATTTATAGAAACCCTTGCCAACAATATCCCAAAGTTATAAACCATTTTTTAGAACAAATACTTAAACCCTTTTAGTTTTTCAAACTAAGAAAGAGGGTTTACTTTTTTATAAAATACTTCTCAAAACAAATCAAATGAAATCACACTATTGATACTTAAACTTAACCATCAGTAACAAATAAATCTTCCATTGTGTTGATACTGTGATTGAATTATAGCTATTAGTATTGCTATTGTAGAGATAAATGCTTAAATTTAATGTACAAAACCATTAAACACTAACAGCAATATTCATTTAAACACATCTATCATGAGCCTATTGACAGACAATATTATCCCGGGAGAACACGGTAAAGTTTTTGGCACAAATGCTAATGACGAAACTGAACTTATTGAAATAAAAAATAGTCTCTTAAAAGTCGATGGCATTACCAAAGTCAGTATCAACAACTCTATTTTCCCAAAAGAATTTACCGTATTTACAAACAAAGTAATTCGTGTTGAAGATATTGAAACAATGGTAAAATCTATTGGCTTTCACGCAATTCCAAAAGAACTAATCTAGGCTTTAAAACCTCACAAAAACTCCTCTTAGAAATTAATTTTTCTAAGAGGAGTTTTTTTTTAACGTTATTTTATCCAAAAAACAAAAACAATATCGTAATATTGCAATATAAATATATAACAATGGGAACAACTAAAACAGAACATTTTACCATTCAACAAAACGAACTTGCAATGCTAGCAAAAGCCATCGGTCATCCGGCACGAATTGCTATTATAGAATATCTTATAAAAGTTGACAGTTGCATTTGTGGCGATATTGTAAATGAGTTACCACTCTCACAGCCTACCATTTCGCAACACCTCAAGGAACTTAAAAATGCCGGACTCATAAAAGGTAATTTTGAAGGTAACACCATTTGCTATTGCCTTGACGAAAACGGATTCGAAAAAATAAAACTCTTTTTTAATCATGTCAACACCTATTTAGAAAACAAAAAAAATCAATGTTGCTAATTTTAAAATTACAAAATCATGAAACTATCAGAAATCAAAAATCAATTAAACACAGCACAAACCGTTGCGTTTATACTACCAAACGGAACTTATGTTCCTGAACATTTTCATGTAACTGAAGTAGGTCTTATCACAAAAAACTTTATTGACTGCGGAGGTACTGTGCGAAATGAAACGGTAATCAATTTTCAATTATGGAACGCCAACGATTTTGAACATCGCTTAAAACCTAAAAAATTATTGGATATCATTACGCTATCCGAAAAAGTATTAGGCATTGGGGATTTCGAAATAGAAGTAGAATACCAAACCGAAGAAACCATCGGTAAATACGATTTAGGTTTTAATGGAAAAGATTTTATGCTTTTGCATAAACAAACCGCTTGCCTGGCACAAGATCAATGCGGAATACCTCCTGAAAAACAAAAAATAAAATTATCTCAAATCAATACCGAATCAAGCTGTTGTACTCCCGGAGGAAGCTGTTGTTAATAACAAAAATCACCTTAGATGTAACGGATTTCTTCAAAATTTGATAAAATCCGTTACATCTATTATAAAAAAGCGACACTTCTACCAAATACTCATAAAAATTTAAAAAACATAAAAAATGACATCAATTCAAATTAACTTATTTCCGGAAATCGAAAAAACAATTAACCATTTTAATTTACAAAATATATCCGAAGAGCGCAAAACCACTCTACAACCCTTAATTGATTTTATTCAAAACAAAGTAAACAACCAACAGGAAATAAGACTCAACCTGATTTGTACCCATAATTCCCGAAGAAGTCATTTATCACAAGTATGGTCTCAAACCGCAGCCGCATATTATGACATCAAAAATGTATTTTGCTATTCAGGAGGAACAGAAGCAACAGCCTTATTCCCAATGGCAGCTCAAACATTAGCAAAACAAGGATTTCAAATCAAAACCATTGCCGAAGGCAACAATCCTGTTTACGCCATAAAATATAACGAAAACGCACATCCAATCATTGGATTCTCCAAAACCTTTGATAACGAATTCAACCCTCAGTCTGAATTTGCAGCCATATTAACCTGCTCAAGTGCCGACCAAGGCTGCCCATTTATTGCAGGAGCCGAAAAACGCATACCAATTACTTTTGAAGACCCTAAAGCTTTTGACAACACTCCACAACAAGCCGAAAAATACGAAGAAAGAAGTAACCAAATTGGAACCGAAATGTTTTATGTTTTTTCACAAATAAAAAAATAACTATGTCAGCAAATAATTGCACACCGGCTGTAGCCCGAAAAAAATTAAGTTTTCTGGACAGTTATTTAACACTTTGGATATTCTTAGCAATGGCTTTAGGAGTTGCTATTGGAAATTTCATCCCGTCCAGCATGAACTTTATTAATTCATTTTCAAGCGGAACTACTAATATTCCACTAGCTATTGGGTTAATTTTAATGATGTATCCGCCATTAGCCAAAGTAAAGTATGAACAAATGGGCGAAGTATTCAAAAACGTCAAAGTTTTAAGTGCTTCACTAATTTTAAACTGGATCATTGGTCCCATCTTAATGTTTTTTCTGGCACTTATTTTTCTAAACGGCTATCCCGAATACATGATTGGGGTTATCTTAATCGGTCTGGCAAGATGTATCGCCATGGTTGTTGTTTGGAACGATCTTGCTAATGGAAACAGAGAATATGCTGCCGGACTTATTGCCTTAAACAGTATTTTTCAGGTATTGCTTTATAGTGTGTATACCTATATTTTTATTACCATACTTCCTCCCTATTTTGGTTACAACGGATTTGAAGTAAACATTAGCATCGGCCAAATAGCCGAAAGTGTAGGTATTTATCTCGGAATTCCCTTTGCTCTGGGAATAATGAGCAGATATACTTTAATTTACCTAAAAGGAGAAGAATGGTTTCAAAACAAATACATTCCTGTTATTTCGCCAATTACACTAATTGCATTACTTTTTACTATCATACTTATGTTTAGTTTAAAAGGAGAAATGATTGTTCAAATCCCGATGGACGTGATACGCATTGCAATTCCTTTGGTCATCTATTTTACAATAATGTTCATAGTGAGTTTCTTTACCGGGAAATATTTTGGCGCCGACTATTCTAAAAGTACCGCAATTGCTTTTACAGCTACAGGAAACAACTTCGAACTGGCCATTGCTGTTGCTATTGGCGTTTTTGGCATCAACAGCGGTCAGGCTTTTGCAGGTGTAATTGGTCCATTGGTAGAAGTTCCCGCTTTAATAGCATTAGTCAATGTTGCTTTTGGGTTCCAAAAGAAATATTTTACATCAGTTAAGTAATCCTACTTAAAAACAGTTTCACACATATACTAAAAACAACAAACTAAGTATCAAAACGCATGTTTTTTTGATACTTAGTTTGTTGTTTTAGTTACAAAAATCCATTTTTATAACACTTTTTTAGACAACACCCCTAAAAAACATACCCCTAAAAACAAAAACCGACAAAGAATTGATTCGGAATTAA
Organism: Flavobacterium sp. GSA192; assembly: GCF_006386525.1. Classification (NCBI taxonomy): domain Bacteria; kingdom Pseudomonadati; phylum Bacteroidota; class Flavobacteriia; order Flavobacteriales; family Flavobacteriaceae; genus Flavobacterium; species Flavobacterium sp. GSA192. The sequence continues at coordinate 333,003 of NZ_VAHC01000005.1, read as the reverse complement.
AAAAAACAAACCTCTTTTTTTACATTTTTAAAATTTTAGCCCTCCACTATTCATAATATCACAATTAACAACCAAAAACGATAATTAAGTATTTAGAATTAAGTATTAATACGTATATTTGCTTCGTAATACTTAATAATGATATTATGATTAAAATAATTGTAGTCGGAAACGGCATGGTGGGGTACAAGTTTTGTGAAAAATTCATTTCAAAATCTGGACAAGAAAAATATCAAATTACCGTATTTGGTGAAGAACCAAGACGTGCTTATGACCGTGTTCACTTAAGTGAATACTTTGCAGGTAAAACAGCTGAAGATTTATCATTATCAACTTCAAACTGGTATGAAGACAATAACATTATATTAAATACTTCTGAATTAATTACAGACATTAACCGAGAAGAGAAAACAATACATACACATTTAGACAAAACACATAGTTATGATTACTTAGTTTTAGCTACAGGTTCAGCTGCTTTTGTTCCGCCTATCGAAGGTGTTGACAAAGAAGGTGTTTTTGTTTACAGAACCATCGAAGATCTTGATGCAATTATGGCTTACGCCAAAAAAATCAAACAAAATGGAGCCACTGAAGCCGCGGTACTAGGAGGGGGATTGTTAGGTCTGGAAGCTGCTAAGGCAGTTCGTGACCTAGGATTAAACGCCCATGTTGTAGAATTTGCTCCTCGATTAATGCCAAGACAACTAGACAAAGGTGCCAGCGACATGCTTCAATCTAAAATTGAAGAATTAGGAATAGGCATTCATTTAAACAAATCGACTCAATTTATCGCAGGAGAAGACGCAATAACAGGAATGATGTTTGAAGGCGATGATTTATTAAAAGTAGACATGTTAGTTATATCGGCAGGTATTAAACCCCGTGACGAACTAGGTAGAGTTTGCGGACTTGAAGTAGGTGTTAGAGGCGGTATTGTTGTTGATAACAAAATGCAAACTTCAGACCCAAATATCTTCGCCATTGGAGAAGTTGCCTTATACAACCACATGATTTACGGTCTTGTAGCTCCAGGATATGAAATGGCCGATGTTGCTGCTGAACAAATCTTAAATGGCAACAAAACCATGAGAGAAGTAATCGACATGTCAACTCAATTAAAATTAATTGGTGTTGAAGTGGCAAGTTTCGGAGATCCTTTCATCGAGAATAACGAAGTTACAGCTATTGTTTACGAAAATAAATTCAGTGGCATCTACAAAAGAGTAAATGTTACTAAAGACGGAAAATCACTATTAGGAGGAATTCTTGTAGGAGATGCCAGCGATTACAACGGATTATTCCAAATTTACAGCAACGGAATGGCATTACCCCCTAACCCTGAAGACTTAATTTTAGGAGCAAGAGGAGGAGAAGCTTCTTCTTTTGGTAGCGCAGCTGATTTACCTGATACCGCTGTAATTTGTTCTTGCGAAAATGTAACTAAAGGAGCTATTTGCTGTTCAATAACTGATGGAACATGTGAAACATTCGGTGATGTAGTAAAAGCAACTAAAGCCACTTCAGGTTGTGGTGGTTGTAAACCAATGGTTTCTGATTTAGTAAAAGCTGCCCAAAAATCAATTGGTAAAGAAATCAAAGAAAGCATTTGTGAGCACTTTAATCACACCAGACAAGAGTTGTTTGACTTGGTTAAAATCAACAAATACACTAATTTTTACGAAGTTATTGATCACCATGGAAATGGAGACGGTTGTGAGGTTTGCAAACCTTTAGTAGCATCTATTTTCTCAAGTATTTATAACGATACAGCTAACAAACACGTAACTACTCAGGATACTAACGACCGTTATCTTGCTAACATTCAACGTAACGGAACCTATTCTGTTGTACCAAGAATTGCAGGTGGTGAAATCACTCCGGAAAAACTAATTGTAATTGGTGAAGTAGCTAAACAATTTGATTTATATACTAAAATAACAGGAGCACAACGCGTCGATTTATTTGGTGCCACCTTAAATGATTTACCTGAAATCTGGCGAATCCTTATCGAAAATGGTTTTGAAAGCGGACATGCTTACGGAAAATCATTACGTGCTGTAAAAAGCTGTGTAGGTAATGCCTGGTGTCGTTACGGAATGGATGACAGTACCACCTTTGCTATCGAACTTGAAAACCGTTACAGAGGTATTCGTTCTCCGCACAAATTAAAAGGAGGAGTTTCGGCTTGTATTAGAGAATGTGCCGAAGCAAGAGGAAAAGATTTTGGTGTAATTGCTGTTGAAGGAGGCTGGAACCTTTACATCTGTGGTAACGGAGGAGCCAATCCTAAACACGCTGTACTTTTAGCTGAACAAATAGACAAAGAAACAGTATTTAAATACATGGATCGTTTCCTTATGTACTACATCCGTACAGCTGGTCCGCTAATTAGAACTTCTACCTGGTTAGAAAAATTAGAAGGTGGTTTAGATTATTTAAAAGAAGTAATTATCCATGACCGCATTGGAATTTGCGAAACTCTGGAAGCTGAAATGGAACAACTTGTTGGAACATTTGAATGCGAATGGAAACAAGTACTGGAAAAACCAAGATTAATGAAACGTTTTAGTCACTTTGTTAACTCTGACGAAAAAGATGATAACATTGAATATGTATCTTTAAGAGACCAAAAAATGCCTAAAGCCTGGTAATGACACTTTAAAAACAAAACAAACACACTTTAAAATTACTTCAACTCTCAACAACAAACAGAGTTGAAGTAATAAAAAAGTCAAAACATACAAATTATGGAAAATATTTTAGACAAATACAGAACAGTTTCTTTAAATGAAGTAACTAACTGGTTTAAAGCCGGAAACATCAAAGACTTTCCCAGCAACAGAGGTGGATGTATCAAATATAAAGACAAACAAATAGCTGTTTTTAATTTCGAAAGAAGAAACGAATGGTATGCTTGTCAAAATGCCTGTCCACACAAAATGGAAATGGTACTATCAAGAGGAATGACTGGATCAGCCGACAATATTCCTAAAATTGCCTGCCCAATGCACAAAAAAACCTTTTCGCTTATAGACGGTTCGAACTTAAATGGTGATGATTTTTCTATTGCAACTTATCCTGTAAAAGTAGTAGATAACGAAGTATTCGTTGGGTTTATAGATTAAAGTACATATCTTTGAGCTATAAAACACACTCAAATGACAACTACACCATTCCAACAAGCAAGTCAATGGATCGATGCCGAAAACGCTCAGGATCCAAATATTGAAATACACGAATCCATAAGTTTCCCAAAAGAACTATTATACTCTAATAGAATGTATGAGAAACTTATGGATTTTTTTCCTAATGCTTCCGAAGAAGTACAAATTGCTGCTAAAGCACAGCATATCTGTCGCTGGAAAATCGCCCGTGAATCTTACCCAATGGATCGTGTGGGTTATTTAAAATGGCGAGAAGACCTGAAAAAATTTCACGCTAAACTTACTGCCGAAATCTTAGAAAAAGCAGGATACAACCCTGAATTTATTGCCAGAGTTTCTTTTTTAATCGAAAAAAAACTACTTAAAAAAGACCAGGAAACCCAATTACTGGAAGATGTAATCTGTTTGGTATTTTTAGAACATTATTTAGAACCTTTCGTCGAAAAACACGATACCGAAAAACTTAAAAACATCATTCTGAAAACTTGGAATAAAATGTCTGACAAAGGACATCAGGCGGCTTTAAAAATCAATTACAGCCCTGCTAATCTCCAACTAATTAAAGACGCTATCGGATTGTAATTTAACTTACTATGGCAAGAGAAACCAAGGCGTTATCTGAAAAACTCAACTTCAAAAAATTAAAGCGACTGTACATTTTCGCCTTAATTACTATTGCTATTACGGTTCTTTTAAGCCAGCTACTTATTCAGCACAACATCAAAAGTCAGCTTAATGATTCGCGATTGATTAATATTTCCGGAAAACAACGAATGCTGAGTCAAAAATTAGCCAAAGAAATATTGATTTTAAATTCTTCTTCGAACAAATTAAATTTTAATCAGGAGATTGCTGCGGTAAAAAAAACATTGGCACTTTGGAAATTCACACATCATGCTTTAGAAAAAGGAAATGACAGCCTGAAATTCCCTAAAGAAAAAAGTCCCGAAATGATTGCGCTGTATAAAGACATGCAGCCTAATGTTGCAATCATAATTAAATCAACTAAAAAGTATCTTGAGAACAGTCAAATTCTTTTAAAATCTCCTAAGGATCAGCAAGAAGTACAAACCATACTTGACAATATTGCCATCTTTCTTTCGAAGATGAACCGCATTGTAGAGCAGTACGAACACGAGGCCTTAGAAAAAGTTACCCGACAACAAAATATAGAATACCTTATTTTAAGCTTTACACTACTGGTTTTATTTTTAGAATTTCTCTTTATTTTTAAACCTACCAATAAAAAAATCGAGCTTCTAATTTCTAAACTCCTAACTTCTGAGAAAAGAGCGATAAAACTGGCACGTGACACCGAAATTATTAGTGCTATCAAAGAAAATTCAGTGAAAGAATTAAAATCACTGAATTATGCCATGGAAAACACCTTGTTGTATTGCCGAATAAGTCCTCATGGAAAAATTATCCACATGGGAGATAAATTTGCTAAATTATTGCAATACAACCCCTCTTTTGATGCCGATAAAAGTTTCTCTAAAGCCTTAACAGCAGTAGAAAAAGAACAACTGGACATCGACCGGATTATTGCCGACAAACAACGAAGCGGCTGGCAAGGAGAATTAAAAACCACGAATCGAAACGGCGAACCACTCTGGCTGGATATGTCCATGATTCCTGTTCGAATTAAAAAAGAAGAATTAGAATTACTTGTCATTTGTTTTAATATCAGTATTCGAAAAAAAGCCGAAATCGAAATCGAACGATTGAATCGGGAAAATACGCTTGAAAAAATCAATCAGCATAAAATTATTTCGAGTCGAATAGTTGAAAATCAGGAAAACGAACAAAACCGAATTGCCAGGGAGATCCACGATGGTATCGGTCAAATGCTTACCGGTTTGAAATTTAGTCTGGAAAGTATCAATTTAGAAGACAAAGAAAAATCGGCTCAAAAAATCGAATACCTCAAAAAATTATCATTAGATATTATCAAAGGGGTTCGCACGGCAACTTTTAACCTGATGCCGCCGGAATTGAGCGATCATGGAATTGTTTCTTCGATTGCCAAACTGACTCTGGAACTCACAAAACTAACCGGGAAAAACATTCAGTTTTACAACAAAACCGAATTTGATCAACGTTTGGATTCCTTAATCGAAATCAATATTTACCGACTGACTCAGGAAGCCATCAACAATGCCATAAAATATGCTGAGTCTTCGCATATTATTGTCCAACTTTCGCACAGTAATAAAATACTAAGTATTACCGTGGATGATAACGGTAAGGGTTTTGATGTATCATCTGTGGAAAAAAAGAGAAACAGCGAATCCGGAATGGGATTATTATTTATGAAAGAAAGAGTCCGATATATTAACGGAAGAGCTTTTATCAATTCGATTCCGGGAGAAGGAACCCGAATTACTTTTAATATTCCGATATAATTTTGAAAAAAAATACGTAAAAAATACGTAAATTGCGCAGAATTAGATTAAATACGTAAATTTTAGACTCTAAAAATAAGTAAGTTATGAACCAAACAATTCGAGTTGTTTTAGCAGATGATCATTTTTTTGTAAGAGATGGTATCAAATCGCTTTTAGAAAGTGAAAAAAACATAGTTGTTGTGGGAGAAGCAACCGACGGTCTGGAAGCATTAGAAGTTGTAACTACAACCAACCCTGACTTATTAATTGTAGATATTAGAATGCCTCATCATACCGGTATTGAAGTGGTTGAAAAACTGCGTAATCAAAATAATCCGGTAAAAATCATTGTGCTTTCTATGCACGAATCAGAAGAATATGTTTTAAAATCAATCAAAGCCGGTGCCGATGGTTATTTACTAAAAGGTTCTAGCAAAGAAGAATTTTTAAAAGCATTACACTCTGTAGCTAATGGTGGTAAATATTTCACCGGTGATATTTCATCAATACTTATCAATCAATTAACCAGTAACACTACTACAACCTTAGAACCAAAACCGGCTCTTACCGAAGATTTAACTATCACCAAAAGAGAAAAAGAAATTCTTACTCTTTTATTATCCGGAAAAGGAAATAAAGAAATTGCCGAAGCACTTGAAATTAGTAAACGTACTGCCGAAGTGCATCGTTTTAATCTAATGAAGAAACTAAAAGTAAAAAACCTTATGGAGCTTTCTAACAAGGCTACCGAATATTCGTTAATATAACGACAATCTATTATAAAGAAGTATTTATCCTTTTAATAAACTGCATCGGGGCAGAGCCCACGAGGTATTAGAAAAACAACCGCAGATTCGCAGATTTTCATATTATAATCTGCGAATCTGCGGTAAAAAACGAAGCAGAACTTCGAGGAATTAAACCTAAAGAGATTCAAAATCCTATTTTATGGTACTTACTGTAAAATAGGATTTTTTTATACACAAATACTAAGTCGAAAGCTGAATTCATCTCTAATACTTCAGCCGCATACCAATAGAACAAAATACTTATAAAAAATACGTACAAATACTTAATTATTTTCAAAAACCTGCGTTTTCGCAACTTTTAAACCGATTTAACCACGTAAATTTGTTGAAAAATATAAGTATTATGGAAAGCACAAACTCATTATCAAAATCGCACCGAATGTTATTTCTCAATACATTAGCCTTTACAGTATGCTTTGCCTGCTGGACATTAAATGGTGTATTAGTTACTTATTTAGTGGATAAAGGAATCTACAACTGGAGCGTGGTACAAGTAGGATGGTTATTAGGAATTCCTATTTTAACCGGATCTGTAATGCGTTTACCTATTGGAATATTAACTGATAAATATGGTGGTAAATACGTATTTGCCTCTTTATTATTACTATGTTCAATCCCTTTATTTCTTCTTCCATTTGCTGATAGTTTTGCAATGTTTGCTTTCTTAAGCTTTCTATTTGGAATGATTGGAACAGGTTTTGCCGTAGGTATCGGATACACATCGATATTTTATCCTAAAGAATGGCAAGGTAGAGCCTTGGGGATTTTTGGTATGGGAAATGCCGGAGCCGCAGTTACCACTTTTATTGCTCCTACTCTATTGAATCAATTTTCTGTTGACGATCCTGAAAACGGATGGAAATTATTACCTGTTATCTACGGAATTGCGTTATTAATCATTGGACTTATCTTCTTATTATTTGCTGAAAACAAAAAATTAGAACAATCGACCAAAACAATTCCGCAAATGCTTTCTACTCTAAAAAATGTTCGTGTATGGCGTTTTGGAACTTATTATTTTTTAGTATTTGGTTGTTTTGTGGCATATTCCCAATGGTTGTTACCTAACTTTATGAATGTATATCAAACAAGCTTAGTTATGGGCGGAATGTTTGCCACTATGTTCAGCCTGCCTTCAGGAGTGATACGTGCCTTTGGAGGTTATTTATCTGATAAATATGGTGCCAGACTGGTTATGTACTGGGTACTGGGAACTTCAGTATTTTTTAGTGCCTTATTAATGGTGCCAAAAATGGAAATTACAACAGCCGGATCCGGAATTATGGCAAAAAAAGCAGGAGTTGTTACTGAAATTTCAGCAACCAACATCAAAATAGGTGATACCGACATTCCTGTAATTGCAAAAAAAGAAATCACTACCGATGGTTCTAATATTTTCCCAACCAAAACATCCTGGCAAGAAGTAATAGTAAGCGAAAACCAAGATGTAGCAAAAAAAGAATTATTAGCTAAAGGGATTACCAAAATTAATTTTGATGCCAATATGTGGGTTTATCTGGTTTTAGTAATCTTAATTGGAATTTCATGGGGAATTGGAAAAGCTGCCGTTTACAAACACATTCCTGAATATTTTCCTAACGAAGTAGGTATTGTAGGCGGGATGGTAGGATTACTGGGAGGTTTAGGAGGATTCTTTGGCCCTATTATCTTCAGTTACCTGCTTACATCTACCGGTTTATGGTCTAGTTCATGGATATTTATCCTGATTTTCTCTATTATCTGTTTGGTTTGGATGCACATCACCATTACCAATATGATGAACAAAAACCAACCTGAACTAGCTAAAGAAATAGATACTAAAAACTAAATTGAGCAACTCAATACTTAAAACCTCCCTTTCGTTTGGATTTCAAATGGAAGGGAGATTTTTCTTTTTGAAGCTATTCCAATAGCTATCGCAACCTATCACATCCGCACTATCTTTGTCTTGTTTAAATCTGGACTACGCATTGGAACACAGAATAAACTGCCTCGGGGCAGAGCCCAAGAGGTATTAGAAAAACAACCGCAGATTCGCAGATTTTCATATTATAATCTGCGGTAAAAAACGAAGCAGAGCTTCGAGGAATTAAACCTAAAGAGATTAAACGGATTTTTTTAATTATTTTTTAAGCATAAAATCTGTGATAATCTGCGGAACCAAAAAACAAAAAAATCCTAATGCGGATTCTGGACTAAATAACGAGACAAGCTACTACCCGGGCTAGAGTAACTGCTAACAATTTAACTTATTTCCTAACAGAAAAAATTGATAAACCTACAACAACTAGAAGTAATTAGCTACTTTAGTATAATCAAAGTCAGGGCAAACGTATCAGTTTCAGAGTTAAAAAATCAGCTACGAATTACACGAAATAACACAAATTGAGATGTCATTAATTACACGAATCAGGCAAAGGCGGATAAAATAAATTAGTGTAATTTTTTTTGAGTTATTAAAATTGGTGTTATTTAGTGTAATTCGTGGCAAAAATAAAACTCATGCGTTTGCCTTGCAATCAAAGCAGTAGTTATGAAATGGGAAGCCAAAATAATCACGCACCGAGGCATCAAAAGAATAGCCGTTTATTTCGAAAAAAATACCGAATTAATAGCTCGAATCAAACTAGTCGAAGGCTCTCGCTGGAGTCAAACCATGGGGGTTTGGCATCTACCGGATACAGAAGAAAACAGAATTCGATTTAAAATACCTATTTCCGAAGGAAAATCGGCATTATCACAAATCCAAGAGAACAATCAATTGGTTTTGAAACGGTTTATTGAAGAAATACAATTAAAAGGTTACAGCCATTCAACGCTAAAAACCTATCGCAATGAATTTGGTATTTATTTAAATTATCTAAAAGGAATTCCTGCCGAAAATTCTTCTGTAGAAGATATTCGCAACTACATCTTGTATTGCATCAATGAACTACAACTATCCGAAGCCACCATTCACAGCCGTATTAATGCCATCAAATTTTACTATGAGCAGGTTTTAAGAAGAGAACGATTTTTACTCGAAATTCCACGACCAAAAAAACCATTAAAATTACCCAAAGCTATTGCTCCTCCCGATATAAAAAAAATATTTCAAGTCACTCCAAATCTAAAACACAACACCATGCTGAAGCTTTGTTATGGTTTAGGATTGAGAGTTTCTGAAATTGTAAATCTTAAAATCAAGGACATCGACAGTAAATCGATGCAAGTTTTTATTGAACGTGCCAAGGGTAAAAAAGACCGCTATGTTAATTTACCGGAAAGTATATTACCACAACTTCGCAATTATTTTATTGAATACAAACCTAAAATCTATTTGTTTGAAGGACAAAATGGCGGTCAGTACAGTTGCCGAAGTGCACAACAAGTATTTAGAAACGCCCTATTGAAAGCAAAAATCAATAAATCAGTAAGCATTCATAGTTTGCGACACAGTTTTGCAACCCATTTATTAGAACAAGGAACCGATATTCGTTTCATACAAGAACTCCTGGGGCATAACGACATTAAAACCACTTTAATTTACACCGAAGTAACTGACAAAAATATTCGCAAGATAATTAGTCCACTGGATAATTTGTAATATTATTTTTCTTATTTTTGGGATGCTTAAAAAAAAACAAGTAGCGACAACACAAAAAAACGCAATACGTTTTTTTGTGTTGTTAAAAACATAAAACACTAACAATAAGACTTTTAAATACAATCACAATCTTTAGAGTTGCGTATATTTATGAGTTGGGCAACATATTAACCGAAAAGAACTAAACCGAAAAAATGAAAAAAATTATAGTATTAAGTTTGATTTTATTGTCAGCTAAAAGTTTCGCCCAGACAAAAAATTTTATCGATTTGCCATATATTGAAACTTCTGGTAAAGTTGATACTTTAGTAGTTCCAGATAAAATTTATCTGAATATTATGATTACGGAAAAGGACACAAAAGGCAAAATATCTGTTGAAGAACAGGAAATCAAAATGAATGAGAAATTAAAATCTCTCGGAATTGCAACGGAAAAACAACTGACTTTAAATGATTTATCTAGTAACTACAAAAAATACTTTTTAAAACAGCAAGATATTCAGAAAAGCAAAAACTATACTCTGATAGTTTATAATGCAAAAACTGCGGGTAAAGTAATAATCGGATTAGAAGAAATTGAAATTTCAAATGTTATTTTAGAAAAAACAGAATTCTCAAAAGCTGAAGAAATGATTTTGACTTTAAAAAGCAAAGCAATTTTGAAAGCTAAAAACCAAGCAATTGCAATGACAAAACCGCTAAATCAAAAAGTTGGAAATGCAATTTACATATCAGATTATAATAATATATCAAATATGTTAAGCGGACGAGTTGCGGGAATTCAAATTCGTGGAATGGCTAGCCTAAAAGAAAAAGACAATTTTGAACCGATTAACATTGAATTCGAAAAAATAAAAATTGAAACCGAAGTTAAAGCGACATTTAAACTAGAATAAAAATACGATTGCCCAACAGCTGTTTTGAGCTAGCTGGAATTTAGTGGAAATTACCGTTTCGCATCAAGTTTTCGCTAAGCCGAAAATTGAAGGGTTACGAACTTCCAGCCATCTCAAAGCAGCAAAACGTTAGCAGTAATAATCAGAAAACTACATAAATAAAGACATTTAACAGAATATGAGAAAATATTTTATTCACAATGGAGATACAGAAAATGGTCCATTTGACATTGAACAACTTAAATCAATGCAAATCAAAAATGAAACTCCAATTTGGTATGAAGGAATTCAGAATTGGACAATTGCAGGTAATGTTGAAGAGTTAAAATCAATAATTATCTCTACTTCTACTCCACCGAAATTTGAAAATTTTTCTCAACAAAATACAAATATAAATCCACCAAAATTTAATCAAACGCAACAAAAAGAAATTGAAAAAGAACCTAAAAAGAAAAACATTTTAGGAAATATACTTTTTGGTATTGGTGTTGTTGGTGCAATATTTATTGTAGGCATTTTAATATTTGGCTCATCAAATTCAGAAAATAATTATGACGAAAATGGACAAATTATTGGAATTGATAGTTCTGCAATTTCTGTTGATGAAGAAAAAGATAGAATTAATGAAGAACTAACTATTAAAAATAGAAATTTCAGAAATAACTTTGAAAAGTATATTAAAGTCTCAACAAATAATTACTCATATAATGAACTTGGTGGAATATCAAATTTAGACGTAATCGTAACAAATCAAACAGATTATATGCTTGACGAAGTAAACGTAAATGTTGACTATATAAAAGACAATGGAGAAATTTTCAAAAGTGAAATCGTAACAATAAATAATATTCCAGCACATCAAGATAAATCTGCATCAGCACCAGAAAGTAATCGAGGAACATCTGTTGAAGTAAGAATGGACGCAATTACTTCTAAAAAAATGCACTTTTGTTTTTATGCGACTAACGGAATTGGAACTTACGCTGTACCTGATAATGCAAACGATCCGTATTTTTGTAAATAACAATTATTACTACTGCTAACAGGCGTTTTGCACAATTGCGAATTTTGTAGTAAATACACATTTACATTTCGCAATAAATTTTATCTTTAACAGAAAATAGTCAGTTCCGAAGTTCGCAACTGCGCAAAGCGCCGGAACGTTAGCTACAATTTTGACAAATACCCAAATGGAAATAAAAGAACATTTTGAAAATATTAGACAGGTTGTTTTAGATAACCTCAAAGAATCTAAGAAAGAGATTCTCATTGCAATGGCGTGGTTTACAAATCACGACATTTTTGAATTATTAGTCGAAAAAGCAAAAGTTATTCCCATTCAGTTAATTGTTATCAACGATGACATAAATAACAGATTGGATGGTTTAGATTTTCAAAAATTCATAAATAATGGTGGGAAATTTTACTTTGGAATGCAAGAAAATCCGATGCACAACAAATTCTGCATCATTGATGAAAAGGTCTTAATCACAGGTTCTTACAATTATACATATTTAGCAGAAACAATTAACAGTGAAAATATTCTTGTTTTTAAAGGTGCTTCAGACATAATTGAAAATTATAAAAAAGAATTTTTTAAAATAACTTCAAATCTTAACCCAATTGAATCTGTGGAAGAGTATTTAAAAATTTGCCCATATCAGAAAGACACATTTTCCTATAAGAATTATGGAATAAGAGATATTTATGCTCATACCCAGTTACTCAAAGCTTCTGGTTTTGTTGAAGAAGCAAATGTTATCCTTAAAGAAGTTGAAGAAAAATCAGAATTTTCAACAGAAAAGAACTTTCAAATAAAAGACGTTATTTATAGACAATGGAAACAAGACTATTACACTGACAAAATACAAGTTCTAAATAATAAGCTAATTTTATTTTATAGAACATTCTCAGATTCTGGTGGATGCTGGGTACACGGACCTAAAACTAATCACGCTTGGACACTTAGAAGTGCAAATGATAAAAATCTGACAAGAAAGGCTGTACGTATAACTAATGTTAAAATAGACGGTCAAAAAATAATTACTTCAACAGACGCTGAAGAGATATTTTATTTTTCAAAAGAAGGAAAATATGAAGGCACAACTGATTTAGGTTATAAACTAAACGAGCAAAAGCAGCCAATTAAAGATGATGGACAAATTGTGCCTATGAAGTTCTTCAAAGTTTCTAATGATAAATTTGAGCTAACCTGTGAAATACATTTTGAAGTTGAAGGTTTCCCTTTAGAAACTGTTGATTTAATAGAAGGGTTAGGCACTGATGAAATGGACAATCATTGGCATTGTTTTGATATGAACCTAAAATTAAATAGAGAAAAACTGTAGCTAACAGGCGTTTGGCTCAATGGCGGGTGACGTGGTTAATTGAACATTCTACCTCGCATCAACTTTTGTGGTGTATTGACAGTTTTGAGCTCCGAAATCCGCCACTGCGCCAAGCGCCAAAACGTTGGCAGTAATTTTAAAAATCCGAATGAAAAAGACATTTATCTTATTATTTACATTTTTTATACTCTCTTGTAGTTCAGAATTTAAAGTAATTGAAAAACCAACAGAATACTCCGAAATAATACAACGAAGACAAATAGTTGGTGCTAAATTTTCTGAAAATGGAGATTGTTTTATGTGTTTACAAAACGTAAAAAGATTTACTCCAAACCTTGAGGAAATTAAAAATGCCGAAAATATTTTGCGGAAAAATATTCGAAAAACTAATTCCAAAAAAATCAATCAAGGAAACGGTTGTCCAATAATACATAAAAACTTAAATATTTATAGAAGACAATATTTTGGTTATTTTAATGACAAGAATGAAAAAGTGATTTACGTAACTTTTAATAAAAACAAGCTCAAACTTATAGAAAAGATTAAAGGTTTTCAAAGAGATGAAAGTGATAATTGGAAAAAAGAAAAAGAAAATTGGTTTGACGGTTGTAGTAATCATTGGGAAATTAAAATTAACTTAACAACAAAGGAATTATTTGAGTATGGAATTAACGGAATTGGATAAAAAAACTACTGCCAACAGCCACTACAACGGATTTGGGCATTTGGCTTAATGGGAAAATGGTTTTGTATTTGGAATATTTGGCTAATCCGAAAATAGGGCTTAATTTAGTCCCAAACCCGCTGTAGTGCCAGAACGTCAGGCTGTGAAAAAACCTCCTTTTTTCTTTAAAATTTTCAAATTTTCCTACTGCTACAATCCAAATAAAGCCTTTTAAGAAGGCTATTTTTTTAGGCTAAAAATTTAGTTTGACCGAAAATGAAGTCTAATTTCAGCTTTAAACATCTCGTTTTTAGCAAAAACAAGACTTTTATCTTGTAGGGTGAGTTCCATTTTTTGAGTTTGGCAATCAGCTCTGGAACGCCTAGTATATTGATACTCCGTTTGATGTTGTAAACTAGCATAATCAAACTGTGTTCGCCGTTTACTTTTTCCAATCCCTTTAAATTGGTGTGATTGTAGCCCCACTGCCGTTTGATAGTACCAAAAATATGTTCGTTGATTTCCTGCCGCTTACGATAGAGCTGTGCATTTGCGTGATAGCGTTTGTTGTTTTCTTCCACGGCGTCCGCATATTGACTGCGGTCTATATCCCGACCAGTCATCCTACTAGTGCATAAATGTTTTACGGGACATTCTCTGCATTTTGGGGTTCGGTATCTCTTAAACTTATAGCTGTCTCTGTCCGTGGTTTTCTTGTGCCAGCTGCCTGTAGTTTTAAGCGTTTCTCCCTGTGGACAAGTGTAGGTATCGGTGGTGTGGTCATATTGAAACTTAGAAATCAAATAATCCTCGGTTATCCTTTCTTTATTTTTTCCTTGTTCGGGCTGTGCCACAATTGTTACGATATTGGCTTGTTTGCAAGCTTCTATTTGTTTGCCATTATGGTAGCCTTTGTCTACCAAGGCAGTGTAAGTCTCTATTCCCAAATTCTCCTTGGCTTCGATGGCAATGGCTGATAAGGCGTTTCGGTCGTTGCGATTGATAGTGTGCGTGGCCACCACGAGATTGTGTTTGGCATCTACAGCCGCCTGTATATTGAATGAAATTTCAACCACTTGTCCTTGCACCAATAAGGCTCTGGCATCACTATCAGTAGTACTTATTTGTGGTTCGCCACTTGTTTTTAGTTTTTCTTCCAGCAAATCATAGCGAAGTTTGTTTTGTTGTAAGCGTTCTATCTTTTGCAGGATATTTTGGATTTTAGACTGATTTTCTTTGGTGTCATTTTCCTCCAAAGCATAAAGATATTCTTGGGTTTTAGTTTCAATATATTCCAGATGTTGGTCTATTTTCTTTTGATTGAAATTGGCTTTCTTACTATTGTGCGCTCGGCTTTTGGTACCGTCAATGGCAATGGTTTCCCCTGCTATTAAATCGGCATCTTTCAAGAAGCTAACAAAGAGTTTGAATAAGTTCTTCAAAGCAACGGGGTTGTTTTTTCTAAAATCGGAGATGCTGTGGTAGTTGGGACGGATATCTTCTAACAGCCACTGCATTTCAATGTTTCTAAAACATTCTTTTTCCAGTTTGCGGCTACTTCTTAATCCGTTGAGATAACCGTATAAATAGATTTTTAGAAAAACTTTGGCATCGTAACCAGGACGACCTTCTACCTTCGGGGTACGAACCCTAAAACCAAGTTTAATAAGATCTACATAACCTGCAAAAGCATCTATAAAACGAACCTGATTATCGGGAGAAATAGCATCTTCTAAATTAGAAAAACGCATCTGATGGCGTGAAATTCCTTGAATATGTTGCATTATCAAAAATACGAAAAATCCTGTTTTTAAAGCAATACTTTGCTATATTTGTTCACAACTAAACTGAAGTTTTTTCACAGACTGACGTTGTGCGTCAGTGTAAAAAAACCGAACGAACATAAAACTAACGACTAATAATATAAATTGAATGACTGAATACGAGAAATTTAAGAAGCTACTAGAATATTTTGTTGCACATCTTGAATTCTGTGTTTCTGACCAAAAATATGGTGAGGGCTATGAAACATATATTAAAGAGATTAAAAATTTTAAACGCGGTGGTCAAGGACATAAAGAGCAACAAATTCAAAATCAGGTAAAAGATTGGGAGTCATACGACAATGGGAGGATATGCATTAACGTAAATCCAACTACTTATCAAAGCGGAGGAACTTATTTGAATTGGAAACATACAGCTATTAATGTCAACGCAGAATGGGAAGATAAAAAGATTATCAATTTAAAAATAATGAAAGATTCTTATCCTTTAAACAATGCTAAACACGTAATTACAAAAAGTGTTAGCGACCTTGGTTTATTCGATAAGCAAGAACCAAATGAACAGCTAATAACATTTTTTAATCAATTTAATGAACTAATCATTCAATGGAATGAAAAACAAATAAGTATACAAGAAATGAAGCAAATACAACCATATATAGATTTACTGAAATCTACCAAAAACATTATCCTTACTGGTGCTCCAGGAACAGGTAAAACATTTTTAGCGAAACAAGTTGCAAAACAACTTATTGGGGCGAAAACCGATGAAGAATTAGAAGAAAGCGGACAATTTAATTTTGTACAATTCCACCCATCTTATGATTACACAGACTTTGTTGAAGGGCTCAGACCGACACCACCTGATGAAAACGGAATAATTGGGTTTGAATTAAAAAATGGAGTATTTAAAGAGTTCTGTAAAAAGGCTTTGGACGTTGAGGCGGTTAACATCCAAAAAATAGACGATTTTTCAATTAGTGGTTATGAACAATACTTAAATGCGTTAGGATTAAACTCAAAGACAATAAATAACTATAGACTAAGAATCGAACAATTACTTGGAACAAAAGAGATAACATCAAAAAGTAAAATAGTTGAACTTGAAATATACAAATCATTAGATGAGATATGTGACAACTTAGACTCCATTAAAGATTTTGATGATAGCAATAAAATGCATCGCCAATTTACTTCATCTGTCTCCAACTTAATAAATTTCAGAAATTCATTATTGACAAATAAAAAAAGTGCATCCAAAGCAAAACTAGACTTCGTATTTGTAATTGACGAAATAAACAGGGGTGAAATTTCAAAAATATTTGGAGAGTTATTCTTTTCCATTGACCCAAGTTACAGAGGTAAAAAAGGTGCAGTCAAAACTCAATATTCAAACTTACACAACGATGAGAAAGAGGTTTTCTATGTACCTGAAAACGTCTACATAATCGGTTCAATGAACGACATTGACCGAAGTGTAGAAAGTTTTGATTTTGCAATGCGAAGACGTTTCACTTGGATTGAGATAACAGCAGAACAAAGTGCTGAAAATATGAATTTACCAAATGACATTAAAGAAAGAATGCTTAATCTAAACAAGCAAATTTCTAATACAGATGGACTTAATTCTTCTTACCACATTGGGGCGGCTTACTTCTTAGATTCAAATGGTAATGCAAGACAAGACATTGACAACATTTGGAATTTACGAATCGAGCCACTTCTGAAAGAATATTTGAGAGGAATGCCTGACAACATTGATAAAATTGAACTTTTGAAAAATGCCTTTACAGCCTAATGAGAACAACCGACAATAATGGCGGAACAAGCATTGATAAATTCGACAATTTAAACATTGCCGATTTATCAGCAATAGCAAATAGAAACCTTTTGGATTTACAAATGGAAAATCCTGATTTGCTTGTTTTTCCTCATTCATTTAGTAAACATCAAGACGATATTGAAAAACCCCATATTTTCTCACTAGATAATAAAAACCTAACAACATATAATCTAATGGGTTTTATTGGCCGAAATTCAACACAACTTACAATATCATCTCGTTTTGCAAAAGATGAAAACAACGACTATTTTTTGCATTATATGTTGCAAAAAGTCTTTTCGATTAACCTTTTAAAATTTGACCAAACACCCAATAAAGAGAACATTTGGGATTTTCTTCTTTACCTTTTTCCTTACTATCTCAAAAAAGCCTATTCTCAAGGAATCTACAAAGCATACAAAAAGGAAGAATACAATGATACTAATGTTAAGGGAAGTATTGATGTTAAACGCCATATCCTTAGAAACATTCCGTTTACAGGAAAAATAGCATATACTACAAGAGAGCACAGCTATAATAATAATCTAACACAACTAATTAGGCATACAATTGAGTTCATCGGAACCCACCCTTATGGCAATGGAGTACTAACGGGTGACAGTGAACTAAGAGACATTGTGAGTAAATTTATTTTTGTAACTAACAAAACTTACAATGGTAATTCGAGACAAAAGATTATTACAGCCAATTTAAAACCAGTTACTCATCCTTATTTTACTGAGTATTCTGCATTGCAAAAAATCTGCTTAAAAATTCTTCGACACGAGAAAATTACTTTTGGAAAAGAAAAAGATAAAGTTTACGGTTTGTTATTTGATGGTGCTTGGCTTTGGGAAGAGTATCTTAATACCATTCTGAAAGAAAACTTCATACATCCAGAAAACAAAACAAGTAAACATCGACATTACCTATTTGAAAACAATATACAATCAATATTTCCTGATTTTATAAGCAAAGTTGAACCAAAATCTGTTGGGGATGCAAAGTATATTCCACTTGACAGACAACAATCGTATTCCGAAAATTCCGAAAAAGCAACAAGCATTTACTACAAGACAATTGCTTATATGTACAGGTTTAGTTCAAAAAATGGTTTTTTAATCTTCCCAAGACAAGACTCAAGCTTTTTTGAAACATACCGCATAAAAGAGACAGAAGGAACACTAAAGAAAATTGGTCTTGCAATTCCACAAACGACAGAAAATTTTAAAGAATATATAAAAACAATGAACGGAAATGAAGAAGAGTTGAGACAACATTTAATGACGAACAAAACACCGAACGCACAACAGGCGTTTGGCTCAATGGCGGGTGAAGTGGTTAATTGAACATTCTACCACGCATCAACTTTTGTGGTGTATTGACAGTTTTGTGCTCCCAAATCCCCCACTGCGGCAAGCGGCAAAACGTTGTGTGCAAGGCTAAACGACCTCTTCATCCAAACTTGAGCAAACGATTTTTGAAATAGAAATTTAATATATTTACAATGCCAAAATGTTTTTTAAAACAACACTATTATGGACATTACAAATCTTCCCGAACATTTATTTGAAAGTAACTACACGGAGACACCAGACCTGCAAATTGCTAACTACGAGGTGTATAAACATGTTTCCAAAAATAAGATTAACCTAAACAAAAATGTATTCAGTTTTTTGTTAGACGGACAAAAGGACATTCACTTTTCTAATGACATCGTTTCAATAGATCATACACAATCCTTGCTCCTTGCGTCGGGGAATTTTTTAACAACAGAAATTGTTGGGGCAAATAGTTATAGTTGCCTACTCTTTTTCTTTTCTCAAAAAAACATTAATGATTTTTTATTGAAATATGGGCATTTATTTAACCCAAATGACTTTAACAAAGCAGCTACCAGTAGTCCTTATTTCCTTATGGAAAAAGACAATTTTATTATCCATTTTATTAATTCTATTCAACAAATTTATGGCTTGAATCAAACAATCTCTCAAAAGATTCTGGAATTGAAATTTGAAGAAATTATGCTGTATCTGGCTGATAAGTATGGGCAAAGTTTTTTTGTTTATCTACATTCTTTGTTAATCAACGAAAGAGAATTTTCTTTTAAAATGGTTATTGAAAAAAATCTGTACACGAGTTTGAATATTGATGAGGTCGCTTTTCTATGCAATATGAGCCTGTCTACTTTTAAGCGAAAATTCATACAATTACATCAAGGGTCTCCAGGAAAATGGTTTCAACTAAAACGGCTCAACAAAGCCAAAAAGTTATTGCTTAATAATGAAGCGACACCATCAGAAATCTATATGGACTTTGGTTATGATAGCTTATCAAATTTTAGCACAGCCTTTAAAAATGAATTTGGTTACAGTCCAAAAAACATTATGAAAACTTGACCTTTTTTCATAAGTTTTTGAACTAAATACAAAAGCCTCACAAGCTTAAATGAGCTAAATTTGTTAAAACAAAATTGGTTTAATTAAAAAATAAAAAGACATGAAAAAATTAGGATTATTAGTTCGACTAGAAGCAAAAGCTGGAAAAGAAAAAAATGTTGAAGAGTTTATTACAAGTGCATTGCCACTTGCTAATGAAGAAGCGGGTACTATTACATGGTATGCGTTCCGTATTGACGCTTCTACATTTGGCATTTTTGACACTTTTTCAGATGAAGAAGGCAGAGAAGCACATCTTGGTGGTAAGATTGCAAAGGCGTTAATGGAAAATGCACCTGAATTGTTGGCTACTGCACCATCTATAGAGAAAATAGACGTTTTAGCGGCTAAATAAACATACCACAATTATTATAAAATGGCAGCCTGTCAAAGTTCTGTAAATGAATTTGGACAGGTTGCCTTTGTTTACAAAACAGCTTGATAATAAATTAAGCTTAGACTGACGAAGAAACCCAGCACACAACAGCCGGTAAGCAAAATTGCCGGGTTTTCGGTAGCCGGAAGTTGTGGTTTCACGAATAATATTTATCTTCGGCAGAGAGAACTCGGATCGCTTTGGTCGGCAACTTCGCTTACCGGCGGCACGTTAGCGGTAATGCAAAAAAAAAGACGTGAAAAAATTTGACATTTATAAAAAGCACAAAGGAATTTATTGGAATAAAACTTTAATTATTTATTGCATTTTATGTATTTGCGGTTCATCACTTTACTTAAAAAAATCTTTTGGTTTTGAGAATAATTTTATTGACGATTTCTTATTTTATTCTATAATTTTAGTTTTAGTTTATGGAGTAATAATAAAATTTTATGGATTAGTAAGTTATGAAGCTTTAAAGGGAAAACTAGAAGGACAATTAGTTTTAGAAATGGACAGAATATCTATAGAGAATCAAATTTATAATTTAGATGATATTCAAAAAATTGAAATTTTCAATTCTGATTATGATGGACAATTTAAGTATACTTCAAGAGGTAGTTTCGAAGCGAATCTTTCTCAAGGTATCGGAAATATTATTTTAATAAAGCTTACAAATAATGAAGTAAAAGACTGCCGATTTCGACAAGTTTATAGCGACGAAATGTACGCTGCAAAGAAAGAATTGGTCAATTATCATAAAAATGGCAAAATTCATTTTTTACATTTAATTGACATACTGAAGATAACCGATTATGACGAAATCCAACAGTTTAAAAAAGAAATTTAATAAGCACTAACCGCCAACACACGCTACAAGCAAGCTGGGCAATTGGCTTAATGGAAAGTTGGTTTTGTATCTGAGAGATTTGGCAAATCCGAAGAATGGTCTTAATTTAACCCCAAACCCGCTATAGTGCCAGAACGTTATGCGAAAATTTTAGAAACCACGTAAAATAATAACCTTTAATGAAACAATTCATATTTATTCTTTTATTCTTATTTTCAATAATTAGTTGTTCGGATAAAGAAAAATCTGAAACAGAAAAAATTATATTTTATTCCTCACCTTCATTTTATAGTGGCTTTAAAATAGAATTAGACAATAAAACGAAGAGAATTATTGCTTCAATTCCATACGAATACTCTTTAGCAGATTCAGTATCACAAAAAACTTGGAAATTTATGGATTCTACTGATTTGGCAAGTATTAGAAAATTTTTGCCAAAAGAGATTAAATTTGAAGTTAAACCTGAAAACATACAATTTAAGGAACTTAAAAATATTCTACAAAAACTATCTCAACTAAAGGCTGATGGACTTCCTCCAGAAGATGGAATCAACATTTGCATAGAAAGTAAAACTTCAGAAAAGAAAATATCTAAAAAGATTTTTTATTCTCCAAATAGAAATTCAGAAGAAGGAAAATTGATTGTGAAAACGTATGAAGTTATTGCGTTATTATTTAAAGACGAAACTAAACTTGAGGATGCAATTGAAAACTCTCAAAGGTATTTCAATGATGATATTTACATTGTTAAATCTACAGCACCCTTGTATGTAAAATTTTTAGATACTCATTGTGATGATATAGAAAATGAAATTGGTAAACTCCCATATTCAAAAACAATATTTGTTGACTTAACCAATTACAATAAAGATAAAAACGAATGCTTAGAAAAGATTCTTCGGAAAAAATATTCTAAGATTAAATGGATATTAAAAACAACAGAAAATTACGGTTTTGCTGAAGAATAAATCTTCGCATAACAGCTACTACAACAGATTTGGGCAATTGGCTTAATTGAAAAATGGTCTTGTATTTCGGATGATTTGGCAAATCCGAAAATAGGGCGGCACATTCATAATAAAATAAACTATTGTTTTTCAGCACAATACCTCTTATATTAGAAGAAACAAACCCCGAAATTACTCAAAAAGAGTCAAAAACGGGGTTTTTCTTTAATATGCTATGCCAAAAATAACACGTTTAAGCGAATTTCAATACGAAATTCCCATTTTTACCCTCAATAAAGATTTTGATGGTTTTTACGCCAATTTTTTAAAAACCGATTTGGGTAAAATTCACCTTTCCACACCTTTTTCCCAGCTTAGTCAGACTTTCAAATTGAAAGATTCTAAAAAAGGAACTCATTGCTATTTTAGTCCTAAGGGAAAAATTGCCCTGATGATGCTCAAAAACTACTACGGTTGCTCGGATAAGAAACTAATCGAGCTTTTAAACGGAAATATTTTCATGCAGTTTTTTTGCGATATTCTCATTCCAATCGACAGACTATTGACCAACTTTAAAATCGTTAGCCAAATCAGAATGGAACTTTCTAAATCATTAAACATTAGAAAATCTCAGGAAATATTGGCCAAGAGTTGGATTCCTTACATGAAAGATTTGGACAAAATCTTTACCGATGCCACTTTCTATGAAAGCGAAGTGCGTTTTCCGACCAATCAAAAATTACTGTGGGAATGTGTGCAATGGAATTATAAACAGATGGAATCATTGTGCCATTTGCTCAAAATCAAATTGCCAAGAACCAAATATCTGGATTGGTGCAGACGCTACAATGAGTATTCCAAAAAGAGGAAAAAACAGTTTAAATACCGTGTAAAAGTAACCCGAGGGTTACTCAAATTATTGTATAAATTAAATGGCGAACTTAGCCGAATTGAGAACCAAAATCCCTTTGAGGCAACGGCAAAATATAAACAGCAACGCGCCATAATTGCCAAAGTTTATAGTCAACAGGTACAAATATTTAAAACTGGAAAAAGTGTTCCCGATAGGATTGTGAGCATCAGCAAAAGTTACATCCGCCCGATAGTTCGAGGGAAAGAGGTTAAGCAGGTGGAGTTTGGAGCCAAAGTCAACAAAATCCAAATTGACGGTATCAACTTTATTGAACATATTCAATACCGTGCTTTTAACGAAGGAACTCGTTTGCAAAGCAGCGTATTTTGCGCACAAAACCTAACCAAAACCAAAGTGAAAATGTTAGGAGCCGATGCTATTTATGCCACAAATAAAAACCGAACATTTACCTCGAACCATAAAATCCAAACCGATTTTGTTAGAAAAGGAAAAGCAGGCAAAGACGAAGAGCAACGTAAAATTTTAGCCAAAGAAATCAAGAAAGAACGCGCCACTCGCCTAGAAGGAAGTTTTGGTAAAGAAAAGGAACATTACAACCTAAAGAAAATCAAGGCCAAAACCCAAAAAAGTGAGATGTTGTGGATTTTCTTCGGAATCCATACTGCAAACGCTTTGGAAATAGGTAGAAGGATTTTTCAGAAGCAACAAACTTTAGCGGCTTAAAAAAAACAAAAAAATACCTCATTGGGGAACGTGCCTCTAGTCAACACCGAAAAAATACTTTTTGCCACACCAAAATCCATGAAAAACAAAAATGACCAATTTTGAATTTCAAAATTGGTCATTTTTGACATCTTTTACTCAAAAGTGCGTTTACTTCTGAATGTGCCTAGGGCTTTATTTAATCCCAAACCCGCTGTAGTGCCAAGACGTTCAGCACTCTCCTGACACCACACAAACAAAATAATCAAATCTCTACAAAATAGTATGCACTTTATCGAGCTAATTGATGAGATTTGTCCTTCGTTGAAAAGACAAGTTTGTGAGTAACTTCTAACTCATAACATTGCCTATGCCTTCTGAATACTGCCTTCTGAATACTGCTTTCTCCCCACTTCTAACTTTTAACTTCTAACTTCTAACTTTTAACTTCTAACTTTTAACTTCTAACTTTTAACTTCTTTTCGCTTCTTCCCAAAAAACATCCATTTCAGCCAAAGACATATCCATTAGGGATTTTCCTAAATCATTGGCTTTGCTTTCTAAATACTGAAAACGTTTAATAAATTTTTTATTAGTTCGTTCTAAGGCATCTTCGGGATTAACATTCAGAAAACGGGCATAATTAATCATCGAAAACAAAACATCGCCAAATTCAGCTTCAATGGCATCCTGATTGCCTGCTTGTACCTCATCTTGCAATTCCTGTAATTCTTCCTGAACCTTATCCCAAACCTGATGCGATTCTTCCCAATCAAAGCCAACTCCTTTTACCTTGTCCTGAATTCGGCTGGCTTTTACTAATGCCGGTAAACTTCTTGGAACACCTTCTAAAACTGATTTTTTTCCTTCTTTGAGTTTTAACTTCTCCCAGTTTTGCTTGACTTCCTCTTCGTCTTTTACCTCAACATCACCATAAATATGAGGGTGACGATGAATGAGTTTTTCGCAAATTTCGTTGCAAACATCGGCTATGTCAAAATTATTGGTTTCGCTTCCTATTTTGGCATAAAAAACAATATGCAGTAACAAATCGCCCAATTCTTTTTTGACTTCATTCAAATCATTATCCAAAATAGCATCGCCTAATTCATAGGTCTCCTCGATGGTAAGATGTCTGAGGGTTTGTATGGTTTGCTTTTTATCCCAAGGGCATTTTTCACGTAAATCGTCCATAATATCTAACAATCGTTCAAAAGCCTGTAATTGGATTTGTCTTGTATTCATTGCATTTGGTTTTGAGTAAAAATAAGAAATCCTGTGTTTCAAACTAAGTAAAACACAGGATTATTATAAAAATTCAGAAAGTATTTATTCTGTTACTTTTTTTGCTTTTTTTGGTTTTTCAGCAGCAGCAGCTTCAACAACAGCAGCCTCAACCACCTCTTCAACCGGAGTTTCTTCAACAACTAAACCCTTAGCCTGCAAAGTGTTGTACCAGTTTAAAATTTTCTTAATATCAGAAGCATATACTCTTTCTTCATCATAAGTAGGTAAAATTTCTTTGAAATAAGCCGCAAGAGTAGCATTATCTTCTTTGTGTGAGATAGCAGCTCCATTATTTTCTTTAGCAGCAATAGCATCCATTACTTCTTTCAATGGTTTCTCACCTTCATAAGTGTAAACTGAAATTTCAGATAATAAACTCACATTACTTTTTAAGTTTACTGTGATTTTTTTTCCATCAGTTAATGATTCTGCCACAAAACCTGTACGTGTTTGTACTTTTAAAACATATAAACCTGGCTTGCCGGAAATCGCTAATATTTTTTCTAAATTCATGCTTTTAAAATTATTATTAAGAATTCAATTTTATTTTTTTTCACTGCTGTTGTTGGTCAAAAACAATACCAAAAACAGGATTTTCAAAAGTTTTATCTTCCTTTTTTACCAAAGAAACGCATTCTGTACTCCTGGAATGTTTTTCCTTCCATGATGTTTTTCAATTTTCCTTTGATTAATCGCTTTTTCAAAGATGAAATTTTATCGGTAAACAAAATTCCCTCAATATGATCGTATTCGTGCTGAATAACTCTGGCAATCAATCCGTCAAAAACTTCGGTTTTCATCACAAAATCTTCTTCGCAGTATTCAACTGTAATTTTTTCTTTGCGATACACATCTTCGCGAACATCAGGAATACTCAAACAACCTTCGTTAAAAGCCCAGTCATTTCCTTCTTCCTTAATAATTTTTGCATTAATAAAAGTACGTTTAAAACCTTTTAACTGTTTTTGCTGATCGGCTGCTAAATCTTCGTCATCACTAAAAGGAGTTGCATCTACTAAAAATAAACGAATTGCTAATCCTACTTGTGGTGCTGCCAGTCCTACTCCCGATGCGTTATACATTGTTTCATACATATTGGCAATTGTTTCTTTCAAATCTGGATACTCAGGTGTAATTTCTTCACACACTTTTCTCAAAACCGGATCACCATATCCTACAATTGGTAAAATCATTGTTGTTGTATTAAATATTATTCACCTCAAAAAGGTTCTTTATCCTGAATTAGGATTGCCAAAAATAATAAAATTTTAGACAAAGCTAAGTAGAGATACCGATAAATAGTAGTTTTAAATTTATCCTAAAAAACAATTTCATTTATTCTATTGATAAATCGCACAATTCATACCTTTGTAAATAATCCCTAATTTATGATTTCTAAAATTCAGAAGTTTATTTCCGGTACTGATTTCAGTAATGCTTTAAAAATAACCATCGCCGCCGTTTCGCCTGTTCTATTTTTTTCATATTTAGGTTATTTCCATATTGGTTTCACGATTGCTTTGGGAGCATTCTTTACTTTTCCCAGTGATATTCCCAGTAATTTAAAACATAAAATCAACGGATTACTGGTTACTTCGCTTATCATTGCCGGAGTTAATTTGATTATCAATCTTTGCTATCCTTATCCCTGGCTTTTTTACCCTGTTCTAATTTTATTGATTTTTAATGTTTCAATGATTTTAGTGTACGGACAACGTGCCACGATGGTATCTTTCTCGGCTTTATTATCCCTGTCACTGGCTTTTGCACATTTGAATACAGGATGGGAAATCCTCCACTATTCAGGACTTTTATTTGCCGGAGGTTTATTTTACACCCTTATTTCTGTTATTTTTTTTCATATAAAACCCAATCGCTATGTCGAATTACAAATGGCAGAATGCATCCGACTTACGGCAAAATACCTGAAATTGCGCGGCGATCTTTGGGAATTAAATTCGAATAGAAAAGCCATCACCAAGAAACAATTGCATTTACAGGTAGAACTGAATGTTCTACACGAAAATATCCGGGAAGTTTTAATTAGCAGCCGAACCAAATCAGGTTCTTCAGGTCAAAACCGAAAATTACTGTTGAGTTTTATCTCTTTAGTTGAAATACTCGAACTTGCCATTTCCACTTCATTTGACCACAACAAACTGCATCAAAAATTTGATGGTTATCCAAGAGCTCTGGAAACCTATCAAAACCTTGCTTATAATTTAGGTAAAAGCCTAAAGCTGTTATCTAAAAGTATTCAGGAGAGTAAAGCTTACGAATCGGAACATAATCTCATGGAAGACTTACATTTATTTGAAGACACTATTAGCGATTACAAAAAAGATTTAAAAACCGATTCTTCATCAGAAGAGGTTTTAATGCTGATTACTATGCTGCATTATGCCGAAAAACAAGTGGAAAAAATCATCACTTTAGAACGAGCTTTTACCGCTAATATTAACGCCAAAGATTTAAAAGGAAGGGACAAGGACATTGAAAAATTCATTAAGCCACAGTATTATCCGCTGAGTACTTTTGTAGAAAATTTCAGCTTTTCCTCAACCGTTTTCAGACATTCGCTCAGAATAACCATTACTATTCTATTAGGCTACATGATTGGTAAAGTACTTCCTTTAGAAAATGTCTATTGGATTATCCTAACCATTGTAGTTATTATGAAACAGGGGTTTGGGCTCACAAACGAACGTACTTATCACCGCATTTTCGGAACTGTAGCAGGCGGCTTTATTGCTTTTGGAATTTTATACATCATTCACGATTCTTATATTATCAGTACAATTGCTATTATTGCGATGCTCTTAGGTTTTTCATTCAATCCCAGTAATTACAAAATTGGCGCAACTTTTATTACCATTTATGTTGTTCTGATTTATGGTGTTTTATCTCCTGACAATGGCAATGTTATCGAATACCGTATTCTGGATACCATTGTTGGTGCTGCTTTATGCCTCCTTGCCAATTATTTTCTATGGCCTTCCTGGGAATTTTTAAGCCTTCCTGTTTACATTCAGGATGCTATAGAAGCCAACCGAAATTATTTGAAACAAATTTCTATTTTGTACAATGAAAAAGGAGAAGTTCCTACCGAATACCGATTAGCCAGAAAACAGGCTTTTATAGAAATTGGAAATTTAATGGCTTCTTTCCAGCGAATGTTGCAAGAACCAAAATCCAAACAAAGTAAATTGCCTCAGGTTTACAAACTCACCGTACTAAACCATTCCTTATTATCATCTATTGCTTCGTTGGGAACTTATATTCAGTCGCACAAAACCACCGAAGCCTCTAAAGCATTTAATGTTGTAGTGGATAAAGTAATTGAAAATCTGGAGTATTCTATCAACTTACTAAGTAAATCAAATTATGATGCAATTGCTGCTGCTTCAAATGAAGATTTTAATCAAAGATTAACCGAATTGAAAAACATTCGGGCCAAGGAATTAAAACAAATCAAACTGATTGACGAAGAAGCTTATCAAATTAAAATGCAGGAAGCACAATTGGTTATTGAACAATTAATATGGATGACCAGTTTGTCTGAAAACATTGTAAAAACAACTCAGTTGTTAATGGCTACAAAACAAGAAACCCAACAATAAGTTGGGTTTCTTGTTTATAAATTAAAATAAATACAGTGCTATTTTATTTTTAAAACCTTAGCAGTATTTGATCTCACTTCTTTTAATAATTCCGGATTTTCATTTAATTTTTGTCCATAAGAAGGAATCATCAGTTTTAATTTTTCCTGCCATTCAGGAGTATCAATTTTATCTTTAAAGCATTTTGCTACTAATTCAACCATAATTGAAACAGCAGTGGAAGCTCCGGGAGAAGCCCCCAGTAAAACAGATAAAGATCCATCGGCAGTAGTAATCATTTCGGTACCAAATTCAAGTACTCCACCTTCTTTTTCGTGTTTCTTAATCACCTGTACTCTTTGTCCGGCACGTTCTAATTTCCAGTCTTTACTTCTGGCACTTGGCACATATTCACGTAAAGCTTTAATTCTGTCCTGTGGGGATTGACGCACCTGCTCAATAAGATATTTTGTTAACGGAATATTTTTATAACCTGCAATAAGCATTGGCATTACATTGCTTGGTTTTAAAGACAAAGGCAAATCAGAATATTTACCATTTTTTAGGAAACGTGTAGAAAAACCGGCAAAAGGTCCAAAAAGAAGTTCTTTTTTACCATTAATCATTCGGGAATCAATATGTGGTACCGACATAGGTGGTGCACCTACACTGGCTTTACCATATACTTTAGCCTCATGTTTTGCAATTACCTCAGGATTGGTACATTTTAACCATTGTCCGCTTACCGGAAAACCGCCATAACCATCGCCTTCGGGAACATTTGCTTTATTCAACAACGGAAGCGAACCTCCTCCTGCTCCAATAAAAACAAAATTAGTATATACTCTTTTGCGCTCACCGGTTGCCAAATCAGTTATTTTCAAACGCCACTTACCACTCTCTCTTTTTTTGATTTTTCTAACTTCATGTCCAAAATGAATGCTAACCCCTTCTAATCCTGACAAATAAGCAAACATATTTCGGGTCAATTCACCAAAATTAACATCAGTTCCTATTTCCATAGTAGTTGCTGCAATTTTGTCATCCACTTTTCTGTCTTCCATTACCAAAGGCATCCAGTCTTTTATCTGATTGTAATCAGTACTGAAAGCCATTTCCTGAAACAAAGGATTTGCTTGTAAAACTTCGAATCTCTTTTTTAAGAAATCTACATTTTTATCCCCCCAAACAAAACTCATGTGTGGAATACTTTTGATAAATTGCTCTGGCGATGCAACTTTGTTTTGTTCTACTAAATAAGCCCAAAACTGACGTGAAACCTCAAAAGATTCCGCAATACTAATGGCTTTTTTAGGATCAATACTTCCATCTTCTTTTTGTGGTGTGTAATTCAATTCACAAAAAGCCGAATGTCCTGTACCTGCATTATTCCAAGCATCAGAACTCTCTGCTGCTGCATTATCTAATCTTTCAAAAATTTGAATTGTAATATCAGGCTGTAATTCTTTTAAAATTACTCCTAAAGTAGCACTCATAATCCCAGCACCAATAAGGACTACATCAGAATTTGAACGTATGGTTGTATCAGACATAACTATTTTTTTAGAAAGCGCAAAGTTACTTTATTATTATCACAATAAAAACACTATTTAAAGTGTAAATAGTTACATTTATCACTAAGTTTAATCGCTTTAACAAAGAATTATCAAAACATTTTGCGCGAAAGGTAGTCTTGCAGCATAATTGTTGCCGAAATCTCATCGATCAAGGCTTTATTTTGACGTTGTTTTTTCTTCAAACCACTATCAATCATGGTTTGAAAAGCCATTTTTGAAGTAAATCGCTCGTCAACCCTCAGCATTTTCATATCCGGGAAATGATTGGTAAAATGCGTCACAAATCCTTTTATAATAGAAGCACTCTCCGAAGGTTGTCCATTCATTTGTTTCGGTTCTCCAATCAATACCAATTCTACTTTTTCTTTAGCAAAATAGTCTTTCAAAAAAGCGATTGCTGTGGAAGAGGGAATTGTGGTTAATCCCGAAGCTATAATTTGCATCTCATCGGTAACAGCAATTCCGGTACGTTTTTGACCGTAGTCTATGGCGAGAATTCTGGGCATTTTATTTTTTCAACAAAGGTATGGAATAAAATTACCAAATTAATTAAGTCTAAAAAAGAAGCACAAGAAAAGTTTCACTATTAACATCTATTTTAAAAACATATATTTGCCGAAATTTCTTAATTAAAAAAACTTAACTATTAAACTTTAATGAGTCTAAAAAACACTTACAGACCCGATATTGATGGTCTAAGAGCTATTGCTATATTACTCGTAATTATTTTCCATGCAGGATTTTCTCTATTCCCAGGAGGCTTTATTGGTGTTGATGTTTTCTTTGTTATTTCGGGCTTTTTAATTACTTCAATAATTGAGAAAGAGATACAAAAAAACACTTTTTCATTTAAAAATTTCTATTTGCGTCGCATCAGACGAATAATTCCTGTTTTAGTTTTTATCATGCTGATAATTACTATTCCGGCTTATTTCATTTTGTTTTCTAACAATTTAGAAGCCTATTCCAGAACCCTATTATACACTTTTCTTTGCTCTAACAACTTTCATCTGTATTTTAATTCCGGTGATTATTTTGCCGAAAGTTCTGACTTGATTCCTTTTTTACACACTTGGTCGCTTTCAGTCGAGGAACAATTTTATTTTCTACTTCCTCCTTTATTACTTTTTTTCCACAAAAGAATAAATGCTCAAAAACGTTTTTTTATCATTTTTATACTTTGCATAGTTGGACTTATATTCTCGATATACCAAAGCTACAGCAATCCAAGAATGGCTTATTTTCTATTGCCTGCCAGATTATTCGAACTCCTTATAGGATCTTGTCTTGCTCTGTATTGGGAAAAACTGCCTAACTTAAGTCAGCTCAAGAACAATATCCTTTCCGTTATTGGACTTTTATTAATACTTATACCTGCATTTGTATTAACGAACAGTAGTTTATTCCCCGGATTAAATGCTTTTTGGCCTTGTCTAGGAACAGCACTTCTTTTATTTACAGGCAAAACAAACTCAAACAAAGGAATTGTAAACAAACTGATTGAAAACAAAATAATGATAGGAATCGGTTTGATTTCTTATTCATTGTATTTATGGCATTGGCCCATTTTTGTATTAATAAAATACTCCGGAATCCAGCTTCAGGGAACTATTAGAATTACTGCTTTAATCGTCACTTTCCTTCTTTCATACCTTACATGGAAATTTATTGAACAACCATTTAGAACCACTCTAAAATTTGATTTCAAAAAAACAGTATTAGTTGTTTTTATCCCTTCTTTAATTGTAGTTGCTGTAATTTATGGTATTTTAGATGCTAAAGATGGTTTTCCGGAAAGAGAACCTGAATTAGCCGAATTTGTCCCTAAAAAAAACTATCCCAACAAATTAAGAGGTCAGTGTTTTGATAAATTTAAAGTAGGAAATTGCGATGATTGCTTTATTGGAGTTAAAAAAGACACTTTAGACGGAATGCTCATTGGGGATTCTTTTGCTAACCACACCGCAGCTTTTCTGGATGTATTAGCCAAAGACGCCGGTTTATACATTCACGACAGTGCTGCCGGAGGCTATCCGCTTATGAATAATATTGACAATAATGGCGGTATAAAATCCTATCCTGAAAAATATGCTATAGAACGTTTGAATTATGCTAAAAAATTCAAAAATATCTATATAGCAGCTAACTGGGAAAATATATCTCACCCAAAAAATAAAAAAACATACAATGCAACTCTAAAGACTTTAGGAGAATTAGTAAAAAGTGGAAAAAAAATATTTATTTTTGACCCGTTAAGAAAAATGACTGACTTAAATTTGCACCGAGCTAAGTTAGTAAAAGCAAAAAGAAGCGTCTATTTTGCCGAAAAAGATTTTTCCATAACAGCATATAAAAGACCAAAGCATTATATTATTGATAAAATAAAACAACAATTCCCTTCAATAGTTATAATTGATTTGAACAAAGTAATGTGTGAGAATGGAAAATGTAAAATCGAATTAAACAATACAATCGTTTATAGAAATGCTGACCATCTCAATACAAGTGGTGCTCAATTATTGGGCGAAAGCTATTTAAAAACATACGGTAATCCTTTAAAAAAATAAAATTAAAATCAATATTAATACAATGAGCAATCTACAAACAATTATAGAACAAGCCTGGGAAAACAGAGCTTTGTTGCAGGAAGAAACAACAACTAACGCGATTAGAGAAGTTATCGAATTATTAGATTCCGGTAAACTACGTGTTGCTGAACCAAAAGGAGACGGATGGCAAGTAAACGAATGGGTAAAAAAAGCGGTAGTAATGTACTTCCCTATTCAAAAAATGGAAACCTTAGAAGCAGGAATTTTTGAATACCATGACAAAATGGAATTAAAAAGAGACTATGCTGAAAAAGGAGTTCGTGTAGTTCCTGGTGCTTCTGCACGTTATGGTTCATTTATTTCCAGCGGAGTAATCATGATGCCAAGCTATGTAAACATTGGTGCTTATGTTGATGCCGGAACAATGGTAGATACCTGGGCAACTGTAGGTAGCTGTGCTCAAATAGGTAAAGATGTTCACTTGAGTGGTGGTGTTGGTATTGGTGGTGTTTTAGAGCCATTACAAGCAGCTCCGGTTATTATTGAAGACGGTGCTTTTGTAGGTTCTCGTTGTATCGTTGTTGAAGGAGTTCACGTAGGCAAAGAAGCCGTTTTGGGTGCTAACGTATGTTTGACAGCATCTACTAAAATTATTGATGTAACTGGTGATGAGCCTGTTGAAATGAAAGGTTT
This sequence comes from Flavobacterium sp. GSA192, assembly GCF_006386525.1. Classification (NCBI taxonomy): domain Bacteria; kingdom Pseudomonadati; phylum Bacteroidota; class Flavobacteriia; order Flavobacteriales; family Flavobacteriaceae; genus Flavobacterium; species Flavobacterium sp. GSA192. Next base: position 299,648 of record NZ_VAHC01000005.1, on the reverse strand, counting down.
TGTTCCTGCCCGTTCAGTAGTTATTCCAGGAAGTTATACTAAAAAGTTCCCAGGTGGAGAATATCAGGTTCCTTGTGCCTTAATCATTGGAACCCGTAAACCATCTACTGATTTAAAAACATCTCTAAACAATGCGTTAAGAGAATATGATGTAGCGGTTTAAAATTCAAACTTTCAATGTTTTAAATTCCAAATTCCAATTATAATGATTGGAATTTGGAATTTTTCATTATTGACAACTACTTAATCCTATTACCCTTACAAGATACATCATTCAATAAAATTAAACAATCATGGCTTTAGAATAACATTAATTATTAAATTATTTTTTACAAAATAAAAAAAGAATCACAATAATTCAAAAGTTTCACCTTACTTTTAGATCTTAATTTACTCCTGAAATCCTTCATGGTAAATAATTAAATTTAAAAAATTAATACAAATACAATATGCAAGTTGACGCTGTTATTACATGGGTAAATGGAAATGATAAAAATTGGCAAGAAAAACTCAACATTTATACCGAAACTAAAATAGATTTTAACAAAAAGAAAGAAAGTGTACGCTATAATTCCATTGGCGAAATAAATATCGCTATTAAGTCAATTATAAAATACGCTTCTTTTGTAAAAAACATATTTTTGGTAACAGACAACCAAGTACCCGACTTTTTTGATGAACTAAAACTATTAGCTCTAAAAAACAAAATAAATTTAGAAATAATAGATCATCGAGTTATATTCAAAGGTTATGAAAAATTTCTACCCTGTTTTAACTCCTGCACAATTGGCTGTATGCTCTACAGAATCCCTAATTTATCTAATCATTTTATAATTTTTAATGATGATACTTTTATAATGAGGGAAACTAAAATAAGTGACTTTTTTAAAAATGACATTCCAATCATAAGAGGTAAATGGAAAAAATACCACGAAAACCAATCTATTAGAAAAACTTATTATAAAATTCTTTCAACTTTAGGTCTAAATAAAAAACAGAAAACTCTTGGCTTTAAAAAATTTCAACAAAATAGCGCCAAACTAGCTGGAACAAAAAATTACTTACGAAGATTTCACACTCCAGTTGCTGTTCGAAAAAGCACGTTACAATTCTATTTTGACAATAATCATAAAATACTTGAAACTAATATAAAACATAAATTTAGAAATAAAGACCAATTCATTGTATCGTCGTTATCCGAACATTTAGAAATAAAAAATAATTCATTTTATCATAAAAAAGATGCTCAATTAATTCATTTTAGATCATATAAAAGACATCATATAGTAAAACTAAAACTTTTTTTGTTCACAATAAATAAAAACAAATTATTTACAACCTTTCAAAGTTTGGAATTAGCAAATATGAGTTCTCAAAATTACATACTAAATTGGATTGAAAATAGGTTAAAATAATTCCACGTTATTACAGTACTTAAATTTTAATCTGCATTTTTGTGTCCGTTCTAATTTTTTTGTTCTAAAATAAAAATAAACCTACCTTTGAAACTTCAAAAAAACAAATCATGAAAATAATTATTCTTGCTGCCGGCATGGGTTCAAGGCTTGGAAACCCTTTCCCTAAGCCTTTAACTCCATTAAAAAATGGAAAAAGCATCATGGAAACGCAAATTGAAAATATAACTTCTAAATTCAATATTGATAACATTAATGTAGTAGTAGGTTTTAAAAAAGATTTAATCATGGAACGTTTCCCTGAATTAACTTATATCTACAACCCTTTTTTTGACAGAACAAACACTTCTAAAAGTTTATTAAAAGCCTTGAAAAAAAATGCTGACAAATCTATTTTATGGATGAATGGCGATGTTGTTTTTGACCCTTTAATTTTAAATCTTTTAGAACCATATATAAAAGCTAAAGAGTCATTTGTTGCAGTAAACACTAGTAAAGTTGCTGAAGAAGAAGTAAAATACACTTTGAAAAACGGCTATATTGATGAATTATCAAAAACAGTTAAAAACGGATTAGGAGAAGCTGTTGGAATTAATTTCATATCATCAAATGATATTAAAAAGTTCATTAACAGACTTGAAGAATGTGATGATAATGATTATTTTGAAAGAGGATTAGAGTTAGCTATCGAAAAAGACGATATAAAAGTAAAAGCAGTAGATATATCACAATATACTTGTATGGAAATTGATTTTGTAGAAGATTTAGAAAATGTGAATAAAATGCTTTAATCCATGAAATGTATCCTTTTTTGTCAAGACAATTATGCTTTTGGTATTCTCGAACCCTTAAAAAACCATTTGGAGAACAATGGCCATAAATATTTATGGTACGTTCGTGAATCTATATTAGCTGATTTTCCATACAAATCAGAAAATCACACAACTTCAATAAGCGACTTAGAAAGTTACAAAAGCGATGCTATTTTTGTTCCTGGCAACGAAGTTCCTCATTATCTGAGAGGTTTGAAAGTTCAGATATTTCATGGATTAGCCGGTGAAAAAAAAGGGCATTTTAGAATACGTCATTATTTTGACCTCTACTTAACTCAAGGTCCTTATTTTACTTCTAAATTCAATTCTTTAAGAAAAAAATACAAGGATTTTGATGTAATTGAAACGGGATGGCCTAAATTAGATATTTATGGCACCAATAAAGATTTGTATAAAACCGAAAAAGAAAATTTACTTAAAAGCTTCAATGCTAAGAAAATAATTCTTTACGCACCCACTTTTTCACCAAAACTCACCTCCGCTCCTTTTTTAACAGAGGAAATTAAAAAATTAGCAAGCAATAAAGAATATGTCATTTTACTAAAATTTCATCCATTAATGGATCAATCTTGGTTAAATATATACAAAGAAATTGCATCTGAGATAGATAATATCATTTTTCAAACCGATAAAAACATAATAAAACAGCTACTTATAGCTGACTTACTTATTAGCGATACCTCTTCAGTAATTTATGAATTTCTTTTATTAGACAAAGCCGTCATTACTTTCAACAACATATCTGAAACTATACTCTGGGAAAACAGTTCAAATTATTCAGAATTAACAACTTTAGTCGAAAAAAACTTCACTATTGATACTTTTGCTAAAGATCGTAAGTTTATTTTTGACCAGTACCATCCTTATTCTGATGGAAAATCAGCTCAACGCATGGTTGAAACTGTAGAGAATTATATCAAAAAAAATGGTGTACCTGAAAAAAGAAAACTTTCATTATTGAGAAGACTCAAAATCAACTCAATGTTCAAAAAATAGTTGTGACAAAAAAGAGCTTAAGATTTCCAAAATTTCAAGCTCTTTTTTAAACGTTTTTTTCTTTCAAAACCTTCCCTGAAACGACACGTTTCTTCCCACATTGTATCAAATATTTCCTGATGAGTTTTAGTTCTATAGTATTTAGCATACTCATCACTCATAATTGCAATCATCTCTTTTTTCCTTGTAAGCCGTCTTAAATTTTTCATACGTTGCTCAAAAGTCATTTGCTGATGAAAATTCATTCTATTCAAATCAACTAAATAAAACTGATACTGATTTTCAGAAACCTTTTTTATTAAAGTATTCCCAGGTGAATGATCTAAGAATTCAATTCCTTTTTCATGTAAATCAAAGGAAAAACGCGTAAATTGACGTAAAATATTCTCATGATCCGGATAATCTGGAATTGTAATCAACTCTCTGAATGTTAATTCGGTCACTAAATGTTCACTTACATAATAACTATCTTTCAGTCCCAGCCAATTTGTATTTTCAAAATAAGCTATAGGTTGGGGTGTACCAATTCCTTTTTCCAATAAAGTAGTTGCATACTCATAAGACCTTTTAGCTTTTGATTCTCTAAAATACTTATAGACTATGCGATTAAAAAGATGAGGAACTTTAAATGACTTTATGTTAATTGTTTGATTTTCTAACTCAAATAATTTTATCGTATTACGTTTACCATTCCCAAAAACAACTCCGGATGTCCTAAAATCTTTTATTATACTCAACAAATTTGAAGTGTATTTTAGAAAATTTGGATTAACTTCTATAATCATTTATATATTTTTTTTTGAGAAACAAAAGTAACTTATGCTTCTAATTATTCCTATTCAGAAAAGAACAAACGGCTAACAATTAATAGTAACCAATAACTAACAACTACACACGCTTCTTATCCTGATGCTTCCATCTTTTATGTGTCCACAAATAATATTCCGGAGCTTCTATTATTTGACTTTCTACCTTTTTCAGAAACAGGTCTGTAATTTGATAATCAGGAACGTTTTTTACATCTTCGGCAAGAATTTCAATTTCGGCTTCATAAAAACCTCTTTTTACTTTTGTTACTTTTAGATAAATTACATTCATATCAAATCTTTTGGCAAGCATTTCGGCACCGGTAAAAACAGGCACTTCAATTCCCATAAAAAGCCCTAAGTGCCTCTTACCTCTGGATCTTGGCGACTGATCGCTTATAAATCCATAAAGTCCTTTATTTTTTTGAATTTCATTTCGCTCAATAACACCAACACTTTCCCTTGTATGAATCAATCTTGTTTTAAAATTAGAGCGAATTTTACGTATTAATTTATCAAAATAAGGATTACTCAAACGCTTATAAATAGCAAATGCTCCAAAACTAATTTTAGTATTCATCAATATCGCCCATTCATAGCTGGCATAATGCGCCATCATCATAGCGATACTTTTTCCTTTTTTTTCTAAATCTAAATAAACATCTAAGTTTTTAAAAACAAAACGTTCTTCCATTTCTTGCTGCGAAATAGACATGGTTTTCATCATTTCTAAAAACATATCACACATGTGTTTGTAGAATTTAATCTCAATTTCTTTACGCCTACCATCAGTATAATCAGGAAATGCCAATAATAAATTAGCCTGAACTACTTTCTTGCGGTATCCAAAAACATAATATACAAATACAAAAACAATGTCTGATAAAACATAGAGCAATCTAAACGGTAAAAACGAAATTAATATCAGTAAGGGATAGCTTAGTAAATAAACAAGAAATTGCATGGATAAAATTTTGCTCAAAAATACAAATTTTATTTTCTGTGAAAACAGAAAACATATTTCTTAAAACAACTTGTATTGAATACCTTTGCTTTTATTTAAAATTCTTATGCAAGATATCAATACCGAAGTCCACAAAGCCTACGAAATAATCAAAGAAGGCGGTATCATCCTCTATCCTACCGATACGGTTTGGGGAATTGGTTGTGATGCTACCAATCCTGAAGCTGTAGCCAAAATATACGCATTAAAACAGCGCGAGGAAACAAAAAGCATGATTGTTTTGATGAATGGCGAAAAAATGCTGTACAATGTTTTCAAGGAAATTCCTGAAGTTGCCTGGCAAATCATTGATTTATCTGAAAAACCAACAACTCTAATCCTGGACCAACCCCGAAATGTAGCTAAAAATGTAATTGCCGCTGATAATACTTTGGCAGTTCGATTAGTAAAAGAGCCTTTTTGTTACAAATTATTAGAGCGAATGAAAAAACCATTGGTATCTACTTCGGCAAATATCTCAGGCCAGCCCACTCCTATTGCCTTCAAAGATATTAGCCCGGAAATTATAAAAGGTGTGGACTATGTTGTAAATTTGCACCGCGATAAAATTGCCGGAAAACCATCTACAATCATCAAATTAACGAATGATTGTCAGGTGAAAGTGATACGTAAATAGTGTATTTACCGCAGATTCGCAGATTTTAATTTTTAAAATATGGAAGAATACTTATCCGCAGATGAAACCTATAAAATCATTGGAATTTTATTTGAAGTACATAAAAATCTAGGAAAAGGTTTCTCTGAAATTGTATATAAAGATGCTTTGGAATTTGAATTCAATGAAAATAGCATTCCATACGAAAGAGAAAAAGAATATTCAGTTAACTACAAAAACACAATTTTAAAACATAAGTTTTATGCCGATTTTGTACTTTATAATTCAATTATTTTAGAAATTAAAACTGTAGATTGTTTTAACAATAGTCATTACAATCAATGCTTAAATTATTTAAAAGTATCTGATAATGAACTAGCATTATTAGTAAATTTTAATTCTGTTTCTTTAGAATACAAACGAATTGTTCGCACAAAAAAATAAAAAAATCTGCGAATCTGCGGTAAATCATTATGAACTACAAAGACTCCTTACATAATCCTATTTTTAAAATTATCTCTCAAGCCTCTCAAGAACTTCAGGTTGACAGCTATGTCATTGGAGGTTTTGTCAGAGATTTAATCTTAGGACGTGATTTTAAAAAAGACATCGACATTGTTGCCGTAGGCAGCGGAATCGAATTAGCCTTAAAAGTATCTGAATTACTACCAAAGAAACCAAAAGTCCAGGTTTTTAAAACCTATGGCACAGCTATGCTGCGTTTTGAAGATACCGAAATCGAATTTGTGGGAGCCAGAAAAGAATCATATACCCACGACAGTCGCAATCCTATTGTCGAAAACGGCACATTAGAAGATGATCAAAACCGTCGTGATTTCACCATCAATGCCTTGGCATTATCATTAAACGAAAATAATTTTGGTGATTTGCTAGATCCTTTTGGAGGTCTGATTGACATGGAAAATAAAATTCTAAAAACGCCATTAGATCCCGACATCACCTATTCAGATGATCCATTGCGAATGATGCGTGCCATCCGATTTGCTACACAACTGAACTTTGAAATTGAAGAAAACTCACTACAATCCATCTCTAACAATGCTGAACGAATTAAAATCATTTCGGGAGAACGAATTGTTGATGAATTGAATAAGATTCTTTCGACACCAAAACCATCTGTTGGATTTCTTTTATTATACAAAACAGGACTTTTAGATATTTTATTACCCGAATTAACCGCTTTAAATCAGGTAGAAGAAATTGAAGGACAAACCCATAAAAACAACTTTTATCACACCCTTGAAGTAGTCGATAATATTTGCCCAAACACAGATGACGTTTGGTTGCGCTGGGCCGCTTTATTGCACGACATTGGTAAAGCACCAACTAAGAAATTTAATAAAAAACAAGGCTGGACTTTCCACGGACACGAATTTTTGGGTGGCAAAATGGTTAAAAAACTATTTGAACGCCTGCACATGCCATTGAACCAAAAAATGAAATTTGTTCAAAAAATGGTAATTATGAGTTCGCGACCAATTGTACTTTCACAGGACATTGTAACCGATTCAGCTGTACGTCGTTTGGTTTTTGATGCTGGTGAAGATGTTGAAGATTTAATGACCCTTTGCGAAGCCGACATCACGACCAAAAACCCGGCTAAGTTCAAAAAATACCATAAAAATTTTGAAATAGTTCGTAAAAAAATTGTAGAAGTCGAAGAAAAAGACTCCATTCGTAATTTTCAACCGCCTATTTCAGGTGAAGAAATTATGGCAATTTTTGATTTAAAACCTTCCAGAGAAATTGGCGTTCTCAAAGAAGCGGTAAAAGAAGCTATTTTAGAGGGTGAAATTCCAAACGAATACGAGGCAGCATATCAATTTGTTCTAAAACGCGCCGAAAAATTAGGATTAAAAAAAGTGACGAAATAACAGATTAACAATATACTAAAAATGAAAAAAGAAGACAAATCAGTCATCATTTGGTTACTATCAGGATGTTTCCTTTTATTTTTAATGGTTACCGTAGGCGGAATCACAAGATTAACCAATTCCGGTTTATCCATGACCGATTGGCATTTAATAACAGACACCTTTCCGCCATTGACCGAAGCAAAATGGAATGCGGCTTTTGAAGAATACAAGAAATTCCCCGAATACCAAAAAATCAACGTTCATAATGATTTTCAACTGGATGATTATAAGTTTATCTATTTTTGGGAATGGTTTCATCGTTTTATTGGACGAATCATCGGAATGGTTTTTATTATTCCATTTGTATATTTCCTAATCAAAAAAAGACTTTCAGGCGAAACCATCAAAAAATGTATTGTCCTTTTAGCCATGGGAGGTTTTCAGGGTTTTTTAGGTTGGTTTATGGTTCGAAGCGGCTTAATTGACAATCCGGATGTAAGTCATTTTAGACTTTCACTCCACTTAACTTTTGCCTTCATTACCTTTGCTTACACACTTTGGGTTGCTTTGGATTTATTATATCCAAACAAAGCAGAAGTTATAATTCCACTCAGAAAACTGGCAAGTATTACACTTGTTTTTTTATTGATACAAATCATCTACGGTGGCTTTGTTGCTGGTTTAAATGCTGGTTTGATTCACAATCACTGGCCTTTAATGAGTGACGGACAATTGATTCATGATAGTGTTTTTATCGAACAGAAAACAGTTTTTCTCAATCTTGTTGAAGGAAAAAGCGGTGTTCAGTTTATACACCGAACCATGGCTTATGTAGTGGTGGGACTTATTCTGGCTTTGTATTTTAAAAGCAAAAAATACAGTCTTTCGGCAATTCAGCAAAAAGGAATCAACAGCTTAGTAATTATTGTATTCATACAATTTGGTTTAGGTGTTTTCACTTTACTGTTCAGCGTGCCTTTATGGTTAGGATTAGCCCACCAAATCACGGCTTTCTTTTTACTTACAGCAATGACTTTCAGCTTACATCGATTGTCTAAGTAGTATTTTTTAGCTATATTTACTATAGACTATATTGTCGCATTTCCTTATACATTTCTATAAATGTCTAAACTTGCTGTACAAAACCAATTTCTTGATTTTTCTGATTATGGGAGATCGGCAGGGAAATGGATTGCCAATACGCTAAAAAACACCTCATTTACACCTATTCATGTTACATTGCTTTTTGGAGTATCAGGAATCATCGCCATATATTGTATCTTAAAAGATCATTATTATTTGGCTTGCTTTTTTATCATTCTAAAATCAGTAATCGATGCTGCTGACGGAGAATTGGCCAGAATAAAAAAAACACCTTCCTATACCGGAAGATACTTGGACAGCTTGTTTGACATTGTGCTTAACTTTTTATTTCTGGCAGCAATTTGCAATGTTTCCGACAGTTCTTTTCAAACCACTTTAATTGCTTTTTTTTGCATCCAGTTACAAGGCACTTTATACAATTACTATTATGTGATTTTAAGAAACAAATCCGTTGGCGGAGACAAAACCAGTAAAATTTTCGAAAACAAAACCCCTAAAGCATTCAAGGGAGAAAGTCAAAAATGGGTTAGTTTTTTATTCCGAATTTACATTGTTGCCTACGGTGGTTTTGACAAAATTATCTACAAACTGGATTATGGTGCTTCTCAGTTAAAAAGCTTTCCTAACTGGTTTATGAGCCTGGTTTCACTCTATGGATTAGGATTTCAATTACTGCTAATCGCCGTTATGCTTGCGCTGAACTGGATTGAATTCATCATTCCGTTTTTTATTGTTTATTCCTTATTAATCCCTGTTTTGATAGTAATTAGAAAAACATATATAAAAGAAAAAGAGTAAAAACCTGATGGTCTTTACTCTTTTAAAAATGAGATCTATACTAATTATTTTTTCGCCTTAATTGAACAGCCAATTGCCTTTGTTGTCTCAGGCGAAGGTGTTTTTCCGCTTTCTAAAGCTGCAATAGCATTTTCAAGGTATTTTTCTTTCACCTCTTTTGCGCTATCCACATTATCATCTATTGCACCAATGTATTTTACCACACGGTTTTTATCTAACAAAAACACATGTGGTGTTTTAGTAGCTCCATATTGCGGATAAATCTTTTGTCCTTCATCAAACAAATAAGGAAAAGCAAATGCTTTTTCTTTGGCTCTTACTTTCATCAATTCATAGCTATCTTCAGGCTGTACTTCAGGATCATTTGGATTTATTGCTAATAAAATATAACCTTTAGATTTGTATTTTTTAGCCAAATCATTAATTCTGTCTTCATACTTTACAGCAAAAGGACAGTGATTACAGGTAAAAACCACTATAAAACCTTTTGCGCTTTTGTAATCAGACATAGCATACATTTTCCCGTCAACCGATTTTAATTTAAAATCAGTAGCCGTATCACCAATTTTGTACGGTGTTGGCACATTTGAAGTAAAAGCAGTCGTAATAATGACAGCGGTAAACAATAAGAGAGCAGCTAATTTTTTCATAGTTGAATTTGTTAATTGATAGTTGAATTTACATATTGATTTAATTCCTCGTAGCTGGAAAACATCTTTTCTACAAATACTTTTTTACCATTTTTTATGATTAAAGTTGCCGGAATGGAGCCTGACCAATCTTTATCTACAGCAGGAAGCCAGGTGTTATAATCCTTATCTGTTAGCAAAACTACTTCTGATCTTATGTCCTTCTTTTTCAAAAAAGGCAGCAATTTAGCCTCGTATTGATTCTGAAAATCCAAACTTACAAGGACTACTTTAACCTTTTTATTTTCGGAATTTAGCTGTTCAAAATGAGGTAATTCTTTCACACAAGGAGCGCACCAGGTAGCCCAAAAATTCACTACATAAGTGGTATTAACATCACTCAAAACTGCTTTTTCTAAAGCAGTATAATTATCGTAAACCGCTACTTTTTGAGCCTGAATTTGTAAAGAGAAAAGAACTGTAAAAGCGAACAACGCAAAATATTTCATATGTGTTTTTTATTTTTTTTTCAATCAGACGAATTTACAATCTTTAAGTTGTTTTCTACACTGCATTAACAAAAAATTATTACAGTCATTATATCAAAAACTACTCCAAAAAACACTCCAAAAATCTCCTAAACAATACATTAAAAAATTCAAAAATAACCTAAAAAAAGCAACTCTTTTTCAGTCTAAAAAGCACTCTTTTTTTCTTCAAAAAACCCTCAAATATCTCAGTCACTTTCATACAAAAAACGATGACAAATTCGCTTCAAAAAATCATCAAAAAAGAGCATAAAAAAACACTCTTTCACACAACATAAATTGCTTTCTTTTTTCTCAACAAAACCTCAATACTAAATAATAGAATTTCAAAATAACCATTAAAAAGATGAATCCAAAAGCAACAGGACAATTTGCTTTTCGAAAAACTAAATCAAAACTAAAACATTTTATCATCTAAAAATCGTATTCAAAAAACACTCATTTTATTAAAATAAAAAGTGATAAAAATGTTCAAAAATCAGACACAAAAAAGCCTTTTAAAAACACGCATAAATCAAAAATTAAAATTACTTTTACAAATGTTAATTCAAAAAACAAGAATTAGAAATCCTTTTCTAAAAAAGAATATTTTTATTCAAAACACTCTCACAAAAGACTGTAAATCCTCAAAAAACAGTCAAAAACCAATCATAGAAATAATCTATTACAAATAGTTAAAAAATTAAATTCCAGTATTTTAAAATATTTTACATAAACCATAAGATTAAGCATTCGATTTTCAAGGATTAAACTCTAATCCAGCAACATTTAAATTTGAATTTATAAAAACATTCGAAATTAAAATAAAATTAAATACATTTACATAAAGTATAACTTTAAATAAAAAATCTTCTGAAAACCAACATTATTTCTTCAAAAAAACAAGGATTAAACACCTGTACCCCTTCCCGATTTCAACAAAATAAACCATCAAAAACAACACAACAAAACACCTCTTCAAACTCAGCTGATTCTATTTCAATCCAAAATAGTTCTATCGAAAAACCAACAAGCTTTACATTTTTAAATTATATTTACACAAATCAAAACCCAAAAAATCCGAATCAGTTTTCCTTGAATTAGCCAATAAAAAAACAATAAAAAGAGAGCTATTTTTTAGCTCGGTTTTGACTATAAAAAAACTCAAAAAAACAAGCTGTTTTTCACACAAAAAACAGCCTCAAAAAACCATTAAAAAAGACAACAAAAAACACCCCAATAAAACACTCGAAAAAATGAAAACCGAAAAAGAAAAAATGATCGATGGCGAGTACTATTTAGCAGGAGATTCCACTCTTATAAAAGACCGAAGAAAAGCTAAAAATTTATTGCATCGCCTAAACGTAACCGAATACCGATTGACCAAAAAAGCAAAAGAGATTTTAAAAGAATTAATTCCGAATGCAGGTCCTAATTTATACATCGAACCTCCTTTTCATTGTGATTACGGTTACAATATTTCTTGTGGAGAAAACGTCTATTTCAACGTCAATTGTGTTGTTTTAGATTGCGCAAAAGTTACCATTGGCTCCAATGTGTTTTTTGCTCCCGGCGTACAACTTTATACCGCCACTCACCCACTCGATGCCGAACTCAGAAAAACACTTGAAAATGCCTTGCCGATAACTATTGGTGATGATTGTTGGATAGGTGGTAATTCAGTAATCTGTCCGGGAATAACTATTGGCAAAGGATGCGTAATTGGAGCCGGTTCGGTTGTTACAAAAAATATTCCCGACAACTCACTTGCTGTTGGTAATCCCGCCAAAGTAATTCGAAAACTAAATCAAGAATAATCTAGCCATTCCAAAAAATGATTCACCTAAAACACATTCATCATATCGCCATTATTTGTTCTGATTACGAAAAATCAAAACAGTTTTACACTGAAATTCTGGGATTACAAATTGTTCGTGAAGTATATCGTGAAGAACGAAAATCATACAAACTCGATTTAGCACTGAATGGTAATTATTGCATTGAATTATTCTCTTTCCCCAATCCTCCTGCAAGACCTTCAACTCCAGAAGCTCAAGGATTACGCCATTTAGCCTTTGCTGTTGAAAACTTGGATCAAACAGTCGCTTTCCTAGAATCCAAAAACATTTATGTAGAACCCATTCGCATAGATGAATTCACTCAAAAGCGATTTACCTTCATAGCCGATCCTGACCGCTTACCAATTGAATTCTATGAAGTTTAATTTTTTTAACTAAATTTTATTATAACAAAACACGGCTTGTTTTTTAAATTTCATTTGTTTTTACCTAAATTTGCAGTCCTTTTTAACAATATGTTATACAAATTTAATTTCTGATGAATAAAACGGCGCAAATCAAAAAAAATCATCAATTCATTAAACTTCGAAAATTAATAATCGTTTCTATCCTAATTGGTTTTCTTTCAGCTTTTTTAGGGATTAGTTTAAAAAAAATAACCGAATACTACGAAGAGATATTTTTTCATCAAGCCAGCACCAACCCTTTTTTCTATATTTTATTTCCGGTTTTTGGCTTATCAGTTATTTATTTCCTGAGACTTTATATGTTCAAGAAAAAGGAAAACAAAGGCATTAAAGAAGTTTTTGAAAGCACAAATTCAAAAACCAAAAACCTACCTTCTTATAAAATTCCATCACATACCATAAACGGATTATTAACCGTTATTTTTGGTGGTTCAACCGGAATCGAAGTTTCTACCGTTGTGGCAACTGCAACCATAGGATCGGTAGCACAACAAAAAGAAAATGTTTTTCGCCAATACAAAACCGAACTTATTTGCGCCGGAGTTGCAGCCGGAATTACTGCTTTATTCAGCAGCCCTATCGCCGGAATCTTATTTGCTCTGGAAGTAATTTCGCGAAAAGTAACCCGTGCTTTTGTAATCTCAAATCTAATTGCTGTATCTATAGCCTTTGGACTGCTAACACTTTTAAAAGAAGAACCTTTATTTACTGTATCAATAAACACCTGGCATTTAAGAGCAATTCCCTACTTTATTTTATTGGGAATTTTGGCTGGAATCAATTCGGTTTATCTTACCAAATGCGTATTGTTTTTCAAATCGCAATTTGCAAAAATCGAAACGCATTATTACAAAATCATCATTGGATCGGTAATTTTAAGCGTTTCGCTTTTTATATTTCCTCAATTGTATGGCGAAGGTTATCATGCCATCAAAACTATTACTACTGCCAATAACGAAATTCCCTTAACATTTACTTTGGCTTTAACTTTTATAGGCGTTTTGCTTTTAAAACCTATTGTCACTTCAATCACACTGGCTTCCGGTGGCGATGGTGGAGTTTTTGCTCCCAGCCTGTTTATTGGAGCATTTCTGGGAATATTAGTTGCTTCGGTACTTAATACTTTTTTCGACACACAAATCATCCCTGTAAACTTTATGGTAATTGGTATGGCGGCTGTATTGAGTGCGAGTATTCACGCTCCTTTTACCGCCATCTTCCTTGTATGTGGACTAACAAATAATTACACCTTATTTTTTCCAATATTAGCTGCTTGCTTAATTTCTAAATATACCGCAAAAATGATTTACCCTAACACGGTTTACACCTTTGTTCCCAGTATTTAAATTTTAAAAATCATGCCAACTTCTAAAATTAAACGCGGTTATCGCAAAACCCGTTACATCCTTTACAAGGAAACATTAATTGATTACAAAGAACATTTTTGGTCATTCATAGGATCATTTATCGGAATAGGTCTTATTGCATATTCGCAAAGTCAACAATTTTCACATCAGGATGTGGTGTATCTTATTGGTTCTTTCGGAGCTTCAAGTGTACTGGTTTATGGAATTATCGAAAGTCCCTTTTCTCAGCCTCGCAATCTTATTGGCGGACATTTAATTTCTGCCTTTATTGGTGTCACTGTTCATTATTTATTCCCTGAAACCGTTTACATAGCCGCACCTTTAGCTGTTTCCTTATCGATTGTTTTAATGCAAATAACTAAAACCCTACATCCACCCGGAGGAGCAACAGCTCTGATTGCTATTATTGGTACACAAAAAATCAAAGATTTAGGTTATTGGTATGTACTTTCTCCTGTATTAACCGGGGTACTAATTCTATTTTTTACGGCTTTAATTTTCAACAATATGACACCAAGCCGTAAGTACCCTACACACAGCACTTATCACAAACGTTACCATAAAATCATCAAACGCCTTAGACGCAACAACTAATTATATATCAAATACTTCATTGTTTTTTTAATAAAAATTAACGAATCGCATTGGGATTAAAAAGGATTAAATGTACCTTTGGCTTTTTATAAAAAACAACGATTATGGTTTATAAATTTAGAGTAATCTTAGACGCAGAAGAAGATATTTTTAGAGATATCGCGATACTTGATGATGATACTTTAGAAGATTTACACAACGCTATCTTCAACTCTTTTGGATTTGATGGTATGGAAGTCGCTTCTTTTTACACTTGCGATGAAACCTGGAATCAGGAAGATGAAATTTCACTTTTTGACACCGGTGATGTTCCCGGCGAACAACGTATCATGAGTGATTATAAACTTTCAGACATTCTGGACGAGGAAAATACTAAAATTATTTATGTTTATGATTTTATCAATATGTGGACTTTCTTAGTAGAATTGGCCGCAATTGAAGAACAAACTGCGGGAGCAATCTATCCAGAAACCTTGTTTTCTCATGGCGAAATGCCTGATGAAGCTTTAGAAAAAAACTTTGAAGCAGATAATGCTGATGATTTTTATGACGAATTTGAAGACGGCCTTGACGACGACGACATGGATATGTTTGAAGGAGATGACAGTTACGAAGATTACGGCTTTGAAGAAAATTGGAACTAAAATATAACCAATAGCATAAATCAAGAGCCAAGATGAAAGACCTCAAAAAAACTGTCTTTTTTCTTGGCTCTTGCATCTAAAAACAAAACAACTACATGATCAACCTATTCAACACACACATCGAAACGCTTTCTATTCACAGAGTAGGAAATAAAAGCCGAAATGAGGCTATCTTTTTATCGGAGCAACCTTTCAACCTACAAGATGAAATTGTGCCTCTTATAAAAGAATTCTTTTTTAAACCTTTTAGAGAAAAAGAAGAAAACTATTATCAATTTGCCCATGAAGTCGATTTGGATTACAATGACATGTACAAATATGCCTGTGAAATTTTTGACAACCCAAGTACTTTGCATGAGACTTCTAAAAAAATCACGCAGCACTTATTTGAACAATCCAATCATCCACACATTAAAAACGGAGAAGTTTATGTTACTTACCTAACAAACATCAACATCGATAACAATGTGGTTGACGCTATCGGAATTTTCAAAAGTGAGTTACAAAGCGACTTTTTACAATTTGAAGAAAAAGAATCTAATTTAGAAATGATTCTACAACAAGGAATCAATTTAAATAAGCTAGACAAAGGTTGTTTGATCTTTAATCATAAAAAAGAAGAAGGTTTTAAAATCTTAACAGTTGACAGCAACCGCTATGATGCACGTTATTGGTTAGAACATTTCCTTTCGGTTGATGCTTTTGAAGACGAAAATTTCATCACTAAGAAATATTTGAAATTTTGTCAAAACTTTGCCAAAGATGTCGTTTTTCCAGCCGAAGACAAAAAAGAAGAAGTAATGTTCATGAACCGTTCGGTAAATTATTTTGCCAAAAACGATCAGTTTGAAGAACAAAATTTCTTAAACGAAGTTTTAGACAATCCTGATTTGATCCCTGAGTTTAAAAACTACAAAGTTGATAAAGGCGAAAAATACAGCATCGAAGATGTAACCTCATTCCCAATTGCAAATGCAGCTGTAAGTGATGCCCGAAAATCAATCAAAAACGTTATTAATCTGGATACAAACATTCAGATAAAAATGGATTTCATTAATCCTGAAAGTGCAGAGAAATTTGTGGAAAAAGGATGGGACGAAGAAAAACAAATGTATTACTACTTAGTTTATTTTAATAAAGAACAAAAATCTTAATTCATTTCAGAATTTGATTTTACAATTCATTCTATCTCCAATTGCTCAGGCAGTTGGAGATTTTTTTTAAAACAAATCAAAAAAAATAAGTTAAAACTTAATAAATTTAACAAAAAGTGCTTTTAATCGATTTTATACGTATTTTTATCTATAATCTTCTACTTTTATATCTCCCAAACTAAATTAACCTGCTTTTATTATGGAATTATTTGAAATGAAAAAGCTTATTGTTAGCAAGAAAATAATATGCGCTCTATTTGGGCACAAAATAATTACTTCAAGAAACATTACCAACCATTTAAAAGAATACAAATGCACCGTTTGCAAAATGGAATTAACTAATACCGAAGAAGGCAATCTCACTTTTCTGACACCTGAACTAAAAGAAGTAAACGAAGCTCTGGTCAATTTTTATCAAAAAAAACTAATTGCTAAACAACATTAGTAGCCAAAACAAATTAGCATTTGCAACAGCAATCAAAAGGCATAATTCACTATTTTTGTATAGTTAACAAAAGTAGAAATGAATCGTCATTTATTTAAAGAGAGTCCTTTTAAAACCTTAATTTCTTTTCATAAACTCATTGAGTCACTGGAAGAAATTGCACTATCAGATGTTGATTATCGCTCTAATTATGCTAAGTCACTACTAAAAGAAATTGAACATATTCCGGAATTCAGAACCGGAATAGAAGATTTTTCGATTATTACTGATAACAAAAAGCTCATTAAAAACTTATTAGCCGATTTATTTCCTACCGCACTGACTCATAATGAAATTAAAGCTGTTACAATTCCGTTTCAGAATATCACTTTCAATTACAGCAAACGATTTAAAAAAATAGTAAAAAACGCCGGGGATTTTGACCTAAACATCCGCGATTTTAGCGACGATCAGTTTTATGTACTCAGCTGCATTTTAATTTTAAACGCTTACTACAATCAAAATTTTGATTACAGCAAACCCCTTTTCTATGATATTCCGGATACTGATGGTGTTTTACATCATTATCGCATTCTTTACAATGCCGATTTTATCGAAATTTATCCTTCGGAAAATGCCAAAAGTCTAAGTCAGGAAGAAATCGACGAATTAATGGACAACTTTGACAACATAGCCTTATGGAAGGAAAAATTCCCATTAGAAAGTTGGGTTTTAAAAGGATTTGGAATCGTTAGTTTGTTTGATGCAACCAAGGAAAGTGCTATTTCCAATCTAAAAAGTAATCTTTTAAAAAGAGACAAAGAAGGCAGTGAAAAAAACAAAAATTCAGAAAGCATTTTCAGATCCATTTTTAAAATTCCCGATTTACGAATCGGAATCAGCCTCTATAATGATGATGAAAAAAAGTTCACCAAATTACCTTTAGACAAAAACAGCATAGAAAGTTTCATTCTTCAAAATAAAGACGAAATAGAATGCTGCAATGCTTTTTTAGGTTGTTCTCTAAATAGCCTTTTAGAAGCTAAAGAAACAATTTCTATTTCCAATGTCGAGGCTTTTGCCGGTATTCCCGGAAATGAACGATTTGCTCAAATATTACTGGATCAAAACATCAAAAGTTGCATTTTTACTCCTGTTGTAAAAGATAATAAATTATTAGGGATTATCGAACTGGTTTCGGCGACACCAAGGAGTTTAAACAGTATTAATGCTAACAATCTTCAACTGATTATTCCTAATATTGTTGACACACTCGAACGTCATGACAGCGATCTAAAAAACCAGATTGAAGCTATAATCCAGCGCGAATATACTGCCATTCACTCAAGTGTATATTGGAAATTTAAAGCCGAAGCGCAAAAATATTTACAAACTAATAACTCAAAAAAAGAACACACTTTTAAGGAAATTGTTTTTAAAGAAGTCTATCCGCTTTATGGTCAAATAGATATTAATGGTTCATCAGAACATCGAAATAATACGGTAAAAGAAGATTTAAAAAATCAATTGAATCATTTAATTTCTATTTTCGAAAATTCGAAATCCATACAAAAACTGCCTTTATCAGAGCAACTCAAATTTGAATTACAGTCGTATCAGGAAGACTTAGGAAAAGAATTAAAAGCAGATACCGAGCAACAAATTCAAAATTATATCGAAAAAGAAATCCATCCTTTTTTGACTAATGCCATTATTGATACTAATGACAAATTACTGCTCAATTCTTATTTCGAAAACTTAGATCCAAAAACAAAACTTTTCTATGATGCCCGAAAAAAGTTTGATGAAGCCATGTCGATCATCAATAAAGAAATGGCAGCGGTTTTAGACAATGAACAAACTGAAGCACAGACTATTTTTCCGCATTATTTTGAACGTTTTAAAACCGATGGTGTAGAACACAATTTATACATTGGTGCTTCGATAACACCATCGCAAACTTTTGATTTGATGTATTTAAACAATCTCAGATTGTGGCAATTACAAACCTTATGCAAGATGGAACTAGCGCATCATCGTTTGAAAAAAGTCCTGCCTTACGGTCAGTTAGAGGTGAGTTCGTTAATCTTGGTTTTTAGTTCTCCAATATCCATTCGATTCCGAATGGACGAAAAACGTTTTGATGTGGATGGTACCTACAATGCCCGTTATGAAGTGGTAAAAAAACGCATTGACAAAGCACATATAAAAGGTACAAAAGAACGTATTACTCAAAAAGAGAAAATTACAATCGTGTATTCGCATTCATTTGAGGAAACCGAATACCTGAAATACATCAAGTTTTTACAATTCAAAAAAGTCCTTGAACCTCAAATCGAACAATTTGAAGTAGAAGATTTACAAGGAGTTTATGGATTAAAAGCCATTCGAATTAAAGTAATCAATACGGACGAAAATATCGACGCTCAATATACTTACAAAGAATTACTTGACACCTTGCATTAGGCTCTGATACCGTTGAATGCCAGGAAAAAAGCCAAAAATGAAACGATAATTCCAATCATAAAAACATTGTAGGTTATGCGCAAAAGCTTGTATTTTCGTTCTAAAACAATACCTAAAAAATACAAATCCTTAATCATCGAATTGTATAAATAACTATTGTCTTTCATCATTTCGTTAACCGCCCATTCGTATTCTTCCAAAGGCATTTTGTAAAAATTACCAAAGAACAACAAATTCACTTTTTGGTCTTCAATATCTTGTCTTGTAAAAGTTCCTGTAGTAACCTTAGGTCGGGTAGAAAGAATAGCAAAAACAATAGAAACAACACTAAATGTAAGCAAAATAAAAGTTGGAATCACCAAATGCGCATTGCTGGGACTATCAAGTTTAGGAACAATGGTAGATAAAGCAATAGAAATAATAATAGCATTTACCGATAATAAAATATTGGCTTTACTATCGGCTATTCCGCTCAAACGGGTATGATTGTTCAAAGTAACCCTAAACATCGTATCAATTCCGCGATCGGGTTTAGCGGTTTTAGGTTCTTTTTTGGATTTATCTTTTTTCTCTTTTTTTACTTCTTGCTCTTCTTCCATTTTTTTAATTTTCTGCTGAATCAGACTTACATTTTTATCCTTCAAAACCTTCCAATTCGCAATTGCATAATCGGTGTAATACTCATGGCATTCCGTCAGCATTTTTAAATTTTCCCGAGCCCATTCTAAGTCGGTAGCTTCTTTTTGTTTGACAATCTTCCATTCGGCTCTTAAACATTCACAGCGATCGCAGTAATTTTCCTTTGTAAAATGATAAAAATCGGCATCTTTGATTATTTTTTCAAGAATAGTTTGAGGTTCATAAGAGTATAAAGTTGCCCTGATTAAAGCACTTAGCTGTTCAATATAAGTGGATGTTTTTCCTTTATCTGCCAAAAACTGCGCAGCAATTTTCACACTGGTTTCTTCATGATTTTCAAAACCTTCAACATAACCTGTATCATGAAACCAGGCCGCAACCACAAGCATTTCAAACTCTTCTTCAGTTAAATTCTCTTGTGCTGCAAGTATTTTTACAGCCTCAACCACATCAGAAGTATGGCTGAAATTGTGATAAATAAATGAACCAGAAAGTTTATCTTTGAGTAATTTATAAACAAAATCTTTCGCTTGCTCTATAAGATTCATAGGTAAATTTTTATACTACTAAATTATGAAATTGTTTTCGGATATGCGATTCAGCAAAATTAAAATATTTTCTCTCTCTCTTTTCGCCTCATTAATAGTTAGCTCCTGTGCCAGCTATCATACTCAATGGGGAAGCAATTCGAAAGAAAATACGCTTATTAACGAAAAGGATTCGGCAAAAATTGCACACCGCTTTTTTTTAATTGGCGATGCAGGAAATGCTGATGAAGATAACGCTAAAAAATTGCTTCACTCTTTACAGGAACAACTTCAACAATCCGATAAAAATGCTACTCTATTGTTTTTAGGTGATAATATCTATCCAAAAGGAATGCCGGATGAAAAAGACAAAGCTGCATACGATATCGCTCTTAAAAAAATAACTACCCAATTAGCACTTTCTAAAAATTTTAAAGGAAAAACCATCTTTATCCCTGGAAATCACGATTGGTATTCAGGCATCAACGGATTAAAACGTCAGGAAATAATAGTAAACAATTATCTGGGCGATAAAAAAGCTTTTCTTCCTGCAAATGGCTGTCCTATTGATGATAAAAAAATAAATGACCAACTTTGTTTAGTCACCATTGATAGCCAATGGTTTCTGGAAGATTGGGACAAAACCCCTACTATCAATGACGATTGCAGCATAAAAACCCGTGAAAACTTTTTTGAAGAATTTGAATCAGTTTTAAACAAAAACAAAGACAAAATCGTAGTGGTTGCCATACATCATCCGTTAATGAGTAATGGAACTCACGGAGGGCAATTTTCGCTTGAAAAACAACTATTTCCATTGGAACAAAAAATCCCTTTGCCTGTAATCGGTTCATTTGTCAACTTCTTAAGAAAAACATCAGGAATTAGTCCGCAGGACATTCAAAACAAGCAATACCAAGACCTAATAAAACGCCTGAAAACACTTTTACAACATCAGGATAATGTGGTTGTGATTTCGGGACACGACCATAATTTACAGTACATTGAGAATGAAAACATCAAACAAATAATTAGTGGTGCAGGCTCAAAATCGGAAGCAGCAAGAGCTATTCATCCAAATGATTTCTCTTATGGCAAAAACGGATTTGCAACTTTAACAAGCTATACTAACGGAAAAAGCATTGTAAAATATTTTGGTATTGAAAACGACAAAGCCAAAGTTCTTTTCGAAAAAACAATCTTTGAACCGAAAAAAACAGCAATTAACAACTATCCAGAAACTTTTTCTCCAACTACAAAAGCCAGTATTTATAGTTCGGAAATGACTTCAAAAAGTGCTTTTCATAATTTCCTTTTAGGCACACATTACCGAAAATATTACAGTCAATTAATCGAAGTTCCTAATGCTTCCTTAAATACTCTTTTTAATGGTGTCACTCCTTCAAGAGCGGGCGGCGGACATCAATCGAAATCGTTGCGATTGGTAAATACTGATGGAAAAGAATATGTTATGCGTGCTTTAAAGAAAAGTCCTAGTCGCTTTTTACAAAGTGTCGCTTTCAAAGATCAATATGTAGAAAATGAATTTGAAAACACCTATGCTGAGAATTTTCTATATGATTTTTATACTACTTCCCATCCTTACACACCATTGGCAGTAGGAAACATG
This sequence comes from Flavobacterium sp. GSA192, assembly GCF_006386525.1. Taxonomy (NCBI): domain Bacteria; kingdom Pseudomonadati; phylum Bacteroidota; class Flavobacteriia; order Flavobacteriales; family Flavobacteriaceae; genus Flavobacterium; species Flavobacterium sp. GSA192. The sequence goes on along the minus strand of NZ_VAHC01000005.1, from coordinate 277,333 downwards.
GCAGACAAAATTGGCGTTTTTCACAGTAATCCAGCCCTTTATTATATCCCAAAACAAAAAGCATTGGGCGAATTCAACACCGATTTTGGAGATGAATTATATCTGGTTGAAGAAAGACCTACAGATAGCCAAAAAGAACTTCCAAATTTTGGAAAATCAGAAGCCATTATTGGAACCGATGAGTTACTCGAAAACTTACAAAAGGACGAAAAATACGCTGTTGACGAAAACGAATACATCAAAGCGCGTTTGTTTGACATGCTCATAGGCGACTGGGACAGGCATTATGACCAATGGCGTTGGGCTGAATACAAAATAGGTAATAAAATCATTTACAAACCCATTCCCCGCGATCGCGATCAGGCTTTTTCGAAATACGATGGTGCTTTGTTATCACTTTTGATGAACATTCCCGCACTTCGTCACATGCAAAGCTTTAAAAATAACATTGATAATGTAAAATGGTTTAATCGCGAAGCTTATCCGTTAGACGTTGCTTTTCTAAAAAATGCTACTGAAAAAGACTGGATTGCCCAAGCCAAATATATTCAGGAAAATCTAAGCGATGCATCTATTGATAGTGCTTTTGACAATTTACCTGCAGAAGTTCAAGATGAAACGATAGCTTCAATTAAACAAAAATTAAAACTTCGAAAAGCCGAATTAACTAATTACGCGAGTCAATACAACAAGGTTTTACAAAAAACAGTAATTCTTGTTGGCACCAATAAAAAAGACCTGTTCAACATCAGACCTGTTTCTAAAAACAAAGTCGAAATCACTGTATCGCGAATCAAAAAAGAGAGAAAAGAACTGGTTTACAGTAAAACATTCGATTGGCATTCGACAAAAAACATTTGGATTTACGGACTGGACGACGAAGATGTTTTTGATTTTCAGGGCACTCAAAAATCAGCGATAAAAATAAAATTAATTGGAGGTCAAAATAATGACAGCTATGTTATTGCGAATGGAAAAAACATTACAATCCTTGACTTCAAATCAAAAAAGAACAGTTTTGACATTGATTCCAGAACAAAAACCATCTTAACCGATGATTATGAAACCAACTTGTACAACTATCAAAAACCTAAATACAATGCGTTTTCTGGCTTGCCTACTATAGGTTTTAATCCCGATGATGGGGTGAAATTAGGAATCATAGCTAATTATACCATCAATCATTTCAAACAAAACCCTTATACTTTAAAGCATACTCTTAAAGCCAATTACTATTTTGCGACCGATGGTTTTGAATTAGGTTATCATTTAGATGTTCCTAAACTTATAGGGAAATGGAATTTTGGGTTTGACTCACAATTTACCAGCCCGAACTTTGCCATAAATTATTTTGGTTATGGAAATAACACTGCCAATGTGGACGAAATAAACGGCATGGATTACAACAGAGTACATATCAGAATGTTGAAATTTGCTCCTAAAATTGAAAAAATAGGACGATTAGGAAGCCGTATTAGTTTCCAGCTTGCTTATGAGAATTTTGATGTAGAAAATACAGCCGGTCGATTTATTTCGATTCCAAATATTGTAAATCCTGAAATTTTCAATCATCAGCAATTTGCGGGAGCCACTGTTGAATATGGCTATGAAAACTACGACAGTCCTTCGCTGCCGACAATGGGAATGGGATTTTTAATTGCTGCCAATTGGAAAATGAATCTGGAAAACAACAAGCAAAATTTCCCAACATTAGAATCTAAAATCAATTTTAATCACAAAATAGATCATCAGGGGAAAATTGTATTTGCTACTTTATTAAAAGGAAAAATGATTTTGAACAATAATTTTGAATTTTATCAGGCAGCTGCTTTAGGCGGCGACTATGATTTAAGAGGTTTTAGAAACCAACGTTTTATAGGCAATCAGTCTTTTTTCCAAAGCAGTGATCTTCGTTTTTCTATTGGAAAAATAAAAAACAGTCTTATTCCAATGTCTTATGGCTTTTTTGGAGGATACGATTATGGAAGAGTCTGGCTTGATGGAGAAGCCTCTAACAAATGGCATCAATCTGTGGGCGGTGGTTTATGGCTTAACGGAATCAATACCGTAACGGCGCGTTTAAGCTATTTTAAAAGCGCTGATGAAGAAGCCCGAATTAGTTTTGGTATTGGATTTGGTTTCTAATATTATATCACTATTTTCTTAAAATGGCACGCAGATTAAGCTGATTTTAGCAGATTATCACAGATTGTATTTTTAAAAATCCGTGTTTATCAATTTAGTCCGCGTTACTCTGTGGGTCATGTCCGCTAGCGGACAATCATCTTAATTTAAAGCACTTAAGTCCAATTGATAGACTAATCCACCTATTTTTTTAGTCTTTTCGTCGGCTATTAAAAGCGTTGTATTGTCTTTAAAACAAATAGCTTCTTTTTGAGAAAAATGATGTAAATCGACTTTGTTTACTGAAGCAGAGAAAAAATTATCGGAGGTAAAATTTTGGAAAATCCATATTTTGCTATGACTCAACAAAACTACTTTTTTGCCGTCGGGACTAATGGTTGCGCTGGTTATTGCCGCATTTTGGTAATTGCCTTCGGCTTTAAATTCTCCTAATAATTCAGCCTGATGAAATCCAGCTTTGTTGGGTACTTTATAAAGCAATGTCGTTCCGTCAAATCCTTTACTTCTATTTTTGGTAAACAAATAAAAATTATTTTGATATTCTACAAAAGCTTCAACATCATAAAAAAGTTTTGTTTTCTTAGGTGGAAATTCCGTTTGTTCCGGGTAAGCAAAGCTTATTTTATACGAAGGGATTACACTTTCGTTTTGCAGAGAATCTTTGGCAATTTTATAAATCGCCAAATCTTTTCTTGTATTTTCATTATTACCAAAATCGCCTATATACAAATTTCCCTGGCCGTCTTTAGTAATATCTTCCCAATCTATATTTTGCGTTTGGGCAATTGTCAGCGTTTTTTGGATTTCCCCTTGATTATCAACTGCATAAATTTCATTTGCATTTCCGCTATCTTCCAGAGTCCATAATAACTTAGAACTTTCGGTAAAAACAATTCCCGAAACTTCTTTTAATTGTTTGGGTAAAGTGTAAAGCTCTGAAATAACAGAAGATTCTCTTTGGCAAAAGCTAAATAAAGAAGATAATAAAACGATAGGAAAAATATTTTTCATTACAATAATAGTTTTAAAAACCAGGTTTAAAGATATCAGGATGTTTGAAATTTCGGGTGACAAACTTAAAAGCTGCACTGAGAACATAGCCCATAGAAGTAGCGTTTTTAAAGTTCATATCGTTTGTATAACGATACAACTCCAGCTTTAATTGTTTAATATGCTCCTCGGGAGCTATGGTATCATTAGACATGATTCGCAATATTTTTTGGATTCGGGTTTCGGCCGAAAGAATTCTCTTGGCTAAAGCCGCTCGTTCTTCATGTTTATATTGTTCAATCGAACTGTCCTGCAATTTTTCCTTGATTAGTTGTATCATCGGAAAATTTTCTTTGAAAAATTGTGGACGGTAAATTTTAAAATTCCCTTCGTAACATTGCTGATCAAAATCGATAGCCCTGATTTTATAAACCACCTGATCAAAATCGTGAATAGGAACAATCACATAATTATAAGCACGCATATCACCTAAAAGCCTAATCATACAGCGCTCGTTGAATTTAACAAACTCTTTGGCTATTTGGGATTTTTCGGTTTCTGAACAACTTTCGAGTAAAGTTTCCATAAAAACATCGCCGGGAATACCTATAATATGTTCTTCAATTAATGTATCCTGATAAACCAGAAAATTGATTTTATCGGGAGACAGAATATGTTCTAATTCTAATCCGTAAATACGGGAAGCATCGGCTTTCTTAATGTAAAAATGAACGTAGTTATCGTTCAACACATTACGCACTTTTATTCTGAAAGGTTTTGAATTTCCGAAAGTACAGTAGTCAATTGCATCTACATTTAGGAACTTAATAATATCTGAATTTCCATCGGAATGCAGCAAAGAGTAGATTTTCTTTAAATTCAAATCAATTTCACTTCTTTCATATTCGCTGTAAAAAACCCTAACCCATAAGGTATCCTGATCAAATTTATCATACACATTAATTGAACCTGAAAAACGCAGCAAATCTTCATAAGAAATCGCCACTTTAGAAACTCTGTCAAAGCGTTCTAAATAATCCAAAAGAGAATGATTTACAGGATAGGTTGGTTTTTTAAACAAAGGGGAAATATCGCTCATGCAACTGTTTATTTATACAAATTTACATTAATTATTTCAAAGCAAATTTTGAAAAGACTTTACAAAACGAACGAAAAGCAAAAAAATCCTTTAAATCCTAAAAAATCACTTAATTACTGATTACCAGCCGCTAGGAATAAATGATTTTAATACACCTATAAAACCTTAAAAAAAACAATGTTGTTCATCGATTTTATTTGTGTGCTGCGGGTTTGTTCGGTATTTTTATTTTCTTATAATGATTTTCTCATCATTAAAACATTTTAAACAAGCTTTTTAAATTTACTGATTTGGAATTTTCCCCCTAACCTAAAATCATTTTTTTTGGCTTTATTACAACATTTATAATGGATAAACAGGAAATTTACAATCAAACAATTGATACTTTTGAAATTGGAATTTGGGATATTAACCTAAAAAACAATCGTATTTTTTTTGATGCAAATACAAAATCTTTCTTTGAAGTTTCGGAAGATTTTATGCCTGACTTTAAAAATACTTTAGTTTTTTTTAATCGAAAAAATCTAATCCAGTTCAAATCTTTACTACAAAAAGCGATTGAGAATCAAATTCCTGTTTGCGGAAAATTCCAAATAATTACAGCTCAAAAAACAATCAAACACTTAGAATGTATCTGTCAGGTTGAATTTATGGCTAATCAACTCCATCGTATTCACGGCACTTTTAAAGATATTACTACAGAACAAGAACGGACAATTGCAATAGAATTAGCTATCAAAAAATTCTCTTCTGTATTTTCTAATGCTAATGATGTTATTGAAAATTTGAGCCTGTTATCGCTTGTTGCTTCTGAAACTACTGACAGTATCATTATTACAAATGCTGAAGGAAAAGCCATCTGGGCGAATCAGGCCTACATGAATTTAACCGATTTAACATTAGAACAAATTATTGGAAAAAAACCTAATTATATTTCTATTGGAATAGAAACTAATTTTGAAAAGATAAAAAAAATCCAACAGGCACTGGAAAAGAAGCAAGAAACCAAGGTAGTTTTTCAAAATTATAACAAGTATAAAAAGAAATACTGGCTCGAATTAAACATTACTCCAATATTTGATTCTAAAGGTAATTGTACCAAATTTATTGGTATTGGAAGGGATATTACCGCTACAAAAGAAAAAGAAATTGAGCTCAAAAACATATTAGAGGTGAGCAATCAGCAAAACAATAAACTTTTAAATTTTGCACATATTGTTTCGCATAACATCCGATCGCATACCTGTAATTTACAAATGGTTTTAAACGTTATTGATGAAACCGACACAATCGATGAAAAACTAAGTTTTATCGAAATGTTCAAAGAAGGCACCGAAAAACTATCCAAGACCATTGAAAATTTAAACGAAGTAATTACTATTCAAAAAAATAGCAAAACCAAGAAAACAATAGTCAATTTAAAATCAGAAATAGAGAAAATTACCCATTCTTTCAAAGATAAATTAGTATTACACACCATATTCCTGCTAATTTAAACATCAATGTTATCCCTGATTATCTGGAAAACATTGTCTATAATTTATTAACCAACGCTGTAAAATACCAATCTCCTGAGAGACTTCCTTTGTTAGATATCAGTTGCAAAACAGAGGACGGATTCCATATTGTTTCTTTCAAAGACAACGGATTAGGAATCAATCTTCAAAAATACAAGCATAAAATATTTGGCATGTACAAAACTTTTCATGAAAATGAAGATGCCAAAGGTTTTGGATTATTCATCGTAAAAAACCAAATGGAAGCCATGAAAGGTAAAATTGAAGTAGAAAGTACAGCAGGATTAGGCAGCAATTTTAAATTGTATTTTAATGAAAAATAAAACGACTTACCTTATTGATGATGACAAATTGTCCATAAAACTAATGAGTATGCTTATCTCCAAAAATAATTTTTGCGAAGAAATCATCTCATTTTACAATCCGCAAACAGCGTTAAACGAACTTAAAAACAATAGTAACAATCCTGCTCAACTTCCTGATGTGATTTTATTGGATTTGAATATGCCTGTACTGGATGGCTGGCAATTTTTAGACGAGTTTGAACGAATTACTTTTGCAAAAAAAATAATTGTTTTTATTGTGTCCTCTTCTATCGATCCTTCTGATTTAGAAATGACCAAAAACTACCCGATAATAAAAGATTACATTATAAAACCACTGAGTTCCGAAAAACTAAAACAAGCTACATTACTAATTGAAAATGAGCTTGATTAAAACAAAATGCTAATCCAAAAACCCCATAACTAAAAAACAGAGAATTGTAGTAACTTTGTAAGACTATGAAAGTCCTGCAAACCATTTTACTCAGTTTATCACTCTACTGCTCCGGCATAAAATTGCAGGCACAAGCCATTGCTGTTGACGACACTAAAAATGCTTTAGAACTGGTAAATCTATTGACTAATAACAGTTCCTGTTTGCAAATAACAAACCCAAAAGTGCAAGGCGACGCATTTGTTCTCGGGAAAAACAGCTACGGAGTTTTTACAAATAATTCTGCTAATTTTCCTTTTCAATCCGGAATTGTTTTAAGTACCTGGAGTAGTACTGAATCGGTAGGTCCATTTGTTAAAAATCTTGGTGGAGGCAGTAATTCCTGGTTAGGCGACCCCGATTTAGATCAGGCTTTAAACATTAAATCTATCAATGCTACTTATCTGGAATTTGATTTTATTCCGTTAACCAATAGCATTAGCTTTAATTATTTATTTGCTTCAAATGAATATCAGGAAGATTTCCCTTGTAGGTATTCGGATGGTTTTGCTTTTTTAATAAAAGAAAAAGGAAGTACGGCCGCTTATCAGAACTTAGCCGTAATTCCGAATACTACAATACCTATTTCGTCCACCAATATTCATCCGGCTATTACTTTTGTGGATTTAAATGGAATACAAAAATCATGTCCGGCAAGCAACGAATCCTACTTTGGACAATTTAATACCAGCCCCACAAATAACAGTCCTATTAATTATGCCGGACAAACCAAAGTTTTTAACGCAAGTACTAATGTAATAGCTGGAAACACCTATCATATAAAATTAGTCATTGGTGATGATGCTGTGAATTATTTTGATTCGGCTATTTTTATTGAATCAGCAAGTTTTAATTCCATCATCAACCTGGGAACCGACAAATTATTAGCCACAAATAATGCTATTTGTTTTGGTGAGGATTATATTATTGACACTAAATTACCAGCTAATTACACTTACAAATGGTACAAAGACAATGTCCTTTTACCCACCGAAACCAGTCCGGCTTATACTGTAAAAACCACCGGAACTTACAAGCTTGAAGTTACTCTGAATCCATCCGGTTGTACTGTTTCAAACCAAATTAAAGTTGAATACACACCTGAAATTGTTTTAAACAACACTACTCTGATACAATGTGATACTAATGGAGATAGTAAAGCCGTTTTTGACTTAACAAAAACCGATAACCAAATTAAAAACAACAATTCCAACTTAAGTGCTGTAAGTTATTTTGAAAATCTAACAGATGCTAAAGCAGGTACTAACGCCATTCTTAACACCACAAATTACACCAACAAATCGGCTAATCAGGTGCTAATTGCCAAAGTTTCCAACAACTTTAATTGCTCTAATTATGCCGAATTGACATTGCAATTATCTAATGCTATAATACCTAATCAATCTCCTATAATTACTTGTGATGACAATGCCATTCAGGATGGATTTCGCGAATTTAACTTAAATAATGAAGTTTCTCCTCAAATAGTAAATGGTTTACCCAATGGATTGAATGTTGTTTACTATCCAAGTATGGCAGCAGCCGACACACAAAGCAATCCCCTTCCGAATGTATATACAAACAACATTCCGAATCAGCAAACCATTTATGCCCGCATTATCAATGGAACCGACTGTTACGGTATAATCCCTGTCACACTTGAGGTCAAAACCTTTGCTCCGGCTAACTTTCAAGAGGAGAATATCGCTTTATGCAGTAGTACCAGTATGGATCTAGCTGTCAACACCGGTTTTTCCAGCTATTTATGGAATACGGGAGCAACTACCAATAGTATTACCATAACTACTCCTGGCGATTATTTTGTAACAGTAACCAATGCCAACAACTGCGAAGCGACTAAAAAATTCCATGTTGTAAAATCTGAAATTGCTGCAATAACAATGGTAGAAACAACTAATTTTTCAGGAAATAAAAATACCGCCATTATTAATTATACCGGTTCCGGAAATTATGAATTTTCAATTGACGGAAATTATTATCAAGACAGTCCTGAATTTTTAAACATTGCCGCAGGAAGCTATTTTGCCTATGCCCGTGATAAAAACGGATGCGGTATTTCTGCTCCTTTCCGCTTTTATATTTTAGATTATCCCCATTATTTTACACCAAACGGAGATGGTTTCAATGATTTTTGGACAATTAAAAACTTATCACAACTTCCTCAGGCTACAATATCCATCTTTAACCGTTACGGAAAATTATTAAAAGAATTTAACTCTTCAAATTTGAGTTGGAATGGCACTTTTAACAATTATGCGCTTCCTGCTGATGATTATTGGTTCCATCTTATTTTTGAAGACGGCAAAAACATAAAAGGTCATTTTTCATTAAAAAGATAAAAATTATTTAATATTTTTATCAAATGATAAAAATAATCGCAATATTATTAACGATAATAGCTACAAATGGCTTTGCGCAATTTAGCAAAACGCATTATATCCCGCCATTAAGCAGCCAAGACTCACAAACAATAACAGGAGACCATTATTTATATATATCTACTCCAAGCTCAAAAAATGTTACGCTGAGAATAATCAGTATCGGCGGGCAAATTACGAATGCTGTGGTCAACAACACCAATCCATACATCTATGCAATTGGATCCGGCAACAACACACAACTAATGGTACCAAAAGCAGCTATTGGAAAAACAATAAACAAAGGATTCATTATTGAAGCCGATGATTTAATATACTGTAGTGTAAGAATTAATTCAGGTTACAACCCCGATAATCAAAGGTTCAATCATGCAGGCGGTTTAGTATCTAAAGGAAACAGTGCTCTGGGAACTACATTTAGACTAGGCGCTATGCTCAACCCTTCAAATAGTGACAAAACACTACTCAATTTTGCTTCCCTGCTTGCAACCGAAAACAATACAACAATTACAATATCCAACATAGCAAACGGGACAATTCTAGCTGATGGAAGAACTGTAAATGGCCCCGTAACCATCAATCTAAATAAAAACGAAAGTTATATTTTTGCCATAGAAAACTCTGAAGACACTGTTTCAAATAGTGCTAAAATGATTGGCGCATTAGTTCAGTCAGACAAAGCGATTGTTATCAATTCAGGGTCTTTTTGCGGAAGTAATAGTACCGAAAACGGAAGAGATCTTGGGTTTGACCAAATTGTTTCTTTCGAAAAAACTGGCAAAGAATATATTTTTGTAAAGGGAATTGGAACAAATGAACTGGAACGTGTTTTATTGATTGCTCATAATCCTAATACGATTGTCTATCTTAACGGCAGTTCAACCCCATACACAACAATTATCAATGCCGGCGACTATATAACTATTGACGGAAGCCAGTTTATCAATAATAATTTATATGTCAGCACTTCCGAAAAAACATTTGCTTATCAAAGTATTGGCGGATTAGCTCCTGCTTTTGATCCTAAAACTAATGAACAAATCAACTTACCTTCGGCTAATCAAAATATGTTTTTTGTTCCTCCGTTGAATTGCTCAACTCCTAATATTGTGGACAACATTCCTTTTATCGAATCGATAGGTAATATTTCATTTAGTGGCGGAATCAATATTATCACCGAAACCGGAGCCAATGTTTTAATAAATAATAATCCTATAGGCACCCCTCCTATTAGCATTACAGGAAATTCAAATTATGTTCGCTACACAATCAACGACCTTGATGGTAATGTTAGCATAAAATCTAACAAACAGGTTTATGTATCCTATTTTGGAACCAATGGATCTGCCACTTACGGTGGTTACTATTCCGGTTTTGACACTAAACCTGAAATTACTTCGGATGCCATTATTACTGGAAATTCTTCCTGCATCCCTAATCTTAACCTAACTGTAAATAGTATTTTAAATTACGATACTTTCGAATGGTACTTTAACAATACGCTAATTAGCAATTCAAATTCCAACACCTATACTCCTACCCAACCCGGATTTTATCAGGTAAAAGGAAGTATTTCTAATTGTGACACTTCAATATTGTCTGACATTATTCCGGTAAGCAATTGTCCTACCGATATTGACAATGATACCGTAAACGACAACATAGACCTTGATAACGACAATGACGGAATTCCAAATTGTACCGAATCTTACGGAAACCAAAATATCAATATCTCTAATTTAAGTTTGGGAAATATCACAATTGGCAATTATTCGAATACATATACAGGAACTCTAAACACATCTTCGATTGCAAGTGGAATTCCATTTTCCGGAAATACAGATGGCAGTTTTATATCCGAAATCCCCGCTGGAAAAGGAAATTTTACCAAATATACATTAACATTCTCTAAACCAATAAGCACTGGAATAGAATATGTATCTGCTGCAAATCCAACCGATTTATTAAATGCAAATGCAGAATATATTATTGCTACCGACGTTAACAAAACCATTACGGTTCTCAACCCAAATAATCAATTATTGATTGATACTAACTACGATGGCATATATGAAAGTGGTGTTACCGAATATTCCTCATTTGAAATTCGCTTTCAATTAAACGGAATTGTTTCATTAGCAGCCGGAACGGGCTCTTTTAAATTTTTAGCTCATTTGGTTAATTCGATTAGTTTTACCCATAAAAATCTCTCCGATACTGATGCAAACAAAAGCACATTAAAGTTTTTTGCTGTTTGCGTACCAAAAGACACCGATGGTGATGGAATTCCTGACCAATTAGATACTGATAGTGACAATGACGAAATTCCTGACCTAACTGAAAGCCAAAGCAACGACTTTGCATTAAATACTACCGATTTAAATAGAAATGGTCTGTTTGACATTTTCGAATCGAAATCAATTATAGATACTGACAATGATGGCGTTTCTGATTATCTGGATTTAGACAGCGATAATGACGGAATTTACGACAGCACAGAAACAGGCAACTCCAACACTGATACCGATAATGACGGAATAAAAAATTACAGAGATCCTGATAGCGATGGGGATTCTTGCCCTGATGTGATTGAAGCAGGATTTACAAGTGTCAACAACACTATATTAGGAAATGTATTCCCTCCAACTGTAAATACCAGCGGGGTTGTTACAAGCCGTACAAATGGTTATACTACTCCAAATTCCAATTATAATATTGCAGCTCCAATAATTATTACAAACCAGCCTATTGTACCTCCAACTTGTTTAAATCAAAACACCTCAGTTACAATTAGCGACAACGGCGGCAATAGTTATCAATGGCAAATATCTACAAATGGTACTGTCTGGAATAACTTGACAAACAATGGTAGCTTCTCTGGTGTAACATCGAATAAGCTGAACATTAATACGGTAAGTCAAACAATGAATGGCTACAAATACCGCGTTATACTAAACAAAACAGGGAATTCTTGTGGATTGATTTCTAACGAAACCACCTTAACTATTCTAGCCCTACCTGTAGTTAACAATATAAGTATCATACAATGTGACGATGATTTAGATGCTAAATCAGCTTTTAATCTAACAGTAAAAAACAATGAGATTTCAAGCAATTATCAAAACGAAATCTTTAATTATTTTACCACTTTAGCAGGAGCTAACACTAACGATTCAACTAAAAAAATTGCAAATCCATTAACTTATATTGCCAATAACGGAACGATCATTTGGTCCAGAATCGAAAATGCAAACAACTGTTTTTCGGTAGCACAAATTAACTTAATCGTTTCGGCAACTCAAATTCCGGCAAATTTCAATGTTCCATTCGAAAATTGCGATGATTATATTGATACTACCCATGATGATTATGATGGAATTTCAGCATTTGATTTTAGTAGTGCCAAAACGGCAATTCTGGCTTTACTTCCTGATCCAAAAAACAATTATATAATCAAATATTACGAAACCGAAACAGATGCTTTAGCAGAAATAAACGAAATAACAAACACTACAACTTATCGAAACATTCTTTCTCCTAAAGAACAAAAAATATGGGTTAGAGTTGACAGTAATTTAGACAACAGTTGTTACGGCATAGGACCTCATATTACTCTTAAAGTAAATCCAAAACCTGATATTGACATCAACACCAGCCGCCTGTCAGATGTTTACGTTTGTCAAAATCTGCCTAATTTCTTTGTAACACTAACCTCAGGAATAATAGATGGCAGTCCGACAAGCAATTATACTTATGTTTGGACAAAAGACAATCAAATATTAATAGGCAAAACAAACCCCACCTTAGATGTCAATACAGCCGGTATTTACAGTGTTAAAGTCACTTCGCTTTCCGATTGTAGCCGGACAAGAATAATTACAGTAACTTCTTCAGATGTTGCCCATATCAGCAATATCGAAATTAGCGAATTGAGCGATAACAACTCCGTTTTAGTTTTAGTGAATGGAGCCGGAAATTACGAATACAGTCTGGATGACAGCAATAATTTTTATCAGGATGCTAACCTTTTCGAATATGTAGCCGCCGGAATTCATGAAGTTTACATTAGAGACAAAAATGGCTGTGGTATTACCAATGAAACTATTGCCATTTTAGGTATCCCAAGATTTTTCACACCTAACAATGATGGTTTTAACGATCACTGGAATATCAAAGGAATCAATTCTGAATTCAATTCAAAAACAGTGATTCATATTTTTGATCGCTTTGGAAAATTAATAAAAGACATTAATCCACAAAGTCAGGGCTGGGATGGCACTTTTAACAGTCTTCCTCTACCTGCAGATGATTATTGGTACACCGCTAAACTCGAAAATGGTAAAGAAATAAAAGGACATTTTAGTTTGAAAAGATAATTATAACGAAATTCCAAAACACAAAAAACAAATTCCAAAGCAAAACAATCATAAAAAAAAATCCCAAACTCATTTAAATTTGGGATTTTTATATTGGAATTTAAAAAATTAGATTTTAAATCTTTTTCTATCAGTTTCAGATAAGTAAATCTTTCTTAAACGAAGTGATTTTGGAGTAACTTCAACATACTCATCTTTTTGAATATATTCTAAAGCTTCTTCTAAAGAGAATTTGATAGCAGGAATAATTCTTGCTTTATCATCAGCTCCTGAAGAACGAACGTTAGACAGTTTTTTCGTTTTAGTAACGTTAACAGTCATATCATCACTACGAGTGTTTTCACCAATTACTTGTCCTTCGTAAATATCTTCGTTAGGATCAACAAAGAATTTACCACGATCTTGTAATTTATCGATAGAATAAGGAATTGCTTTTCCATTTTCCATAGAGATTAATGAACCATTGTTACGTCCAGGAATTTCTCCTTTGTATGGTTCGTATCCAATGAAACGGTGTGCCATAATAGCTTCACCAGCAGTAGCAGTAAGCAATTGATTTCTCAATCCAATAATTCCACGAGATGGAATGTTGAATTTAACAATCATACGCTCTCCTTTACCTTCCATAGAAAGCATTTCTCCTTTACGGATAGAAACAAATTCTACTGCTCTACCTGAAAGATTTTCCGGTAAATCGATAGTTAATTCCTCAATTGGCTCACATTTTACACCATCAACTTCTTTGATAATAACTTGTGGCTGACCAATTTGTAACTCATAGCCTTCTCTTCTCATTGTTTCAATAAGAACAGACAAGTGCAATACACCACGACCAAAAACCATGAATTTATCAGCAGAATCAGTTTCAGCAACTCTCATCGCTAAGTTTTTCTCTAATTCTTTTGTCAAACGCTCACGAATATGTCTGGAAGTAACAAATTTACCTTCTTTACCAAAGAAAGGTGAATCGTTAATAGTAAACAACATGCTCATTGTAGGCTCATCAATAGCGATAGTTTGTAAAGCTTCCGGATTTTCAAAATCAGCAATAGTATCACCAATTTCAAAACCTTCAACACCTACAACCGCACAAATATCACCAGCTATAACTTCTTCTACTTTTTTACGTCCAAGGCCTTCAAAAGTATGTAATTCTTTAATTCTTGATTTGATGATTTTTCCATCTCTTTTTACCAAAGAAATTGGCATACCTTCTTTTAAAACACCTCTTTCCAAACGACCGATAGCGATACGACCCGTAAAAGAAGAAAAGTCTAAAGAAGTAATCAACATTTGTGGCGTTCCTTCAGAAACCTTAGGAGCTGGTACATTAGCAATTACCATGTCCAATAATGGCTCAATGTTTTCTGTTTGATTTCTCCAATCATCAGACATCCAGTTGTTTTTAGCCGAACCGTAAACAGCAGGGAAATCTAATTGTTCTTCAGTAGCACCTAATTCAAACATTAAGTCGAAAACTTTTTCGTGTACTTCTTCCGGAGTACAGTTTTCTTTATCTACTTTATTGATAACAACACAAGGTTTTAATCCTAAATCAATCGCTTTTTGTAATACAAAACGCGTTTGTGGCATTGGTCCTTCAAAGGCATCAACCAAAAGACACACTCCGTCAGCCATGTTCAAAACACGCTCTACCTCTCCACCAAAATCGGCGTGACCAGGAGTATCAATAATATTAATTTTTGTTCCTTTATAAGAAACCGATACGTTTTTAGAAGTAATGGTAATACCTCTTTCTCGCTCTAAGTCGTTGTTATCAAGGATCAAATCTCCAGTATTTTCGTTGTCACGAAATAACTGACAATGATACATAATTTTATCAACCAAAGTGGTTTTACCGTGATCGACGTGGGCAATAATTGCAATGTTTCTAATAGCTTCCATCTGTGATTTTTAATGGCTGCAAAGGTACACTTTATTTTGATATAAAAAATATTTCTCAAACACTTTACAATTTACTTACATTTAACAGCATGACTGGATCATTTTCGAATAAAAATAAGTTTTCATAGATATTTTGCTATTAACAATTATTAATTATATTTGATTAATGAAAAATAAAACCACCCAAATAACAACAATATATATCCTTATTGCCT
Organism: Flavobacterium sp. GSA192; assembly: GCF_006386525.1. Taxonomy (NCBI): domain Bacteria; kingdom Pseudomonadati; phylum Bacteroidota; class Flavobacteriia; order Flavobacteriales; family Flavobacteriaceae; genus Flavobacterium; species Flavobacterium sp. GSA192. The sequence continues at coordinate 261,931 of NZ_VAHC01000005.1, read as the reverse complement.
CAATTTTGGCGGTTTTTCTTTATAAAATTACCTCTTTATACCTCAACCAGGAAGATTACCTCATTTTCAACCTTTTCAAAGATTTCTTTTTGATCCTCTTAACCGGATTTGCTTTTAAATATGTATTATCTAAAAACGAAAGCAAAAACAAAACAATTTTTGAACAATTAGAAAACACCAACAATGAAATAAAAGAATCAAATGAGAAGTATGACATTGTTGCCAAAGCTACAAGTGATACCATTTGGGACTGGAAAATTCAGGAAGACAAAATGATTTGGAGCAAAGGAATAAAAGCTATTTTTGGATACGAAGAAGATCAGGTTGGAGACAGTTCGAGTTGGTGGTTTGGAAACATCCATCCGGAAGACAGTATAAAAATGTCAATAAGACTCTATTCGTTTATAGAACAAAAAACCGAAAAATGGCAAGATGAATACCGGTTTAAATGCGCAGACAACACCTATAAATACGTATTAGACCGAGGTTTCCTTTTAAAAGATGAAAATGGAAAAGCCGTCAGAATGATAGGAGCACTCCAAGATGTTACCAAACAAAAAGAAGAAGAACTCAGACTAAAATTACTGGAAACCGTAATTTTACAAACCAAAGAATCCATAGTAATTACCGAAGCTACTTTTAACGAAAAATTACTACCAAAAATAATCTACACCAACCCCGCATTTACCCAAATGACAGGATATCAACCAGAAGAAATAATCAACAATTCTCTTGATATCCTTAAAGGTCCCAACACCGAATTGAGTGTTATTAAGAAAATAATACAAATAATTCAAAACAAGGAAGAAGGTTTACTTGAAATAAGATGCTATAAAAAAGACAAAACCGAATTCTGGTTACGTTTTACAATGATTCCTATTTACAATTCTGAAAACGAATTATCTCACTGGGTATCCATTCAAAGAGATGTAACCGAAGAAAAAAATCAGGAAAAAGAAAAAGAACAACTCATTAAAGAACTTACACAAAACAATAAGGACCTAAAACAATTCTCTTATATCACCTCTCACAATCTGAGAGCACCAATGTCTAACTTAACCGGATTACTAAATCTAATTGAAGACATTGAAATTGAAGACCCTGAACTAAACGAGATTGTCAACGGTTTTAGCAAATCAACCCATTTATTAAACGAAACTATCGAAGACTTAACAAAAGTCATGATAATTAAAGACAACACCTCTATTGAAAAAGAAAACATTTCACTCAAAGAGGTTTTCGAAAATGTTTTCAGCCAATTATCCAATCAAATTGAAATAATTAAGCCATACTTAAAATTAGACATTGAAAACGTAAGTGTTCTTAACAGCAACAAAGCATACATGGAAAGCATTTTGCTAAACTTACTCACAAACTCTCTAAAATACAGAGCCACCGACAGAACTTTAAAAATCACCATAATAGCACAACAAAGCGGAAATACCGTAGAACTCATTTTCAAAGATAACGGAATAGGTATTGATTTAAATAGAAACAAAGACAAAATTTTTGGCTTATACCAGAGATTCCACGATTACCCTGACAGCAAAGGACTAGGACTCTACTTAGTAAAATCGCAAGTTGAAGCCATGAAAGGAACCATCAATATCGAAAGCCAGGTAAACAAAGGAACCACATTTACATTAACATTTAAAAGCAAATAAAACATGTTAGATTTAATTCTATGTGTCGATGACGACCCAATAACACTTATGTTATGTAAAAAAGTAATCAGCAAAGCCTCTTTTTCGAATACTATTATTACTGCTAAAAACGGCGAAGAAGCACTGGAATACTTCAACTCAATTATCAATAAAGAAGCAACAAAAGAATTACCTCAATTAATATTTCTAGACCTAAACATGCCTATTATGGATGGCTGGGAATTTCTGGACAATTTCAGCACCGATAAATACGCAGAAGTAAACTCAACCAAGATCGTGGTTTTATCTTCTACAATAGACCCTGAAGACCACGAAAAGTCTAAAAAATACCCAATGGTTATTGATTTCCTTTCAAAACCAATAACCACAAATATGCTAACGTATTTAGAATCTAAAATACAACTCTAAGCAGCAGAATAATAAATAAAAAAAAAAAAAAAAAAAAATAACCCATAAAAAAACCTCGAATTTCTTCGAGGTTTCTTTATATCTTAAAATTGTAAAATTACAATTTAGCAACAAATTTAGTTAATTTTGATTTTAAGTTAGAAGCTTTATTATCATGAATAACATTCTTTTTAGCTAACTTATCAATCATTGAAATTACACTTGATAATTTAGCAGTAGCATCCGCTTTATCAGTAGCTAAACGCAAAGCTTTAATGGCGTTACGTGTAGTTTTGTGTTGGTATCTGTTTAATACTCTTTTTTTCTCGTTGCTTCTAATTCTTTTTAAAGCTGACTTATGATTTGCCATTTTGACTTTTTTTTTAATTGTAATAATTATTTTAACTATTAGCTAAAAAAGAAAAACCTCCCACAATTACATTAAACACAATGAAATCACTTTGGTTTTAACTAATAAAATAAACACCAGAGACACTTGCTATTTATTTCATAAAACTATTTCACAACTAATTCTGTAGTCCGTAGGGGAATCGAACCCCTGTTACCAGGATGAAAACCTGGCGTCCTAACCCCTAGACGAACGGACCAATTATTCCTCTAAGTTAGTTAAGTTTTCTACCTTCTAGAAACTTGTAGTCCGTGGGGGAATCGAACCCCCCTTACCAGGATGAAAACCTGGCGTCCTAACCGATAGACGAACGGACCATTTTTCCTTTTAAAAAAGTTTAGGAAAGATATTTTCAATATTTCATTTGTAGTCCGTGGGGGAATCGAACCCCCCTTACCAGGATGAAAACCTGGCGTCCTAACCGATAGACGAACGGACCATTGCGCTACATTATGCTGTGCATTTCTGTATTGCGGTTGCAAAGATACAACTGTTTTTTAATTGCACAATAGCTAACTCAAAAAAAATATATTTTTTTAATATGCCTTTGCAAAAAACACTCTTCTTCCGGAAGGATTCCCAGTAAACACACAGCTTCCCGACTCCTCAACTCCATCCAAAGGAATACATCTTATCGTTGCCTTAGTCAACTCTTTAATCTTCTCTTCTGTAGCCGCAGTTCCATCCCAATGTGCTGATACAAAACCTCCTTTATTCTCCAAAACATCTTTAAACTCTTCAAAACTATTTACTTCGGTAATATGAGTTTCTCTGTAATTAAATGCCTTGTTAAATAAATCTGCCTGGATTTGATCCAATAAATCACTTATAAAAGTCGCAATTCCTTCTTTAGACTTCACTTCTTTTGTCAAAGTATCCCTTCTTGCTACTTCATAAGTTCCATTTTCAAGATCTTTTGGACCAACAGCTATCCTAACAGGAACCCCTTTCAATTCCCATTCAGCAAATTTAAAACCTGGCTTTTGCGTAGTCCTATCATCAAACTTAACCGAAATACGAAGTTTTCGCAAATCTGCCATCAATTTCTCTACTTCCTCTGTAATTTGAGCTAATTGCTCATCTGTCTTATATATAGGAACAATAACTACTTGTATTGGTGCTAAATTAGGAGGCAATACTAATCCCTGATCATCAGAATGCGTCATCACCAAAGCCCCCATCAATCGGGTAGAAACTCCCCAGGAAGTTCCCCATACATATTCCTGTTTTCCTTCGGCATTAGCAAACTTCACATCAAATGCTTCAGCGAAATTTTGTCCCAAAAAGTGCGAAGTTCCTGCCTGAAGAGCTTTTCCATCCTGCATCAAAGCCTCAATACAATAAGTTTCTTCAGCACCGGCAAAACGCTCTGTTTCGGTTTTCAATCCTTTAACAACCGGAATCGCCATGAAATTTTGAACAAAATCAGCATAAACATTCATCATCTTCTCTGATTCCTCAATCGCTTCCTTTCTTGTTGCATGAGCCGTATGTCCCTCCTGCCATAAAAATTCGGCTGTCCTTAAAAACAAACGAGTACGCATTTCCCATCGAACCACATTAGCCCATTGATTAATCAACAAAGGTAAATCTCTATAGGATTGCACCCACCCTTTATAAGTTGACCAAATAATTGCCTCACTTGTAGGACGAACAATAAGTTCCTCTTCCAGCTTAGCATTTGGGTCAACCATTAATTTTCCTGGTCTGTCAGGATCATTTTTCAATCTATAATGTGTAACCACGGCACATTCTTTAGCAAAACCTTCGGCATTTTTCTCCTCGGCTTCAAACATGCTTTTAGGAACAAACAGAGGAAAATAAGCATTTTGATGTCCTGTTTCCTTAAACATTCTATCTAACTCGGCTTGCATTTTTTCCCAAATCGCATAACCATAAGGTTTAATAACCATACAGCCTCTAACTCCTGAATTTTCGGCTAAATCAGCCTTTACAACCAGCTCATTATACCATTTTGAATAATCTTCTGATCGTGTAGTAAGGTTCTTACTCATATTGAATAGTTTGGCACAAATTTTGTTTTGTTTTATTTAACTAAATAGTTTGGCAAAACTAACTATTTTTGTAATGTGCAACAATAAAAAACCTAACAGATATGAAAACTAATATTTTTTCATCCAAAGAAGTGCAAAATTATCTCTACATTGGATTACTAAGCCTTTTTATGGTTTCTTGTGGTTCTTATCAAAATAGTTCCTATTACGAAACCGATGGTATATACGGCGCTTCAAACAACAGAAATACAGAAACAAACACTGCCTCAGGCAATTATTATAAAGATTATTTCAACTCACTACAAACAGAAAGTGAAACTCCTGAAGTTTTTACCGATATTGACAAATACAGTGATTTCGATTCAGCTGACAATAATTTACCTTCAAGTTATGCAGGTTGGGGCAACAACCAAACCGGAACTATAATTAATGTTTATCCTGATTATTGGGGAATGAATTCTGGTTTTGGCTGGAATAATTGGGGTTGGAATAACTACTGGGGCATGAATTACGGATTTGGATGGAATAATTGGGGATGGAACAACTGGGGTTGGAATAATTGGGGTATGAATTATGGATTTGGCTGGAATAATTGGGGATGGAATTATCCATATTACGGCTATAACAATAATTACTACTACTATAATCGTCCATATAGAAGCAGCTATTCCTCATACGCACCAAGCAGAAGAGGGTCTACTGCAGTAAATTCATCTAGAAGCTATTCTACAGACAGAACGTATTCCACAAATAGAACATACTCTACAAGCAGAACAGGAACTAGCAGGACTCCTACATTTACAAATCCTAGAACATACAACAGCCCAAATAGAACCGAAAGTACTACAACGAGAAGGAGCTCCACTCCAACTCAAAACAACAATTCTAGACAACAACAAAACAGTAATTATTCAAGAAACGAAAGTTACAACACCCCTTCAAGATCATACAGTACTCCTTCCTACGGCGGAGACAGCGGCAGCAGATCTTATGGCGGAGGCAGCAGTAGCGGTAGATCATCAGGAGGAGGAAGTAGAAGATAAGCAACAGTAGTTTACAACATAAAAATCATTAAAATGAAAAAATATCTATTTTTAATACTATCTGGACTTTCTATTAGCACCGTACAATCTCAAGAAATTAGTGACGCAGTTCGATACAGTCTAGAAAACCTAAACGGAACAGCTCGTTTCAGGGCAATGAGTGGAGCTTTTGGTGCTTTGGGTGGTGACTTATCTTCATTAAATGTAAATCCCGCTGGTTCAGCTATATTTGCAAACAACCAAATGGGAATAACTGCAAGCAACACTAATACTAAAAATAATTCTAATTATTTTGGCTCTACAAATACAGAGAAAGAAAATTCTTTCGACTTTAATCAAGCTGGATTAGTATTTGTTTTTAATAATAACAACAACAGAAACAATGAAGGGTGGAACAAGTTTTCTTTAGCCATAAATTATGATAACAAAAACAACTTTGACAATACTATTGGTTCTTTTGGAATCAACCCAACAAATTCAATTGGGAATTATTTTTTAAACTATGCAAATGGTATTCCTTTAAACAGCTTTCAAAATTCAAATTACGAAAATTTAGACTACGCAGCTCAACAGGCTTTATTAGCCTATGATACCTTTATTATCGACCCAGCAAATAACGACCCTAATCCCAACGAATACATTTCAAATGTTACTGAAGGAGGTAATTATTATCAAGAAAACACAGTTATTACTAATGGTTACAACGGAAAACTATCTTTTAACGCAGCAGCTTCTTGCAATGATAAATTTTTCATAGGGATTAACTTGAACTCTCATTTTGTAGATTACACTCAATCATCTGTTTTTTATGAAGACAATGATAACCCCCTAGAACCTACAAGTTATAGAGTAAACAAAGTTCAATTCAACAATGATTTATATACTTATGGTTCTGGTTTTTCATTCCAACTTGGAATCATTGGAAAAATAACTAATGAAGCACGAGTAGGTTTATCTTATGAATCACCAACATGGTACAAATTGAATGATAAATTAACCCAAACTTTAATCGCAGTAAGTGCTAATTTATCTGGTTCGTTAGAACCCGATGTTGCTGATCCAAGACCTAATGTTTATGCACCTTATAAATTACAAACTCCAGGAAAATTAACAGCAAGTTTTGCCTATGTATTTGGAAAAACAGGACTCATAAGCATTGATTATAGTTATAAAAATTATGGTAACACGAAGTTCAAACCTGAATATGACAGTCACTACCAAGTTTTAAATAACGCAATGGACAGAGCTCTCTCCAAGACTAACGAAGTTAGAATAGGAGGAGAATACAAAATTGAAAAACTTAGTCTTAGAGCCGGTTATCGTTTTGAAGAAAGTCCTTATGAAAATAAAATAACTATTGGTGACTTAAATGGCTATTCAGCTGGTTTGGGGTATAATTTTGGAGGAACCAGAGCAGATTTATCTTACGCTTATGCAAAAAGAAATTCATACCAGTTTATTAACCAAGGGCAAACACCTAACCAAGGCTTAACTGACGTAACCAAAATAAACTCAATCAACAACACGGTTTCCTTAACACTGTTATTTGAATTATAATTACTAGAAAAACAATCTAAAAATAACCGTCTTGTCTTTTCACAAACAAGACGGTTATTTTTTAGCTGTAAAAAACAATTTCTTTTAAAAAATTACAATTCCAAATTTTAATGCAACTACAAAAAAACAGCTAAATCGAAACAATCCCGATAGCTATCGGGACAATTTGAATAAAAAAACGTAATTTTGCACTCCTCCCGAACAATCGGGACACAATGATATGAGAACCAAGTCTTTAAAAAAGAACAAAATAAACGTAATTACCTTAGGGTGTTCAAAAAACATATACGATAGTGAGGTATTAATGGGACAACTTCGCGCCAACGGAAAAGAAGTAGAACACGAAGCACCAGTTGATCAGGAAGGAAATATTATCGTAATCAATACTTGCGGATTTATTGATAATGCAAAAGCAGAATCGGTAAATATGATTTTAGAATATGCCGACAAGAAAGAAAAAGGCCTGGTTGACAAAGTTTTCGTAACCGGATGTTTGTCAGAGCGATACCGACCTGATTTAGAAAAAGAAATCCCAAATGTGGATCAGTTTTTTGGAACTACCGAATTGCCCCAATTATTAAAAGCTTTGGGAGCAGATTACAAACATGAATTATTAGGTGAGCGTTTAACAACAACCCCTAAAAATTATGCTTATTTAAAAATTGCCGAAGGTTGTGACAGACCTTGTAGTTTTTGCGCTATTCCAATTATGCGTGGTGCACACGTTTCGCAACCTATTGAAAAATTAGTAAAAGAAGCCGAAGGTTTAGCCCGAGATGGGGTAAAAGAATTGATTTTGATTGCTCAGGACTTAACTTACTATGGTCTTGATATTTATAAAAAACGCAACCTTGCCGAATTATTAGAGGCATTGGCAAAAGTAGAAGGAATCGAATGGATTCGTTTGCATTATGCCTTCCCTACCGGTTTCCCAATGGATGTATTGGACTTAATGAAACGCGAACCTAAAATTTGCAATTATATTGACATTCCGCTACAACATATTTCTGATTCTATTTTGAAATCGATGCGTCGTGGAACCACACAGGCTAAAACAACTCAATTATTAAAAGACTTTAGAGCAGCAGTTCCGGGAATGGCCATCAGAACAACATTAATAGTTGGTTATCCGGGAGAAACTCAGGAAGATTTCGAAATTTTGAAAGATTTTGTTCAGGAAATGAAATTTGACCGCATGGGATGTTTTGCCTATTCTCACGAAGAAAACACACATGCTTATTTATTAGAAGATGATGTTCCGGATGATGTCAAACAAGATCGTGCCAATGAAATCATGGAATTACAATCGCAGATTTCATGGGATTTGAATCAGGAAAAAATTGGACAAACATTCAAATGTATCATTGACAGAAAAGAAGGCGGACACTTTGTTGGTCGCACCGAATTTGACAGCCCGGATGTTGACAATGAAGTACTAATTGACGCTTCAAAATATTATTTAAAAACAGGCGATTTTGCTATGATTAAAATTATAGATGCAACAGAATTTGACCTTTATGGAGAACCCGCATAAAAAATAATTTTAGTTATCTAAAAAAAACAATTATGAACAAGACACAATTTTTCTTTGTATTAGCGTTTATAACTATATCCTTTAATACAGCTTTTGCACAATATGGTTACGGAAACGGATACGGTAACGGATATGGTGGTTATGGAATGGGTAGAAATAGCATGAGCCAAATGAATCAAGCCGATATGAAACCAAAAGAAATTCCGGTTGAAGTAACGGTTGCTAAGATAATGGAAAAACTAAAACCTCAATTAAACCTTGACGAATTGCAAACTATTGCTATTGGAAATGTTTATACCGACATTATAAAGTCGCAAACAGCAATAATGAAAGACGAAAAATTGAGTCAACAAGAAAAGTCTAACGAAATAAAAGCTCTTTTTGAAATAAACGAAAGAAAAGTAAACGAATACTTAAACGAAGAGCAAAGACAAAAATACAAAGCTCTAAAAGAAGAAGGCGGAAATAACAAAAAAGAGAAAGAGAAAAAGAAAAAATCAAAAAAGGAAGACGAATAGTTTTCCTTTTTTTTAATAAAAATAGATTCAAAATGAACAAACATCTTAGCTATTTAATTTTTGCATTAATCATTGCATCATGCTCGACTAATCCTTATAAAAAAAGCGAGAAAGAATACGATACAAAACTAAAATCTTTCAAAGATCAAATTTCAGCTAAAGACCCCGAACCTTTACCTGTAGTTAACAAAACAATTATAAGTATCGATAGCGTTTACAGCAAACAATTATATACTTTTAAAGATAGTATCTTCAAAGTGGGCTCAACACAATTAAGTAATAACATATACACAGAATGGATAAGTACCGTCAATTTCAATCTTAGAAAACCTAATTTTATTATTATCCACCACACTGCACAGGACTCACTTCAGCAAACAATTAAAACCTTTACTAAAACCAGCACCCAGGTAAGTGCACATTATGTAATTGCCGATGACGGACATGTAGTTCACATGCTAAACGATTATTTACGCGCCTGGCACGCCGGAGTAAGTTCGTGGGGAAAAAACACTGATATTAATTCTTCTTCCATAGGAATTGAATTAGACAACAATGGTAGCGAACCTTTTTCTGAAGCTCAAATTACCAGCTTGATGGCTCTTTTGAGCAAATTGAAGAAAGACTACAATATTCCTGCTCAAAACATAATTGGTCATTCTGATATTGCTCCTAGTCGAAAAAAAGACCCAAGCGGCTTATTCCCTTGGAAAACCTTGGCCGAAAACGGATTCGGAGTATGGAAAGACGACGAACTTCCCTTAGCCCCTTTTGATTTTAATGCCGAATTGGCACTGCAAATTATTGGCTACAACACAAAAAACTTAAGTGCAGCAATCACAGCGTTCAAACTACACTATATACCAGAAGAAGCCAATGCTGTTTTAGATCAAAACACTATCAACACCATTTATTCTATTTATTTAAAACAATAAACAAATCTTAGTTGAAGCCAAAAAAAGTTCTTTGAGAAATTTCTCAAAGAACTTTTTTTATTCCTAAATCGCACCAAATCAATTATAACGATTATGTATTCAATATAGTCCAATAAAAATTGGACTATATTTATATTATATCAGCATTATACCAAAAAAATCTGACTATTTGGTAATTATAAATTGGTATTATGAAGCTTTACAATACCAATTTCTTGTCCCAAAGCAAATGTATGCGTTTTATTTTTTGCCATTAATTAAACTAATCTTTCCTTTGGCAGATTAACACAGCAAAACCAAACAACTTTTAGCTACACAATAAATCGACAATAAAAAACTGCCAAGATTCATTAAATGAACCTTGGCAGCAAAAAAAAAAATTATCATTTATTGTATTTCGAATTTTGACAATTCTTAGAAGCCATAAACTAAAGCGATAGAAGCTTGAGAAAATGATTTAGTTGGAGCAAAATCAGAGTCAACAAACAAATCATCTTTACCAGAATCCAATCTGAATTCAGGAATAACTGTTAACCCACCTGCTTTTAAATTAGCTGATAATGTGAAAGCTGTTACAGAAGTATCTCCTGAATTTTCTTTGAATTTAAAATATTCACCACGTAATCCTAATCCAAAGTTATCCGTTACTGCTATCGATGGATATAAAGCTATACCTGTATAACCAACATCGCTTCCATTAGAAAAATCAGCAGAGTTTAAACCTAATTTGAATTTTTCAGACAATTGGAAAGTAGCTGTTAAGTCCACAATAGTACCACTTTCAGAACCATCCATAAAGTTCAGATAAGCACTTACACCTTCTGTTGGTGCAAAAGACAATTGAGCTCCAATAGCATTTAACCCTTTCATTGGGTCAGATGAATAAAAATTCCAAGAACTATTAAAACCTCCTACCATTAAGCCAACTTTATCTGAGATTGCATAATTCGCTTTAATCCCCGCATTTTGGAATGGTCCATTAGTAAACAGATAAGAAGTTGAATAATGGAAATTTGCCACTGGAGAAATCACCTCATATCCTATAAAAGTTCCCATGTAACCCGCTGTAAAACTTAACTTATCTGTAGCAGCATAAGTAACATATAAGTTTTGAATATTGAATGATTGTCCACTTACATCCGGAATTGATTGATTTTGTCCTCTTGGTCCAAAAGAAACTTCACCCACGAAAGAAGTTTTACCCGTTGTTTTTTTCAAAGCAATGTCAATCATCCCCAAAGACACTGAATTCTGATCTGTTCCAAAACTTGTAATTGGTCCACCTCCTGCACCGTTAGAATTAGAGAATTTAGAAAAATCATATTTGTAGTAAACATCAGCAGAACCTGAAATTTCTAATGGGGTGTCTTGTGCAAATGTCATGCTTCCTGTCAGCGCTAAAGCTAAAATAAAAATTACTTTTTTCATGTTTTAATTTGTTTTGGTTATTTAAATTATTTTTACTCAAAAAGGAATATTAACATATTATTCTCAATATTTAACAAGTTTTATTCCTTTTTGTTGAAGCAAATTTATCAACTTTTATTTTTACAAAAATAAAATAATATAACTTTTTGCCGTTTTTAGCGTCGAATTATCAAAAATCGGGATTCAATTAAAAAAAAATACATTTTCCTTATTTTTCGATAGCAAAAAAATGATTATTCTCATGATAAAAAACACAAACACCCTCAAAAAACAGACTAAAAAACAAAAACAAGCTAAAAAAACACCAAAAACTCAATATAAAACCAAGTAAAAACAAAACTACCCCCTAAAAAAATAGGGGGTTAATCAATACAAACATAAAAATACTGCTTGATAATTCCGCAACAAAAACATTAAAAAACAACAAAACCTCCCAAAAGGAGGTTTTTCATTATAAAAAGATGTTAGCAACTCATCTATCATAAAATTAAAAGCCCAAATTCCCGTAGTGAATTTATAGGCTTAGAATACCAAAACAATTCAAAATCTTCTAAATTTAACTCAAAATCGGCTTTTAACTCTTGAAAGGAATATATTTTAGTGTTAAAAACTGTAATCTTTTCCAATATTGTTACTAACCATTCCCCTTCCCCTCTATTGGTTTGAATTGTAAAACTTTCTTTTTTATCATGAAAAGTCAAACTCATCATTTCCCAGGAATTCCCTTTCTTAGTCTTCATAAAATGCTCAACTGATGGTTTCCCCCCGATCCAAACTACTTTTGCATTTGGTTTTATATTAAAATCAACATCAGACTCTAAAGCATTAAAAATAAAATCGGGATGAATTTTTGTTTTCGGAATTTTAAAATCAAACCATTCCTGCAATTCATAGTCAAAACAGATTCCGTGCATATAATTAAACAATGATTTCTTTAAACCGAAACTGAATTTATCATGGTCAATCCCTGTTAAATCCTTATAATTAATATCATTATTGGCAAAAGTCCCAATAGTTTCGGTTTCTTTTACCACGCCAAATTTCTCCGGATACATACCTACCGGACTATGCGCTGTCATGGCAAATTGATGCCAAAATCCTGATTGCAAAATTCCCGCTTCAAATAATTGACGCACCATTTCGAGACTATCTACTGTTTCCTGAACGGTTTGCGTAGGATAACCATACATCAAATAAGCATGAACCATAATTCCGGCTTCGGTAAAATTACGGGTTACACGTGCCACCTGTTCCACCGTTACACCTTTGTCAATCAATTTTAACAAACGATCCGAGGCCACTTCAAGTCCGCCCGAAACAGCAATACAACCCGAAGCCTTCAATAATAAGGCTAAATCCTGAGTAAAACTTTTTTCGAATCGAATGTTCGTCCACCAAGTGACTGACAATTTTCTTCGAAGAATTTCAAGAGCCAAAGCACGCATCAAAGCTGGTGGTGCCGCTTCATCTACAAAATGAAATCCATTTTCACCCGTTTGAGTAATCATCTCTTCCATTCTATCACAAAGCAAACTGGCAGCTACGGGTTCGTACACCTTAATATAATCTAACGAAATATCACAAAAAGTACATTTCCCCCAATAACATCCATGCGCCATAGTAAGTTTATTCCAGCGCCCATCGCTCCACATACGGTGCATGGGATTCACAATTTCGATTACCGAAATGTATTTATCTAATAATAAATCGGAATAATCCGGAGTACCTACCTGCGACTGTTTGTAATCTGATTTCGTAGAATTATTTTTATAAACAACTTCTCCATTCTCTAATAAAAAAGTCCTTTTATATTGCTTCTCTACTCCACTCGAAGTGACAGTATTTATAATTTCTTCAATTGGAACTTCACCATCATCCAAAGTAATAAAATCAAAAAACTCAAAAACGCGGGCATCCGAAAGCGAACGTAATTCGGTATTTGGGAAACCGCCTCCCATCGAGATCTTGATTTCGGGATGATGTTCTTTCACCCATTGTGCACATCGAAAAGCCGAATATAAATTCCCGGGAAACGGAACTGAAATCAAAAAAAATGTTGGTTTAACAGTTTCAATACGTTCTTTCAGAATCGAAAAAAGAATGTTATCTATATAGGTAGGTTCTTGCTGTATGGCTTGGTACAACTCATCAAATGAATTCGCACTTCGCCCCAAACGTTCAGCATAACGGCTGAAACCAAAATTAGCATCCACACATTCGACAATAAAATCGGAGATATCTTCGAGATATAATGTCGCCAAATGCTTTGCCTTATCCTGAGTCCCCATCGTTCCGAAAGCCCAATCCAATTCTTCCAACTGAGCAAAACGAGAGGCTTCAGGCAAATAACTGTCCTGACAAATTTGCAAAGCCAAAGTTGGATTTTTTCCTTGCAAAAAAGCAATAACCGAATCAATCGTTTTAATGTATTCGTCTTGTAAAGCTATAATTCTTTTGGAATTATCTGAAACATCTCCAACCTTAAACTTGAAACCTCCAACTTTAAACAAATCCTGAAGTCCTTCTTTTGAAAAAATCTTCAAAATCACCTCAATCCCCAAATCTGCCTGTACTGATTCTATATTTTTAGTATTCAAAAAGCCCTTTATATAAGCCGTTGCCGGATACGGCGTATTCAGTTGGGTAAAAGGCGGTGTAATGAGGAAGAGTTTGGTTTTCAAAGAAAATAATTTTATACAAAAGTAAAACTAAATCTTGGTTTTGAGAATTTTGAAGTAACTAACTAATAAATGATTTATTGATTTAAAAAAACACTCCAATAGCAAGGAGTTTAAATCATTCATATTTGCAGATTTTTGTAAAGAATAACAGGAGTTTTAAGAAAGCTCTATTTTTCAAAATCGATTTTTAAACCTTTTATTAATTCTGATGGTTCAACTTCAAGAGCCGATGCTATTTTCAACATTGTGGAAATCTTCATTTCTTGGATTCCCTTAATGTATTTTCTCAAATTTTCCACATCTAGTCCTGCATCATATGCCACGTTTTTAGATACAAGATTTTTCTCTTTAATAATATCTTTTATCCTATTACCCAGTTCAATAACAGCTTGTGGAATTTCTGTTTTTCTTATCCTTTTCATAAGATAAATTTATGATGCCAAGATTGCTTTTAACAGATTGCATTCAATCGATTGTTTACAACCGTTTTTATTTTTACATTTGAAGAAATTCGGTATAATAAAAAAAATGACACAATCAGTAGAACCCAATATTGCAGATTTAGCTAATGGATGGCTAAAAAAATATAAGTTACCATATAAACTAGAGCAAGAATCAGTAAATACTGAAATTGACAAAGCACTTTCTGATTATTATTCTAAAAATGGTGGTGTAGGTGGAAATCGTGTAGATGCAAAAATTCTGTTGCAAGACAAAAAATTAAACTACTATCCTATCCTTATTGAGTACAAGGGTTACAAAAATAGTTTGGTAAAACTGGATGCAAACCATCAAGTAGAAAACAAAACCGCTAAGAACGAACCAAATTTTAAAAACATCAATTCATTTGCAGTAAACGGAGCGGTGCATTATGCGAATGCAATTTTACATCATACAAGTTATACCGACATTATAGCAATCGGAATGACAGGTTATAAGGACGAAACTGGAAATATCAAACATCAAATTGGAGTGTACTTTGTTTCAAAAACCAATTTTGGTATTGGTCAGAAAGTAGGTGAATTTTCAGATTTTTCTTTTTTAGCATCTGCTAATTTTGATGTTTTTATCGAAAAAGTAAAAACATTAAAATTATCACAAGAAGAAATTGATAAATTAAAAGAAAAACGAGAAAAAGAAATTGATACCAGCTTACGAAAACTTAATCACGACATTTATGACAACGAAAAAGGATTAGGAGAAAATGACCGAGTATATCTTGTTGCTGCTTCAATTATTGCAACACTAGGTATTCCAGGTAAAGTGGCACCCCTCGAAAAAACCGATTTTAAATCTTCTGTTGAAATTGGCAATACAGATGGCGATATTATAGTACGGAAAATAAAAGCATTTTTAGATGCAAAAGAAATTCCCGAAGAAAAGAAAAATCTAATACTTCGCACTTTACAAAATACGCTTACTACAGAAAACATAAATAAAATTCAAAATGGTGAAAGCCAACTAAAAAGAGTATTTACAAAAATAGTAGACGATTTAGGCATATACTACAAAATAGGTTTAACAACTGATTTTACAGGAAAGCTATTTAACGAAATGTATGGCTGGTTAGGTTTTTCGCAAGACAAACTAAACGATGTCGTACTTACACCATCTTATGTTTCCAATCTTTTAGTAAAACTGGCTCGTGTTAATAAAGATTCCTATGTTTGGGATTTTGCCACAGGTTCAGCTGGTTTACTGGTTTCAGCAATGAACGAAATGCTAAACGATGCCAAAAACACCATAACATCGCCAGAAGAATTAACTCAAAAAGAAATAAAAATCAAAGCCGAGCAATTACTTGGTTTAGAGTTGCTTTCTAGCGTTTATATGTTAGCAATTCTTAATATGATTTTAATGGGTGACGGAAGTTCAAACATTTTAAATAAAGATTCATTGCTAGATTTCGACGGAAATTACGGTTTTGGTAAAACAAACAGTAAATTTCCTGCTGATGCTTTTATACTTAATCCACCATATTCATCAGACGGAAATGGAATGAATTTCGTCGAAAAAGCATTAAATATGATGAATAAAGGATACGCTGCTATTATTATTCAAAACTCCGCAGGTTCAGGTAGAGCCAAAGAGTATACCAAACGAATTTTAGAAAAACACACACTTTTAGCAAGTATCAAGATGCCAGTAGATATTTTTATAGGCAAAGCAAGCGTACAAACCAACATATATGTTTTCAAAGTAAATGAAAAACACCATAAAGACGAAATGGTAAAATTTATAGATTTTTCAAATGACGGCTACACAAGAACCAACCGCAAAAAAACCAGTAATAACCTTAAAGATACCAACCAAGCAAAACAACGCTATGAAGAATTAGTAAACTTGGTTCGTTTTGGCAAAAGCAAACTTAATATTTTTACCAATAAAGAATACCACGAAGCCACCATAGACCCAAAAAACGGAGCAGATTGGAACCAATTAGCACCACAAGATGAAAAACCAACACTACAAGATTTCAAAAAAACCGTTTCCGATTACTTAGCGTGGGAAGTTTCAACAATTTTAAAACAACAAAATATTGAAAATAGAGACTTGGGAAAGTAGATTCCCTACTTAACGAAAAACTACAAAAAGTTGAGTGGGGCGAATTCAAAATTGAAGATGTTTTAAATTGGCAACAACAAAAAGAAATTGACCCTTTAAAATTAGATGAATTAAAAGATGAAACAGAATTGAGTTATCCGTTTTATGGTCAAGCCACAACTAACAACGGAATAATTTCATACAATCAGCTCACAAACAATGTTTTAAATAACATAAACGGAAAGCCAACTATATTAATACATTCAAACAATCAAAATATTGTTTATGTAGAATCACCTTTTTATTTAAAAGATGGGCACGGTGCAACAAGTGTTTTGCAATGCGAAAAATTAAATAAAACAAATCAAATGTTTATAATTGCCTCAATTGACAATGTAATAAAAAGCAAATATTCCTATAATAATAAAGCAACTAAAATTGAATTAAAAAACACAATTATAAAGCTACCAACCAAAAACAAAGAAATAGATTTTGACTTTATGGACAGTTTTATAACACAACTTGAAAAAGAACATTTAAAAATACTAGATACTTATTTATTAGCTTCACAATTAAAAGATTATACTTTAACAGAAAAGGAATTACAAGCATTAAATGATTTTGAAAAAGGAAAAATTGAATGGTTTGAGTACAAACTAGGCGACTTGTTTACAATAAATCCCACAAAATATTATCGTTTGAAAAATCATCAAATAATATCTGAATATGGTAAAACACCACTAATTTCAAACTCATCTACTGATAATGGAGTTATGGGATTTTCAAAATTAGAGCCAATTAACAATGGTAATACTATTACTTGTTCTGATACAACACTAGGAGCAGACACAATGTTTTATCAAAAAAATGCTTTCATTGGTTATTCTCATATTCAACATTTAACTCCGAAATTTACAAATTTTAATGACCAAATTGCAAGTGCTATAATTACTGCTTGCAGGGTTGCAACATCAAATCAATATGATTATGGTACAAAATTTAACAGAGTTGCAATGAATAAAACTAAAATACAACTTCCTTCTCAAAATAACCAACCTAACTTTACATTAATGGAAACATTAATCTCCGCAATTCAAAAATCAGTAATAAAAGATGTCGTTTTATATACGGATAGAAAAATAGCGGATTCACAAATTGTAGTAAATCAAAAAGTTTAGAAAATTACAAGAAGAACAAACATAGCAAATAGCGTTGAAGTACATTGATAATAACACAATATTTTAAAAACAAAAGGTCTTCTGAAATTTTACAGAAGACCTTTTGGTTATGAATTAAAACCATTTTAAAACTTATGTTCCTCTTTACTAATCACCAATAATGAAATCAATGAAATACAAGCTGCAATAGTGAGATACAAACCTACATAAGTCAAACTATAAGTAGATGCTAACCAAATAGCGACCATAGGGGCAAAAGCTGCTCCAAGGATTCCTGCCATATTAAAAGTTAATGATGCTCCTGAATAACGAACGGTTGTAGGAAACAATTCAGACAAGAAAGTTCCCAGTGGTCCATAAGTGAATCCCATCAAAGACATTCCCATACAAACAAAAGCAGTCACTAAAACCGTACTTCCTGAATTAAGAAAATAAGAGAAGAAAAATCCAAAAATAGCAATCGCAATTGTGGTGTAAATCAACATTTTCCTTCTTCCGATTTTATCTGCTACCAAAGCAGAAATTGGAATAAAAAGAGCAAAAAACAACACCGAAAACAACTGAATTAACAAAGCATCTCTTTTAGTAAATCCCAAATCGGAAGTTGCCCAACTCAACGTAAATACGGTCATTAAATAAAATACTAAGAATGTTGTAATTGCAGCAAATGTTCCAAAAATCAACTGATTCTTATACGATTTTATCAAAGTTAAAAAAGGAACTTTTACCTCTTTTTGTTCTTCTTTCGAATTCTCAAATGCCGGAGTTTCGGTAATTTTTAATCGAATATAAAAACCTACGATTACTAAAAGTGAACTGGCAATAAATGGAATTCTCCAACCATAATCCATAAAATCAGCACTACTCATGTTATCGGTTAGCAATAAAAACGTACCTCCCGAAAGTAGCAAACCTATCGGTGCTCCTAATTGTGGAAACATTCCGTACCAAGCACGTTTGTTAGGTGGTGCATTTTCGATTGCCAATAAAACAGCTCCGCCCCATTCGCCTCCTAATCCAACACCTTGTCCAAATCGGCACAACATCAATAACAAAGGAGCAGCGATACCAATACTGGCATAACTTGGTAAAAAACCAATACTCACTGTCGAAATCCCCATAGTTAACAAAGCAACAACCAAAGTAACTTTTCGTCCTACCTTATCTCCATAATGCCCAAAAACAGCTGAACCTAAAGGTCTGGATAAAAAAGCAATAGAAAAAGTCGCCAAAGATTCTAAAGTAGAAGTAGTACTATCGGTTCCCGGGAAAAACAATTGCGGAAAAACCAAAACAGCTGCGTTGGCAAAAATATAGAAGTCAAAAAACTCTATGGTTGTTCCAATCAAACTACCAAAAAGTACGTGTTTTAAAGAATTTATTTTAGTTGACTGTTCGTTCATCATCAAGAAATTAGGTTTAAAATCTTGCAAAAGTCCTCCTTATTTTTGAATGCCACAAATATTTAGTTCCAATATTTTTTGGTAATTTTACTCAAAACAAATTCAAACATGCCCAACGACTGTATCAGCTATCAAAAATCAGGATATTTCTCTCCTTTGATGAATGATTATTTAGACCAAAATCCAAAGTTACAATCCTTATATAATCGGTTTCCAACATTTGAAAACTTCGAAGCACAAATAGTCGAAAAACAGAATAATTTTAATAATAGCCATAGAGCGAGCTTAGTTTCTGTTCTGCAAAAACAATATGCCGGAATTGAAATTTCGCATCTAACCCAGCAAAATATAGAATCTTTAAAAGTCAACAACACTTTTACAGTAACTACCGGACATCAATTAAATTTGTTTTCCGGTCCTTTGTATTTTCTATACAAAATTATCTCTGTAATCAATTTAACAACCGAATTAAAAGTAAAATACCCTGCTTATAATTTTGTACCCGTTTATTGGATGGCAACCGAAGACCACGATTTTGAAGAAATCAATTACTTTAATTTTAAAGGACGAAAATTTCGTTGGAACGCAGCTAGTTCAGGACCTGTAGGACGATTATCTACCAAAGGTTTAGATGATTTTTTCGAAATTTTCGAACAGGAATTAGGACACAGCACCAATGCCGAAACCTTAAAAAAATTATTCGAAGGAGCTTATTTAAATCATTCTAATTTGGCTGACGCAACCCGTTATTTAGCTAATGCTTTGTTTGGTACACATGGATTAGTTATCATAGATGCCGATGATGCTGATTTGAAAAAGAATTTCGCACCTTATATTAAAGAGGAATTATTGAATCAAACCGCTCACAAGAAAGTACTGGAAACTATCGAAAATTTAAAGGAATATTCGGTTCAGGTAAATCCAAGAGAAATCAATTTGTTCTACATCGAAGATAATTTGCGAGAACGAATTATTTTCGAAAATGGAAATTTCAAAGTAAACAATACTAAAATTGAGTTTTCTGAAATTGAAATTCTAAAACTTTTGGAAAGCAATCCTGAAAAATTCAGCCCTAATGTAATTATGCGTCCTTTGTATCAGGAAGTAATCCTGCCTAATCTTTGCTACATTGGCGGAGGCGGAGAAATCGCTTATTGGCTTGAATTAAAATCTTTTTTTGATGCGGTAAAAGTGAGCTTTCCAATACTTTTAGTTCGTAATTCGGTTCTTTTGGCCAGTGAAAAACAAATTAAAAAAGCAAATAAATTAAATCTTAGTTGGAACGACTTATTCACCAAACAAGCTGATTTAGTAAACAACAAAGCCCAGATATTATCAGAAATAGATATCGATTTGTCACACCTAAAAGAACAGTTAAAAACACAATTCGATATCCTGAACGAGATTACAACAAAAACAGATCCTTCTTTTGCCGGAGCAGTAAAAGCACAGGAGGTAAAACAACTGAAAGGTCTTGAAAAACTGGAAAAACGTTTGCTTAAAGCCGAAAAAATAAAGCTAAAAGATACCTTGACACGCATCATCGATTTGCAAAACGAATTATTTCCAAATCAAAGCTTACAGGAACGACAAGCCAATTTTTCTGAATTCTATATAGAAAGTGGCGAACATTTGATTAGCAAACTATTCGAACAGCTTAAGCCTCTGGAACAACATTTTAACATCATTGTATTTTAAAATTTAACAAAAAAAGCAGTATTTATGACGCATTTATTGCAAAATCAAAGTGCTTTACATTTTAAAAAAACTACTTTTATAAAAAAAGAAATTTACAATGATAACCAACAGAACCTTTACCATGATTAAACCCGATGCTGTCGCTAACGGACACATTGGAAACATACTTGCAATGATTACAAATGCAGGATTTAGAATTGTATCTCTAAAATTAACCCAACTTACAGTAACTGATGCACAAGCTTTTTATGCTGTTCACGCAGCAAGACCTTTCTATGGAGAACTGGTAGAATTCATGTCTAGCGGCCCAATTGTTGCTGCTATATTAGAAAAAGAAAATGCTGTTGTAGATTTCAGAACACTTATTGGTGCTACAAATCCGGCAGATGCAGCCGAAGGAACTATTCGCAAATTATATGCTACTTCAATGGGAGAAAATGCAGTTCACGGTTCTGATAGTGATGAAAATGCTGCTATCGAAAGTGCTTTTCATTTTGCTACTAGAGAAGAATTTTAGTGTTTAGAACGCAAATTTCAGTTTGCAAAAAGCAGATTAAAAAATCTATAAAATAATAAATCCAGTCTCGTTCTAAAAAACGAGACTGGATTTATTATTTTATCCAACATCTTAAATCAAAAATCGTTAATCAACAATCTAAAATCATTATCTCAAAACTACCTCTTTCACCACATCACGACGCAATTCTTCATTAATCATCGCAACAATTTTGGATTTTCCGTGGCTTAATTCTTCCCGCAATACTGATGATGTTAACTCCACATACAAAGTACTGCCTTTTAAAACCACATTACGGGTGTAACTGTTTACGCCGTTTCCCATCAAATTTTGCCAGGCCTCTTTTACGTTAATTCCGTCCATTCCTGACTGTAGTTTATTGGTCTGAATAATTTGCTTCAAAACATCACCTATCGTACTTTCGTTATTTAGTCTTTTCGCCATCTTCCAGTAAATTTATTGGTCCTGCTTTTTTATATTGATATTCTTTATTTTGATTATTCTTAATCAGCATTTCATCATCTGAAATACTCACTAATTCTTCGCTCCATTTAGCATAAGCTGTTGTATAATCTAAATAAACATGATTTTCGGTAAATCGTACATTCACTTTTTCATAATCGTCATTAAATAAAAAAGTACCGTCAAATTGCGGTCTTACTTTTCTTCGAATCCCTTGATTTCCATCTATTTTAAAAAAATCAAAATTCTCATTCATC
Organism: Flavobacterium sp. GSA192; assembly: GCF_006386525.1. Lineage (NCBI taxonomy): Bacteria > Pseudomonadati > Bacteroidota > Flavobacteriia > Flavobacteriales > Flavobacteriaceae > Flavobacterium > Flavobacterium sp. GSA192. The sequence continues at coordinate 239,701 of NZ_VAHC01000005.1, read as the reverse complement.
TTGTATTCCTTATCCTCTCCTTCCTTAAAACTCACCTTCTCAATTTCCCAATATCCATTCAATTTACCAATATCTTCAGGAGTAATTTTTTGTTGGCATGACACAAAAAGCAAGCATACAAAAAGAATTTTCAGAGCATTTTTCATCTTAAATTATTTAATTATAACCTTTACAAAACGAAGCGAAAGTAATATAAAAACTGATTTTATTTCGACAACAAAGTTAGCTTTATTAAAGTTAACTTTGATAAAAAAATCAAAACCAACTTAAACTATTTTCTATATTTTTAGTCTTAAAGTAGTTAGAACCAATACCCTAAAATCATGTCTAAAATCATACTTAGCATCCTAGGTCTTTTCTTGCTTGTAAATTGCAGTCCTGAAAATTCTTCTTCAAATACTACAGAAAACCTCTACTTCCCTCCACTGGCAGGAACTAATTGGGAAACCAAATCTATTGCTAATTTAGGATGGAAACAGGAAGCAGTCCAGCCCTTATTAGATTATTTAGAGCTTAAACATTCTAAATCTTTTATGATCTTAGTCAACGGACGCATTGTCATGGAAAATTATTTCAATGGACATTCAGCAACCACTAATTGGTATTGGGCTAGTGCCGGAAAAACCCTGACTTCAACAGTTACAGGTATTGCCGAACAGGAGGGTTTCATCAATATTAACAACAAAGTTTCTGATTATATTGGCACTGGATGGACATCTGAAACTTTAGCAAAAGAAAACCTGATTACTTGCAAAAACTTACTCAGTATGACTTCAGGAATTGAAGATATTGCCAATGGCGATGATGTTTCTCCGTCGAGCCTAACCTACAAAGCTGATGCAGGAACACGCTGGGCGTATCATAATGTATATGTAAAATTGCAAGATGTTATTGCTCAGGCTACAGGACAAACCTGGGCGAATTATTTTAATACAAAATTGAGAGATAAAATTGGAATGAATGGAAGTTGGTTAACTCTAGACAACAATATTGTTTATTTCAGTACCACCAGAAGTATGGCTCGCTTTGGTTTACTGATGTTAAACAAAGGTAAATGGAAAAATAACACTATTTTAAATGAAGCTTTTTTCAATGCAGCTACCACAACTTCCCAAAACATTAATCTTGGATACGGTTATTTATGGTGGTTGAACGGAAAAAGTTCTTACCATTTACCACAAACTCAATTGCAATTTCCAGGAAGTATCATTCCAAATGGACCAAACGACATGTTTATGGCTTTAGGAAAAAACGATCAGAAAATCTATGTCATTCCAAGTAAAAAAATGGTAGTTGTACGAATGGGAGAAGCAGCAAACACAGACAATCCTTCATTTGCTTTATCTGGATTTGACAATGAATTATGGCAAAAAATTAATGCCTTGTATCAGTAAGAATTAAGATTTATTTTGAATTCTATTTTTAAAACCCAAAATACATAATACAACACCTATTACTAATAGAATATAATACAGCGTCAATAATTGATCTCTAACCATATTAGCTATCACAAAACAAACCACACTTATCATATACAGATAAATCGGAGCTATATTCTTAATCATATCTTTGTTATTTAAAGAAAGAATCTACAAATTCATATTTATTAAAGACTTGTAAATCTTCAATACCTTCACCAACACCAATGTATTTTACAGGAATTTGGAATTGATCCGAAATACCAATAACAACACCACCTTTAGCAGTACCGTCTAATTTAGTCACAGCTAATGAAGTTACTTCGGTTGCTGCTGTAAATTGTTTGGCTTGTTCAAAAGCATTTTGACCAGTTGAACCATCAAGAACCAATAATACATCATGAGGTGCATCGGCAACTACTTTTTGCATTACGCGTTTTACTTTAGATAATTCATTCATCAAATTAACTTTGTTATGCAAACGTCCTGCAGTGTCAATAATTACAATATCAGCATCTTGAGCCACTGCTGATTGTAGCGTATCAAAAGCCACAGAAGCCGGATCAGAACCCATATTCTGTCTTACTATTGGCACATCAACTCTATCAGCCCAAATTTGCAATTGGTCGATAGCAGCAGCTCTAAAAGTATCGGCTGCCCCAAGAACTACTTTGTAACCTTGTTTTTTAAATTGGTAAGCCAATTTTCCAATAGTAGTTGTTTTTCCAACTCCGTTAACACCAACAACCATTAAAACATAAGGTTTTACATTAACAGGAATCACAAATTCAGTTGCTTCACCAGTATTAGTTTCTGATAGCAAAGCTGCAATTTCTTCTTGTAGAATTTGATTCAGTTCTGAAGTTCCTAAATATTTGTCTTCAGAAACGCGTTTTTCTATACGGGTTATTATTTTTAAAGTAGTATCAACACCTACATCAGAAGAAACCAGAATTTCTTCCAGGTTATCCAAAACATCATCATCAACCTTAGACTTCCCTACTATTGCTTTACTTAATTTAGAAAAGAAAGTAGTTTTTGTTTTTTCCAAACCTTTATCTAAGGTTTGCTTCGCCTGTTCGCTTATGCTCGGGTCCTTTTTCTCTGTAGAAAATATTCTTTTAAAAAAACTCATCGTATATACAGTATTAATAACAAGAGTATTAGCAAATAAATACCAATACCACTTTCAAAGAGTAAATATAGAAAATAAAAAAGCTACTTCCTGAAGAAAGTAGCTTTTCTATATATGCTTTTATGAATTATTTCTTTTTCAAGAATTCATCAACTAATTCAGGTGCAACGATAGTTTCTACGAAAGTATATGCGCCGGTTTTTGGAGATTTAACCATTTTAATGGCTTTTGATAATCTCTTTGAAGAAGTTTGTAACGATGCTACGGTTTTCTTTGCCATGATTCAAATGTTATTTTAATTTTAATAAACCCCTTATGAAATCAATTGAGATTCTATCAAAATTTCTAATTATTACTTAATTTCTTTGTGAACAGTTACTTTTTTCAAAACAGGGTTGAATTTTTTAATTTCCAATCTGTCTGGAGTATTCTTTTTGTTCTTAGTTGTAATGTATCTTGAAGTACCTGCAACACCTGAAGCTTTATGCTCAGTACATTCTAAAATTACCTGGATTCTATTACCTTTCTTTGCCATCTTGCTATATATTTATTTAGGAAAAAAGAATTATTTAATAAATCCTTCTGACTGTGCTTTTTTCAAAACAGCAGAAATTCCATTTTTATTAATTGTTTTTATCGTAGATGCTGCTACTCTAAGAGTAATCCATCTATCTTCTTCTGGAAGATAAAAACGCTTTTTAACTAAGTTCACAGAAAACTTTCTCTTAGTTTTGTTCATAGCGTGAGAAACGTTATTTCCTACCATCGCTCTTTTACCTGTAAGGTCACAAACTCTTGACATTATACTTATATTTTATATTCGTTATTCAAAATCAGGGTGCAAAGAAAAGAAAAATAAACGGTTCCAACAAAAAAATTACAAGACATTTTTAAAAATTTCTTTCTTTAGTATTTCTAAGCTTTTAATCAACGCTCTATCTATCACTTTTTCACGTGGTTGACCAAAATTAAACTCTTCCACAATTACCTCATTTGGAGTAGCCAAAGCGATAAAAACACTTCCTAATTCGGCTTGTTCATCTCCTTTTGTCGGTCCGGCATTTCCAGTTGTAGCAAGTGCATAATCGGTATTCATCAGCTTCTTAACATTTACAGCCATTGCCGTAGCCACCTCAGCACTTACAACCGAGTGTTTTTCTATAAAATCAGCAGAAATCCCCAATACATTTATCTTAGTTTCAGTTGCATAAGAAACCACACTTCCTTTAAAATAACTGGAAGCACCCGCTACCGATGACAAACTCGCGGCTATCTGACCTCCCGTACAACTCTCTGCTGTTGCAATGGTTTTTTGCTGTTTTTTCAGCATTTTACCCACTAAAACCTCAATTGTTTCATCTTCTTCAAAACCAACAATAATATCATTGATGATTTCACTCAAAGAATCCACATAAGAATCAATTGTTTTCTCCAATGCTTCTTTATCTTTTCCTCTAGCTGAAAGACGCAAACGCACTCTTCCCGGAGCAGGCAAATAAGCCAACTTGATAAATTCAGGCAAGCTGTTTTCCCAATCTTCAATTCGTTCCGCCACCATACTTTCGCCTTGTCCATACGTAAGAATGGTTTTATGAATAATATAAGGACGATTGTATTCTTTAACCACTTTGGGGATTATTTCATTTTCTACCAGATATTTCATTTCGAATGGCACTCCCGGTAACGAAACAAAAACCGTATTTTCTTTTTTCATCCACATTCCCGGAGCTGTCCCCACCTGATTATGAAGCACTGTGCAACGGGATGGAACTAACGCCTGATCTTTATTGATTTGTGTAATGGTTCGTTTATAAAAACCTTCAATTAATTGTGTCACATGCTTTAAAACCGCCTGATCCACAATTAATTCATCTTCAAAATAATCGCAAAATGTTTTTTTAGTCACATCATCTTTAGTAGGCCCTAAACCTCCTGTAATAATTACCAAATCGACTTTGTTTTGCAATTTTTCAAAAGTATCCAGAATATGTTGTTTATCATCACTAATAGAAATCATCTCATGAATTTCTACCCCTATTTTATCCAGGGATTTTGCAATAAACCCCGAATTGGTATCTATAATTTGACCTATTAAAATTTCATCTCCTATAGTAACAATGGTTGCTTTCATTATATCATTTTGAAAATTTGAGTTCCTTATAAAATAAAATCAACACCCAAAAAATTGAATGTTGATTCCTATGTGTTTTTTTTGAATAAAAATTAAGATTTAATTACAAATCGAAGTCTTTCTTAATCTCCTTAATTGCCTCTTTAACCTGAGTTTTTATACTATCAAAAGTATGCTCAATATCTTTTCTTTTCCCTTCTTCTTTAGTCCAGGCTTCAACTTGAAGAATTTCCTCAAAAGCTACCGTCATACCCAACAAATCTAATGTTGGCTTGATTTTATGTGCATAAGCATAGGCATGCTTGTGATCTTTCTTTTTTATTCCTTCCTTAATTTGCGCCAAATCTTCCGGCACATCATTTACAAACAAGGTTAGAATTTCGTTTACAAACTCTTGATCATTATCTGAGATTGCATATACTTTTGCTAAGTTGTAGTTTAAAGCCATTATTTTATTTGTATTCTAAATAGTTTTTGTCCTTCTAAATATCCTTCCAAAACGTCGTTGGGATCTACCTTTGCAACCCCTTTAGGCGTTCCCGTAAAAATAATATCTCCTATTTTTAATGTAAAATATTGTGAAACATAAGCAATTAACTCATCTATTTTCCACAACATCATATTAACATTACCTTCCTGAACAGTTTGATTATTATTTTTCAATTCAAAAGTAAGATTTTCTAACGAACTAAATTGCTCTTTAGGTAAAAAATCACCAATCACAGCCGAACCATCAAAAGCTTTTGCTTTTTCCCAAGGCAAACCTTTTGCCTTTAAGGTGTTTTGCAAATCCCGGGCAGTAAAATCAATCCCCACACTTATTTCATCATAATATTTATGAGCAAATTTAGCGTCGATATACTTCCCTACCTTATTAATCTTAACAATAACCTCAACTTCATGCTGCACATCTTCTGAAAATTCAGGAATCACAAAAGGATGTTGTTTTAGCAATATAGCCGAATCCGGCTTGATAAAAATCACCGGTTCAGTTGGACGCTCATTTTGTAATTCTTCAATATGACTGGCATAATTGCGACCAATACAAATTATCTTCATTCTTGCAAGTTTATTGTTTTTAGTTTATGGTTCCCTGTTGAGTTACTAAAAAGAACTACAAACTATAAACCACAAACTACAAACTTATTTCGTATTTAACTTTCTTAATTTTATTGCTGTCAATACCTTTTTAGTGTACAAAGGAAAATCAGCATTTTGAACCCAACTAAAATAGCCCGGTTCTTTCTCTAAAACGACATCTACTTTTACTCCTTTATGTTTCCCAAAAGTAAAAATCTCATCTCCATCTTTATCAAAAGAAATCATCCCCGCAAAATCGGCTATTTTTTTTCTGGTTGTGAATTCAGACAAGGATTTCATATCGTTTTCCAAATCAGGATAACGGTCTAACTGTGCTTTCAATATTTCGTAAGTAGCTATTGTATCCGCTTCTGCCGAATGGGCATTTTCTAAACTTTTACCACAATAAAACTTTAAAGCAGCACTTAAAGTACGCTCTTCCATTTTATGAAAAATAGTTTGAACATCAACAGAAACTCTGTTTTTCATATCAAAATCTACTCCCGCACGAAGTAATTCTTCTGCCAAAAGCGGAATATCAAATCGATCGGAATTAAATCCAGCCAAATCACTGTCTTTAATCATATTATAAACCTGAGAAGCCAGTTCAGAAAATGTAGGTTCATTAGCTACTTTTTCATCAGTAATTCCATGTACGGCGGTAGTTTGCGGTGGAATCGGAATCGTAGGATTCACCAGCCAGGTTTTGCTTTCTTTATTTCCGTTTGGAAAAACTTTAAATATTGAGATTTCCACAATTCTGTCTTTTCCAATATCAATTCCTGTAGTTTCAAGATCAAAAAAGCAGATAGGTCTATTGAGTTTTAATTCCATTTTTATAATATATAGCTACAAATATAAAGTTTTGAGTTTGATTTAAACAAGAGTTCAAAAAAGAAAACCCGTCTTGTTTTTAAAACGAGACGGGTTTGCTGATATAAATTTCAAAACTAAATAGTTCTTGTAATATCAAAATTCTCTAAATATTCGGCAACTCGTTTCACAAACATTCCACCTAAAGCGCCATCAATAATACGATGATCATAACCATGAGTTAAAAACATTTTCTGACGAATTCCAATAAAATCACCTTCCGGAGTTTCAATTACCGCCGGTACTTTTCGAATAGCACCCAAAGCTAAAATCCCCACTTCCGGCTGATTGAGAATTGGCGTTCCAAAAATACTTCCAAAAGAACCAACATTGGTTACGGTATAAGTCCCTCCTTTAGTCTCGTCCGGTTTTAGTTTTCCTAATTTTGCTCGATTTCCTAAATCGTTTACAGCTTTTGCCATACCTACCAAATTCAGTTGATCTGCATTTTTAATTACAGGAACAATCAAATTACCGTTTGGCAAAGCAGCTGCCATACCTAAATTAATATTTTTCTTTTTAATAATATAATCACCATCAACTGAAATATTCATTCCTGGATAATCTTTCAATGCCTTAGCAACAGCTTCCATAAAAATTGGAGTAAAAGTCAGCTTTTCACCTTCTCTTTTCTCAAATTCATTTTTATGCTTTTCACGCCATTTTACAATATTGGTCATATCCACTTCTATAAAAGAATAAACATGAGCAGATGTTTGTTGGGAAGAAATCATATAACCCGCAATCAACTTGCGCATTCTGTCCATTTCGATAATTTCGTCTCCACCGCTCACAGAAACCGGTGCAACTGATTTTGAAGAAACTGCCTCAACAACCTCAACAACTTCTTTTGCAGCTTCAACCTGAGGCGCATTCGTTCTGTTTTTCAGATATTCTAAAATATCATTCTTAGTCACTCTGCCTTCACTTCCTGTTCCCGGAATTTTTTCTAATTCTTCCATTCCAATACCTTCGGCAGCAGCAATATTTTTTACTAACGGAGAAAAGAATTTCTCAGAACCGGAATTAGTTATTGTTACAGGAGTAGCAACTGTTTCTTTTGCTATTTCTATCGTTTTTGTTACTTCTTCAATTATTTCCGGAGCTATTGTTTCTTCAATTTCAACTTCCACTACCGCTTCTTCTCCTTCTGTCTCAATGATCGCAATAGTTTGTCCTACCTCAACCAAATCATCTTTTGAAAACAATTGCTCTACTAAAACACCCGAAACTTCGCTAGGTACTTCACTATCTACTTTATCGGTAGCAACTTCCAGCACTGCCTCATCGGCTTCAATTTTATCGCCTACTTGTTTCAACCAGTTTGTAATGGTTGCTTCTGCGACACTTTCTCCCATTCTCGGAAGCTTTAATTCGAATCTTGCCATATTGTTAACCTAAAAGGTAGTTTTTTAATTTCTGCTTGCGAAATTACTAAATTCTTAAAACATAAATTATATTAAATGTAGCTTTCCTATATTAATTATAACAAGCAACTCATTTTCAAAATAATAATCTACTTATTAATAAAAATCAAATCCTAAACACATCGTTTTTTACCAATTCGACAAAAAAATAAGTTCTCTAACAGAGTCTTTTTTACAATAAATTAACTTTACTTAACATAACCGCCTTCGCAAAAGTGTTATTTTTAATTTTTTCACTTCTAAAAACAGTCATTTTTTAAAAACATGAAAGCCTCAATTGAGATGATTAAATAGTCAATCCACAAAAATCGCTACTTTTGATGTATTATAAAGAACCAATTCCTAAATTATTGCATCACATTGAAAAAAGTATTCTTATTACTATTTCTGTTTTCAATTAACCAAATTCAATCACAAATTTCAGGTTGTACCGATCCTCTTTCTAAAAACTACAACCCGCTGGCCACCATTAATGACGGAAGTTGCCTGTATCCAAAAACCAAAATCAAACCTGAATTCACTCTGAAATTAAGTGATACTTTAATAGAAACCTCTGGCTTGATTACTTTCGACAATTTATTATGGACACAGAATGATGATACTGACACCTACATTTACGGAATAGACACCAACGGGAAAATTCAAAAGAAAATCAAACTCGAAAAAGTAACCAATACCGATTGGGAGGAGATTTCACAGGACAACAGTTATATTTATGTGGGTGATTTTGGCAACAATTATCAAGGCAATCGAACTGATTTACATATTTTAAGAATTGAGAAAAAATCTTTCTTACTGAATGCTCCCATAATTGATACAATTTCATTTTATTATTCAGATCAAACTAATTTTTCTCAAGCAAAACCTAATAAAACCAACTTTGATTGTGAAGCTTTTATAGTTTCTAAAGACAGTATTTATTTGTTTAGCAAGCAATGGAAGGAAAAGAAAACCAATATTTATGTATTGCCTAAAACTCCTGGAAAACATATTGCTCAATACAAAGAAACTCTCAACGTGAGAGGATTGGTTACTGGCGCAACCTACTTAGAAGATAAAAAACTAATTACACTTTGCGGTTATTCTAAAAAAGGAAAACCCTTTTTGTATCTTTTATATGATTTTAAGGATTCGGATTTTTTATCCGGAAACAAACGAAAAATACTTTTAAAAATCCCCTTTCATCAAATAGAAGGCATCGCTACATTTGATGGTATTCATTATTATCTGACTAACGAGCATTTACAGCTAAAACCAATCCTAAACGTTCCTCAAAAACTGCACGAAATCAATTTAAGTCCATTTTTGAATTCGTTTCTTCAAAATCAAAAGCCGCAGCCTAAAGCAATAAACTAGTAGCAAATCAATGAAATAGTTTACTTTTGCCAAAAAAATTACAACTGTGAATTATTTATCTGTCGAAAATATATCCAAATCTTTTGGAGAAAGAACTCTTTTTGAAAACATTTCTTTTGGAATCAACAAAGACCAAAAAATTGCCTTTATAGCCAAAAACGGCTCTGGAAAAACCACAATCATGAGCATTATCAATGGTTTAGACGAACCTGATACGGGACAAGTGGTTTTAAGAAAAGGAATCAGAATGGCATTTCTATCGCAGGATAATAATTTACAAGACGAGTTAACTATTGAAGAAAGCATTTTTGCCTCAGATAATGAAACCTTAAAAGTAATTGAACAATACGAAAAAGCATTGGAAAATCCGGAAGACGAAGAAGCTTATCAAAAAGCTTTTGACGCTATGGACCAGCACAATGCCTGGGATTTTGAAACCCAATACAAACAAATTTTGTTTAAATTAAAACTGGAAGATTTTAAACTTAAGGTAAAAAATCTTTCCGGAGGACAAAAAAAGCGTCTGTCATTAGCAATTATCTTAATCAATCGCCCTGATTTACTGATTCTAGACGAACCTACCAATCACTTAGATTTAGAAATGATTGAATGGTTAGAATCGTATTTCGCCAAAGAAAATATCACTTTGTTTATGGTTACGCACGACCGTTTTTTCTTAGAACGTGTTTGTAATGAAATTTTAGAATTAGACAACGGTAAATTATACCAGTACAAAGGAAATTACTCTTATTATTTAGAAAAAAAAGAAGAGCGCATTGCTTCTGAAAACGCCAGTATTGATAAAGCCCAAAACTTATTTGTAAAAGAATTAGAATGGATGCGTCGTCAACCAAAAGCGAGAACAACCAAGTCTAAATCGCGTCAGGATGATTTTTACATCATCAAAGAAAAAGCACAAAGTCGCCGTAAGGAAAACAAAGTAGAACTTGAAATCAACATGGAACGCATGGGAAGTAAGATTATCGAGCTTCACAAAATTTCGAAAAAATTTAAAGACCGTGTTATTTTAGACAACTTCAGTTTCGATTTTCAACGTGGCGAACGCATTGGGATTATTGGTAAAAATGGAACCGGAAAATCGACTTTTCTGAATTTATTAACGGGAACTTTACCGCTGGATTCAGGAAGAGTAGTTAAAGGCGATACCATCAAAATAGGATATTACACTCAAAGTGGTATCAATCCTAAAGCCGGACAACGTGTTATTGACATTATCAAAGAATACGGAGAATTTATTCCGTTAGCAAAAGGACGAATCATTTCGGCTTCCCAATTGTTAGAGCGTTTCCTTTTTGACGCTAAAAAACAATATGATTTTGTAGATAAATTAAGTGGTGGCGAATTGAAACGTTTGTATTTATGTACCGTTTTGATTCAGAATCCGAACTTCTTGATTCTCGATGAACCGACGAACGATTTGGATATCGTGACTTTGAATGTATTGGAGAGTTTCCTTTTAGATTACCCTGGTTGTTTATTAGTAGTTTCGCACGACCGTTATTTTATGGATAAAATTGTGGATCACTTATTTATCTTTAGAGGTCAGGGTGTGGTCGAAAATTTCCCCGGTAACTATTCTGATTTCAGAGCTTATGAAGACAGTGCTGATGTAGCCCAAAAAGAAGAAAACAAGGCAGAAAAGAAAGATTGGAAACAAAAAAATCCAACTAATAATCTGTCTTTTAACGAGCAAAAAGAATATCAAAAAATCGAACACGAAATCAAAGATTTAGAAATCGAAAAAACTAAAATCGAACAATTATTCTCAGAAGGGAAAATTGCTGATGCAGACATCGAGAAAAAAGCAAAAGAACTGGAAAACATCATCAATAAGATAGAAACCAAAGAAGAACGATGGTTTGAGCTTTCTGCTAAAATTGAAGGATAAAATTCTTTTCTAGTCTTAAAAACAAAAAAGCTGCATTATGAAATACAGCTTTTTTGTATAATGTAAAATTTTATTTTTTCATTGGTGGCAAATCAAATGCCTTAGGTTCATGTGTAAAATTATTACGGTGCGAACCATCACAAAAAGGTTTGTTAGAAGATAATCCACAACGGCAAAGTCCTAAAGCTGTTCTTCCTTCTAATCCGTAAACGTTTCCATCACAGTCCATAATTTCGAAATCACCTTCAATTTTTATTGAACCATTATTATTGATTATTAATTTTGTCTTACTCATATAGCTTTTTTTTTGAGTTCAAAGATTGCAAAATATATCCTGAAAGCTCAAACTATAATCCTGTTTTTAGAATATAAAAAGCTAATTTATATTGAATATATTTTAATTCAATTATAATTGTTGCTACCTACTACTAAAGACCCAGCTTTTCATACAGCAATATAAAAAGATGGGACTTTTTTGTGAGATTACAAGAGTCTTCTTTTTTTACATTACAATTACACCTTATATTTGAAAAAAAATACAAAACATGGACATCAAACAAATTTTTGAAAACAACAAAAAGTGGATTGCGAAACAACTGCAAGCAGATGAAACTTATTTTGACAAATTAGGTGCCGGACAAGCTCCTGAAATTCTTTATATTGGTTGTTCAGATAGTCGTGTAACCGCCGAAGAAGTAATGGGTTTACAACCGGGTGAGGTTTTTGTTCACCGAAACATTGCTAATATGGTTCCTAATACCGACTTGAACTCAATGTCGGTTATCAATTATGCGGTAAGCCATTTAAAAGTAAATCACATTGTAATTTGTGGCCATTATGGTTGTGGTGGTGTATTGGCAGCAATGCAACAATCTGATTTAGGAATTCTAAACCCTTGGTTGAGAAACATTAGAGATGTGTATCGTATCCACCAACAAGAATTAGACGCTATTACTAACGAATCCGAGAAATACAAAAGATTAGTTGAATTAAATGTACAGGAGCAATGTATTAATGTGATTAAAACAGCCGAAGTTCAAAAAGCAAATAGCGAAAGAAACCTAAAAGTGTATGGTTGGATTTTTGACATTCATTCCGGAAAATTAATCGACTTAGAAATTAATTTTGACGAAATTTTGAAAGATATTACTAAAATTTACAAAATAGCATAAGCACAAACACATTATTAGAAATCAAAAATCCCGCATCGTTTCAAAATAGCGATACGGGATTTTGTCTTTTACAAAAATTAATAACTAAAGTAAATCAAAACGGTCTAAATTCATGACTTTGTTCCAGGCAGCCACAAAATCTTTCACAAATTTATTATGAGCATCAGCACTTGCATATACTTCAGCAATAGCTCTCAACTCAGAGTTAGAACCAAATACTAAATCCACACGAGTTCCAGTCCATTTTGGCTGACCCGTTTTACGGTCTGTTCCAATATAAATTTCTTTACTTTCATCCATTGCTTTCCAGGCTGTTCCCATATCTAATAAATTAACAAAGAAATCTGTTGTTAAATATCCTGGACGATTTGTTAGCACACCATTTTTAGAACCATCAAAATTAGTATCTAAAACTCTCAATCCACCAATTAAAACAGTGAGTTCAGGAGCTGTTAAGGTTAACAATTGTGCTTTATCAATTAATAATTCTTCTGTCGAAACTGCACTTTTGTTTTTTCTGTAATTTCTAAATCCATCAGCAACAGGTTCTAAATACCCTACCGATTCAACATCTGTTTGTTCTTGAGTAGCATCTGTACGACCAGCTGTAAATGGTACCGTTACATTTGTTCCTGCAGCAGCAGCAGCTTTTTCTACAGCCACATTACCCGCTAATACAATTAAATCCGCAATAGATACTTTCTTAGATACATTTGCAGTATTAAATTTACTTTGAATATTTTCTAAAGCCGTTAAAACTTTATTTAGTTGAACCGGATTATTTACTGTCCAATTTTTTTGTGGTTCTAATCGAATGCGAGCACCGTTTGCACCACCACGTTTATCAGAACCTCTAAAAGTAGATGCCGAAGCCCAGGCTGTAGTCACTAATTCTGAAACTGAAAATCCTAATCCGGAAATTTGGGATTTTAAAATCTCTATATCATTAGCATTTATTAATTCATGATCTACTGCTGGAACAGGATCTTGCCATGTAAACACTTCTTGAGGAACATCTGGGCCTAAATATCGCGAAAGAGGCCCCATATCACGGTGTGTTAATTTGAACCAGGCTTTTGCGAAAGCATCCGCAAATTGATCTGGATTTTCGCGAAATCTTTTTGATATTTTTGCGTATTCAGGATCAAACCGTAAAGATAAATCGGTTGTCAGCATCGTTGGTTGATGCATTTTGTTTGGATCGTGTGCATCTGGAGTAATCGCACCAACATTTGTTGCCACCCATTGATGGGCACCAGCAGGACTTTTTGTTAATTCCCAATCGAAATCTAATAAGTATTCGAAATATAAGTTGGTCCATTCTGTTGGTTTACTGGTCCAGGTAACTTCGAGACCTGAACTGATGGTATCCCCACCTTTCCCTGATCCATAACTATTATTCCACCCAAAACCCTGCTCTTCAATTCCCGAAGCTTCAGGTTCTTTACCCACATGTTCTGTAGAAGCTGCTCCGTGAGCTTTACCAAAGGTATGCCCACCGGCAATTAATGCCACCGTTTCCTCATCATTCATTGCCATACGGGCAAAAGTATCTCTAATATCATGAGCTGCTAAAACCGGATCCGGATTTCCGTCTGGTCCTTCTGGATTTACATAAATTAATCCCATTTGAACAGCAGCCAAAGGATTTTCTAAACTACGAGAATGAACTTTTCCATCTGCATCATCATCCGAAGCAACAACCCCATCTCCATCTACTCCATGAGAACCATGTGCATAGCGGATATCTCCACCTAACCAGACTTTTTCAGACCCCCAATATACATCCATATCCGGTTCCCAAACATCAGCACGTCCACCAGCAAAACCCAATGTTTTGAATCCCATAGATTCTAAAGCAACATTTCCGGTAAGGATCATTAAATCAGCCCAGGAAATCTTATTACCATATTTTTGTTTTATTGGCCAAATCAAACGACGTGCCTTATCTAAAGATACATTATCCGGCCATGAATTTAATGGAGCAAAACGCTGCTGTCCTGAACCCGCACCACCACGCCCGTCCTGTACACGATAGGTACCGGCACTATGCCATGCCATACGAATAAAAAATGGCCCATAATGTCCAAAATCTGCTGGCCACCAATCCTGAGAATCAGTCATTAAAGCATGAAGATCTTTTTTCACAGCTTCTAAATCCAATGAATTGAATGCTGCTACATAATCAAATTCTTCATCCATTGGATTAGATTTTGATGAATGCTGACGCAAAATATCAACTTTTAACTGATTAGGCCACCAATTATGGTTTTGTGTTCCCTTACCTGCACTTTGCTTTGGAGCACTTCCTGAAAATGGACATTTACTCGCACCGTTTGAATTGTTTGTGTTTTCCATAATTATTTATTTTTTTATTTTTTAAAAGTTGCAATGCTAATTTAGCGATGATTAATTTATTGAAATATGTTTTTCGATAGATAAAAACTATACACAAATACCCAATAACCATCTCTAAAAAAGAACCCTTAAATTAGTAAAAAATAATACACAAAAATGAACTCCTCAATATCAAATAGTTAAAAACACATAAATAAACTCATCAACTAAAAATTAGTCAATTAAAGAAACTGTTATTTTCAGCATATTAAATTAAACTTAACACATTTATTTTAGACTTTAAACAACAAAACTTCGATTATTTTTTTATATTTTGCATTAGGATTCCAAAACGATAACCATGACCTCAATCACCCGAATTTTTGATTTTCCGTACCATCAACAAGATGAGTTTACTTCAATTCCTGACGCTTTAGCTTCAAAGCAAAACGGTGTGTGGGAAAAGATTTCGACACAAGAATATATTACCAAAGCCAATAGTATTTCCAGAGCACTATTGCGAATGGGGATAAAAAAAGACGATAAAATTGCCATCATTTCTTCTAATAACAGGCCCGAATGGCATATTGTTGATATTGGTGTTTTGCAAACCGGTGCACAAACAGTCCCTATCTATCCTACTATTTCTGAACAGGATTACCAATATATCCTGAATCATAGCGAGGCTAGTTATTGCTTTGTTTCTGACGAAGAACTATTCAAAAAAATAAACTCTGTTAAAAACAAATTACCCCATCTTAAGGAAATTTACAGTTTTAATACTATTGTCAATTGCAAAAATTGGAATGAATTAACAGTACTTGGCGAAGACGAAAGCAATCAAGAGGAAGTAGAAGCTCGAAAAAACAGTATCAAAACCGAAGATTTAGCAACTATTATTTATACTTCGGGTACAACCGGAAATCCTAAAGGAGTGATGCTTTCGCACCAAAATATTGTATCGAATGTTTTAGGCAGTGCTCCCAGAATTCCTTTCAAAGCAGGAGCGAGTCGTGCATTGAGCTTTTTACCTATTTGCCATATTTTCGAAAGAATGGTTTTGTATTTATACCAATATTATGGCGTATCGATCTATTTTGGAGAATCCATAGAAAAAATTGGCGAAAACATTAAAGAAGTACAACCTAACGTAATTACTGCTGTTCCTAGATTAATCGAAAAAGTATATGATAAAATTTATGCTAAAGGAGCCGAACTAAGCGGAATTAAAAGAAAATTATTCTTCTGGGCTATCGATTTAGGATTGCGATACGAACCTTATGGAGCGAATGGATTTTGGTACGAATTCCAACTTAAAATTGCCCGAAAACTCATTTTCAGCAAATGGCAGGAAGGCCTTGGTGGCAGGCTTGAAGTAATGGTTTCAGGTAGTGCCGCTTTACAAACCCGATTATCCCGAATTTTTGCGGCAGCAGGAATTCCTGTTATGGAAGGCTATGGACTAACCGAAACTTCTCCAGTAATTGCCGTAAACGATATGAGAAATTTTGGTTTCCGAATTGGAACTGTTGGAAAAGTAATCGATAATGTAGAAGTAAAAATTGCCGAAGACGGAGAAATTCTTTGCAAAGGTCCTAATGTAATGATGGGCTACTACAAAAACGAAACGCTAACTAACGAAGTTATCACAGATGGTTATTTCCATACAGGAGACATTGGAAATATGGATCAGGATGGTTTCTTAAAAATCACCGACCGTAAAAAAGAAATGTTCAAAACTTCGGGAGGAAAATACATTGCGCCTCAGCTTATTGAAAACACCATGAAACAATCCCGTTTTATAGAACAAATTATGGTTATTGGCGAAGGCCAAAAAATGCCAGGGGCTTTTATCCAACCTAATTTTGACTTTGTATACGACTGGGCAGTGAAAAACAAAATTGATCTTGAAAAAACAAATCAGGCAATTGTTTCTAACGAAAAAGTTATTGCCCGCATCCAACAGGAAGTAGATACCATCAACACTAAATTTGGTCACTGGGAACAAATCAAACGTTTTGAACTCACTCCTAATGTTTGGTCTATTGATGGCGGTGAATTGACTCCAACACTCAAATTAAAACGCAAAAACATACTGGAAAAATATCAGGATTTATACCAAAAGATATATAGTTTTTAGAAAATCCTATTCATTTCTGCAATACATAATAAGAGCTTGTTTCATAAATTCGAAACAAGCTCTTTTTTTAACTTCAATTATTTTTTTAACAAAAAAACAACTGTTTTTTATTATGCACGCATACTATTTTTTATTACATTTGAAACAACAGCTCTGCTAATATCATAATTTTTATTTTAAAATAAAACGATTATGGTAAAAAATAGATTTCCTTTTTAAGAGAAACTTAATAAGCT
The DNA here is from genome assembly GCF_006386525.1 of Flavobacterium sp. GSA192. Lineage (NCBI taxonomy): Bacteria > Pseudomonadati > Bacteroidota > Flavobacteriia > Flavobacteriales > Flavobacteriaceae > Flavobacterium > Flavobacterium sp. GSA192. The sequence continues at coordinate 222,487 of NZ_VAHC01000005.1, read as the reverse complement.
TGCCACATGAAAAACAAAACAATAGATTACATCTTAAGAGCAACTTGGCAGACCGTTTCCAGAATGTACAATGAAGAAGCTGCTAAATATGGTGCCACAATGGCAACTGGATTTGCATTATTAAGTATCGACAAAGAAAAAGGAACACCATCGACAGCTTTAGGTCCTAAAATGGGAATGGAAGCCACCAGCCTGACGCGCACTTTGAAATCGATGGAAGAAAAAGGATTAATCATTAAAAAGAAAAATCCCAATGACGGTCGGGGTGTATTAATTTACCTGACCGATTATGGTAAAGAAAAAAGAGCCTTATCAAAAAGCACTGTCATTCAGTTTAACGATAGCATCAAAAAACACATCTCTGATGAAAAATGGGATAACTTTATAGAAGTCGCTGAAACCATCAACAGATTAATACAAGAGAAAGAAATATTTAACCAATCTGAAAACGAAATCGCTAAATCGAAAAAAGATTAACAGCATTATCTTCAGATAAAAATAAATAATAACAAAGTATGAAACGCACAATTAAAAAAGTTGCCGTAATTGGTTCAGGAATCATGGGTTCAGGGATTGCTTGTCATTTTGCCAACATTGGTGTCGAAGTATTGCTTTTGGATATTATCCCAAAAGAGCTTACTGAAATTGAAAGTGAAAAAGGACTCACTCTGGAAAGTAAGGCTGTTAGAAATCGAATTGTTAATGAACATTTAGCTAATTCGCTAAAATCAAAACCATCGCCTATTTACAGTCAGAAATTTGCCAGCAGAATCACCACAGGTAACACAACCGATGATATGGCAAAAATCACTTCTGTAGATTGGATTATCGAGGTTGTGGTGGAACGTTTGGACATCAAAAAATTGGTTTTCGAACAAATCGATCAATACAGAACTGCAGGTACTTTAGTGACATCCAATACTTCAGGTATTCCTATTCATTTTATGAGTGAAGGCAGAAGTGAAGATTTTCAGAAACACTTCTGCGGAACTCACTTTTTTAACCCTGCGCGTTACTTAAAATTATTCGAAATTATTCCAGGACCAAAAACTTCAACTGAAGTATTGGATTTTTTGAATAATTACGGAGAAAAATTCCTGGGAAAAACTTCGGTTGTAGCCAAAGACACTCCTGCTTTTATTGGAAATCGCATTGGAGTTTTCGGAATCCAAAGTTTGTTTCATTTGGTCAAAGAAATGAATTTGACTATTGAAGAAGTAGACAAATTAACAGGACCTGTTATTGGACGACCTAAATCAGCTACTTTTAGAACGGTTGATGTGGTAGGTTTAGATACTTTGGTGCATGTTGCCAATGGAATTTATGAAAACTGCCCAAATGATGAAGCTCATAAGTTATTTAAACTCCCAGAATTCATCACTAAAATGGTCGAGAACAAATGGTTTGGAAGTAAAACAGCACAAGGTTTTTACAAAAAAGTAGACAAAGATATTCTTTCATTAGATTTAAATACCTTGGAATATCGCGCTGCCAAAAAAGCTTCGTTTGCCACTTTAGAACTCACAAAAACTATCGAAAAACCTATTGATCGTTTTAAAGTTTTAATAAAAGGTCAAGACAAAGCAGGAGAATTTTACAGAAAAAGCTTCTCTGCCTTATTTGCTTATGTTTCCAATAGAGTTCCTGAAATCTCGGACGAATTATACAAAATTGACGATGCGATGAAAGCGGGTTTTGGCTGGGAAAATGGTCCATTCGAAATTTGGGATGCTATAGGAGTTTTAAAAGGATTCGAACTAATAAAAGCCGAAGGACACACTCCTGCTGCATGGGTAAATGAGATGTTGGCTTCGGGAAACAGTAGTTTTTATACTGTAAAAGAAGGCGCTACTTATTTCTACGATATTACAACAAAATCACAAACTAAAGTTCCCGGACAAGACGCCTTTATCATTCTGAATAATATTCGCGAAAGCAAAAAAGTCTGGAGCAACAGTGGCGCTATCATTGAAGATTTGGGTGACGGAATTTTGAATATTGAATTCAAATCAAAAATGAATACCATTGGCGGTGATGTATTGCAAGCAATCAATAAAGGAATTGATTTAGCCGAAAAAGAATATTCAGGATTAGTTATTGGAAATCAAGCTGCTAATTTTTCAGTGGGTGCCAATATCGGAATGATATTCATGATGGCGGTAGAACAGGAATATGACGAATTGAATATGGCCATCAAAATGTTTCAGGACACCATGATGCGTGTTCGCTACTCTTCTATTCCGGTAGTTGTTGCACCGCACGGAATGACTTTTGGTGGCGGTTGCGAAATGAGCCTTCATGCCGACAAAGTGGTTGCAGCTGCTGAAACTTATATGGGATTGGTGGAATTTGGTGTTGGTGTCATTCCCGGAGGTGGTGGTTCAAAAGAAATGACTTTACGTGCTTCTGATTTGTTTAGAAAAAACGATGTTGAACTCAATACATTACAGGAATATTTCTTGACCATTGCCATGGCAAAAGTATCGACTTCAGGATATGAAGCCTTTGATACCGGTTTATTACAACACGGAAAGGATATTATTGTAGTGAACAAAGACCGTCAAATTGCTGAAGCTAAAAAACACGCACTGTTAATGGCAGAAGCTGGCTATACCCAACCGATTCGTCGAAATGATATTAAAGTATTAGGAAAACAGGCTCTGGGTATGTTCTTAGTGGGAACCGACCAAATGCTTGCTGGAAAATACATCTCAGAACACGATAAAAAAATTGCAAACAAACTGGCTTATGTTATGGCTGGTGGCGATTTATCCGAACCGACATTGGTATCCGAACAGTATCTATTAGATTTAGAAAGAGAAGCTTTTTTGTCTCTTTGTACTGAAAGAAAAACATTGGAACGCATTCAATATATGTTAAAAGCGGGGAAACCATTGAGGAATTAAGATTTGAGTATTAAGTATCAAGACAAAAAAGAATTACCATGCATCAATTTGAAAAATTAAAGATTTGGCAAAAAGCAATAGACATTACTGTAGATGTTTATAAAGTCACTTCAGAATTACCCATTGATGAAAGATTCAACTTAACACATCAAATTAAAAAATGTGCCGTTTCTATTCCTTCAAATATTGCTGAAGGATCAGGAAGAAATTCAAACAATGAATTTGCCCATTTCTTAGGAATTGCAAATGGTTCAACTTACGAATTAATTACTCAATTAATAATTTCAAAACGTCTAGAATTAATAGATGAAGAAAAAGTTTCACCTATAATAAATGAATTAGTAGAAATCAGCAATATGAATTTTGCACTTCAAAAATCTCTAAAAAAACAATAATGACATTGATTGGTAGTCTTAATACTTAATACTACAATCTTAATACTTTTTATCCATGAAAACAGCCTATATAGTAAAAGCATACAGAACAGCAGTTGGAAAAGCCCCAAAAGGTGTATTCCGTTTCAAACGTCCTGATGAATTGGCAGCAGAAACCATTCAGCATATGATGAATGAATTGCCTGATTTCGACAAAAAACGCATTGATGATGTCATGGTAGGAAATGCGATGCCAGAAGCCGAACAAGGATTGAATTTTGGACGATTAATCTCTTTAATGGGATTAGAAATTAATGATGTTCCAGGCGTAACAGTTAATAGATATTGTGCTTCAGGTATAGAAACTATCGGAATGGCAACTGCCCGAATTCAATCAGGAATGGCGGATTGTATTATTGCTGGTGGCGCCGAAAGTATGAGTTTTATTCCAATGGGTGGTTATCGACCAACACCAGATTATGCCGTTGCCAAAGCAGGTCACGAAGATTATTATTGGGGAATGGGACTAACAGCCGAAGCCGTTGCTAAACAATTCAATATCTCCAGAGAAGATCAGGATTTATTTGGTTATCATTCGCATCAAAAAGCATTGAAAGCACAGGCTGAAGGCAAATTTGATAACCAAATTGTTCCTATTACTATCGAACAAACTTTTGTTAATGCTGATGGCAAAAAAGAAACAAAATCTTATGTCGTCAATAAAGACGAAGGACCGAGAGCTGATACTTCGCTAGAGGCATTAGCGAAATTAAAACCCGTTTTTGCCGCTGATGGAAGTGTTACAGCAGGAACTTCATCTCAAATGAGTGATGGGGCTGCCTTTGTTTTAATCATGAGTGAAGAACTCGTTAAAGAATTAAACCTAACACCTATAGCGCGATTGGTAAACTACGCATCAGCTGGAGTAGAACCAAGAATTATGGGAATTGGTCCAGTAAAAGCCATTCCAAAAGCATTAAAACAAGCGGGATTACACTTGAAAGACATTGATTTAATTGAATTAAACGAAGCTTTTGCTTCTCAATCCTTGGCTGTAATTAGAGAATTGGGGCTGAATCCTGATATTGTAAATGTCAACGGAGGTGCCATTGCATTAGGACATCCTCTAGGTTGTACGGGAGCCAAATTATCCGTTCAGTTATTCGACGAAATGAAACGCCGTGGCAATAAATATGGGATGGTAACTATGTGCGTAGGAACAGGACAAGGAGCTGCGGGGATTTACGAAATATTATAGACAAAAGTATTCTTTCTTTCATCCAAATAACAAGATTTAGAATAATCAATAAATTAAAAACATACAAAAAATATAGACTATGGCAGATACAATCGAAAAAAATGTGACTCGTGGTGGTCAGTTTTTAGTTAAAGAAACAAAATGCGAAGACATTTTTATTCCGGAAGATTTCTCTGAAGAACAAAGAATGATGCGCGACATGGTCAAAGAATTTGTTGACAAAGAACTTTGGCCTAACAAAGATCGCTTTGAAAAAAGAGACTTTGCATTTACTGTTGAATGTATGCACAAAGCCGCTGAACTGGGACTTTTGAGCATTTCTGTTCCGGAAGCCTATGGCGGAATGGGAATGGGATTTGTCGATACGGTTTTAGTTTGCGATTACATTTCAGGGGCAACTGGATCCTTTTCAAGTGCTTTTGGGGCGCATACCGGAATTGGAACATTGCCAATCACCTTATACGGAACAGAAGAACAAAAACAAAAATATGTTCCAAAACTGGCTTCCGGTGAGTGGTTTGGCGCTTATTGCCTTACCGAACCCGGAGCTGGAAGTGATGCTAATTCAGGAAAAACAAAGGCTGTTTTATCTGAAGATGGTACACATTACAAAATCACAGGACAAAAAATGTGGATTACCAATGCCGGATTTTGTTCGCTTTTTATTGTTTTTGCCCGAATTGAAGATGATAAAAACATTACCGGTTTCATTGTCGAAAACAATCCTGAAAACGGAATTTCCACCAATGAAGAAGAGCATAAATTAGGAATTCGTGCTTCATCAACAAGACAGGTATTCTTTAACGAAACCAAAGTTCCTGTAGAAAATATGCTTTCTGAAAGAGGAAATGGTTTCAAAATCGCTATGAACGCGCTGAATGTTGGACGTATTAAATTGGCGGCAGCCTGTTTGGATTCACAACGAAGAATCATTACTGGATCTGCTAAATATTCGAATGAAAGAATCCAATTTAATGTTCCTATTTCTAAATTTGGCGCCATTCGATACAAATTAGCCGAAATGGCAACCAGCTGTTATGCCGGTGAAAGCGCTGTCTACAGAGCTGCCAAAAGTATAGAAGAACGAATTTCCATTCGCGAAAGCGAAGGCGCTCCACATCAGGAAGCCGAATTAAAAGGCGTGGAAGAATTTGCCATAGAATGTGCTATTCTAAAAGTAGCCGTTTCTGAAGATATCCAAAATTGTTCTGACGAAGGAATTCAAATATTTGGAGGAATGGGATTCTCAGAAGATACCCCAATGGAAAGTGCCTGGCGTGATGCGAGAATTACCCGAATTTACGAAGGAACCAACGAAATCAACCGAATGCTTTCAGTAGGAATGCTGATTAAAAAGGCCATGAAAGGTCATGTTGATTTATTAGGTCCGGCTTCAAAAGTACAGGAAGACTTAATGGGCATTCCGTCATTTGAAACTCCTGATTATTCTGAATTATTTTCTGAAGAGAAAGAAATGATCAGCAAATTGAAAAAAGCCTTCTTGATGGTAGCCGGTGGTGCTGTCCAAAAATACGGCCCTGATTTAGACGAACACCAACAATTATTGATCGCTTCCGCAGATATTCTAATCGAAATTTACATGGCTGAATCTTGTATTCTGAGAACTGAAAAATTGGCAAAAAAAGAAGGTGAAGCCAATATCAAAGAACAAATTGCGATGGCAAAATTGTATTTATATAAAGCCGTAGATATTGTCACACAAAAAGGAAAAGAAAGCATTATCTCTTTTGCCGAAGGCGATGAACAACGCATGATGTTAATGGGATTGAGACGTTATACCAAATACACTAATATGCCAAACATTGTCGAAATCAGAAGAACTATTAGTGCTAAAATTATTGCCGAAAACAAATATTGTTTTTAGCTAAATCAAGCATAAAAAAACCGTCTCGTTTTCAAAAAACGGACGGTTTTTTTGTCTGACAAACCCTATTTATTCTCTTTCTCAATAGCTGAAATTTCTCCAAAATAAGAAATAGATTCTCTATTATTACTAATAATCGTTAGTGTGCTACTTCCCTGAAAAGAAACAAATAATGTCATATTAAACAAATCTTGCTGTCCTTTTACAGTCACATCTATTTGATAACCTTTCTTTACTTTACTGATTAAAAATCTTTCCGGTTTTCCTTCAAATTTAAGCCCTGTATCACTACCTCCATAACCTAATCCACTAAATCCTCTTCCAAAAAAAGGCATTTCACTTTTAATAAAATCGGGGTTGAATTTGACAAAATTGGGAATAATACTCAAATCAATCATTCTAAAAGTTTGTGAATTCGAATTTCGGGCTACAAATTGAAATTCTTTAGCTTCAATCAATTTTTCTATTGCTGTTTGCTTTTCTAAATTCTTTTCGCTTCTTAATTGTCTTCTCGTTTTTTCCTGAGAAAATCCAATCAAAATATTAAAACAAAGCAAGATCAAAACAGCTATTTTATGTGTTTTCATAATTTTATTTTTTAAATTACAACAAATGAATCCTTGATAAACAACAACTTAAACTGGAATAAAAATAATACAAATGGATTAAATAAAATACTTCAATCAATATAAATGATTATTTGAAATCACAAAAATTGTTCCTATTTTAGATAAAAACAAAGACATATGAAAATATTAGGAATAGGATCCCGAATTGCACATCCACAATACGGAAAAGGAGTAATTACCAATGTTTCATCAACCGCTTATTGGGTCACATTTATAGAAAACGGATTAGAAACAATTCCATTAAATGACACATTTGAAATCATTGAAGCCGCCGAAAACGAAGTTGATACTATAAGTTTCTCTGAAGTAGAAACCACTTTACGTAATCTTCTGAAAAAATGGTCTGATGTTTCCGAAATTGTTCCTATAGGCGACAAATGGAAAGGCGGGAAACTAATTTTAGAACCCGGTCAGGCAGGTTTAGCTTCGAAAGAAATTCCGATTGACACTTTTTTCCATAAAATAGTAATGGTTAGAGACCGTTTACGTGTAATGGAACAAAAAGTAAATTCGAGTAATCTGGAAGAAATAGAAAAAATAGAACTGCAACAATACATCACCAGAATCTACGGTAGTTTAACGTCCTTCAATATTTTATTTAAATCGCCAACCAACCATTTTGTTGGGGAAAAATCAAAATAGAATGTTATTTAACTTTGATTTTCGATGCTTTTTATAGTATTTTTATAGTTTAAATACTATTCTACAAAATCATGAAAAAATTCATTCTTTTTACACTAGCTATTAGTGCAGCTTTTGTTGGGTGTAAACCCCAAAATAAATCGGCTGATACTAAAAAATTAAATATTGCATTCGAAGCTAAAAGCAACAGCAGTGTTGCTGGAACAGCTACTTTTGTTGAAAAAAACGGCAAAGTAACTTTCGAAGCTAAAATATCAGGATTAAAACCCGGAATTCACGCTATTCACATCCATGAAAAATCAGATTGTTCGGCAGCTGATGGAAGTTCGGCGGGAGGACATTGGAATCCAACCTTTAAAAAACATGGAAAATGGGGAGTTGGCGAATATCACAAAGGAGATATTGGAAATTTCACTGCTGATGAAAAAGGAAACGGAAAAATCACTTTGACTACCGACGAATGGTGTATTGGTTGTGGCGATCAAACTAAAGACATATTAGGAAAAGGTTTAATTGTTCATGATGGAACGGATGATTTTACTTCTCAACCAGCAGGAAATGCCGGAGCTAGGGTAGCTTGTTCGGGGATTATAAAATAAAGAATAGTCTTTCAACACCGATTAAAACCATCTTAATTTAACAAAATTAAGATGGTTTTTTCATTTTTAAATAACATCAAAACTAGAAAAAAACATAGCTTTGTAGCATCAAAATAAGAATATGATAAATCCTTCGGCACCTGGCTGGATTGATAAATTTTTTATCAAGCAGGAATTCACGAAACAGCATGTTTTCATGGATACTGATTTATTTTATAAAAAAACCAGAGCTACCGGTTTTATATACGGTCATATTATTTCGTTTGAAACACCTGTATTTGTTGACACCAAAGGCTGGGTTCAAAATGAAATCCCTAAAGTTGCCTTATTAAATACCCTGTATCATATTTACGGATTAACCACTAAGGAAGTAGATTCGAATACTTTTATCAAAAAATGTCTGGATTTCTATGATGATTTGCATCCGCAGGGATTTAATTTGTTCAAAAAAGTTTTGCCTAACGGTGCTCCTTCTTTAAACTTGGAGAGAATCATTGATACCCGAGTTCAAACCAATGTGGACATTATAAATAAAAACTTCTCTCATATTGTAACTAATGCACTGCTTTTTATCGATATTTTAGCTTTTAGACAATATTTGATTAATGGAAAAATCCCGGAGAAATACCTAAAAAAAATTGAAGAAGCAGTAATTAGTGTGGTTACATTGGCACTAAAAATTAAGACTAATAAATCAAATTATGACGATTTATTAATCAAACTCTTTGAAGCTTCAGTACGTTACAGCAAATTTTCTAAAATTAATACCCAAAATATTGACGAGTTAAATTTGGACTACTTCAATTCTGATTTAGAAAAATATTATCTCCTTGATATGGCAGGAATGGCATTATGGAGTGATGGCGAGATTGAAAATGAAGAGATTTATTTTTTACATAAATTAGCCGAAAACATCAAAATACAAGCTGATTTCGTATCTGAAAGTATCCAAAATACGGATCTTTTTATAACTAAATACAAAAAAGAAATTCCTTATTTTAATTATTCAAATCCGGTAAAACATTTTTACGATCAAACCACACAAAGTGTAATCACATTAATTAGTCGTAATAAAAACAGGCTACTCAAAGAAATTATTCAAAGTAAAGAATTAATGATTTTATTAGCTTATTCTACAAGAAGAGATTTAGACGAAAAAGAAAAAAAGAAAGTAAAAAAACAGCTATTGGATATTTGTAAAACGATACCCTCGCTAACTATTTTTTTACTTCCCGGTGGAAGTTTACTGCTTCCAATCCTGATAAAATTTATCCCAAAATTACTCCCTTCTGCTTTTAATGAAAATTTAGATAATGAATAAAAAAATCGCCATTTGAGGCGATTTTTTACTTATAAATTCAATTGATAAACTTCATCCAATTCTTTATTTGAACTAATATTCACTTCTAAATCGGTAACAAAACCGGAATTCAAACCATAAACCCAACCGTGCAGAGTTAAATCCTGACCGTTTTTCCAGGCATTTTGTACAATCGATGTTTTGGCTAAATCAAAAACCTGCTCTTTAGCATTTATTTCTACAAAGGTGTTAAAACGCTCCGTTTCATCTTGAATAGAATCCAAATAAACATTGTGCATACGATACACATCTTTAATATGTCGAATCCAATTATCAATAATCCCGATAGACTGATTTCCCATAGCTGCTTTTATACCTCCACAACCATAATGTCCACAAACAATTACGTGTTTTACTTTTAAAACATTCACAGCATAATCCAAAACACTTAGCATGTTCATATCGGTATGTACAACCATATTAGCAATATTTCGATGTACAAAAACCTCTCCCGGCTTAGCTCCAATAATCTCATTTGCCGGCACACGACTGTCAGAACATCCTATCCACAACAATGGTGGTGTTTGCCCTTTGGCTAAATCTGCAAAATAGTTAGGATCTTTCTCTAATGATTTTACGACCCATTCTTTATTATTATCTAATATTTTTTTATAAAAATCAACCATACTATTTTTAATTTACTCTATTTAACTTTGTTTCAGTAATACTCAGGTTTATTCTTTATTGTTTTAAAAAACTTCTCTTTTAACCATCATTCGTTTTGCTACATCATAATAATGCTCAATTGTTACATGATTTGAAACTTCATCCGTATTCTCTAACTGATAGGCCTTTTTAAAACCTTTCAATTTTACTTTGATATTTTGATCATGAGCTCGTATTTCTTTAAACTCACGAATTAAATCCAAAACATCATGAGCAATATACTCTGTATCATGAGCATTAATAATAACTCTTGAATTTTCAGGAATATCATTTAATGTTTGCTTAATGGCGGCCTTATTTAAAAAAGAAACTTCCTGTGCTAAGTCTATATGAATAATATCTCCGTCTTCGTATTCTTCTTTTTTGAAACTGTATGCTTTTTTTAGATTTCCTTTTAAAACAAAAATCACACTAATAATAATTCCCAGCATTACTCCTTTTAACAAATCAGTCACTACAACAGCAACCATCGTCGCTATAAAAGGAACAAATTGATATTTTCCTTTTTCCCAGAAATGTTTAATTGTAGCCGGTTTGGCTAATCGGTAGCCGACTAAGATTAAAATTGTAGCTAATGTAGCCAATGGAATTTTATTTAAAATTGCGGGAATAATTAAAACGCTCAATAATAAAAATACCCCATGGATTATGGTTGACATTTTTGATTTGGCTCCTGCATTACTATTTGCCGAAGAACGAACCACTACCGATGTCATGGGTAATCCTCCCAAAAGAGAACTTACTATATTTCCTACTCCTTGGGCTTTTAACTCGACATTGGTATTAGTATATCGTTTTTGCTGATCCAATCTGTCGGAAGCCTCAATACACAATAAAGTCTCAACTGATGCCACAATAGCAATTGTTACAGCTACAGTCCAAACATCAGGATTGATAATTTGCGAAAAATTAGGAACTACAATAATTGCCTTAAAATCCTCTAATGATTCAGGTATAGGCAAAGACACTAAATGCTCTTTAGTAATAGCTAATGAACTTCCTGAATTGATAAAAATCTGGTTCAAAGCAATACCAAAAATTACAGCTATTAATGCTCCGGGAACTAGTTTGAATTTCTTTAAAAAAGCCACTTTGTCCCAGGAAATAAGTATTGCCAATGAAAACAAACTTACAATTATTGCTCCTAAATGAAAATGATCGAAAATCTGAAATAATGAAGACAGCGTATTATTTCCATCAACTTGAGCAAAGGATTGATCTCCTTCAAAATCGGCATCATAGCCAAAAGCATGTGGAAGCTGTTTTAGAATAATAATAATTCCAATACCCGCAAGCATTCCTTCAATTACATTAGTTGGAAAATAATTAGATATACTCCCTGCTTTAAGAAAACCTAACGCTAATTGAATAAAACCGGCAATAAAAACAGCTGTCAAGAAAATATCAAAAGCTCCCAAATTAGTTATTGCCGTTAATACAATTGCTGTTAATCCAGCCGCCGGCCCGGTAACACTAATATGAGATTGACTTAAATAGCCAACCACAATTCCTCCTATAACGCCAGCAATAATACCCGAAAATAATGGTGCCCCCGAAGCCATTGCAATACCTAAACACAATGGTAAGGCTACCAAGAAAACCACTAAACCAGATGCAAAATCAGATTTAAGGTTGGCAAAAAGATTGGTTTTTTTTGTCATAATACTAATGAATAAATTATATTAAATTGTACCACAACAAACTGTATGTACAATCCTAATTTTTTTATAAAAGTATTATATCCTATCGGGTGGAGGTGTAACTACAGAGCGTAAAACATTGTCATGTTTAGACAAATTCTCAAAAAGTATTAAACTTCTAAGTCCTGTTTTTTTTACCTTAAAAGTTAGATTAGAAGTTACAATATACACTAAATGTTTTGTCTCTTTTTTTACGTGTTCTTCGTCAGACAAACTATAAAAAACAGCAACATCAGTTGACTTTTCTATCAACTTCACAACGGTAGGAGTTGATAGAAAAGCTATGAATACAAATAAAAATAAAAGTGCTATTGATTTCATATAAACAAAAATAAACCTAAAAAAATATAAATTTTAAAAAAACCAATGTTTTTTTAAAAAAAATTAACAACAACAAACAAAAAACCAACAAAACTAATATAACAATCTTACTTTCAGAGAATTAAACAAACAAAAGACGCAATTCATACTGTTCTGCACTTAAAAAAAACTGATAAAAAAGATTTTTTTACTATCAAACAAATTGATTGTTTTTATATTTGCATCAAAAAATTCTATCCATGACTATTACCCAACTTAAATATGTTTTGGCTGTAGCCGAACACAAAAACTTCACACTGGCTGCCGAAAAATGTTTTGTAACTCAACCTACCCTGAGTATGCAAATTCAAAAAATTGAAGAAGAATTAAATATTCAAATTTTCGACCGAACTAAAAAACCCATCCAACTAACGGATATTGGTCAAAAAATAGTAAATCAGGCAAAAAATATTGTTAACGAAGCTGATAGAATTCAGGATATTGTTGAACAACAAAAAGGCTTCATAGGTGGCGAATTCAGACTGGGCATCATCCCTACTATTATGCCCACTTTATTACCTATGTTTTTAAATAATTTTATCAAAAAACATCCAAAAGTAAAACTCATTATTGAGGAGTTAAATACCGAAGAAATTATTACCAAATTAAATAATGGTCATTTAGACGCAGCCATTGCCGCTACACCGTTGATGGAAGAAAAAATCAAAGAAATTGTACTATACTTTGAACCATTTGTAGCTTATATTCCTGAAAATCATCATAATTTTCAAAAAAAGGAAATTGAAGTCGAAGACTTAAATCTTGATGAAATTCTTTTATTACAGGATGGACATTGTTTTAGAGACGGTATTTTAAATCTTTGCAAAAACAACACAAGAAGCGAAGGAAATCATTTTCAAATAGAAAGCGGAAGTTTTGAAACCTTAATAAAACTTGCCGATGAAGGGTTAGGAACCACACTTTTACCTTATTTACACACTTTAGACTTAAAAGAATCCGACAAAGTAAAACTGCGTCATTTTACAGAACCTAAACCCGCCAGAGAAGTCAGCCTTATTTATCCAAAGAGTGAATTAAAAATCCAAATTATTGAAGCATTAAGAAGCACTATAGCGGGAGTTGTAAAAGGAGCTATCGTTTTCCAAAATGTACAAATTATAAGTCCGCTTCAAAAAAAATAGAGTCAGGTATCCTGACTCTATTTGATGATTTTAGTTTCTCTCTACTACAAAAAGACACTTTTGCAATTCGGGTTTTTCTTTTGTGTAATATAAAAGCCATTTTTGGAGATGTTCAATCTCATGTGGCAATAAATTTCGAACTGCTTTTTTCAGTTCTTTCACAAACAAATCAGGTGCAAAACTAACTCTTTCCAGTATCGATTTCGTATAGTCATATATCATTCTTGGCATATCTAAAAGTTTTAAAAGTTATCTATATTAAAGTATTGTAATTTACAAAAAACGGGCTTTAACTCACAAATCCAAAACAGTTAAAAAACACATAAAAAACGATGAATTACATTTTCTTAAAAATTTAGAAATTTTTAACTTACAAAAACAAAACTACTTTAGTAAGTCTCATAATTTTAGAAAAACAAAGTTTATTTCATAAAAAAAGGAATCATTTCAGATTCCTTTTTTATTCAAATATTTACTATCACTAAAGATGGTTTTAACTCTGGTTTCTCTATTATGAAAGACATCAGCCACTCTTTTAACTGTTCCAACTCATAAGGTAGAAGTGTTTTTACCGCTTTTTCCAGTTCTTTACAAAAGAGTACCGGATCAAAACTAACTCTTTCTAATATCGATTTTGTATAATCAAACATTATTTTGGTCATAATAGATTAACTTTAATGATTAAACATTAATTCAAGGCTTTGTAAAATTAAGAATTAAAAATATACTTTACATCTATTTAACGGTATTTTTAAAAAATTATTATGTTAAATTTCAAAAAGCTGTTTTTTATTCAAAATTTATTTAAAAGCTCTAAACATCTCTCTTTTCCCCGGAGGTCCTTCTAACTTTTCTACTCTGAAACCTACTTCTATCATACTTCGCTTGACTACTCCTCTGGCCGCATAAGTCACTAAAACACCATTTTCTTTAAGGGCATCATACATTTTTTGAAAAATAGCTGTACTCCACAATTCGGGTTGCACCCGATACCCAAAAGCATCAAAATAAATCAAATCAAACTGTGCCACATCATCAATATCCTGAAAAAATTGTTGCCTTTTAGTTAATGAAAAATGATTATCCAAAACTATTTTTTCATTCCAAGCCGATTGGTGCATTTTCTCAAATACCGCTAATTGCTCTCCGGCATCTAATTCATCAACATAATTCATTGCTAAAATTTCCTCAGCAGCAACCGGATAAGCTTCTACTCCCAGATAATCAATAATTTGATTCATTTTTTGAGCTTCTAAGAAACTAATAAACGTATTTAATCCGGTACCAAAACCTATTTCTAAAATAGATAGCTTTTTATTTTTAAATAACGAAAGTCCGTTTTTAATAAAAACATGTTTGGCTTCCTGAATGGCACCGTGTTTGGAATGATAACTTTCATTCCATTCCTCTAAATGAATCGTTGTCGAACCATCTTGAGTTTGTATAATTTCTCTTTTCAATTTTCTTAACTATTTTTTGAATCTGCTTTAAACAGCAACCAAATTTACTCAAAAAGTGCCATACTCAAGTCCAAATTCCTTTGATTTATTGCATATTTGATAGAAATGATTGTCTTTTTTTTAGTTTTTTTTTGAATATACGAAAATCCTATTCAATAGTAACAATTATTAAAATTTTGACAAGTATTTTGTCCTTTTTTATTTAATTTTGCAGGAATCAAAGTTTAGTTCATCATAAAGTGAAATTTTATACTTAAGCTTCATTTATACATTCAAAAAAATAAAAAAACATATTATTATGAGTACAACTCAAGCCAACAAAATTGAAATTATAAAAGCACCTAATACAAAAATTAACGAAGTAGATTTTGACAACTTAACCTTTGGTTCTGTATTCACTGATCATTTATTTGAATGTGATTATAAAAATGGAGAATGGCAAAACCCAACTATTAAACCTTATGCTCCATTCCTGATGGATCCTTCATCGAGAGTTTTTCATTACGGACAAACTATTTTTGAAGGAATGAAAGCCTACAAAGATGATAATGATGCTATTTGGCTTTTTAGACCTGATGAAAACATAAAACGTTTTAACAGTTCAGCCGTTAGAATGGCAATGCCTGAAGTTCCTGAACAATTATTCATGGAAGGTCTTAACCAATTATTGAAATTAGATGAAGCCTGGATTAAAAAAGGTTTAGGAAACACGCTTTACATCCGTCCTTTTATGATTGCGACTGGTTTTGGTGTTGTTGCTAATCCTTCTGACGAATATAAATTCATGATTATCTTATCTCCTGCAAAAGCTTATTATTCAGGAGAAGTTAAGGTACTTATTGCTGAGCACTACAGTAGAGCAGCTAATGGTGGTATTGGTGCTGCAAAAACCGGTGGTAACTACGCAGGACAATTCTATCCTACTACTTTAGCCAATCAGGAAGGTTACCAACAAGTTATCTGGACTGATGACGCAACGCATACCAAACTGGAAGAAGCCGGAACAATGAATGTGTTTTTTAGAATCAACGATACTTTGATTACTGCTCCTACAAGCGAAAGAATCTTAGACGGAGTTACCAGAAAAAGCCTTATTGACATGGCAAAAAGAGAAGGAATCAACATTGAAGTTCGTTCAATTCTTGTTGACGAATTAATTGAAGGAGTTAAAAATGGTAGCTTAAAAGAAATTTTCGGTGCAGGAACAGCTGCTGTAGTAAGCCCTATAAAAGGATTTGCATACAAAGACGAATATTTTGAATTACCTAAAATAGAAAATTCTATCGCATTGCAATTGAAAGAGAAATTAACAAACATCCAACACAAATTAGCTGAAGATACTTTTGGCTGGACTGTAAAAATATAATTTCATACATTTTGAATATAGAAAAAGGCGATTTTCAAATTCGAAAATCGCCTTTTTTATTATATAGTGTTTAGATTAATTTTAAACCTAAATTTTCCTTTTCCACGTCCCCAAAGCGTGAAAAATCCACTTAAAAATCACTCAATATTTTAGAGAAATCGGGTTTAAAATAATTAGGACCTTTCATTACTTTTCCGTCTTCACGATAAATAGGTTTTCCATCCTCTCCCAGCTTACTCATATTACTTCTTTGAATTTCATCAAAAACAGCTTCTATTTTGTCCTGAAGTCCATGTTCAATAATTGTTCCGCACAAAATATACATCATGTCTCCCAAAGCATCTGCAATTTCAACTAAATCATTGTTTTTAACCGCTTCCAGATATTCTTCGTTTTCTTCTTTCATCAAATGGTAACGAAGCGTATTTTTTGTTTCCCCTAAATCGGCAATAGGATTTTCACTGTGTCCTATTCCAAATGCTGTATGAAATTCTTTTACCGAATCGATTTGCTTTTGCATAATTATTATTGATTAAATGAAACGCAAATTAGTAACTAATCCTAAACATTTGACTATTTTTGCAATAAATTTTTTAAATTATGTTTAGCCAAGGTCAATTAGTATTTGCGGTCTGTTTTTTAATAGCTTTTATTATTGTTATGATTTTTTCTTATCGAAAAGACATCAAAACACACAAAGTATTTTACAAAGGAAATTATAAAATCTTAATTGGTTTCTTTATTTTCATTGGAATTTTATTTCTGATAAAAATATTCTTCAAACATTAATCGAATCATTTCACATCAGGAATCTTAAACTTCACTAAGAACAACAAAAAACACAACATACACAAAAACAACAAGTTATCCAAAAAACTACACTTCTCGGCTGTATTTTTTCTTATTCAAGCTTAAAGTTCAATTAGGAAAAATTCAACAATTCTTTTCATTTTTAGCAGCTAAAGACCTTTTTTTATAATTTTTACGCTCATAGCTTCGGATATTGATAAAATTTCTAACTTTACAACAGAAAATAATCAATTTATTATGAGAATTTTAAAATATATCTTTCTTCTGTTTTTACTTAGTTTAGTCGCATCATCTATATTCGTTGCTACACAAAAAGGGGATTTCCTTGTAGAAAGAAGTAAGATTATTAATTCTCCTAAAACATCCGTTTATAATTATGTTAATGATTATAGAAACTGGAGTGATTTTGGTTCATGGACATCCGAAGATCCGGAAATAAAAATAAACTACCCACAAAATACTATTGGCAAGGGAGCTTCTTTTAACTGGGAAGGAAAAGACGGTGTTGGAGAAATGCGTACTATCAGAGTACTAGAAAATGACAGCATCGTACAAAGCATGAAATTTGAAGGGACTCATTCGACTGTTTACTGGAATTTTAAAGATACTATTGGTGGTACAAAAGTAACCTGGAAAACCAAAGGAAAAATGAGCTTTTTCTTTAAAATTTATTCTGCTTTAAATGGTGGTGCAGATAAAATTATCGGGACTATTTACGAAAAAAGTTTGGCTAATCTTGACAAAGCACTAGATTACGAAATCAATACTTTTTCGACTGTTAACAACGGTGTGGTTAAAAAACCAATTATGAACTATATTGGACAAACTTTTACCAGTGAACTAGTCAAAATAAACAAAAACTTCAAAATTGTAATTCCTAAGCTGACTACTTTTTGCGAAAAAAATAATATTGTTATCAACGGAAAACCTTTTATCCTTTACCACACTTATGATACAGCAAAAGGGCTTGCTAAAATTACAATTGGTATAAGTATTAAAGACGCTATATTTTTAAGTGCAGGAAGTGATATTGTAGCTGGAAAACTGGATGCATTTGAAGCTGCTAAAACCAGTTTAACAGGAGACTATTCGCACTTAAAAACAGCTTATGCTAAAACAGAAAATTATCTGAATCAGAATAAATTAACTCCAAATCCTGTTTTTTCACATTTAGAAATTTATGCTTCGGGGAAAAACGAAATCAAAAACCCATCCAAATGGCTTACTGAAGTTTATATCCCTATTGTACCAAAAGTAATTCCTCCGGTGCAAACTTACAAGCCAGCTGAAACAAACGAAATTCCTCCGGTAGAATCTCACCCAAAACCGGAAGAAGAATCTGAATTTTAAAAAATCTTTTTTTACTAATTAAACCTTATGGTAACTTATTGTATCTAACCCAATAAAAAACTTGCTGGACGAAAAGGAATTCATACAACAATTGTTAAACCCGAAAACGCAAAATGATGCTTTTCAAAAATTGTTGCATACCTATCAAAAACCTTTGTATAATCATATTCGAAACATCGTTTTAGATCATGATGATGCCGCCGACGTTTTACAAAACACTTTTATCAAAGTTTTTCAAAATCTTAAAAACTTTAAAGGCGAAAGCAAATTATTTTCCTGGATGTACCGCATTGCTACTAATGAAGCTTTGACTTTTTTAAATCAAAAAGCCAAAAAAAGCGGAATTTCGTCCGAAACATTACAAAACAAGGCAATCGACAATCTTAAAGCAGATGTCTATTTTGATGGAAACGACATCCAGATTGCGTTGCACAAAGCCATTGCAACACTTCCAGAAAAACAACAATTAGTATTTAAAATGAAATATTTTGAAGAATTAAAATACGAAGAAATCTCAGAGATTCTGGGGACATCAGTGGGCGCGCTAAAAGCCTCTTACCACCATGCAGTAAAAAAAATCGAAGCACTTTTAACCACAAATTAAACCTTTTCAATTTAATTTAGTCAAATAGCTATCATGAAAGAATTCAAATTAAATACCAACCCTAAAATCGAGTCAGGATTCAAAGCACCGGATGATTTTTTCGAAAATTTCTCGGCAAATCTACTCGAACAATTGCCTAAAAACGAACCCAAAACCATCTCGCTGTTTCAAAGAAAGAAAACAATTATTATGATGGTTGCCGCTGTTTTTGTTTTAGCTTTAGCAATACCAACACTTATAAATAATGCGAGCCGTTCCAATGAAATTGATACGGTAACTTTAGAAAATTACTTAAGTTATCAGTCTAATGTAAATCAATATGATTTAATTAACGAACTGGACGAAGAAGATATTAACAACATTAACACCACTACAAATATTGTTTTAGAAGACAATACTATTGAGGAAATCTTAATAAACAACAACAATTTAGAACATTATATTATTGAATAATACTATAAAAATGCAGAAGATGAGTTTCAAAAAAATTTTACCACTACTATTATTATTTTCTTTAAGCTTCTATGCTCAGGAAAATTTCAACGATAAAAAGGAACAAATTAAATCCTTAAAAGTTGCTTTTTTAACTACTGAACTCAATCTGAGTTCTCAGGAGTCAGAAAAATTCTGGCCTCTTTACAATGCTTATGACAACAAACAATTTGAAATAAGACATCAAAAAATGAAAACCTATAAGCATAAATTCAGTGATGATGCACTCAGCAAAATGAGTGAAAAAGATGCTGCTTTGCTGCTTTCGCAAATGGAAGCCACCGACGAGGAATTATTTTTATTGCGAAAAAAATTCAGCAAGAGTCTAAGAGCTATTTTACCGGCAACAAAAATCATTAAATTAAAAAAAGCCGAAGACGATTTTAATCGAAAATTACTCCAACAATACGGAGACAGATCAAAAAGAAGATAAAACATTAAAAAATACAGCAAAAGCCGTCTTGTTTAAAAAAAAACGAGACGGCTTTTTCATTGATACTATAAGCTTAATTTATGCGTTATTATAGCGCATCTTTCAAATACAAAAGCACTTCAAATTAATTGGCACAGTAATTGGATATTGCAAATTATCAAATGTAAAAATACAGTCGCCATGAAAAATAAAATAATATTCTTAAGCCTTATAGCTTCTTTTTTTAGCATACAAACAGAAGCTCAAAGAAGCTCAGTAAACGCAATGAGTAACGAAATTAGCGACAACCTCGATTTAAGAGCGGTTGCATCTATTTTTGGAGACTCCAGAAATCTGGAAGATTTTGAAAGACGTTTAAACGACCCTGAACTACAAATTTCTAATTTAGACTTAAATAATGATAATGAAGTCGATTACTTGCGTGTAATAGAATCAGTAGAATACAATACCCACGTAGTAATTATTCAATCGGTTTTAGATCGCGATGTTTATCAGGACGTAGCAACAATCGATATTGAAAGAAACAACAATAGTGTACAAGTACAATTTATTGGTAACGAATATATGTATGGACCTAATTACATTTACGAACCCGTTTATTATACTACACCATTAATTTATGCTTCTTTCTGGGCTAGTAATTATCGTCCTTATGTATCTAACTGGTATTGGAATTACTATCCGTCATACTACTATTCCTGGAGACCCTATCCTATATATAGATACAGAAACAATATTAATTTATGTGTAAATTTTAACAACTATTACAATTATGTAAGCTATAGAAGAAGTAATATTGCCATTTCTCTTTACAACACCAGACGTTCCTATGCTTATGAAAGACGTTATCCAAACTATGCTTTTTCAAGAAGATACAGCAATTATACTAATCGTTACGAATTAGATCAAAGAAGAGGTTCCAGATATAGTAACAACTATTCAAATAGCAGGAATTCAACCGGAAGACAATACAATGCTCCGCAAAGAAGAGAAACATCAAGAGATTATACTCAAAACAGAACTAACAGCAGTACAGCCAGACAAAACACAACAAGAGACTATAATGATAACCGATTAGCCGCTTCCAGACAAAACAACAACTCTAGAAATTACAATAGTAATAACAATAGCAATTATTCGAGAGAGAATAAAGTGCAAACTGAACCTAATAGAACATACAATAGTAATAGTAATAGTAATAGTAATAGTAATTATTCGAGAGGAAATAAAGCACAAACAGAATCGAATAAAACATACAATAACAATAGTAATAACAATTATTCTAGAGGAAACTCAGCTCAAGGCGGATCTGGCAGAACATACAATCAAAACAACTCAGAAAATTCAAGACAAAACGCATCATCACAGCAAAATCCGTCAACAAGATCGTATGCTCCCAGACAAGAAAGCAGCTCACAAAGAGCAGCACAAAGTACAAGAGATAACAGTCAAAGCAGAGGGACATATTCAAGACCAAGCA
Source organism: Flavobacterium sp. GSA192 (assembly GCF_006386525.1). NCBI lineage: Bacteria > Pseudomonadati > Bacteroidota > Flavobacteriia > Flavobacteriales > Flavobacteriaceae > Flavobacterium > Flavobacterium sp. GSA192. The sequence continues at coordinate 200,971 of NZ_VAHC01000005.1, read as the reverse complement.
CTCCGGCTGCTGCCCCACAAAGAGCTGAATCTGGCAGAAGCAGAGGTTCTAATCAGGAAAACAACAATTCTTCCAGAAATAACAACCGAAGAATCTAACAAAATAAACTGCTATTATTAAAACACGATCAATTGGTCGTGTTTTTTTGTTTTTTAAAATAAATAAGTTTTGATTTACTTAAAAATGAGTAAATTTGATGCCTTTACCAAATTATTCATGAGCGCACACAGAACTTTACACAGCAAATTAACGCTAGGAGGCTTATTAATTACATTAGGAATTATATACGGTGATATTGGTACTTCTCCACTATACGTAATGAAAGCTATTTTAGGAACTCACACCATCAATGCCGATGAAGTTCTGGGAGGAATATCAGCTGTATTTTGGACATTAACTTTGCAAACTACCATCAAATACGTTATCATTACTTTAAATGCTGACAACCATGGTGAAGGTGGAATTTTTGCCCTGTATGCCTTAGTAAAAAAAACCAAAATCAGATGGCTCATTGTACCCGCCATCATTGGAGGTAGCGCCTTGTTAGCCGACGGAATTATAACTCCTCCCGTTTCGGTTTCTTCTGCAGTAGAAGGTATTAGAACCTATTACCCTGAAATAAACACGGTACCCATTGTTATCGGAATCTTATTTGTTCTTTTTACCATTCAACAATTCGGAACCAAACTCGTTGGTAAATTCTTTGCTCCAATGATGCTTATCTGGTTTAGTATGCTTGGTATATTAGGTATTATTCAAATAGCTAAACATCCCGAAGTATTCAAAGCCTTCAACCCATACTACGCTTATCATTTATTGACAATTCATCCCGATGGATTTTTTGTACTTGGATTTGTCTTTTTATGTACCACAGGAGCCGAAGCACTATATTCAGACATGGGACATTGCGGAAGAAAAAACATCCGTATCAGTTGGCTCTTTGTTAAATCAACCTTGGTCTTAAACTATTTTGGACAAGGAGCTTACCTTATTACTAACGAAGGAGAAACATTACAAAGTTTAGGCGGAAAAAACGGAAATCCTTTCTATTTGATAATGGACGATTGGTTTCAGCCTTTCGGAATTGTAATTGCAACAACAGCGGCAGTTATTGCTTCACAGGCTTTAATTAGTGGTTCGTTCACCTTAATAAACGAGGCCATGCGACTTAATTTTTGGCCAAAGGTAAAAATCAATTACCCAACCGAATTACAGGGACAATTGTATATTCCGTCCATCAACTGGTTGTTATTCTTAGGTTGCGTTGGAATCGTTCTGCATTTTGAAGAATCCAGCAATATGGAGCATGCTTATGGTTTAGCCATTATTTTATGTATGATCATGACCACCATTTTACTCAATTTTTATTTGATAATGAAAAGAGTAAAATTATACTTTATGGTGCCATTAATTACCATTTACCTATTAATCGAATTAAGCTTTTTAGCCGCTAATATCACTAAATTTGCCGATGGAGGTTATGTAACCTTAATTATTGCAATTGTTTTAATTTCGATAATGTCAATTTGGTTTACAGCCAAAAAAATTACTAAAAGCTACACTAAAATTGTCAAAGTTCAAGATTATATAAAAGTATTGAGCGAGTTAAGCGTAGACATGAGTATTCCTAAATATGCCACCCATTTAGTTTATATGACTAATGCCGGAAGAGTTGATGAAATAGAAGAAAAAGTAATGTACTCTATCCTTCAAAAAAGACCTAAAAGAGCCGATATCTATTGGTTTGTACACGTAAATATCCTGACCGAACCTTATAAAACGGAGTATAGAGTGACCGAAATACTTAAAGACGATATGTATCGTGTTGACTTTAATTTAGGATTTAGAGAACCTACAAAAATCAACCTGATGTTTAAAGAAGTTATTAAAGACATGGTTAAAAATGGCGAAGTAGATATTAGAAGCCGTTATGAATCACTGAACAAGAACAACATTATTGGCGACTTTAAATTTGTGCTTTCAGAGAAATTTTTATCGAATGATAACGATATAAAATGGCACGAAAACATCATCATGAATTCGTACTTCCTAATCAAGAAATTAAGTTTATCCGAAGAAAGTGCCTTTGGATTGGATAGCAGTTCGGTGAAAATAGAAAAATTCCCAATGATACTTCACACTCCGGAAAATATGGACTTAACTCGTTTAGAACCGAGAGAAATACAACTTTAGAATCAATAAAAGCTCCAATTTTGGAGCTTTTATTATATAACAATCCGTTACTGTACCAATTTTGAAAATGACACGGATGACACAGATTTAAACTGATAAAAACAAATTTTCATATAATAATCAGCAAAAATCTGTTCAATCAGTCCCGATAGCTATCGGGATTGTGACCTGTTTTTTTATTTAGTCCGCTTAGCGGACAGTCATAATTATTTAATTAAATTTGGTTAAATTTCAATCAAAAATTAACTTGAAAAATACATTTAAAATTCTTTTAAAATTAGTTTTATTCCTTTTGGGACTTATTTTACTGTACGTAATCGTAGCCTACCTCCTTTCGAAAATTACAATTGAAAAAGAAGCGGATACAAAACCGGAAGTTGAAATTTTCATCCTGACAAATGGTGTACATACCGATATTGTAATGCCTACAACAAGCGAGCAAATGGATTGGAGCCAACAAATTCAATTTAAAAACACCCAAGCGGCTGATTCCACTTACAACTATATTGCGATGGGCTGGGGAGACAAAGGTTTTTATTTAGAAACTCCCGAATGGTCTGACCTAAAAGCTTCGGTTGCACTTAAGGCAGTATCAGGATTAAGCACCACTGCTATTCATGCGACTTATTACAAACAAATGAAATTAGGCAACGACTGCAAATCAATGCGCATTAGTAAAGAACAATACCAACGCCTGATTACTTATATTACCAATAGTTTTCAAAAAGATGCTTCGGGTAATTTTATTCCAATAATAACCGATGCTAATTATGGTAAAACCGATGCTTTTTATGAAGCAAACGGAAGTTATAGCATCTTTAAAACCTGTAACAGTTGGACTAATAGCGCACTAAAAGCCTGTGGTCAAAAATGCTGTTTGTGGACAGCAACCGATTCCGGAATTTTTTCGAAATACAAGTAAAACTAAAATATAAAAAAACCAGATTCGGTAAATTTCCAACTTTGCAGCTGTGAGTATCGGTTTTTAACCACTGTATCACCAAAACGTTAATGCAAAAAATTAAGACCATGATAGATAGCAAACAACTACCACATAAAACTTCAGATTTATTTTTAACTGATGGAGGCTTGGAAACAACGCTAATTTTCTTAAAAGGCTTAAAACTTCCTTCCTTTGCTGCTTTTGATTTATTAAAGGACGAACAAGGATACAATGTATTGAAGGACTACTACAAAAGCTATTTAAATATTGCGGAGAAAATGGAAATGAATTTCATTTTAGAAAGTCCTACCTGGCGTGCCAATCCCGACTGGATAGAAACCATAGGTTATTCAAAGTCATCAATTTCAGAAATTAACAACAAAGCAATCCTGCTTATGGTTGACTTAAAAAATGAATTTAAAAACAAGATTAACAATATCCTCATTAGTGGATGTATTGGACCGCGAGGAGATGGATACAAATCTGAAAACAAAATGACAGCAGAAGAAGCTCAAAAATACCATTCAACTCAAATAGACATTCTTAGTCAAACAGCTGTTGATGTTATTTCTGCCATTACAATGAATTATGTTGAAGAAGCGATTGGCATAACGCTTGCAGCAAATGCGAACAAGCTCCCTACTGTAATTTCTTTTACCGTTGAAACCGACGGCAAACTTCCTAGCGGAATGGACTTAAAAGAAGCCATTAAACAAGTTGACAATAGTACATTGAATCCGCCAATATATTATATGATTAACTGTGCTCATCCTACACATTTTTTTCATGAGCTTCAAAAAGGCAACAAAGAGTGGACTTCCAGAATTAAGGGCATTAGAGCAAACGCCTCCTGTAAAAGTCATTCAGAATTGGATGAAGCTACCGAGCTAGATAGAGGAAATCCTCAAGAGTTAGGCATGGAGCATAAAAAATTAAAAAAGAGCTTTAAGCATTTGAATGTATTTGGGGGCTGTTGTGGAACTGATGAAGAACATATTAAGGCAATTGCAATTCAAATCAAACAAGCCGATTAATTAGCATAACACACTCCTCCAAAGGAGGGATGGTTTAAACACAAAGTTACAATCCCTTAACTTAATGGCATTACCCGAAACTTGGGGACAGACTGACAAAAGTATTGACTCTAAAAGATATCGAAAATCCTTTTTGTAGTGTAAACAAACATTTCAAAAAGGATTTTTTATTTTAAATAAATAGCGGAATTCACATTAATATTTTTACTTCGGAAGGCTTATTTTTCTGGGCGAAGCACAAAAAACGCATAAATGATCAAAAAGAATAAAGTTGTGGTTTGTAAGATTAAATTTCTATATTTGAAAAAAGAATAAAACGAAATAAAACTTCGCCAATCTACCCGATTTTGGATTTATATATGAAGGTTTGTTTCGTATATTTTTGAGTTGGGTGAGATTTTAAAGAAGAAAAACGAAAAAAAATACTTATGATTTTTTATAAAAATGTTATTTTAATATTTATTTTATTTTCTCTAACTCTAACATCTTGCGAAAGATACTATGCTTCATCTATTATAAACAATTCAAAAAACCAAATCACTGTTAATGTAAAAATTGATAATGATGCTGTTGATAAAAGACGTAAAGAGTATTTAGAAAAAGGTTATTTATTTGACAAAGAAAATCCCAATGATTATACATTCAGAATTAATCCCTCCAAATCATATGAATTTGCAGGACAAATGCATACTAGACCTGATTTTTGGGATATCAAAGAAATAGAAATTTATTCAGGAGATACATTAATTCTAAAATGTAGAAAAGATCAAATGCAAAAACTTTTTTCAACAGAAAGTCCACGAGATAGTATTCCAGACCATTTTGATTTGGTGATTAATTAGAATTGGTTTGACAGAGTTAAGCCGTTAACACCGAAATGCTTTCCGTGCCCACAACAGTGAGCAAATAATCAATAAAAACTGGACAAAATAATATACTTTGTCGAGTTAGTGGCAAAGATGCTTCCTTCGTCAGCAGGACAAGTTTGTAGGTAAAACTACTTTAAAACGTTCTTTTACACAAACCAAAACCGCCCAGTTTGTCTTTCCGACGAAGGAGGAATCTCCGCAATACTTTTCCGCACAGATGCGAAGATTTATAACTTTTAAAACAGCAATGAGTAGCTTTGTCTAGTTAGTGGCAAAGATGCTTCCTCCGTCAGCAGCACAAGTTTGTGGATAGTTGGAGTGTTAAAAAATTAATTACAACCAACTCCGCAAAGTTTCTAACTTTGCGGCTGTGAACTTAATTCATTAACAATAATCATTATAAAAGTCCATGCATACTTTATAGTAAAAAAATCAGAATAAACAATAATACAATGACAATCAACTCAAAATTTACGCGATACGAAGACAACAATAATGTATGGTTGTCTCAGAAGAGCGAACAAGAATTTAATTTTACTGATTATGGTGTTAACCCCACTGTTCTTAGTAGTGAGGCCGAAGTGGGTCAGGCAATGCTAAATGAACTTTACAGCACTGCAAAATCAAAAGAAGGTGATATTAATATTGCGCTTCTTGGCGGTAGAGGTGCTCAGGAATTGCATCGTTTGCTGGGAGAACTGGCTAAGTCATCACAACAGGACGATCTACTTGCCAGACTCAATGTTTTCACCCAGGATGCCCTTGCGCCTTTGAGCATGGATAATAGTTTTAGTTTTGTCAGGGATTTTGAACGTATTTTAGGGGATGCTTTTTTCAAAAAAATAAAAAGCTTTACCCCAATGCGAACAGATACCAAAGATATAGAGTCGGCACTCGTAGAATATTTGACAAAATTGGAAGAATTAGGTGGTTTGGATATCTTTTTTATTGGTCATGGCCCGGAAGAAAATCAAGCATCACATCTTGCTTATATTAAACCTTTCTCTGGAGCACAAAGCCATCATATTGCAGGGATAATCCCAATATCCAGTACTATTTTAGAGCACCATATTAGCAAATTTAAAGCTGGTGGAAGCCTTGTAAATGAAAGTGATGAAAAAGAATGTAGATCTGCTGAGTATATTCTCACCTTAGGCCCAGCTGCGATATTACAAGCCAAAAAGATTGTTCAATCCGTAGTCGATGCCGATTCTGCTCCTTCTAAAATTAAAACTTACGCAAATGTGCTTAATACCCAGCTGAGTTCCAATAAAGAAGAAGCAGTACTTCAATTAAATACCAATCCGGGATTATGGATAAGGCTACATCCTAATACTAAATCTTTTGTATTGCCTAATTTAGGTTTGTAATAGAGAAGATTTTAAAACACTTCATTCCTATAGTTATCGGAATGAAGCAATGACACACCAGGCGGTTTAAGTCATTGCGAGCGATAGCGACGCAATCACACTAAAACATTCCTTGTAACACGGATTTGTAATTTTACCGAGTTACTTTATGAGATTCCTCATTCTTCGGAATGACAAAACTGGCTGGGGTTTTCATTATGAAAAACAATCATACTATCTAGCCCTGATGGCAGCGGTATCTCCCGATTTAGAAAAACAAGGCATTTTTTGCCGTAGTTTTTGTTATCGGGAATATAGCGAACAGCAGGAACTTAGTTTCTTAAATAGATTGAATGTCTGCTCCAAAAATTTAAAACAAAAAAATAGGCTGTCTTTGTGGGACAGCCTATTTCTATATTTAGAATCTGAGATTATTTACTCAAATACATTTTTCTTCTAGAATACAATTCGTAGAATTGATCGTCTTTTAAGTCATCAATAAACAAGATGCTTTCTCCTGTTGATTTCATCTCAGGTCCTAAAGCTTTGTTTACGTTAGGGAATTTACTGAAAGAGAATACCGGTTGTTTGATGGCAAATCCGTTTAATTGTGGATTAAAATCAAAATCAGTTACTTTACTGTGTCCTAACATTACCTTAGTTGCATAGTTTACATAAGGCTCTCCGTAAGCTTTTGCAATAAATGGAACGGTACGAGACGCTCTTGGATTAGCTTCGATGATGTAAACCGTATCATCTTTGATAGCAAACTGGATATTGATTAAACCAACTGTTTTCAAAGCTACAGCAATTTTTTGTGTGTGATCTTTGATTTGTTGCATCACAAACTCTCCTAAGTTAAAAGGAGGCAAGGTTGCATTAGAATCTCCGGAGTGAACTCCACAAGGCTCGATATGCTCCATAATTCCGATGATGTAAACATTTCCATCAGCGTCACAAATAGCATCTGCTTCTGCTTCGATAGCTCCATCTAAATAGTGGTCTAAAAGTAATTTGTTCCCCGGAATTGTTTTTAGCAAGTTAACAACGTGCTCTTCTAATTCTTGTTTGTTGATTACAATTTTCATTCCCTGACCACCCAATACATAAGAAGGACGAATCAATAATGGGAAATCCAATTGGTCTGCTAAAGCCGAAGCTTCGTCAGCTGTTTCAGCAATTCCGAATTTAGGGAAAGGAATCTTCAAGTCGGTCAATAAGTCAGAGAAACGTCCTCTGTCTTCAGCTAAATCCAGTGCATCAAAACTAGTTCCGATGATTTTCACACCGTATTTAGACAATTTCTCAGCTAATTTCAAAGCTGTTTGACCTCCCAACTGAACGATAACACCTTCCGGTTTTTCGTGTTGGATAATGTCGTAAATATGTTCCCAGAATACTGGTTCAAAGTATAATTTATCAGCTGTATCAAAGTCAGTCGAAACCGTTTCAGGGTTACAGTTAATCATGATAGTTTCGTAACCACATTCTTTAGAAGCCAAAACTCCGTGTACACAAGAGTAATCAAACTCAATGCCTTGTCCGATACGGTTTGGTCCTGAACCTAAAACAATGATTTTCTTTTTATCAGTTACTACACTTTCATTATCTACATAACGAGTTCCGTCTGCTTTTTCAATCTCAGCTTCAAAAGTTGAATAATAGTATGGTGTTTTTGCTTTAAACTCAGCCGCACAGGTATCAACCAGTTTGAATACACGGCTAATGTTCATGGTCATACGTAAAGCGTGAACTTCGCTTTCCATACATCCCATCATGTGCGCAATTTGTCTGTCGGCAAAACCTTTTTGTTTCGCTTCAAGCAACAATTCTTTTGGCAAAGTTGCAACTGTATATTTAGCAATTTCTTTCTCAAGTGTATGTAATTCTTCGTATTGTTTCAAGAACCACATATCGATTTTAGTAATTTCGTGGATACGGCTCAACGGAATTCCCATTGCGATAGCATCATAAATTACAAAAACACGATCCCAACTTGCATAAGTTAGTTTTTCAATGATTTGTTCGTAATTAGTATATCCTTTTCCGTCAGCTCCTAAACCATTTCTTTTGATTTCCAATGATTGAGTGGCTTTGTGTAAAGCTTCCTGGAACGAACGTCCAATACCCATTACCTCACCTACTGATTTCATTTGAAGTCCTAAAGTTCTGTCAGAACCTTCAAATTTATCAAAGTTCCAACGTGGTATTTTTACAATTACATAATCCAATGTTGGCTCGAATAAAGCCGAAGTAGATTTTGTAATTTGGTTTTGTAACTCGTCTAAGTTATACCCTAAAGCTAATTTAGATGCAATTTTTGCAATTGGATAACCTGTTGCTTTAGAAGCTAAAGCTGATGAACGAGATACACGAGGGTTGATTTCGATAGCTACGATATCTTCTTTTTCGTCAGGAGAAACCGCAAACTGTACATTACATCCTCCGGCAAAATTTCCAATACTACGCATCATCAGGATAGCGTAATCACGTAATTTTTGGAAAGTAGTATCCGACAATGTCATCGCTGGCGCTACTGTAATCGAATCACCAGTATGAATTCCCATTGGATCCATATTTTCGATAGAACAGATAATTACAACATTATCATTCTTATCTCTTAAAAGTTCTAATTCATATTCTTTCCATCCCATCAAAGCTTTGTCAATCAAAACTTCGTGAATTGGCGATGCTTCAAGTCCTGCAGTCAACAATCTATCAAAGTCTTCTGGCTTGTAAACGATAGAAGCTCCTGTTCCTCCAAGCGTAAACGAAGGACGGATTACTAATGGAAAACCAAATTCCTGAGCAATTTCTTTTCCTCTTAAATAAGAAGTACAAATTTCAGCAGGAGCTGTAGGTACACCTATTTTCTTTAAAAGGTCTTTAAACTGATCTCTGTCTTCAGTAATATTAATGGCATTAACATCAACCCCAATCAATCTTACCCCAAAATCATCCCAAATTCCTTTTTCCTGAGCCTCTAAACACAAGTTAAGAGCTGTTTGTCCTCCCATTGTAGGCAATACAGCATCAATTTGCGGATGCTCTTTCAGGATTTCAATGATCGATTTTGTAGTTAAAGGCTTCAAATAAATATGATCCGCCATAGAAGGGTCGGTCATAATTGTAGCAGGGTTCGAATTAATAAGGATAACCTCAATTCCTTCTTCACGAATAGAACGTGCTGATTGTGATCCTGCGTAATCAAATTCGCAAGCTTGACCAATAACGATAGGACCTGAACCTATAATTAAAACTGATTTTATTGAAGTGTCTTTTGGCATTATGATGTAATTATTGTTTTTTCAAGTTTTTTATTTCTCAATACTATCCGTTTAAAATGACGCAACTCACTATAAATCTTAAGTTTGAGTTTTATTTTCGACAAGGTATAAAAAAGGGCGGTACTAAAAAAAGTAACGCCCTTATTTATGTTTATACAAACATTATTTTTTGTGTCTAGGCTCGCTAGAAACAGTTAATTTATGTCTTCCTTTAGCTCTTCTACGCGCAAGAACTTTTCTTCCATTAGCAGAAGCCATTCTGTCCATAAATCCGTGTTTATTTCTTCTTTTTCTTTTCGATGGTTGAAACGTTCTTTTGCTCATTGCTTTGTATCTTTAAAACTTATTTATATGTATCTTTTTATTTTCAAATAGTGGTTATTCCAAAACCGAGTGCAAATATACAAAGACTTTTTTTTCTGGCAAGAAGTTTTATAAAAATATTTTTAATTCCTTTTACTATATTTGCAAACACAAATTATATACCCATCATGTTAAACAAGAATATCAAACTTATTATTGCCGGACTTATCGTAATTACTAGTATTTGGCAATTCACAGAGAATAATATCGGAAACGGAATCTTCTTACTATTACTAACTGCAATCCCGGTTTTTCTTTATTATAGAAACGAATTCATCTTACTGGCTTTCTTAAAACTAAGAAAACAAGATTTTGAAGGTGCTCAAAAATGGCTTTCTCATATTAAAAATCCTGAATCGGCATTAATAAGAAAGCAACAAGGATACTTCAACTATCTTCACGGAATTATGCTTTCGCAAACAAATATCAATCAGTCTGAAAAATATTTCAAGAAAGCTATCGAACTAGGATTGTCTATGGATATGGATTTGGCTGTAGCCAAATTAAATCTTGCAGGAATCGCCTTGTCTCGCCGCAGAAAATTAGAAGCAACTAATTTGATTAGCGAAGTTAAAAAGCTGGACAAACAAAATATGTTGAAAGATCAAATCAACATGATGAAAGAACAAATGAAGAAAATCTAATTTTTTCTGAAACAACAATATCAAAATCCCAAATTCTAAGAGTTTGGGATTTTTTTTTTACAAAGAAGGAAGCAATCTGATTAAAATTTCTCTCTAAAAACTGAAATTTGGAATTTTATCCCGAAACTTCAGGATTGGAATTTTTAAAACTACTCCCTAAAATAATATCAGATAAGTGAGTATTAAACCAACGGTATTTGGTAAAAATCATCACATGAGTCCCTCCTTCTACAACAATACATTTCTCTATATTCTTAATAGGAAACATCCAGTCTTTATCACCATGAATGTGAATCACGCGCTCATCAGCCACTGTACAGTTCCAAAGCACTACTTTTTCAATCGCCCATTCTAAATAATTCACATCCCGAACCGACAAAAAAGTATCGTACAATTGCATTCTGTGCGAGAATTTTTTCCCACATACCATTTGCGCTAACTTACCCAACTTTAATATCAGCCTAATGGGTATTAACTTATAAATCAAAGTTGATTTAGCCAATTTTATTCGTTTTGGAAATTCAAACTTCGATTTCACGCTCGAAATAACAATTATTTTTTTAGCCCGAATGTATTTTGCCATTTCCTGCACCACAATTCCGCCAAAAGAAACTCCTATCAAAACAGGATTTTCTTCTTTTATTTTTAACGCCATTCGCTTTGCATAATCTTCCAATATTTCATTGCATTCAGGAATTTCCCATTCTAAATAAAAAACCTCAAACAGCGTTTCATCCAGTTTAATTTTTTCAAAAATCAAAGGATTTGCCGCTAATCCAGGCATGAAATACACAGGAATTTTACTCATAATTGGGTTTTAAATCTCAATTTATAAAACAACTAATTTAAAGTTTTTTACAGAGCCCGCCTAATACGAAAACACTCTTTTATCATAACGACACAAAATGAAAACACAAAACACTCTGTTTTGATTTTCAAATACTTAACTTTGCATTTCCATTTTTCATCTAAAAAATCACAATACAAATGGTTCGTTTATAAAAATTGAGTATTCACAAAAATACTCAATCTCAACCTTATTAGTCTTAATTCAAAAAAAACAAAATTATGGAACCAATTACAACAATAGAAATTAAAGACAACGCTTTTGCCAGACAATTTGAAACCACAACCGCCGAAGGACTCATAACCGTAGAATATTCTTTTCAGGAACGAAAAATATTTTTGACAAAAATAAACAGCCCTGAAGAATTTAAAAACGAAGAATTTATCGACAACCTAATCAAAACCATCTTAGACAATGCCATCGAACAACGATTAAAAGTTGTCCCTACCTACCCCAGAATAGTACAATTTTTCAAAAAGAATCCTTCTTACAAAGAATTACTTCCTCCCGGAATACGAATTTAAGTCCATAAAAAAAAGGCACAAGAATCAACTTATGCCTTTCTAAATTTATTTAGAAAAAAATTATTTTTCAATTTCTTTCATGCTATCCATTTTCTTATGTGCTAAGAAACCGGAAATATCTTCAAAATGCTCTACTACTCTTTTGTTTCCAAATTCAAAAACCTTAGTTGCTAATCCGTCAAGGAAATCACGGTCGTGAGAAACCAGAATCAGAGTTCCGTCAAAATCACGTAACGCATCTTTAATGATATCTTTGGTTTTCATATCCAGGTGATTCGAAGGCTCATCCAGAATTAATAAATTCACCGGTTCCAACAATAATTTAATCATTGCCAAACGCGTTTTTTCTCCTCCTGAAAGCACTTTTACTTTTTTAGTAATATCATCCCCCTGAAACATAAATGCTCCTAAAATATTCTTGATTTGCGTACGGATATCACCCACAGCAATAGCATCAATAGTTTCAAAAATAGTAGCATTTTCATCTAATAATGACGCTTGATTTTGAGCAAAATACCCAATTTGAGCATTATGCCCTATTTCTAAACTTCCGCCATCAATACCTATTTCTTTCATGATGGCTTTAATCATAGTCGATTTTCCTTCACCATTTTTACCTACAAAAGCTACTTTTTGCCCTCTTTCAATAACAATATTGGCATCTTTAAACACCACATGATCGCCGTAAGACTTAGATAAATCCTTAACAACAACAGGATATTGACCTGAACGGGCTGCCGGAGGAAATTTCAATCGCAAAGCCGAAGTATCTACTTCGTCCACCTGAACAATCTCTAACTTTTCTAACATTCTAACACGAGACTGAACCGCATCAGTTTTAGAGAAAGTTCCTTTAAAACGCTCGATAAAAGCACGGTTATCTGCAATCAGTTTTTGTTGCTCATCGTATGCTTTTTGTTGGTGAATTCTGCGGTCTTTACGTAATTCTAAATAATGAGAATATTTAGCCTTATAATCGTAAATTCTTCCCATCGTTACTTCAATAGTACGATTAGTAATATTATCAACAAAAGCTCTATCGTGAGAAATCACCACCACCGCCTTAGCCGAATTAATCAGGAAATCCTCTAACCACTGAATACTTTCAATATCCATGTGATTCGTTGGCTCATCCAGTAAAATCAAATCCGGTTTGCGCAATAAAATTTTAGCCAATTCAATTCGCATTCTCCATCCCCCTGAAAACTCAGATGTTTGACGTGAAAAATCCTCACTAACAAACCCCAATCCTTTCAGGATTTTTTCTACTTCAGCTTCGTAATTAATCTCTTCGATAGCATAAAATTTCTCACTTAAGTCAGAAACTCTTTCGATTAATTTCATGTACTCATCGCTTTCGTAATCAGTACGAACAGTCAATTGCTCATTGATTTCATCAATTTCAGCTTTCATACTAAAAACTTCCGAAAAAGCTTTTGAAGCTTCTTCCATCACCGTAGCCCCGTCTGTAGTCAACAAATGCTGCGGCAAATAAGCCACAACCGCATCTTTAGGAGCCGAAATACTTCCCGTTGAAGGCTTGCTGTTTCCTGCAATAATTTTCAACAAAGTTGATTTTCCCGCACCATTTTTACCCATAAGGGCAATTTTATCGTTCTCATTGATAGCAAAAGAAACATCACTAAAAAGAGTCGTTCCGCCAAACTGCACGGATATGTCGTTAATTGTAATCATTATTTAAAGTTAGAGGTTAGAAGTCAGAAGCAAGAAGTTCCAAAATTCTAAAAAAATTAAAAATGCAAAGATAGCTTAATTAAACAATTAGACAATTGTTAATTTTCCTTCCAAAACTAAAAAACCGCAAATTCGCCAATTTAAAAAATCTGCGAATCTACGGTTAAATTATTTTCAAATTTTATTATAAAACTATTCTTTTCGCCACTTTTTAGTTTCTTCAAAAACATGCTCTAAAATAGCCGCTTCTTTTTCGTCAAATTCAATATTTCTTCTTCCCATTACCAATTTAGCCGTTTCAAACGCCTTCTTAGTTATATAAGTAGAAAATCCTGCAGCTCCTCCCCATGAAAAACTAGGAACAAAATTGCGAGGAAATCCGCTTCCAAAAATATTAGAACTCACTCCTACCACAGTTCCGGTATTAAACATAGTATTGATTCCACATTTACTGTGATCCCCCATCATCAAGCCGCAAAACTGCAATCCTGTTTTAGCAAAACCTTCGGTTTCATAGCTCCACAATTTCACCTCTTCATAATTGTTTTTCAGGTTCGAATTATTACTATCAGCACCAATATTACACCATTCGCCTAAAACCGAATTCCCTAAAAAGCCTTCATGTCCTTTATTTGAATAAGCAAACAGAACTGAATTATTAATCTCTCCTCCAATTTTAGAATAAGTTCCAACTGTTGTAGCACCATAAACCTTAGCCCCCATTTTAACAACAGCACCTTCACACAAAGCAAAAGGGCCACGAATTAAAGAACCTTCCATTATCAAAGTATCTTTTCCTATATAAATAGGACCTGTTGAAGCATTTAATGTTACAAATTCCAATTGTGCTCCTTCTTCAATAAAGATATTTTCCGGCGCAATTACATTCACACTTTTAGGAATAGGCTGCGATTTTCGATCTTCGGTTAAAAACTCAAAATCTTCCCGAATGGCAGCGTCATTTTTAGAGAAAATATCCCAAGTAGCATTCAGCGTCAAACAATCATCGTTGAATTCGATAATTTCATAATTATCAAAATCGACTTCATCCTGACTGTCATTAGTATAAAAAGCAATTACTTCCTCACCTTTAAAAATAGCCTGATTGGATTCTAAATTCGAAACCATTTCCGCCAGAACTGCATTTGGAAGAAAGGAAGCATTAATCATCACATTTTCTTCTAATTCCACCATCGGATATTTAGCAGACAAATATTCCTCAGTCAAAGTAGTAATGGTTGAACCCAAATATTTTTCCCATTTTTGACGAATTGTTAAAATCCCAATCAAAATATCCGCTACCGGACGGGTAAAAGTAAATGGCAATAAAGCATTACGAACCGGTCCGTCAAAAAGTATATAATTCATACGATGTCAAATTTATTAATTGAGTTTTTTCTTAAAACCCGAGCCAAAGTTACAAAGTTTTCAAAAAGATAAAAATAAAAAAGCCTCCCAAAAGGAAGGCTTGATTTATTTAAAAACAAATTAAAATTATTTAATGTGTTTAGCATATTTAGTTTTGAATTTATCAATACGTCCTGCAGTATCGATAAGTTTAGATTTACCTGTGTAAAAAGGGTGAGAAGTTCTAGAAATCTCCATTTTTACAACTGGATATTCTACACCTTCGTGTACGATTGTTTCTTTTGTTTCTGCTGTAGATTTAGTGATAAAAACGTCGTCATTAGACATGTCTTTAAAAGCAACTAATCTGTAATTTTCTGGGTGTACACCTTTTTTCATCTTGAATCTTTTTTATTTGTTTGGTTATAACTCATTTTGAAGCTTTCCTTTTAACAGAAAAGGTATAAATCAATTATAACTTTTTATTTATATTATTTTGAGGATGCAAAAATACAATTATTTTTCAATAAACAAATCTTTATTTCTTTTTTTTATATAAATAGCTAAAAGCAGTTTTTTACTCTTCAATATAGAGGGAATTACTATATTTGTTGCTTAATTGAAAGCATCGGACAATGATTCATGAAACTATCAAAAAAAACGGGATTACTTTTGGAATTATCACCGGTTTAACCTCCGTTTTAATTACCACTTTAATCTATTCTATCGATTTAAATTTATTCACATCACCGTGGATTGGTTTTTCCAATTTAGCATTGTATTTAATCATTGCCATTGGATTATTGGTCAAAACTAAAAAAGAATTTCAAGGTATTTTTACCTTCAAAGACGCATTTACTACTTATTTTATCTCGGCTTTAATCGGAATTGCAATTTCAGTTGTTTTCAATATTATACTATTTAATATTTTTGATCCTGCTGCCAAAGATACCGTCAAAGAACTAACTATTAAATACATGATTGCTGCCATGGAAAAGTTCAATGCCCCGGCAGAAGGAATCAACAAAGCAATTGCTGATTTAAAAGAAAACGACCAATTTTCGGTTTCAGGACTCTTAAAAGGTTCTTTATCTAATATTGTTTTCTGCACCATTTTTGGTTTAATTTTGGCTGCTTTCTTTAAAAGCAAACCCTCATCACAAGAATAAAAATCGATGAATTTATCTATATTAATACCACTTCTCAACGAAGAAGAATCACTTCAAGAACTTTATACCTGGATTATTAAAGTAATGCAGGAAAACCGTTATTCTTATGAAATTATATTTCTTGACGACGGAAGTTCTGACAAATCCTGGTCTATTATCCAGGGATTTGCTACCGAAAACACTCATGTAAAAGGCATTCGATTCATGAAGAATTTCGGTAAATCGCAGGCTTTACATGCCGGTTTTGCAAAAGCTCAAGGCGATGTTATCATCACCATGGATGCCGACCTACAGGATAGTCCCGATGAAATCCCGGGATTATACGAAATGATTACCCAACAAAATTTTGACTTGGTTTCAGGATGGAAAAAAAAGCGTTACGACTCGGTTGTGGCTAAAAATCTTCCTTCTAAATTATTTAACTGGGCTGCCCGAAAAACCTCGGGAGTAGAATTAAATGATTTTAACTGCGGATTAAAAGCGTATCGAAATGTGGTAGTAAAAAACATCGAAGTTTCTGGCGAAATGCACCGATACATTCCTGTTTTGGCAAAAAATGCCGGATTTGGAAAAATTGGCGAAAAAGTGGTCCAACATCAGGCTCGAAAATACGGTGAAACTAAATTTGGTATGGAACGTTTCATCAACGGTTTCCTGGATTTAATCACCATTTGGTTCCTATCACGTTTTGGAAAAAGACCTATGCACTTATTCGGAGCCATTGGTTCTTTAATGTTTATTATTGGTTTTTTACTGGCGGGATATATTGGTTTTTCTAAATTGTACCACATGTACAACAACATGCGTTACAGTTTAGTGACAAACAACCCTTGGTTTTACATTGCATTGACCACAATGATATTAGGAACACAATTATTTTTAGCTGGATTTTTAGGCGAAATTATTTTACGCACTAAAAACAATGAAGAACGCTACAAAATATCAAATGAGATTAATTTCTTATAAATAAAAAACTAAAAACGACCAACTAAAAACTAAAACTGTAAAACGCAAGAAAATGGAAAGTAAACAACATATTTTAGATGCAGTTAATGAGTGGCAAAGTCCAACATTTGATGCCGCAACTCAAGAAGAACTTAAAAAATTAATCGCAAATTCACCAAAAGAACTTGAAGAGAGTTTCTATAAAAATTTAGAATTTGGAACTGGAGGAATGCGCGGTATTATGGGTGTTGGAAACAACCGAATCAATAAATACACGCTTGGAAAAAGCACTCAGGGACTTTCAAATTATTTGAAATCTGTTTTTCCAAACCAAGCTATTAAAGCCGTTATTGCTTTCGACTGTCGTCATAACAGTAAATCATTAGCAAAAGTTGTTGCTGATGTTTTCTCGGCCAATGGAATTCAGGTTTACCTTTTTTCAGATCTGAGACCTACACCAGAATTGTCTTTTGCATTGAGACATTTAGGTTGCCAATGCGGAATTGTTTTGACTGCTTCACATAACCCTCCTGAATACAACGGATACAAAGTATATTGGCAAGACGGAGGACAAATTGTTCCGCCGGAAGACGAAGCGATTATCAATGCTATTGAATCATTAAATTATAACGAAATCAAATTTGATGCAAATGAAGATTTGATTGAATATATTGACGAAGAAGTTGACCAGGCCTTTATAAAATCAACTATTGAAAACGCTAGTTTCAATACTCCTGCTGAAGCAAAAGACAATCTAAACATTGTTTTTACTTCACTTCACGGGACTTCTATTACTGTAATGCCTGAAACTTTTGTACAAGCTGGTTACAAAAACGTACATATTGTTGAAGAACAAGCTATTCCTAATGGTGATTTCCCTACCGTAAAATCTCCAAATCCTGAAGAACCGGAAGCTTTAACTTTAGCATTGGCTCTTGCCGATAAAACAAATGCCGATATTGTTATTGGTACGGACCCTGATTGTGATCGTTTAGGGATTGCTGTTCGTAATAACGAAGGCGAAATGACCTTATTGAACGGAAATCAAACGATGATTTTAATGACTGCATTTTTACTGGAAAAATGGAAAAAAGCAGGCAAAATAAACGGAAAACAATTTGTAGGCTCTACTATTGTTTCTACTCCTATGATTATGGAATTGGCTTCGGCTTATGGAGTTAATTTCAAAGTAGGTTTAACCGGTTTCAAATGGATTGCCAAAATGATTAAAGATTTCCCTGAACTACAATTCATTGGTGGTGGAGAAGAAAGTTTTGGCTACATGGTGGGCGATGCGGTTCGTGATAAAGATGCCGTTGCTGCAACCTTATTAATTTGCGAAGTGGCAGCACAAGCAAAAGCTAACGGAAGCACGGTTTACAAAGAATTACTAAAACTATACGTTGACCACGGATTTTTCAAAGAGTACCTCGTTTCATTAACTAAAAAAGGAATGGAAGGCTTACAGGAAATCAACCAAATGATGATTGACCTGAGAGAAAATCCATTGAAAGAAATCAACGGACAACGTGTTGTTATGGTCGAAGATTATCAATCATCTATTGCCAAAAATTTATTGGACGGAGAAGAATCAATTATGGATATGCCAAAATCTAATGTGTTGATTTATTATACTGAAGACGGTTCTAAAATTTGTGCAAGACCTAGTGGAACTGAACCAAAAATCAAATTCTACATCAGCGTAAATACTGAATTGGATGCCGTAGAAAACTTCAATGAAGTAGAAAACATCTTAGACGAAAAAATAAAAAACATCATTGCAGCAATGCAATTGAAATAAATACAATTCGATAATTTTCCAATTAGACCCGATATGTTTTCAATAACTATCGGGTTTTAATGGTAAAAAACTACATAATGGATCAAAATTTAAAAAAAATTATTCCTTTTGCAAAAAAGTACAAAATACATATTGTGTGGAACATTATTCACAATACTTTATATGCACTTTTTGGAACAATAGGAATGGTTATGATTTTTCCTGTACTAAAAGTACTTTTTGATAACGGAGAAAAAATAACCAAATTACCTCAATATCAGGGATTATCTGAAATAGATACCTATTTGAATCATATTCTTTTTTATTATGTAAACCATTATTCAGAATTATATGGTCCTAATTACGCACTACTACTAACGGTATCTTTAGTAGTTATTACCTTTTTATTTAAAAATTTATTTGGGTATTTAGGACTTCAACATTTAACCAAATTAAAAACAGGAGTTCTTAGAGATTTACGTGAAAAAATGTTCAGGAAAATTGTGTCTTTACCTATTCCCTACTATTCTGAAAAAAGAAAAGGAGATGTAATGGCACGAATGCTAGGCGACATCAACGAAGTACAAAACTCCTTTTTCATGGTATTGGAACTAATTGTAAAAGAACCTTTGACCATCATATTCTCTTTGGTCGCAATGATAAACATTAGCTGGAAACTAACTTTGTTTGTCTTATTTTTCATTCCAGTTTCGGGATATATTATTTCTAAAATCGGAAAATCTTTAAAAGGAAAATCAGTAAAAGCGCAACAAGAAAACGGTTATCTGATTTCAATTGTCGAAGAAACATTATCGGGATTAAAAGTGGTAAAAGGATACAATGCTGAAAGTTTCTTTACCCAAACTTTTAATAATTCCATCAATCGATTATACCAAATAACTAATAGTATTGGAAAGAAGAACAATTTAGCTTCGCCAATGTCTGAATTTCTAGGGATAATTGTAATTTCTATTTTACTTTTTTACGGTGGAAATTTAGTTTTAGTCGATAAATCACTGGACGGTTCTTTATTTATTGCCTATATTGGATTAGCATACAACATTTTAACACCGGCTAAAGCCATTTCTAAAGCGTCTTATCAAGTCAAAAATGGTTTAGCAGCTGCCGAACGTGTTTTTGAAGTATTAGAAGTCGAAAATACAATTAAAGACAAACCTAACGCTATTACATTAGATGGATTTCATGATGCAATCATCCTGAAAGACATTACGTTTGCCTATGAAGATGAAGCCGTATTAAAAAACTTCAGCCTCACTATACCTAAAGGAAAAACCGTTGCCTTAGTGGGACAATCCGGAAGTGGAAAAAGTACTATTGCTAATCTATTAACACGCTTTTACGATGTTAAAAATGGTGAAATACAAATAGACGGTCACAACATTAAAGACGTTACTATGAATTCCTTGCGCAGCTTAACCGGATTAGTAACCCAGGACAGCATAATGTTCAATGGCTCTATCAAAGAGAATATCAAATTTGGAAAACAGGAAGCAACTGATGAAGACGTTATTGAAGCTTTAAAAATTGCCAATGCTTATGAATTTGTAAAAGACTTACCTAAAGGAATTGACACCAATGTTGGCGATAGCGGAAACAAACTTTCAGGAGGACAAAAACAACGTCTGTCTATCGCGCGTGCTGTATTAAAAAACCCACCCATTATGATTCTGGACGAAGCAACATCTGCTTTGGATACTGAAAGCGAAAAACTAGTGCAAGTAGCTCTGGAAAACATGATGCAAAACCGAACTTCGATTGTAATTGCGCACCGTCTTTCAACCATTCAAAAAGCAGATACGATTGTGGTAATGCAAAAAGGAAAGATAGTAGAACAAGGCTCACATGAAGAATTAATTGCATTAAATGGTACTTATAACAAATTAGTTTCCATGCAATCATTCGAATAAATAATCGAAATTTAATACCGCTTTATTTTAGATTCAAAAAACGAATAATACCTTTATACAACCATTTTAAATCTAAAAAAATGTATCATAATAATCCAAATATCAAACTTCCTGAAGATACCGAAACTATAGTTTGGAAATATCTGGATTTATCAAAGTTTTTAGATTTATTGCTTTCGCAAAAGTTATTCATGTCCCGTTCGGACAAATTTGAAGATCAATACGAAGGCACTTTTAGCGAACCTACTTACGAAGAAATCAAGAAATTAGCCATTGACAATCCTGATTTCATCAATTATTACAAAACACATCGGGAAAAAGTAGCCATTAGCAGCTGGCACATTAACGAATACGAATCTTTTGCCATGTGGCAAATTTTCACCCAAAACAGTGAAGGTCTTGCCATTCAATCCACCATTGGCAGATTGCAAAAAGCCTTGCATCCTGAGAATAATTTTAAACAATATATAGGCGAAGTAAATTATATCGATTACAAGAAAGAATACATTCCTTTTGATGATTTATTCTTTCCTTTTCTGTTTAAACGAAAAAGTTTTCAGTACGAACGCGAAGTACGCATCATTACTGATGTTACAGATGGTAAAATAAAACTGAATGATGGTCTAAAAATCAATGTAGATATCAATCAGTTAATTGAGAAAATCTACATTCACCCTAAATCCGAAAACTGGTACAAAAACCTGGTAATCCAGTTAGTAAAAGAATTAGGATTTGATTTTACAATTGAAAAATCAGATTTAGAAAGCGATATTTTGATTTAAAAACTACTAAATAGGTTCGTAATTTACAACTTCCCAATCTTTAGCCAATAAATTAATGTAGCCGTATTGTACTACATCATTTTTATCAAATTGCCCGTTTTTGTTGGTGTCTTCCACCGTTCTAAAATACAAACGATTTTTAGATTCGATTAAATTCCAATCGATTAACTCCTGAAAATCAGCCGAAATTTTAGTAAAATTTTCTCCACTGATATCACTCAAATACAAAGATTTAATGTCGCTTGTATCTAATTTTCCATCCTTATTAGTATCCACATCATACATGGTATATACTAAAATTTGCTTGTTGGTTTTATCGGCAATCGCTTTTAAATACGTAACTGTCAAAATCAAAGCAGGCTTATCAGTTAATGATTTTATCGAATCAGAATCTATTTTTTGAAACTTTAAATTTTGCAAATAACCCGTAATTTCATCGTCACCCAAATTAGAAACTGTAAAACTCAAATCGATCACACTGGAAGAACCATACTTAACTTTTGTCCCTTTCTCATAGACTCTTAAATCGCCAACAGGATGAATCAAATAATTTGTTCCTTCCATCTGAATTGGTAAATCAGCAATAGCAATCTGAGTCGAATCTATTTTAGTCATCGACTTATCGTTGTTAGTAGAATTATAAATCACTTTGGGTTTTTCTACTTCTTTTTTACAACTCACCAAAAGTAAGATGGCTATATTTATCAAGACTATAGGTAGTGCTTTCATACGAATGTGATATTAAAATATTTTCAAATGTAATGATTTTTAAAAATGCTTTTGAATTTTAAACTTAATTTATGACATAATCCTACAACAATAAAACTCCCGAAACAATTGCTTTATTACAATTTAGCATTCAATTTCAAATTGAACATTCTTGTAGTCATATAATTAGGTACCGCATATTCATTTTTCGAATAAACATCACGCACCCAGGTATTAGTAATTGCGTTTTGATTATTAAACAAATTGAATATTTCCAAACCAATAGACAATTCTTTAAAATTGCCTAACCAATGCTTCTTTTTTGTGTTTCCATCAGTTAAAACTTTTGAAAAACCAATATCAGCCCTACGATAATCATTCAACCGATTTTGATAAACATAAGGATCAGCATAAGAAGGGGAACCTCCGGGCAATCCCGTATTGTAAACCAAATTCAAATACACTTTCATACTGGGAATACTAGGCATATAATCTTGAAACAAAACAGCAAATTTCAGTCTTTGATCTGTTGGTCGGGCAATATAACCTTTGTTATTGGTATTTTCTTCTGTTTTAAGATAGCCAAAACTAAACCATGATTCAGTTCCGGGAACAAATTCCCCATTTAATCTCAAATCCAATCCCTGTGCATAAGCTTTGGCATCATTATTTGCAGCATAACGTATTCTGACATTGTCAATTGTATAAGTATTAACATCGTTGAGTGATTTATAATACAACTCCGAAACCAATTTAAAAGGGCGTTGCCACATTTTAAAATCATATTCATTTCCAAGAACCAGCTGAACCGATTGTTGCGATTTTACATTAGGCTGAACCGATCCACCGGCATCCCTGAGTTCTCTGTAAAAAGGCGGCTGATAATAATAACCACCGGAAATTCTAAAAATCATATCCTTTTCCCAATTGGGTTTTAAAGCCAATTGCACTCTGGGACTAAAAACCGTTTGTGAATTTGTCGAAGAATCAGCGTTTGTTCCTGTGATTCCCCAATTTTGCATTCGAACACCTGCCGTGTACCAAAGTTGTGCGTTTTCCAGATTAGTTTTGGCACTCCATTGTGCATAAGCCGAAAACCGATTGATGGTATTAAAATTAACAGCAAACACACTTTGATACGGAACCAACGGGCCTGTAAAAGAAGTATAAGGTTCGTATTTGGGGGCAAAATTGATAATTGGCGGATGAATCGAAAATCCTGCCGAATCAATTACTTCCCACTCCACTACCCTGTCCCGAATAGATTCTCTGGTATATTTCACACCAAATTCAAAATTGCTGTTTTTCCAATCATATCCCCCTTTTACTTCGGCATTTACAATCATGGCATCCAAATCATTTCGTGCATGATTTAACTGTGTTCCAATTCCGCTGGTATAAGAAACATCATTATATGTTTCACTTCCAATAGTTACATCATTTTCTCCTAAACGATATTGTGCCAAAATATCAAAATATTCCTGTTCCAAAGTATGATAAACCGAACCAATAAACTTCAACTTCAACTTATCAGAAGCTTGAAAAGTCGTTTTCAAAGCTCCAAAATAGGTGTCGTATTTATCTTTTTCCTGTCCTTCATAAAACACTGTCAACACCATGGGCTGATCTATGGTTCCAAATCTTGTTTTTCTTATCAAAGGCTGATAATTGTATTTATTCTGAGAAATATTCCCCAGAAAACTCCATTGCCATTTTGCGGAAGCATTAAAATTAACATTGGTTTGAACATCCACAAAAGAAGGTGTATAATTCGTTTGCGTTTCCTGACTTTTCACCAAAAGGCTATTGTTTCGATAACGAACTCCTGTAACAGCAGTCCATTTTTTATTTTTAGATATGGCATCAACAGCAAGGCTTCCGCCAAGAAAACTCGATTCAAAAGCAGCTGCAAACTGAGTTGGATTCCGATAAGTAATATCCAAAACCGAAGCTAATTTATCGCCATACTTAGCCTGAAATCCTCCTGCCGAAAAATTGACATTTTGAACCAAATCAGTATTCGTAAAACTCAAACCTTCCTGTTGCCCGGAACGAATTAAAAAAGGACGATAAACTTCTATTTCGTTAACATAAACCAAGTTCTCATCATAATTTCCACCTCTAACCGAATATTGCGTACTCAATTCATTGTTTGAATTCACTCCGGCTAACGTTTTCAATACATTTTCGATTCCGGCATTAGCTCCTGGCAACTTCTTGATTACATCAGGTGCGATTGTTGTAATTCCCTGAATTTGACTTTTCTTATCTTTTGTAATGATGATTTCGCCTATTTCTTCTTCGTGTTCATTCATTACCAAATTCAATTCGTAATCTTCCGAATTTTTCAACAATAAAGCAATAGTCGTTTTTTTAAACGTCAGATGACTAAAAACAAGATTGATTGTTTTATTTACAGGAACTTTAATGGTATAAAAACCTTTTGCATTAGATTGGGTCGAATGCCCTAAAAACGAAATATTGACATTACTTACAGGCTTATTTTGGGCATCAAGCAAAGTTCCCTTTACTCTGGCCAATTGCGCCAAAGAAGAAAAACTAATACAAAAGAATACCAAAACAAAAGCTAGTTTATCGTTCAAAATACTCACTTTTATTTTTGACTTCTAAAAAAACGGCTTTCAAATGTAGTTGCATTCCCTACTTGGTCGGTTACTACAACTTTTAAATCATTAGCTCCTTCGGCAACAATCCCGTCACTAAAATTATGAGTGATTTTTCTGGTTTTTGCATCGTATTCAAATAAAATCCAATTGCCATTCAAATAACCATTGTATGATTTTATACCCGAACCTGAATCTCTAATAAAAAGTTGAATCGATTTTTCGGCACTCAGCCAACGTCCTTCAATGGGCTTTGCAATTGTAATTACAGGCGGAGTAGTATCCATTGCTAAAGTATATTTACCCAAAGAGCGCACTTTAGTGCTATAAAGATTTCCTTTGAAAAATGTAGTATTATAACCTAAACTCCCACCGGAACTCAAACTGGCTATATACACTTTGCTCTTCTGTTCCTCAGTATATTTATCACTCTCTATAGCGATTTCAAAACTGGAATGAACCGGCACGCTATCATCATGAAGCGTTAAAAAATTACCGTTTACAGCAAAATTCATTGCAAAATCTTCATAAAAAGTTCCCGCCGGAAAACTGGCCGTCATATTCTCTTTAGAGAAAATATTGTCCTTTTTGGATTTAACAAAATAATTAGAAGCAATAACTTCTTGCCCAATAACCGGAACAGATGAATCAAAAGCAATCGGAATATTCACGACTGTGGTGTTTCCAAAAAAGTCAGCAACTTCAATTCGATACACTAAATTCAAATTAGGAATAACATTTACAATCCCATTGTCAGCATCCTTTTTTATGATACTCAAATTAAAAGGAGAACTCATAAACAATTTTTGAACTCTTTGATATGTTTTTTTATAACGCGAATAATCAATCAAAGCATTTATGTATCGCATTTCGTCAAAGGAATAGGTGTCAAACTGATAACCAAAAGCGGCTTTTCCATTCAAATAAGACTGAACTTTATAAACTCCGTTTTTGTTAAAAGAAACATTATCATAATCATCAGCGGTAATTCCAAAACCAATTTTCCCATTAGCCAAAACCTTTGTGGCTAAATACGTTCCGTCCTTTTGCAAATTTAAATTCAATAACAATGGACGCTTGGATTGATTAGCCGTAGCTCCTTCTAACGGATAAACATAAACCGCGGAAATTATTGGTTTTTTGATGTCTTTGAAATTTTTATCAAACCCAAACAACATTGGATTAATAATTTTTTCGGTTTGAGTATCCCTGAATTCAAAATGTAAATGCGGTCCTTCAGAAGAACCTGTATTTCCTGATAAACCGATAATTTCACCCTTTTTAACTACTAATTCGTTAGCTTTTGGAAACATTTCAATTTCAAAATTTTGTTCCTTATAATGAGTGCTTTTAATATATTCGGCTATTGCTCCGGTAGCTTTTTGCAAATGACAATACACCGTAGTATAACCATTAGGATGATTAACATAAATAGCTTTTCCGTTTCCAAAAGGAGAAATTTTAATACGGGAAACATAACCATCAGCCACCGCCAGCACATTTAAACCTTCTTTTTGTAAAGTTTTAAAATCAAAACCGGCATGAAAATGATTGGGTCTTAATTCTCCAAAATTCCCCGATAATTGCATCGGAATCTCTAATGGAGACTGAAAATAATCTTTTGGATAAGTAGTTTGAGCTATAACTGCCCTAGAAATCAGTAGAAAAAAAAGGAAAAATCTCATGCGAATCATTTTTGCTAAGATAAAAAAACTAATTCGGAATGCTTTATAAAAAAAGTATTTTTGTAACCATTTACTACACAACATTTTGATTATTTTATAATAAAAAAAACAATAAAATATTGCAATAATAAAAACTAATACTAAATTTGTAATATTAAGTAATGAATAGGATTTATAATGAGTGTAATTGCAGAAATAATTGATACTCTTGAAAATAAAGTTGAAAAGCTTATTCTAAAATTAAAAAATTTAGAACGAAACAATCAGGATTTAACTATCGAATTAAATAAATCTGCTCAAATCATACAAAAACAATCTCAGGAGATTGAAGCGTTAAAGGCACAGTATGAAACACTTAAAATGGCCAATTCATTATTAGGTAGTGACGAAAACAAAAGAGATACAAAGCTTAAAATAAATTCATTAATTCGTGAAATTGATTACTGCATAGCACAGTTATCAGATTAGTATAAACAATGGACGAAAAGCTTAAAATTAAAATATCAATTGCAGACAGAGTCTATCCGTTAACGGTAGATCCCTCACAGGAAGAAGGTCTTAGAAGTGCTTCTAAAAAAATTGATAATATGATTAAGCAATTCGAAGAAAATTATGCCGTTCGCGATAAACAGGACGTTTTAGCCATGTGTGCTTTGCAATTTGCATCGCAGGTAGAGCAAAAACAGATTGACAATGCTATCAATGGAGATGAAACTATTGATAGAATTCAGAAAATTAATGCTATTTTAGACGAAAATCTTTAAAAAACAACGTTCTTTAACAACTAAGATACTGCCTACATTAGTTAATTATTTGGTAAACTCAACACTAACAATTTAGAATGAGCAAATCATCGTTACTATAGCAAGCCAATTCAGTTTGGAAGCTTGAACAGCGAGTTAGCTCAAAACTTGTCTTCACGAGTTTATACAAACAACTTAATGTAGGCTTTTTTTTATATATTAATTTTTAAACAAACATGGACATATTAACGATTATCATTTCGGGAATTATAGGTATTGCAATAGGATTTGGCATTGCCAAAATCATAGAAAAAAGCAACATCTCTAATCTAATTAAAAACGCTAAAAAAGAAGCTGCTTCTATTTTGAAAGACGCTAACTTTGAAGCTGAAAACATAAAAAAAGACAAAATTCTTCAGGCAAAAGAGAAGTTTATCGAATTAAAATCAGAGCACGAACAAGTGATTTTGGCTCGTGACAAAAAAGTAGCAGAAGTAGAAAAAAGAATCAGAGACAAAGAATCTCAGATTTCTAACGAATTATCTAAAGCTAAAAAAGTCAACGATGATTTTGAGAAAAAAACAGCCGAATTTGAAGCTAAAATTGAAGTTTTAGACAAAAAACAGGCAGAAGTTGACAAGCTACACAAAAGCCAACTACAACAATTAGAATTAATCTCCGGTTTATCAGCCGAAGAAGCTAAGGAACAACTAGTCGAAGGATTAAAAGCTGAAGCAAAAACTACAGCCATGTCTCACATACAGGATACAATCGAAGAGGCTAAACTAACCGCTCAGCAAGAAGCTAAAAAAATCATCATCAACACTATTCAACGTGTTGGAACAGAAGAAGCGGTAGAAAACTGCGTTTCTGTTTTCAATATTGAATCTGACGATGTAAAAGGTAGAATTATCGGTCGTGAAGGTCGTAACATCAGAGCTTTAGAAGCTGCTACAGGAGTAGAAATCATTGTTGATGACACTCCGGAAGCCATTATCCTTTCTTGTTTTGACCCGGTTAGAAGAGAAATTGCCCGTCTTTCATTACACAAATTAGTAACTGACGGACGTATTCACCCGGCACGTATTGAAGAAGTGGTTGCTAAAACTGCCAAACAAATTGACGATGAAATTATCGAAGTGGGTAAACGCACCGTTATCGATTTAGGAATTCACGGTTTACATCCGGAATTGATAAAAGTAGTAGGACGTATGAAATACCGTTCTTCTTACGGACAAAACTTATTACAACACTCACGTGAAGTTTCTAAACTTTGCGGATTGATGGCTGCCGAATTAGGATTGAACGTTAAACTGGCAAAAAGAGCCGGTTTATTACACGATATCGGAAAGGTGCCGGATACTGAAAGTGATTTACCACACGCCTTATTAGGTATGCAATGGGCTGAGAAATATGGCGAAAAAGAAGAGGTTTGCAACGCTATTGGAGCACACCACGACGAGATTGAAATGAAATCTCTTTTATCTCCAATTATTCAGGTTTGTGATGCTATTTCAGGAGCAAGACCGGGAGCAAGAAGACAAGTATTAGATTCTTACATTCAACGTTTGAAAGATCTGGAAGAAGTAGCTTACGGATTCAACGGAGTTAAAAATGCTTATGCAATTCAAGCTGGTAGAGAATTACGTGTAATTGTAGAAAGCGAAAAAGTTTCTGATGATAATGCTGCGACTTTATCTTTCGAAATTTCGCAAAAAATCCAAACCGAAATGACTTACCCAGGACAGGTAAAAGTAACTGTAATTAGAGAAACCAGAGCAGTAAATATTGCTAAATAAGACATAAAATTCCAATCCCGATAGCATCGGGATTAAACTCCAAATTCCAATAAACACTGTTGGAATTTGGAGTTTTTTTTTGTTGGACTCAAGAAGATATTGGAATTTGTCCCGAAGTTTCGGGATTGGAATTTAACTACATGTTTTTTCGAGGATGACAACTCTCCAATACTTCGGTTAAAAATGTTCGATCCAAATGCAAATAAACTTCAGTAGTAGTTATTGATTCATGTCCAAGCATCAACTGAATAGACCGCAAATCGGCACCATTTTCCAGTAGATGTGTCGCAAAAGAATGCCTGAATGTATGTGGACTGATTTTCTTGTTTAAATTGATTTTGGTTGCTAAATTGTTGATGATCGTAAAAACCATCGCCCTTGTCAATTGCGCCCCTCTTCTATTTAAGAATAAGACATCACTGTGCTCTTTTTTGACAGGAACATCTACCCTTACATGATCCTTATAAAGAAGAATGAATCTTTTCGTCGAATTAGCAATAGGTACAAAGCGTTCTTTATTTCCTTTTCCGGTAATTTTGATAAACCCTTCATCAAAAAACAAATCAGATATTTTGAGTGCAACCAACTCCGAAACCCGCAAACCACAACCATATAATGTTTCTAACATAGCGCGATTGCGTTCTCCTTCATTCGAAGACAAATCAATAGCCCCTATCAAGGCATCAATTTCTTCTACCGCTAAAGTATCGGGTAATTTTCGTCCTATTTTAGGCGATTCAATCAACTCCATTGGATTGTCAGCACGATAATCCTCAAAAATCAAATAACTAAAAAAACTATTCAATCCTGAAATAATTCTGGCCTGTGAACGTGCATTCAATTGGTCGGAAATAGTGTAGATGAACTGTTGAATCGTTTCTTCAGCAATCTTTAAAGGAGAAACTTCAATATTGTTTTCAGAGAGAAACAAACACAATCGTTCAATATCGAAAGAATAATTAGCAACGGTATTCTTTGACAAACCACGCTCTATTTTAAGATAAGATTGATAACTTTTGATATAAGAATTCCAATTCATATTACAAATAAACGACTTTTACAGACATAAAAAAACCTCTCCTTTTCAGAAGAGGTTTTCATTAAAAATATTTTAGATTTATAATTTAAAGTTTACACCTAAATTAATTGATGAAACAGTAAATCCATCTTTAGAAAATCCCTTATAAGCAACATAAAGGCCTGCTTTTTCCATTTGATAACCAAATTTAGGCTGATACATAAAAGCTCCCTCGTTACCATCATTAACACCAATACCATAACCTAAATCAGCTCCAATGAACCAATTATTAGTCAAAGTAAATTGTGCTGTTGCTGCTACAGGAATAAAACTAGCATCATCCCACCCATCTTTTCCTAAATAAGTAGTATAACCTGTAGTAATACCTGCATCTAAACCTTCGGCTACACTCCAAGTGTAAGCCAAATCAGCTCCTAAATTCACAGAACTAATATCTTTCATATCTCCGGTAGGTAAACCTACATGAGCTCCTAATTTAAAAGCTCCACTTTGGGCATTTGCAAATCCAAATGCAAAAATTGCCGCTGTTGTTAAAATGATTTTTTTCATAGTTTAAGTTGTTAAATTAGTAATTTATTAACATAAAACTATCAAATATTCAAAACAGAAAAACTTATCCTACTAAAAACTTATCAACAATACTATTAACATTATTTTAATAAGAACACTACGAGCATAAAAAAAGACCATTCTTTCGAATAGTCTTTTTAAATATTATTATCTAAAAAATTAAAATTTATAACCTAATGCCAAAGAAAAAGCAGAAGATTTCATTTTACTATCACCACCCATAAATTCTTCCTCTGCAATATTGGACAACCCTAAATTGTATCTAAAATCAATTAAAACTTTTTCATTAATATCATATCCTAAACCAAAATTAACTCCAAAATTGATTGACTTAAAACTATCTTTAATATCAGTACTATCATCTCCCATTTTCCCTTTAGCACCAACTAAAAATCCAATTTGCGGACCAACCTGTAAACTAATTTTTTCTGAAGCAAAATACTTAGCCATTACTGGCACATTAACATAAGAAAGGTTAATTTTTGCATCAGTTCCTTCAAAGCCAAATTCAGAACCTTCTGTAGAAAACAAAACCTCTGGCTGAATAGCAAAATTGCTAGCTACTTTAATTTCGGCAAAACCACCTGCTTGAACACCTACAATTGAATTAAACCTCAATACACCAATATCACCAATCTCGCCTCCATTTACATTTAAACTAGAAACGTTACCTCCAACTTTAACGCCAAATTTAACTTCTTGCGCATTAGTTATTGTAAATGCTAATACTGCCATAGCAGACAAAATAATTTTTTTCATTTTTAATATTTGTTAAAATTCAGGTGCAAACCTACAATAATCAGCTCAATAAAACCAAAATTATTGTTAAAAAACCAACTTAAAGACACTAAAACCAGCAGAAAAACAAAAAACACAAATAACTCATTTACAACAAACTAAAAACAAGTCACTCACCTAATTCCGTGATTTTTTAACTCTATTGTCAAAAAACACCAAAAACAAGTTTTTTCTTTCAATACATAATCGGTTTCATTAGTATTTAATGCTTATTTCACAAAAGAACACAATAAAATAAACATCAAACTGTTTATATTTACAGTCTCGAATCTTAAATAAAAAAAGTATTATGAAAAAAGTATTCTTAATTGCCATTGTAGTATTAGGTCTTAGTACAACTTTACAGGCACAAAGTATTCGTTTTGGTGTTAAAGCAGGTGCCAATTTTGCTAATCAAAATGGTGACACTCCACCTGCTTTCGAAAGCAAAGAATCTATCACTAGTTACCACGCAGGTTTAGTAGCCGAAGTAAAATTATTAGATGGTTTTGCCATCCAACCAGAGCTTTTATACTCTACCCAGGGAGCTACTTATAAAAATGCTGTAGAAGAATTCAAAAATGAATTAGGCTATCTTTCTATTCCTGTTGTAGCAAAAATAGGTTTGAGCAAAAGTTTAAATCTTGAACTGGGTCCACAAGCATCTTTCTTACTAAGCGAAAAAGACAATGTTGATTTAGAAGATTCTAAAACATTTGAATTTGGCGTAGTAGGAGGTTTAGGACTTAATATCACTAAAAATCTATTTATTCAAGCCCGTTACGGACTTGGACTAACTGAAGCTACTAAAGACGCTGATATTAAAAACTCAACAATTCAGTTGTCAGCCGGTATCATGTTCTAAAAAACATAGAAAATAAAAACAAAAACCGTCCCGATAATTCAGGACGGTTTTTTATTTTTACAAAAAGATTAAAAATGAAAATTAGCATTATAAACGGCCCAAACCTAAACTTATTAGGAAAACGCGAACCTGAGATTTACGGGAGTCTAACCTTCGAAGAATATTTTGAAGAATTAAAAACGAAATTCCCAACTATAGAATTCAACTACTACCAAAGTAATATTGAAGGCGAACTAATTGATAAAATACAGGAATTTGGTTTTTCTTATGACGGAATTATCCTGAATGCCGGCGCTTACACACACACCTCTGTAGGCATTGGTGATGCTGTAAAAGGAATCAGCACTCCGGTTGTAGAAGTACATATTTCCAATACTTTTTCCAGAGAAAGTTTCAGACACCAATCCTATATTTCCGGAAATGCCAAAGGCGTAGTATTAGGATTTGGTCTAAAAAGTTATGATTTAGCAATACAATCGTTCTTGTAAGCCAAACATTTTAGACAAAGAAAAAGGTATAAATGATTTTCAGGTCATTTATACCTTTTTTTATTGAATCTTCGCACTATAAATTACTGCCCAAATAAGCCATTTCATAATCCTTTAAACAATTAAAAATTGCCTCTTAAAATCAGTATTTTTAGAACAAAACCCCAATAAAAAACCCTTAAACAATTGATGTTTAAGGGTTTGTTTTTTGTAGCGAAGACGGGAGTTGAACCCGTGACCTCAGGGTTATGAATCCTGCGCTCTAACCAACTGAGCTACCTCGCCAAATGTTCAGGTCAATACTGTTCCTGATTGCGGGTGCAAAGATAGAAATAAATTTAAACTCTGCAAGCATAAAATGAAGAAAAAAAATATTTTTAAAAACGTTTTTTTTTAGACATTATATTCTATATATTCGAAAAAAAAATAAATTTGCCTCTATGGATAGTAAAGTACGTTACGAAATTGAGTTTCCTATAAATTCTTCACCACAATTATTATATCAATATATTTCTACTCCTTCCGGTTTGTCTGAATGGTTTGCTGACGACGTGAATTCCAGAGGGGAGTTTTTCACCTTCATTTGGAATGATTCTGAAGAAAAAGCAAGATTGGCATCTAAAAAATCAGGAGAAAAAGTAAAGTTCAAATGGATTGACCCAGCAGGCAAGGATACTGATTATTTTTTTGAATTACACATATTAGAGGATGAGCTGACTAAAGACGTTTCTTTGATGATTATTGATTTTGCCGAAGAAGACGAAATTGATGAAGCCAAACAATTATGGGAAAATCAAATTTCAGATTTAAAACATCTCTTAGGTTCTGTATAGTGAAATTCTATATTTATGACTTATATTTGCCCTGAACAAAATTCAGGGCTTTTTTTATGATTAATTTCAACGGAACTATAATAACTCAAGATTCAAATATATTAACACAAAACCGCGGTTTTTTATACGGAGATGCCGTTTTTGAAACGGTTAAAATTGTGAATTCAAAAGTACTTTACTTAGAAGATCATTATTTCAGATTAATGGCTTCGATGCGTGTGGTGCGAATGGAAATTCCAATGAATTTCACCATGGAATATTTCGAAGAACAATTACTTTCATTAACTGATAAATTATCGATTTCTAATTCCGCGAGAGCCCGAATTACAGTTTACAGAAACGATGGTGGTTACTATCTACCTACAAACAACACAATCTCTTTTTTAGTTCATGCTTCAGCAATTGAAACTGTGTCTTATTCTTTCGAGGAAAAAGAATACGAAGTGGATTTGTTTAAGGATTTTTACATTACAAAACAGTTATTATCTTCAATTAAAACTACAAACAGAATCCTGAATGTCACAGCAAGTATTTTTGCAAATGAAAACGCTTTAGATAATTGCCTGTTGCTAAATGACAGTAAAAACATAGTGGAAGCTATTCAGGGAAATCTTTTTATGTTGTCAGGAAACAAACTGATTACTCCTCCGGTTTCTGAAGGCTGTCTGAAT
This sequence comes from Flavobacterium sp. GSA192, assembly GCF_006386525.1. Taxonomy (NCBI): domain Bacteria; kingdom Pseudomonadati; phylum Bacteroidota; class Flavobacteriia; order Flavobacteriales; family Flavobacteriaceae; genus Flavobacterium; species Flavobacterium sp. GSA192. Next base: position 166,470 of record NZ_VAHC01000005.1, on the reverse strand, counting down.
GGTGTAATGCGTAAACAAATTTTAAAATTAGCAAAAACTATTGCAGAGATTGAAGTAGTAGAAGAAGTGATTTCTCCGTTTGAACTTCAAAAAGCCGACGAATTGTTTATTACTAATGTTATAAAAGGAATCCAACCTATTACTAAATATAGAAAAAAGACTTTTGGCGTGAATTTTTCTAAAGAAATACTAACTAAGCTAAACGAAGAAATAGTCGCTGTAGTTTAGTTCAGATACGGATTTTCAGGTGAATTAGACCATATTAAATAATCTCCGCCTAATTCAATAATTTGTTCTTTCCAAAAATGAGCAGCTGATTTACCTATAATTTTATTTTTATAGGTATTGGAAACAATAATCCAGGAATTAGCATCCATCTCTGATTGCAACTGACTTTCGGACCAACCGGTATAACCTAAGAAAAAACGAATATTGTTTTTGTTGATTCGTCCGCTGTTAAGGAGTTCTTTGGTCGATTCAAAATCGCCGCCCCAGTATATTCCGTTAGAGATTTCGATGCTATTAGGAATTAAATTAGGGACATTGTGAATAAAATAAAGATTATCTTGCTCAACTGGGCCGCCGTTATAAATTTTTAAACGCGAATTTATCTCAGGAATTAAATCGTTTATGGTGTATTTTAATGGTTTGTTGATGATAAAACCAACCGACCCATCTTTGTCATGATCGGCTAATAAAATCACAGATCGATTAAATGATGAATCTCCAATGATAGAAGGCTCAGCAATAAGTAATTGTCCTTTTATTAATTTTTCTGAAATCATGACTACTTAAGTTTTTATTAAATTTAAGAAAAAAAAATAAAAAACTCCAAACATAATCGTTAAAAAGCATAAAAAAACCCTCAAATGAGGGTTTTTTATATTGATGGATTTTGAAACTTATTTCTTAGTTTACAGCTCCTTCTAATTCAGCTCCAGCTTTGAATTTCACAACGTTTTTAGCAGCGATTTGAATTGTTTTTCCAGTTTGAGGATTTCTTCCGTCTCTAGCAGCTCTTGGAGAAACTGACCATGATCCGAAACCTACAAGAGATACTTTTCCACCTTTTTTCAAGGTACCACCTACATTACCTAAAAATGATTCTAAAGCTAATTTTGCAGCAGCTTTAGTAATTCCTGCGTCAGCAGCGATAGCATCGATTAATTCTGATTTGTTCATAATGATAGTTATTAATTGTTGGTTAAAAATAAATTGTCGATACACAAATTTAGCAGTAAATACAGACCCTGCAAGTGTTTTCTTTGATTTTACAGTATTTTGTTAATAACTTCTGTTTTTTGTTCATAACACTGCTTATTTTTGGAGTTTTTAAGTGCTCACACCTTATTTTTATTGGGTTTATAGCACTCTTGCCTCTTCAGAAAACGAAATTCCATTAAGTAATTCAGCTGTTGTCATTCTCTTTTTGCCCGGAAATTGTAAATTTAACACTTGTATAAAGCCATCTTTTGTTGCTATTTTCAATTCTTTTTTGGAACTAATGATGGCTCCAATACTAAAGTTATGGCTTTCAGTGATTATTTTAGCTTCATATATTTTTACATTCCATTCCTGAACTTTGTCCGTAAAAAAGCACCAGGAAGCCGGATAAGGGCTTAAACCTCTAATCAGATTATTGATTTCTAACGAAGATTTACTCCAGTCAATCTTGCAGTTTTCTTTGTTGAGTTTATAAGCCGTTTTTATATCGGCATCTTCTGTTTGAATAGTTGTAACAACTTTCCCTTCTTCTATTAATGCTAAAGTATCAATAACGGTACTGCTACCTAACTTCATTAAACGGTCATGAAGTTGTCCTGCGTTTTCATCCGGATCAATTTCAGTTTCTGAACTTAAAATCATGGCACCGGTATCTATTTTGTCATCAATAAAGAATGTAGTAACACCAGTTTTGGTTTCTCCATTGATAATTGCCCAATTAATAGGTGCTGCTCCTCGGTAATTAGGCAACAATGAAGCGTGAAGGTTGAATGTTCCAAATTGAGGCATTTCCCAAACTACTTTTGGTAACATTCTAAAAGCAACCACAATTTGCAAATTAGCGTTAAGCGATTTTAATTCGGCAAGGAAAGATTCCTCTTTTAGATTTGTTGGTTGCAGTAAATTTAAATTATTTGCTAAAGCATATTCTTTTACAGCCGAATATTTTATTTTTTGTCCACGACCGGCCGGTTTGTCGGCAGCGGTAATGACACCTACTATATTATAGTTGTTTTTTACTATTTGGTCAAGGATTCCTACCGCAAAGTCAGGAGTCCCCATAAATACAATTCGTAATTTTTCCATTATTGTTTTAAGCTATATTTATTGTTTGATTTTATCAGAATGCTTTCGTTTTCTAATAATTCCTGAAGTGCAAAGATAACATCGTCAGAAGGATTATTCAGCTTGATTTGAATTTCTCTAGAATTAAAATCGGCAGTTTTTAGCAAATTTAGTATTTCATCTGAAAGCGAAACTTTGCTTTCTTTCTTCTTTTTCTGTGTAATACAATAAGAACAAATCCCGCAATTGCTTTCTTTTTTTTCGCCAAAATACTCCAATATCAATTTGCTTTTGCAAACTTTGTCTTTCTTGATGTAATTCAAAACCGCTTCAAATTGTTCTTTTTTTAGTTGGTTTTGATTTTCCAGGTATTTGGCAATTCGGCTAATGGTTCTTTCATCTTCCCTGATTTCGTTAAAAATCAAAGTAGTGTCGTTATTTTTAGAATGATAATCGATAATCCCCTTTTCTTTCAGTTTTTCTAAAACGTTTTGCACTTCTGCTTCGCTGTGTTTTGATTTTCGGGCAATTAGCGGAAGATTAAAATTGGTCTGCATATCATAAACTCCCGGATAAGTACGCAGGATAGCCAGCAGAATTTCTTCGTCGTTAGGATTCAAACTTGTATAACGAATGACTTCTTTAGAAGGAATGATAAATTGCAAACTTATTTTTTCTGAGAATTCCTGTGATAAGCTAATCACCCCTTGTCGGTCTAAAAACTGAATGGCATTGTAGGTTTTTAAAACAGGAAATTTATATCGGTTGCAAAATTGGTTTAAGTTAAAAGAATATTGCTCATTAATACCTTCGCCATAGGCAATTTGAAAATAATTACACATTTTGATAAAAACCTCTTTCAGAAATTGTTTATTAGAAAGCGTATAAATAAACTGATTTTCGGTTTGCGCAACATCTGATGGATTTGTCAGCAAAACAGCAAAGGCTTTTTCTTCGTTTCTGCCGGCACGACCTGCTTCCTGATAATAATTTTCAAGATTTTCAGGCAATTGAATATGAATTACCGTTTTTACATTGGCTTTATCAATCCCCATTCCAAAAGCATTAGTGGCAACCATAACCAGCGCTTTTTCTTCCATCCAAAGTTGCATATTATTGTTTTTATCTTTGGTCGAAAGTCCACCATGATAATAAGTCGCTTTAAAACCTAAAGAGTTAAGTTGCTCTGCAGTATCGATGCAGGCTCTTCTGTTTCGCACATATATAATGGAAGGCTGCGGGTTTTTGCTTAGAATTTGTTTTATTCTAAAAAGTTTGTCTTCTATTTCAAAAACCATGTAAGCAATGTTTTTTCTTTCGAAAGATTTTTCAAAACATTTAGGATTTTCGAGACCTAATTCTTTAATAATATCTTCTTTTACTTTTGGAGTAGCAGTTGCGGTTAACGCCAGAAAAGGAATGTTAGGAAAATGAAGTTTTAGATTCGAAATTTTCAAATAAGAAGGTCGAAAATCATGTCCCCATTGCGAAACACAGTGTGCCTCATCAATGGCAATTAAATTGATAGGGAGATTTTTTATTCGTTCCAAAACCCAATCGGACTGCAAACGTTCAGGAGATAAATACAGGAATTTGTAATTTCCAAATTGGCAATTATCCAGTAAATCAATTAATTCATCCGTTTTTATTCCACCGGTGAGTGCAATGGCTTTGATGTTACGTTTTTGCAAGTTGGCAACCTGATCTTTCATCAGGGCAACCAGAGGAGAAATAACCAAACAAATTCCTTCTTTCATCATGGCAGGAATTTGGAAACAAATGGATTTTCCGCCACCTGTAGGCATCAATGCAAAAGTATCATGACCGTTTAAAACGGAATCGATAATTTCTTCCTGGGGCAATCTAAAACTATCGTGGTTCCAGTATTTTTTTAGAATTTGTAAAGTTTCAGACATCAAATTTTGAAAAAAGTTAATTCGTTTTTTATAATCAAAACGGCTTTTTAAATGTATTTTTTTCTTTTTTATTCGAAAAAAAGCAGCATCAACAACAAACTTACTCAAACTAATTTAGATTTTGAAAAATATAGCGAATCAAAATCACGATTTTGCTAAAAATCATAGCCCAGAATTCCTATTTTAGAATTGAAACTGTATATTTGCTTTTATTTTTAAAGACAAAATGGATAAGAAAACTGAGGAATTTTTCGATAGATTAAAAACCGAATTAGAAAAAAGCAATACTTGGCCTGCAATATATTTATTCAAATTTATTGTACCAACTGACGTTGAAAAAATCAAACAAGTAGAACAAGCCTTTAATTGCTTAGGTGCGGTTATAAAAACCACTCAATCAAAAACAGGGAAATTCACCAGTGTTTCAGTTGATGTTCAAATGGAAAGTCCTCAGGCTGTAATCGATAAATACATCGAAGTCTCTACTATAGAAGGAATTATTTCATTGTAATTTTTCCAAAAAAAATAAAACAATCCAGTGTAAGCTTTTTAGAATAAAGCTTTAAAAAAATCAAGTATGAATCAGAAATATATTAAAGAAAATGCGAATGATGTTGTGCATCATTTAGAGTATAATGCCGAAAGATCGCATTTGATTATTCCTGAGTATGGACGCCATTTACAAAAATTAATCGATCAGGCTACTGAAATTGAAGACGCTGAAACCAGAAATAAAGCTGCCAAATACATCATTCAGGTTATGGGAAGTTTGAATCCGCATTTAAGAGATGTACCTGACTTTCAACATAAATTATGGGATCAGCTTTTTATAATGTCTGATTTTAAATTAGATGTACAATCTCCCTACCCTATTCCTTCCAGAGAAGTATTGCAATTAAAACCGGATGCTTTAAAATATCCTCAGAATTTCCCAAAATACCGTTATTATGGTAACAACATCAAATACATGATTGATGTTGCCAACAAATGGGAAGAAGGGGAAATGAAAAGTGCTTTGGTAAAAGTAATTGCCAATCACATGAAGAAATCCTATTTGAGTTGGAATAAAGATACCGTAAAGGACGATGTGATTTTTGAACATCTTTATGAATTATCAGGAGGTAAATTGAATTTGCTACAAAGTTCAGAAGAATTGATTAATACAACCGATTTATTGCGTACCAATAAAAGAATGTCGAATAAAACTTCTTCTCAGGGACAGCCTAAAATTCAAAGTAATAAAAACAATAAAGGCCAGGGAAAACAAAAGCCTTTTCAAAAAAATAATAATCAAAAAAATCAACAATAAATTTGCTAAGTATCTAAGCTGATAAGTCGTTTTTAAAGAAACTTAGAACCTTAGAATCTCGTAAATCAGAACCTTAAAAAAAGAATATGGGAATTTTTAAAATTGAAGGAGGAATCCGTTTAAAAGGAGAAATAACTCCACAAGGCGCAAAAAACGAAGCATTACAGATTTTATGTGCTGTACTTTTAACTTCTGAAAAAGTAACAATCAACAATATTCCCGATATTATTGATATTAATAAATTGATTACCCTTTTAGGAAATCTTGGAGTTAAAATCGAGAGAAAAGCTCCGGGATCAATAACGTTCCAGGCTGATGAAGTAAATGTTGATTATTTAGAAACGGAAGCTTTTAAAAAAGAAGGTGGAGCACTAAGAGGTTCTATAATGATTGTTGGACCGCTTTTGGCACGTTTTGGAAAAGGATATATTCCAAAACCGGGTGGAGACAAAATTGGAAGAAGAAGATTAGATACCCACTTTGAAGGTTTTATCAATTTAGGAGCTAAATTCCGTTACAATAGAGAAGACCATTTTTATGGTGTAGAATCTCCTGAAGAAGGTCTTAAAGGAACTGATATGCTTTTGGACGAGGCATCTGTAACAGGAACTGCAAACATTGTAATGGCTGCTGTTTTAGCAAAAGGAACAACTACAGTTTACAATGCTGCTTGTGAGCCTTATTTACAACAACTTTGTAAGATGTTGAACTCGATGGGGGCTAAAATTACCGGAGTTGGATCTAACTTATTGACTATCGAAGGTGTTGAAAGTCTTGGAGGTTGCGAACATAGAATTCTTCCTGATATGATTGAAATCGGTTCCTGGATTGGTCTTGCAGCTATGACAAGAAGTGAGATTACAATTAAAAATGTAAGCTGGGACAATTTAGGATTGATTCCAAATACTTTTAGAAAATTAGGTATTACTTTAGAGCGTCGTGGTGATGATATTTATATTCCAACTCACGAAAATGGATACGAAGTTAAAACAGATATCGATGGTTCAATCTTAACTATTGCCGATGCACCTTGGCCAGGATTTACACCTGATTTATTGAGTATTGTTTTAGTTGTGGCAACACAGGCAAAAGGAGATGTGTTGATTCACCAAAAAATGTTTGAAAGCCGTTTGTTCTTCGTGGACAAATTGATTGATATGGGAGCAAAAATTATGTTGTGTGACCCACACAGAGCGGTAGTTATTGGACATGATTTTAAATCAACTTTGAAGGCAACTACTATGTCATCTCCTGATATTCGTGCGGGAATCTCTTTACTGATTGCTGCGCTTTCTGCAAAAGGAACCAGTACAATACAAAATATAGAACAAATTGATCGAGGATATGAGCGCATCGATGAGCGTTTAAGAGCCATTGGAGCTAAAATAGTTCGTGTTGAATAAAATTTAAAATGAGTAAAGAACAGCAAGCCGTTGAGGCAACTTACTTTAGCTTAATCGGAAATACCTGCTTAGCAATTATAAAAGGCTTAGCAGGTTTTTTTGGCAATTCTTATGCCTTAATTGCTGACGCTATCGAATCTACCACGGATATTTTTGCATCGTTTTTGGTTTTATTTGGAATTAAGTATTCCAATAGACCGGCAGATGAAAATCATCCTTATGGACATGGTCGTGCCGAACCATTAATTACTTTTTTGGTTGTTGGTTTTTTAATTACCTCTGCCACCATTATTGCTTACGAAAGTATAGCCAATATTCAACAACCTCATGAACTACCTAAATCCTGGACATTATTTATTTTAGGAGCTATAATTTTATGGAAAGAGTATTCTTTTCAATTAGTTATAAAAAGAAGCATCGAAACCAATAGTTCCTCGTTAAAAGCCGATGCCTGGCATCATCGTAGTGATGCAATTACTTCTGTGGCAGCATTTATCGGAATTACAATTGCTTTGGTTTTAGGAAAAGGTTATGAATCGGCTGATGACTGGGCAGCACTTTTTGCCTCCTGTTTTATTTTTTACAATAGTTACCTGATTTTCAGACCCGCTCTGGGCGAAATTATGGACGAACATTTGTATGATGATTTAATCGAACATATTAGAGTTGTTGCTTCTCAGGTAGAAGGAATTATCGACACCGAAAAATGCTTCATAAGAAAATCGGGGATGAAATACCATGTAGATTTACACGCAATTGTAAGTGCTGAAATTTCGGTAAAAGAAGGACATCAATTGGCTCACATTTTAAAGGATACTCTACGAAAAGAAATCCCTGAATTAGGACATGTCCTGATTCACATTGAACCGGACGACGAATAGATTATTGATTTACTAATAAAAAGGAGCTTGTCTTTAGTTAAGACAGGCTCTTTTTTTGTTCAAACCTCAACAAAAAACCATCTATAAAAAGGATACCATCTCACTCTCCTTTACAAGCTGTTAAAACTAAAATCCATAAAAGAAAGTTTTTTCTTAATTTAAATAAATAAAAATGTATTTTATCGATTTTTATTGCTTTTTATCGGTAAATAAATCAAAAGGTAGTATTTTTATTTCGTGAAAAAAGTATAGCTTTTTTATCGAAACAAAAACTGATTCGTTCTAATCTTAAATAGAAACTATGGAACACCTTTACTCAAAAAAAACAAACCTCCATTTTTATTTAATACTCCTCTTTATTTTGTTAGGTTTTTCTATCAAAACGGAGGCGCAAACGGTTACATCACCTCAGGTAAATTTTACACAAAGAACAGCTGCGGCCACTCCTGCAAAAACCATTTATAATATAAAAGGAGATTTCACCATGTTAGGGAATACTAACTTAACCCTTTCAAACTATTCTATAAATAGTGACAACCAAGGACAATCAATGAAATATGTTGATATCGACGGCGATAGCAATACTTGGAATTCTTCTATGGCAACCATGGAACTTTCTAATGGAGGGGAAAATAGCGCCAACCAAAATTGTTCTACTGTTATTTTTGCTGGTTTGTATTGGACTGGCAGATCACAAGATACAGATACATTTACGGTTTCAAAAGAAACAGCTTTGGAATCTTCAAAAAATGTAACCCACAATGCAACTACAAACATCACAAATACTAATTATAAATTAACTATAACTAGAGGAGGATCTTCTAATGATTTTTATCCAATTTATACTTTTACAAATTCTTTTGGAAACACCTATGCTTTTCATTTCACCAATAATAATGGAGGAAACAGAGTAAAACTTTCTATAAACGGAGCATCGTTAAATAATATATCTGTATCTTATAATTCAGGAGTAGCAACATTTAGTACGCCTTACTCTTTACCCTTAGATGGCACAGTATTAAAAATCAACAGTATAACCAGAAATACATCTCAAACATTATCAGAAGCCCAATATCAAGACGCTTCAAATTCAATAGCAAATGTTCAAGTTTTTAACTCTATAAATAAAAATTACGACAAAAAAGTAATTTCACTAAAAGGTCCTGGTGCTTCTTCATATACCACGGTAACAGCCAATTCCAATGTTTATTTCCCCGGAACATCTTATGGCGGAATATTTGTGGGCTATCAGGAAGTTACTGATTATGTAAAAACTCATGGCCCTGGAGCCTATAGCGTAGCTGATATTGCTCTAGTTGAAGGAAGTAATGGTTCTGATGCCCAAAACCCAGGATATTCAGGAGGATGGACTATGGTAGTTATATATGAAAATCCCGTGATGAAAAGTCGTGCGGTAACTCTTTTTGATGGATATGCCTATATAAACGGACTACTAAATGGAGTTGGGGAATTTGGAAACATCCCTATTTCAGGATTCACCACAGTAGATTCTGGTGATGTAAATATGAAACTGGGGGTAATGGCAGCTGAAGGTGATAGAAATTTAACAGGCGATTATCTGGCTGTACAAAAATTAAACGCAGACCCAAATACCTACAACGCCACAAACTATTTAACCCTAAATCACGCAGGAAACACAACAAACAACTTCTTCAATTCTTCTATATTTCCTCAGCCAGCGGTTGGAGCTAGTAATCCTATTTTACAAAACAATACCGGAGTGGATTTTAGCATGTTTACTATTCCAAATGCAGGAAATACAGTTATTGGAAACAACCAAACCTCTACCAATTTTAGATTTGGATCCACTTCCGAAGTCTATACAATTTTTGGTTTTGCCATGTCGGTTGACTCTTATGTTCCGGAACCTAAAGGTTTAATAAGCGTCAACTCAATCAATAATGTTACGAATCCTCCTGTCTTAAGTGCTTTGCCCGGACAGGCCATCAACTATTCTTTAAACATCAGTAACAGCGGAACCGAAGCCACCAACAATACCATAGTAACTATCCCTATTCCTAATACAGCCGTTTTCACACCAGGAAGTACTATTGTAACCCACACTTACAATGGTTTCACGACAAGCAATTTACCTTATTATGATTCAGGCTCTAACAGTATCATCTGGAATCTAGGTACCTTACCTATAACCGCTGGTCATCCGGAATACATTTACGCCGACTTGAGCTTCGATCTTAATGTAACTAATAATTGTATTATCATTTTAAACGAAGGCTGCAGTCCCGAAGTATCACTGGAAACAGGATATATTACAGCTATTGGTGCTATTTCAGGAACTTCTACAACCGAATATTTCTTTCAGGGTTATGATAATTCCGAATGCGCTAAACCTATTGACGGATCGATTATAGTTGACATAGATGGTAGTTCTTGTTTATCAGCATTAGCAGGAGACGACCAAATAGCTTCATGTGGTTTAGAATCAGTACAACTAGCTGCAACAGCAGGAGCAACAGGAAACTGGTCTATCATAAGCGGCCCTGCTGGTGGAGGAGAGCTTTTTTCAAACAGCACTAGTCCGACTTCAGAATTTTTTAGTCCTAATAATGGTGTTTATACCTTGAGATGGACTGTTTCAGGTGGTGGTGAATGTCCTGATGTTAGTGATGATGTACAAATAACATTAAATCCATGCAACTATCTTGACTTTGACGGAACAGATGATAATGTTAACTTTAAAGATAATTTTAATTTAAGCAATGGTTCTTTCAGTATCGAAGTTTGGGTAAAATCAGAAGCTACAAATGGAAATATTCAAACTATTTTGTCTAAACGAAATGCTTCCAACTTAAACGATGGTTACGATTTAAGATTAGTTAATAACACTCTTTCATTCAACTGGAACAACGGAAATTCGATTAGTTCTAACTATGCTATCAGCACAGGAAGATGGTATCATGTTGCCGTAACTTTTGATGGAAGTAATTACAATCTTTATGTTGACGGTGTAAGTGTACGTAATGCTGTAGCCGGAACAAACCCAATTGCTAATAACAATGCCAAATTTATACTGGGAGCCATGGCACAAAATACGGTTTTCCCATACAATCCTATTCATTTCTTTAGCGGATGGACACAGGAATTACGCATTTGGAATTTAGCATTAACCGATGCACAAATACGCCAAATGATGAATCAAAAAATTCAAAACGATAATAATACCGTTATGGGAGCAACAGTTCCCTTAGCTATTCCCGGATTAACCTGGTCTAATTTAGAAGGTTACTACCAAATGGTTCAAGCAACCGATTTAAGCAATGGCTACTTATTAGATATTTCAACTAATACCCGAAATGGAAGATTATTAAACATCTATACACCCCAACCCGAAACAGCCCCCCTTCCCTATACTTCCATTTTAGACGGAACATGGGAATCCAGTAATACCTGGACACACGGCGATGTTTGGAACATTCCTAATACCACAGCAATTGATAATAGCAGCTATATTGACTGGAACATTGTTAAAACAGATAATAATATTACAACTGCAGGAAATAAAACTGTATTAGGATTATTAGTTAGCAGCAATACCTTAACTGCAAATAGTGATAACAAAATAGAAATTTCACATTATTTAAAATTAAATGGTAAAATTGATTTGGTAAACAAATCTCAATTAGTACAAACCCAAGGAAGTATTTTGGATACCAACAGTAGCGGCTCAATAGAAAGAGACCAGCAAGGACAATCAAACTTATTTAATTATAACTATTGGAGCGCTCCGGTAGGCACAATAAACACGACTACCAATAATCAAAATTATACTGTTGCAAGTGTTATGAAAGACGGTACAACTACTACTCCAAGGAACATTCAATGGGTTAGCGGTTACAATGGTTCTCCTACAAGTCCAATAAGTATTGCTCGTTATTGGCTTTACAAATTTGATAATTATGCCAATGCTTATGCTAATTGGGTTCAAATGAACGAAAATTCAACAGTCAGAGTTGGACAAGGTTACACTATGAAAGGTAGCGGTGCAGGCACTACAACTCAAAACTACACTTTTGTGGGTAAACCTAACAACGGACTAATTAACACTAATTCAGTAAGTGCAAACCAATTATTATTAGCCGGAAATCCATATCCATGTTCGCTTGATAGCGAAGCATTTATTAACGACAATAACAATTCAATAACAGGAACTATTTACTATTGGGAACATTATGCTACTAATAACACTCATGTTTTAAGAGATTATCAAGGAGGCTATGCGACTCGAAATTTAACCGGAGGTGTAGCTCCATCATCAGCTAATGTAGATTTCATTAGTAAGTTAGGAACTCCATCAAGAGGAATTCCTAATCGTTTTATTCCGGTAGGACAAGCTTTCTTTGTAGTAGGGAAAGCAGCTAGCGGAGGAACAATCATATATGATAACAATCAAAGAAGTTTCCATAAAGAAGATGATGCTGCTAATTCTAATGTTATGTATAAAATTAGTAACACGGCTAAATTAACTTCAACCACTACTTCAAAATCCAATGAAAATGATGTGGTAGTTGATTCTAAATACAAAAAAATCCGTCTGGGCTTTAACTCTCGCAACGATTACCATAGACAAATTTTACTGGGTTTTATAGATAACAAAGCAACAAACGAAATGGATTTTGGTTATGACGCTTTCAATATGGACAGACTACCGAATGATATGTATTTTTTATGTCAGGAAAACGCCTTAGTTATCCAGGGAGTAGGTACTTTTGACCGATTTGCTTCCTATCCGCTTGGTGTAAAAATTGATGCCGAAGGAATTGTAAAATTCATGATTGATGATTTGGAAAATTTCGATGCAAACCAGCCTATTTATATTTACGATAATTTAACCAATACTTACAACAATATTAAAGGCAGTAATTTTGAAATCAATCTCCCTGCCGGAACAAATAAAACCCGATTTTCATTGCGCTTTTTTAATCCTGCTGTGGATACAATAGTTCCTGAGCCGGAGCCAGAGCCAATACAAGAACCTGAAATAACACCAGAACCCGAAACAAATGCTGATTTAACGATTATTCACATTCAAAAATCAAACAATATCAACATTAATAATCAAATTAAAGATTGTAGAGTTCAAAAAATAAGACTTTACAATGACATAGCTCTTGAAGTTGATAATTGGAAAATAGAAGAAAACAGAAATCAATCCAACATACAAGTTCACATCAAAAAAACAAAGCCAGGTGTTTACATTGTAAAAGTTGAAACCACAAAAGGCGAATTCACTAAAAAAATTCTTATTGAATAAAATTCTAAAATAAACTCCAATCTATACCGGCAAAAAGCAACTCCTCATCGGGTTGCTTTTTTGCTTGGTTTTATTTTCTATTATTTTCGAAAATTATTTATTTTTTTCGAAAACACTAAAATTCGCTTGTATTTATAATTTTAAGTCTTATTTTTACATAATGCCGTTTGAATAGAATTGGTTTAATTTTTAGACCATTATAAAGACGTTTTATCAATAAAAAATCAGATTTTATAAATACCTAATGGAAAGAATTTTTGCAGAATACTACATCGAAACCCCTTATGCAGTAGAACAAGCCGCAGCAGTATTGGCTGGCGAACAATCTTCGGGAACTTTTGTATCCGTTCCGGGAGAAACCGCCGAGCTCAAACAACGCTTTGCTGCCCGGGTAGAAAATATTGAAATATTAGATTCGGCTGATGAACCTTCAATTCCGGGAAACAGTATTCCGGGAAAAAAATACCAAAGAGCTAAAGTTAAGGTAAGTTGGTCGATTGAGAATTTCGGTTATAATTTGCCTGTGCTTATTAGTACTTTACAAGGAAATCTATACGAAATCAGTCAGTTTACAGGTTTAAAACTAATGGATTTTGATGTTCCTGATTCTTTTAAAAATAAATACAGAGGACCACAATTTGGTATCAAAGGTTCTAAATTGTCTTGCGGTGTGAGTGACAGACCAATGATTGGTACCATTATCAAACCAAGTGTAGGAATGAGTCCTGATGAAACGGCTGCATTAGTACAAACATTAATTAACGCTGGTATCGATTTTATCAAGGATGATGAATTGATGGGATCTACTGCAAACTCTCTTTTTGACGACCGTGTAAACGTTATCATGAAGGTAATTAACAATCATGCGCAAAAAACTGGTAAGAAAGTAATGTATGCATTCAACATCAGCGACGAAATTGACGAAATGCAACGAAAATACGATTTGATCAAAAAACACGAAGGAACTTGCGCTATGATTAGCATCAATAGCGTAGGATTAAGCGCTACCAAGAAAATTTGTGACCAGGGTGATTTGGTTATCCACGGTCACAGAAATGGCTGGGGAATGTTGAACCGTCATCCGTTACTGGGAATTGAATTTCCAGCTTACCAAAAAATTTGGCGTATGGCCGGTGTTGACCAAATGCATGTTAACGGAATCCAGAATAAATTCTGGGAATCCGATGATTCAGTGGTGACTTCTATACAATCCTGCTTAAAACCATTTATTGGCGAAAACAATCCTTTACCGGTTGTCTCTTCAGGACAATGGGGCGGACAGGCACCGGAAACCTATAGAAGAACCCAAACCACCGATTTATTGTACATGGCAGGTGGCGGAATTTTAGCACATCCTATGGGAGCAACAGCAGGTGTAAATGCCTTACAACAAGCCTGGAAAGCTGCCGTTGATGGTTTATCAGTAGAAGAAGCCGCATTACAATATCCTGAATTTGCAGCATCAGTAAAAAAATTCTCAAAATAATGAAAGAACATCCTTTATTATTGGCATACTATGGAGATGATTTCACAGGCTCCACGGATGCTTTGGAATTCCTGACTTTAGCCGGTATAAAAACCGTTCTTTTTCTTCGTCATCCCCTTCACAAAGATTTAGAACTATTCCCCGGTATCCAGGCTATTGGTTTAGCAGGAAAAAGCCGTTCGATGTCTCCGTTAGAAATGGAGGGCGAATTATATCCTGCATTCGAAACACTGAAAGACTTTTTCCCGGAGCAGGTTCATTACAAGGTTTGCTCGACTTTTGATTCGGCACCACACGTTGGAAATATTGGCAAGGCCATCGAAATAGGGAGCGAGGTTTTTAATCAAAAAACGACCTTAATCTCCCCTGCCGCACCACATTTGGGCAGGTATTGTGCGTTTGGAAATTTATTTGCCCGAATGGGAACCACCGGAAACGGCGAAATCCATCGCATTGACCGTCATCCTTCGATGAGTAAGCATCCTGTTACTCCTTCCGATGAAGCCGACCTCAGATTACATTTGGCAAAGCAAACCTCGAAAACCATAGACCTTATCAACCTCAACACCATTGAGGCAGGTACCGCAGCTATTTTAGACGAAATTAAAGCCAAAGAAGAAAAAGAGATTCTGTTTTTTGATGGATTGAATCAAGGGCATTTAAAAACCATTGGAGAAGTTTTTCATCACTTAGCTAAAGAAAAAACCGTTTTTTCTGTAGGTTCATCGGGAGTCGAAATGGCATTGGGATTAGCCTGGAAAGATGAAAAGATAATTAATAAGCAATTCGAGTTTCAACATCCCGGTGAGGCCGCTCCCCTACTTGTTATTTCGGGTAGTTGTTCGCCTGTAACCGGAAGCCAAATAGAATATGCCCTGACAAATGGTTTTGAAGGCATTGCTTTAGAAAGCAAGGTCATGCATCACGACCATCAGGAACAAAGCATTGCCGATGTTGCGGCAGCAATTATTGCTAAACTAAAAGAAGGACAAAATACTATTTTACATACCAGCATTGGGACTAACGACCCAAGAATTGCTGAAACCGAAGATTATTTAAAACACAGTGGGCTTAACCATAAAGAAATCCAAAAACAAAGCAGTAAAATCTACGGTCGTGTTTTAGGACAGATTATCAAAGAAGTTTTAAAGTCTGTAAAAGTGCAAAGAATCCTTTTTGCCGGTGGTGATACTTCGAGTTATGCCGCATCCGAATTAGGAATTTTTGCCTTAGAAATGATTGCGCCATTAGCACCCGGAGCACCGCTTTGCAAAGCCATTTCGGAAGATGAACATGTAAACGGATTAGAATTAAATTTTAAAGGAGGCCAGGTAGGCGCTCCAGACTATTTTATAAAAGTATTAAAAGGAGAAAAATTATCATGAAAGCAAAAACATTAGGATTCGTCCACACCTCAGCAACCTTAGTACCCTTATTTCAGCAACTGAGTTCGGAGCATTTAAGTGGCGTAGAAACCTTCAACATAGTAGATGACAGCCTGATTAAAGATGTAATCAAAAAAGGAAAACTAATGCCTAATACGGCAGCCAGAGTGGTAAACCACGTAAAAGCAGCCGAAGAAGCGGGAGCCGATGTGATTTTGGTAACCTGTTCTTCCATTGGCGTAGCCATAGAAACAGCAGCTACTTTATGTACTGTTCCTGTAATTAGGGTAGATCAGGCCATGGCTGACGAAGCCGTACAAATAAGTGATAAAATAGGTGTAATTGCGACCTTGCCTACTACGCTGGAACCAACGAGTGATTTGGTACGCAGAAGAGCCTTGACAGCTGGAAAAAATGTAACTATTGTTTCTAAATTATGTGAAGGTGCTTTTGAAGCCCTGATGAGTGGCGATGCGGCAAAACATGACGAAATGGTTGCCAAAGCCTTAAAAGAATTGATGCAGGAAGTAGGTGTTATTGTTTTGGCACAGGCTTCAATGGCACGTGTGGTTGATGGTTTGATTGATGCTGAAAAAGTAGTTCCTATCTTAGCCAGTCCGGGAATTGCAATGAAAAAATTAGCCGAAATTTACTTTTAATACCATTCTATATGCGTAAATTTTTTCTTTGGGCCTGTCCTGTCTTATTTATCCTTGCTGCTATTGGTTGGTATTCTCAAATGGACAGCATTTGGAAAATTAGTTTAATTACTGCTTTTTCGAGTTTAGCCATTGGTATTGGACACAGCAAACTCTTGAGTGGTTACCAATACACTTTTTGGATTATTACTGCGGTTTGTGCAGGATTGATTTACCCGCAAACCTTTTTACATATTGGCTCGATAGATTTACGCAACAAATGGCTCATCCTAATCATCATTCAGTTGGTGATGTTTGGAATGGGAACCCAAATGAGTATAGAGGATTTTACAGGTATTAGAAAATCTGGAAAGGGAGTCATCATTGGTCTTTTAGGTCATTTTACGATTATGCCAATTACCGGTTTTATTTTAGCCAAAACCTTCCATTTCGAACCCGAAATTGCCGCAGGAATTATACTTATTGGTTCTTGCAGCAGCGGTTTAGCATCGAATGTAATGACTTATATTGCCAAAGGAAACCTGGTTTTATCCGTTACAGTAACTGCTATTTCGACCTTGGCAGCTCCTGTTATGACTCCGTTCTTAATGAAAATATTTGCCGGAACCATGGTCGAAGTACAGTTTTTTAATATGATGATGGAAATTATCAAGATTGTACTGGTTCCATTAGCAGCCGCTATGATTCATGACATTCTTAAAAACTACGGAGAAACAGCCCGAAAAAGAATTGATTTCTTAACTATACTATCTGCAATTTGGCTAATAACCTTATTCTTTTTCAGCAATTCGTTAAGCTATGAAACCGATAGCACTGTTGGTCATTTAATTGAAATCAGTTGCTTTATAGCCGGAGCGTTTTTAGTGGGGAAAGCTTATCATTTAGTCTATAAGGCTTATCCAAAAATTGACAGCTTAATGCCCTATTTTTCGATGTTTGGAATCATTTATTTCACCTTGGTAACCACCGCTGCCGGCAGGGATAATTTAATTCAAATAGGCTTTATCCTTTTCCTGGTTGCTATCTTACATAATAGTGCCGGTTATTTCTTTGGTTATTACCTGAGTCGTATTTGTGGATTAGATAAAAGCAGTAGTCGCACCATCGCTTTTGAAGTTGGTTTACAAAACGGAGGAATGGCTTCGGGACTTGCCGGATCCATGGGAAAATTAGCCACCGTAGGTTTAGCATCAGCTGTTTTTAGTCCGTGGATGAATGTTTCAGGTTCTTTATTAGCCAATTATTGGAGAAAAAAAGCAAAGGTTGAAGAAACAACACAAACTAGTTTAGTTAACTCCTAAGAAATTATCATTTCTGTACATACAAAAAATCATCTGCCATTATTCCAAAAATATCAGATGATTTTTTTTTATTTTCTTCAGGCAAAAAACAAAAACAGCCTTAACAAACTATCAATAAATTAATTACATTTAAAAACCTAAAAAAACCAATCAGTTATTAAATTTATTAACCAACCTTAATTAAAACCAAAATTTATGGATGTCACAAGAAGAAAATTTTTAACGTCTTTAAGCATGCTTGCGGCTTATACAGCATTTCCTCTCAGTTCTTTTGATTTTGATAGTACTAAAAAACTTCGAATTGTCCTTGTTGGAACCGGAATCAGAGGCATTAGTTTCTGGGGTAAAAGATTAGTTCAGGAATATTCAGATATTCTTGAATTTGTAGGCCTCAGTGACATTAATCCGGGAAGATTGGAATATGCAAAAAAGTTCATGGGGGTGAACTGCCCTACTTTTGCAAATTTTGACGATATGCTCAAAAAGACCAAACCTGATTTAATTATTGTTACCACAAAAGATTCCACACACCATCAGTTTATCGTTAAAGGATTAGAATCAGGTTATGATGTACTTACCGAAAAACCGATGACCACCGATGAAAATAAATGCCAGGAAATTCTAAATGCTGAAAAAAAATCAGGTAAAAATCTGATTGTAGGCTTTAATTACAGATGGAGTCCTTATAGCACTAAAATAAAAGAACTATTAGCCAATAATACGATTGGAAAAATCACTTCTGTTGATTTCCATTGGTATCTAAACACCTATCATGGCGCTTCCTATTTCAGAAGATGGCATGGTCAAAAAGAAAGCGGAGGCTCACTTTGGGTACACAAAGCCACACACCATTTTGATTTATTAAATTGGTGGCTTGATTCTGATCCAACTGAAGTTTTTGCCCTGGGCGATTTAGAACATTATGGAAAAGCAAATCCATTTAGAGGTAAAAACTGTAGAAGTTGCGATCATAAAACAACTTGCGATTACTATTATGACATTACCAAAGACCAGCAAGCTATGGATTTGTATGTAGCCAATGAAAAATACGATGGCTACATCAGGGATAACTGCCTTTTCAGGGAAGAAATTGATATTTATGATAAAATGTCTGCACAAATAAAATATGCCAACAACGCTATTGTAAACTACTCTCTTACCACTTACTCCCCTTTTGAAGGCTGGAGATTAGCTTTTAACGGAACCGAAGGAAGAATAGAAGCGTCTTTAGATATTCCTTACGATAAAAAAACAAAGGTGGATCAGGCTGAAATGCATGCCAAAGAAATGGAACAATCTGCATTGGAAGAAGCAAACCATGAAACCATTATAGTACATAAACTTTGGAAAGATTTTGAAAAAGTGACTGTCCCAACAGAGAAAGGCGGACATGGTGGAGGAGATCAACGTTTGCATGATAAAATATTCCGAACAGCCGGTACCGCTGATCCATTTGAAAGATCTGCCGGAAGCAGGGACGGCGCTATGTCTGTTCTAATCGGTATCGCTGCCCGAAACAGTATTGAAACCGGAAATCCCATAAAAATTAACGATTTAACCGATTTGACACCTATGCCAAACAGAATGAAATAACGTTCTAAATAAATGCGAAACAACATACTTGCTTTATATTTCATTGTACTTATTTCAACACTAACCTATAGTCAAAAAAGAGGTTCTTGGGGAGATCAGGGAAATGGAACTTATATTAATCCCATTATAAATGCTGATTATTCCGACCCGGATGTGATTCGGGTTGGAAATAAATATTACATGATTTGTTCTGAATTTCATTATATGGGTATGACTATTCAGGAATCAGAGGATATGGTTAATTGGAAAATTATTGGCCAAATATACAATCGCCTAGATTTTCCTGCTTACGATGCTTTTAAAAGATACGCTGGAGGCAGTTGGGCTCCGGCAATTCTTTTTCACGACAATAAATTCTGGGTTTATTTTTGCACTATCAATGAAGGATTATTTATGACCAGTGCCAATAATCCCGAAGGTCCGTGGTCTCCACTTCTACTCGTAAAAAATATTGAAAAATGGGAAGATCCTTGTCCTTTTTGGGATGATGATGGTCAGGCGTATCTTGGGCATAGTGTACATGGTGCCGGCCCCATCATTATTCATAAAATGAGTGCTGATGGAACAAAATTGCTGGATGAAGGCAAAACAGTTTATACAGGTCCTGTAGCTGAAGGAACTAAAATTTACAAACGCAATAACTATTATTACCTAAGTATTCCGGAAGGTGGAGTTTCCGAAGGATGGCAAACTATTTTACGTTCAAAAAACATTTATGGCCCTTATGAAAAAAGAGTCGTTTTAGAAAAAGGAAGCACTCCCATTAATGGTCCACACCAAGGAGCAATTGTCGACAATCCAAATGGTGAATGGTGGTTTTATCATTTTCAATCAGCAGGTGCTTTAGGTCGTGTATTACATTTACAGCCTATGTTTTGGCATGACGACTGGCCAGTTATTGGAATTGATATTGATCGAAATGGTATTGGCGAACCTGTCTCTGTATGGAAAAAACCGAATATAGAAGGTAACTTTCCAATAATTGCTCCACAATCGGATGATGAATTTAATACTCCACACTTAGGCTTTCAATGGCAATGGAATCATAATCCAATAAATTCAAATTGGTCTTTAAAAGATAAAAAAGGATGGCTGGTATTAAAAGCTAAAAAAGCAACGAATATCATGGAAGCTTACAATACTTTGACTCAAAAAGTAATGGGAAATACTGGAGAAGTTACGGTTCAAATAGACGTTAAAGATATGATTTCAGGACAAAAAGCGGGTTTAAGCAGTATGTCTAAAGTTTACAATTCCATTGGAGTTAAAAATCATCAAGGAAAATTATATGTGTTTTTTGAAGGAAAAGACAAAAAGTACGAAGAAGTTATGATTTCGAATAAAACTATTTTCTTTAAATTAAAACTTGACTTTATACAGCAAAAAAATCATTTCTTTTATAGTACGGATAATAAAAATTTCAAAGCTATTGGACCTGATTTTAATGCCGAATTTAGTTATTGGAAAGGCAGCCGAATAGCATTATTTAGTTATAATGAATTAACAGATGGAGGTTCTACAGCATTTAATTTTTTTCATTACAATTATGACGGTCCTAAATAACTTGGTTCCTTTTTTTATTTTTTTATAATCATTAGTACTATTTCTAAACCATGAAAAAAAACAGTATAATACTTTTCTTTTTACTCTCTTCCCTATTTATCAATGCACAAAATAAATTAGTCTATAATGTTTATGCTTTTGGTGCAAAAGGAGACGGAATAACAAATGATCAAGCTGCTATCCAAAAAGCCATAGATGCCTGCAAAAAAACAGGTGGTACAGTGCTTTTAGAAAAAGGTGTTTTTTTAACTGGCCAACTGCTATTAGTAAACAATTTAACCTTAAAGATTGATACTTCAGCAACTATTTTAGGTATAAAATCGGATGATGAAAAAGATTACCCACATCATCTTATTGATACAAAGTACCCTAATAGAATGCTCGAAGATTGTCAAAGAAGATTAATTTATGGTAACAAAGTTCAGAATGTAACAATAACCGGAGGTGGAACTATTAACGGACAAGGTGATTTTGAGCCCTGGATGCATGTAAAAGAAATAGGCACAGAAAAAGATCGTCCTTCTATCATGGCATTTGTAGGTTGTAACAACATTACCGTATCTAACATAACTCTTGTAAAACCTGCTTGCTGGACTCAGGTTTACATTGAATCGGAAAATATTATTATTCAAAAAATAAAAGTAAACACAGGGCAACTTACACCCAATCGTGATGGTATAGACATTGTTGATTGTCATAAAGTACTTATTGAAGACAGCTATATTGAATCAGAAGATGATGGTATTTGTTTTAAAAGCGGTAGCGAATACGGCTGTAAAGATATCATTGTAAGACGATGTATCTTAGACAAACTAAACGTAAAAGCTGGAAATTGCTTTAAATTAGGTACCGATGGCTTAGGAAGTTTTATGAATTTTGATGTTTCTGAACTTACACTGAAAAACGCCTATCAAAATTCGGCTTTCTGTATAGAATCCATGGATGGAGCGGTAATTGATAATTTAAATTTTCGCGATTGCCAAATTTCAAATTGTGGACAGGCCATTTTTATCCTGTTAGCCGATAGAAAAAGAACCGTTCCTGATAGAAAAACCCGTATTGGAACCATTTCAAATATTTATTTTAAAAATATAACAGGAACTGATTTCACCCAACAATATCCTTCCATTATCACAGGAATAAAAGGACACAACATCCAGAATGTAACTTTTGAAAATCTAAATTTCGAATTGAAAGGAGGAATTCAAACAACCAATCAAACGGTTATGGAATACGATGGAAAATATCCCGAAGGCAGTTATTTTGGGAATACAAATGCGTTTGGCTTTTTTGTGAGACATACCGATACTGTAACTTTTGCAAATTGTAAAATAACTGTAAAATCAGAAGATAAAAGACCTTGGTTAATTCAGGAAGACACTAAAAATGTTCTTATTAAATAGTTAATTTTTCAATTCACAATCCAAAAAGCTTTTACACATAAAAACTAGATGAATTGTGTAATCGAAAAATATTTTAGTACTTTGAGCCTCCTATTTTACAAATACTTATGGAAGTAATAAAAAACAACGAAGGTTTTGAAGCAGTAAATTCAAATCCGTCCTTAATGCGAAAAGTGGTTCATTTGGATCATTTAATGGTAACAATCATTGAATTCCTGAACGGGCCAATGGAAGTTCCAGATCCACCGCACAAACATATTCACGAACAAATTACTTATGTGGCTGCGGGTTCATTGAAGTTTTTTATCGAAGACAGAGAATATCTTTTACAGGAAGGAGATGTTTTTAAAGTAGCATCAAATTTGAATCACAGCATCCAAACCTTAACGGAATATGTAAAATTGGTAGACAGCTTTACTCCGCTTCGAGAAGATTTTATTTAGTCGTATTTCCAATTTCTGAAAATAAAAAACATCCTTATGAATCCTATTTATCGTTTCCTTTTTATCATCCTATTTGTATTTACACAAAACAGTAATGCTCAAAAACGCATTGCTCTTTTTAATCAAAAAGATTTAAAAGGCTGGTATGCTTTTGGCGAAGAAAAAGGCAAACAAACCAATGCTGCTGATCTTTTTTCGGTAAAAAATAATATGATTCGAATGTACGGATCCAAATCGGGCTACCTGATGTCGGAACAATCGTTTCGTAATTTTGAACTAACAGTTGAATACCGATGGAATACCGATGCTAATTTTGTCAAAAAAAACAACAGCAAAAATAGCGGTGTAATGTACCTTGTTCCTGCCGAAACTCCTGATATTTTATGGCCAAAAGGAATCCAGTTCCAAATAAAAGAAGGAGCAACCGGAGATTTTGTTTTTCTTCAGGAAGTTACTTTAAACATTAACGGAACTAAAACTACTCCAGGAAAAAGTGTCGTTTCTAAACGTTTTGCAGATGCCGAAAAAGCTATTGGAGAATGGAACACCTTAGTTGTTATTTCGAAAAATGGAAAAATCACTCAGAAACTAAATGGCAAATTAGTAAATGAAGGCATTGAATCATCGGTTACTGAAGGTCGAATTTTATTGCAATATGAAGGTTTCCCTATTGATTTTAGAAAAGTAAATATTAAAAAACATAAATAATTCAGGCATAAATTCCACTTAGTTATGTTTTTCCAAATTAAAGCGTATCTCAAATTCCTTTGGCATTCTAAAAACGAACATGCGGTGCACTCCCCTTTTGTTTTCAGTTTGATTACCAAATGTTTTTATGACAAAAAGTCAAAACCAGAATATGTTGTTTTAAAAGATTATCGCAACGCTCTCTTACAGAACAAAAATAGCATTGAAATCACTGATTTTGGAGCAGGTTCTAAAGTTTTTAAATCAAATACCAGAGTAATTTCCCAAATAGCTAAAACAGCGGGAATTTCCCCCAAACGCGCCCGATTATTATACCGGATTACGCATTATTTTAAACCGGCAAACATTTTAGAATTAGGTACTTCGCTAGGACTAGCCACTTCTGCCCTGGCTTTAGGATCCCGAAGCCTCGGGACAAAAGCTTCAATTGTAACATTAGAAGGTTGTCCAAATACAATGGCTATTGCAAAAAATCAATTGCAATCATTAAACACCTCTAATGTAAAATGTGTCACAACTGAATTTAAAGATTACCTGCAAATTTGCAATCTGAAATCTGAAATCTATGATCTAATTTACTTCGACGGCAATCACTCTAAAATCGCCACTTTAGATTATTTCGAACTTTTATTACCCACAATTACTAACGATACGGTTTGGATTTTTGACGACATTCATTGGTCAGCCGAAATGGAAGAAGCCTGGGAAATCATTAAAAAACATCCAAAAGTTACGGTAACCATTGACACTTTTCAGTGGGGATTAGTATTCTTTAGAAGAGAACAACCTAAGGAACATTTTATTATTCGTGTATAAAAAAATGACAGCCATTACTGATTGTCATTTTCCTACTAATAATTTCCTTTTATTATAGTAATTACTCTTTGGCTTTAGCCATTTCTTCTGATTTAGCACCTATTCGGTTAACCTTTAACATAGGGGCAAATTTTAATTTTATAGAAGCAATTTTAGCATTATCATCTGAAGATAATCCTTCTTTTTCAACCGTATTTTTTCTACTGTCTAATCCTTCGTACATCAACTTTACTTCATCATAATCTTCTCTTGAAAAATACTCTTTGTTATCCTTATATGATTGAAAAAAAGATTCATATACATCTAAAATATTATCCTTATTTACCCAGGTAAAACTCATATCTTCACCAATTTTTCCATCTCCAAACAAAGTGTTTCTCAATTTTTGTTTAGAATTTACCACTGGATTAGCTGTTGCTTTCGCCGTTTCAATTTTTGCTTTTAAAGCTTCATATTTTGCTCTACTTGCATTAATATCTTCCATTTCTTTAGCGCTCTCTTTTAGATTTACTAAAGCAGTTTCAGCCTCACTTACTCTCAACTGATATACAGCATCAATGGATTCCCAATTTGCTTTAACATCTTCAGCAGAAACATCTTCCAGCGAATCTACATATACTACATATGTTTCAACAGTTTTTTTCGCCTTAACTTCTTTCTCGTCTTTACAAGATGTAAATCCTAAGGCAATCAACGCAACTCCTAATAACAACATACTTCTTTTCATAATTTTGTTTTCTTAAATTTATTTAACAAATCTACATTGGATTGCATCATATTCAATAACAAACCAAAAATTATACAACTAATTAAATAAATTATGATAATCCACTAAAAAAGAACCGAATTATACAAAATACAACCAAAAACAGACAACTATAATAAATTATATTTTAAGTATAAAATGTAGCAAAAATTTTAAAAAACGGTAAATACTGATAATTCAAAAGTCTTTTGTACTTTTAAGCCAAAACTTAAATATCAGGCTGGATTCATCACGGCAGATAAATCTTATATAAAAATGTCAAAACCATTAATCAAAATAACTAATATTAAACGAAATTTTGTGTTGGGAAACGAAATTGTTTATGTTTTAAAAGGAATTAATTTAGAAATCAACAAAGGCGAATATGTAGCACTCATGGGACCCTCAGGTTCCGGAAAATCAACTTTGATGAACCTTTTAGGCTGTTTGGACACTCCTACTTCGGGAACTTATATCTTAAACGGAAAAGATGTCAGCAAAATGAGAGATGACGAACTGGCCGAAATTCGCAATAAAGAAATAGGTTTTGTTTTCCAGACATTCAACTTATTGCCCCGAACCACTGCCTTAGACAATGTAGCATTACCTATGATTTATGCCGGATATCCAAAACCGGAACGTAATAAAAGAGCTGTTGAAGTTTTGCAACAAGTCAATCTGGCCGACAGAATGGATCATCAACCCAACCAACTTTCAGGAGGACAACGCCAGCGTGTAGCGGTGGCTCGTGCCTTGGTCAACAAACCATCTATCATCCTTGCCGATGAACCAACAGGAAATCTCGACTCTAAAACTTCTATCGAAATCATGAATCTTTTTAACGATATTCATGCCAATGGAAATACCGTAATCTTAGTCACACACGAAGAAGAAATTGCTGCCTATGCACACCGCGTTATTCGTTTACGAGACGGCTTGATTGAGAGCGACACCTCTAAATAAATTTAGATTGCAGATTTTAGATTGCAGATTTGATGCTGTAATTCTAAAATCAGAAATCTAAAATCTAAAATTTTTAAAATGAAAATATATACTAAAACAGGAGACAAAGGAACAACCTCACTTTTTGGAGGAACCCGAGTTCCTAAAGATGATATCCGAATAGAAAGCTACGGAACGGTGGACGAATTGAATTCTTATATCGGGTTAATTCGGGATCAGGACATCAATTCGCATTACAAAGAAATTCTGATTGAAATTCAGGATCGCCTGTTTACTGTGGGAGCCATTTTGGCAACACCGGAAGACAAAGCAGTTTTAAAAAACGGCAAAGCCCGATTGCAAAACTTAGGAATTATTGAAGCTGATATCGAATTATTAGAAAAAGAAATTGATGCTATGGAAATGGAGTTGCCTCAAATGACGCATTTTGTTTTACCAGGCGGACATCCTACTGTGTCACATTGTCATATTGCACGCTGTATTTGTCGCCGTGCCGAACGATTGACAGTACATTTAAGTCATAACGAAACTATTCCTGAAATAGTAATCAGCTATTTAAACCGACTTTCTGACTACCTTTTTGTCTTGGCACGAAAGTTGACCCTTGATTTGAACGCTGAGGAAGTAAAATGGATACCGAGGAAATAAATTTCAGATTGAAGATTAACGATTTTTGATTTCAGATGTATTCGCTTTTTACATCAAAAATCGTTAATCTAAATTCAAAAATCAGCAATCAATAAAACGTTCTTAACTTTAACATAAAATAAATGGTTTTTTACTTGTCTTTTTCAGTAAAAAATTTATTTTTGCACAAAACTAAATCGACAAAAGATGTATTGGACATTAGAATTAGCATCCTATCTTAGTGATGCACCGTGGCCTGCTAACAAAGACGAACTTATTGATTACGCTATACGTGCAGGAGCTCCATTAGAAGTAGTAGAGAACCTACAATCTATTGAAGATGAAGGCGAGATATATGAGTCAATGGAAGAAATTTGGCCGGATTACCCTACTGACGAAGATTATCTTTGGAATGAGGATGAATATTAAAAAAACTAAGAAAAAGTCTCAAAAGAGGCTTTTTTTTTGGTTCAACATAGAGATATAATTAATTAGAAATACAAACCTATTATGAGTTTCATAAACAGCATTATTAAAGCTTTTGTCGGAGACAAATCGGAGAAGGATGTTAAAGCTTTACAACCCTATATTAATAAAATAAAAACTTTTGAAAGCAGCCTGACTGCTTTGTCTAATGACGAACTTAGAGGAAGAACTATCTATTTTAAAGATGCCATCAAACAAGCCCGTGCTGCTGCTGACAACAAAATAGAAGCTTTAAAAGCTGAGGTAGAAAGCATTGAGGATATTGATAAAAGAGAAGATATTTATGTAGAGATTGATAATCTTGAAAAAGAAGCTTATACTATTTCTGAAAAAACCTTAATGGATATTCTTCCGGAAGCTTTTGCTGTGGTAAAAGAAACTGCCAGACGTTTCAAAGAAAACGAAGAAATCACGGTTACTGCAACTGCAAAAGACCGCGAATTTTCAGCTACAAAAACCTATGTTTCCATTGAAGGGGACAAGGCTATTTGGTTAAACAAATGGAACGCTGCCGGTAAAGAAATTACCTGGGATATGATTCACTATGATGTGCAATTAATAGGTGGTATGGTTTTACACCAAGGTAAAATTGCCGAAATGCAAACAGGTGAAGGGAAAACTTTAGTAGCTACCCTGCCTTTGTACTTAAACGCATTGACCGGAAACGGAGTTCACTTAGTAACGGTGAATGACTATTTGGCTAAACGTGATAGCACCTGGAAAGCACCTTTATTTGAATTCCACGGTTTGACTGTTGACTGTATTGACAATCACCAACCGAACTCAGAAGGCAGAAAAAAAGCATACGATGCTGATATTACTTATGGTACCAATAACGAATTTGGTTTTGACTACCTGAGAGACAACATGGCGCATTCGCCATCTGATTTGGTACAAAGAAAACACAACTACGCTATTGTCGATGAGGTAGATTCTGTATTAATTGATGATGCCCGTACACCATTGATTATTTCTGGTCCGGTTCCACAAGGAGACCGTCACGAGTTCAACGAATTAAAACCAAAAATCGAAACCCTTGTTGGATTGCAACGTCAATTAGCAACAGGTTTCTTAACTGAGGCTAAAAAACTAATCAAAGAAGGAAACACTAAAGATGGTGGTTTCATGCTTTTAAGAGCTTACAGAAGCTTACCTAAAAACAAAGCTTTGATTAAGTTTTTAAGTGAAGAAGGAATCAAACAATTACTTCAAAAAACCGAAAACCAATACATGCAGGACAACAACCGCGAAATGCCAAAGGTTGACGAAGCATTGTATTTTGTTATCGAAGAAAAAAACAATCAGGTAGAATTGACTGATAACGGAATAAAATTCCTTTCAGGAGATACTGATGCTGACTTTTTCGTTTTACCGGACATTGGAACTGAAATTGCCAATATCGAAAAGAAAAAATTAGACAAAGACGCTGAAGCCGAAGAAAAAGAAAGATTATTCCAGGACTTTGGTATCAAAAGCGAGCGTATCCATACTTTAACGCAGCTTTTAAAAGCCTATACTTTATTCGAAAAAGATGTAGAATACGTAATCATGGACAACAAAATTTTGATTGTCGATGAGCAAACAGGACGTATCATGGACGGTCGTCGTTATTCTGACGGATTACACCAGGCTATTGAGGCTAAAGAGAACGTAAAAATCGAGGCTGCTACCCAAACTTTTGCAACGGTAACTTTGCAAAACTACTTCAGAATGTACAACAAACTGGGCGGAATGACCGGTACTGCTGTTACTGAAGCAGGCGAATTGTGGCAAATCTACAAATTAGACGTGGTTGAAATTCCAACAAACCGTCCAATTGCACGAAAAGACAAAGAAGATTTTATCTATAAAACAACTCGTGAAAAATTCAATGCCGTTATCGAAGATGTAACCGAATTATCTAAAGCAGGTCGTCCGGTTCTTATCGGTACAACTTCTGTTGAAATCTCTGAATTATTAAGCCGTATGTTGAAAATGCGTGGTGTAACTCACAACGTATTGAATGCTAAAATGCACAAGCAGGAAGCTCAAATTGTTGAAGAAGCAGGAAAAGCCGGTGTGGTAACGATTGCTACTAACATGGCGGGTCGTGGTACCGATATTAAATTATCTCCAGAGGTAAAAGCTGCCGGTGGATTAGCCATTGTAGGTACTGAGCGTCATGATTCACGTCGTGTGGATCGTCAGTTACGTGGTCGTGCCGGGCGTCAGGGAGATCCGGGAAGTTCTCAATTTTATGTTTCTTTGGAAGATAACCTGATGCGTTTATTTGGTTCTGAAAGAGTAGCTAAAGTAATGGACAGAATGGGATTGGAAGAAGGTGAAGTAATCCAACATTCGATGATGACTAAATCTATCGAGCGTGCTCAGAAAAAAGTAGAAGAAAACAACTTTGGGGTTCGTAAACGTTTATTAGAATACGATGACGTAATGAATGCGCAACGTGAAGTAGTTTACAAACGTCGTCGTCATGCTTTGTTTGGTGAGCGTTTAAAACTGGATATCGCTAATATGTTGTATGATACCTGCGAATTATTTGTTCAAAATACCAAAGCAGCTAATGATTACAAAACTTTTGAATTTGATCTAATCCGTTATTTCTCTATCACCTCTCCGGTAACTGAGGCTGAATTCCAGAAATTAAACGAAATCGAGTTAACCGGAAAAGTTTACAAAGAAGCTTTAAAATACTATACTGAAAAATGTGAGCGCAGCGCCAGAGAAGCTTTCCCTATCGTGAAAAACATTTTCGAAGATCCAAACAATCAGTTTGAGCGCATTATCGTTCCGTTTACTGACGGTGTAAAAACCCTAAGCGTGGTAACTGATTTGAAAAAAGCTTACGAAACAGAAGGAAGACAATTAGTAGCCGATTTCGAGAAAAACATTACACTATCTATTGTGGATGAAGCCTGGAAAAAACACTTGCGCAAAATGGACGAATTGAAACAATCGGTTCAGTTAGCTGTTCACGAACAAAAAGATCCATTGCTTATCTATAAATTCGAAGCTTTCAATTTATTCAACAGCATGTTGAACGGAATCAACAAAGAGGTAATTTCATTCTTGTTCAAAGGAGATTTACCACAGCAATCGGCTCCGGAAATTGAAGAAGCCAGAGAAGTAGTTCGTCCAAAAGAAAAATTACAATTGACTAAAGACGAAATTCCAAATAGCGAAAGCGCTAACCGTGAAGCTGGCGAAACACAACAACGTCAGGTAACGGAAACTATCGTAAGAGAAATGCCAAAAATCAATCGCAACGATACCGTAACTTTACAACAAATAGCTACCGGAAAAACGGAATCTATGAAATACAAAAAAGCAGAAGCTTTATTAGCAACTGGAGAATGGGTTATTGTTAACGAATAGTTTTCAGAAAACAGTATTCAGTCGGCAGTTTGCAGACCGCATAAATAAAGAAAATCCTCGATGAAAGTCGGGGATTTTTTTGTTTTAGGAGCAGTACTTTTTAGGTTTTCTATGAGCATCCCTCCCGCTATCGCCTTTATCTCTTGGTCCCGAAAGGTCGAGACTCGAGGATATCGGCTCTATCGGGGCTAGGTTAGAATTTATTCTATTTATAAGATAATTTGTATATATTTGAAATTCATTCTAAAGTAAATACATAATGAAAACTTCACAAAGAAGAAAAACTGCACTTATATTGATATCAATGTCGATTCCCATGTTCATTCCGTTATTAATGCAGATGCTGGGATATCGATTGGTAATATTCAATAATATTGGATTAGACGAAAATAATTTAGCGCCTTGGTATGCATGGATTACTGCTTTAGTAGTGACTTTATCATATGTTTTATATACTTTTAAAAAGATACCTTTTGTTTATGAAATGCAAAAGGAAGTTTCTTTATTTAAATTAATAGGACTACTATCAGTAATAGGAGGTTTGATTGAGGAATTGGTATTTAGACAGTGGTTGATGGATGTATTAGATTCTAAAGGATATGGCATAATTATTCAAATACTAATTTCAGGTATTCTGTTTGCATTAATACATATCGCTTGGGTAATTTTTAGCAGAGATAAGAAATTTTTATTTGGAGCTTTTATTTCAACTTTTCTTCTCGGAACATTATTAGCAATTGTATATTTGATTGGTAATAGAAATGTTGGTCCTTGTATAATTTCTCATGCTTTGATAAATATAATAATTGAACCTTGGTTATTATTGGCAGCTATTTCGAAAGATTGGAAAACAAAAAGAGCCTCAATTGCCCAGTTATAAACAAACGATTACCGCAGAATTTCATTCTGTGCCCGCAACAATGAGCAAAACACTTTGTAGAGTTACTGGATGAGATTGCTTCGTTCCTCGCAATGACATAGTACGCAATTTAAGTCATTGCGAGCGATAGCGAAGCAATCACACTTAGCTAAGACAATAATAAACTGAAACTTTTAAAAGAAACCCATAAATTAAAACAGCATACCATTATACTCAAACATAAACTTATGAAAAAACTAATTTTACTATTTGGAATATTAATCGGAATGAATAGTATTTCCTGTTCAAAAGATGATGACAAAATTCCTTGTTCTCAATTAAATATTCACAGTCAAGAAGATCTTACTTGTGAAGAAGTTGCTAAACAATATGATTGTAGTTGTAAATAATCCCGCTCGCTCGGATATGTACAAACGTTAGCGCAGAATTACATTCTGTGCCCGCAACAATAAAAAAAGTTAGTATGATAAACCATTTGAAAAACATATTGTTTTTCTATTCTTCTTTTTCTGGAAAATCTGGAAGAATTGAGTTTGGAATCTATTTCATGATTTACAGCATTTTACAAATAATTATGATTAATTTATATTCCAGAATAAATTTAGATAATGAAGAAATACTAAATTTATTTTATGTCGATTTAATCTTATTGCTACAATTTATCCCAATGCAAGCTGTAACTACAAGAAGATTAAGAGATCTAAATATAAATACAACCTTAATTATTATAAATTTCATTCCAATTATAAGTCTTATTTTTAAAATCTATTTAGCTGTTGCAAAACCTAAACCTAGCCTCGACCACTCGGATTTATACAAACGTTAGCAGAATTGTATTCTGTGCCCGCAACAATGAGCAAAACATTTTGTCGAGTTACTTAATGAGATTCCTCATTCTTCGGAATAGCAAGATTGCGGTAATGCTCAAGGATTTTCTGTTAAAAAAACGCCCTAAAAAAATATTTATCCCTACTTTTGCATTCGGAAACAAAAAAGCACTTTTTGAAGTCATTATTTAGCATAGTACTTTCTATTCTTTTATTACTACCGTCTTTTGGTAGTTTCTTTGTTTATACTTCATTCAAATTAAATCAGGACGAAATAGCAAAAACCATTTGTGTACAACGAAAATTGGTAAACAACAGTTGTAATGGTCGATGCGAATTGCAAAAAAGCCTAAAAAAATACGAAGACAACGAAAAAAAGATGCAAAACAATCTGGACAACAAAGTAGATTTAGTTTTCATTCAAAACATTGTTTTCGCTGATTTTAAAACAATCACAGTTACACCTATAGAAAAACCTAATTTCTATACTCTGGAAAAGAAAACCATTTCGGTTTCGCTTCCTTCCTTTCGACCTCCTTCCTATTTGATATAAATTCTAAAATCGCTTTTCAATACTTATTGAACTGACTTTTCTTGGATGAAATCCAAGAAATCAATCCTATTTTTAAAATTTATATCATTTAAAATGAAAAATATATTCTTGGCTTTCCTTATCATAAGCCAATTTGTTCTTGCTCAAAACAAAAATAAAATCGATACCACTAAAGTTGTAGAATTAGACAATGTTTTTGTAACTGCCAATCGTACTGCCACACAACGTAAGGAAACCCCAGTTGCCATTAGCAAATTAACCGCTAAAACCATCAACGAAACCAAGGCTGTAGCTGCTTATGAACTGGTAAATAAAACTCCCGGAGCGTTAATGGTAAATCTGGGAAACGAACAACACATGATGGCTATTCGCCAACCTATGACTACTAATGCTTATTATTTATACCTTGAAGACGGTTTGCCTATTCGTCCCATGGGAATTTTTAATCACAACGCTTTATTAGAAATCAATCAGTTCAATCTGGAAAGTATCGAAGTGGTTAAAGGCCCTGTTTCATCACTTTATGGTCCTGAAGCTGTAGGCGGAACGATTAATTTGATTTCACAAAAACCTTCTTTTAATCCCGAATTCAAATTTGGTATTCAGGCTGATCAATGGGGATACAAAAGATTTCAGGCTGCCGGTGGAGCTACCATTGGAAAAATTGGTTTTCATATTGTAGGAATTTCCAGCTTACAGGAAAACGGCTGGATGACTTTTTCAGATTACAACAAAGACAATTTGAACATCCGAATTGATTACAATATCAATACAAATACCCGATTAATCAGCAATACGATGTGGGGAAAATACTATTCGGATATGAGTGGTGGTGTTAATGAAAATGATTTTTACAATCGGGATTACAAAAGCACTTCTGATTTTACCTATAGAAAATCGGATGCTTTGCGCACCAGATTGACACTGGAACACGACTGGAATGAAAACGCCAGTAGCTATTTGACGACTTATCACAGAGACAATAAACTAGGACAAAATCCTTCTTATGGAATTCGCTGGAGTGCCGATCCAACTAAAAAAGACATTTATTATCCAACGCAAAATAACAATCCTGAATTAGCCTATGGAGAAATCAATTCGAATAATTTTAAAAGTTACGGACTTGTTGGACAACACACTCAAAAATTTGACTTCCTAAATACAAAATTGGTTGCGGGAGCACTTTATGATTTTTCGCCGGTAAGCTATTGGGCATACCGAACGGATTTAAAAGCCAACTTAAATCCGGGTGGATTGACCGTAAACAATTATGAAGTGATAGCCGAACGTCCTGATGTAAAAATATCCGATTATACTGCTGATATTTATAATGCTGCCGGATATGCACAATTGAGTTTTAATCCTTTCGAAAAATTTATTATATCATTAGGTGGTCGTTACGACAATATGAAAGTGGATTACGCCAACGCTTTAGACCAATCTACAGGTGATAAAATATATGATCGATTTACGTTTAAAGTTGGAGCTAATTACAATCCGTTTGACAATGCCGGATTTTATGGCAATTATTCACAGGGATTTTCACCGCCCAACATCACTTCGATTTTTAGAGCCAAACCCCGAACTGGAGGAACTACAGGAATTCCGGCTGAGTTTTATTACAATTTAAAACCGGCTACTTTTGAAAATTATGAAATTGGAGGCTGGATTTCTTTGTTTGAAAACAAATTAAATTTTGACTATGCCTTGTATTACATGGATGGTAAAAACGAATTATTAAATGTCAGACTGGAAAACAATGATACCGACTATCGTTCGGCCGGAGAAACACGCCATAAGGGAATTGAATTTGGAGTAAGCTACAAACCCTCACAACAAATCAATTTCAGATTAGGAGGAACTTACGCACAACATACCTTTATTGATTTTGAAGTTTCGGACAAATCTACTGATGCTTTACAAAATCTAAACGGAAAAGAAATGCCTAATGCACCCAGATGGTCCGGTAATTCAGAAATCAGTTATTACCCAAATTGGTTACCCAATTTCAGAACTGCCCTCGAATGGCAACTTGTAAGCAGTTATTACCAAGACCAGGTTAACACTGTAAAATATTCGGGTTACGATGTTTTTAATTTTAGAGCCGGCTACCAATGGAAAGGCATTGAAATTTACGGAAACATCATCAACTTAACCGATAAATTATATGCCTACAACGTATCCAGGGCTAACCTTAGCACATCACAACCTGCTTATTTGGCAGCTGCTCCCAGAACTTTTTTATTGGGAATACAATATAATTTTTCACTAAAAAAATAATTCCAACAACTTAAAAAATTAAACCATTAAGAAACTAATAAAATTAAGTTTTAAGCTTAACTTCTTAATGATGAATATCCTAAAATGAGCAAGAAAAACAACAAGAAGAAAGACTCTAAAATAGTCAAAAAAATCAAACAGAATATGTACCAATGGCATCGTACCATTGGGATTATCACCATCATTCCTGTTATTTTCTGGACTTTATCAGGACTGATGCACCCGTTTATGGCGCATTTTTTCAAACCTGAAATTGCTAATGATAAATTAGCTTTTGAAACTATTGCACAAGAAAAATTACCGCTTTCTATTCAGGAAGTTTTAGAAAAAAACAAAATTCAGCAGTTTGTCAATTTCCGAATTGTTTCTTTTAACAATACTACTTTTTATCAGGTAAAAAACCTGATTGGCGATTTATTGTATTTTGACACTTCAAACGGAAAAGAACTCAAAAACGGAGACGAAATCTATGCCGAATGGTTGTCACGTTATTTCTTAGACGATCAAAAAAGCACTGTAAAAAAGAGCGAAATCATCACCGAATTTGACAATCAGTACAAATATGTCAATCGTTATTTGCCAGTTTACAAAGTAACTCTGGATCGTGCTGATACTATGGAAGTGTATGTAGAAACTTCATCCAGTAAATTAGCCACTTACAATCCTACATCGAGACAATTTTTCATCTGGTTTTTTGATGTTTTTCACAACTGGTCGTTTATCGATGCTATCAGTAACAATAGTATCCGTATTATTACGATGATTTTCTTGTTGTCTATCATTGGATTTTCGGCCATTAGCGGTATTGTGATTTATGGATTTTTCTGGAAACAGTTCAAAAAAACAGACAGCTTAGAGTCTAAAAAAGGCATCCGAAAATACCATCGCCAAATTGGGATTTGGGTTTCGCTTTTCACGCTAACCTTTGCTTTTAGCGGTGCTTATCACGCTACAACCAAATGGGATCCGTACACTTTAGACCAAATGGTTTACGAGCCAACTTTTAAAACCAAGGAAATTGGATTAGGGAATAACAAACTCGATTTAGACTGGAATCGTTTTCAAAATGCAAGTCTTATTACATTTAATGACAGCACTTACTACCGTTGTCAACTGGAAGAAAAAGAAACCGGGAAATTCAAAAAACCAAAACCGGATTCGAATTCGAAATGGAATAAAAAAGAAGGTCCAAAAACTGAAGTAGTCTATATCAATGCTACAACAAACAAAATTGTTCCAAATCTGGACTTACAATACGCTGAATTTCTGGCCTTTTATTTTACCGATGGTGCTCCAAAAGCTGCTTGTTGCGAAATGATGTCACCGGAAATCCCGGAAGAATCGGAAGTTTCTTTGGAAAACGTAAAATTGTTAGAATCTAAAGTTTTAACTGACTTTGAAAGCAGAGAATACGGCTTTGTCAACAAACGTTTGCCCGTAGTAAAACTGGCTTATGACACTCCTGAAAAAACAACTTATTTTATAGAAACCGCAACATCAAGATTAGCCGCCATCGTAAAAAACTCAGATATGGTTGAAGGTTATTCCTTTGCCATTTTACACAAATTTTTGTTTATGGACTGGGCCGGGAAAAACATCCGCGACCTGACAATGGTTTTGGCTGCACTTTGTATTTTAATTGTAAGCGTGTTGGGATTAATTATGTTTATAAAGAAATAGAAATATATTTTTACCGCAAAGTTCGCTAAGTTTTTTTTGTAAGTTGTGTTATGAAAACACAAAGGACACAAAGCTTTGCGAACTTTGCGTTTTTATTTAAACCTAGCTAACAATTCTTTGTGTGCTTTGTGGTTAAAACTCAAACTTTAGGATTTTCTTCAAAATATCTCGCTTCAATTCGTTTAATATCTTTTATCGATTTTCGAGCCCAATCCAAACGCTTTTCCAGAATCTCATCTGCTGATAATTTCCAGTCGATGTCCGAGCGTCTCAGTCTATTGGTTAAATCCTGAATAATAATCGCAGCCGAAACTGAAATATTCAAACTCTCGGTAAAACCAACCATTGGAATTTTCAGGTAACCATCGGCATTTTGCATCACCTCTTCCGATAATCCTTCTTTTTCGGTTCCAAAAAATATGGCGCTGGGTTTTGAAATATCAAACTTTTCCAGTGTACAATCCTGCTCATGTGGAGTTGTGGCTATAATTTGGTAGCCCTGCTCTTTCAAAGAAGCAATACAACCGGAAACCGAATCATGTCTGTTGATATCGACCCATTTTTGAGCTCCCATCGCAATTTGTTTGTCGATTCGTTTTCCAAAACGTTCTTCGATAACATTCAATTCCTGAATCCCAAAAACCTCGCAACTGCGCATTACCGCAGAGGTATTGTGCAACTGATAAACGTCTTCTACAGCAACCGTAAAATGCTTGGTTCGTTTTTCCAATACTTCTAAAAAACGCTCTTTACGATTATCCGTTAATATGGTTTCAAGGTAAGTGAGGTAATCAATATCAATCATTATGTTTCTTTATTTTGTCGGCAAAAATAGTAAAAAAGAAAAAAGCCACGAACACAACTATTTCTTTATGATTGAAAACTAAAGTTCATTTACAAACTCGTTCTGCTATTTATTAAACACAAATTAGCACTAATTAATTTGTGTTAATTTGTGTAATTTGCGGTTAATTTTTTTACATTAAGAATTCATAATATCCCTCAAATAAACATGAAAAAAAAATTAGTCGTTTTAACCGGAGCGGGCATCAGTGCCGAAAGTGGTTTAAAAACTTTTAGAGACAGCAATGGTCTTTGGGAAGGACATGACATCATGGATGTAGCTTCGCCGGAGGGATGGCGAAAAAATCCCGAATTGGTCTTGGATTTTTATAACCAGAGAAGACGTCAACTCAAGGAAGTAAAACCTAATTTGGGACACAGGGAATTAGCCCAGCTTCAAATTCATTTTGACGTTCATATCATTACCCAAAATGTAGACGATTTACACGAACGCGCCGGAAGCAAAAAAGTGTTGCATTTGCATGGTGAACTTTTAAAAGTAAGAAGTACCAAAAATTCCAAATTCATTTTAGAGTGGGAAGGCGATTTAAAACTAGGCGACGTAGACAGTCAAAAATACCAATTACGCCCGCATATTGTGTGGTTTGGTGAGGCGGTTCCTGCTTTTGATGAAGCCATTGCCATAACTGAAACCGCCGATTATTTTGCCGTTATCGGGACTTCGTTACAGGTGTATCCTGCGGCAGGATTAATTGATTTTGTACCTGCAAATATCCCTGTTTTTTATATTGATCCTAAACCAGCCTATATTCCTAATCTTAAAAACCCGTTGGAGACAATTCCCTTGCAGGCCACAGAGGGAATCCCGTTCTTAAAAAATAGATTACTAGCCGAATTTCAATAAGGTAAAACAACTATACGTTACTAATACCAATTGAGTTTTTGCCACAAATTCACTAATTATTTTTTGAATTAGACATTTTAAATTTCACTAATTACAATTAAATTCATTGATTATTTGTGTCATAACAGAAGGAATTATTCGTGCATTCGTGGCTAAAAAAACAGTCTATAAAACCAATTTTCAATGACTTTTTAAAAACTCAATCTGTGATAATCTGTAAAAATCCGCTTCATCTGCGTTCCATTTTTATTATCATGAAAATCAATTCTAAAATAGCCCGAAATTCCTAAAATTCTGTCTATATTTGTGCCTTTCGAAAAAATAACAATACAATGACGACTTTAAACGAATTGAATGCTATTTCTCCAATTGATGGAAGATATAGAAATAAGACCCTTTCATTAGCCCCTTTTTTCTCTGAAGAAGCCTTAATCAAGTACCGTGTACTGGTAGAAATTGAATATTTTATTACTTTGTGCGAAGTTCCTTTGCCACAATTAAAAAACGTAAATCCTGCTATTTTCGACAGTTTACGTGCCATTTATAAAAATTTCTCTACTGCAGATGCGCTTTGGATAAAAGAAACTGAAAAAGTAACCAATCACGATGTTAAAGCCGTTGAATATTTTATCAAAGATGCCTTTGAGAAATTAGGTTTATCAGAACACAAAGAATTCATCCACTTTGGATTGACTTCTCAGGATATAAACAATACAGCTATTCCACTTTCTACAAAAGATGCTTTTGAGAAAGTATATATGCCATCATTAATTACTTTAATTTCAAAATTAAAAGAATTAAGTACAGAATGGGCAGACGTTCCAATGCTGGCACGTACTCACGGACAACCGGCTTCTCCTACCCGTTTAGGAAAAGAAATTGCGGTTTTTGTTGAGCGTATTGAAGAGCAAATGCGTTTGTTATTCAACATTCCGTTTGCGGCTAAATTTGGTGGAGCAACCGGAAACTACAATGCGCACCACGTAGCTTATCCACAAATTGACTGGAAACAATTTGGAACTAAATTCGTAGAAGAAAATCTTGGATTACACCATTCTTTCCCAACAACGCAAATTGAGCATTACGACCATTTTGCAGCATTTTTTGATGCGTTAAAAAGAATCAACACCATCATCATCGATTTAGACCGCGATATCTGGACTTATGTTTCGATGGAATATTTTAAACAAAAAATCAAAGCAGGAGAAATTGGTTCATCGGCTATGCCACATAAAGTAAACCCTATTGATTTTGAAAACTCAGAAGGAAACTTAGGAATTGCCAACGCTATTTTCGAACATTTATCGGCTAAATTGCCTATTTCAAGATTGCAACGTGATTTAACGGATAGTACTGTTTTAAGGAATATTGGTGTTCCAATGGGACACACTATCATTGCTTTTGAAGCTACTTTAAAAGGATTGAACAAATTGTTATTGAACGAAGCTAAATTCCACGAAGATTTAGAAAACAACTGGGCTGTAGTGGCTGAGGCTATCCAAACGATTTTACGTCGTGAGGGGTATCCAAATCCTTATGAAGCTTTGAAAGGTTTAACCAGAACCAACGAAGCGATTACTAAAAAATCAATTCATGAATTCATTGGCACATTAGAAGTTTCGGATGCTATTAAAGCCGAATTACTTCAAATTACGCCAAGCAACTTTTTAGGAATCTAATTATAAAAAACACATTTCTTTCAAAAAGCTATCTTAATCGATAGCTTTTTTTATAAATATGTGTTAATTACATAATAAAATTGCACAACAAAAGTCCTTTTACTATATTTAGCATAATTGCAATAATAAAGAATAATATATGAGTACAGTATCGGCAGTTGCTGAGGCATCACACCATTTAAAGCCTTTAATTAGCGATTTAGGTTTAATTCTTATGACTGCGGGAATTGCGGTTTTAATCTTTAAAAAATTAAAACAACCCTTAGTTTTAGGTTATCTGATTGCCGGATTTTTGGCAGGAAACCATTTTGATTTTTTCCCTTCAATAAAAGACATTAAGAGTGTTGAAATTTGGGCTGAAATTGGAATCATCTTTTTACTGTTTAGTCTGGGATTGGAATTTAGTTTTAAAAAGCTAATGAAAGTAGGTGGCACCTCCTCTATTACCGCCCTAACCCAAATTATAGCAATGGTGTGTATTGGTTTTTTAGTAGGACAATGGATGGGCTGGTCCACGATGAATAGTATATTTCTGGGAGCCACACTTTCTATTTCATCTACAACAATTATTCTTAAAACCTTTGACGAATTAGGCGTTAAATCACAAAAATTTGCGGGAAACGTTTTTGGTGCTTTGATTGTCGAAGACATTGTAGCCATTGTAATGCTGGTTTTGTTATCGACAGTTGCTGTAAGTGACCAAATTTCAGGAACTTCATTATTACAATCTATTTTTAAATTAGTTTTCTTCTTAATTATTTGGTTTTTAGGTGGAATTTTTATTATTCCTACTATACTAAAAAAAGCAAAACATCTTTTAACTGATGAAATGCTGCTGATTATTTCATTAGCATTGTGTTTGATGATGGTAGGTTTAGCCGCCAATGTAGGTTTTTCTCCTGCGCTGGGTGCTTTTATCATGGGTTCTATTATTGCCGAAACCACTCAGGCAGAACACATTGAACATTTAGTAAAACCGGTAAAAGATTTATTTGGTGCTGTATTTTTTGTATCAGTGGGAATGCTTATCGATCCCGATACTTTAATTACCTATGCAGTTCCGGTTAGTATTATCACTCTGGTAACTATTTTTGGAAAAGCACTAAGTTCTACATTTGGTGCCTTATTATCCGGTCAGCCCCTTCGACAATCTGTGCAAACAGGAATGAGTTTAGCGCAAATTGGTGAATTTTCATTTATCATTGCTTCTCTTGGAATAAGCTTAAAAGTAACTAGTGATTTTTTATATCCCATTGTTGTAGCGGTTTCGGCAGTAACTACTTTTACCACTCCTTTTTTAGTAAAAATGGCCGATCCTTTTGCGGGCTATTTAGAAAAAAAATTACCCCGAAAATGGATTAGAAGAATCGATAGATATAGTGCCAATGCTCAGGCCATTCGTTCCGTAAGCACCTGGCAAGTAGTTATTAGAGCTCATTTACTCCAGATTGTGCTTCATACCATCATTATTACTTCGGTTATTTTGCTGTCTTCAAAATATGTGTTGCCTTTAGTTGAAAACTCTAAATTTGGTAATGCCATTGCCGCATTAATTACTATTGTTATCATTTCTCCTTTTTTATGGGCACTTTCACTGCGTCGTGTAGCAGTAAAAGAAGTCGATCAGTTATTTGAAGAACGAAAATACCGCGGACCTATTTTGATGCTATTCTTTATCCGTATGGGATTAGCAGTGTTTTATATTGGATTTTTATTAAATATCTTTTTCTCACCTTTAATTGCCATTTTTGCTTTAGTAATGGCCATTGTAATTTACTTGCTATTTCCTAAACAATTGCACGAGCAATACCACAAAATTGAAAATCATTTCCTGACAAACCTCAACGACAGAGAACAAAAGAAAATCGACCGTCGTTATGCGAATCTAAACCCCTGGGACGGACACATGACTACTTTTGAAATTTCGAAAGAATCCAATTTGGCAGGGAAAACGCTTCGTGAAATAAAAATGAGAGAATTAGTAGGCGTTAATATTGCCTACATTAAACGAGGGGAAATTATTATTCAAATTCCAAAC
Organism: Flavobacterium sp. GSA192; assembly: GCF_006386525.1. Lineage (NCBI taxonomy): Bacteria > Pseudomonadati > Bacteroidota > Flavobacteriia > Flavobacteriales > Flavobacteriaceae > Flavobacterium > Flavobacterium sp. GSA192. The sequence continues at coordinate 124,184 of NZ_VAHC01000005.1, read as the reverse complement.
AAAAATGAACGTTTGTTTCCCGGGGATGAAATTTGTGTAATTGGTACCGACGCTCAAACAAAAGAATTTTCTAAATTTCTAACCCAGCACGAAGTTGAAGTTGCTAATACTATCACCGACGAAATTATTTTACGTCAGATAGAATTGACTAATGAAGAATTTATAGGACTTAGCGTAGGACAATCTAAACTAAGAGAGCGCACTCACGGTTTATTAGTAGGTGTAGAACGAAAAGGGCAACGCATGCTTAATCCCGAATCGAACATTGTTCTGGAAAAAAATGATTTGTTATGGCTGGTGGGCGATAAAAAACTAATGGCTGAAATTTTCAAAGAATAATTCTTTTTGATCATAAATTTAAAATACCTGAACGATTTTTTGTTCAGGTATTTTTTTTTGTTTTTATTCTAAAAATAAAGTCTTTAGATGTCCTATTTGAATTGAAATTTGAGTAAATTTATAGTAACAAGATAAACACAACATCAAGTTTCTTCTTGCTGTTTCCTGTCGGAAATTCTATAAGAGCACTAACGGAATAGTAATTCTTAAAAACAATTCAACATGGCATTTATAGACTATTACAAAGTATTAGAAATTGACAAAAAAGCAACGGATGCTGAAATAAAAAAAGCCTACCGAAAATTAGCTCGAAAGTACCATCCTGATATTAACCCGAATGATAAAGAGGCTGAAAAAAAATTCAAAGAAATCAATGAGGCTAATGAAGTGTTAGGAAATACCGAAAAAAGAAAAAAATACGATGCTTATGGCGAAAACTGGAAACACGCCGCCGAATACGAAAAAGCCAACCAAGATCAAAGATATTATAATCAAAGTCAGCCCCATGAAGATTTTAATTCATACGGCAGAGATGGTGATGATTATTCTGATTTCTTCGAATCTTTATTTGGAAATAGCAGCAGAAGTCGCCATAGAAAACAACAATACAAAGGCACCGATTTTAGCACCGAACTGAGTTTGGATTTAAAAGAAGTTTATACCACACACAAACGCACCATTAACATCAACGGTCAAAACATTCGTTTTACTATTCCCGCAGGAGTTGAAAATGGTCAAACTATTAAAATAACCGGACATGGTGGAGACGGCATCGGCGGAGGTCCTAAAGGCGATTTGTACATTACTTTCTCCATAAAAAATCATCCTGATTTTAAAAGAGACAAAAACAATTTGTACACCAACGTTACTGTTGATTTGTACAAGGCAGTACTAGGCGGCGAAATTACCGTAAACACTTTTGACGGAAAAGCAAAACTAAACATAGCTCCGGGGACACAAAACGGAACCAAAGTAAAACTAAAAGGAAAAGGTTTTCCCGTTTACAAAGAAGAAGGTCATTTTGGCGATTTATACATTACATTCCAAATCAAAATCCCCACAAATCTCTCTTCTAAAGAACTTGAATTATTCAATGAACTATCTAAATTAAGAACATCATGAGTACCGAAAACTTTATTCCGATAAACACACTTTGCCAACATTACAAACTGGAAATCGGCTTTTTTAATAATCTCAACGAAAACGGACTAATAGAAATCCAGCTGGTGGATAACATCCAATACATACACAAAGATTCGATTTATGAAATCGAAAAAATAGTGCGCATGCACAAAGAATTAGACGTAAATATTGAAGGGATTGACATTGTTCTAAACTTACTTCAAAAAATTGATGCCCTGCAAACAGAATTACACAAGGTCAGAAACCGTTTATTATTGTACGAAAACTAAATTGAACTTAACAATCTATCAGGCTAAAAAACCAAAAAAAGCAGGAAAGCTAAATCGATTATTTTTTATATTTTGGCAACCAATTAAAAAATAACAAACTGCTATTAATGAAATCCATAAAACAATTTTTAATTCTATTATTCCTAGTTTTTTCGTTTATCCAAACCAATGCTGCCAACCCAAATCCTCCTTTTAATCTGCGAAGTTTTGACAAACAAAATCCTATCGGAACAAACGACAAACCCTACTTTGGATGGTATCTAAGTGATCCCGATACTAACGAAATTCAATCGGCTTACCAGATTATTGTTTCTTCAAGCTTAGCTAATCTAAAAGCGAACAAAGCTGATATTTGGAATAGTAAAAAGACCAATTCCAGAAAACAGAATTATATTTATTTAAATGGTATTACTCTTAAAGCTGCCACTACTTACTATTGGAAAGTACGTTGTTGGGACAAAGATGGAAATGCGAGTTCCTATTCGGCTCCTGCAAATTTCACCACCGGTTTATTAACGAATACGGATTGGGCATCGGCACAATGGATCAAAAGAGATTCTAAAGACAACGACGATTATACTTATTTTAGAAAAAAAGCCCGTCTTCCGAACAAAACCATCAAAAAAGCAATCACCTATATTTCTGCCTGCCACAGTTATGAATTGTATGTTAATGGAAAATTTATTGGAAAAGGATTCAATAATCATTATCCACAATACAGCTATTATAATGCCTGGGATGTTACTGCTTTACTAAAGAAAAACACCGTAAATCTATTGGGCTGTCTTACACACTGGTATGGTGGTGGTCAGGGTCGCGCTACTGGAAGCCGTGGCATGATTTTAAAAACCATTATCGAATATACTGATGGCTCGAAAACCATTATTGGAACCGATAAAAGCTGGAAACAAACACAGGCTTCGCAATGGATTCAAGGACAACCGCAACGTGGTGGCGAAGGCGTAGGTAGAATCGAGTTTGTTGACAACCGAAAAGCAATTGCTAATTGGAACACCGCCAAATTAGACGATTCTAATTGGAACAATGCCATCGAAATTGGTCCACATCCTACTGCTCCATGGACCGGAACTTTACAATCTGATTTAACCCGGGTTATTGAAAAAGAAATCAAACCAACGGCAATAAAAAATCTAGGCAACGGAAAATATATTATTGATTTAGGCAAAATATATGCGGGTAGTTTTAAAATTAATTTTAATGAACGCATTGCCGGAGATACGATTAAAATGTTAGGTGGTTACCAATTAAATGAGGATGGTACTACTGTAAATCCAAAAATGAATCAATCTACCAATTTGTCTTTTAAATACATCCCAAGCGGAAATAATTCCGTTTTCAATCCTCATGTCTATTTTGGGATGCGTTATTTACAAATTGACAATGCTCCAAACGAACTAAATCAAAATAATGTAAGTTTTATCAGTCGTCATTTCGAATTAGATGCAGCGCGTTCTTCATTCGAATCTTCAAATGAGATGCTCAATAAAACCTGGGATTTAATGTTGCACACTTTGATTTTGGGAGCACAGGAAGATTTTGTAGATACTCCTACCAGAGAAAAAGGCGCATTTTTATTAGACAGTTGGTCGCAAGCAGTTCCTGCTATGAGTGTCATGTACGACCGAACGATGAATATGCGTGCTTTGAACCAATTTCTTCAATCTCAAGATCAATATTGGCCAGACGGACGATTGAATGCGGTTTATCCAAATGTAGATGGTGGAAGAGACATTCCTGATTTTACCCAATCTTTTTTAGTTTGGGTTTGGGATTATTATACGCAAACAGCAAATATTGAATTTTTAAAATCCAATTATTCGCGTTTGAAAAAAATTGCCGATTACGTCAGTACTTATAAAAATGACAGCACTGGATTAATTCATAAACTAAAAGGAGGAAAAGGCCCTTATGAATTTGGAATCATCGATTGGCCGGCAACCATGCGTTACGGTTATGATATGAGTGTTGAATCCAGAACAGTTATTGATGCTTATGCTTACGAAGATTTCAATATTATTTCGAAAATTGCCACAGTTTTAGGTAATGAAGCTGACAAAACACTTTATGCAAACAAAGCCGAAGCAATCAAAAAAGCAATCAATACACTTTTAATCAATCACAACGGTGTCTATATTGACGGAATAAACAATACTCAAAATATGAGTACTCATGTTTCGCAACATGCTAATATTCTTCCTTATGCGCTGAATATTGTACCTGAAGCCAATAAAAAACAGGTCATTGAGGAGATTAAAAAGCAAAAAATGAGCATCGGAATGGTTTGTCTTCGGTGGTTACCAGAATCACTTGGTTTGGCTGATGAAGGAGAACAGCTGATTGATTTATATACCAATACTGAATGGGATGGTTGGGCTAAAACTATTGCTCTGGGAGGTACTGCTACTTGGGAATCATGGGATGCTAATACAACTAACCAAAGCATGTCACATCCTTGGGGAGCAGTTGGATTATTAGGTATGCAAAATTACATTTTAGGAATTACCGCTTTAGCTCCACAACACGAAAAAATCCAAATAAAGCCATTATGGTTTGGAAATAAACTGACTTCTGCGAAAGGAACTTATGCAACTGATAAAGGAGACATTCAAGTAGATTGGAATTACACTAATGCTAAATATCATTTAAAAATTACTATTCCTAATAACAGTGATGCAAAAGTATATTTACCAAAATGTGGTAAAACCGGAACTACAATCAAATTAGACGACAAAGAAGTAACCGCTACCGAAGAGGGAAATTATCTTTATATTGATGACATTGGTTCGGGAGAACATCACTTAGAGCGATAATTGATTTTCGAAAAAACAAACAATAATGTCAAAAGAAAGGAAAGCGAGTCCCATTATAAAATCAAAATCAATAGTTTTGCTTTTCTTCCTTTTTGCATTTTGTTTTTCATCAGCTCAAATTTTAAAACGACAAATCCCTGATAAATTAGTCGTATTAACTTTTGACGATGCGCCTGTGAGTCAATACAGCATTGTAGCTCCATTATTAAAAAAGTATGGTTTTAAAGCCACTTTCTTTGTCTGCGAATTCCCACCTAATTTTCGCGACAATTCTAAATATATGAATTGGACGCATATCAAAAAATTAGATAAAATGGGTTTCGAAATAGGCAATCACACTCAATCGCACAAACACGTAAACAAACTGTCTAAAGAAAATTTCATTCAACAATTACAGTATATAGAAAACAAATGCGATTCTCTTAAGATCAAAAAGCCACTCAGTTTTGCTTATCCCGGCTATGATTACAGCCTTAATGCCATCTCTACATTGCAGGAACAAGGCTATGTTTTAGCCCGTGCCGGAGGCAGCAGAGCTTACAATCCCTTAGAAGACCATCCGTTTTTAATTCCTAGTTGGGCTACCAATGCTGCCAATAAAGACCAAATTATCGCTGCTCTTCAGGAAGCCAAAAACGGAAAAATTGTGGTACTAACCATTCATGGGGTTCCAGACATCGAGCATCCATGGGTAAACACTCCTCCTGATTTGTTTAAAGAATTTCTTAATTATTTATATAAAAACAATTACAAAGTTATTGCTATTAAAGATTTAAACAAATACATTGATTTTCCAAAAGCAGCAAAAATAATAGCTATTGACACTTCTAAAAAATACAAGAATTAGACTTTAAATATTTTTTTTGATTAAAAAAACTACGCAAACCCTCGTAAAAACTAGGACTAACCCTTTTCTAGTAAAAAAAATTAAAAAAAACTTCAACATATTTGTATATACAAATAAAAAAAGTGATACATTTGTACCAACAAATAAAACAACTGGAATGAAAATTGAAGATGAAATAAAAAGTACGGTTGAACTAAACCTTTCTAAAAAAATTATTCTCAACATCATGTACACACAAAACATTCTGAGTGAGAAGTTTAATGAGGTTTTAAAACCATATGATTTATCAGGAGAACAGTACAACGTATTGCGAATTCTTAGAGGTCAAAAAGGGAATCCGGCTAATATGTGTGTCATTCAGGAGCGAATGATTGCTAAAACCAGCAATACCACCCGCTTAGTTGACAAATTATTATTAAAAGAATTAGTAACGCGAAATGTCTGTCCGGACAACCGAAGAAAAATAGAAGTATTGATTACCCAAAAAGGATTGGATGTTTTAAGCGAATTAGATCCTAAAGTAATAGAACACGAAAATGCCCTGACCAGTAATTTAAACACTGAAGAATTAGAACAATTAAATACATTATTAGAAAAATACCGAAATCAATAACAACATCATGAGCAAGTTTATAGAAAACCAAAACTGGAGATACGCAACAAAGAAATTTGATGCTACCAAAAAAATCTCAAACGAAGATTTAAACATTTTAAAAGAAGCAATCCGCTTGAGTTCGTCTTCTTACGGATTACAACCTTATAAAGTAATTATAGTGGAGAGTCCTGAATTAAGAGCTAAAATTCAGCCAGCTGCATGGGGACAATCGCAAATAGTTGAAGCTTCTCACCTTATCATTTTTGCAAATGAAACCCAACTTGACGAACAACACATTGACGATTACATTAGCAATATTAGTGAAACCAGAAACATTCCGGTTGATTCATTAGCTGGGTATTCCGATTTCATGAAATCAAAAATCCTAACACTTCCTGAAGACTCTAAAAATATCTGGACAGCCAAGCAAACTTATTTAGCCTTAGGAAATTTGTTGAATGCAGCTGCGGAATTAAAAATTGACGTTACTCCAATGGAAGGATTTGTTCCTGAACAAGTAAACGAAATTTTAGGATTAGAAAAACTGGGATTAAACACTTCACTTATTGCAACATTAGGTTACAGACACGAAGAAGACGCCACACAACATTATAAAAAAGTTAGAAAATCACAAGACGAATTATTTATCACTCTATAATTATTAATCAAATTTAAATCAAACAAAAATGAAAAATTTAAAAACAATTGCAATAGCATTATTCGTAGCAGCGGCTGGTATTTCAGTAAACGCACAAACTAAAAAAATTGACGCAAAAGCATCTTCTATCAAATGGGTAGGTAAAAAAGTAACCGGAGAGCACTCTGGAACTGTAAACTTCAAAGACGGAGCTGTAGTATTAAAAGGGAAAAAACTAGTTGGTGGTAGTTTTACTGTTGACATGACTTCTCTAACAGCTACTGATTTAACCGGAGAATACCAAGGAAAACTGAATGGTCACCTGAAAGCTGACGATTTCTTTGGAACTGAAAAATTCCCAACTTCTACTTTGGTTATCAAAAAAATTGGTGCAAAAGCTAAAGATGTTTATGCTGTAACTGCCGATTTAACTATCAAAGGAATCACTAAACCAGTTAATTTTGAACTAGCTGTGAAAGGAAATACTGCTACAACTGCATTCAAAGTGGACAGAACTAAATATGATATTAAATACGGTTCAGGAAACTTCTTCCAAGGTTTAGGAGACAAAACTATCAATGACGATTTTGAATTGGCTGTTGCTTTGAAATTCTAATCATATCCCCATTTTACTTGAATAACCCCAGCATTTTTGTTGGGGTTATTTTTTTATTTATTTTTTTCAATTCACAACATGCTTTTATTGCTTTTTTAATCAAAATCTTGTGCTTTTATTGTAACTTTGAGAAAACGAACACCTTACAACAATAACAACAAACAGAAAATTAGTATTAACTTAAACCATACATAAAATGAAAACCTTAAAACTACTATTCCTGGCTGTTATTTTCTTATTTTCTTTTACAATCGCAAAAGCGCAGGCTAAAAAAATAGATGTTGCTAAAAGTATTATCACCTGGACAGGAAAAAAAATCACCGGAGAACATGAAGGAACAATAAAATTTAAAGAAGGTGAACTTATTTTTAAAGACAACAAAGTCACCGGAGGGAATTTTGTTGCTGACATGACCACTCTTGACAACACGGATCAAACCGGAAGTTCAAAAACAAAACTGGAAGGACACTTAAAATCCGATGATTTTTTTGGAATTTATAACTTCAAAACTTCTATTTTGACTTTCAAAAACATCACCAGCAAAGCAAACAACACTTATACTGTAATTGCTACCCTAACCATTAAAGGTATTTCACATCCTGTAATTTTCGATTTGATTGTTAAGGGAAAAACAGCTACAGCTAATTTAAAAATTGATCGAACAAAGTATGATATCAAATATGGTTCGGGAAGTTATTTTGATGATTTAGGCGATAAAACCATTTATGATATGTTTGAATTAAAAGTTGACCTGGTCTTTTAAAATGAATTACAAACAAATCCAAACAATATTTTATACTTGAAAATTTGAAAAATCAAATTACATTTATATATTTGCAATATGAAAACAATTACAAATAATACTTGGTGGTGGAACAATTTACGTCAATAGTCGTGAACTAAGCTCCTATAGTATTATTATCTATAAATATAAAAAGGCTTGTCATCACGACAGGCCTTTTTTTGTGCCGAACGAGATTAAAACAAATGCTTACAAATTTTAAATTTATTCCAATTGAAACAATTTAAATTAAATACAAAATTCAAACAAATATTGGCTGACACCATAACTCCTGTTAGCGTGTATTTTAAAATAAGAGATAAATTCCCTAATAGTCTTTTGCTGGAAAGCAGTGATTATCACGGAAATGACAACAGTTTTTCCTATATCTGTTGCAATCCTATTGCTTCGATAAAGATTGAAAATGAAACTATTTTCAAACAATTCCCTGACGGAACTACCGAAACCATCGCTATCGATGCTCAAACGAATATTCCGGAAGTAATTCAGCAATTCTCAGGGCAATTTAAGTCGGAGAAAAGCAATTTCAAATTCATCAATAATGGTTTGTTCGGATACATTTCTTATGATGCGGTTCGTTATTTCGAAAAAGTAACTATCGCCAAAAAAGAAAACAGCAATACCATTCCTGATGTGTATTATGCGGTTTACCAAAACATCATTGCCATCAATCATTTTAAAAATGAGGCTTATATTTTCTGTCATAGCCTAGACGATAGAAACAATATTGCCGAAATTGAACAATTGATGCAATCCCGAAACATTCCTTCCTATAAATTTTCGAAAGAAGGAGAAGGTTTCTCTAATTTGACTGATGAAGAATTCAAGCACAATGTAGCCTTGGCTAAAAAACATTGTTTCCGCGGAGATGTGTTCCAATTGGTACTTTCCAGACGATTCACCCAGGGTTTCAAAGGAGATGAATTCAATGTGTACAGAGCCTTAAGAAGCATCAACCCATCCCCTTACCTATTCTTTTTTGATTATGGCGATTTCAAAATATTTGGTTCTTCGCCTGAAGCCCAAATTATCGTAAAAAACAGAAAAGCAGAAATTCATCCTATTGCAGGAACATTCAAGAGAACAGGCGATGATGAAAAAGATGCGGTTTTAGCCAAACAATTATCAGAAGATAAGAAAGAAAACAGCGAACACGTAATGCTGGTTGATTTGGCTCGAAATGATTTGAGTCGTCATGGACATAACGTAAACGTGGAGCGTTACAGAGAAGTACAGTTTTTCTCTCACGTTATCCACTTGGTTTCTAAGGTTACAGGACATTTGCATGAAGATGCTACCACTATGCAGGTAGTTGCTGATACCTTCCCGGCAGGAACGCTAAGCGGTGCTCCAAAACACAGAGCGATGCAATTAATAGAAGATTACGAAAAAACAAATCGTAATTTTTACGGTGGCGCCATTGGTTTTATGGATTTTGAAGGCAACTTTAACCATGCCATCATGATTCGTACTTTCCTTAGTAAAAACCATCAATTACATTCTCAGGCCGGAGCCGGAATCGTTGCCAGTTCAGACGAAGAAAGCGAAATGCAGGAAGTATACAACAAATTGAGAGCCTTAAATGCGGCTTTGGATTTAGCAGAAACTATTTAAAATTAAATGACAGACAAAAAGTTAAGAGTTAAATGTTAAGCAGCAAAACGCATAACCCATAACTCATAACACTCAACTTTAGATAAAATGAAAAAAATATTAGTTATAGATAATTACGATAGTTTCACTTACAATCTGGTACATTATCTGGAAGATTTGAATTGTGAAGTAACGGTGTATAGAAACGACGAATTTGAATTAGACGAAATTGCTCATTTCGACAAAATTCTTCTTTCTCCTGGACCTGGAATTCCTGATGAGGCAGGTTTATTAAAACCGGTTATTGCCAAATATGGCGCGACCAAAAGTATTTTTGGTGTTTGCCTTGGTCAGCAAGCCATTGGCGAAGTTTATGGAGGAACGCTTTCAAACTTAGACAAAGTGTATCACGGAGTAGCAACCTTGGTAAAAACGGTAGTGAATGACGAAATTTTATTTCAAGGACTGGAAAAAGAATTCGAGGTGGGTCGTTACCATTCATGGGTTGTTGATGCAACTTTACCCGATGTTTTAGAAGCGACTTCTTTTGACGAAAATGGTCAGGTTATGTCTTTGCGTCACAAAACATTTGATGTTCGCGGAGTACAGTTTCATCCGGAAAGTGTGTTGACTCCTAACGGAAAGAAAATGCTGGAGAACTGGGTAAATTCATAGTATTCAGTTAGCAGATTTCAGTAAATCAATTATAAAAAACATTGTGCCTTTGTGCCCTTGTGGCAAAAAAACTTTATAATGAAAAACATATTAAACAGATTAATCAATAACGAATTACTTTCTAAAGAGGAAGCTAAAGACGTTTTGGTTAACATTTCTAACGGAAGTTACAATCCGAGCCAAATTGCTGCTTTCTTAACCGTATACATGATGCGAAGCATTAGTATTGACGAATTGGCAGGATTTAGAGAAGCACTTCAGGAATTATGTGTTCGTATTGATTTATCCGATTACAACACCATTGATTTAGTAGGTACCGGAGGAGACGGAAAGGACACTTTCAACATTTCTACTTTAGCTTCTTTTATAACTGCCGGAGCAGGAATAAAAGTAACCAAACACGGTAATTACGGAGTTTCTTCTATTACGGGTTCGAGTAATGTGATGGAAAGTTTAGGTATCAAATTCAGTAATGATTCTGATTTTCTAAAGAAATGTGTGGACCAGGCCGGAATTTGTATTCTGCACGCACCATTATTTCATCCTGCCATGAAAAATGTGGGACCTATTCGAAAAGAATTAGGCGTGAGAACCATTTTCAATATTTTGGGGCCAATGATTAATCCATCGTTTCCAAAAAACCAATTGTTAGGGGTTTTCAACCTTGAATTGGCTCGAATGTATGCTTATCTTTATCAAAATACCGATAGCAATTTCACGATTGTTCATGCCTTAGATGGCTATGATGAAGTATCTTTAACAGGAGCTACAAAAGTGATTACGCATAGCACAGAAGGAATGATTAATCCCGAAGATTTTGGTGTTCGATTAATACAACAAAGCGAAATCGAAGGCGGAAAAACCGTTGAAGAATCAGCTCAAATGTTCTTGAATATTATTTCCGGAAAAGGTACTGAAGCGCAAAACAATGTGGTTTGTGCCAATGCGGCTATGGCAATCGCAACAGTTACAGGATGTACTCCATTAGAAGGATTTGAACAAGCCAAAGAAAGTTTATTCTCTGGAAAAGGATTGACCGCTTTGAAAAAATTACAAGATTTAAGTAAATAAAAAATGAATATACTCGATAGAATCATAGTTGACAAAAAAAGAGAAGTCATTCTTAAAAAATCAATCATTCCGGTTTCCCAACTGGAGGCTTCGGTTTTCTTTGGAAAAAAGACCATTTCTTTAAGCAACAATTTAAGAAACAGCAACTCTGGAATCATTGCCGAGCACAAACGTCGTTCGCCTTCTAAGGCAGAAATTAATTATGGTTTTACGGTGGAAGAAGTAGTAAAAGGATATGAAAGTGCCGGTGCTTGTGGAATTTCGGTTCTAACAGACGGAAAATACTTTGGCGGTTCTTTAGACGATTTATTATTAGCCAGAGCATCGGTAAATATTCCGCTATTGCGAAAAGAATTCATTGTAGACGAATACCAAATCTTAGAAGCTAAAGCGCACGGAGCTGATTTGATTTTGCTAATCGCAGCGGTTTTAACCCGCGAAGAAATCAAATCGTTATCTGAATTTGCAAAAAACCTTGGATTAGAAGTTTTATTAGAAGTTCATAATCAGGAAGAGTTAGAAAAATCAATTATGCCAACATTAGACATGATTGGTGTGAACAACAGAAATTTAAAAACTTTTGAAGTAAGTCTGGATTTCAGTAAGCAATTGGCTCACCAAATTCCGGACGAATTTGTAAAAGTTTCCGAAAGTGGTATCAGCTCTGTTGACGCTATCAACGAACTAAAACCTTATGGTTACAAAGGATTCTTAATAGGAGAAAACTTTATGAAAACGGACAATGCTGGAAAAGCAGCGACGGAATTTATTGAAAAGTTAGAAGTTAGAAGTTAGATTTCAGAAGGCACAAGGCACAAGGCAGAAGGCAGAAGGCAGAAATTAGAACACAAAGCTTTGTGAACTTTGCGCCTACTTAGTACACTTTGTGGTTAAAAAAAAATAGAACAAAATGAAAACCAAAATCTGCGGCATGAAATATCCCGATAATATTCTCGAAGTAGGCTCGCTCCTACCCGACTATATGGGATTTATATTTTGGGAGAAATCGGCTCGGTTTTTTGACGGCTATATTCCTAATTTGCCTCAATCTATTAAAAAAGTAGGGGTTTTTGTCAATGAAACCGTCGAGAATATTATCGAAAAAGTTCAGAAACACGATTTACAGGCCGTGCAATTACACGGAAAAGAATCTGTAGAATTTTGTTTAAATTTGAAAACTCAATTAGCTGCTGATATTGAAATCATAAAAGTCTTTTCGGTTGCCGATGATTTTGATTTCTCAGTACTGGCGCCATTTGAAGCCGTATGTGATTATTTTCTTTTTGATACCAAAGGAAAATTACCCGGAGGAAACGGAACCACATTTGACTGGAAAGTTTTGGAAAACTACCCTTCGACCAAACCTTTCTTCCTGAGTGGCGGAATAGGAATAGAAGAAATAGATGCTGTCAATGCAATATTAAAAACCAATTTACCCGTTTATGCCATTGATGTAAACAGTAAATTTGAAATAGAACCGGGATTAAAAAACGTACAATTATGTAAAGATGCACTAAAACGCATTGATACCAATTAAAACATATAAAATGTCATACAACGTTGATGAAAAAGGCTATTATGGCCAGTTTGGAGGAGCTTACATTCCTGAAATGTTATATCCTAATGTGGAGGAATTACGCCAACAATACCTGAAAATTACAGCTGAACCTGAATTTAAAGCTGAGTTTGACCAATTATTAAAAGATTATGTAGGACGTCCCAGCCCATTGTATTTTGCAAAAAGACTTTCTGAAAAATACAATACTAAAATCTATCTGAAAAGAGAAGATTTAAATCATACCGGAGCGCACAAAATCAACAATACCATTGGACAAATCCTTGTCGCTAAAAAACTAGGCAAAAAACGTATTATTGCCGAAACTGGTGCCGGACAACACGGTGTGGCTACAGCTACAGTTTGTGCTTTAATGGGCTTGGAATGTATTGTATATATGGGCGAAATTGACATTGCTCGTCAGGCGCCAAACGTTGCCAGAATGAAAATGCTGGGTGCAACTGTTCGCGCTGCCCTTTCGGGTTCAAGAACGCTAAAAGACGCTACTAACGAAGCCATTCGCGACTGGATTAACAATCCTGTGGATACGCATTATATCATTGGTTCTGCAATTGGACCTCATCCTTATCCTGATATGGTAACCCGTTTTCAAAGTGTGATCTCTGAGGAAATCAAATGGCAGTTAAAAGAAAAAGAAGGTCGTGAAAATCCTGATTATGTAGTGGCTTGTATCGGTGGTGGTAGTAACGCTGCCGGAACTTTTTACCACTTTTTGCACGAACCTGAGGTAGGAATCATAGCGGTAGAAGCTGCAGGAAAAGGAATCCATTCCGGACACAGTGCTGCAACAAGTAAGCTTGGAAAAGTAGGTATCATCCACGGTTGTAAAACCCTTTTGATGCAAACTCCTGACGGACAAATTACCGAGCCTTATTCTATCTCGGCTGGTTTGGATTATCCTGGTGTAGGACCTATGCACGCACATTTAGCCGAATCAGGTCGTGCGGAGTTTTTCTCTGTTACTGATGATGATGCCATGAATGCAGGTCTTGAATTGTGTAAACTCGAAGGAATCATTCCTGCTATTGAATCTTCACACGCTTTGGCAGTATTAAACGACAAGAAATTCAAGCCCGAAGACGTGGTGGTTATCTGTCTTTCAGGTCGTGGCGATAAAGATTTGAATAACTACATAGAATATTTTAAAATATAATTAGGGCGTTACCCGCCGCGGCGGGTCGGGCTGTACGTTCCCGCTTCCCGATAAAAATCGGGAGAGCTCCACTACCATCCCTAACGCAAACAACAAGAACGTTCAATTCTCAAAACAGAACAAATGGAAAAATTATTCGCATACGGAACCTTAAAAAACAAAGAGATTCAGGAAAATATTTTTGGACGTACTTTAAAAGGAACCCCTGACAGACTCATAGGTTTTGTAATTAACTATATCGAAATTGAAGAGGAATTTGGACTGGAAAAATATCCTATCATCGTTGCTACCGGAAACCCGGATGATATAGTTAGCGGACTGGTATATGATATTTCCGAAAAAGACGTTTACCTCGCCGATACCTATGAAGGTTTGCACTACAAACGCATCGAAGTAACCCTAGAATCCCTGCAAACTGCCTGGGCGTATATTGTTACCAATTAAAAACAAACTGACAGCATTAACTTTTAAAGTTAACGTTTAAAATAATTTAACCATTAAGAGAATTTAAACTTAACTTATCTTAATTCCCTTAATGGTTCATCAAAAAACAAGCTTAAATTGATAACTCAATTTGTGGTAAAAATCGAAACTTTACAATGAACAGAATCGAACAAAAATTACAAGAAGACAAAAAGATACTTTCCATCTACTTTTCGGCGGGATATCCCAACTTGAACGATACGGTACAAATTATCCAGAACTTAGAAAAAAGTGGCATTGACATGATCGAAATTGGCTTGCCATTTAGCGATCCGTTAGCCGATGGCCCTACTATTCAGGCGAGTTCTACAACGGCTTTAGAAAACGGGATGACCTCTCAAATTTTATTTGACCAGTTAAAAGACATCCGTAAAACGGTATCGATTCCATTAGTAATCATGGGGTATTTCAACCCAATGTTGCAATATGGCGTAGATGCTTTTTGTGCTAAATGTGCCGAAATTGGTATCGATGGCCTAATCATTCCTGATTTACCGGTAGATGTGTATGCCGAACAATACAAGGCTACTTTTGACAAATACGGTTTGATCAATGTGTTTTTAATTACACCACAAACTTCTGACGAGCGCATTCGTTTTATAGACAGCGTTTCCAGCGGATTTATCTATATGGTAAGCTCGGCAAGTGTTACGGGTTCACAGGCAGGATTTGGCAACGTACAGGAAGATTATTTCAAGCGCATTGCCAATTTGAATTTAAAAAACCCACAAATTGTAGGATTCGGAATCAACAATGCAGAAACCTTTAACCAGGCTACTCAATATGCTAAAGGTGCTATTATTGGTAGTGCGTTTATCACACACTTAAAAGAAAACGGCAGTGGAAAAATTGCTGATTTTGTAAAAGCGATTCGATAGTTTTTACTTCTTATAAATTTATTTTACCGCAAATTCGCAGATTTAAAATTTTGTGAATTTGCGGTATTTTTTTTGAATACAACTCGCTTGCTAAAAATTGAAAGATTATTTTTATATATTTGAATACAACTAAAATCTGACTATCACTAGTAATATGTACGTTGTATGCAATATTAATAAATAGCAGTAAATATCATACTTTTTCAAACTGAAAAAGTATTTGCTAAAGCTAATTAAGAAAAATTGAAAGGATGAATTTGTTAGAAATTGACGACAGAGCTGAAAGTTTAAATTTAATAATAATTGGACTTGAAAATTCAATTCAAACAATAGTCAAAAAAAATAAAGAAAATGATTGGTACGATGGAATTTGGATGAGAGAAGATAGCGAACCAATTTATGGTTTGGCTTTTATTGCTTTTCAAAATTATATAAATGGAAGTATAAATGATTTATTTGACAAACCTGATAATAAAGCACAATATTATAAAGCAGACAAAAAACATAAAGATTTTGAGAGAACCCAAATTGAATTAATAATTGGACTTGCTAATTATTATAAACATAAAGATTCAAAATTTCATAATGGAACAGTCGAAATATTGAAATCATTTAATTTAGACCATAATAGTGAAAACGTAATAGATAATTCTCCAATTTTTGAAGGATTAGAAATTCTTAATAATGAATGGAACTTGTTTGAAATCAAAAAAATAGTTACAGATTACAGAAAAAATCTTTTGAATATAAAAATGTAAAAAACTCATGCATCTTATTACACAACCTCACCAAGCGGCAGAACGTCAGGTTGTGAAAAAAACCCAAACTGGTGCTCGATTGCATCGAGTACCTACTTACATAAAAAGACAAATGGTAGCGTTTGCAACGCGGCTCGATAAAAAATAATTCTTAAACAAATAAACGATGCCTGAGAAATATAAAGTTATTGATAGTACCGTACCCACTTTTATAACGATAACAATTGTAGATTGGGTAGATTTATTGATAAGACCAATCTATTGTAACATCTTAGATGATTCTTTAAATTATTGTATCAAAGAAAAAGGATTAAGTGTACATGCCTATGTTTATATGAGCAGTCATATTCATTTAATTGCTACAGCATTTGATGGTGAGTTGCAAAATGTTATTCGGGATTTCAAAAAATTCACTTCAAAGAAACTAATAGAAGCTATCAAAGAACATCCCGAAAGCAGACGGGAATGGTTGTTGCGAAAATTTAGCTATGAAGCGCAAAAATCAGGAAGAGCGAAAGATTACAAATTATGGCAGGATGGCTTTCATCCGATTATATTAGATACTTTAGAAAAGATAGAACAAAGAATAAATTATATACATTACAATCCTGTAGAAGCCGAAATCGTTTTTCATGAAAGAGATTATGTCAATAGCAGTTATAGAAACTATGAAGAAGATAACACTGTTTTTTGTAATGTAAATGTAGAACCTTTATGGTAAGTTGTTAAATTAGCCGCGTTGCAAACGCTATATTTAGGGATAACAAAGTAAGTAGGTACTCGATGCAATCGAGCACCAGAGAAATTTTTGTAATGTAAATGTAGAACCTTTATGTTAAGTTGTTAAATTAGCCGCGTTGCAAACGCTTTATATAGTAATTACAAGTAAGTAGGTACTCGATGCAATCGAGCACCAGAGAAAAATGCCCAGAGAAAAATACTCCAAGTAAGTATATGTAACAAAAAAACAAACCATGAAACAACTTAATTTCTTTAAATCTTTTTTTATATTTTCTATTATCTTAAGTTTTTCTAGTGCTGCTGCTGTAAGCATTCCTTCTAACTCAAAAACAACAGCTCCTGTAAATTTCAACTATACCTTTGGCGAAAAACCCATCGGAGGAAAAGAAATCTATATCCCAATTGAATTGAAGAATAATGATTTCAATGCTGACGATAGTGAATGGAGTTATCAAAGAAGTGCTTCTTCCGATAATATCATTATTTTTTGGGCAAAAGGATTTGGACAATATCCTGACAAAGCTCCAAATACAAAACTTTGCGTAGATATTAATAATACATTGGCAAAGGCCGAAAAATATTATTCCTATTATCGCGACACGATGAAATTTGTGGTAAAAGGAAAATCAAAAACAGATCAATACCGAATGATTATCATACTCCGCTATCAGGAAGAATGGTTGGCTACCGGAGCGGGTTATGATAATACTATTGGGGCTTTATGGGTTAATCCCTGGGCATTAAGAACCGATTCTGCTCTAGCGCATGAGTTTGGACATACTTTTCAATATCAAACCGCCTGCGACGGAAATTATGGTTTTAGAGATCAAAATTATGTGGGGCAATTTTGGGAACAATGTGCACAATTCATGTCATGGCAAATCAATAACAGCAGTTTCACACGAGAGATTCCTCATTTCTTAGAAAATGTACACAAGCATTTCTCACATGAAGATTATAGATACCAATCGATGTATCTAATGGAATTTTGGAAACAAAAACACGGAATTGATTTTTTAGGAAAACTATGGCGAGGCGCTAAAGTACCTGAACATCCGCTGCAAACCTATAAAAGAATTACAGGAATCAATCAGGAACAATTGAATGATGAGTTTTTTGAATATGCCTGCAAAAATATTGCCTGGGATTATCCTTTGGGAGTCCACAATAAGTCATTTATTAAAGGATTATCTTCTGTAGATCAAAAAAAACACAGACATCATACAACACTTGAAGTTGCTGACAATGGTTATTATAAAATAGCCAACAAGCAAATTCCTCACATTTATGGCTACAATGCCATCCAACTTAGTGTTCCGAAATCAGGAACGAAAGTCACTGTAGATTTCGAAGGATTAAATGGGCAATGGTCTTCCATTGAAGGATGGCGTTATGGTTTTGTTGTTATTAATGAAAATGACACCGCTATTTATGGTAAGATGAGAAAAGCCAAACAAGGTACTGCCAAAATCATGACACCTCAAGGAGCCAAAGAACTTTGGTTAGTGGTAACGGGAGCTCCTAGCGAACACAGAAACCATGTGTGGGATGACAAGCCTGACAACGATGAAAATTTTCCGTATAAAGTTAAATTTACAAATACAACTATTCAATAAGTGAAACGGTTTGACTTTGCTAAATCATTAAAAATCCGCTAAAATCATTCGCTGTAAATGCTGCATTTTAGAAGTTGCAAATAGTAGTTAACAATGTGTAATCGAGTCCAAAATTAAGTTACTACAAAAAATATAATTTTCAACTCAATATGTACGGAAAATCCTTTTCGTACCAATCTACAAAATCCGTAACTTAACATCAAAAACAATTATGACTAAATTTTCCTTAGTACTCATTGCAATTTTAGCTTCAATTGCTGTAACAGCCCAGGACATTACAGGACAATGGAATAGTGTTTTGAAAGTGCAGGGCACACAATTTCGTTTGGTTTTTAATGTATCCAAAACAGATGACGGATATAGCGCCACGATGGACAGCCCGGATCAAAATGCAAAAGGTATTCCTGTAACTAAAACCACATTTGAAAACTCAAAAATTAAATTTGATATTGCAAATGCAGGAATTGAGTACAATGGAGAATTAAAAGATGATGAAATTGTAGGTATTTTTAAACAAAATGGACGTGGTTTTCCTATGAATTTGTCTAGAAAAGTCATTGAAAAACAAATTCTAAAAAGACCGCAAGAACCTCAAAAACCATATCCTTACTATTCAGAAGAAGTCACATTTCAAAACAACGCAGCTCATATTAATTTAGCAGGAACGCTGACATTGCCTAAAAAAAGTGGCACTTTTCCGGCTGTCATCCTGATTTCCGGCAGTGGACCACAAAACAGAAACGAAGAGTTATTAGGACATAAACCCTTTCTTGTAATTGCCGATTATTTGACTAAAAACGGAATTGCAGTTTTGAGATGCGATGATCGGGGCGTAGGACAATCAAAAGGAAATTTTAAAACAGCAACTTCCGCCGATTTTGCAACCGATGTCGAAAGTGCCGTTGCTTATTTAAAAACCCGAAAAGAAATCAATAAAATAGGCTTAATAGGACATAGCGAAGGAGGATTGATTGCACCAATGGTTGCCAATAAATCTACAGACGTTGCCTTTATTGTTTTGCTGGCTGCTCCCGGAATTCAAGGCGATCAAATCCTTTTACTACAGCAAAAGCTAATTGGGAAAGCATCGGGAATTAGTGAAAATGATTTGCAAAAAAATGAATTAATCAGCAGAAAAACCTATGCCATTGTAAATAAATCAAACAGTTTGGAACAACTCAACACTGACTTAAGCAATTACCTAAAAACAGTTTTAAAAGACAATCCGAAAAACGAAAAACCAACCGCAATGAGCGATGACGAATTTGTAAAACTTCAGGTGAGTCAAATAGCAACTCCATGGATGCACTATTTTATCACATACAATCCGGCTCCTGCATTAGAAAAAATAAAATGCCCTGTTTTAGCACTAAATGGTGAAAAAGATTTACAAGTACCGGCTAACGAAAATATCGAGGCTATTAAAAAAGCATTGGCGAAAGCCGGAAATACAAATGTAACGACAAAGATTTTCCCTAACCTAAACCATTTATTTCAGGAGAGTAAAACAGGCGTACCAACTGAATATGCAACAATCGAACAAACATTTTCACCATTGGTATTAGATGAAATAACCAAATGGATTAATACGCAAGTAAAATAAAAATCATCTAAAAAACTCAATTATGCTAACGGATATTCACCCTAAATTACCGATGCGTGATAAAAACAGCACCAAAAATTTTTACATAAAAAAGTTGGGGTTTGAAGAATTTGGAAACGCTGATTATGATTTTTACCTGATGATTCAAAAAGACCGGGTGCAGTTGCATTTCTTTGAATTTAAAGATTTGAATCCGGGTGAAAATTACGGTCAGGTTTATTTTCGTACCGATTCTATTGAAGAACTTTACCAGCAATTTTTAAATAACAATGTTGAAATTCATCCCAATGGTCGTTTAGAAACCAAACATTGGGGACAAAAGGAATTTTCAATACTCGATCCTGATAATAACTTACTTACCTTCGGTCAAAATGCATTTTGAATTATAAAACAAACTAATGTTAAGCGTAATATTTCCTGACTAAATCACATAAATGAATTCATAATGCTTATTTTTGATAGTCTAAATCATAGTATAAAACATGAATACTCTCTTTATCAAAAATATGGTTTGCAACCGCTGTATTCTGGTGGTTCAAAATGAAATGGATAAATTAAATTTAGCTGTTAAGCATATTAAATTAGGAGAAGTTGTATTCGAAAATGAATTATCCGAAGCACAAAAAACAACTATCGATAAAGTTTTAAGCCCCTTAGGATTTGAACTCATAGACGACAAAAAAAGCCGGATTATTGAGAAGATAAAAAACACCATTATCCAACTCGTACATCATCAGAACAGCGGATTAAAAAACAATTTATCGGAAGTTCTCGGCAACGAACTCCAACATGATTATAATTATTTGTCGAATCTGTTTTCAGAGATTGAGGGAACTACTATCGAAAAATACTTTATTGCACAAAAAATAGAACGGGTAAAAGAATTATTAGTTTACGACCAATTGTCTTTAAGCGAAATTGCATACCAACTCAATTATTCCAGTGTTGCATATTTGAGTAATCAATTCAAAAAAGTAACCGGACTTACTCCTTCTTATTTCAAACAAATCAAGGAAAACAAAAGAAAACCTTTGGATCAATTGTAAATCTTACAAATCAATCCCAAAATTACACAATAGTCTTCTTTGATTTTATCGCCAACTTTGTATGTATAATTCAAATTACACATCATGGCAACAAATCATCAAAATACAATAAAAACCAACTTTCCGGTCTTAGGAATGTCCTGTGCTTCCTGCGCCATTAGTGCCGAAAGTATCGTAAAACCCATTGACGGTGTTGTGAATGCAAGCGTTAATTTTGCCACAGCAACCCTATCGGTAGAATACCTGCCTAATATGACCAATCCCTTAGCCTTACAAAAAGCAGTGCAATCAATCGGCTATGATTTATTGATAGAAAACGAAACAACACAGCAAGAGACTCTGGAAGCAATTCACGAGAAAAATTTCCATTTGCTAAAACAAAAAACAATATGGGCAGTAGCACTATCACTCCCTGTAGTTGCCATTGGAATGTTTGCAATGGATATCGCTTACGCTAATGAAATCATGTGGTTGTTTTCGACTCCTGTAGTGCTTTGGTTTGGAAAAGATTTCTTTATCAATGCCTGGAAACAAATCCAACACCGCTCTGCTAATATGGATACTCTGGTGGCTCTAAGTACGGGTATTGCTTATTTATTTAGTGTATTCAACATGTTTTTTGCTGATTTCTGGCACCAAAGAGGCTTACATGCCCATGTGTATTTTGAAGCGGCTTCGGTAGTAATTGCTTTTATTCTTTTGGGAAAATTATTGGAAGAAAAAGCCAAAGGAAACACCTCATCGGCTATTAAAAAACTAATGGGATTACAACCTAAAACCGTATTTTTAATTTTGGCTGATGGACAACAAAAAGAAATTGCGATAGAAGAAGTCAACACTGGAGATACAATTCTGGTAAAACCGGGTGAAAAAATTGCTGTTGACGGAATAGTCCTTTCGGGTAATTCTTATGTTGACGAAAGTATGCTAAGTGGTGAACCTATTCCTGTATTGAAAACAACCAACGAAAAAGTGTTTGCAGGCACTATCAATCAAAAAGGAAGTTTCCAGTTTAAAGCCTTAAAAGTGGGTAAAGAAACCCTGCTGGCTCAAATAATCAAAATGGTACAAGAGGCTCAGGGAAGTAAAGCTCCTGTGCAAAAATTAGTCGATAAAATTGCCGGTGTTTTTGTTCCAATAGTCATCGGAATCGCACTGCTTACTTTTATATTATGGCTTTTATTAGGCGGAAATAACGGCATCGTACACGGACTTTTAGCCGCAATAACCGTATTGGTAATTGCTTGTCCCTGTGCATTAGGTTTAGCCACTCCCACTGCTATCATTGTAGGCGTAGGCAAGGCTGCCGAACAGGGAATTTTGATTAAAGATGCAGAAAGCCTCGAATTAGCTAAAAAGATTAATGCCATCGTTTTAGACAAAACAGGAACCATCACCGAAGGCAAACCCAAAGTGACTGCTATAAAATGGCTCAATGAAGATGCGCTGACAAAGCAAATTCTGTTGAGTATCGAAAAAAAATCGGAACATCCTTTAGCAGAAGCAGTTGTCCATTATTTTACTGATATTAAAGACATTCCATTACTTTCTTTCGAAAGTATTACAGGGAAAGGAGCAAAAGCAACTTATGCTGACGAAACTTATTTTGTAGGGAATTCGAAATTATTAACCACAAATAACATTAGCATTACTGACGAATTACAGCAACAAAGTAATCAATGGAGCAATCAGGCGCAAACAGTAATATGGTTTGCTAATAGCACAAAAGCTCTGGCTGTAATTGCTATTTCGGACAAAATAAAGGAAACATCAATAACAGCTATTCAACAACTGAAAGCAATAGATGTAGAAATCTACATGCTTACAGGTGATAATGAAGCCACTGCTAAAGCAATAGCAGAGCAAACCGGAATTGAACATTACAAAGCAGAAGTATTACCGCAACACAAAGCCGATTTTGTCAAACAATTACAAAATCAGGGAAAAATTGTAGCCATGGTAGGCGACGGAATCAATGACAGTACCGCTCTGGCAACTGCCGATGTAAGTATTGCAATGGGAAAAGGGAGTGATATTGCCATGGACGTTGCTAAAATGACACTCATTTCGTCCGACCTGATGAAAATACCACAGGCCATCAAATTGTCCAGACAAACTGTGACAACCATTAAGCAAAACCTTTTTTGGGCATTTATATACAATTTAATCGGCATTCCTATAGCGGCAGGAATCCTCTACCCTATTAACGGTTTTTTACTGAACCCGATGATTGCCGGAGCAGCAATGGCGCTGAGTAGCCTAAGTGTGGTGAGTAACAGTTTAAGGTTAAAATGGAAAAAATAAAACCGTAAAAATCATAAATAAAACTGGAAATAACGCAATAAATACAAACGCTAATTTACCCAACTTTGTATCAATAAAGAACATCAAATTTTAAATCAAATGGAAAACAATCATAAAACATTTCAGTTCAAAACTAACATTAATTGTGGTGGTTGCGTAGCTACAGTTACTCCCTTTCTAAATAAAATCGAAGGTCTGTCTGATTGGGTAGTAGATACCACTAACAAAGACAAAATTCTGACTGTGAAAACAAACACAATTAGCCAACAACAAATTATTGAAGCCGTCCAAAAAGCAGGCTTTAAAATAGAATCTTTAAACAATTAAATTCAAGCATCATGAAAAATAACTTATTATCAGCAGCAATACTACTGTTTGGGTATTCAGTTTTTGCTCAAAATACAAATGCCTTGGTTACTAATTACATTAGTGTAAAAAATGCCTTAGTCAACAGCGATGCTAAAACGGCTAAACAAACTATCAATTCATTATACCAAAGCATTAAAGAGGATGACAATTTTAAACAAAAAGAAAATTTGCTACAATCTACCGGGAAAATGCTAAAAGCCAACAACATTCAAAAACAAAGAGAAGCTTTTAATTCGGTGTCAACTATAGTTTGGGACATTGTAAAAAACTCCGAAAAACTCAACCATAAAGTATATTATCAATACTGTCCTATGAAAAAATCCTATTGGTTAAGCACCGAAAAAGAAATCAAAAATCCGTATTACGGTGCTGCCATGCTGAATTGTGGTTCAGTTGTAGCAACAAAATAATTTGACCGACGAGGAAGCGTAAGACTTGATTTTTTTGTTTCTTTTTTGATCAAGCAAAAAAGAAAAATGAAACTAAAATATAATCCTAATTGGCATATCAATTCTATTAAAACAAGATTATGAACACCATTTATTCATTACAAAAACAGCTCTTTATTACTGCGTTAGCATTATTTACAGCACAATTGACTTTTTCCCAAAAAGTAGTCCATTATGACTTATTCGTAAAAGATACGATTGTAAACTACGCAGGAAAAGAAAAAAGAGCTATTGCTGTAAACGGGCAAATCCCAATGCCTACGCTGACATTTACCGAAGGAGATACTGCCGAAATTGTTGTTCATAATCAACTCAAAGAAAATACATCCTTGCATTGGCACGGTGTGTTTTTGCCAAATAAAGAAGATGGTGTTCCTTACCTTACCCAAATGCCTATAAAACCAGGAGAAACCTACACGTACCGTTTTCCTATCATTCAAAACGGAACACATTGGTATCATTCGCATTCCGGATTTCAGGAGCAAATTGGCATGTATGGTAATTTTATTATGTTGAAAAAAGCAAATGATACAACTTTCCGAAAAGGCATTGACGATTTACCAGCTGTTCCGATAATTCTAAGCGAATGGACAAATCTAAAACCGGATAATATTCAGCGAATGTTGCGCAATGCCAATGACTGGGCTGCGATTAAAAAAGGTGCGACACAAAGTTATGCCGAAGCCATCAGAGAAGGTCATTTTAAAACCAAACTCACTAACGAATGGAAACGAATGTTGGCCATGGATGTGAGCGATGTCTATTACGAAAAAATATTAATGAACGGTAATCCTGAAACTACTTTAAAAACTATCAACGGAAAATTGCTTAAAGCGGGTGATAAAGTAAGACTGCGTATTGCTAACGGAGGTGCTTCGTCTTATTTCTGGCTTCGTTATGCCGGTGGAAAAATAACGGTAGTTGCTAATGATGGAAATGATGTTAAACCCGTTGAAGTTGACCGATTGCTTATTGCTGTTTCAGAAACTTATGACGTAGTTATTACTATTCCTGAAGATGGAAAATCCTATGAATTTATGGCTACCACCGAAGACCGCACCAACTCGTCGAGTTATTTTATAGGAAACGGAATTAAGGAGTTCGTGGGAGCTTTGCCTCGTCTCAAATACTTTGAAGGGATGAAGATGATGAACGACATGATGAAAATGAACGGAGATCTTGATGATATGGGAATGAATATGAGTCTCAATCAAATGGATATGAATGTAGTGATGTATACCGAAATTACAGGAGAAACTAAAAAAGAAAAAGACCACAGCCAGCACAATATGAATAGGGACAACGAGCCCAACCGTTACAACGCGAATACTTTAGGCGAAATCAAAACCTTAAACTACGCCATGTTAGAATCACCACATCCTACTGTACTTCCAAAAGATACTCCGGTTAAAGAACTTAAATTTATCCTTACAGGAAATATGAATCGGTATGTGTGGAGTATGGATAATAAAATCCTTTCTGAAACCGATAAAATTCCTGTAAAAAAAGGCGAAATACTCCGGATTACACTCTACAACAATTCGATGATGCGCCATCCTATCCATTTACACGGTTTTGATTTTAGACTTTTAAACGGTAAAGGCGATAATGCACCGCTAAAAAATGTATTAGACATCATGCCAATGGAAACAGACACTATCGAATTTCTGGCTAATGAAGAAGGCGATTGGTTTTTTCATTGTCACATTTTGTATCACATGATGGCGGGAATGAACAGAGTGTTTGAAGTAGGTGATTATAAAAATCCGAGATTAGCTAATAAAAAAGAAGCTTATAAAATGTTGCAAAAAGAAAGTGACATGCCACATTTAATGGCAACAAGCGATTTTGCCAGCAATGGCATCGACGGAGAAGCAATGCTCCAAAAATCACGATGGAGTCTAGGTACCGAATGGCGCTTAGGTTACAACAAAATGCACGGTTACGAAGTAGAAACACATCTGGGAAGATACATTGGAAAAATGCAGTGGCTAATGCCTTTCATAGGTTTTGACTGGCGTTACCGCAAAATGGGAATCGATGAACAAGAAAGCAATTTATTTAAACAAGTCAACAAAAAAGACAATCGAAATGCTATAAGTCTGGGAGTTATGTACACGCTTCCAATGCTAGTAAACTTTCAAACTGAAATTTACCATGATGGAATAATCCGTCTTTCCTTAATGCGCGAAGACATTCCGGTTTCCAAAAGATTAAGAGCTGGTTTTATGGTAAACACCGACAAAGAATACATGGTTGATTTACGCTATATAATCACCAAAAACATCGGTATTCGTTCGCATTACGACAGCGACATGGGATTTGGTACAGGATTATCTATAAATTATTAAACCTGAATTAATCATTTTAAAACTTTGTAAAAGCGAACCAATATTTTTGTAAAATCAAACGCTGATTTAGAAAATATTTCAATTGCTTTTAAAAACCTTAGCCCATAAAAAAGTCCCGTTCTCAATTGGAAACGGGACTTTTTACATTTTAAGATTCCTCTTAGTATTATTTTTTAGCTAGTGAAGCACTCATTTCCATAGAAATAGCAGAACGCTCCATTTTTAATTTCCCAGCCATAGTTTCAATAACAACAGTAGTATCAGCAAGTTCAACTACTTTTCCGTGAAGACCACTTTTAGTAATGATTTTATCACCTACTTTTAAGCTAGCTTCAAATTCTTTTTCTTGTTTCATTTTCTTTTGTTGTGGTCTGATCATGAAGAAATAGATAACCACAAACATTAGGATAAACGGCAAAAACTGATTTAATTGACCCATAATTTTTAATTCTTTTTAATTTATTTACTATTACATTAAACCGCGACCGGCTTTTATCATTTTTTTACTGGTTTCTAATTCTTTAACCAAATTATCTAAAATTCCGTTGATAAAAATACTACTTTTAGGAGTAGAATATTCTTTGGCTAATTCCAGATATTCGTTCAAAGTTACTTTCACCGGAATAGATGGAAATTTCAAAAATTCACAAATAGCCATTTTTAAAATAATTGTGTCCACCTCAGCAATTCTATCGCTATCCCAGTTAGGCGTTTTATCCACAAATTCTTTTGCTAATTCGGCTTCATTCAATACTGTTTTACGAAACAAATCTTTAACAAAATCCTTATCTTCATTGTCTTTATACAATTTTGGCACTTTGAAATTATCGTTTTCGATAGGTTTCATAGCTTTCAATTGTTTGATGATTTGTGTATTCACCATCGGAATATCATCAATCCATGTTAATTTATCGTCTTCTAAGAATTCGTATAATTTCTCATTTGGAACAATTACTTCGGTAAATAAATCCACGATTAATTGTCGGTCTTCTTCAAATGAACGAGCCGGATTACTCATGTATTTTTGGTAAAAAGAACTCTCTTTTATTGAAGCTAATAATAAAGCGATGTAATCTTCGTGCAAATGCCAGGCATTGATTTTTCTGGTTTCTAAAGCAATGCTTAAAGAATTGTTTTCGGCAAGAATTTCAAAAATGCTGTTCTTGATAAATTTTTCGTTGGGATTGCGTTCGGCTGCGGTAGCTAAGTGTTTTTGACTCGATAAATGCAAAAACTGCGTTTCTTTTTTACATATTTCTAACAAGGAAGAAATCATTGTAAGGTATAAATCCTGAATATTGTCGATACTGTGAAAAAGAAACTTTTCTTCCTTTTCCAAATTATCAGAGCCGTTTTGATGCATCGCATAAATGGTTTGCATAACTTTAACGCGAATGTGTCGTCTATTTACCACCTTGTAAGAACTTTTAAAAAATTAGTCTGCAAAAATAGGGATTTCCTTTTTCAAAATAAAATTTAAAGCCATAAAAAGCAGGACAAAACACCTATGTTGTTGCCTCGAATTCACTAATTTTATTTTCCAAATTTAAAATCAGCAACATATCTTATAAATTCCTCCATTCAATAAATTAAATTTATGAATTCGTGGCTTTATTTTGAGCTAATGAATTTACCTAATGAAACGTTAAATGAGACTTAACAGCAAGCAGATCGCTAACAATTATTACTTTTAAAGCTTTATCTTTGTTTTTCTAAAATTCAGCCCAGCCCAGAAATGAAAGAATTACTCTATCTCAATAAATATTTCATCAAATACAGATACCGTTTTATTTTAGGAATTGTATTTACAATTGTTGCCCAAATATTTTCACTTTTTACGCCTAAATTAATCAGCCAATCGTTTGCTGCTATTGAAAATTTTGCAAAAGACAAAACCATATCAAATTCGGTTATTCAAGACCAATTAGTAAACAATATTTTACTCATTATTGCTACGACCATTATTGCCGGTTTTTTGACTTTTTTAATGCGTCAAACCCTGATTGTAATGTCACGTCATATTGAATTTGATTTAAAAAACGAGGTCTTTAAACAATACGAAAACCTATCTCAAAATTTCTACAAACAAAATCGTACCGGCGATTTAATGAATCGCATAAGCGAAGACATTTCTAAAGTCAGAATGTATGTTGGACCGGCTGTTATGTACACGATTAATACCATTATTCGTTTTGCTATTGTAATTCTGTTCATGTATCGGGTTTCGCCATTGCTTACTTTATATACACTTTTACCCTTACCGCTTTTATCCTATGCTATTTTTAAATTAAGTACAGAAATCAATATTCGAAGTACTACTTTTCAGCAATATTTATCCAAAGTATCCAGTTTTACGCAGGAAATATTCTCCGGAGTTCGCGTGATTAAAGCCTATTCGTTAGAAAACCAGCATGAGGACAATATGCACGCACTGGCGTTAGAAAGTAAAAGTAAAAGTTTGGATTTAGCCAAAGTTCAATCCTTATTTGGTCCATTAATGTTAGCCTTAATCGGAATCAGCAACTTAGTTGTGGTTTATTTTGGAGGAATTATGTACATCAATGGCAGTATCAAAAGCATTGGTACCATTGCCGAATTTATTTTGTATATCAACATGCTAACCTGGCCTGTGGCTTCATTGGGTTGGGTTTCATCAATGGTTCAGGAAGCCGAAGCTTCTCAAAAAAGACTGAATGAATTCCTGAAAATCGAGCCTGAAATCAAAAACAACAATCCCGAAAAATCCAAAATAGAAGGAACTATCACATTCGAAAATGTGAGCTACACTTACGAAGACACAAATATCAAAGCACTTCAAAACGTATCCTTTACAATACACAAAGGAGAAACACTGGCAATCCTTGGAAAAACAGGTTCCGGAAAATCGACTATTTTATCTCTAATTTCCCGCTTGTACGACGTAACCGATGGATCAGTAAAAATTGACGAACAGGAAATCAGTCGCCTGAACTTATTTGATTTGCGAAACAGTATTGGAATTGTACCTCAGGATGCTTTTTTATTCTCGGACAGTATTAAAAACAACATCAAATTCGGAAAAGAAGATGCCGAAATCGAAGAAGTAATCACTGCTGCCAAAAATGCTGTGGTTCATGACAACATTATGGGGTTCAACAAGCAATACGACACCATTCTTGGCGAAAGAGGAATTACCCTTTCGGGTGGACAAAAACAGCGTGTTTCTATAGCGAGAGCCATTATTAAAAATCCTCCTATATTGCTTTTTGACGACTGTTTATCGGCAGTGGATACCGAAACCGAAGAAGCAATTTTAAACAATCTAAATGCTATTTGCAAAGACAAAACTACCATAATTGTGAGTCATCGTGTTTCATCTGCTAAAAATGCTGATAAAATAATTATTCTCGAAGATGGAAAAATTATTCAACAAGGCACTCATAACCAGTTAATAAATCAGGAAGGCTATTATGCATCACTCTATTTAAAACAACTTTCTGAAAAAGAATTACTTTAAATCTTGCTTAATAAATATATTTTTATCATTTTTGGTTTCCAATTAACAACCATATTATTGTATAGAACGGATTATGAGAGAAAATGACATGTTAGAAAAAGAAGAAATCTTTTCTAAAGTTTTACGTGCAGGAAGAAGAACCTATTTCTTCGATGTGAGAGCTACAAAAGCGGATGATTATTATATTACCATTACCGAAAGCAAAAAATTTACAGAAGAGGACGGATCGTTCCATTTCAAAAAACATAAAATATATTTATACAAAGAAGATTTTGCTGCTTTTACCGAGATCCTGGAAGAAATGACTTCTTATGTTTTAAACCACAAAGGCGAAGAAGTAATCTCTGAAAGACACCAAAAAGATTTCAAAAAAGAATATGCTACTGAAAGAGTAACTGCTGAAGAGACTGTTCCCGGAGTATCAAGCTTTACCGATATTGATTTTGATGACATTTAATCACATCAAACAAATTTTACATCAAGTCCAAAAATCATTCGGTTTTTGGACTTTTTATTTATATAAAAATTGGAATAAGAAAACTTCACAATTTCGTATCTTAGTAGTCCTTATTTTCCAATTAAAATAACATCAATATGAAAATCCCAATTGTATCCGTAAGTTGGCTCCAAGAAAACATTAACAATCCTGAACTAATCATTCTGGATGCTGTTTTAGATGCTCCGCCTCATGATTTACAAATCGCCGGGGCACGTACTTTTGACATTAAAAATAAATTTAGCGACACTTCAATTCCTTTACCCAATACCCTACCCCAACCCCAGGCTTTTGCCACCGAAGCAAGAAAACTAGGAATCAGCAAACACAGTAAAATTGTGGTTTATGACACCAAAGGAATCTACTCCAGCCCTAGAGCATGGTATTTATTCAAAAGCATGGGACACGAAAATGTCTGGGTTTTAGATGGCGGATTTCCTGCCTGGGAAAAAGAAGGATTTGCAATTGAAAAAGTAGCTTTAAAATCATTTAAAGAAGGTGATTTTGAAGCTCATTTTAAAGCTGATATGTTTAAAAACAAATTTCAGGTTTTACATAATATTACTTCAAAAGAAGCTATTGTAATTGATGCCCGTTCAGCCGACAGATTTAATGCCGAGACCGAAGAACCTCGAGAAGGTTTAAGAAGCGGACATATCCCGAATGCCGTAAATATTCCTTTTTCAAAAGTTTTAAAAGACGGTCATTTTTTACCTAAAGAAGAACTAAAACAAATTTTACCGCATCAGGATCAAAACTTATATTTTTCCTGTGGTTCAGGTATTACAGCCTGCATTAATCTCATTGCTTACGAATTAATTTCAAATAATCAGCCAAAAGCCATTTATGATGGCTCCTGGACTGAATGGGGACAAGATTATAATTTACCAATAGAAAAATAAATTCAATTTTAACAAACCACAGATTACACGAATTCTCACTAACTAATTTGCGATAATTCGTGTAATTTATGATTAAATTCAACCTATTCGCAAACCGTTTTCAACCTTAAAATCAGGAGCTAAAAGGATAACATCTCCTTCTTCTCCAACTGCTCCTAAAACAAGACATTCGCTCATAAATTTCCCTATTTGCTTTTTAGGAAAATTAACCACCGCAACAATTTGGCGGTTTAAAAGTTCCTCTTTAGTATACCTTTTGGTGATTTGTGCCGAGGTTTTCCTGATTCCAATTTCTTCACCAAAATCAATAGTCAATTGAAAAGCTGGCTTTCTTGCTTCAGGAAAATCATTTACAGCTATAATTGTCCCAACATACATAGCTACTTTTTCAAATTCAGCCCAAGTCAAATTATTCTCCATAAATCAATTATATTTTTTTTTGAAATCATTACCAATTCAAAATTAGTTTTTCCTATTTAAATAGTCAGCTATTTTAGTAACTTTAAACTCTGGAAACAAATCACAAAACAATGGCACGAACTCCGTCAAACATGCTCGATTTAGGGACTATAGCTCCTGAATTTTATCTAAAAGATACCAAATCCAATACTCATACTTATTCTTTTGCTGATTTAAAAGGAGACAAAGGAACATTGGTATTTTTTATTTGCAATCATTG
Organism: Flavobacterium sp. GSA192; assembly: GCF_006386525.1. Classification (NCBI taxonomy): domain Bacteria; kingdom Pseudomonadati; phylum Bacteroidota; class Flavobacteriia; order Flavobacteriales; family Flavobacteriaceae; genus Flavobacterium; species Flavobacterium sp. GSA192. The sequence continues at coordinate 91,866 of NZ_VAHC01000005.1, read as the reverse complement.
TCCATTTGTGCATCATGTAATTGAAGAAGTCGTTCGAATTGCCAACGATTATAGAGTTCAGGGAATTGGTATCATTGCAATTTCGAGTAACGATGTGGTAAATTACCCTCAGGATGCCCCTGAATTGATGACGGAATATGCTTTCGAGAACAATTTTGAATTCCCTTATTTATATGACGAAACTCAGGAAGTTGCCAAAGCCTATAATGCCGCCTGTACTCCCGATTTTTATTTGTTTGACAACCAAGACAAATTAGTCTATCGCGGGCAACTGGACGATAGCCGTCCCGGAAACGGAATTCCGTTAAGCGGTAGTGATTTACGAGGTGCCATAGATGGTGTTTTATACAACCGAAGTATTAATCCAAACCAAAAACCGAGTATTGGCTGTAATATCAAATGGAAATAACAGCATAAATACAAATCTTTAACTAACTTTGTCTTCAGGAAAATTATCAATTATGATTACTATTACACTTGCTACAACATCTAGTTTTTTGTTTTCTTCTCCAAGAAAACAAAACGTTGCTGCACTTTTTCCTCACAACAAAGCCTTTATTAATTAGGCCTCCGCTCATATCATTTTTCTTCGAGGCGGAGGATTAATTTCTTTAATTTCATTTTTGTTTGATTGGGATTCTCCATCGAATTAATCATTGTCTTATATTTTTTTATCTCCATTGCTAAAACATTTTAGTAACAGGGATAAGATATTCTATTTTACAAATAATCTTTTAAAATTTATTATTATGAAACCCACTCCTATTTTAACAATTACAGATTACAATATTCTTCGTGAATTAACAAAAAAAGCCAAAGACAGCAACAATATTCGAGAAATTGCATTACTGACACAAGAATTAGATCGCGCGATTATTAGTGACGAAAACACTTTAGACGAAGACATCATCAGAATTAATTCTCATGTTATTATTGAAGATGTAAAGACCAAAAAACAAATGAATATTCAAATTGTTATGCCTTCTCAATCTAATATCAACGAAGGAAAAGTATCTATTTTAGCGCCATTATGTGTGGCAGTAATTGGTTTTAAAGAAAATGACGAAGTAGAATGGCAATTACCATCCGGAATTAAAACACTAAAAGTAATTGCAGTAACTAATTCTAAAAACACCTAGTTTATAGCTTTCAAACACCTCATTTTTGAAGGTGTTTTTTTTATATCAAAAATTCAATCCCAAAAAAAAAACCCACCTCGTTTTTTCACAACAAGATGAGATTTTAATCTTATAATCAGTCAATCGTAAGAACTATTTTACGTCCATTAATTCAACGTCAAAAATCAAAGTAGCGTTTGGTGGGATTACACCTCCGGCACCACGAGATCCGTATCCTAAATGAGCAGGAATCACAAAACGAGCTTTATCCCCTACTTGTAACAAAGCAATACCTTCATCCCATCCTTCGATTACATTTCCTCTTCCTAATGGAAATTCGATTGGTTTTTTACGTGGGTAAGAGCTATCAAAAACCTTTCCATCAGGTAATTGTCCTGTATAGTGAACTGAAACTGTTTTTCCGTTTTCAGCTTTTTTACCTTCACCTCTTTGGATAAATTGGTAACGCAAACCGCTTTCTGTTTTTTCAAATCCAGCAGCTAATTTCTCCATAGCTTCTTCAGCAGCCGCTTTTTCAGCTTCGATACGTTTTTTACGGTTTCCTTCAAAAACTCTGAAAGCCTCAACAGCATTCCATTTTTGAGCTTCTTCACCCACTCTGATAATTTCTAAAGTTTCTAAAACATCTCCTTGAGCAACTGCGTCAACAACATCCTGACCCTCTAAAACATGACCAAAAACAGTGTGCTTTCCATCTAACCAGGAAGTTGGTACGTGGGTAATGTAAAATTGAGAACCATTTGTGCCAGGTCCTGCATTAGCCATAGCTAAAACTCCCGGTTTATCGTGTTTTAAACTTGGATGAAACTCATCGTCAAATTTATACCCAGGATCTCCTGTTCCTGAACCAAGAGGACAACCTCCCTGAATCATAAAATCAGGAATTACTCTATGAAAAGTTAAACCATCATAATATTTTACACCTTGTGGTTTTACTTTGTTTTCCAGGTTTCCTTCAGCCAAAGCTACAAAGTTACCAACTGTTCCGGGTGTCAGGTCGTGAGTTAATTTTACTAAAACCGAACCTTTTGAGGTATTGAATTTAGCGTATATTCCGTTTTCCATTGTTGTTATTTTTTTATTGTGCGCAAAATTACAAATTAAATAGGGAATTTGGAAATTTGGAATTTGGGTTTCAACTTACTATTGAAATCTTTGTACCTTTGCGACTTCAAAACTTAGACAAAAACTCATGCGAATTGACATTATTACTGTTTTACCTGAATTGCTACGCAGTCCGTTTGAAGCTTCAATTATGAAGCGTGCTATTGACAAAGGCCTAGTAGAAGTTCATATCCATAACTTAAGAGATTACACCATCAACAAGCAAAAAAGCGTGGACGATTATCCTTATGGCGGTGGAGCAGGAATGGTCATGACGGTACAACCTATTGACGATTGCATTACTCATTTAAAAACACAAAGAGACTACGACGAGATTATTTATATGTCGCCAGATGGAGAAACTTTGAACCAAAAAATGGCCAATACCATGTCGATGTATGAAAACATTATTATTCTGTGCGGACATTATAAAGGAGTGGATCAAAGGGTTCGCGATCATTTTATTACCAAAGAAATTTCTATTGGCGATTATGTTTTAAGCGGAGGTGAATTAGGCGCTCTAGTTTTATCTGATACCTTAATCCGATTAATCCCTGGTGTCTTGAGTGATGAAACCTCAGCTTTAACCGATAGTTTTCAAGATGGTTTATTGTCAGGTCCAATATATACGCGCCCAGCCGATTACAAAGGATGGAAAGTTCCCGAAGTTTTAACCAGCGGAAATTTTGCTAAAATTGACAAATGGCGCGAGGATATGGCATATGAACACACTAAAAACAGACGCCCGGATTTGTTAGAATAAATTTTCTTTAAAAATTCCAATATTTTAAATTCCAAATTCCAATTGATTAAGCAGTTAAAAATTGGTATTTGGAATTTGATTTTATTTAGAGTTTGATTTTTTTATTGGAATTTGAAATTTCTTTTATTGGAATTTAATTTTTTTAATTACTTTTGCACCCACATTTAATTAACCTCTGGCGATACCCGTGAATGTTGATTAGATTTCAAACCATAATTAGCATTTAAAATGGCAAATTTAGTAGATTTCGTTAATAGCGAATTTGTTACAAGAAAAGATTTCCCTGAATTCGGAGCTGGAGACACTATCACAGTTTACTACGAAATTAAAGAGGGTGAAAAAACTAGAACTCAGTTCTTTAAAGGAGTTGTAATCCAAAGAAGAGGTACTGGAAGTACTGAAACTTTTACAATTCGTAAAATGTCTGGATCAGTAGGTGTTGAGCGTATCTTCCCTATCAACTTGCCAGCTTTACAAAAAATTGAAATCAATAAGAAAGGTGCTGTACGTAGAGCTAGAATTTTCTACTTCAGAGAACTTACTGGTAAGAAAGCAAAAATCAAAGACAAAAGAAGATAATAATTTATCTCTTTATCATAAAAGTCCCGACAATGTCGGGACTTTTTTTTAGGTTTTAACCAAACAACGCCCTTAAAAAGACCTTTATTCTTTAAAAAAATAACATTTTAAAGCCTTGTCGTTAGTTATCCTGTAAATCCGCTATTTCTATAACAAACCAGACTGTATTTTAGTCTGATTTACATATCTTTGCACCGCTTTATTCAAAGCAAACAATACATTTCACATTCTTCGCCGAAGAGTTACGATTATAAAATAAAAAAAATGACACAAAAATCAAAGATTGTTTACACATTAACTGACGAAGCACCTTTGTTAGCTACTTATTCGTTTTTACCTATTGTTGAAGCTTTTACTGCTACAGCCGGAATCGAAATTGAAACAGAAGATATTTCTGTTGCTGCCCGTATCCTTGCTAATTTCCCTGAGTTTTTAACTGAGGAGCAAAGAGTAAAAGATTCTTTGGCTGAATTAGGAAAACTAGCTACTGCTCCAGAAGCAAACATCATCAAATTACCAAACGTTTCTGCATCTGTTCCTCAATTAAAAGGGGCTATTACTGAATTGCAAGCTCACGGATACAAAGTTCCTGATTACCCGGAAGCTCCACAAAACGACGCCGAAGCAGCAATCAAAGCTAAATATGCTAAAATATTAGGTTCTGCTGTAAACCCTGTTTTACGTGAAGGAAACTCTGACCGTAGAGCTCCAAAAGCAGTAAAAAATTATGCTAAAGCAAACCCACATTCAATGGGTGCCTGGTCTGCTGATTCTAAAACAGCAGTTGCTTCTATGGAAAGCGGTGATTTTTACGGAAGTGAGCAATCACTTACTGTAGCTGAAGCTACTGATGTAAAAATCGAATTTGTTGCACAAGACGGTACAGCTACTGTTCTTAAAGCAAGCACTCCATTGAAAGCTGGTGAAATTATCGATAGTTCAGTAATGCACTTGAACGCTTTGAAATCTTTTGTTGCTAAAACAATTGCTGAGGCTAAAGCACAAGGAGTTTTACTTTCTGTACACTTAAAAGCTACAATGATGAAGGTTTCTGACCCAATCATCTTTGGAGCTATCGTTGAAGTATATTTCAAAGATGTTTTCGAAAAATACGCTGCTTTATTTGCTGAATTAGGAGTAAACACTAAAAATGGTTTAGGTGACGTATACGCAAAAATTGCAGGTAACGCACAAGAAGCTGAAGTAAAAGCTGCTATCGACCAGGCAATTGAAAATGGTCCAGCTCTTGCTATGGTAAATTCTGAAAAAGGAATTACTAACCTTCACGTACCATCTGATGTAATTGTTGATGCTTCTATGCCGGCAATGATTCGTACTTCTGGCCAAATGTGGAACAAAGAAGGAAAAGCTCAAGATACTATCGCTATTATCCCAGACCGTTCTTACGCTGGTGTATATACTGCTACAATTGATTTCTGTAAAAAACACGGTGCTTTTGACCCAACTACTATGGGATCTGTTCCAAACGTAGGTTTGATGGCTCAAAAAGCAGAAGAATACGGTTCTCATGACAAAACTTTCCAAATGTCAGCTAACGGAGTTGTTCGTGTGGTTGATGTAAACGGAAACGTTTTAATGGAACAAGCTGTCGAAGCAAATGATATTTTCAGAATGTGTCAGGCTAAAGACGCTCCTATTCAGGACTGGGTAAAACTAGCTGTAAACAGAGCACGTTTATCTGCAACTCCTGCTGTTTTCTGGTTAGATGAAAACAGAGCGCACGACAGACAATTAATCGAAAAAGTAAACTTATACTTGAAAGATTACGACACAACCGGATTAGATATCCGTATCTTAAACCCAATTGCTGCAACTGAATTCACATTAGAAAGAATCATCAAAGGATTGGATACTATCTCAGTAACAGGAAACGTATTACGTGATTACCTTACTGATTTATTCCCTATTTTAGAAGTTGGAACTTCTGCAAAAATGTTATCTATCGTTCCATTAATGAATGGTGGTGGATTATTCGAAACGGGGGCAGGTGGATCAGCTCCTAAACACGTTGAGCAATTTGTAACTGAAGGATACTTACGTTGGGATTCATTAGGAGAATTTTTAGCTTTAGGTGCTTCATTAGAGCATTTAGGACAAACTTTAAACAATGAAAAAGCAATCGTTCTTTCTGAAACTTTAGACCAGGCAAATGATGCTTTCCTGAAAAATGATAAATCTCCAGCTAGAAAAGTAGGTCAAATTGACAACCGTGGTTCTCACTTTTACTTAGCTTTATACTGGGCTCAGGCTTTGGCAAACCAAACTAAAGATGCTGAATTACAAGCTATCTTTGCTCCAATTGCAAAAGAACTTACTGAGAACGAAGCTAAAATTGATGCGGAATTGATTGGTGCACAAGGAAAACCACAAGAAATTGGAGGTTACTACCAACCAAATCCTGCTTTAGTAAGCAAAGCAATGCGTCCAAGCACTACTTTCAATACTATTTTAGATAAAATTTCAGTATTAAAAACAGCTTAATCGTTTTTATACCAATATTCAAAAGACAACTCGAAAGGGTTGTCTTTTTTTTTCAACTATTTTTTTAAAGTAGAACATTTTACTTTTCATTTTAAACCATTAAGAGATTAAGAAAAACTAAGCTTAATAAAACTTAATACCTTAATGGTTTTCAAATAATTATGTATTTCAAAAATAAATTTTACTTATAAATAAACGAACATTCACTTATAATTAATACTTTTGTCTCATAATTCAAAAAAGAATGAGAACAAGAGATAGCAATAAAGAAGAAATCGTTAAACAAAAAGCCATTGCACTACTTGTTGAAAAAGGAATCGAAGGTTTCAGCATGAACCGTCTGGCCAAAGAAAGCAGTATATCTGTAGCTACTTTGTACATCTATTATTCAGACAAAGACGATTTAATCAAAAAAATTGGAATCGAAATCGGGAAAAACTTCTTTGACGAAATGGCTAAAGATTTCTCTCCTTCAATGTCATTCAAAGAAGGGTTGTACAAACAATGGGAAAACAGAATCCGTTTTGCACAAAGCAAACCACTTGAAGTCAGTTGTTGGGAACTGCTCACACACTCCAGTTATGGAGAATATATTTTAGAAGAAAGCTTATTGGATTTCAAAATTATCATGGGTTCCTTTTTCAGAAATTCAGTGGAGAAAAAAGAATTAATTCCTATTTCAAAAGAAATATTCTGGAGTGTGGCTTATGGTCCATTATACTCCTTATTACGATTTGAAAGAGATGGTAAAAACTTTGGAGGAGGTCCTTTTAAACTCAACAAAAAAACAATCGACGACACATTTGAATTAGTCCTAAAAGCATTAACACCGTAAAATTTCACCTTATGGAAACTGATTTTAATAATATTTTGATTTTTGGTACCAATATCAAAACTGAATACGACAAAATGATTATAAGCAAGGTTTTAAATTCCAACCCCGAAATTGAACAATGGAATATTGATTTAGAAGACATCGATTCGGTATTACGAATAGAAAGCAGAACCCTAAATGCTTCACAAATAATAAAAATGATAACAGAACAGGATTTTAAATGTTCTGAATTAACAGAATAATAAAAATGGAAAACTCCTCTCAACAAACACCTTCTTTTACTTCCTACCAAAAGTTTGCCATTTTCATTCTGGCGATTACTCAATTTACAGTAATCTTAGATTTTATGGTCATGTCGCCATTAGGTGATATTTTAATGAAAACCATGCAACTAAAACCAACTCATTTTGGTTTGGTGGTTTCGGCTTATGCCTTTAGTGCCGGGATTTCAGGATTACTCACGGCAGGTTTTGCCGATAAATTCGACAGAAAAAAATTACTGCTCTTCTTTTACACCGGGTTTATTTTAGGAACTATTCTATGCGGAGTAGTCACCTCCTATCCTTTACTGGTAGCGGCCAGAATTATCACGGGATTATTTGGTGGGGTTATAGGCTCTATTTCCATGGCAATTGTAACCGATTTATTTTCGATGCAACAACGCGGTCGTGTGATGGGTTTTATCCAAATGGCTTTTGGCGCAAGCCAAATTTTCGGAATTCCATTAGGACTTTACATTGCTACCGAATGGGACTGGCATGCACCATTTTTGGCAGTAGCTGCATTGGCAGTACTTATTGCTGTTTTAATCGCATTAAAACTAAAACCACTTACCGAACATCTTGCGATACAAAAAGAAAATTCGGCGTTCAAACATTTAATGCACACCATCAGTAAACGTGAATACCGCATAGGATTTTCTGCAACTGCAGTGCTTTCTGTTGGAGGATTTATGCTAATGCCTTTTGGTAGTGCTTTTGCCATTAACAATTTGAAAATTACCGAAGAACAACTTCCGCTTCTTTTTATGATTGCAGGAATGTCCACTTTAATCATTATGCCGATTATTGGTAAACTGAGCGACAAAATAGATAAGTTCAAAATATTTGCAGCAGCTTCCATTTGGACAATCCTGACTGTTGCTGTTTATACCAATTTATCTGAAACTCCGTTTTGGTTGGTTGCCGTTATCAATGTTTTGATGATGATGGGCGTAATGAGCCGAATGGTTCCTTCTACGGCTTTAATAACTTCGGTTCCTGCCAAAGAAGACCGCGGTGCTTTTATGAGTATTAATTCTTCTTTACAACAAATTTCCGGAGGAATTGCCGCTGCTTTTGCCGGAACAATTGTAGTACAAAAAAATAATTTTAGTCCATTAGAACATTACAACAGCTTAGGATTTATCATAATTGGAATATCTGCATTATCTATTGTTTTATTAAGTCGTGTGAACCAACATTTGAAGAAAAATCCGGAACAAAAACCAGATTCTACTTTAGCTGTTCCGGAAATTTGATTAAGGTAAAAAACCGACAAAATATTAAACATAAATTAACAGCTGTTCAGTTGGCTTTTCTATACTAATAATTGACCTTTGCAATTCAAACATCTTAAAATGATTACAAAAAAAATAAATTTTCTTTTTGTCCTTCTGTTAATTAGCATGACTGCTTTTGCACAGCAAAAATTTACGCTAAGCGGAATTATCACCGATGCCAAAAACAACGAAACCCTAATAGGTGTCAACCTTTATTTCCCTGATTTAAAAATTGGAACTACTACTAACGAATATGGTTTTTATTCGATAAGTGTTCCTCTGGGAAATCAGAATTTAAGCATCAGTTATTTGGGTTACCAAAGCATAGAAAAATCCATTTCACTGACAAAAAACACTAAGATGAATTGGGCGCTGACTGAAAGTGGAGAAATACTGAACGAAGTTATTATTAGTACTAATCAGGGGCAGGCCAATACCCGAACGCCTGAAATGAGTGTCAACAAATTATCGATGGCTACCATCAAAAAAATGCCGGTTGTTTTGGGAGAAGTCGATGTAATAAAATCCATTTTATTATTGCCAGGAGTCACTAATGCTGGCGAAGGCGCATCAGGATTTAATGTTCGTGGTGGTGGTGCCGACCAGAATTTGATTCTTTTGGACGAAGCTACCATCTATAATTCTTCGCATGTTTTTGGATTTTTCTCTGTTTTCAATCCGGATGCAATTAAGGATTTAAAATTGTACAAAGGCGGAATTCCGGCTCGTTTTGGAGGAAGAGCTTCCTCGGTTTTAGATATTTATCAAAAAGACGGAAACAGCAATGAATTTCACATGAATGGTGGAATCGGGTTGATTTCCAGCCGACTTCTTGCCGAAGGTCCTATTGTTAAAGACAGAGGCTCTTTCTTAATTGGCGGTAGAGCTTCTTATGCGCATTTATTTTTGAAATTATCCGAAGAACAAAAAAACAACTCCGCTTATTTTTATGATTTGAACACTAAATTAAATTATAAAATTAACGATAACAATAACCTTTATTTATCGGGTTATTTTGGTCGTGACGTTTTTGCCATCAACAAAAGTTTCAGCAATATCTACGGAAACTCTACTTTAAACCTGCGTTGGAATCATTTATTTTCTGATAAGCTGTTTTCAAATCTCTCTTTAATCTATAGCGATTATTATTACGGATTAGATCTTGATTTTATTGGTTTTAAATGGGATTCGGGCATTAAAAACTACAACATCAAATATGATTTTAAGCATTATATTTCGGATAATTTCAAATTGAATTATGGTGCCAATGCTATTTATTACAATTTCAATCCCGGTTCGATTAAACCTTCTAATGACACTTCGACAATAATTCCGGAACAATTAGATCCAAAATATGCTTTTGAACCCTCACTCTACATAGAAGCCGAAAACAAAATCACTAAAAAACTGAGTCTGGCTTATGGCTTGCGTTACAGTATGTTTTACCGCTTAGGAAATTCTACAATTAATTTATACGAAAACAACAATCCGGTAGTTTTTAATTCGGATTTCCAGATTTACGAAAAAGCAACTCCTATCGACACAAAATTTTACGGTAAAAACAAAACCATAAAAAGTTTTGACAACTTCGAACCCCGTTTTGCTGTTTCATACCAATTCAATGATGATCAGGCACTAAAAGCGAGTTATAACCGAATGGTACAATACCTGCAATTAATTTCGAATACCGCTTCTCCTACTCCATTGGATATTTGGATGCCGAGTGATAATTACATCAAACCACAAATTGCCGATCAAGTTGCTATTGGTTACTTTAAAAACATTCGCAATGGCGATTATTCGCTTGAAATAGAAAGTTATTACAAAAAAATCCAAAATCGTATTGATTATATTGATGGCGCCGATTTAATTGCTAATAATGCTATCGAACAAGTTATCTTAAACGGAAGAATGCGTTCTTATGGTTTGGAATTGATGCTGAAGAAAAACACTGGCCAATTAAACGGCTGGATTTCGTACACCTTGTCTAAATCAGAGCAGCAAACTCCGGGCAGAACTGCTGACGAAATAGGAATTAATTACGGAAAGTGGTACAATTCGGCTTACGACAAAACACATAATTTAGCGATAACTTCGGCTTATCATTTGAATGACAAATGGGATTTTGGAGCTAATTTTGCATTACAATCCGGACAACCGGTCACTTTTCCTGATAGTGGGTATCAATATGGAGATGTATTTGTGCCAAGCTACGGTTTAAGAAACAGAAATCGCCTGCCTGCTTACCACCACTTAGACATTTCTGCCACCTTAACTCCTGCTAAAAATAAAGACCGAAACTGGAAAGGTGAATGGGTTTTCAGCATTTACAATTTATACAATCGCCAGAATGCTGCTTCTATTACTTTTAGACAAAATGTAGATACAGCAGTAAATGAAGCCGTAAAAACATCCATTTTTGGAATTGTTCCTGCGGTGAGTTATAATTTTAAATTCTAAAAATTTACTTTCGAAAAAGATACTATTATGAAGAAAATATTGTTCCCCTTTTTACTACTCTTAATCAGCCTTTTTAGCAGCTGCGAAGAAGTAGTTGATGTCAAATTAGACACAGCCCCACCCCGATTAGTTGTCGAAGCTTCTATTGTATGGATTAAAGGAAGTACAGGCAATGCTCAAAAAATAAAATTAACCACCACCACCGGTTATTATGATACTGAAATTCCTATTGTAACCGGAGCCAATGTTTCTATAACCAACAGTGATAACGTCATTTTTAATTTTGTAGAAATTCCGGAAACAGGCGAATATGCTTGTACCGATTTTGAACCTGAAATAGGCAAAAATTACACTTTGACCATTATTCACAATGGTGAAACCTACACCGCAAGCGAAACTTTTCAATCCCTGGCTCCCATTACCCGAATAGAACAAAACAACGAAGGCGGTTTTACAGGAAAAGAAATCGAAATCAAAGCCTACTTTAATGATCCTGCCGAGAAAGACAACTACTACCTCTATAAATATCAATATTCTAATGAAACAACAGTAAGTTATAATGTTGATGATGACCGTTTTTTTCAGGGAAACGAATTTTTTAGTCGCTCACAAAGTGATGATTTAAAAAAAGGGGATGTCATTGATTTGACCCATTTTGGAGCATCTAAACAATATTACAATTACATGAATATTCTAATTGGAATTGTAGGTTCTAATTCGGGTAGTCCTTTCCAGACTCCTCCTGCCACAGTGAGAGGAAATATCAAGAATAGTACAAATCCTCAAAATTATGCTTTGGGTTATTTTGCCCTTGGCGAAACCGACATGCGCCGTTATGTTGTGCAATAGTTTTTAAATCAGTATTTTAATATATTTCAACAATAAATCGAGAATATTTCCAACAAAGAGTTAATCTATTTAAATCTGCTAAACCTGCGTACATTTTTATTCACGCAGATTCAGCAGATTTAAAAACACTAGTACTTAATCAACTATTTAAAAAAGTACAATAGTATTAAAAACCAATACCTATTAATCTGTGTAAATCAGTGTAATCTGCGGTAAAAAAAATAGCTATCTTTGCTAACTCAATGCCAAAATCATTAATCTAAATCTACATTCCTTTGTCATCACACCACATTGTTCGCGACGATCAAGAACCTGCTTTAATCATTGCCAATGGTGCTGCCTGTAATCCTGAATTATTAGGACAATTACTCGAATGGTCACCACTGGTAATTGTATTAGATTCGGCCATTGAACGCGTGATGGAACTCGACATCAAAGTTGATGTTTTGTTAGGAGATTTCGACAGAGGTTTTGATCCTTATTATTACAAAGAAAAACAATATCCGCTGGAAATTGTGCATACCCACGATCAGGAAAAAACCGATTTGGAAAAGGCTTTCGATTATTTATACGAAAGAAAAATTCCTGCGGCAAATGTGGTTTGGGCAACCGGAAAAAGAGCCGATCATACCATTACAAATCTAACCAGTATTGTCCAATACCGAGACAAACTTAAAATCGTAATCTTAGACGACCATTCTAAAATTTTTCTGTTACCAAGAAGATTCGAAAAATGGTACACAGCCAATACCCCTATTTCGCTCATTCCAGTAGGTCAGGTAACAGGAATCAGTTCCGAAAATCTTTTCTATCCTCTGAAAAATGACAGCCTTACTATTGGCTATCGCAGCGGCAGCAGCAATCATGTCAGTCAGGATGGATTAGTCGTTATCGAACACCAGGAAGGCGATTTATTGCTGATGGAATGCATGGATTAATTCATAAAATAATTGCTACTGTAAATGTTATAAACATTCTTTTTTTTCAACCATTTAAGCATTTAAGAAAATTAAGGTTTGTAGTGTTCTTAAATTCCTTAACTCGCTTAACGGTTTAAATATTTTTATCTTTTACACAAACTAATACTTAACCATAAAGAAACGCTTATTAGAGAAATCATTCAAATTTCTTTAATCTGTGTTACAAATACAACTTAACTCCTAATTCACTACAAAATAACCATTTGCAAACATTAAACCCATTTTAATTAACTACCTTTGCAGCGAAATTAAAAAAACAATAATGTCCAAAACAGTTACGGAAAAAATCAGTTTACATCCCAGAAACCAACACCGATTGCGCTATGATTTTAAATTGCTCATCGAAAAATGTTCTGAGTTAAAATCCTTTGTTTTCATCAACGAACAGCATTCCGATGCTTCGGGGGAAACCATCGATTTTAGCAATCCGCTGGCTGTAAAAACCCTAAACAAGGCATTATTAATTAGCTATTACGACATACAAAACTGGGATATTCCTCAAGATTACCTTTGCCCACCCATCCCAGGCAGAGCAGATTACATCCACCACATCGCTGATTTATTGGCTGAAAGCAACAACGGAATTATTCCAACAGGAGCTGAAGTGGAAGGACTTGATATTGGCGTTGGAGCCAATTGTATTTATCCAATTATTGGAAATGGAGTTTACAACTGGAACTTTGTAGGTACTGATATAGACGAAAAAGCTTTAAACAATTGCAGCGAAATAATCGAAGCCAATCCAAAATTGATTGAAGCCATTAGTTTGCAACAGCAATTAGAACCTAGATTTGTTTTTAAAAATATCATTACCCCCGAAGATAAATTTGCTTTCACAATTTGCAATCCGCCCTTTCATAAATCAGCTGAGGATGCCAGTAAAGGCAGCCTTAGAAAAGTCAATAATTTACAGGATAAAAAAGTTACCAAAGCCGTTTTGAATTTTGGTGGTCAAAATACCGAATTGTGGTGCGATGGTGGCGAGCTAGGTTTCATTACCCAAATGATTTACGAAAGTGCCCGTTACCCAATGCAATGCTTGTGGTTCACTACTTTGGTATCTAAACAATCGCATCTTAAAAGCCTGTACAAAACCCTAAACAAAGTCAATGCTGCCCAAATAAAAACAATTGATATGGCGCAAGGACAAAAAATCAGCCGCATTCTTGCCTGGACTTTCCTTACCGAAACCCAACAAAAAAACTGGAAATTCGAAGCAGCAAAGCCTGTCTTTTAATTAAACTTTTTCTTACTTCATTTGTAATAAAATTATATATTAGCGAAATAAAATTATAATCATTTATCTCTATTACAGGCTCTTTTGAAATAGATTTGCCACAGAAATAAATTGAGTTGTTTACAACTTGCAAAACTGTTTCGTTCTAAAATAAGTTGACTTAATTCATTTTCTAAAAAAAAAGCTAGAAATTAAGTAAATTGGTTATTCAATCAGTTAAATCTAAATTTGCAACTTAAATTATAACCAACAATGAAATTGAAAAAAAACGAATACATTGCAATTAGTAATCCTGCAAATAATGATTTTGTACCAGTAAAAATTCTATCAATAGCTAAAGAAGAAATTACTGTTAAAATATTAGCAAACGAAGACATTCGAAATATCTCAAATTATTATCTCGAAAATTATGGATATAGAAAACCATATATTTCAGAAAAAATAATTGAAAACTGTGGTCTAAAAAAAACAAAGCATGATCAATATGAAAATGATAAAATAATTTTGATTAAATCATTTGTTCGCCAAAATAATGGTGGCTATCATTTTTTTTCGTCTAATTTCTTGGGTTATAAATTTTTAAATAATTCTGAAGTTGATGATTTTAGAAAACTTCTTTCAGAAATACCATATGAAACTAATATCAATGACTTTAAGAAAAAAAATTCAACTATTACAACTATTGAAGAATTCATTAATAAAATAAATGAACTTAAAATCAATAACATTAATTTTGAAAAACTCATATGTGAACAAGGTGGTGGACTATAAATATATAAAAACCAATTTTTATTTATGAACCCCAAAGTCAATCAATTTTTAAGCAAAGCAAAAAAGTGGCAGGATGAAATGACACTGCTGAGAGAAATTGTACTGGAATGCAACTTAACTGAAGATTTTAAATGGATGCATCCCTGCTACACTCTTGATAATGCTAACATTGTATTGATACACGGTTTCAAAGACTATTGCGCCTTACTTTTCTTTAAAGGCGTACTAATGAAAGACGAAAAAGGAATCCTCATTCAGCAAACCGAAAACGTTCAGGACAGACGCCAAATAAGATTCAAAAATGTAGAAGAAATTGAAAAACTGGAATCGATAATTAAAGACTACATCAACGAAGCCATTACCATAGAAAAAGCAGGACTGAAAGTAGTAATGAAAACCACTGCCGAATTCAATATGCCGCAGGAATTCAAAATCGTTTTAGACGATATGCCTGAACTAAACAAAGCTTTCTATGCCTTAACACCGGGACGTCAAAAAGCCTATCTGTTATATTTCTCCTCAGCTAAACAAGCCAAAACCCGCGAAGCCAGAATTGAAAAATATATGGATAAAATTCTGGACGGAAAAGGTCTGGATGATTAAAAAAAACATAAATACATCTCATATTTTAATTTTAATCATTTAAAAAAACTGACAGCTTTTAGAAAGCCGTTGACATAGAAATCCTCTCCTCATTCACAACAATTAGTATTTTAACAAGATAATCTAATCTTCTAAAATTTCCCCATAATTTGCTCTAAAGTTGTAGGTTTTAGTTATTTTTAGCAACTCAAAATAAAAATCCTAAAACTATTCAACCACACTATTAAAAATCAACCTTTTTATGTCCATTTTTTACAAAACAAAACCAAATCAACTGAAAATTGTTTCATTTGTAGCTGTTCAAATTCTATTCGCTTCTTTTTGTGAAGCTCAAAACAAAACCAATTCCAATACTCAAGATTTAAAATTATGGTACGACAAGCCTTCTGAAAAGTGGGTGGAGGCTTTGCCAGTAGGAAATGGAAGAATTGGAGCAATGATATTTGGCGGCGTTGAAGAAGAACTTTTACAACTAAACGAGAGTACTTTATGGAGCGGTGGTCCGGTCAAAACAAATGTCAACCCGGAATCAAAAAACTATTTGCCAAAAATCAGGGAAGCCTTGCTTCAGGAGGAAGATTATTCTAAAGCCAATCAATTGACCCGAAAAATGCAAGGCTTGTATTCGCAGTCATATTTGCCTTTAGGTGATATTCTTATCAAACAGAATTTCAATAATGCAAAACCAACGTTTTATTATCGCGATTTGGATATTGAAAATGCGGTGGCAACCACAAAGTTTATTATCAATGACGTCGAATATACCCGTGAAATATTTACTTCTGCACCTGATAATGTGATGTTAGTTCGAATTTCGGCAAATAAAAAAGGAGCACTTACTTTTGATGTTTCTTCTAAAAGTCAATTGAAATTCAGTCCATCAACCAAAGGAAACAACGAACTTATTATTAGCGGAAAAGCACCTGCTAACGTAGATCCTTCTTATTATAACGTGAAAGGAAGAGAGCCTATAATATATGAAGATCCAACAGGATGTGATGGTATGCGTTATCAATATCGTATCAAAGCGGTTAACAAAGACGGAAGTGTAACGACAACAGATTCAGAAATTAAAATTAAAAATGCGAGTGAAGTAATACTTTACATCGCTGCAGCAACCAGTTTCAACGGATTTGACAAATGTCCGGATAAAGACGGAAAAGATGAAAATAAAATTGCCTCGAACCGAATCAACAAAGCAGTAAAAAAGAGCTATTCGCAATTATTCAACAGCCATATTGCTGATTACAAACATTATTTCGATCGCGTTTCTTTTGCTGTAAAAGATACGGTGAACACTCCAATTAAATTAAAATTACCTTCTAACGAACGATTGAAAGCCTATTCTAATGGTGCTTATGATCCTAAAATAGAAACTTTATATTTTCAATACGGAAGATATTTGCTGATTTCTTCTTCACGTCCAGGCGGACCTCCAGCTAATTTACAGGGAATTTGGAACCAAAAACTTCGTGCGCCATGGAGTTCTAATTACACCATCAACATCAATACCCAAATGAATTATTGGCCAGCTGAAGTAACAAATCTTTCTGAAATGCACCAACCGCTTTTAGACTGGATTCAAAGTCTGGCTAAAACCGGAAAAGCTACTGCACGCGAGTTTTATAATGCGAATGGCTGGGTTGCTCATCACAATTCCGATTTATGGGCATTGAGTAATCCTGTGGGTGATAAAGGAGACGGTGATCCTGTTTGGGCCAACTGGTGGATGGGCGGAAACTGGCTCACACAACATCTTTATGAGCACTACCGTTTTACAGGAGATAAAAAATTCCTGGCTGAAAAAGCCTATCCTGTTATGAAAGATGCTGCACTTTTTTCATTAGACTGGTTAGTCGAAGATAAAAACGGCTATTTAGTTACAGCTCCATCTACTTCTCCTGAAAATAAATTCAAAGACAGTAAAGGCAAAGAACAATCAGTATCTGTTGCTACTACGATGGACATGTCAATTATTAGAGATTTATTCGATAATTTAATTGAAGCATCCGAAACTTTAGGAACTGATAAAGCTTTCCGAGAAATCTTGATTGCAAAACGAGCGAAACTGTATCCATTACAAATTGGAAAAAACGGAACATTGATGGAATGGTATAAGGATTTTGAAGAAACAGATATCCACCATCGTCATGCCTCTCACCTATTTGGTTTGCATCCAGGAAGAGAAATCACTCCTTTGACGACTGACTTTTTTAATGCTGCCAAAAAATCGCTTGAAGTTCGCGGAGACGAAGGAACCGGATGGAGCAAAGGATGGAAAATCAACTGGTGGGCAAGATTACAGGATGGCGATCATGCGTACTCTTTGATCAGACAGCTTTTAAATTACGTTGACCCTTCCAGTGGAAATTCAGGTGCGGGAGGAACTTATCCTAACTTTTTTGATGCACATCCTCCTTTCCAAATTGACGGAAATTTTGCGGGTACAGCGGGTATGACTGAAATGCTTTTGCAAAGTCAAGCCAATTATATCCAATTATTGCCTGCCTTGCCTAAAGCCTGGAGTGAAGGCAACGTAAAAGGACTGATTGCCCGAGGTGGATTTGAAATTGATATGGATTGGAGCAAACAACAACTTAATAATGCCACTGTAAAATCATTAAATGGTGCTGAATGTATCATTATTACAAAAGTACCGGTGAAAATCAAAGATTCTGATATTGTTTCACAAAAAACGGACAATGGTTACAAAATTTCATTTAAAACATCCAAAGGCAAAACCTATCAAATAGTCAAATTATAACCAAAACATTCAACGTTTTACAAACTTTACACAGTCGTTTTATTTTTTAATAAAGCGACTGTTTTTTATTTATAAATGGAACACAGCAATTCTTTGGCTTTTACTTTAGATTGAATTTGCGGTAAATTTCAGCAAAAAAAGCTTTCGAATACTTTCGATTACTTTCTTTTATTTTTTATTTATTCAAAAAATAAGCTATATTAGCCAAGCTTAATTAGATAATTTTTTTTAAAACTATGAAAAATCCAGTTTTAGTTGCCTTATTTTGTTTGATGCAAACCCTAATTTTAGCGCAAAGTCCAACACCTTCAAAACCCCGAATTTTAATTAGTACCGATATTGGCGGCACCGATCCTGATGACAATCAATCCATGACTCATTTGCTTATGAACAGCGATTTGTTTCAATTTGAAGGGCTTGTTTCGTCACCATCTTATGGAGAAGGCAATAAAAAAGAAATACTAAGAATGATTGATATCTATGAAAAAGACCTGCCTAAACTGAACAAACACAATAAAAAATTAGCCAAACCGGATTTTCTACGTTCCATTTGCAAACAAGGCCGTAAAGGAAATGCTCCTTTTTCCGGATATACAACCGCAACCGAAGGTTCGGACTGGATTATTAAATGTGCTAAAAAACAAAGTGAGCATCCGTTATGGATTTTAGGCTGGGGCGGACTGGAAGATATTGCTCAGGCTTTGCATGATGCACCGGAAATTCAACATAAAATCAGAATTTACTGGATAGGCGGACCCAATAAAAAATGGAGTGCTAATAGTTATGCTTATATCGCAGAGAATTTTCCAAACTTATTCTTTATCGAAGTAAATTCCAGTTATTATGGTTTCTTTTCAAACAATACTGAACCTGACACCATCAACACTTCGGATTATTACAACAGGGTTATTCAGGGCGGCGGTCATTTAGGAATGGATTTTAAAAACTATTATGATGGCGAAATCAAAATGGGTGACTCTCCTTCCCTCTTTTATATGATGGATGGCAATCCCGAAAAACCCGAAAGAGAAAGTTGGGGTGGTAGCTTTAAAAAAATTACTTATAGCCCTAGAACTATCTATAATCAAACAACCACATTAAAAGATACGGTAGCATTTTGTTCTATTATCGAAATTCATTTAAAAGGACCAAAAATAGAAATCCCATCTGATTCAGTTTGTTTTTGGATGGAAATTCCATACGGAAAAACAATCCAAAAATGGCCTGGATATCATCTGGGCAACGGCGATTATGCAATAAGATACATTCCTAAAAAAGCCGAAAATTTGCATTATCGTTTCACATCTAAAATTGCTGAGATTAACGGACTTGAAGGAGATATTGTCGTTAGCAATTTATGGCCCGGTAAAAAACATTCAACTGATTATCCACTAGGAAACCATTGGTACAGTGACAAATCGGACATTAATTTATATGATGAAAAAATTCAAGGCGGGAAAACAGTATTAAAATGGCGAAATGTTATTTTAGATGATTGGGCAAAACGTTGGAAATGGTTAAAATAAAACTATGCGATGCTAAATCCTTCTAATTTTAGCTATCAGCAAAGTTGCCAATAAACTTTGTAACTTTGCAACTTCCAACATTGCAACAGAAAACAAATGAAATTCCAAGTCGTATCGGATTACCAACCCAAAGGAGACCAGCCTCAGGCAATTGAAAAATTAGCTCAAGGGATTGAAGCTGGCGAACAATTCCAAACACTTTTAGGTGTTACAGGTTCGGGAAAAACATTTACGGTGGCCAATGTCATTCAGGAAGTGCAAAGACCTACGCTGGTTTTGGCGCACAACAAAACTTTAGCAGCACAATTGTACTCAGAATTCAAGCAGTTCTTCCCCAACAATGCCGTAGAATATTTTGTTTCTTATTACGATTATTACCAACCTGAAGCTTTTATGCCCGTTACAGGCGTTTTCATCGAAAAAGATTTATCCATCAACGAAGAGCTGGAAAAGATGCGTTTGAGCACTACTTCTTCGCTGCTTTCGGGACGAAGAGACATTCTGGTGGTAGCTTCGGTTTCTTGTTTGTACGGTATCGGGAATCCCGTGGAATTTCAGAAAAACGTAATTGCATTGGAACGGGATCAGGAAATTTCGAGAACCAAGTTATTGCACTCCTTAGTACAAAGTTTATATTCCAGAACCGAGGCCGATTTTACACCCGGGAATTTCAGAATTAAAGGCGATACAGTGGAAATTTTCCCAAGTTATGCCGATGATGCCTATCGCATTCACTTTTTTGGTGACGAAATCGAAGAAATAGAATCTTTTGATGTTCAATCTTCGAAAGTAATTGAACGATTTGATAAACTGACCATTTACCCGGCTAATATGTTTGTGACTTCGCCAGATGTGTTGCAAGGTGCTATTTGGGAAATCCAGCAGGATTTAGTCAAACAAGTCGATTATTTCAAAGAAATAGGCAAACATCTCGAAGCCAAACGATTGGAAGAAAGAACTAATTTTGACCTAGAAATGATTCGGGAATTGGGTTATTGTTCCGGAATCGAAAATTACTCTCGTTATCTTGACGGCAGACAGGCCGGAACACGTCCTTTCTGTTTGTTGGATTATTTCCCAAAAGATTATTTGATGGTCGTTGACGAAAGTCACGTAACACTTTCTCAGGTTCACGCCATGTACGGAGGCGACAGAAGCCGAAAAGAAAACCTTGTGGAATACGGTTTTAGACTTCCCGCAGCCATGGACAACCGACCGTTAAAATTTGACGAATTTGAAGCGATGCAAAATCAGGTGATTTATGTTTCGGCGACACCTGCTGATTATGAGTTACAAAAATGCGATGGCGTCTATGTGGAACAAATTATTCGTCCTACAGGATTATTGGACCCGGTTATCGAAATTCGTCCAAGTTTGAATCAAATTGACGATTTGATCGAAGAAATTCAGCAACGTTGTGAACTGGACGAACGTGTTTTAGTAACCACTCTAACCAAGAGAATGGCGGAAGAATTAGCCAAATATCTAACTAAGGTAAGTATTCGTTGTCGTTATATTCATTCGGATGTAGATACATTGGAACGCATCGAAATCATGCAGGATTTACGAAAAGGAATCTTTGATGTGCTAATTGGTGTCAACTTATTGCGTGAAGGGTTGGATTTGCCCGAAGTTTCTTTGGTTGCTATTTTGGATGCAGATAAGGAGGGATTTTTACGTTCTCATCGTTCGCTGACACAAACTGTTGGTCGTGCTGCACGAAACCTGAACGGAAAGGCGATTATGTATGCGGATAAAATCACCGACAGCATGCAAAAAACCATTGACGAAACCAATTACAGAAGAAGCAAACAGATTAATTTTAATACTGTCAATAACATTGTTCCGCAAGCATTGAACAAGAAAATCGACAGTGCTTTTACTAAAAATCCTTTGGTAGAATACGAACTGGGACATACCATACCTACTGCGGCCGAACCCGAAAAC
Organism: Flavobacterium sp. GSA192; assembly: GCF_006386525.1. Classification (NCBI taxonomy): domain Bacteria; kingdom Pseudomonadati; phylum Bacteroidota; class Flavobacteriia; order Flavobacteriales; family Flavobacteriaceae; genus Flavobacterium; species Flavobacterium sp. GSA192. The sequence continues at coordinate 70,267 of NZ_VAHC01000005.1, read as the reverse complement.
CAATACCTGTCGAAAACAGAAATCGACAAACTAATTCGTGAAAAACGAAAATCAATGGAAAAAGCCGCTAAAGAACTGGACTTTATGCAAGCCGCAAAATTGCGTGATGAAATCAAGAAATTACAGGAACAACTGGCTTAAAAGTCTATTCTTCCTGAAAAATTTTCCACAAATTATCATCTGAAATGATGGTATTAGGAGCATTTTTTACCTTTTTGATTAATACTTTAATCGCATCGGTATCTAATCCCATACTTATGGCAATATGAACAATTAAATCCGGATCTTGTTTGTACAACACACCGTCATTTTGAAAAAAGACAAGCAACTGATAGAATTGTTTGATTCGGTTCAGTTTCATGTTATCCGGCAAAGTAGGCATCTCCTGACTCAATAAATCCATGAACCCTCCTTTTTCAAAATTTAATTCGTTAGCTATTAAAAATAAAAAATCATAGCCTTTTTTACTCAACTGACCATCAACTGTTGCAAAGGCAATCATTTCTAAAAGCAATTTCTTTTTTTCTTCGTAAGCTTCCATATCATAAATAATTTAAGCTAATTTATCATTTTTTATGATAAAACCCCAAAAAAATAGCTTCGATTAAACAATTTAATCGAAAAATCACATTTTTTTTCCAACATAAAAAAGCAAAAAACAGCATAAAATTAACTTTTAGGAACAAAAACACTTAGAGAGTAAAACCACTTTTTAAACAAACCGTTTTTATCGATATACTTTTTTATGATATCTTCAAAATGAGATTAAAAAAATCCGAAAATCAAAATTCTGCATTTCCGACATTTTTTTTTCATTTATATAGCTTAATTTTATCATAAAACGAGACTATTATGGAATTGATCATAAGAGAATACGAGCTACAATTAAAGCACACCTTTACAATCTCTAGAGAATCAATTGATATTCAGCCTTCCTTAATTGTACAATTAAAAAATGGCGGATTCTCAGGATACGGTGAAGCTACTTCAAATCCTTATTACAACATTAGTGTACCAATGATGAAACAGGATTTAGAAGCAATACGTTCCTTAATAGAGTCTTCTGTTGACGAAACCCCTGAAGAATTTTGGGCAAAAGTATATCCTTTCTTAAAGCATGATATGTTTGCACTTTGTGCGCTGGATATGGCCTACACCGATTTGTATGCCCGAAAAAAAGGTAAAAAACTGCATGAACTTTGGGATTATAACATCGAAAGAAACCCTTTGACTAATTATACCATCGGAATTGATTCTATCGATAAAATGGTGGCTAAAATGAAAGAACTGCCCTGGCCTATCTACAAAATAAAATTAGGTACCAGCGAAGATATTGCCATCGTAAAAGCGCTTAGAGAACATACCGATGCTATTTTTAGAATTGATGCCAATTGTGGTTGGGAAATCGAAGAAACACTCAATAACGCCATAGAATTAAAAAAACTAGGCGTTGAATTCCTCGAACAACCGCTAAAAGCAGACGACTGGAATGGTCACGAAATTGTTTATAAACATTCCGTTTTACCAATTATTGCTGACGAAAGTTGTATTATTGAGCAAGATGTTGCCAAATGTTACAATCATTTTCATGGGATAAATATCAAATTAGTGAAATGTGGAGGCTTGACTCCTGCCCGAAGAATGATTCAACAAGCCAAAAAACTAGGATTAAAAACCATGGTAGGCTGCATGACAGAATCTTCTGTTGGAATTTCTGCTATCGCACATTTATTACCACAATTGGATTATGTTGACATGGATGGTGCCTTACTTTTAACAGAAGATATTGCCAGCGGAGTACAAATTGAAAAGGGAAAAATTGGCTATTCTCATCTAAATGGCACAGGCGTTGTCTTAAAATAGCAATTAATGAACGTAAATCAATTTCCGGATCGTATTGTAAAAATCGATAATGAAAAATACCTATACTTTGGCGGTACAGCTTATTTAGGCTTACCGCCAAATAAAAAATTCCAGAAGACACTCTGTAAAAACATTGCCCGCTGGGGCTCAGCTTACGGAAGTTCCAGAAATGCCAATATCCAATTGACTGCTTACCAAAAAGGAGAAACTTTTCTGGCTGAATTCATCAAAGCCAAAGTCGCTCTTACCGTTTCCTCCGGAATGTTAGCAGGACAAATTGTGCTTGACACCTTAGCATCAGAAACAGATGTCTTCTATCATTTTCCGGATACTCATATTGCCATTTCAAAAGCCGAAAGTCTTCCGTTTTTTATCAATAATCAATTAAACCCACGTTTACTCGATGAAAAACCGGAAAAAATTACCATCCTGACCGATGCCGTTGCCACCAATACCGTAAAAGCTGTGGAGCTTTCTTTTTTAAAGCAAATTCCAAAAAACAAAGAAATAACCTTAGTAATCGACGAATCGCATTCGTTGGGAATTTTAGGCACTAATGGATGTGGCATTTTTTCGAATAATAATCAGTCCAATATCAAACGCAAAATCATGGTTTCCTCATTAGGAAAAGCGATGGGATTATCAGGCGGTCTAATTGCCTCCGATTATAATTTTATTCAGCAAATTAGAGAAAACAACACTTTTGTAGCCAGTGCCGGCATGAATCCTGCCTTTGTAAAAACCCTGGCTGATGCTGAATCTTTGTATCTGAAGCAACACCATAAATTAAAGAAAAACTTAGCGTATATCGATTCGAAATTGCTTCCAAGTAAAAACATTCTTTTCGACAAAAATTATCCGGTTATTTATCCAAAAATTGAGAATATCAACACTATTTTGGCTTCACATAAAATAATCATCACCAATTTCAAATACACATCAGAAGACCATTATTTGAATCGGATTATCATCACTGCCAATCATAAAAAGAAAGATTTGGATAAAATAATTGAAATCCTCAATCAATACCAAAGCAAAGATGAGTAGCCAATGCTATAATAATGTACCTTTGTAAAAAATACAACGATGACAAACAACGATATCTTTAAAAAACTACGCGTAGCTTTGATGTTGCGTGACGACCAAATTGTAGAAATATTAGAATTGGTTGATTTTAGAATTTCCAAATCAGAATTAGGTGCTTTTTTTCGTGACGAAAAACATCCGAATTATGTAGAATGTGGCGATCAGGTATTGCGCAATTTTTTAAATGGATTGGTTATTCACTTACGCGGAACCAAGGAAAACCCTAAAAACCCTAAAGACGTTTTAGCAAAACACAAGGCTGAAATTCCAATAAAAGACAAAGAAGCACCAAAAAGCGATGCAAAAACAAGTAAAACAGGCTTCAAGAAAAAGCCTAATTTTAAAAAAACAACTCCTAAAATTCAGGTTGTAGAAAAAGTAAAATTTAACAATGGTAAGAACAAAAAATCTTAGATTTTTATTCTTTTACAAATAAAAAATCCCATCTCGTTTTCAGACACAGATGGGATTTTACATTTTGCCCTTTTGCATTACTTAGTAAACTTAACTAAAAAAATAAGCCCCTTTCCTGCTCCTAATTCAACTGCAGATAACTTTTGATAGTTCAGCGTGTTTTTGATGTAATAGTTCAAACTTTCGTCAGAAGTGTTAGTGCTCATAACCACAATTTCATTTTTCTCGTTAATTGCAATTCGCACTTTTACCACAACATCCTGATCCAAACCACTAAAGGAGGGGAAATTATTAAGCAATTTTGATATTTCTTTGTAAGTTGCTTCGAGAGTTCCCGTTTCATTGTTAGGCGTTTTCTTTGCTGCAAATGCTGTTGTTAAAAATAAAGTAACAACAACTGATAGAATTAATTTTTTCATGATTTCTTCGTTTTTAATTAGAATTAAATTGTATCCGATTTCATTGTAAATGTAAAAAAAGCAATCATTCAAAAACCAAATAATTCACTGACACAGTGCGATTTACGATTTAAGAAAATTATAAGAATAAAAAATAACAGCACAACAAAAAAAATGGACTATATTTTTACTATTCATACAAAAAACAGAAATTCAAAGAAAAAAAAATCACTAAAACAAACCAATTTAACACAATAACTAAATATAATTCAACAAAAAAACAGCCAAAAACAAAAATCCCGGACTAAAGCCCGGGATTTTGATCTTTTAATTACTTTAAACTATTTGGCAAATTTAACCAGAAAAACAAGTCCTCTACCAGCCTGCAATTCTTCACTAAATAGCTTTTGATAGTTTAAGGTATTCTTGATGTAGTAGTTCAAATCATCGTTAGTCGTATCAGTGCTCATCACCACAATTTCATGTTTTTCATTAATTGCAATTCGCACCTTTACCACAACCTCATGGTCTAATCCTGAAAAATTCGGATAAGTATTCAACATTTTAGTTAATTCCTTATAAGTCTCATCAAAATTTTTTGCTGTATTTGGAGACTTATCCGCAGCAAAAGCTGTACTCATCAATAAAGTAACAATAACAGATAAAAATAATTTTTTCATGATTTCTTTGTTTTTTAATTACAGTCCAAAATTACTACAGAACCCCAACATAAAAACCACAAAAACAATTACTTAACTCAATGATAAAGAGACTGGTTTTTTAATTATTATCAGTAACAAAAACTATCAGCCTTAAAAATGAAAGCCCTATAAAAAAACATCTTCAAAATTGCATTAATATCATAAAAAACAACAAATCACTAAAAAAGACTACAACTAGCCCGATAATACTAAGTTAATATAAGAATTAACACCAAACCTGAATTGTAGTAAACAAAAAAAATCCTGTTCGCCGCAGCGAACAGGATTTCTAATATATAACCAGCTTCTTTTATTAAGAAAGAGCAGCTTGTACTTGGTCAGCAGCTTCCTGAAATTGTACTGCAGATAAAATTGGCATTCCTGAATTATCGATTAATTCTTTTGCAATTTCAGCATTTGTACCTTGCAAACGAACAATGATTGGCACTTTAATAGCATCACCCATGTTTTTATAAGCATCAACAACACCTTGAGCAACACGGTCACAACGAACGATTCCTCCAAAAATGTTAATCAAAATTGCTTTTACGTTTGGATCTTTCAAGATAATACGGAAAGCAGTTTCCACACGTTTAGCATCAGCAGTTCCTCCTACATCAAGGAAGTTAGCTGGTTCAAAACCTGCATATTTAATTAAATCCATAGTTGCCATTGCAAGACCAGCTCCGTTTACCATACATCCTACAGTACCGTCAAGATCCACATAGTTCAATCCTACTTCTTTAGCTTCTACTTCAATTGGATTTTCTTCACGAACATCACGCATATCAGCATACGTTTTTTGTCTGTATAATGCGTTATCGTCAATATTTACTTTAGCATCAACCGCTAAAATTTTGTTATCAGATGTTTTTAAAACCGGATTGATTTCAAACATAGAAGCGTCTGAACCAATGTATGCTTTATATAAAGAGTCGATGAATTTCACCATTTCTTTAAAAGCATTTCCAGTAACACCTAAATTAAAAGCGATTCTTCTAGCCTGGAAACCTTGCAAACCAACAGCTGGATCAATTTCTTCAGTAAAAATTAAATGAGGCGTATGCTCAGCAACTTCTTCAATATCCATTCCACCTTCAGTAGAATACATAATCATATTGCGTCCTGTAGCTCTGTTCAATAAAACAGAAACATAAAACTCAGAAGTTTCAGATTCACCAGGATAGTAAACATCCTCAGCAATTAAAACTTTGTGAACAGTTTTCCCCTCAGCAGAAGTTTGAGGAGTTACTAATTGCATTCCGATAATTTCGCTTGCAACAGCTTCCACTTTGTCAATTCCTTTTGCAAGTTTCACACCACCACCTTTTCCACGTCCACCAGCGTGAATTTGGGCTTTTACAACATACCAACTCGTTCCCGTTTCGGTAGTTAATTGTTTTGCAGCAGCAACTGCTTCAACTGGGCTATTAGCAACGATTCCGCGTTGAACGCGAACTCCATAGCTAGCTAAAATCTCTTTTCCTTGATATTCGTGTATGTTCATAATATAGAATTTGTCTGAATCTGATTGTATTTCAGAAAATAAGTCGGACAAAAGTAGCTAAAACGAACTTAAAAGTAAAATCTTTTTAGTGATTTAAAATATCTTATAAATAAAGTTAAAAAAAGATGGTTTTGCCTTTATTTTTTCATCAAAAAAAAGATTTCCCAGCAAAAAAACGACCAAGCAGACGTTTTTACCTTTAATTTTATAATATTGAATTTAAAAAAATCAGAAATAATTGTCAAAATAACACGCTAAAACCAAACTATTATTAACAATTTGCTAATACATAGCTTAAATAATGCAATTATTGTTATTATTAATACATTTTTCTATTATTCCTGTAAAAGTAGCTCATAATAGTCTAAATCGATGGATTATATTTAATGAAATATCTATTTTTGTAAAAAAAATTATCAAGCATGAAAGTTAAAGAACAAGGCCTTTATTTGCCAGAATTCGAGCATGAAAACTGTGGAGCTGGTTTTATCTGCAACCTTAAAGGTGAGAAAACAAATCAAATTATTCATGACGCACTAGAAATCCTAGTAAAACTAGAGCACCGTGGTGGTGTAAGTGCTGATGGAAAAACGGGAGATGGAGCTGGACTTTTGATTGACATTCCGCACGAATACTTCAATAGAGTTTGTGATTTCAAATTACCTGCACCACGCGAATATGCTGTTGGAATGGTATTTTTACCTAAAATCCAAAATCAATACGTTTTTTGTAAAGACATATTTGAAAAAGAAATTAAAGCACAAGGACTTACTGTTCTTGGATGGAGAGAAGTTCCTGTTGACTCTACACAATTAGGAGAAATCGCTGCTGCTTCTGAACCTACTATTGAGCAAATCTTTGTTGGTAAAAATGAAGCAATTGACGAAACTACTTTCAAAGCAAAGTTATATGCTGCTCGTAAAATCACAGAACATGCAATTGCAAATTCTAAGGTTTCACAGAGTTCTTATTTTTATGTACCTAGTTTATCTACTACTACCTTAATATATAAAGGTATCATTATGCCTGAAGATATCGGGCCATATTATACTGACTTACAACAAACGGATTTAGTAACTCGTTTGGCGTTAGTTCACCAACGTTTCTCTACAAATACAATGCCTACGTGGGAATTATCTCAACCTTTTAGATACATGTGTCAAAATGGTGAGATCAATACGTTAAGAGGTAACGTAAGTAGAATGCGTGTTCGTGAAGAAATCATGAAAAGTGATGTCTTTGGACCACAAATCGAAAAATTATTCCCAATCATTCTTCCAGGTAAGTCAGATTCTGCTTCTATGGATATGGTTGTTGAATTATTAACACATACAGGACGTTCATTACCTGAAGTAATGATGATGATGATTCCTGAAGCATGGGAAAAACACAAAACCATGTCAGACGAGAGAAAAGCATTCTACGAATACAATGCTTGTATCATGGAGCCATGGGACGGACCAGCTTCCGTACCTTTCTCTGATGGTGATTATGTAGGAGCTTTATTAGACCGTAACGGTTTAAGACCTTCACGTTATACTGTTACTAAGAGTGGTAAATTGATTATGGCATCAGAAATTGGTGTTGTAACTGTTGATCCGGAAGATGTAGAAAGCCACGGTAGATTAGAGCCAGGAAAAATGTTCCTAGTTGATATGAACGAAGGACGTATCATCAATGATGAGGAAATCAAAAGCAAAATTGTTTCTGAAAGACCTTATCAGGAATGGTTGAAACAATACCGTTTAAACCTTAAAGACGTTCCTACTACAACTAAGGCTTGTCCAATTGAAACTATCGATTTAAAAACAAGAGAGCGTTTATTCAACTATACATTAGAGGATATTCAGGATATGATTACTCCAATGGCACAGGCTGGAAAAGAAGCTTTGGGTTCAATGGGTATCGATACTCCTCTTGCTGTATTGTCAGACAGACCTCAATTAATCCCTAACTATTTCAAACAATTATTCGCTCAGGTTACTAACCCACCTTTGGATGGTATCCGTGAAGAAATTGTAACTGATATCAGTTTAGCATTAGGACAGGATAGAAATATCTTTGATATTTCAAGCAAACAATGTCGTAAATTAAGAATCCAAAATCCGGTTATTTCTAACGATGACTTAGAAAAAATCAGAAATATTGATATCGATCATTTCAAAGCTGAAACTATTGAAATCTTATACAAAAAAGAAAAAGGTTTAAATGGTTTAGAAAATGCTTTAGAAGACATTATCACTCAAATCAGCAAAGCAGTTGACAGAGGAACTAACATCATTATCTTATCTGATAGAGGTGTAAATAAAGAATTTGCTCCAATTCCTGCTTTATTAGCTTGTTCTTATGTTCACCACCAAATGAACCGTTTGCGCAAGCGTTCTTACTTCGATATCATTATCGAATCAGCTGAACCACGTGAGCCACACCATTTTGCAACTTTATTTGGTTACGGAGCAAGTGCTATCAACCCTTATATGGTTAACGAAATCATTCGTGTACAAGTACAGGAAGGTTTCATCACTGGAATTAGCGAACAAAAAGCAGTTGACAACTTCAACAAAGCAATTGGTTCAGGTCTTTTAAAAATCATGAACAAAATTGGAATCTCTACTTTACACTCATACAGAGGTTCTCAAATTTTCGAAATTGTTGGTTTCAACTCTAAATTTGTTGAAAAATACTTCCCTTACACTGCTTCAAGAATTGAAGGTATCGGATTGTACGAAATTGAAAAAGAAATTAGCGAAAGATATAACTACGCTTACCCGGATGTATTAATTCCTAACCGTTTAGGATTAAACATTGGAGGTGAATACAGATGGAGACGTAACGGGGAAAGACACATGTTCAATCCTACTACTATTGCCAAATTGCAACAAGCAGTACGTTTAAGCGACCAGGCTAGTTATGATGTTTATGCTAAAACAGTAAACGATCAGGCTAAGAGTTTAATGACCATTCGTGGTTTATTTGAATTTGACAACTTAGATCCAATTCCATTAGACGAAGTAGAACCATGGACTGATATCGTAAAACGTTTCAAAACGGGTGCAATGTCATACGGATCTATTTCCAGAGAAGCACACGAGAACTTAGCTATCGCTATGAACCGTATTGGAGGAAAATCTAATTCAGGTGAAGGTGGAGAAGACAGAACTCGTTTCCAACCGGATGTAAACGGTGACAGTCGTAACTCGGCTATCAAACAAGTAGCTTCCGGACGTTTTGGAGTAACTTCTCACTACTTGTCTAGTGCAAAAGAGATTCAAATTAAAATGGCTCAAGGTGCAAAACCTGGAGAAGGTGGACAATTACCAGGTGAAAAAGTATTGCCTTGGATTGCATCGGCTCGTAACTCAACTCCTTTCGTAGGATTGATTTCGCCACCGCCACACCACGATATTTACTCAATCGAGGATTTAGCTCAATTAATCTTCGACTTGAAAAACGCTAACAGAGAAGCACGTATCAACGTGAAACTGGTTTCTGAAGTTGGTGTTGGAACAATTGCAGCAGGTGTTGCTAAAGCAAAAGCTGACGTTGTATTAATTGCAGGTTATGATGGTGGTACTGGAGCTTCTCCATTAACTTCATTGAAACACGCAGGTCTTCCTTGGGAACTTGGATTGGCTGAAGCACAACAAACTTTAGTCTTAAACAACCTAAGAAGCCGTATCGTTGTAGAATGTGACGGACAATTAAAAACCGGACGTGACGTAGCTATCGCAGCTTTATTAGGTGCTGAAGAATTTGGTTTTGCTACTGCTCCACTTGTAGCTTCAGGATGTATCATGATGCGTAAATGTCACTTGAATACTTGCCCTGTAGGTATTGCAACTCAAGATAAAGAATTGCGTAAAAACTTCAAAGGAACTCCTGAGCACGTAATTAACTTCTTCTACTATGTAGCAGAAGAATTAAGAGGTATCATGGCTTCACTTGGATTCAGAACTTTAGAAGAAATGATTGGTCAAACGCACAAAATCAATTCTAACAAAGCAATTACACACTATAAAGCAAAAGGTTTAGATTTATCTTCTATCCTACACAGACCGGATCAGTATAAATACATGACGGTTCGTAACACTGAGAAACAAGACCACGGATTAGACAACGTAATGGATTTCCAAATCTTGAAAGATTCTCACCGTGCTTTATACAGAAAAGAAAAAATGACTTTAGATTATCCTATTAAGAATACCGACCGTTCAGTGGGAGCTATTGTTAGTAACGAGATTTCTAAAATATACGGACACTTAGGTTTACCAGAAGATACTTTAAACATTAATTTCACTGGTTCTGCAGGTCAAAGTTTAGGAGCATTTAGTGCACACGGATTGACTTTTACTGTTGAAGGAAACACCAATGACTATTTAGGAAAAGGATTATCCGGAGCTAAATTAATCATCAAGAAACCAGCTAAAGCAACTTTTGTTGCCTCTGAAAACATAATCGTTGGTAACGTTTGTTTATTTGGAGCAATCGAAGGAGAAGCTTTCATCAACGGTATTGCAGGAGAGCGTTTCGCAGTTCGTAACTCAGGTGCTACAGCAGTAGTTGAAGGTGTGGGAGATCACGGTTGTGAGTATATGACTGGAGGACGAGTAGTCGTTCTTGGTAAAACAGGAAGAAACTTTGCCGCAGGTATGAGTGGTGGTATCGCTTATATCTACGATCCTGAGCACAAATTCAAAAATGGTTTATGTAATACTGAAACCATCGAGTTTGAAACAGTTGAAGGAAACGAAGCTGATGAATTGAAAACTTTAATAACAAGACATGTTGAGTACACTCAAAGTACAAAAGGTATCGAATTATTAAATGATTGGAATACAAGCTTAGAAAATTTTGTAAAAGTAATGCCTACAGAATACAAAAAAGCATTAAAGCGTTTGGAAACTGAGGTACAAATGGTAGAAGAATTAACAGCATAACACAATGGGAAAAGTAACAGGTTTTAAAGAATTCGAAAGACAAGATGAATCATACACAGCAGTACAAGAGCGTGTAGGACATTATAAAGAATTTACAGTTCCTTTGAGTGAAGCTGAAATTACTAAACAAGGATCACGTTGTATGGATTGTGGTATTCCATTTTGCCACAGTGGATGTCCATTAGGGAATTTAATCCCTGATTTCAACCACATGGTACATCAGGGTGAATGGCAAAAAGCCTCTTGGATACTACATTCAACAAATAATTTTCCTGAATTCACAGGACGTTTATGTCCTGCTCCATGTGAAAAAGCATGTGTATTGGGAATTATTGCTGAGCCAATTTCTATTGAAAACATAGAAAAAAATATTGTGGAGCGCGCTTTCCAGGAAGGATGGATTAAACCACAGCCACCTAAAACAAGAACAGGAAAAACTGTTGCTGTTGTTGGTTCAGGACCTGCAGGTTTAGCAGCTGCACAACAATTAAACAGAGCAGGACACACTGTAACTGTTTTTGAAAGAGATAATGCAATCGGTGGATTATTGCGTTACGGAATTCCTAATTTCAAATTAGAAAAAGAAATTATCGACCGTCGTGTAGCCATCCTTGAAGCAGAAGGAATTACTTTCAAAGTAAATACTAATGTTGGGGTAAACTATGACATCAACGATTTGAAAGCATTTGATTCTATCGTACTTTGTGGTGGAGCTACTCAAAGAAGAAGCTTACCAACTCCTGGTGCTGATGCTGATGGTGTAGTTCAGGCAATGGATTTCTTAACTCAACAAACTAAAGTTGTTTTTGGAGAAAAAATTGAAAATCAGGTTTTAGCTACCGGAAAAGACGTAATCGTAATTGGTGGTGGAGATACAGGTTCTGACTGTGTGGGTACATCAAACCGTCACGGTGCTAAATCAGTAACTAACTTCGAGATTATGCCAAAACCACCAGTTGGAAGAAGCGAATCAACTCCATGGCCTTACTGGCCGTTACAGTTAAAAACTTCTTCTTCTCACAAAGAAGGTGTTGAAAGAAACTGGTTAATCAATACCAAAGAATTCATCAAAGATGCTAATGGTAAATTGACAGCTCTTAAAACTGTAAACGTAGAGTGGAAAATGGTTCCGGGACAAGCTCCTCAATTAATCGAGATTGAAGGTTCTGAAAAAATCTGGCCATGTGACTTAGCTTTATTAGCTCTAGGATTTACAGGTCCTGAGAAAACTTTAGCTGAACAATTAGGTCTTGAAACTGATTTCAGAAGTAATTATAAAGCTAACAATTACCAAACAAATGTTCCAAACGTATTTACTGCGGGAGATATGAGAAGAGGACAATCATTAATTGTTTGGGCTATTTCTGAAGGTCGTGAGGCTGCAAGAGAAGTAGATTTATACTTAATGGGAACTACAAACCTTCCTACTAAAGAAGGTGGAGATTTACCTCCATTGTAATACTTATATAAACTTAAAAAAGGCTATCCGAAAGCAATTTCAGATAGCCTTTTTTGTTTTACAATCTTAACTACTTTTGTGTTAAAAACACTAACTACAACGTTGTATGTTTATTTTAAAACAATTTGTTACAATTTGTTAGAAATATTTTTAGCTATTGTAGTATCAATAAAAGAATAATAAATTTGTGTAAAAATAATAGCAATGCAATCAAAAGACTTACTTCAATTAGCTGAACAATTTGGCAGTCCATTATATGTATATGATGCCGAAAAAATAAAATCACAATACGAGAGATTAACGAAAGCTTTTTCTAAAGTAGAAAAACTACGTATCAATTATGCTATGAAGGCGTTGTCTAACGTTGCCATCCTTCAGTTGTTGAGAGAATTGGGATCTTGTTTAGATGCAGTTTCTATTCAGGAAGTACAATTAGGACTTCACGCAGGATATTCTCCTGATCAGATATTCTTTACTCCAAACGGTGTTTCTCTCGAAGAAATTGAAGAAGTACACGCTTTAGGTGTTCAAATCAATATTGATAATCTATCTATTCTGGAGCAATTTGGTGCAAAACACCCACATGTTCCGGTTTGTATCCGTATCAATCCTCACGTTATGGCGGGTGGAAACGAAAACATTTCAGTAGGACATATTGATAGTAAATTTGGTATTTCAGTTCACCAATTACCACATTTAGTGCGTATTGTTGAAAACACAAATATGAACATCGCAGGTATTCACATGCACACAGGTTCTGATATTTTAGATATCGAAGTTTTCCTTTATGCTGCTGAAATCTTATTTGATGCTGCAAGAAATTTCAAAAATCTTGAATTCCTGGATTTTGGAAGTGGATTCAAAGTACCTTACAAAAAAGACGATATCGAAACAGATATTGAGGAATTAGGTAAAAAATTATCTAAAAGATTCAATGCTTTCTGTGCTGAATACGGTAAAGATTTAACGCTTATTTTCGAACCTGGGAAATTTTTAGTGAGTGAAGCAGGTTTCTTCTTAGCAAAAGTAAACGTAGTAAAACAAACTACTTCTACTGTTTTTGCTGGAATTGATTCTGGATTCAACCATTTGATTCGTCCAATGTTTTATGGTTCATCACACCATATTGAAAACATTTCAAATCCAAAAGGAAAAGAGCGTTTTTACTCAGTAGTAGGATATATTTGTGAAACGGATACTTTTGCAAGCAACCGTAGAATTCAGGAAATTGCCGAAGGTGATATCCTTTGTTTCAGAAACGCAGGAGCTTATTGCTACTCTATGTCTTCTAACTACAATTCAAGATACAAACCAGCTGAAGTATTGTGGATTAATGGCGAAGGACATTTAATCAGAGCGCACGAAACATTTGAAGATTTATTAAAAAATCAAATTCCATTACCTGCTGCTGTAGCACTAGCTAAATAATAAAACCAAAAAAAGGGACTTTAAGTAAGTCCCTTTTTTTTTACCATCTATTTATCTAAAACTTCTGTTAGCACATCTGCTTCTGTTCCGTTCGGGAAAGTCACTTTAATTTTTTGGGCAATTGTCGGTGCAATCTGGGTAATTGCCTTTTTATCAAAAGATTCTCCTTTTTTAATATTCCAGCCGTAAAACAACAATGGCACATGGGTATCATAACTATAAGGAGTTCCATGAGAAGTTCCTTTTCCTTCATGCTCAATATAACCCGCTTTATCAAGAATAACCAATTCTCCATTTTGCTTTGGATCATAACCTTTGGTAACATATGTTAAAAAATAATCTGAAGTTGTTCCTGCCAAAATCTCTTCTTCAGTATAAACTCGTTTTATTTGAGGTAAATTCATCAAATAATCTTTGAACGCCAATTTCACTTTATCCAAAGAAAGTCCTTTTTCCTGAATTTGCTTTTTATCGAAAAACAAATTGAAATTTGAATAATTCAAAACCAAATCGGCACCGAAAGTAGTTTTAGAAAAATCGCGTAATTGAGTTGTCAACTTTTTATAATCAACCGCATTTACAGCATATTTATTGTCTTTTAAGAAATTCACATTTTCAGCAGCAGCATGATCGGAAGTCAAAAACAATAAATAATTTCCCTTACCTACTTTTTTATCTAAAAAAACAAGAAAATCAGCAATAGTTTGATCCAAACGTAAATAAGTGTCCTGAACTTCTCTGGAACGTGGTCCTGTTAAATGTCCAATATAATCAGTTGAAGAAAAACTAACTGCTAAAAAATCAGTATCATTATCTGCTCCTAAATTCTCGTTTGTAATAGTTTCTTTAGCAAAATCAGCTACTATATCATTTCCAAAAGGAGTTGATTTTATTACTTTTGCTCCTTTTGCAGCAAACATTTCTTTTAAGTTATACGGAAAAACCGGTTTTTCACTCCCGTACAAAAGACCTTCATACGGATTATCATCAGACAAACTCTTCTCATAAACTGATTCCGGTTTCAACAAAGTCCAATCATTATTCAAATAGGCCTCATAATGCTTTTTAGCGTTAAAATCAACAACCCACTTTGGTAATTCTTTCCCATAAAAAGTACTGGATATAAAATTTCCGGAATCGCTCAGCCAAAATGCCCAATTGGCAAAATGCCCGGCCGGTAGTATAGCACCACGATCTTTAACACTAATACCAATAACTTTTCCTTTAAAATTAGTAGCCATACGCAATTCGTCAGTTATTGTAGTGCTTTCCAAATTAAGCGGTGACATTTGTCCTTCATCTAAATCTCCTGTTCCTAAAATAGAAACCGTAGCATCTTCAGTACAATATCTCGATTTACCAACGGATTTATCAAACCAGGTATTACCAACAATTCCGTGAACCGCCGGCGTTGTCCCTGTATAAATAGAAGCATGACCCGGACCCGTATAAGTAGGCATATAATTGTAATGTGTATTATGAAAAACATAACCGTCATTCATCAAACGGCGAAAACCATTCTCTGAAAAATCATCCGAAAAACGATAAAGGTATTCTGTCTTCATTTGGTCAACAACAATCCCAACAACCAACTTAGGTCTTTGTTGTGCATTTCCATTAAAAATTGCAAGTGTTGTAAATAATAAAAATATTCTTTTCATGGTATAAATTGAGTATTTAACAAAAATACAAATTAAAGCAAGAGTCTGCATTAGGAAATTGTTATCTATGAAAATCATCGAACTAAAATTTAAATAATCCTATCCAAATCAAACTATAAAAAGTTATTTTTGTAATTCCATAATAGAAAAAAACCGTTCTTCGAAACAAAACACAATGAAATCCACTTCTGCCGCCTTTTCTACTCTTTCAGCAAAAAATTATTTATTTAGTTTTTTACTCAGTCTTATTACAACAATAAGTTCATGGGCTACTACCGGAAAATGGCCCAGTAAAGTTACCGGAGGAAAAATTGAATACCTATCGACTGAATCAAAAAAACCGATTAAAGACTACAACGGAAATTATCTGACAGTAGTTTACTTAAAAAATTTATCTGTAAAAAAAATTGGTAGAAACAGTATTAAAAAAGATGTGAATTGGTTGTTATCTCAAGGCTATAGAGTGATTGAACTTGATTATTCCAAAAACAGCAATGCCAAAGCTTTAAAAATAAACGAAGACATAATAGCGATTAACGATTCTATAGCAGCCGGGAATTTTTGTGGTTATAAAAACTGCTCTCAATACAAATCTTATGTTTTATTCGAAGGGTATCGTATTGCCAGGGATGTTAGCTATTGTATTGATGACCCTAAAGTTTACAACATGCCTGAACAATACACAATTGGCGACTCTTTACACATGGACATCATTTATCCCGCCAATCCAAAAGTCAAAGTACCTACTATTTTATCTTTTTCATACAGCAATAGTCATGCGTTTTATGACAGTAACAAAGGAATGCTAACAGACGCATACAAAGATCAAAGAGTGAATCTCGCCTATTCATTTGCGGGTTTTAACGATTCTTTTCTCGAAGGTGCTCCCGCTAACGGCATGGCTTGGGCAATTGCCGATCATCCGAAATATTGTCCTTGGGGAAAAGGTAAACCCATAAACGGTGCTAATGATGCCTACAAATCATTTCAAACCAATCCGGATGCGGCTCAAAAAGTAAAATCAGCTATACGAACATTACGCTTTTTTAGCAAACAAATGGGACTTTCAAACAAAATAGGCATTTATGGTTTTTCAAGAGGTTCTACAGCGGGCTCGATGGCTATAGGCGATAAAAAAGTAAAAGAACTGGAAAACGCCGGATTTCATATTGATATTTCCGATGATGTACAAGCTGCTGCTCTTGGACCCGGAGTTTTTGATTACACAATTATTTACAACACTCCGGATAATGGTGATAAAAATCTGGAACAAAGGTGTCCTTGGGTTTGGGGAAAATTAGACGATAACCGAAAATTATGGGAATCAATGGGATCTTATTTTTTGATTGAAACCAAAGCAACTGCCCCTACACTATTTTTTTACAATACTGATGACGATCCTTACTATCAGGAACAAATTACACATCTAAAAGACAAATTAGACTACTTAGGTGTTCCCACATTTTCATTAATCAACTACGGAAAAGGACATGCTATTCCACAAACTTCCTCTAGTTTAAATACTCTTTATAGTTTCTTTAAAGAGTATCTTAATACTCCTAAATAAGCCAAATACACAACAAAAAAACACAACATATTGATTATCAATAAAAAACAAGCAAACAAAATTCTTCTTTATGATTTTTTAATTAGATTTAAAAAATATAGCAGAACAAATATTATACAATTTACCAATATTTTGTTACTATTTGTTTTTATTTATTCTAAATAATCCTTGCTGAAACCAAATTCAGATTGTACTTTTGCGGCATTATTTTAAATAAATCCAAATAAGTTCAAAATGAAACGAGTTTTACTACCCTTAACAGCAATACTATTCACTCTGAGTATTCAAGCACAAGAAGTAGCTTCTGTAACTGATTATAGTAGTTCAAAAGAAACCATCTCATCTCCTTTCGATACAATCAAAAATAAAAAAGGACAAATTCTTAAGGAAATTGTTGTTACCGGAAACAAACCACAAAAACCAGTTTCAGTATCAAGATCAGGTATTAAACCGATGGATTTACCACAAAGTGTTCAAGTAATTGACAATGAAGTTATCGAACAACAACAAGCTATCCGTTTAAGCGAAGTCATTAAAAACGCTAATGGTGTTTATGTAGGATCGGCTCGTGGTGGTGCTCAGGAATCATTTTTCTCAAGAGGTTACGATATGTCTGCTAATAACATGTTTAAAAACGGTTTTCGTTATAATGCAGGTTCAATTCCGGAAGTTTCTTCTTTAGAAAAAGTAGAAATTTTAAAAGGAGGATCGGCCTTATTATTCGGAAATGTTGCTCCTGGAGGAATTTTAAATTTGGTTACAAAAACTCCAAAATTTACTAAAGGCGGAGAAATTTCAATGCAAGCAGGAAGTTATGACTTCTACAAGCCTGCAATTGATTTTTACGGCCCTTTAAACAAATATATTGCTTATCGTTTTAACGGTTCTTACGAAAACTCAAAAAGCTTTAGAGATTATGTAAAAAATGATCGTATCTATTTCAACCCTTCATTTTTATTCAATATCTCTGAAAAAACACATATTACTGTTCAGGGAGATTATTTAAGTGCCGATTGGACTCCTGACTTTGGAACCGGAATTATTGGAGAAACCGTTTTAGATCTTCCACGTAATATTTACTTTGGAGCATTATGGTCAACTGGAAATACTAAATCGTCCAGTGCATCGATATTATTCAACCATGATTTTAACAAAAACTGGAAATTAGCCTTCAACTCTTCTTTTCAATCTTACAGAAGAACACAAAAATCTACAGCTCAAATGAATGGTGTAACTACCACTGGTAACTGGAAACGTGGATTAACTCAAGCTGATGCTGCCGAAAGAATTTTTGGAGACCAATTAAGCTTACAAGGAACTTTTAACACAGGAAGTATCAAGCATCAAATATTTACCGGTGTTGATTATGAAAATTCGATTGCACCAAGTTATACTTTTGCTTTTGCTTTAGCTGATTATGGCACAATTAATCTTTTTGATTATGATTACAGCACACAAAGCACGGAAATTCCTTTTTCACAGGCTACACAACTAGCAACTACTAACACACAACGCTTTGGAGCCTATGCACAGGATTTAATTTCAATTACCGATTACATTAAAGTTTTAGGAGGTATCCGTTGGTCTTGGCAAGAGGCGGAAGTTGACACAAAAAATTTATCAACAAACATCACAACGACAAGTGTTAAAACCTTAAACAGAGCTTTTTCTCCTAAAGCAGGATTGGTTATTCAACCCAACAAAGAAACGTCTTTATTTGCCAGTTATTCGAATTCATTTACTCCAAATACAGGAACAACAGTTGACTTAAAAACATTGGATCCTTCAATCATTGACCAGTATGAAGTAGGTATCAAAAAAGACTTTTGGAGAGGAATTTTAAGTACAAATGTTACTTTGTACCAAATAACCAACAATAATTTAGCCCAAACAGCTCAATTTCAGGCTGACGGAGTGTCATTAAACGTAAACAACAATTTAAAAGAATTAGTAGGAGCTACAAAAGGAAAAGGTTTAGAAATTGACATTACTGCTAAACCTACTGAAGGATTAAACATCATGGCTGGTTATAGCTTTAATGAAACAAAAATTTCTAAATCTTCAGGAACAAGCGGAAGCCTTGTTGTAGGCGATATTTTAGCAAGAACACCTAAACATACTGCCAATTTAAGTTTCTTTTACAAATTACCTAGCGGTGTATTAAAAGGATTAAGTTTTGGAGCTATCGCAAACTATATCGGAGACAGAACCGGAGGATGGAATGACCGTTATGTTTGGACAGAAGTTCCAAATTCAAATCCAAAAACATATACTGTTACAATCGAAGATAGAGATATTCCATTAGAAGGCTATACTACAGTTGATGCTTCTGTAGGTTACGAATGGAAAAAAATCTCAATCTTATGTAGATTATCTAATATTACTAACGAGTTGAATTACACAGTTCACGAAAACTATAGTGTAAATCCAATTGCTCCTCGTCAAATAATGGCTAGTTTAAAATACAAATTATAAAAAACCTTTCCGGTCATTTTGTAAAAGCTCCTGTTTTTCAGGAGTTTTTTTTTGTTTTAAAAACAATCAAAAAAATAATTACATTTAAGCTATCTTGAAATTAATTCATCCAACCATGAAAAAAATAACCAAAGAAGATATTAGTCAGGAAATATTTGACCTATACGATGATTACGCTCACAACAAAATTGAACGCAGACAATTTATTGAGAAACTTTCTGTATTTGCTGTAGGCACACTCACCCTGCCATCCCTATTGAGTTTTATTACGCCTGATTATGTCAATTCAATGACTATCCAACCTGATGATCCCAGAATAAGCTCTGATTACATCACTTATAATTCTCCAAAAGGTGGAGGAAAAATCAAAGGATTACTTTCCAAACCCGGCAAAACCCATAAAAAACTACCCGGAGTAATCGTAGTACATGAAAACCGTGGTTTGAATCCATATATTGAAGATGTAGGACGCCGCACTGCAATTGAAGGCTTTATTAGCTTAGCGCCTGACGCTTTAACTCCATTAGGCGGTTATCCCGGAAATGATGACGAAGGCAGAGAAATGCAGAAAAAAAGAGACCGTTACAAAATGCTCGAAGATTTTATTGCAGCCTACTATTATTTAAAAACACATCCTGATTGCAATGGACATATCGGCGTTGTTGGTTTTTGTTTTGGCGGATGGATTGCTAATTTAATGGCGGTAAAAATCCCAACATTAAATGCTGCTGTTCCTTTCTACGGAGGACAACCCACAGCCGAAGAAGCCACTCAAATCAAAACGCCTTTGTTATTACAATATGCAGGTTTAGACACCAGAGTAAACGAAGGTTGGCCAGCCTTTGAAGCCATTTTAAACAAAAACAAAGTTCCGAACGTAGCTTATATTTACCCTAATGTCAATCACGGATTTCATAATAATACCACGCCTCGTTATGATGAAAAAGCAGCTACTTTGGCTTGGACAAGAACGATTGACTTTTTCAAAGAAAAATTAAAATAAAACGAAATAACAGAATTGAAATTTTAATTTAACTTTCAAATCTTTTAATAGTACCTTTGCAACTCAAATAATAAAAATGAGATTACACAGAAACTTAGTATATACTACAATCGATTCTCTAAATGCGATATTTAACGAAGGAGAATATGCCGATAAAGTAGTAGCAAGAGCATTAAAAAAAGACAAGCGTTGGGGAAGTTCCGACAGGAAATTTGTCGCCGAAACCATATACGAAATTGTTCGTTGGAAAAGATTATACTCCGAAATCGCCGAAGTAAAAGAGCCTTTCGACAGAGATAATCTTTGGAGAATGTTTGCTGTTTGGGCAGTTTTAAGAGGTTATCCAATTCCCGATTGGCGTCAGCTGGAAGGAACTCCTGAACGAAAAATCAAAGGACGTTTTGATGAACTTTCAAAAATCAGGCCGCTCAAAGAATCTATCCCAGACTGGATGGACGAATTGGGAGTAAAAGAATTGGGAGAAAAAGTTTGGGCTAAAGAAATCACGGCTCAAAACCAACCTGCCAAAGTAATTCTTAGAACTAATACTTTAAAAACAACTAAAGAAGCATTAAGAGCTATTTTGATGGATTTAGATATCGAAACCGAATATCTAAAAGATCAACCGGATGCTTTAGTTTTAAAAGAACGCGCTAATGTTTTCATGACCGATGCTTTCAAACAAGGTTTATTTGAAGTTCAGGATGCCAATTCTCAGTTAGTAGCCGCTTTTCTGGATGTAAAACCAGGAATGAGAGTTGTTGATACTTGCGCAGGTGCGGGTGGAAAGACTTTACATATTGCATCTTTAATGCAAAACAAAGGGCAGTTAATTGCTATGGATTTATACGAAAGTAAACTAAAGCAATTAAAATTAAGAGCAAAACGAAATAGTGCTTTCAACATTGAATATCGCATTATTGACACCACCAAAGTTATCAAAAAACTGCATGAAAAAGCCGACCGCGTTCTGATTGACGCTCCATGCAGCGGATTAGGTGTTTTAAAAAGAAATCCTGATGCTAAATGGAAATTGAAACCGGAGTTTATTGACAATATTCGAAAAGTACAATCGGAAGTTTTAGAAAGCTATTCTAAAATTGTAAAACCAGGCGGAAAACTGGTTTATGCAACCTGTTCTATTCTTCCTTCAGAAAATCAAGAACAAGTAGAGCATTTTTTAACTACTGATATTGGAAAACAATTCACTTTCATTAAAGACCACAAAATTCTGGCCTCTGAATCTGGTTTTGACGGTTTTTATATGGCTTTGTTGGAAAGAAAAGCATAATTCAGTCTGCAGAAAGCAGAATTTAGATTACAGATATAGAAAAGGGATTTCAATTTGAAATCCCTTTTCTATTATACTTTTTAGACTGAAATCTGAAAAACTAGTCGTTCATCGAAATCAGGAATTCCTCGTTATTTCTGGTTTTCTTAAAGCGATCGTTTATAAATTCCATTGCTTCAACTGGATTCATATCCGAAAGGTATTTTCTCATAATCCACATTCTTTGTAGCGTATCTTTATCAAGAAGCAAGTCATCTCTTCGGGTACTTGACGAAGTCAAATCGATAGCAGGGAAAATTCGTTTATTAGCAATTTTTCTATCCAATTGCAATTCCATATTACCTGTTCCTTTGAATTCTTCAAAGATAACCTCATCCATTTTCGAACCGGTTTCTGTCAATGCAGTAGCAATAATACTCAACGAACCACCTTTTTCGACATTACGGGCAGCACCAAAGAAACGTTTTGGTTTTTGCAAAGCATTTGCATCTACACCCCCACTCAATACTTTTCCTGAGGCTGGTTGTACTGTATTATAAGCTCTGGCCAAACGTGTAATCGAATCTAACAAAATCACTACATCATGACCACATTCTACCAAACGTTTTGATTTTTCAAGAACGATATTTGCAATTTTAACGTGTTCTTGTGGCTCTCTGTCAAATGTTGAAGCTATTACTTCACCACGTACCGAACGCTGCATATCAGTAACCTCTTCAGGTCGCTCATCAATCAATAAAACAATAAGATATACTTCAGGATGATTCGCCGCAATGGCGTTAGCTATTTCTTTCAACAACATGGTTTTACCCGTTTTTGGCTGGGCTACAATCATACCACGTTGTCCTTTTCCTATTGGAGAAAACAAATCGATAATTCGGGTTGAAATACTGCTGTCTCTTTCGGCTAATTTGAATTTTTCTGATGGAAATATTGGTGTTAAATGCTCAAATGAAATTCGATCCCTAACCACCTGAGGATCGTGTCCGTTAATTTTTAGCACACGCACTAAAGGAAAAAATTTCTCTCCTTCTTTTGGAGGCCTTACTACACCTTTTACGGTATCTCCTGTTTTTAAACCAAACAATCTGATTTGTGATGTTGACAAATAAATATCATCTGGAGAAGCCAAATAATTATAATCGGAAGAACGCAAAAATCCGTAACCATCAGGCATCATTTCAAGAACACCTTCGCTTTCTATAATTCCGTCGAATTCAAAATCAGCGTCTCTAAAATTATTTTTCTTGTTTTTAAAATTAGGATTTTGATTCCCGTTTTGATTCTGATTCGGGTTTTGCTTATTTTGTTGATTTCCTTCGTCAGTTCGCTTACGCTCGTGTGGATTTATTTTCTTTTGTGGCGCAGCAAGAGCTACAACTTCATTTTCAGTAGCTAATTCCTCCTGTTTTACTTCTTCAACAAGCAAATTTTCAGTTGCCGTTTCTTTTTGTTCTTTATTCTTTTTTAAAGCAATTTTCTTTTCGTAAGTGGCCTTATTAAATTTTACCGCCTTTGTTTTTTCAACAGCTGTCTCTTGTGCTATTTCCCCTTTTTCTTCTTTTGTTTCAGCTATATCTTCAACAGGAAAATCAAGTTTTTCAGTATTATTTTCAACTGATTCTTCTGGATTTTTTGACGAATTCTTGGCAACTATTTTAGGAGCAGCCTGCTTTTTAACAGGAGCAATACGCTCTCTCTTGGGTTTATCTTCAGTTTTAGGATTAACTTTTTCCTCAACAGCTGTTGCTTCCAAAGATTTTTGAAAATCCAAAATACTGCTAATAAGAGCATCTTTTTTTACACCGTTAAATTTTATTGTTTTAGCAGCCTTAGCTATTTGTTGAAGCTCAGAAAGCTTCATTTCTTTTAATGCCGAAATATCAAACATGAATGTTCTATGAGTTTAATTAAATTGGGGAATCTTAAAAAAAGATAGGTGTATTTTTACTTTGAATCCACCGCAGTATGAAGTGCTTACGGTATTATGTTGCAATAATACGAATAAAATTTAATCATACAATAGTATTTTAAAAAAAGAAAATATATTTTTGTGGAGCAATTTTGATACAAATGATACAACGAATTCAAACCCTATATCTACTTTTAGCCTTTGTAATCACAGGAATTTTGCCTTTTATTTTCCCTTTGTGGACTATGAGCAATGGCAAATCTTTCTTTTTTATGCAAAGTCAGGTTTACGCTATTTTGTTTGGACTAAGTACCACTCTTTCTGTATTAAGCATTTTATCCTATAAGAAAAGACAAAATCAATTTGTGATTAACAGATTGAATATCATATTAAATTTGATTTTATTAGGATTGTTTTTATATCGTTCACTAAATTTATCTGGAGAAACTCCTGTAGTTTCTGAGAAAGGTATTGGGATGTTTCTACCTATCATTGCTATCGTAGCATTAGTTTTGGCTAATAAGGCGATCAAGAAGGATGAGGATCTTGTAAAATCTGTGGATCGATTGAGGTAAACCTATAAATTTTAATTTATTAGTGCGAAGGAAACCCGAATTTTACATTCGGGTTTTTTTGTAGTCTTTTTTTTCAATACATTTGGTTTATTAGAAATCACCTATGGAAACCCCAATACGAATACATTTAGCCGACGATCATCAAGTATTAATCAATGGTATGCGTACTTTATTGAATGCTGTTCCTTACTTTAATGTCGTTGGTTTTTCCTTAAAAGGAACCGTTCTTTACGAAGAAGTAACGAACAACTCTACCGATATTTTAGTTTTAGACATCAGTATGCCCGAAAAAGATGGCATCGAAGTACTGAAAGAATTTGCTAAAAAAGGATACCCATGCAAAGTAATTGTACTTTCGGCTTACGATGATGTTAAAATCGTTCAGGAAGTTATGAAATTAGGTGCCAGTGGTTATTTAACTAAACAATGTGCCTGCGAAAACATTGTGGAAGCCATACAAACCGTCAATAAAAATGAAGAATATTTTTGTGATCAGGTGCGGGAAAAAATATTTTCTTCGGCTACAAAAAATAATACTAAACTCAACAAAACCAAACTAGAACTTGATTTTCAATTAAGCAATCGTGAAATAGAAATCATTACTTTAATCGCATTGGAATATAGCGGAAAAGAAATCTCGGACCAACTATTCATTAGCACTAATACCGTAGAAACCCACCGCAAAAATATTATGAAAAAATTAAAAGCTAAAAACATGGTTGGCTTAGTTAAATTTGCTTTGAAACACAACCTCATCAATCCTTAAAGTCATTCTCCTTTTTCACCATGCCTTACAAACGCATTTATAGCTTGTTATTACTACTTTTTTTAAGTACGACTAACCTATTTTCACAGGCAGAAAATTTGCAAAAACAAACAAAATCTTTAGCACAAAAGGCTACACTATTAATGAAAAACGAGAATTACGAAAAATCATTAATTCTTTCCAGACAAGCCTTAAGCCAAGCTATAGTACTAAAAGACAATAATTTAATCGCAGCATGTTACAACACCATTGCTGCTAATTTTGACCAGTTAGCCGAATTTGAAAAAGCTTTATTTTATTATAAAAAAGGACTTATCTATGCTGACAAAACCAACAATAATCATCTTAAAAACTGGATCAACAATAATTTGGGAAACATTTATTGTTTTGATAAAAAAGAATATGCCAAAGGAATTTATTATTATAAAAAATCATTAGAATACAGCAGCAAAATTGCCGATTCCTCTGAAATTCTTTTCACAAAACTCAATATTAGCTGGGCTTATTTTGACATTGGAAAATTCAACAAAGGACTTCCTTACTTAAAATACATCAATAAACACCATAAAATTCATGGTGATGAAACAACTATTGTGGCACTAAATATGCTCAACGGTATGTATTACTCCCACGCTAACAATCCCCAAAAAGCACATTATTATTTTGAAAAAGCCATCGAATTAGGACAAAAAAGCAATGAAAAATCTGATTTATCTTTTGCTCATCAGGAATATTCTAAATTTTTATTCAAGATAAAAAAATTCAAAAAAGCCTATGAAAATCTTTATGCTTACAACGAACTTACCGCAAAACTTAATGATGAAGAAAAATTAAAAAAAATTAATATTGCCGGAATCAATCTGGAAATTGATGAATACAAAAGAGAAATTGACAACATTAAAACAGAATACAAAACCAGTCACCAAATTTTATTAGAAAAACAATCTAAAAACAAATTTATCAGCATCATCATAATTACGATATTACTCCTTTTTATTGTTTTTTCATATTTGTATTTTCAAAACAAACAACTGAAACAAACTAACAACCTCAAAGATATTGAAAGTAAAATTCAGGAAAACATCATTACAGCTTCGATTAACGGACAAGAAATGGAGCGCAAAAAAATCGCTTCGTTCTTGCATGACAATATTAGCGCATTACTTTCTTCGGCGGCCATGCACCTGACTATTTTTTCTACAAAAAACCAGAGCAATAGCGAGGAAATTACAAAAACAAAGGCTATCCTTATCCAAACACATTACAAAATCAGAGATTTATCACATCGTCTCTTACCAACTTTATTGGCTCGTTTTGGCTTATTTTATGCCTTAAATGATTTATGCGAAATGAATTCTAATTCAACCATTCATTTTCATTATTCCAGTGATGTTTCGGACGAAACGCGCTATGATGAAGATTACGAAATGAAAATGTATTTTATTGTTAGCGAATTATTAAACAACATTACCAATCATAGCGAAGCTAATAAAGCAAAACTGCATTTAAAAGAACTCAACAAACAACTGCATATTGTAGTAAAAGACAACGGCGTAGGATTCGAAATCAACCAATACCAAACCATAGAGGGATTTGGATTAAATCAAATTAAAGCCCGAATTAACACAATGGAAGGAAAGTTTACTATTATTTCTAAACCCAATCAAGGAACCACAATTGAAATTATCGCTCCTATTGATTACAAAAGTTAATCAGACTCTTTTTTCAATTTCGATAATTTCCAAATCTTTGATTTTATCACCTTCAATTACAAAACGCAGCATTGTACGCACTTGATGAAAACCACTTTTACCACAAGCTCCGGGATTCATGTGTAAAAGATTGTGTTTTTTATCAAACATAACTTTTAGAATGTGCGAATGCCCACAAATAAACAATTGTGGTGGATTAGCCGTTATTTCGGCTTTTATATTAGGATTGTATTTACCCGGATAACCACCAATATGTGTAATCCAAACCGATACTTCTTCGCACATAAAACGATTGTGTAACGGAAATTCCAAACGCGCCTGGGCATCATCAATATTACCATAAACAGCTCGCAACGGCTTGAATTTTTTAATAGTATCCGTTACCTCCAAATCACCAATATCTCCCGCATGCCAAACCTCATCGGCTTGTTGTACATATTTTAAAATAGCATCATCAATATGACTATGGGTATCCGAAAGCAAAAGTATTTTTTTCATTTTCTTCGAGTCTAAGATTCTCGGATGCTAAGGTACTTAGGTTTTCCTTAGGTTCAAAAAAAGATAATTTCAAAGTTTTAGGTACAAAATCAGCAGCGAATACTTTTTAAAAGCGAATGTCCTGTTATCAAATGCGTCATCAGGCATCTCTTAACAAAAACTTAGTATCTTAGTCACTAAGCACCTTAGTTACTTTTTTGTACCTTTGAAATCCTTAAACTTTGAGATTAAAAACTTGAGATATTTTATAAAATTAGCCTATAACGGAACACCATATCATGGTTGGCAAATTCAGCCTAATGCCGCTTCGGTACAGGAAACACTGAATAAAGCTTTTTCGGTTCTATTAAGTTCCGAGATTAACCTTATGGGTGCCGGACGCACGGATACCGGGGTTCATGCCCGAGAAATGTACGCTCATTTTGATTTTGAAGCAGCTTTTGACATTCCAAAATTAATTCACAAACTCAATTCTTATCTTCCTAAAGATATTGTTATTTATCAAATTTTCCCTGTTGACAGTGAAGCACACTGTCGTTTTGATGCGACTAAAAGAACTTATGAATACCATATCAATGTTTTTAAAGACGCTTTTTCACAAGAACAAAGTTGGTATTTCCATCAAGAATTAGATGTTGATTTAATGAATAAAGCAGCAAAACTATTACTTAACCACACTGATTTTCAATGTTTCTCTAAGGTAAAAACAGATGTAAACACATTTGATTGTACTATTTTTGAAGCTTACTGGACTCGAGGCGGAGCCGAACAGAGCGAAGCTAAACAGGAAGGAAACAAACTAATTTTTACCATTTCAGCCAATCGATTTTTGAGAAATATGGTACGCTCTATAGTTGGAACCTTGATTAATATTGGTTTACACAAAATAACATTAGCCGATTTTAATACAATTATCGAAAGTAAAAGCAGAGAAAAAGCGGGATTTTCGGTACCGGCTCACGGATTGTATTTAACTAAAATTGAATATCCTTATTTAGACAATTAGTACTTAGTACCTAGTCCTTAGTTTTAAATTCTAAAAACTAAGGACTAGGTACTAAAAACTAAGAGCTAAAGGACTAAAATAAAAAAATGAAAGCAAAAGCATTTGACACTCGATTATTCAAACGAATACTACAATATACAAAGCCATACCAATGGCGTTATAACGGTGTGGTTATTTTTGCCATTTCCTTATCTGTTTTTGCAGCTTTACGCCCGTATTTATTAAAACGAACAGTTGATGATTATATTCAGACTGAAGATGCTCAAGGACTTTTATTTTACGTTAGCTTGATGGGAATTGTGCTTTTACTGGAGGTTTTTTCTCAATTTTATTTTGTGTATTGGGCAAACTGGCTGGGACAGGATATTGTCAAAGACATTCGCATTAAATTATTCAAACACATTTTGAGTTTCCGAATGAAGTATTTTGATTTGGTTCCTGTAGGCCAATTGGTAACCCGTTCAGTTTCTGATATTGAATCTATTGCACGTATTTTTAGTCAAGGTCTATTCATGATCATCAGTGACTTGATGAAAATGGTCGTGGTACTCCTTTTTATGTTTTACATGAACTGGAAACTGACCTGGATTGTAATTATTGCTATGCCAATTTTAGTCTTTATTACCCGAATTTTCCAACGCAAAATGCAGGTTGCCTTTGAAGAAGTACGAACGCAAATTGCCAACATGAACACTTTCGTTCAGGAACGCGTTACCGGAATGAAGATTGTACAACTGTTCAACCGTGAAGAAATTGAATCGGAAAAATTTAAAGACATTAACGAAAAACATCAAAATGCCTGGATAAAAACCATTCTTTACAACTCCATCTTCTTCCCTATTGCCGATATTATTTCGTCACTAACACTTGGATTTATTGTGTTGTACGGAGGAATCAAAATCCTGAATGGCGATAATTTTACCACTTTTGGAGATTTGTTTTCTTATACCATGTTCATCGGGATGTTATTCAACCCTTTGCGCCAAATTGCGGATAAATTCAACGAGATGCAACTGGGAATGATTGCTGCCAATCGTGTTTTTGAAATTATTGACACCCAAGATCAAATTCAGGATACCGGGAAAATTGAAGCGCCTGTTTTTGATGGAAACATTCAATTTAAAGACGTTCGTTTCAGTTATATTGAAAATGAAGAAGTAATAAAAGGTATTGATTTAAGCGTAAACTCTGGCGAAACAATTGCAATTGTAGGTTCAACCGGAGCAGGAAAATCAACTATAATCAACTTATTGAATCGTTTTTACGAAATAAAAAGTGGTACCATTTGCATTGATAACGAGAATATTGAAAACTACACTTTGAGTTCGCTTAGAAAACAAATTGCAATCGTTTTACAAGATGTATTCTTATTTGCAGATACCATTTACAATAATATCACGCTCAACAATCCTGAAATTACAAGAGAGAAAGTGTATGCTGCCGCAAAAGAAATAGGCGTTCATAATTTTATTATGAGTTTACCTGATAATTATGATTTTGACGTAAAAGAACGCGGTGTGATGTTGTCTTCAGGACAACGCCAACTGATTGCTTTTTTAAGAGCTTATGTGAGTAATCCAAGTATTTTAATTTTGGACGAAGCAACCTCATCAATCGATACCTATTCGGAAGAATTAATTCAGCGTGCCACTGAAACCATAACTAAAGGAAGAACATCGATTGTTATTGCCCACCGACTGGCAACTATTGTCAATGCTGATAAAATTGTGGTTATGGACAAAGGATTAATTGTGGAAGAAGGAACGCATCAAGAATTAATTAACAAAGAATCCGGTTACTATAAAAACCTTTACGATTCTCAATTTTCATTAGTAGAATAATTAAAATGAGTACTTCCAACATCATATTACAAGCGAAGCAAATAAGCATTGGCTATACTCATAAAAAAGAGCAGACTGTTATTGCTTCTAATATTGATTTGACCTTAGAAAAAGGCAAACTCATTGCTTTAGTTGGTGCTAACGGTATTGGAAAATCAACCTTATTACGAACCATTACCGGAATCCAAAAAACGATTAATGGAACTGTTTTCTTGAACGGAAAAAACATTCACGAAATGAATGCTTTGGCTTTAGCCAAAAACTTAAGCGTTGTCTTAACCGAAAAATTACCACCAAGTAATCTAACCGTTTTTGAATTAGTCGCCTTAGGCAGACAACCTTATACCAACTGGATTGGCACCTTAGCTGATGAAGATATTGAAAAAGTAAACCACGCCTTAGTGCTTACGCAAATTGAACATTTGGCTTCCAAAAGACATTATGAAATAAGTGATGGACAATTACAAAAAGTGCTTGTAGCAAGAGCGCTGGCACAGGATACTCCGCTGATTATTTTAGACGAGCCCACCACCCATTTGGATTTACTGCACAAAGTAGCCTTATTCAAACTTTTGAAAAAACTCACTCAGGAAACTCAAAAATGTATTTTGTTTTCAACCCACGATATTGATATGGCGATTCAACTGAGTGACGAAATGATCATCATGACTCCTGAAACTGTAGTCCAAGATGAACCTTGTAATTTTATTTCAAAGGGAAGTTTCAATACCTTGTTCAAAAACGAACATATTGTTTTTGATGCTACAAAAGGAAAGTTTGTAATTAGTTAGTTTTTTTAAGTCCTTAGTTAGTAGTTCCTAGTCCTTAGTTTTGAAATCTTTTTTCTATATTCTAAAATCTATTTTCTGCCTACTGAAATCTATTTTCTGCCTACTGAAATCTGTCTCTTCGCTTCTCCAACCACAAAAGCCACCGAATTAGCAATATTAAAACTTCGAATTAAAGAAGACATCGGAATTGTCAATTGATTCTTTTTATCGAATAACTCCAGAAATTCTTGACTCAAACCAACGCTTTCTTTACCAAAAACCAACCAATCTCCATCCTGAAATTCATTTTCCAAATAGGATTTTTCAGCATGGGAACTCATCAGGAAAACACGGGATTGATCAGGAACCTGAGCCATCCATTCGGCTACATTTTGATATTCAGTAACATCAAGATGCACCCAATAATCTAAACCGGAACGTTTCAAATTTTTATCGTTGATTACAAATCCAAACGGATGAATCAGATGCAAACGGCTTTCGGTTCCTACACACAAACGACCAATATTTCCAGTATTATTAGGGATTTCAGGTTCTACTAAAACGATGTTAAGCATTATTATTGATTTGTTTATTCTGTTATTGATTATTGTCATTGCTATTGAAATTTTCAACTTCAATCACTTCTCCTGATTGCAAATTGTTCAAATGTACATTGCCAATCCGCACACGCACTAAACGCAAAGTAGGAAAACCAACAGCCGATGTCATTTTTCGCACCTGACGAAATTTTCCCTCATTAACTGTTATCGAAGCCCAGGAAGTAGGACCATGACGTTCATCACGGATTTTCTTACCTCTTGCGCCAAAATTAGGGATTTTGTGAATCAATCTGGCTTCGCAGGGTTTTGTAATGTATTTAGTTCCATTAAAACCTATTTCGACTCCTTTTTTTATTTCGTCAATAGCTGTCTGAGTAATGATACCATCCACCTGAACATAGTATTCTTTATCGACTTTTCGGGAACGAATGTACTCACTCATTTTTCCATCAGTAGTCAACAACAATAAACCTTCGGAGTCTTCGTCTAATCGCCCAATAGCCATTGTCCCTTCGGGAAAATCATGTAATTCCCCTAATAATTTCTTTTTTCGTTTCAATTCGTAAATAAACTGACTCAAATAACCATAGGGTTTATGAAGAATAAAATGATGATGCGACATGCTAAAAGATGAAATTTGCGCAAAAATACACAAATCAGCGCAGTGTTAACCCATTTTGAAACGAATTAAAAAGACACATTTAATCCAAAATTAAAAATCAACTGGAATTGATTGAAATTTTGATTTTGCGCAGGCTGGGTATAATAATTCATTCCGGGCTCTACAAAAACTTTTGTCTTTTTGAATAATTCATATTGCAAAGTACTACTCAAAACCGTTCCAAAAACGACCTCATTTATATCCTGATTTTCCCCTATGGAGCTATTGTCGAGCAAGACTTTATTAGAAATTGCTTTTCCCACAAAGCCTCCGGTATTCATATTAATATGTGTTTTTCCCTTGTTTAAAATCGAATAAGAAATCTCTATTGGCATTTCCAGATATTGTACGCGTTGCGATAAATTTCCGGTTTCGTAAAAATTATTACTACTCAATACATTTTTAGAATTATCGGCTGTTTTTGGGATAAACAAATAATTTGTATTGGCAACAATTGAACCTTTTAACTGAGGCGCACTCATGGGTTCTTTAGCAATACTAACCAGACTTTTAGCCGAATTAACATAAGAAACATTAGCCAGTTGCTGCCCCAATTCACTCACTTTCAAACCAGTGCTTACCGCCCAGCGACGATTGAGTTTGTAATTAGTTTTCACTCCATAGCTGTGTCCTCTTTGAGATTCAATTGTATTTCCCAAGGATTTTTGATTCTTGATGTTTTGCGAATTGTTTATTCCTGCAAAAAGCTGTAACGACCACTTATCTGTTGTTGAAACTGTTTTGTCTTTCTTTTGCAGTTCTTTTTCTATTGCAGCCAACTCATTTTCTTTTTCTTCAATTGTTGCCGATTTTTCTTTTATTTTATCTTCGACAGCTGATTTTTCAACTATCTTTTTATTTTGTTCCGCAATTGGATTTGGCTGAGTCAAAACTGCTTTTTCAGCACTTTTGATTTCTTTTGATTGAGGTATAGTCTCATTTTTATTAGCTGAAACAACTGTGTTTGGGTTTGTAATTACCGCTACAGCCGCTGTATTTGAATTGGTTATTTTTCGATTATTCAAATTAATAACAGATGATTTTGCGTTAGTTACAGGCTCTTGTGTTTTAGTTTCAACAGTCGCATTTGAATTTGAAAATGGCTTATCCAAATCATTCTTTGCTGCTTCTGCTTCATTCGCAACATTTTCTTTTTCCTGAGCGTTTGTTGATCCTGACTGATTGACCACTCCGTTTTTAGATTCATCAGGTATTGTTATCGAATTGGTATCAGGATGAGAATAAAAAGTAGCCAAAAGTCCTAATCCAACAACTAAAGTTGCTGCTATAGACCACCAGAAAGGAAATCTCTTTTTAGTTTTCGAATTATCTAATTTCTCCTCAATTCCTTTCCATAAATCATCCGGAGGAGTTTTAGAAAAATCTTCTAACGAAGAAAATAATTTTTCTATATTATCTTTTTTCATAACTGCTATTTTTAAGCATCCTTTGAAGCCATTAACGCTAATATTTTCTTTTGTAAATTACTTTTTGCCCGATTCAAATTGGATTTAGAAGTTCCTTCGGAAATATTCAATAAACTGGCAATTTCTTTGTGTTTCATTTTTTCGAAAAAATAAAGATTAAAAACCAGTCGGTATTGATCGGGTAAATGCTGAATGAATTCTAATAATTTTTCCTGGGGTATCGAAAATGAATCTATCTCCTGTTCTTCATCAACAAAATCTTCCTGATGGAGTACATCCAAAAAAGGCATTTCCCTTTTTCTCTTATTGAGGGTCTCTATCAGTTTATTGATAAAAATACGTTTCAGCCAACCTTCGAAACTGCCTTCAAACCGATACTGACTTATTTTTTGAAAAGCAATTACAAATGCTTCCTGAAAAACATCTTTGGCATCCTCTTCATTCTTCATGTATTTGATGCAAAGACCATACAATACAGGAGCAAACAACTGATAAATCTTCTGTTGTCCTCCTCTAT
The DNA here is from genome assembly GCF_006386525.1 of Flavobacterium sp. GSA192. Taxonomy (NCBI): domain Bacteria; kingdom Pseudomonadati; phylum Bacteroidota; class Flavobacteriia; order Flavobacteriales; family Flavobacteriaceae; genus Flavobacterium; species Flavobacterium sp. GSA192. Next base: position 36,232 of record NZ_VAHC01000005.1, on the reverse strand, counting down.
CATTTTCAATACATTGCCTTATATAATGCTCTATTGGTTCTTTCAAAAAATAACTCTTAAAAACGGTTTAACGCTAACAAATTTAAACATTCATAACTTAAAATTACTTTGTATAAGTCAAAACATAGCCATCAACAAAATTATCCTGAATACTCAAACGCCGCTTGTCTATATACTGAATCACATAACTCATCTCACTAAAAGTCAGCAAATAATGCTCTTTATGGTCTAAAAAACTATTTCCTTTTGCTATTTTGTAGGTATAATTTCCTGTTTCAATATCATTAGTAAAAACAGTAACTTTTTTATTGGCTGCAAAAACTAATTTTTTATTTACTCCTGTGGTTTTTGGCGTTATTATTTCCTTTCCGCTAATTCCTCCTTTAGATTCCTGCCAATACCAGGTTCCCACAATAGCACTACTATCCTGAGTATTCTTTCCGTCATTTGTCAAAGAACAGAAAGTAAGAAAGAGCATCAAAACACTCCAGAATAAATGCTTAACTTTTCTCATACCGCTACTTTGTTTACTATTAAATAGACAAGCCATTCTAAAAATGGTTGCGTGAAAAGTTTAAAAAAAAACAATTTGATTCGAATAAAAAAATGCTCAAAATCGGCATTAATCTCTATTTTTGCGTACTTACTTATAAACTTTAGCCATGTCTGATTTGTTTCCGTTTTTATTGTCTTTTATTGTTGCGCTCGCCATTGGAATTTTTATTGGAAAATTGATTTTTTCTGCCCGTTTTCAGTCCGAAAAAACAAGTTTAGAAGAAAAACTAATTGCCCTAACTTCGCAAATCAATCAATTGAAAGAGCAATTTTCGAATGACAAAATGCAATTCGAAAAACAATTAGCAATCATCAATCAGGAAAAAGAAGCCATCAGAAACGAAAAAGACAGTCTGGCAATCCAGCTTTCGAAAAAAGAAGTCGATTTTGAAAATCTTTGGGAACGAAATAAAGAACAAAAAGACGAAGTGGAGAAATTACAGGAAAAATTCACCAAAGAATTCGAAAATCTGGCCAACAAAATATTAGACGAGAAATCAAATAAATTTACCGAACAAAATAAAGAAAACATGAAAAATATCCTGTCGCCTTTACAGGATAAAATTCAGTTATTCGAAAAGAAAGTCGAAGACACCCACAAAGAAAGCATCGATTATCATGCGGCTTTACGCCAACAAATTTTAGGCTTACGCGAAATGAATATTCAAATGAGCAAAGAAACCCTGAACCTGACTAAAGCCTTAAAAGGAGACAGTAAAATGCAAGGAAACTGGGGCGAATTAGTCTTAGAACGTGTTCTGGAAAAATCAGGTCTGGAAAAAGGGCGTGAATACGAAGTACAGCAAAGTTTTGCTACCGAAGATGGAAATCGTGTGATTCCTGATGTCGTGATTAATTTACCCGATGGAAAAAAAATGATTGTGGATTCTAAAGTTTCGTTGACCGCTTATGAAAAATACATCAATGAAGAGGAAGATGATTTAAAAAGCAGCTATTTAAAAGAGCATGTCAATTCCATCAAACGCCACGTGGAGCAACTAGGCAACAAAAATTATCAGGATTTGTACCAAATTGAAAGCCCTGATTTTGTACTGCTTTTTATTCCTATCGAACCCGCTTTTGCCATCGCTTTAAACGAAGACACCAGTTTATACAATAAAGCATTCGAAAAGAATATTGTAATTGTAACTCCTGCCACTTTATTAGCCACTTTGCGCACTATAGACAGTATGTGGACTAACCAAAAACAACAGGAAAACGCACTCGAAATTGCGCGTCAGGCCGGAGCTTTGTATGATAAATTTGAAGGTTTTGTAGCCGATTTAATCAAAATTGGAAAGAAAATCGATGAAACCAAAATTGAATACAGCGGTGCCATGAACAAACTGGTTGAAGGAAGCGGAAACCTGATTACCAGAGTTGAAAAACTCAAAAAAATGGGTGCTAAAGCAAAAAAAGCACTTCCGGAAAGTATTATTGCAAGAGCAAAAAAAGATGATAATCTAATAGATTGAAATTAATAGATAAAAAGCATTAAAAAACGTTATTCTACTTCATTTTCACTGCAGTTTTATTAGGATTTTTTGACTTTTTTTTCTAACTTTAAGTAGAAAAATGAAGCTGCCATGAAAAATTTTCTACTCGCATTTTTATTTATTTTCAGTATTTCCATAGTTGCTCAGGATAAAAAAACAGTAACTAATGGAAACATTACTTTTGAAGCATCAGTTCCTTTTTACGAAGCTGTTGAAGCGGTAAACAATCAGGTTATTGGAACTTTAAATACAAAAAACAATAACATTCATTTTATTGTATTCATCAAAGATTTCAAATTTGAAAGAAGTTTGATGCAGGATCATTTTAATGCCAATTATATGGAAAGTAAAAAATATCCCAAAGCCGTTTTTAAAGGTGGGATTGAAAAATTTTCCGCCAACAAAATCAATACTACTCCGGGGCGTTATTACATCAAAGGAAAAATCCAGATTCATGGCGTAACTAAAAACATTAGAGTTCTTGCATTAATTCATAAAACGGCTACTAATTCAATTGCTGTTCAATCACATTTCTCATTGAACACAGAGGATTTTAAAATTGAAATTCCTTTTATAGTAAAAAACAAAATTTCTAAAACGGTTAACGTAGCATTAAACGTCGATTTAAAGTAATTTTATTTTAACAAACACTCTTTGATTGCGGTTTCTAAATCCTCATGCTGAAATTGAAAACCCAATTGTTTTATTTTTTCATTCGAAACTCTTCTGCCTGTTAGAACCAGTTTTGACATTTCTCCCAGAGCTATTTTTATTAGCATTGGAGGCACATTAGGCAACCAAATTTTGTATCCGTAAACTTTTGCCAATATTTTAGAAAATGATTCATTAGTAGTATCATCCGTAATTGCAGCATTATAAGCTCCTGAGAACATCGGATTTTTTATGGCTTCCAGGTAAATTTGACACAAATCGTCAACATGAATCCAAGGCATGTATTGCTTTCCTGTACCTAAAGCAGAACCCAGTCTTAATTTGAAAATAGGAACTAACTTTTTCAGAAAACCATCCTCTTTTCCTAAAACTAAACCAGTACGAATTTTAACGGTACGAATTCCTAGTTTTTCAAATTGATTTGCTGCTGCTTCCCATTTTTGACAAGTCAATCCTAAAAAATCATTTGCAGGCTGCATATTTTCATTACAAATTGCCCGACCATTAATTGCTCCGTAAATCCCCACTGCCGAAGCCGAAACAAAAGCTTCCAGATTCTTATTCCATTTTAATAATGAATTGTAAATTAATTGTGCGGCCTGTTCTCTACTGGATAAAATCTCTGCTTTGCGCTTTTTAGTCCAGCGTTTTTCACCAATATTGGCTCCAGCCAAATGAATGACAAAATCAGCCCTTTGAATCGCTTCTTCTTCAATAAACTGCTTTTCCACATCCCACTTATAATAAAAAACATTGGCAGTATTTACTCTTTTACTTCTACTCAAAACAGATACCGAAAAACCATTTGCAACCAGCAAATTAGTCAAATGCCTGCCTACAAATCCGGTTCCGCCAGTAATCAATACATTCTTTTTCATTACAATAGTTTTTACATCTTAACCAAAGATAAAAATATTTTGTTTAACATTAACACAAAATCATTAAACATTTTAGTATCTTTATAAACCAATAAAAAACAGAAAGCAACATGGCAACTAAAAAAACAAAAATAAGCAAAGAGTCCATTGTCTCCATGTATATGGATGCTACTTTAGAAAACAATGAGAAACCAAAATCAGTATATCAATTCACTAAAAATCATGGATTTACAGAAACAGAATTCTATTCATTTTTTGGAACTTTAGAAAGTATTGAAAAAGAAATTTACAATCAGTTTTTTGAAAAAACCATCGAATTATTACACAAAGACAGTAATTACGAATCATACGATATGAAAAGTAAACTACTGAGCTTTTATTTTACTTTTTTCGAATTGCTCACTGCTAACAGAAGTTATGTAAGCATGAGTTTGAATGAAGACAAAAATCAGTTAAAAAACCTGATGAAACTTTCAGGATTGAGAACCCACTTTAAAAAATTTATTGCAGAAATAACTACTGATGACTTCCGAATTCAACAAGAAAAAATTCAGAATTTTCAAGAAAAAGCTATTCAGGAAACGGCTTGGATACAATTTTTATTTACACTGAAATTTTGGCTCGAAGATGGATCAGCAAATTTTGAAAAAACAGACATTTTTATCGAAAAATCGGTAAAACTAAGTTTCGAATTACTGAATACCGCACCTATCAATAGCATTATCGATTTTGGGAAATTTATTTTTAAAGAAAAAATGCAAGCTAAATAATGAAAACAATCGACTACATTCCAACTTCAAAAATTGAGCGAGCTACAAAACTGGTACAAACAGGAGCTAAAGTAGGCGTGAATTACCTGAAATATTACGGCGAAAAAATGGTCAATTCTGATTTGAGTCGCGATAAACTCAATGAAGAAAATGCCGAAGATATTTATGATGGACTAAAAAGTTTAAAAGGTAGCGCTTTAAAAGTTGCCCAAATGCTAAGCATGGACAAGAATTTCCTGCCACAGGCTTATGTTGAGAAATTTTCTTTGTCCCAATTTTCAGTTCCTCCCCTTTCGGCTCCTTTAGTATTGAAAACCTTCAAGAATAATTTTGGCAAAACGCCTTATGAAATTTTTGACGAGTTCAATCCAAATTCGGTTAATGCGGCGAGTATTGGTCAGGTGCATTTGGCGGTAAAAAACAACAAAAAACTGGCGGTAAAAATCCAATATCCGGGTGTTGCCAATAGTATTTCGTCCGATTTGGCTTTGGTAAAACCTATTGCTATCCGAATGTTTAATCTACAAGGAAAAGATTCTGATAAATATTTCAAAGAAGTCGAAGACAAACTAATTGAGGAAACCAATTATTTATTGGAACTCAAACAAAGTCAGGAGGTAGTGGATGCTTGCAAAAAAATTGATAATCTGGTTTTCCCGGAGTATTATCCTGAATATTCTTCAGAGAAAATCATCACGATGGATTGGATGACTGGCGTTCATTTATCGGAATTTAAAAATTCAGATCCTGAAATTGCCAATAAAATTGGTCAGGCTTTATGGGATTTTTATATGTATCAAATTCACATTTTGAAAAAAGTTCATGCCGATCCACATCCCGGAAATTTTCTGATTAATGACAAAAACCAATTGGTTGCTCTTGATTTTGGTTGTATGAAACAAATTCCAACTGATTTCTATATTCCGTACTTTGAGTTAATCAACAAGGAAGTGATTGATAACCAAAAGCTTTTTAGAGAAAAATTATTCGAATTGGAAATTCTTAGAACCGATGACAGCAAAGAAGAAATTGCCTATTTCACGCAAATGTTCTATGATTTGTTATCGCTGTTTACTAAACCCTTTCAAACGGAAACCTTCGATTTTTCGGATGAAGTATTCTTTGAAAACATAGCACAATTGGGTGAACGTTTTTCTAAAGACACCAATCTTAAAAAAATGAATGGGAATCGCGGTTCGAAACATTTTATTTACATGAACCGAACCTTCTTTGGTTTGTACAACCTAATGTTTGATTTGAAAGCAGAAATTGTGGTGAATGCTTTCGAAAAATACAAATAATGAAAAAAGAAAATCTTCCGTCAAAAATATGTTTGGTTTGCAAGCGACCTTTTAATTGGCGGAAAAAATGGGAAAAAGTTTGGGATGAAGTCAAATATTGTAGTGAAAAATGCAAAAGGAACAAATAAATGTGGTTTGGTTTAAAAGAGACCTTCGTTTACAGGATAACGAAGCGATTTTTAATGCTGTACAGTCAGGTAAACCTACATTGTTGTTATATGTTTTTGAAAAATCTTTGGAAAATGATCCACATTATAGCCCAAGGCACTGGAATTTTATCAAACAATCTCTTGTTGACATCAATAAACAATTAAAAAAATCAAATACCCATGTTTTGGCAGTAACTTCAGAAGTGAATGCTGTTTTCAATACGCTTCAGGAATTCTACAAGATAGATACTGTTTTTTCGCATCAGGAAACCGGTTTAAAAATCACTTACGAAAGAGATAAAGCTTTCAAACGATTTTGTAAAAACAATCAAATCAATTGGGTCGAGAATATTAACAATGGAATTTTCAGAGGATTGAAAGACCGAAACGATTGGGTTTCTAAATGGGAAAAATACATGAACGCTCCCCTATTTATTTTTGATCCGAAAGCAGAAAATTTTCTCTCCTCGGAAGCAATAAATGAACTCGAAAAGACATTAGAAAAAACGAATTTAGAAACTATTCCAGATACTGTTTTCCAAAAAGGGGGCAGTGCAATGGGCTATAAATATTTAGAAAATTTCCTTGAAGAACGCTATTACAATTATAGTTCACATATCTCAAAACCTGTATTAGCGAGAAGAAGTTGCAGCAGATTATCTCCTTACATTGCCTGGGGAAATCTATCATCCAGACAAGTTTTGCAAAAAGTGGCAACGTTTAGATTGACTTGCAGCCATAAAAAACAAATCGATTCTTTTGTATCCAGACTTACCTGGCAGGCACATTTCATTCAAAAATTTGAAATGGAAGAAATCATGGAGTTTGAAAGTATCAACAAAGGCTTTCATTTGCTAAAAAAGAAAATCAAACCCGATTATATTTCAGCATGGAAAACAGGACAAACAGGATTTCCGCTAATTGATGCTTCAATGCGCTGCCTGAATGAGACCGGTTATCTGAACTTTAGAATGCGCGCCATGTTAGTTTCATTTTTCACACATAATTTATGGCAGCCCTGGCAGGAAGCGACACAACATTTATCACAAATGTTCTTGGATTTTGAACCCGGAATTCATTTTCCACAGTTGCAAATGCAGGCCGGTGAAACCGGAGTCAATATGTTACGCATTTACAATCCCATAAAAAACAGTTACGAGCACGATCCTGATGGTGAATTTATAAAAAAATGGGTACCGGAATTAAGTCATTTGCCAACAGCATTTGTACACGAACCCTATAAAATGACTTATTTAGACCAAAAATTTAACAATTTTGAAATAGGCATCAACTATCCGAAACCAATTGTTGATATGGAACGGACACGAAAATTTGCCAGTGATTTTTTATGGAAAATGAAAAAGAATCCATTAGTAAAAGAAGAAAGTTTCCGTATCCTGAAATTACACACCATGGCGGATATTGGCGATAATGAATAATAATTAAGTCCTAATTGCAACAGCAAAAATAAATTTCAAATTCAAATAAAAAATATCGTGACTACAAAAAAAGAACTTACTGATTTAGACAAAGACCGTATTATAGAAATGGCCTGGGAAGACCGAACCACTTTTGAAGCAATTCAACTGCAATTCGGACTAAAAGAACAAGAAGTTATCGAGCTGATGCGCACCGAAATGAAAGCTTCTAGTTTTAGAATGTGGCGCGAAAGGGTTCAAGGCCGTAAAACAAAACACGAAAAACTGAGGATTTTCAATGAAGGTCGTTTTAAATGCAGCAGACAGAGACAAATTAACAACAACAAAATTTCGAAACGATAATTCGATAAAAAAGTATTTCAACCATGAAAAACATCGTCATCATAGGAGGCAGCAAAGGAATTGGAAATACGATTCTGCAACAACAACTAGCAACTAATTTCATTTATAACATCAGCAGAAATGCGCCTGAGACTACACATACTAATCTTAAACATTACAGCATTGACATATTACAAGATGTACTTCCTGAAATTGAATCTATTGACACCTTAATCTATTGCCCCGGTTCCATCAACCTGAAACCTATCGGCAGTTTGAGCATAGACGATTTTAGAAATGATTTTGAAATAAATGTTATTGGAGCCGTTAAATGTATTCAGAAATACTTGCCTCAATTGAAAAAAGGAAATCATCCATCGATTCTTTTATTTAGCACAGTGGCGGCCAAATTAGGAATGCCGTTTCATGCCAGTATTGCAACGGCAAAATCAGGAGTTGAAGGACTGGTAAAATCGTTGGGAGCCGAATTGGCTTCAGTAGTACGCATCAATGCCATTGCTCCTACGATTACTGAAACTTCACTTTCGGCTAATATTCTTAGAAATGATCGAATGAAAGAAAATATGATAGAACGTCATCCGATGAAAAGCTATTTGAAACCGGAAGAAGTTGCCGATATGGCTGATTTTTTAATTTCAGAAAAAGCAAAATCCATTTCAGGACAGATTTTTGAAATGGATTACGGAATAGTAACTTTTAAAATTTAAACACAAAACAACATGATAAAAGAAATGAAAAGTTACGAAAAGATCGAACAATACGATACGGAAATAACAGAATCACTGGCAGATAATTATAGAATAATCATTGATAATTTAGGTGAAGATGTAACTAGAGAAGGTCTAGAAAAAACACCGGAACGTGTAGCCAAAGCCATGCAATATTTAACTCATGGCTACGGATTGGATCCATTAGAAATATTGAAATCAGCCTTATTTACCGAAGAACACCAGCAAATGATTGTGGTAAAAGACATCGAAGTATATTCGATGTGTGAACACCACATGTTACCTTTTTTTGGAAAAGCTCATGTAGCATACATTCCGAATGGCAAAATTGTAGGACTGAGTAAAATTCCAAGAGTGGTTGATGCCTACGCCCGCAGAATGCAGGTTCAGGAACGGTTGACCGATCAAATTAAAAATTGTATTCAGGAAGCCTTGAATCCGCTTGGTGTTGCCGTTGTTATTGAAGCACAGCACATGTGCATGCAAATGCGAGGAATTCAAAAACAAAATTCTGTTACCACCACTTCTTCTTTCACGGGTGCTTTTGAAAAAGACAAAACCAGAAAAGAATTTATCAGTTTAGTTTCTAATAAATTAAGCTAATTTTAAATTAAAAACCATGAAAATTCTCTTAACAGGCGCAACAGGTTACATCGGGAAAAGGCTCCTGCCTATTTTGGCAGGACAGGGACACGAAGTTATTTGTTGCGTAAGAGATAAAAACCGGTTTTATTGTCCCAAAGAATTTGAAAATAACGTCAGCGCGATTGAAATTGATTTTCTAAATCAGCATAGTTTAAATGCCATCCCAAACGATATTGATGCCGCTTATTATCTCATACATTCCATGTCGGGTGCTGCTTCCAATTATGATGAGTTAGAAAGTATTTCGGCTAAAAATTTTGTAGAAAGACTCAATCAAACTTCTGCCAAACAAGTAATTTATTTGAGCGGAATAGTAAATGACCAATCGCTCTCCAAACATTTATCTTCCCGAAAAAATGTGGAGACAATTTTAGGCACAGGCACTTTTGCTTTAACCACCTTAAGAGCTGGAATTATTGTGGGTTCAGGCAGTGCTTCTTTTGAAATTATTCGGGATTTAGTAAACAAACTTCCTGTAATGATTACGCCAAAATGGCTGAATACCAAATGTCAGCCCATTGCTATAACTGATGTATTGGAATTCCTCACCAAATCCTTGCTGAATCCCCTAACCTATCATCAGAGTTTTGATATTGGCGGCCCTGATATTCTGACCTACAAAGAAATGTTATTGGGTTTTGCCAAAGCTAAAAACCTAAAAAGATGGATTTTAACAATTCCAGTAATGACACCCAAATTGTCATCTTACTGGCTGTATTTTGTGACCTCAACTTCTTATAAACTCGCTACAGCATTGGTCAGCAGCATGAAAGTAGAAGTGATTTGCCAAGATACGAAAATCAACGATTTATTAGGAGTCCAACCCATGACTTACGAGCAAGCTTTATCAAGAGCTTTGATAAAAGTAGAAGAAGACCAAGTAGCATCCAGTTGGAAAGATTCCTTAATCAGTGGAAGATTTAGCAACAATATTTCGGAATACCTGAAAGTCCCTAAAAAAGATTGTTTTATTGATAGACGGAAAATGGAAATCATGAACCGTGATTTCACCATTGAACGTATTTGGTCAATAGGTGGGGAAACGGGCTGGTATTATGGAAATTGGTTATGGAATATCAGAGGATTTATTGACAAATTATTTGGAGGTGTAGGACTAAGACGAGGACGAACCAATAAACATAGTATTCATTCAGGCGATGTATTGGATTTTTGGAGAGTTTTGTATGCCGATAAAGAAGAAGGTAAATTAATTTTATTTGCCGAAATGAAACTCCCGGGAGAAGCCTGGCTCGAATTCAAAATTATAGGAAATACACTGTATCAATCAGCGACATTCAGACCAAGAGGAATTGGCGGAAAATTGTACTGGTATTCTGTTTTACCGTTTCATGGGTTTATTTTTAAGGGGATGTTGCGAAGATTGATTCGCTGATTTTTTAAAACATATAAGCCATATAAGCTTAAGCAAATAAAAATAGCCAACCATTAAAAAATCAAGTTCAATTAAGTAAAAGAAAGCTAAATAAAACTTAATTCCTTAATGGTTAAAAACTTATATAACTTATATGTTTTAAAAATTAAATCACTTCAAAATTCCAGCTTTGTAAGTAGCAATAGCTCTGTCTCTTGCCATAGCATGATCAACCATAGGTTCGCCGTAGCCTAAATCGAATTCAGGAATCCATTTACGGATGTAAATTCCTTTTTCGTCAAACTTTTTTAATTGAATTTCAGGATTAAAAACCCTGAAATAAGGGACTGCATCACAGCCTGTTCCGGCTGCCCATTGCCAGTTGCCCACATTGGCCGACAAATCATAATCCAATAATTTCTCGGCAAAATAAGCTTCGCCCCATTGCCATTGAATCAACAAATGTTTGCACAAAAAACTTGCAACAACCATACGAACACGATTGTGCATATAACCTGTTTCATTCAGCTGACGCATTCCGGCATCGACCATTGGATAACCTGTGTTTCCGGCACACCAGCGTTTAAAATCTTCCTCATTATTGCGCCATTGAATTCCATCATAATCGGATTTAAAATTCTGGGTCACCACTTTTGGAAAATGATAGAGAATTTGCATAAAAAACTCACGCCAAATCAATTCGCTCAAAAAAACCTGATTTGTTTTTGCTGCAAAATTGACCATTTTTCGAATGCTTACCGTTCCAAAACGCAAATGTGGCGACAAATACGAAGTGGAATCTACCGCCGGAAAATCGCGGGTTTCCTGATAATTCTTAAGATTATCGAGAGAAAATGGCTTTACTCTTATTGTGCTTTTTTCAAAACCAATTTGTTCCAAGGAAGGAAAACTGAAATTGCTTTTATAAAAATTAGAAAACAACTCAGAAGTATCATATTCCCTGAGCGGAGTCATTGTTTGAAACTTCTCCAACCATTTATTTTTATAAGGCGTATAAACCGTATAGGGCAATCCATCAGCTTTTGTGATTTCTTTTTCTTCAAAAATGACCTGATCTTTAAAACAATAGCTTATGCTTTTATTGGTATCTAATAATTGACAAATGGCTTCGTCGCGGTTGATAGCAAAAGGTTCGTAATCTTTATTGAAAAAAACTTCTTTTATATCGAACTCACTAATTAATTCCTGCCAAACTACTACCGTTTTTCCTTTTTTGATTAAAATAGAACTTCCTATTTCATTAAGTTGACTATTTATTTTAGAAAGTGATTCATGGATAAAAGCGACCCTTGCATCTTCTTTAGGTAAAGAATCCAGAATAGCTTCATCAAAAATAAATAATGGGATTACCGGAAAATTAGATTTTAAAGCATGAAATAATCCAATGTTATCTTCGAGTCGTAAATCACGTCTGAACCAAAAAATAGAAACCGCTGTTTTTGCCATTATTTAGAATTGAAAATTTCGTTAACTTTTTTCTCCCTGTACTCAAATATTTCTTTGAGTTTGTGTTTAACAACCAAAGTATTCATCATACGACCAAGAAATCCAAAAGGCAACGCATAATGAACCAAATCGGTCATTTTTACGCCGTTTTCAGTCGGTTCAAAAAAATGTTTGTGATGCCATAAAGCATAAGGCCCAAAACGTTGTTCGTCTATAAAATAACTGCCTTCTTTAACAATGGTAATTTCAGTAACCCAAGGTAATTTGATTCCCAAAAGCGGAGAAACTTTGTATTGAATGATTTGACCGGCATACATGTTTTTTTCGTCAAAATCAGTGATTTGAAATCCCATAGTTTTGGGAGTTATTTTTTGCAGATTGCGTGGACTGGAAAAAAATGCCCAACATTCTTCAATCGAAGCATTGACATGTTGAACTGTTTGTTTAGAATATACTTTCATGGGTTTATTTTTTAGACCAAGTGAGGTTTGCGTTAGGGATAGTAGTGAAAATCCTTTATGTTTTTTCTTTAAAAACATAAAGATTGTAACGAATAGCCCGACCTTTTTAAAAAACATTTTTCTTGTTTTTAAAAAAGGTAACGCCCTAATTATGCTACATTTTAAAATACTTAAATGGGACAAAAAGCATCCCGAAACATTCTCCGTCTTCTTTTCCCAAATGTTTATGATGTACTTTATGGGCTTTGCGTAAACCAATCAGGTATTTGTTTTTAGTGTTTTTAAACCACTTGAAACGCTGATGAATCAAAACGTCATGAATCATAAAATAACAAAAACCATAGATAGTAATTCCCAGACCGATGAAAAATAAATAGTTGATTCCGCCCTCGACACCAAAGTAAAAAAGTACGATGCTGGGAATGGCAAAAATGACAAAAAAGATATCGTTGCGTTCAAAAATATGCTCGTACTTGGGTTGGTGATGATCGGCATGAAAATACCACATGAGCCCGTGCATCACGTATTTGTGCGTGAGCCAGGTGACACATTCCATAAAAAGAAAAACGCCCAATGTAATTAAAAATGAAATCATTTTTTAGTATTTAAAATCGTTTATTTATTCGACCAGTCGCAACTTATAAGTAACGAAAGATTGTGCTAAAAGCGTAGCTTTAGTATAATTAGAAACCCGGATTCGGGCATTTCCAATCTCTTTACATGGTGTGTTTTCGAGTTTTTTTAATAGCTTTTTGTAATACACATAAGCCGTGTAAACGCCAAATTTAGCTTCGATAGGCAATTTAACAATTCCCTGATAGGCAATTCTGAAATCTTCTTTGATTTCATTAATGATGGCTTTTTTTGCATTTTCATCAAAAGAATTCAAATCGACTCCCGGAAAATAATTCCGATTCAGAATCAAATTATCATCTCTTAAATCGCGAAGGAAATTTACTTTTTGGAAAGCAGAGCCCAATCGCATGGCTTCGTCTTTCAATTCCTCATACTTATGTTCTTTTCCGGACACAAAAACTTTCAGACACATTAAGCCTACCACATCGGCTGAACCGTAAATGTATTCTTCGTATTCGTCTTTAGAATTGTAATCTAATTTGATTAAATCCATTTTCATGCTCTTCAAAAAAGCCTGAATCAAATCGTCTGAAATATTATATTGATTAACCGTTTGCTGGAACGAATTCAAAATAGGATTCAAACTTATGCCGGAATTATAGGCTTTGTAATATTCTTTTTCGAAATCGTTGATTAAATTTTCTTTGTCAAAACCATGAAAAGAATCGACAATTTCGTCTGCAAAACGCACAAATCCGTAAATGCTGTAAATAGCATCTCTGATGCTTGGCGAAAGCATATATACCGCCAATGAAAACGAAGTACTGTAGTTTTTAGTCACTAACCTACTGCATTTAAAAGAAACATCGTCAAATAATTGCTTCATAAATATTGTTTTAGAAATTGTTTATCTATCAAATCAGACACTAATTTTCCCGAAATTAATGCCGGTGGAACTCCAGGCCCAGGAACGGTTAATTGTCCTGTAAAATATAAGTTACGAACTTTTTTACTCTTTAGTTTTGGTCTTAAAAAAGCTGTTTGTAATAAAGTATTCGCCATTCCGTAAGCATTTCCTTTATACGAATTGTATTGTTCTACAAAATCGTTCTTACAAAAGGATTCCTTAAATATAATATTCTCTTTAATATTTTGCTGCGTTAACTTTTCAAAGCGATCTATAATTTTATCAAAATATTCTACTCGCAATTCTTCTGAATCATTGATTCCCGGTGCTAATGGTACTAAGAAAAACCCTGATTCCATTCCGTCCGGTGCTGCCGTTTTATCAGTCAATGATGGAAAATTAGCATAAAACAACGGTTCGACTGGCCATTGTGGTTCGTCATAAATATCTTTTGCGTGCTGGTAAAAATCAGTGTCAAAAAATAAGGCGTGATGCGAAATGTTTTCGATTTTTTTATTGAAACCTACATAAAACAACAACGACGAAGGTGCAAAAACACGAGATTCCCAATATTGCTCCGAATACATTCTATGTTCCTTATCCAATAAAGTTTCGGTGTGATGGTAATCGGCACCACTTAAAACCAAATCAGATTCAATTCTTTCTCCATTGACAACGATAGCTATGGCTGTTTTATTTTCGACAATTATTTTTTCAATATTCGAATTGACAAAAAACTGCACTCCTAATTCGGTTGCTAAACTTTCCATAGCCCGAACCACATCAAACATTCCCGTTTTTGGATGCCAGGTTCCAAGACCAAAGTCGGCATAATTCATAAAACTATAAAAAGAAGGCGTATCAGATGGTTTGGCTCCAAGAAACAAAACGGGGAATTCTAATATTTGAATTAATCTTTCATTCTTGAATTTCTTGCGAACATCCCGACTGATGTTGCTAAAAAACTGTCCGATTTTCTTAGTGGTTTCTACAGTGACCAATTCTAGCGGAGAAACTCCCGGACGATACACCAAATCTTTAATAGCAATATCATAATTACTTTTGGCTTCGGCTATAAATTCACGAAGCACTCTTCCACTTCCTTTTTCGATAGCTTCAAATGTGGAAACTATTTCGTCCAGATTATCGGCTATAGCTATGAACTCGTTGATTCCAAAATAAACCCTATAAGCTGGCGACAACTTTACCAGCTCATAATAATCGCTTGTCTTTTTTCCAAAATCGGCAAAAAAACGTTCAAAAACATCCGGCATCCAATACCAACTGGGCCCCATATCGAATGTAAAACCGTCTTTTTTTAATTGTCTTGCCCGACCACCAATGGATTCATTTTTTTCAAAAACCAAAACATCATGTCCGCTTTTTGCTAAATAACAAGCAGCAGACAATGCGGAAAACCCTGAGCCTATAATTGTAATTTTCTTTTTCATTTGTTTAACAAATATACAAAAATATTAAACAAAACTACAATCTTGATGTTAATTCTGCCATAGAATTAAAAACAGACACTTTCTCTAAAAGTGTTTCCGAATTAATACAGGAAACCAAACGCCCTGTGAACCACAACTCGGTATTTTCATCTAACAATTCGTTTACCATTTCCTGAACATACTCATTTACCTGATCTCTGTCAGGCTTTACAGTCAGGCAGGAAACATATACGATAGCATCAAAATGTTTTTTCAAATCTTTCAAACTATCGATTGGCATACTCTCACCTAAATAAATACTTTTGTAACCTTCTAAAAGTATTTCATAATGCAAATACATTAAACCTAATTCATGAATTTCATTCAACGGAAGTGACAACACAAAAACCTTGTCTTGCTTTTTGGGTTCTAAAAATTGTAACTTCTCGGAATTTAAAATGATTTTTTGCCTTATCAAATAGCTGATAAAATGCTCATGAGCAGGTGAAATTGTATCCGTTTGCCACAACAAACCAATTTCATCCAAAAGAGGAATAAATACCTGATAAAAAATTTCTTTAAATGACTTTTCTTCCGCTAACCAATTGTAAGTGTTTAAAAAAAGCTGTTGATCAAAATTCATCATCGCCATTTTAAAAGCATTAATAGCATGATTTTTAGCATTTTTAGCTGAAATAATTTGCTTTACCAACGCCTGAATTTCTCCCTCTGAGTAATTAGCAATTTTAGAAATTTTATAACCATACTCATGCAAAAAAGTAATATTTAGCAATTTCTGTAAACTAACTAAATCATACAAACGAATATTGGTATCGGTACGCATAGGCTCAAGAACCTGATACCTTTTTTCCCAAATACGAATGGTATGCGCCTTAATACCTGAAAGATTTTCAAGGTCTTTTATACTAAAAACATTTTTTATATTGTTCATCTATTTAAGTATATCATTAAACAAATATACATTTTTATAATAATAAAAGAACAATAAATTAAAACATAATCAAGAGCTATTTTTCAGAACAAACTATTTTTTTCACATATTTCGTCTATACTGACCTCCCACCTCAAACAAAGCCGAGGTAATTTGTCCTAAAGAACATATTTTAGTCGCTTCCATCAAATAACTAAATAAATTCTCATTGTTAACCGCAGCATGTTTTATGGCTTGCAATTGTTCATTTACCTTATCCTGATTTCGTTGCTGTAAATTGTGCAGCATTTTAATCTGGTATTGCTTTTCTTCCTCAGTAGCCCTAATGACTTCGGCAGGAATGATTGTTGGCGAACCTTTAGTATTTAAAAAAGTATTGACTCCCATGATAGGCAGTTCTCCGGTATGTTTTAAATTTTCATAATACAGACTTTCTTCCTGGATTTTAGATCGCTGATACATGGTTTCCATGGCTCCCAAAACTCCTCCCCGCTCAGAAATTTTATCGAATTCCTGCATAACTGCAGCTTCTACCCAATCAGTCAAGGCTTCGATTAAAAACGAACCCTGTATTGGATTTTCATTTTTAGTCAAACCAAATTCTTTATTAATAATGAGTTGTATTGCCATTGCCCTGCGTACCGATTCTTCGGTAGGTGTAGTAATTGCTTCATCGTAAGCATTGGTATGCAAAGAATTGCAATTGTCATAAATGGCATATAAAGCCTGCAACGTTGTTCGAATATCATTAAAATCAACTTCCTGAGCATGAAGAGAACGACCTGATGTTTGGATGTGATATTTCAACATTTGAACCCGTTCATTTGCATGGTATTTATTTTTCATGGCTTTCGCCCAAATTCTGCGCGCTACCCTGCCAATTACAGCATATTCAGTATCCAATCCATTAGAAAAGAAAAAAGACAAATTAGGACCAAAGTCATTGATATCCATTCCGCGATTCAGGAAATATTCTACATAGGTAAATCCATTGGCTAAGGTGAAAGCCAATTGGGTAATGGGGTTGGCTCCGGCTTCAGCTATATGATAACCTGAAATTGAAACCGAATAAAAGTTTCGGACATCATGAGTTATAAAATACTCCTGTACGTCACCCATCAATCGCAAGGCAAATTCAGTAGAAAAAATACAAGTATTTTGCGCCTGATCTTCTTTCAAAATATCAGCCTGAACAGTTCCACGAACTTGCGACAAAGTCCTTGCTTTTATTTCGTTATACACTTCAAAAGGCAAAACAGCGTCTCCCGTTACTCCCAGAAGCATTAATCCCAATCCATTATTCCCTTCCGGCAAATCCCCCTGATAATGCGGTCTTTCAATTCCTTGTTGTTCAAAAATGCGATTAATTTTTTCTTCAACCTCTTCTTCTAATTTATGGGCTTTAATATAAATTTCGCACTGCTGATCGATTGCTGCGTTCATAAAAAAACCTAACAAAATGGGAGCTGGCCCATTAATAGTCATGCTTACAGAAGTCAGAGAATGCAGCAAATCAAAACCGGAATATAATTTTTTAGCATCGTCCAAACAGCAAACTGCCACTCCTGCATTTCCTATCTTCCCGTAAATATCAGGGCGTATATCAGGATCGTTACCATATAAGGTGACACTATCAAAAGCTGTAGACAATCGTTTGGCTGAAAATCCCGAACTCAAATAATGAAAACGTCTGTTAGTTCGTTCAGGGCCACCTTCTCCGGCAAACATTCGGGACGGATCTTCGCCTTCTCTTTTAAAAGGATACAATCCGGCTGTAAAAGGAAATTCTCCCGGCACATTTTCCTGTAAAGACCACTTTAAAATATCTCCCCAAGCCTCGTATTTAGGCAGTACAACTTTAGGGATTTGAATATGAGATAATGAT
Source organism: Flavobacterium sp. GSA192 (assembly GCF_006386525.1). Classification (NCBI taxonomy): domain Bacteria; kingdom Pseudomonadati; phylum Bacteroidota; class Flavobacteriia; order Flavobacteriales; family Flavobacteriaceae; genus Flavobacterium; species Flavobacterium sp. GSA192. The sequence continues at coordinate 18,207 of NZ_VAHC01000005.1, read as the reverse complement.
TCTGTTTGGGTTGTCCTGCTTATTTCTTTATCCCTAACCTTAAAAGTGTACAGTGGATTTTTGTATTTATTTACTTTTTCATTCCAGCCTGAAATAATTTCCCAATTCTTTGATTCTAAATCCTTTTTAACTTTATCAAACTGATTCAATAAAAGATTTATAAAAATTCGTTGGTCATTGTGTTCTACTAAAGCAGTCGGAAAAACAGAATCATCATCTATTCCAGATTTATTGACAAGAGGTGCTTTACCACAAACACTTTCCAATGTTTTAAAAATCCCATATAATTTTTGAGCAATTTCTTGCTGGCTTTTTGCATTTTCATCATAATCCCGAATCGTTTCTACAATTTCAGACAGATAACGCGTTCTTTGTGGAGGAATCACATAAACTTTCTCACTAACCTCTGATTTGGCTTCAAAAGTCGAAAGTAAATTGGCTTTTGTCTTTTCAGAAATTGTATGCATAACCGCCTGATACAATCTATTCATTCCCGAATCGTTAAACTGTGATGCAATAGTACCAAAAACAGGAAGATTATCTACATTAGCATCCCAAAGATTATGATTGCGTTGGAACTGTTTTTTCACATCCCGCAAAGCATCGAGAGCACCTCGTTTGTCAAATTTATTGATCGCTACCACATCGGCAAAATCAAGCATATCGATTTTTTCGAGTTGGGTAGCAGCACCAAATTCCGGTGTCATCACATACAAAGTCACATCGGCATAATCTACAATCTCAGTATCAGACTGGCCAATTCCTGAAGTTTCCACAATAATAATATCATATTGCGCCGCTTTTAAAACCTGAATCGCATCCTGAATGGATTTTGACAAAGCCCTGTTAGATTCACGGGTAGCCAATGATCGCATGTAAACACGGGAGTTATTAATTGCATTCATTCGAATTCTATCGCCTAATAAGGCACCACCTGTTTTCCGTTTGGATGGATCAACGGAAATTATTCCGATAGTTTTCTCCGGAAAATCAATCAAAAAACGACGAACAAACTCATCAAGCAAAGAAGATTTCCCAGCACCTCCTGTTCCTGTAACTCCGAGAATAGGAATCCCTCCAACCTCCGAAGGGGGAGCTATCTCCGATTGAGGAAATACTTTGTGAAATTCATCAGGATTATTTTCGGCAAGTGAAATTAATCGGGCAATTATGTCTACTTCTTTATTTTGCAAACTTTTCAAGACACCATCATTACCCAATTCTATTAATCCAGATGCATCCATATTAGGATTCAACCTGTTGACTACTAACTCCCCTCCTTCGGAGGGGTTGGGGGAGGATTTTTGAAGCAAATCATTAATCATTCCCTGCAATCCCATCTTTCTGCCATCATCAGGAGAGTAAATTGCCGTAATTCCATAAGCCTGCAATTCGGCAATTTCCGAAGGTAAAATAACGCCTCCACCACCGCCAAATATCTTAATATGAATTGCCCCTTTTTGCTGAAGCAAATCAAAAATGTATTTAAAAAACTCAATATGTCCTCCTTGATAAGAAGTAATTGCAATGGCATTAACATCTTCCTGGATGGCCGTATTTACTATTTCGGCAGCACTTCTGTTATGTCCCAAATGAATTACTTCCACCCCACTGGCCTGCATAATTCTGCGCATAATATTAATTGCCGCATCGTGACCGTCAAAAAGAGCCGCTGCAGTTACAATTCTTATCTTATGTTTAGGGCGATAGATTTTCATTTGAATTACAATTTCATTAATTAAGCCCAAAAATTAGTTTTATACAGAACGAATTAAGCCACTTTTTCAAAACAAAACGATGTTTGTGTATCTTTGACCAAAATCAAATACACATAAAGTTATGAAAAAAATCGTATTATTCTTTATCTGCTTCACTCTAATTAGTTGTGCCGAAATGCAACAGGTTTTAAGTCAACTGCCACAAACCGGAACTACTGGAATGATTGATATTTCAGGTGGACTGAAAGAAGCCTTGAATAATGGAATTTCAAAACAAGTAAGCAAATTGACCGCTACAGATGGTTTTTATAAAAACGAAGCGGTTAAAATCTTATTACCTGAAGAATTAAGAAAGGTTGATACCGGGTTGAGAAGAATTGGACTCAATTCATTAGCCGATGAAGGATTAAAAGTATTGAATCGCGCTGCCGAAGATGCGGTAAAAGAAGCCACACCTATTTTTGTTGATGCGGTAAGAAACATGTCTTTTGCCGATGCAAGAGGAATTTTGATGGGAAATGAAAGTTCAGCAACAAGCTACCTGCAAAACACCACCTCTACTTCTTTATATGGAAAATTCAATCCTGTTATAAAAAGTTCTTTTTCAAAAGTAGGAGCCGATAAAGTATGGCAAAACATCATCACTAAATACAATAGCATTCCGTTAGTAAGCAAGGTAAATCCTGACCTGACTGACTATGTTACCAATCAGGCTATGAAAGGTGTTTTTAAAATGGTAGCGGTTGAAGAAAAGAATATCCGAACTAATATCAGTGCCAGAACATCGCCATTATTACAAAGAGTTTTTGCTTTACAGGACAAAAAATAAAAAGCGTTAAGCACCTAAACAAACAGGCGAAACAGCATTTGTTTTATTAAAAAATAAGTTTAGTTTTGAATCCTTTAGAACTTCAATAAAAATTGATTTCAATAGACTTTATTGAAATCATGAAATAATTATAAAATGCAAAAAATAACAATACTTATCCATTGCGAGGATCAGAAAGGAATTATCGCTTCTGTAACCAATTATATTGCAGGAATCGAAGGAAATATCATTTATCTGGATCAGCATGTTGACGAAAATGAAAATGTATTTTTCATGCGTTTAGAATGTGAATTCAGTACTCAAAACTGGGATTTAGAATTAATCAAAAAAGATTTCCAATCTAATCTGGCAGATAAATTCAATATGTCCTGGGAAATTTATACTCAGGAATACAAACCCAGAATGGCACTTTTTATTTCTAAATACGACCACTGTTTATATGATCTTTTAGGACGATACAGTGCCGGCGAATTACCTCTTGAAATTCCGTTAATTATTAGTAATCACGAGGATTTAAAAGGAGTTGCACAACGTTTTGACATTCCGTTTCATTATGTTCCTTTCACTAAAGATATCAAAGAAGAAGGTGAAAAACAACAAATTGCTTTGTTGAAAGAATACAACATTAATTTTATTGTATTGGCCCGATACATGCAAATTATTACACCTAAACTGATTGAGTTGTATAAAAACAGAATCATCAATATCCATCACTCGTTTTTACCGGCATTTCCCGGAGCAAAGCCCTATCATTCGGCTTTTGCCCGTGGAGTAAAAATTATTGGTGCTACCAGTCATTATGTAACTGAGGAATTGGATGAAGGACCAATTATTGAACAAGACATTACCAGAGTTTCCCATAGTCACTCCATCGAAGATTTTATTGTAAAGGGTCGTGATTTGGAGCGCAGCGTATTGGCAAGGGCTGTAAAACTGCATGCCGAACGTAAAACAATGGTTTACAATAACAAAACCGTTATTTTCTCTTAAACGCTAATCAAACTTATTAAACATGTGTTTAAATCTTAACTTATAACCAACAAAGTAATAACATATCCTTAACAGCTTTTCCCGCTGTTATGTGGCATCTTTGCAATGTAATGAACTGGTTATTTATTATATTTGGTTTTGGTTAGTTAAAACAAGTGCTAGTATTTTTGAATACTAGCACTTCTTTTTTTAAAACATATAGTTTGTTCTTTTTTCTAAAAAACAATATTGTTACCCCATTTTTCTTCTCCAACAAGTTTAGTATTATTCTTAATTTTTAGCTCAAAACTCCATTAAATTATTAAACTTAACTTAAAAAACTAGGTTTTTAATGTTGTCTTAATGTAAATTTGCGAAAAATTTACTGTTATGAATGGACTTTTGAAAGAGACGAGTGAAATTGAAAAACTACAAGAAGAATTTAAAATTCTAACTCAAATAAAACAAAAAAAGACTGCTGCAACTAAAAATGAGCAGGAAGAATTAGTTTTAGAAGAATGCGAATTATAACTTTTGTCGTAATTCTTTAAAATAGTCGAAAGCTTTTAACAATCGGCTTCCATGCCAGGAAAACATTTCACCATCTACAAAAATACATTTTGCGGAATTAGTGTAATTTGCCATTTTTAAAGCATCTTTTTCTTTAAAAGGATAAGGTTCTGAGGACAAAAAAACATAGTTTAAATCTCCATCCGGATTTAATTTTTCAAGTTCAATCTCAGGATACCTTGGTTGGTTTGCAAACGCGTTTTCAAAATGATTTAATTGCAATAATTCATCAATAAAATTACCTGAACCCGCCACCATATAAGGATTTTTCCAAATAAAATAAGCCACTTTTTTCACAGGCTTCGTTGTTATAAAACTTTTAAAATCACTAAAAGCTAAAGCTAATTTTCTATTCCAATTTTCGGCTTCAGCAACACAATCAAAGAGATTTCCAAAATCGCTTATCATCTTAAAATTATCTTCAACGGTAATAATATCAGTTACCCAAACGTGACAGATTTCACGAAGATTTTCTACTATTTCCAAAGTGTTTTCTTCTTTATTACAAATAATAATATCGGGAGCTAAGGCTCTAATCTTATCATAATCTACCTTTTTCGTTCCGCCTACAATTTGTTTTTTAATTCGTAAATCTTTTGGATGAATACAAAATTTTGTAATCCCAACCAATTTAGCTTCCAATCCTAAATCAACCAATAATTCCGTTTGCGAAGGCACTAAAGAAATAATCCGTTGCGGTACTTTATCAAAAGTATGCTGAGTTCCAATATCGTCGATTAATAAGTACTGTTTCAACTGATTCGATTTAAAATTTGAATTAAAAAAACCATTAAAAAGCAATACTCTTTAATGGTTCTATATACAATTTAGAAACTAATTTTATTTTCTGGATTTCAAAATAGCTTCCATTTCCTGCTGCATTTTCAAAGCTTCAGCTCTTGCTTTCTCGGCAAAATCAGCTTCTTTAGAAGCATAAATAATTCCTCTTGAAGAATTAATTAGTAATCCTACATTGCCATTCATTCCGTATTTACAAACTTCTGATAAACTTCCTCCTTGCGCGCCAACACCCGGAACTAACAAGAAACTATCGGGAACAATTTTTCTTATCTCAGTAAAATACTCCGCTTTAGTAGCTCCTACTACATACATCAAATTCTCCGAATTCTTCCATGTTTTAGAAGTTTCTAAAACGCGTTTGTATAGTTCTGTTCCATCAACATCAAGGGTTTGAAAATCAAAAGCACCTTCGTTAGAAGTCAAGGCTAACATAATAGTATGTTTGTCTTCGAAAGCTAAAAAAGGTTCTACAGAATCTTTCCCCATATATGGTGCAACGGTAATACTATCAAAGTTCAAATCTTCGAAAAAAGCTTTGGCATACATGGATGAAGTATTTCCAATATCGCCACGTTTAGCATCGGCAATGGTAAAAATATCGGGATAATTATTGTTGATATAATTAATCGTTTTTTGCAAAGAAATCCATCCTTTTATACCGTAAGCTTCAAAAAAAGCAGTATTGGGTTTATAAGCAACTGCCAAATCATGAGTGGCATCAATTATTGCTTTATTGAATTCAAAAATAGGATCTTCTTTTTCTAAAAAACTTTGAGGAATTTTATTCAAATCAACATCTAATCCTACGCACAAGAAGGATTTTTTCAATCTGATTTGTTCAATTAACTGTTGTGTAGTCATTTATTTTTATTTTCAAAGCGCAAAGTTACAAAGCCAATTGTAATTAATATAAGAATTGTATAAGTTTCTCTGAAAATTCTATAATAGAAGTAAATTAAGGCAAAACTAACTTTGAAAAACTATAAATTAATAAAGCTATTTATTACTTTTACTAAAACCCTAAAATAATAGCCTTGAAATTATTTTTAAAAACGGACAGCCATTTTCTAATTAAGAAAATTTTAAAAGAGAAATTAGATGTATTCAACGTCAAATACAATCTTATTAATACCAATGAAATTTTATTTTTAGAAAACATTGATACAGATACTTATCAAAAAATAAATTCGACATTAAACGAATATGGATTTGAAATTATCGAAAATCAAAAAAATATAATTGTACAAAAAATCAAAGAAACCATTATCGAAATGATTGTCAACGACGAAATTCCTTCGGTAAAAAGTTCTGTATATCTTGCTGAAAAACTAAACCATAGTTACGGATACCTTTCTAATCTTTTTTCGGAAGTTACTTATACTTCGATTGAGAATTTTATCATTCTTCAAAAAATTGAATATGTCAAAAAACTCATTACTCACCATAATTTGACCTTAACCGAAATTGCTTTTAAACTCAATTATTCAAGTGTAGCGCATTTGAGTTCTCAATTTAAAAACACAACCGGAATTACACCTTCGGCTTTTCAAAGAATACTAAAAAAACGCAGCGAAATTAACAATCAAAATATCAACTAACCCCCAAAAAACAGCCATGCAAAAAGATTTTATCTTAATTACTCTTGCCGATGATGACGAAGACGACCGATTGTTTTTTACAGATGCTTTTGAGGAATTAAAAATCAATACGGTAGTAAATACGGTAAACGACGGCGTGGCCTTGATGAATTTCCTTAATGCTCCCGAAACGATTTTGCCTAATATTATTTTCTTAGACTTAAATATGCCTCTAAAATCTGGTATAGAATGTTTGAAAGAAATTAAAGCGAATCCTAAATTTAAAGATATTGTAATAGCTATTTATTCGACTTCTTCCTCTGAGGAAGATATCGAGAACACCTTTGTTTTAGGAGCGAATATTTATATAAAAAAACCAAATCATTTTGGAAAACTAAAAGAAGTTTTATCAGAAGTAGTGACTTTGAACTGGCAATATATCACCTCGGGATTAAATAAAGATAATTTTTTATTACGCATGTAAACTATGTTTAAATCTAAATTATTCGATTCAATAGGCTTTATCCGATCCGTATTTTTGATCGCCTTTTTTATCTTAATCTTTCTGGCGTCTATCACTTACAGACACATTAAAGAATTGGATAAAATAAGTGATTCGATTATGAATACCTATGCTATTTCAATCGAATTAGGTCAACTTATATCCTACATAAAAGATGCCGAAACAGGGCATAGAGGCTATGTTATTACTAATGATTCTACTTATTTAGAACCTTTTATCAATGCCCGAAAAAATGTAAATCTCACTTTTCAGTCCTTAAATAATACCATAAAATCAGACACTGTTAAGCAACAACAACTCATTCGGATTTACGATTTGGTTGACAAACGTTTTTCGTATTTCAAAAACAATTTTGCCAATAATGACGAATTTAATACCGATTTTAAAAACGGAAAAATAGTCATGGATTCCTTGAGAAATGAGATTGACACTATGCTCAGTACCGAAAATAAATTATTAAGTACCAAAGACAAACTCTATAAATACAACAATTCTAACACACCTTTAATTGTATTTTCTACTTTCTTAATTTCAATTCTGATTTTAGGTTTGGGTTATATGCGAATTATTAAAAACTACAAAGACTTAGTTACTCAAAATATTAGACTGAAAATATTTGACGAATCGAGTAAACAAGCCGAAATACTAGGGAAATACGGTAGCTGGGTTCTTAATATCGAAGACAAAAACTTTAGTTTTTCGGATAATAAATTTCGTTTGCTGGGTTGTAAACCGCAATCCTTTGAAGCTAATTTAGAAAATTTATTAAACTTCATTCATCCTGATGACAAAGAGATTTTTACAGCTGCTTTTCAGGAAATCGAAGAATCAGCCATGCTGCCACTTATCCATTATCGAATATTAAAAAAAGATACGCTTGAAGTTCGTCATTTTAGAACTACAGCTAAAATTTTCATCGATAAATTGGGGAATAAAAACATGATAGGTACCACTCAGGACATTACCGAAGATTATAACAAAACCCAATTAATCGAGCTGAGAAATAAAGAATTAGTACAAAACAACAAGGAATTAACTGAATTTAATCATGTAGCCAGCCATGATTTACAGGAACCACTTCGGAAAATTCAAACTTTTATTTCCAGAATTGAAGACCGGGAAAAAGAGCAATTGTCGGAAACAGCAAAGGGTTATTTCGAAAAAATTCAGGAAGCTTCTAACAGAATGCGCATTTTAATTGATGACTTATTACAATATTCCAGAACCAATCGCTCAGAAAAAAGATTTGAAGAAGTCGATTTAAATCAGGTTGTATCCAATGCCTTAAGCGAACTTTCGGAAAATATAGCCGAGAAAAAAGCGGTAATCCATTTCGAAAAACTACACAGCATTCAGGGAATTCAGTTCCAACTGGAACAACTCTTTATTAATATTATAAGTAATTCATTAAAATATTCAAAAACCGATGAAGCAGTCATTGTGGATATTAATTCTAAAAAAGTAAAAGCATTTAAAGTTCCAAAATTAAAAGACGATTCGAAAAAAGAATACCTAAAAATTACTTTCAAAGACAACGGACTGGGATTTGAACAGGAATATGCCGAAAAAATATTCTTGCTTTTCAACAGATTACATGGTAAAAAGGAATATCCCGGAACCGGAGTGGGACTGGCTATTTGTAAAAAAATTGTCGAAAACCACAAAGGCTACATTTTTGCAAAAGGAAAAGTCAATCAGGGAGCTGAATTCGAGATTTATTTACCCATTTAAGCAATTGCAATTCTATAACATTATCAGAAAATCATATAACTAAAATAGATGTCATTTTATTTAATTTTGCATAAAAACAAGCTAATGAGCACTCTAAAAAGTAATAAAATTATTTTATTCTTTATGCTTTTTTCCATCAGTTGTTTGATTGTAACATCTTGTGAGAAAAAAAATAAAGTTGAAAAGAGTGCTACAAATACCAAAATAGAAGCACAAGTCTTGATTGAAATTGCCGAATCGAACCTTAAAATAGTGGCAATTACTCAAAAAGCCCAAGAACGGGAAGCAGAAAACAGTAGTGATATTGTTTTTAAACAAGTTGAAAACGATCATCTTTTACTAAAAAATAAAATAAAAAAAATTGCAAAAGACAATTTTATCATCATTCCCAATACCTTGTATGATACTACACCTTTAAAAAGTTTTATCAGCGAAGCCAACACTTATTTATACTTAAAAAAAACCGCTGATTTACTTCTTTCCGAATTAGAACAGTACAAAACAATTGCCACAACTACTCAAAACAAAGCTTTAAAAACAGTAGCTGCAGAAAGTATTACAAGTATTCAAAATAATATTGCTCTTGTTCAAAAAGAGCAAAAACTACATCAACAGTAAAGCTTTATCTATAATAAAATACAATTATCCAAACACCTTTTACGAGGTGTTTTTTTATACCTAAACCGAAATGGAAATTGTATAAAAGTCTTAAAATATCCTATAACACTTTTAATACTAAGATATTGCAACTTTGTAATGTAGCCTAGGAACTACTCTCAAATCTATTTATAAATCAAAAAAAATAAAATCATGAAAAGATTATTTTTAGCAGCAATGATTTGCTTTTCATTTGTAAGTTTTACTAAAGCACAATCACTGAGTCCTTCAATGGGAATTAAAGGAGGTGTTAATTTTACCAATCTCTACACCGAAGATGTTGATGACAATAATATACTAACCAGTTTCAATGCCGGTTTGTATGCCAACTTACCTGTTTCGTCAGCAGTATCCATTCAACCTGAGCTTAACTATTCCCGTAAAGGATCAGAACTAATTTATGATAATGCCTTTGCTACAGGAACAACAAGGCTAAAACTAAATTATTTAGAAATGCCAGTGCTCTTGAAATTAAATGTTACACCTAACTTTAATGTTCATTTTGGTCCTTATGCCGCCTATTTAATAGATGGAAATGCAACAAATGAAAGTAATACTGGTGTTTTTGATTTTGAAGAAAACATAAGTAACGATGACTTAAACAAATGGGATTATGGTTTAGCAGCCGGAATTGGCTTTGATTTTGCCTCAACTTCATTAGGAATTCGCTACAATTATGGATTACAAACCATCGGAAAAGAACGCAATTTTGGAGGAAACACCTATACTTTTCCTGACTCAAAAAACAGTGCTTTGAGTTTGTACATAGGTTTCAAACTCTAAGAAAAGTTTAATTTAAAAAATACAATCATGGGAAATATACTTTATCTAACTGCTGTATTGCTAGTAGTATTCTGGGCATTAGGTTTCTTTGTATATAGTATAGGGAGCTTAATTCACATTTTATTAGTCATTGCAATTATTGCAGTATTGATGCGAATTATTAGCGGAAAACAACTTTAAATAATAACCCTTAAATGATATAATTATGAAAACAAATAAAGTAATATTAGGAGTAATAGGCGGATTAGCAACCGGAGCCATTTTAGGAATCCTGTTTGCACCGCAAAGCGGAAAAAAAACCAGAAGAAAAATCAGAGAAAAATCGCGAGAACTCAAAGATAACATGAAAGAAGACTTTGATAAAATGATTCAGAAAATAGATGCCAAATACCAATCTGTTTCAGATGATGCCCATCAATTTCTTCACAATGGAAAAGCAAAAATTGAAAGCGAAACAGGAAAGAAAAACTAGTTCTTTATTTCGATTCTATAAAAAGTAACCCCAAATACAACAATCATGATAAAATCAATCAAAACAATAGCAATGCTGGCTTTGCTAACAATTGGTACAACTAAAGCTCTAGCACAGGACATTTCTAATGATAATTACGAGCAAAAATTCAAATTAGGAATTGGTGCTTCTGTGGGTTATCCATTTGAAGATCCTTATAAATTAAATGTAGGTGGTGATGTTCGTTTACAATATGATTTATCCAAAAAATATTCACTTACAGCCACTACCGGATTCAATAATCTTTTTGTAACAGGAGATAATAATGATTTGGGCTATATTCCTGCCAAATTAGGTTTCAAGGCTTTTGTTTTAAAAGATAAATTCTATTTAATGGGTGAAGCAGGTGCTGCATTTGCAGTAACCAATGATTACAACGACAAATCCTTATTGTTAAGTCCCGGTATTGGATATGCCACAAAATACATAGATATAAGTGTTCGCTACGAATACTTACCTGATTTTCCAGCCCTAAGAAACGATAATCCCGATAAAGGATTAGGTCAAGTTGCTTTGCGTCTGGCCTACGGTTTTAAACTTTAGAATAAAAAAGCTTCTTATTTCTGTTAAAAAAGAAACTTTAAATTTTTTCCAAAAAAAATGAGGCCCGAAAGCCTCATTTTTTTATAGCAATAACTATGATTATTTTACCAGAATAATTTCAACTCTACGGTTTTCAGCTCTTCCTTCTACCGTTTTGTTAGAAGCAATTGGCTTAGTGATTCCATAACCTTCTGACGAAAGTCTGTCAGCACTAATACCTTTAGCAACTAAATAATCTTTTACTGCAGCGGCTCTATCCTTAGATAATTGAAGGTTTTTAGCAGCATTACCAGTACTATCAGTATGTCCTTCTAATTTAAAATTAGCATTACTGTATTCGTTCATCACTTTTACAATTTCTTCTAATTTACTGTTAGATTCTGGTTTGATAGTCGCTTTAGAAGAATCAAATAAAATAGATTTAGAGAAATCATTTAATTTTTTAATTACTTCAGTAGTTACTTCAGGACAACCATTATTAGCAAGAGTTCCTTTTACTTTTGGACATTTGTCATCTTTGTCTAAAACACCATCTCCATCAGTATCTGGCCAAGGGCAACCTGCATTTTCTTTTGGACCGGCAACAGTAGGACATTTATCATCTTTGTCTAAAACACCATCATTATCCTTATCTTCCCATGGACAACCATTATTAGCAGCAGGACCGGCAACGTCCGGACATTTATCATCTTTGTCCAATATTCCATCATTGTCTCTGTCTCCCCATGGACATCCTTTATTTTCAACAGGACCAGCTACAGTAGGACATTCATCATCTTTATCTAAGATACCATCTCCATCCTGATCTTTAGCTTTCTTTTGATATACAGGAATCTTAAATCCTAAATGAATATCAGCAGCTCTTGAACTTTTTGAAACTGCATTAGATAGAATTGAACCAGATCCAATGAAGAACACTCCTGTTCTTAAACCAAATCCCACTTGTGCCTGTTTGCTATAATCCATATACGAAATTGGAACATAAGCACTAAACCATTTGGATTCGTAACGAGGTGTCACACTCACACGGTTAGCAATACTGTTTTGATTTAATTTTGTTTTGCTAACTACTCCAAAATCAGCATTAGCGTTCAAATAGAATTTATTATGAATATTCCAGTCCACATCGGCATGAATAGCTGTAGGTAAATATGACCTTACTGTACCAGTTATTATATCTCTATTTTCGACAGGATATAAATCATAAATACCATCTGCATTATCTAAATCGTCCTGAGTAAAAGTATGATCTAAGTCATACAAATTTCGAATCCCTTTTTCATATTTCATAGAACCCAAATCTGTAACAGATAAACCAAATCGCAATTTGTATTTATTTACCTCTTTTAAATCATTGATATCGGCTCTGTCTGCAGTGTATTCCGGTCTCCATTCGTAAACCAAACCTAAATCAAGACCAAAACCTCTTGACTTTGAATCAATTTCAACATCTGAATTATTCTCAAAATCCTGACTTGAACCATAGATTGCTTCTCCGGTAGTAACATATGTACTGTTTTCTGGTAGAATCAAATCTTCATTGAATTCCATTGTAATATCTGTACCCTTAAAATGATAATTAGCCACACCTTGTAAATACTTAGCAGTAATACCTCCTTTTAAGAAATGCTGACCTCTTTGATACAAAACAGCAGCGTAAGAAAGCCCTAATTCTCCCCATGAATTTCCAACTCCGTTAAAACTTCCTACCTGAGCCTCAGGAAAACTAGAAGAATTATCTTTTGTGACATCATTAATTACTTGTCCGTTTACATCAACAACATTAATAAAAGCTCTTGCTCTTGTAAAAATTGCTAACGAATGTTTTGGAGCGATGTTAAACATAACAGATGGTCCCATAATATCTGTATTAAAGGCCACATTATTAGCGTTACTAAAACTCTTTTTAGCCTCCAGATCAAAATCGTAACCGTCTTTGAAAACGTCAAAAATCTTTACGCCATACAAGTCGTTAGTAACAGAAGAACTAATTGAAAACAAATTAATATCCGTTTTAAAACGAGAGTCAACAATAGACGCAGGATTGTACAATACACCTTGTACACCTGCATAATTATCATGAACATAACCTAAATAAGACTGGGCATTTGCCGCGCATAAACTTGCAAAAGCAAACAACGAAAGATAAATTCTCTTTTTCATACTTAATATTTTTAGTTAGTAAATTGGGGGCAAAAAAAAACACCTAATTTGATAACGCAAATTAAGTGCTTTTTCTTATTAATACCATTAAAAAAATTATGTTTTTCTTAACAAATAATCTTTAATTAACTCTCGGAAAACTACTAGAAAACCTCACTGGCTTCTTTTAGTTTTTCAGTATTATTTACTAATTGTAACTCATCTACAATCTTCTGAATATCGCCATTCATGATATTTCCTAAATCGTATAGTGTTAATCCAATTCTATGATCGGTTACACGACCCTGAGCATAATTATAAGTTCTAATTTTTGCCGAACGGTCTCCGGAACTTACTTGAGAAGTTCTTTTAGACGCATCTTCTTCTTGTTTTTTAGCCAATTCCATTTCGTACAAACGAGAACGCAATACATTTAAAGCCTTATCTTTATTTTTGTGTTGTGATTTCTGATCTTGACATTGTGCCACTAATCCGGTCGGGATGTGTGTCAAACGCACCGCCGATTTAGTCGTATTTACCGATTGTCCTCCAGGTCCTGACGAACAGAAGAAATCCACACGCACATCATTCATATCAATTTGAACATCAAATTCCTCTGCTTCCGGTAAAACCATAACCGTCGCAGCCGATGTATGTACACGTCCCTGAGTTTCTGTTTGCGGTACACGTTGTACACGGTGTACTCCTGCTTCAAACTTCAAAGTTCCGTAAACATCCTCACCTGTTACTTCAAAAATAATCTCTTTAAATCCTCCTGAACTTCCCTCGTTCATATCCACAACCGATGTTCTCCAACCACGGCTTTCACAATATTTGGTGTACATTCTAAATAAATCACCTGCAAAAATACTTGCTTCATCCCCACCGGTTCCGGCACGAACTTCCACCATAACATTCTTAGCATCTTCAGGATCTTTAGGAATCAACATAAATTTGATTTCTTCCTCAAGAATAGGCAATCTTTCCTTAGCTTCATCCAGTTGCATTTTAGCCATTTCGGTCATATCTGCATCACTTCCGTCAGCAATAATTTCATTTGCTTCGTCAATATTAGCCATCAAAAGAACATATTCATCTCTTTTTTCAGCCAAGGCCTTAAGATCTTTATATTCTTTATTCAACTGCACATAACGTTTTTGATCGGCAATAACATCCGGTTGGATAATTAAATCCGAAATCTCATCAAAACGTTGTTTCACTATTTGAAGTCTGTCTAACATAGTTGTATTCCTTATAATTGGAGTGCAAAAATACAAAAAAGATTGCACAATTTTGTTTCAGTATTTCAGATTTTTTCAGAAGCTTTTTCCTGCTGTCCGCTCTATCTTTTTCTAGCAAAAAAAGCTAGAAAAAGGATGCCGCTTCCATCAGGGCTAGGAATCTGTTTTAGCTGAATTAATTATCCTCCGAAATTTTATTTACCATAAAAATCATAACACTCCCTAAAAGTGCCATAACCAAAAAAGCCCATTTCATACTCAAAGCTTCCGAAATGAAACCAACCATCGGCGGAACCACTAAAAAACCAAGATAACCAATAGTCGATATGGAAGTCAATGCCGAACCACTACTCAAACTTTTTGATCTTCCGGCTATACTAAACACCAATGGAACAGTACAGGAAACACCAACACCTATTAGAATAAAACCTACAATAGTTGGAATAATAAACGGTAATAGAAAACAAATCAAAAAACCAACGCTAATCATTATAGCACTGTAAAACAGAATGTTTTTGATTCCAAAACGCATCACCGCATAGTCCCCTAAAAAACGTCCCAAGGTGACCGCAGTCATAAAAAAGACAAAAGCAGCAGTTGTAATCTTTTGCGAAGCATGCAATACATTCTGAAAATAAATTCCACTCCAATCGTACATAGTGTTTTCGCAAGCCATCGATACAAAACAAATAATGGCAAACTTTAAGAGATTTTTATCAGGCATAGAAAAGAACTTACTTTCTTCTTTCGATGGTTCAGTCTCTATTGTTAACGGATAAAAACAACTCACCACCGCTAGCATAGCTACTCCAATACCTAACAAATGAAAGGATGGATCAATATGTTGTGTCACCATAACATAACCCAAACCTGCACCTGCAAATCCGGCTAAACTCCAAATAGCATGAAAAGTGGTCATAATCGATTTAGGATACAAGCGTTGCACTTCCAGCGCCTGTGCATTCATCGACAAATTCAAAATATTTCGTGAAGCTCCAAAAATCAAAAGAATAAGAACCAACTGCCACACATATGCCGCAAAACCAGGTAATGTCAAAATAATATTAAACAAAACAGCTCCTGACAACATACAATAACGACTACTGAAAAGATTCAGAATTCTTTTCGTAAACGGCATCGTAAGCATTAACCCAATTGGAAAAGCAAATAAAACAGCTCCAAATTCAGCTTCCGATAAATGCAATTGAGCTTTAATAGCAGGAATTCGCGATGCCCATGAAGAATATCCAAAACCAGAAATGAAGAAAAATGCGGTTGTTGCCAATCGATACCCTTTTGGCGATTGACGTAAATTATTAAAATAGTCTAAAATCATTAATTTGTGTCCCTTTCAATTTGGAGGGCAAAAATAAGCCTTTTAAACGGGTATAGAATGTTAAAAATGGCTAAATAACATTCTTGAAATCTTATTGGTATTTTTACTAATTTTACTCTGAATTTGATACAAAATCTCTTCAATTTAATTATGCAAAAAATAACTTTATTACTATCAATACTCTTGATTGCTTCGGCTTGTAAAAAAAACAATAATGCCGAAAAAGATTTAATAAAAAAAGCCGATTGGCTTATCGGAAATTGGGAAAACAAAACTAATCTTGGTACACTTTCTGAAAATTGGGAAAAAGTAAACGACAGCACATTTAAAGCCAAATCACTCTTTATAAAAGACAAAGACACCATTCATAACGAAAGTATCATTCTGGAACAAAAAGGAGAAAATTTAAGTTATACCACAACCATAATAGGTCAAAACGAGAACAAACCTATTCGCTTTCAACTAAATGAAGATATTGAAAACGAACTAATTTTTGAAAATCTTAAAAACGATTATCCTCAAAAAATCAGCTATAAAAAAACATCCAAAACCAGTTTAACAACTCAAATCTCCGGATTACAATCAGGTAAAAGCAGTACCGAAAAATACAATATGGTTAAGACCAAATAATTACAATCTCATCATTTTATGAACCTCACTTTATTGAAGCGAGGTTTTTTTTTGCAAAAAATCCACTTCATTAATCAATAAGTTAACCAACAGACTTAATTTTCATACAATAAATCAAGTATATTTACAAATCAACCAATGAACCACAAAAAAATATGAATAAAACAAAAGTATTTTCAATTGTAGTCCCACTACTTATTACAATTTTAAGCACTAATAGCTACTCCCAAAATCCGCTCAACTTTGGCAGTAAAATATTCACTGCCGATCCTTCAGCCCATGTGTGGAAAGATGGAAAAATGTATGTGTACACCTCACATGACGAAGAATGTCAAACCGATTTTTTCATGAAAGACTGGTATGCGTTTTCTTCCAGTGATTTAGTCAATTGGACTGACCACGGAGTCATTTTTTCTGTTAAAGACCTTAGCTGGGCCGACAATTTTGCCTGGGCACCGGACTGTGCTTATAAAAATGGTAAATACTATTTCTGTTTTCCGGTTGGAACAGGTTTTAAAGATAGAGTTAATCCAAAAAACAGCACCAAATGGATGGGAATTGGTATTGCCGTGAGTGATTCTCCAACTGGTCCATTTAAAGATGCCATTGGAAAACCTTTATGGACAACTCCTTATGCTAATGATCCTTGCCTTTTTATAGATGATGATGGTAAAGGCTATATTTATTTTAATGGTGGTGGCGATTATTTAGTTGCTGAAATGAACAACGATTTACTCAGCGTAAAAGGCGAAATGTATAAAATGGATAGGGAGGTTACAAACCTAAAAGAGAAGGCCCTTGGGTCTTTAAGAGAAACGGAATTTATTATTATACCATGCCTGAAGAAAACAGAATCCTAACTTATTATACTGCTAAATCTCCTAAAGGTCCTTGGAAATACCAAGGAATTATTATGGATCAAGAAGGCGAAAGTAATAATCATCATTCTATCGTAGAATACAAAGGAAAATGGGTTTTATTTTATCACAGATGGCTAGAAAACAAATCAGAATGTGGCGAAAAACAACGTCAGGTATGTGCTGAAAACCTATTTTTTAACGAAGATGGCACAATACAAAAAATCAACCGAACTGATTTAGGAGTAGGAAACACTTTTAAATAAAAATTTTATTCTTTTTAGCGTTACCCTACGGGTCGGGCTGTCCGCTTTATCTTTTGTTCGGGTACTTTTGGTTCTTATCCGGAATATAAATTTCACTCACAAAAGGATACCGCTTCCATCCCTAACGCGAACTCAAATCCTACATAAAATCCAAAAAAAAACTTCAATCAGCATAGCCAATTGAAGCTTTTGTACTCAGAGCGGGACTTGAACCCGCACGAACATTGCTGTTCACTGGATTTTAAGTCCAGCGTGTCTACCAATTTCACCATCCGAGCATTAATGTGGTACCTCCAGGGATCGAACCAGGGACACATGGATTTTCAGTCCATTGCTCTACCATCTGAGCTAAGGTACCTAATCTTACTTAAAAATAAGTAAAAGCAAAATAAGAATAAAAAACCCCGTTTCATTAGAATCGGGGTTTTCAAAGAAAGGCGACGACATACTCTCCCACAAAACTGCAGTACCATCTGCGCAGGCGGGCTTAACTACTCTGTTCGGGATGGGAAGAGGTGAGCCC